>NZ_JAPNLM010000032.1:34218-72726 GCF_026627255.1 Streptomyces antarcticus | reverse complement strand
GAGCGACGGCGCATGCCAGTCGGTGAACGATGTCGGAAAGCCGTGTGCGGGAGAACTGCATGCACGGTTTGAAGCGGCGGGGACTGGAAACGGAGCGAAAGCCACCGCGCCAGTCCCCGACCCTACTGAGTGCCTGTTCGAGTACGCCGCTACTGTTTGCCTGTCGTCGTCCGGGGTGGTCCCGGTCTGATTGAGGGGTGGGACAGTGGAGAAGACCTTGTTCGAAGAGATGTTCCACAGGAGACCGCATCCGGTGCTGCGTTTGCTGGGCAACCTGGCACTTTGCGCGGCTCAGCTCATCTTCGTCATCGCCGTGATCACGCACTTCCATAGCGCGTGGCGGTGGCTTGTTATCCCGCTGGGACTCTGGGCGATGGTGGCCGATGGCCGAGGCGTGGCTTTGGCGGTGCAGGACCTTCGGCGGCGCGGTGCCGCCCCGGCGCCGGAGTGAGAGCTGCGCTTGCTGACTGGCTCTGCCATGGCCAGTATCACGAGCTCGATCCGGCACCCGGCCGCCCGTAGAGGGGGACACGGCCCGGACTTCAGCCGGATTGGTCAGCGCCATTTCTACCGCGCGCCAGGGCTGAAGCTCAGTGTGGGATGCCAAGGCCGGTGGGCGGGGTGCAGCTGCTCTCGGCCGACTTCTTCGACCAGTTGGCGCGTGGCCCCTTGCGGGTGAGGCGCCGGGTCATGAGCGTGATATGTGCCCAGGTCAGATGGGCTTCGGAGTTCTGAGGCAACCGTTCGTAGTCCCGGACGTTGCGGCGGGATTTCATGATCCAGCCGAGGGTTCGTTCGACTTTCCAGCGAGGCCGGTTCAGCCGGAGTCTCGTTGGTGTCCTCAGCCTCGGTGGCGTCGCTCGATGCGCTGGTGGGCGGGACGGGAACCAGGGGAGCAGCTGCTGGGGTGGGGGCGACTCCGGCGAGGAGCGCGGGGAAGGGGTTCCCGGGGTCCTGAGTGGCGTCGGCGCTGGTGACCCGGACGGTCAGCGGCGCTCCGGCGACGGCCGCCTGGCCGTGGTCCTCGGCGAACTCCCAGGGCCCGGTCGCGGATGCTGGCTCCTCGGTCGAGACCTGCAGGGCGTGGACGTACTCCCGGTACTGCTCGTCCGTGACGCGCTGCAGGGTGACCGGCGTCTCCAGCGGGGCCAGGAGTGCCTCGTGGTCGCGGGTGGTGTCGAGGATCTCGGCGTGGCGGAACACGCGGCGGGTCGTGGTGGTGGCGGGCAGGACCACGGCCGTCTGTAGATCGCGGGCTGCGGACAGGGCGTCCGCGAGCCGGATGACGTCGTCCTCGCCGTGGTCCCCGGCGCCGATGAGCAGCCAGGGAAGGACCTATTCCCCGGTCTGGTGGGCCTCGAGGAGGAGCTCCCCGAGGTTCGGAGGCGACGGCGGGCAGGTGTGGCATCGTACGGATGCGGCCCTGCGGCAGGAGGCCGGAGAGACGGGTGCCCAGACCGGTGGTGAGGATTTCGCTGTAGTCGGTCCAGGCGCAGGTACCCAGTTCCAGTGCGAGGGCTCGGGCGACTTCCAGGATCTCCTCGGGGGTGCCGTCCAGCAGCAGGAACGCCGCCGGAACGCTTTCGCGTCAAGGCGGCCGACGGGGTCACGGACCTCTACGGAGTGCTGTACCGGCCGCGGGGATTCGACCCCGCCCGGCGTTACCCGGTGGTGGACAACCTCTACCCCCGCCCGCAGGTCAACCGGGTCGCCCCGTGCTTCGACCCCGGCGGGATGGGCCTCGACGCGGAACCCCTCGCGGCGCTGGGATTCGTGGTGATCGCGCTGGACGGGCGAGGAACCCCCGGGCGGAGCAAGGCCTTCCACGACGCCTCGTACGGCCACTTGGCCGACGCGGGCGGCCTGGCCGACCACGTCGCGGCCCTGCGCCAGCTGGCCCGGACCCGGCCGTGGATGGACCTGGACCGGGTGGGCGCCTTCGGCCACTCCGGCGGCGGATTCGCCGCGGCCCGGGCGATGCTGGACTTCCCCGAGGTGTACAAGGCCGCAGTCGCCCTATCCGGCTCACACGACGCCCGCCACTTCAACGCGGGCTTCGTGGAAACCTACGACGGCGCTGACAACCCCGAGGCCTGGGCCCGCACCTCCAACCTCGGCCTCGCCGACCGCCTGGCGGGCAAACTCCTCCTCATCCACGGCGAAATGGACGACCATGTCCACCCGGACCGCACACTCCGCCTGGCCGACCGGCTCATCGCCGCCGACAAGGACTTCGAGCTGCTCATCGTGCCCAGGGCCGAGCACACGTTCATCGACTGCCTGGCCTACGTCCGCAAGCGCTCCTGGGACTTCCTGGTCCGCGAACTGACGGACACGCAGCCACCCGCCTACCGCCCCGCCCCCATCACCATCAGCGGTGAACTCCTGGCCGAGATGTTCTCCTGAACAGCACCGCCGGCGAGGCGGCGTACCCCGTACGGCGCCTCGCCGGCGTTCCCGGCCCGGCCGCTCCCGGGGGCCGGAGGGCCGGGGGGCCGGGAGCGGTGTGGGCGTCAGAGGGACGAGATTTCGTGCAGGAGGTCGTCCAGGCCCAGGGAGCCCTGTGACAGTGCCGCCATGTGCCAGGCCTTGAGGTCGAAGGACGCGCCGTGGCGGGCGCGGGCCGCCTCGCGGCCCTGGAGCCAGACCCGCTCGCCGAGCTTGTAGCCGATGGCCTGGCCCGCCATGCCCTGGTAGCGGATGACCTCGCTCTCGACGTAGTCGGCCGGGCGGCTGCTGTGGCGGGCGAGGAACTCCTGCGCCAGTTCCGGGGTCCAGCGTTCGCCCGGGTGGAAGGGGGAGTGCGCGGGGATCTCCAGTTCCAGGTGCATGCCGATGTCGATGACGACGCGGACGGCGCGGAGCATCTGCGCGTCCAGGTAGCCCAGCCGCCGCTCCGCGCCGGTCAGGAAGCCCAGTTCGTCCATGAGGCGCTCGGCGTACAGGGCCCAGCCCTCGGCGTTGGCGCTGACGAGGCCCACCGTGGTCTGGTAGCGGGAGAGGCTGTCCGCGACGTGCGCCCACTGCGCCAGTTGGAGGTGGTGCCCGGGCACGCCCTCGTGGTACCAGGTGGTGACCAGGTCGTACGCCGGGAAGCGGGTCTCGCCCATCGTCGGCAGCCAGGTGCGGCCGGGCCGGGAGAAGTCCAGCGACGGCTCGGTGTAGTACGGCGCGGCGGCGCTGCCCGGCGGGGCGATGTGGGACTCCACCCGGCGTACCCGCTCGGCCAGTTCGAAGTGGGTTCCGTCCAGGGCCTCGATGGCCTCGTCCATCAGCGACTGGAGCCACTTCCGGACCTCCTCGACCCCTTCGATCGCCTCGCCGTGCCGGTCGCACCAGGCCAGTGCCTCCCACGGGCTCGCGGCCCCCGGCAGCACCTTCCCGGCCTCGACCCGCATCTCGGCCAGGAGCCGGTGGAACTCGGCCCAGCCGAAGGCGTAGGCCTCGTCGAGGTCGAGGTCGGCGCCGTTGTAGAAGCGCGCGAGGCGGCCGTAGCGTTCCCGGCCGACCACGTCCGGGGCGCCCGCGACGGCCGGGGCGTAGGTGTCACGGAACCAGTCGCGCAGCTCCACCAGGGCGCCGGTGGCCACCGCTGCGGCCTCGGTGAGCTCCTCGCGCAGCCGCTCGGGTCCCGGCTCGGCGAACTCGGCGAACCAGCTGCGGTCGGTGCCGATCCACTCCGTCAGCTGGGCTGTGACGGCGGTGACTTGGCGCGGTCCCGCCGGCAGGTCCTGTTCGAGGCCGGCCTCCAGGGAGGTGCGGTAGCCCGCCAGCGACCGAGGTACGGCCAGCAGGCGCCGGGCGATCGCCGCCCAGTCCGCTTCGGTGTCGGTGGGGGTGATGGTGAAGATCTCGCGGACGCGGTGCAGCGGTGAGTGGATGTTGCTGACCGTACGCAGGCCCTCGCCCGCCTCGTGGACGGCCAGTTCGGCGGTGAGCCGCTCGCGCAGCAGCTGGGCGCAGCGCCGTTCGGCGACGCTGTCGCCGCCGGGCCGGGCCTCGGCCTCCGTGAGCCGCTCCAGGGTGGCGCGGGCGAGCAGGGCTATCTCCTCCTGGCCCGCCGGGGAGAAGTCGGGGAGGCGGGCGGAGCTCTCGGCGATGCCGAGGTAGGTGCCGATGAGCGGGTCCAGGGCGACGATCGCGTCGACGTAGGCGTCGGCGACCTGGCGGGGCAGCTGGCTGCCCCCGGATGCGGTGGTGTGCGGCATGCGGGCCTTCCTCGTACGGATGGCACGTCCTGCGCACCGTCACGGTGCGGGAGGTGCCTGTCGGATCTCGGGCGGGGGCGGGGGCGGGGGCAGCGGGCGGGCGAGGATGTCCACGCCGTCCGGCGGGCCGGTGAGGCGGCCCGCTCCGGTCCAGCCCCACCGCAGGTACCGCGCGTGCGCCGGTGCCCCGGTGGACGCGGCGAGTACGGCGAAGGGCTCGGTCCGGTCGGCCAGCAGCAGGTCCAGGAGCGCCCGGCCGTGGCCGAGGCCGCGCAGTTCCCGTACGACGGCGAGCTCGTAGACGTAGAACAGCGGCCCCCGCAGGTCCCGGGGCGGGGGCGAGGCGGCCCGCGGATGCCACCATCCGCGGTCGCGGCGCACTCCGTAGGCGAAGCCGGCGAGCGCACCGCTGGCGGCGTGCACGGTGGTCACGGAGAAGCCGGGGAGCGCCGCGTGTTCGGCCAGCTGCGCCGCGAACCCGTCCGCGGCCGCCTCGTCCTCGCAGTACGGCGGCTCCCGGTACACCTGGTGGTAGACCTCGCGGAACTCCCCGGGGCGGCGGAGCGTGCCAGTGCGCTCAGGCACCGACGGTCTCCCGGACCGCGCGTGCGGGGAGTACCCGGCTCAGCCGGTGCAGTACCGCCACCGCTCCGAGGCAGCAGACGCAGAGCGCGAGCCACGGCAGGCCGGGGCCCTTCGCCAGCAGCCACGTGAACAGCACGGGCGCCAGTACCTTGGCCAGGCCCCACATCAGTTCCTCCAACCCGAGGTAGCGGCCCCGCAGGTGCGCGGGGGCCATCGCCACGGTCAGCGCGATGCTGGTCGGCGCCTGGAGCAGTTCCGCGACGGTGAAGACGACCATACCGAGTACGAGTCCGGCGAACGCCAGGCCCGCGCGTTCCGCGGGGACCGCCGCGAAGAGCAGGAAGGACACCACCCACAGGGCGGCCGCCACCTGGAGCACCCTGGGCCTGCGGTGCCGCTCGACGGCCTTGGCCACCAGGGTCTGCGCGAGCATCACCAGTACGGTGTTGATCGCGAACAGTACCCCGGGCTGCCAGGCGGGCAGCCCGCGCGCCTCGATCACGTAGGCGCTCAGCAGTAAGGTCAGCGCGAGGTCGCACAGGGCGAACACGCAGACGGTCGACAGTACGCCGAGATAGGCGCGGTCGGCGAGCACCTCCTGGTACCCGCCGCGCTTCCCGGCCGGGTCAGGGGCAGGGCCGGAGGCAGGGGCAGGGCCCGGGTCCGTGACGGGGGTGCGGGCCGGGCGCCAGGTCGCCACCAGGGCGGACGCGACGAGGAAGGACACCGCGTTGAGCACCACCACCCCGGTGTAGCCGGTGTTGCCGCCCCAGGTGACCAGTACGCTGCCGAGCAGCCCGCCGGCGCCGAACCCGATGTTGCGCAGGGCCCGGTCCATCGCGTACCAGCGGGCCCGCTGTCCGTCGTCGGCCACCTGGGCCACCAGGGCGGCGGCCCCGGGGCGGAACTGGCTCTCGCCCGCGAGGGTGATGGTGACCAGCACGATCAGCTGCCATGGGACGTCGGTGAACACGTAGCCGGTGAAGGTCAGTACGCGGACCAGGTTGCCGGCGACCACCACCCGGCGCGGCCCGAACCGGTCGATCATCGGGCCGGCCAGCGGTCCGGCCGGCAGGGCGAGCAGCGCGGCGGCCGACAGCATCAGGCCGACTGTGGTCAGCGGGAGGTCCTTGGCCACGTGGAAGTAGACGACGGCGAACGGCAGGAAGAGTCCGGTACCCAGTGCGTCGACGATCTGCGCGACGATCAGGGGCCCGCGCCCCCGGGTGTTGGGCAGGCCGATTGTTTCGGTGAAAGCCATCGGTGTCCTCACGCGTGGGGGAGTGGGAAGACGTTGAGTTCTTCCTCGGCCGGCGGCTGTGACCGCCAGCCGAGCTGGACCCCGGCGCGGCCGATCCGCCCGTCGCCCCACATCGGGAGTCCGGCGGGGAAGTTCGACACGAGGCCGGGCACGATCGTGTGGGTGGCGGTGAACCCCGCGGCTTCGACGTCACAGGTCGTCATGTCGACGCTGATCACTTCGAAGCCGCGGGCCTCGACCCGTTCGCGGTAGGCGGTGAGGCGGCGTTCGCCGAGGGTGGGGAGTCCGTCCCAGGGGCGGGTCTCCAGGTCCTGGAGCCAGGGCGCGACGCGCTGCCCGGCCCTGGGGTCGAGGTGGAGCTGCTGCTGGCACAGCAGGTCCCGGACGTCGGCGAAGTCCGCGCGGTAGGAGTCGAGATAGCGCCGGTCGGCGCGGTACGGCTTGAGGTTGCCCAGGTGCGGCAGTTCTGTCTGGCCCTGCTCCAGTGCCTTCCCGTTGTCGAGGTAGTGGCAGGTGTAGTGCAGGGTGAACCCTTCGGCGAGCGCCTTCTCCGCCGCGTCCTGCGGGTCGGGGCGGGTGGCGAAGCCGATGGTCAGCCACTGGGTGGCACGGTCGCGTACGACGGCGGCGACGACCGGGACCCCGAACTCGTTGTCCAGGTGGATCAGGGTGATCTCGTAGGCGTCGAGGCTGTCGGCGACCAGCTCCCGGATCTGGTCGGTCAGCGGGAGCCTGGGAAGGCGGGCGGCGTTGGCCCACCACACCATGGTGGTGTCGCGCTCGATGACTTCTTCCAGTCCCGAGGTGACGGCGTGCTCCTCGTTCACTCCCGCGGCCACGCCGGCCACCAGGGGGTCGCAGTACCTGACCGGGTCGGCCTCGTCGTGTGCGATCAGGGCCGCCGGCACCCACACGGGCTCGCCGGTGGTCCACGAGCGGCCCTCGATCCAGGCGCACTCGGAGTCCACGGTGAGCGGTGCGAAGGGGAAGCCGTCGGTGCGGTACTGGCGCTGCGAGTACAGGTGCAGTCGGCGCGGGTCGAGCGCGGGTACCCCGGCGCGGCGGAGCCTGGTGTGGCTGCCGTAGCGGAGCCGTTCCTGGGGCAGCCTGCTGGTGCAGTAGCGTTCGACGGCCTCGCCTACGGCGCTGCGGCGGGCGGCGTCGAACTCGACCCAGGACGTGCCGAACGCCTGGCGGTCGTTGTGCCAGTCCGCGACGCGCCGCATGTCGGCGACGTCGACGGCGCAGACCCGCAGCGCGGCCGGTGTGTTCGCCAGCGGGGCCAGCTCTTGTACTCCGGTGACCACGCCGACCTGGTCGTCGACGAGCAGGTCGGCCTCGGCGTCGCCGCGGACCACGGGCCGGGGCCGGGTCGGGACCGGCAGTACGGTGCGGCTGACCTGGGTGAAGGCGCCCGGGTCCAGGTCGGTCTCGTCCACGGCGGCCCCGTCGGCGACCCAGCGTTCCAGGTGCGCGTCGAGCTGCGCGAGGACCCAGCGGGCGTCGGCGGCGCGCAGCCGGGGGCTGTCCGCCTCCGGCGCTGCCGTCATGGCCTCGACGACCCGGGGGTCGCGCGCGGCGGACAGCCGGCGCTCCCGTACGTCGGCGAAGTCCGCCGTGGCGCCGGGGACGATCGCCGGTCCGAGGACCGCCCGGCTGCGTTCGCGGCGCAGCGGCAGCCAGCGCAGGCCAAGTCCGGCGCACAGTTCGTCGATCCGGGTGAGCTCGGCGTAGGCGGGGTGGTCGAAGGCGGCGACGAGTACGGTGTCGCGGGCGTCGACCTCAGAGAGGTCCTCGGGCGCCGGTGCCACGGAGGCGTAGCCGGTCGTGCTCAGTGCGTGCCGCAGGGGCGCCGTGAGGGCCGGCGAGCCCGTGGTGAGCACCCTCGTACGGGCGAGGCGGGCCGCTCGCGCGGCGCCGTTCGTGGCCGGTGCCGGGCGTAGGCAGCCGTCGTGCCGCAGGACGTCGACCACCTCGGCGTATTCGGGGGGCATTCCCGCGAGCAGTTCCGTGCGGGTCCTGGTGCCGTCGCAGCGGGCCGCCCACGCGCGGAACTCGGGGGTGGGTGCGGAGATATAGAACTCGCCGCCGTTCGGGGTGGCGAGAAAACACAGGTCTCGCTCGATGTCGTAGATTTCCACGTCCGCGAGTTCCATGAGTTCTGCCATGCCGGCCCCCCGTCGAATCGAATGCGTACAGCAAAAGGCCAATGGCCCCGGGTACACGACCCGGAGCCTTGGCGACACCTGTTTCAGCAGGTCAGCGTCACTTGGCGACCGAGCGGTTGTGAACCACCGCGCGGTTGTGGACCACGGCGCGGTTGTGGACCACGGCGCGGTTGTGGACGACAGCGGTGACGGCGCTGATCTTGACGGTGGAAATCATGGAATTACCTCCTGGTTGTGTCGGTCGATCTGGAATGAGATTAACAAGATTCCAGACCGGCGCCTAGGAAAGTAAATTCAGGAATTCCGATGGGCAATCCCTGTTCCCGATGGCCGGTGCGATTTTGTCCCGATTCTGCTGATTCGGTGTCAGTGGGTGGCGTATTCCTCGGAGAGGAAGCGGATCGTCTGGTCGATGAAGGTGCGCATCTCGCGGGAGAGGGTCCTGCCGCGGCGCCAGGCGATCTGGGTGTGGACCTCGAAGGGGATCGGCCAGGGCAGGGCTTCCAGGGTGCCGGCTTCGAGGGAGTCCGCGACGGTGGCGGTGGGCAGGAGGCTGATGCCCAGGCCCGCGGCCACGCCGCGCTTGATGGACTCGATCGTGCCGAACTCCAGGAAGGGCAGGGATTCGCCGGTTCCGTCGTTCAGTTCCGCTTCGAACAGCTCGCGGTAGGCGCAGCCGGCCTCGGCGGAGATGACGCGGACGGACCGCAGGTCTTCCGTGGTGACCTTCTCCGCCAGGGTCAGCGGGTGACCCGGGGCGGCGACCACGGTGAGCGGTTCGGAGCCGAGGATCTCCGTCTGTACGCCGGGGTGGCGGGTCTCGGCTTCCATGAGGAAGCCCAGGTCGAACAGGCCCTGGCGCAGGGCGTGGCAGGTTTCGGCGCAGAGGCTGGGGCGCAGGAGGATCTGGAGCGCCGGGTGGCGGTGGTGGAAGAACTCCAGGAGCGTCGGCATGCGGTAGGAGGTGATGCTCTCCATGGACCCGACGGTGAGTACCCCGGCCGGCCCGTCGGAGCCGAGCGCCGCGCCGCGGGCCTCGCCGGCGAGTGCGAGCATCTGCTCCGCGTACGGCAGGAGGCGGCGGCCGGCCTCGGTGAGTTCGACCCGGCCTCCGAGGCGGTCGAAAAGGCTGACCTCCAGTGATTCTTCCAGGCTCTTGACGTGGCCCGTGACGCTGGATTGCGCGTACTTCAGTTCAACCGCCGCGCGGGTGAAGCTGAGCAGCGTCGCCACCTTGTGGAACGTCGCCAACTGCCGAATGTCCATGTCCCCTCCATGGCTCGGTTTTCGCCGGACTTGCAGCGCCGACACCAGGGAATCAACAGCGGGAAGCGGTGACCAGAAAAATCGATGTCACCTAGCGGACAGCACCCGTCAGGAACTTGACACGGCTTCACCGTCGGGGATCAGCCCCTGGCGGGTGAGCACTATCCCGGCCTGGAAACGGCTGGTGGCCCCGACCTCGCTCATGATGACGGAGATGTGCCTGCGGCAGGTCCGGGTGGCCATCCCGAGGCGCCGGGCGATGACTTCGTCCTTGAGCCCCATCGCCATCAGCCGGATGACCGACATCCTCAGGTCCTCGGTGTGGTGGTACTCGGCGGCCCCGCCGATGTCGAAGGCCTGGCTGCCCTGCCAGACGGACTCGAAGGAGCGGCACAGGTAGGCGACGACGGTGGGGTCCGTGACGAGGGCCGCGCCGGGCGGTTCCTTGCCCTTGCGTTCCTTGGGGATGAAGGCGAGCTTGCGGTCGTAGATGATGAGCCGCTCGGAGAGTTCCTCCGCGGTGCGGACCTCGGCGCCGGCCGCGCTGATCTGGCGTACGTAGGAGCGGGTGGCCAGGCTCGCCGAGGCGGTGTTCTGGTAGAGGGTCCGGATGCTGACGCCGCGCTGGCGGAGCTCCAGAGTCTGCAACAGGTCCTGTTCGAGCAGTTCCGCGCTGCGTCCGCCGCCCGGTTGGAGGGTGATGCGCTCTTCGGTGCAGCGCCGGCGTGCGAGGTCGATCTCGCGCCGGACGTCCTCGAAGTCGTCCAGGACGCGGATGGGTACGTCCTCCGCCACGGGCTGCGCGCGCGAGCGGTACATGGCGGACAGCGCCCGCAGTTGCTGGTGGATCCCGGAGATCTCGCGGCGGCGCTGGGCGATCGACAGTTCCAGCGGGGTGACCAGCTCGGCTTCGGCGATCTCGGGGTCGAGTGCCACCATGGCGCGGTGGCCCCCCGCGGAGGCGAGCAGCCTCAGGTTCTGGAGGTCCTTGCGGGCCTCGGTGACCAAGTGGACCTCGACGCCGAGGTGGTGGGCGACGTCCTCGTCCGTGAAGGACCCGGTGCGGAGCGCGTACTCGTAGGTCGCTAAGGCGATTTCGCCCAAAAGGTGGTGCTCGGTCACGGTCAGCCCCCGCCTGGATGCCCGATTTGCCGCTATCCACTTACGGCCGCTCCATTATAGGACATCCGCTACCCCTCGAGGTGGATCTTTAAAGGTGACAGATTTTCATTGCGGTCGCACGGTGCACCGCACGTAAACGAGGCATACCGGGGGATCGCGACGTGAGTGCACGAACTTTCCTGGCCCAGGGCATCGCCGCCGCACTACTGGCAATCGGAGTGTTTCATTCAGTTGGCCTGGCCGTCCCGACGGCCTCCGTCGGCGGAAAACACGGCACGGTGATTAGCGCCGACGACAAGTGGGACACCCCCCCTGCCCGACTCCGACCCGCTGCCCCGGTGAAGGGTGACGGAAATGCCTGAGCCGACAGCACACAACCGAGGATCAATTGTGGCCCAGACGAAATTCCCCGCAGACGTATACGACTCTTTCGGCGCGGATTCCGAAACCCTCCACTGGCCGCGGCGGCTCTCGTAGCCGCCCCCCGACCGATCAGAAGTGCACCCGGTGGTCCTGCGGAGTCACCCGGTAGCGGATGTCCCAGAGGCTGCGCCGCACATAGGTGCGCTGGAGCCAGCGGTCCCGGCCGTCGTGGCGGGCGGCGAAGCGCGATCGGGCGTGAACGCCCTTGCGGTTGTTGACGAGCAGGGCCTGACCCGGCTCCAGCCGCACCTCGTGCGCCACCGAACGGCACGTCTCCTGGAGCCGTTCGAACGCTGCCCCGGCATCACGGTTCAGCGCGTGCACCCCATTGGCCGACACGGCGATCTCCGGATGGGTCCCGCCGCCGCTGAGGATCGGTACCGGCTCGGAGAGCACCTCCGAACCACCCGCGACACTGCGGGTGTAGCTGCCCGGCGCATTGAGCCGGAAGTGGGGACCGCGCAGGATTTCCAGCGCGTCCGACGGCAGCTCCCCGCAGATGTCGCGGGCATCGGCGTAATAGGTGACCGCCTCCCCGGCGGGGTCGCCGCGCAGGCAGTTGAGTACGAGGAAGTCCGGGTTGGCGCGGTCGTAGCGGCCCGTCGGGTCGTAGGTGATGTCGCTGTGGAAGTTCAGGAACACCGCGGAGCTCTGGTTGGTCTGGGTCCGCTCCCCGCCGGCGACCGGGACCACGTCGTGGATCAGCCGGCCGGCCTTCTCCGTGAGCACGCCGAGCGGCTCTCCCAGGAGACCGCTCAGGCCCAGCAGTACGCCCTCGCTGACGAATCCGCTCTTGCCCCGGCCAGGCCCGCCGTCCAGCGGGGTCGGGCCGGTCCGTGCGTCGACGGGCAGGTTGCGCACCAGGGCGACGCCGGGGGCGTCGTTGTGCCGGCCGAAGTCCAGGACGGAGCGCAGGAGGTCCAGGGGCAGCATCGCGAACACCTGGTGGCAGCGGGCGCTCGCCCGGTCGATGTCCGCGCTCGGATCGGGCAGGCTCTCCAGCTCCCGGCCGATCGCCGCCCGCATCGCGTCCGGCAGCGCCAGGTCCGCGAAGGTCGCGGCCTCGGCCGCGCGCATGGTCATGGTGGACTCGCTCATATCGCTCACACCCCCACTCGTACGCCGGTCCGCCCTGGAACCGGGAAGTCCAGTCCGTCGTGCAGCCGCTGCGCCAGGCGCAGGGCGTCCTCGCTCCCCTGGGCCACGTGCGTGGTGACCTTGCTGCCCCGCACCTCGGCCACGGGTACTCCCGCGGGGCTCCCGGCCTTGACGCCGTGCTTGCGCTGGACGGCCTCCGTATCCACATATCCGCCGACGACCGCCACCGACGGGCGGCGGTTCAGTCGCACCGTGTCGAGTCCTTCCAGGTGGAAGGCGTGGTGGGCGGAGTCGGCGTGCGCGTCGTCGCGGTAGTCGAGCACCAGGGAGCGCTGGTTGAAGACCACCGCCGCCATCTGGGTTCCGGTCCCGCTGATCGTGGTGCCCGTCTTGTACGGGGCGCGGTTGTGGCGCAGCACGATCTCGATTCGGTGCCGCAACGCCAGCTGTACGGCGCGGCGGTGCAGCACCTTCGCCCCGTACAGCGACATCAGCGCCGCCATGTTGTACGAGACCTCCGGGAGCATGCGGGTCCCGGAGACCAGGTGGGGGTCGCTGGTGTAGATCCCGTCCACGTCCGAGTGGATCTCGCAAACGCGGCTGCCGACGGCCCGGGCCACGGCCAGGGCCGACAGGTCGGAGCTGTTCTTGCCCAGCCAGGTCGGGCGGCCCTCGCCGTCCACCGCCTGTCCCCCGGGCACCACCACCACCTCGTACCGCGCCAGCGCCCTGCGCAGCGGGGCCGGGTCGGTGTCGACCACGCGGGCCCACAGGAAGGAGGCGTTGGTGGTCAGTCCGAGCTGGTGGCCGGCGAGCACGGTGGCGGTACGTCCCCTGCGGTGCAGGGCGGTGGCCAGCAGATGGGCGCTGACCAGGTCGGCGGTGGTCAGCAGGCCGGCGGCGGTGGCGGCCCCCGGCTGCCGGTTGACCTCGTGCAGGCGCCCGCGCAGTCCCTCGGTCTCGCCCTGCATCGCGCTGACGACCACGGCCATCGGGCCGGGTTCGCGGCGGATGCGTTCGTCGAGGCCGCGCGCGAGGTCCTCGTAGCCGCCGGGGGTGCGGAAGGTGGAGCCGCCGAACTTCAGTACCACCGGGGTCTTCACCGGATGCCTCCCGCCAGGAAGCCGCGGGCCAGGACGTAGTCGGCGATCTGGATCGCGTTCAGGGCCGCGCCGACGCGCAGGTTGTCGGAGACCAGCCACAGCCAGAAGCCGCATGGGTTGTGCGGGGACACCCGTACCCGGCCGACGTGCACGTGATCGGGGTGCCCGGCGTTCAGTGGGGTCGGGAACGCCGCCCGGTTCTCCCCGTCGTGCACGGTGACCTCGGGCTGTACGGAGAGCAGGGCGATCAGCTCGTCGCGGTCCACCGGGGAGTCCGCCTCGATCCAGACCGCCTCGGAGTGGCAGTTGACGACGGGGACGCGGACACAGGTGGCGGTGACGTCCAGGTGGGCCAGGTCGAGGATCTTGCGGGACTCCCGGACCATCTTCTCTTCCTCCAGGGTGAATCCGCTGTCCTGGAGGACGTCGATGAAGGGCACCACGTTGAAGGCCAGCGGGGGCCGGAACCGCTCGGACGGCAGCTCCGCGTCGGGGTCCCGCAGTGCCAGGTCGCTGCCCTCCAGCAGTTCCTCGATGCCCTGGTGTCCCTGGCCCGAAGCGGCCTGGTAGGTGCTGACCACGGCCCGGCGCACGCCCCAGCGCCGTTCCACCGGCTGGAGCAGGCGGACCAGCGGAATGGTCGAACAGTTGGGGTTGGCGATGATCCCGCTCTCCGGGGGCCGGTCCAGGGCGCGGAAGTTGACCTGGGGCACGACGAGCGGGGTGGCGGGGTCCATCCGGAAGGCGTTGGTGTTGTCAATGACCAGCGCGCCCTTGGCCACGGCGGTCGGCACCCAGGCGGCGCTGACGCTGGTGCCGGCGGAGAAGAAGGCCAGGTCGACGAGGCCGAAGTCGAAGTCCTGGAGTGCCTGTACCTCGTACGGCCTTCCTTCCACCAGGATCTGCCGGCCCGCGCTGCGCGAGGAGGCGACCAGGTACAGCTCGCGGTAGCGCAGCTCCCGTTCCTCCATCAGCTCGATGAAAGTGCTACCCACGGCTCCGGTCGCGCCGACGATGGCGATGCGCGGAGCGGCGGGGTCGGTGACGAGGGTCATTGGACTTCTCCGTTCTGGACGGGACGAGGGAACGGCAGGTCAGGTCAGTTCAGGGGTACCGGGTAGTGCAGCCCGCCCGCGGTCCACAACCGGTTCAGACCGCGCGGCACGTCGAGGCCGGAGGCGGCTCCGAGGTTGCGTTCGTAGACGTCCGCGTAGGTGCCGACGGCGGCGAGCACCCGGTCGGCCCAGTGCTCGTCGAGGCCGACGGCCGGGCCGTGGGGGTTCGCGCGGCGGGCCGCGGCCCCGGGGCTCTCGTGCTCGGCGGCCAGGAGCAGTTGCAGGACCCAGCGGACCAGCCTGAACCAGTGCGGGTCGCCCTCGTGGACGGCGGCGGCCATCGGCTCCCGGGATATCGACACCGGAAGGATGAGGTGGTCGGCGGGGCTGGGCAGGCGCGCCCTGGCCCCGGCGAGGGCGGTGCGGTCCAGTACGTAGGCGGCGCAGTCCCCGTCCGCATAGGCGGCCAGGGCGTCGGCCGGGTCGTCGAAGGCGACGGGTTCGACGGTCAGGCCCCGGGGGCCGTACCAGGCGGCCAGGTTGACCGTGGTGGTGCAGCCCCGGTGGACGGCGAGGCGCCGCCCGGCGAGGTCCGCGGGCCCGGTGAAGCCCGCGTCCGCGCGGACGAGGAAGCCTTCGCCGTCGTAGCAGGTGATGCCGGCGAAGAGGACCCGGCGGGCGGCCTCCCGGCCCATGGTCCAGGTCAGGTTGCAGACCGTCAGGTCCGCGCGGCCCGCTTCGAGGGCCGTCAGCCTGTCGTCGGACTTCACGGGACGCCAGTCGACGGCCTCGGGATCGCCGAGGGCGGCCGCGGCGACGGCGCGGGCGATGTCGGTGTCGAGGCCGGTCCAGCGTCCGTCGGGGGTCCGCTGCGACAGGCCGTGGATGCCCTGGGAGACGGCGGCCCGCAGGGCGCCGCGGGCGCGGGCGGCCCGCAGCGTGGCGGTCGCGGCCGGGCGCGTCACGGCCGGGCGGGTCGCGGCCGTAAGGGTCGTGTCCGGGGGGGTCATGAGGCGCTCCCGTACAGGCGGCCGGGTTCCCGGAGGTCGAAGCGGCGGCGGTTGAAGGTGAGCAGCTCGGTGAGCTGCCCGGCGGTGACGGGGGCGGCGGCGGTCGTGGACGCGGGTGTCACGGGCATCGCTCCGGTGCGGCTCCAACGCAGCGCGCCCCGTGCGTCGATGGTGGCGCGGGCGCGGTTGGCGTTGTCGGGGTGGAGACAGTAGGGGACGTCGAGGATGCCCCGGGCGAAGGCCCGTACGAGGCACGCACCGACGGTGTCGCCCGTCTCCAGGGTGGCGTCGAGGAGCGTACGGGCCTCTTCGTAGATGCCGTACGCGGTGGGGTCCGGGCGCTGCGCGGGCGGCGTCGGGGGGTGCGCGATGACCCGGGCCGCGCCGTGCACGGCACCGGCGTTGGTGGTGGTCTCGGCTTCGGCTTCCGCTTCGGCCACGGAGGCCGCGTAGGCGAGCGCCGCCACGTTCTCCTCGACGGTGGGGATGCGGTGCGCCTCGGCCGGTGTCTTGACGACGAGCCGTTCGGCGCCGCCGGCCACGGCGAGGCAGGCGCTGTCCGCGAGGAGGCGGCGGCTGCCGTGTCCGGTGCGCGGGAAGACGCCCATGAAGGTGTACAGCACGATGTGGTGGGCGCTGCCGGACAGCCGCTCGCCGGCGAGCCGGCGCAGCGCCGCGAGGGCCTCCAGGTCCTGTCCCCCGTGGACCTGCTGGGCGTAGCTGAGGGAGACGCCGCGCAGGCCGTGCTCCCGGAAGAACATCGCTTCCAGGACCGAGAGCGCGACCAGCAGGGACGGCGGGCACAGCTGTCCCAGCATGCAGCCGCCGAAGGTCTCCATGTGCGGCGGTACGGGCCGGGCGGCGAGCAGTTCGCAGCCGGCGCTCCATTCGGCGACGGCCCGCGCCAGCGGAACCCGGCCGTAGGGCAGGCAGTACGAGACGGGTCCGCCCTCCGTGGCATCCGCCCCGGCCTCGGCCATGGCCCGCAGCAGCCTCAGCGGCAGCGGCGTGCCGTGGCGGATTTGGACGGGGAAGTCGGCGGACGCGACCTCCTGGAGGAGAGTGCGCACCGCCGGGACGCCGTGGGCGAGGAGCGGGAAGCCGTTGAGGTCGGCGGGCCGTTCGCGCAGGGCTCGCAGGGCGGCCCCGTCGTCGTGGCAGCGGGTGTAGCTGTCCAGGGTGACGGTGCCCACGGTGGTGGCGTCCGCGTCCCGTACAGCGCGCAGGCCAGCGCGCATGCGGTGGAGTTCACCGAAGCCCATCCGGTGCTGGACGACGAGGTGTCCCGCGTCGGCGGCGCGGCGTACGAAGGCGGTGAACCGGTCGGTGTCGTCCATCAGGCCGCTGCCCCGGGCCCGGCCGCCGCCCGCGCGCGGGAGCGGCCGCCGGCGAACGTTGCCTGACGCGGCACGAGAGAGGAGAGGAAGGCGTCGAAGCGGGCGAGACCCGCCTCGGGGCCGCCCTCGGCCGCGTCGTCGAAGACGGCGTCGTATCCGGCGGCGGTCAGCTGCGCGGCGAGCTCCGTGTGGTCGCGGCCGTCGCGGCCGTTGCCGCCCTCGATGCCGAGCTTGCCTCCGATGACGACGGGCAGGCCGGACAGGGCCGGTACGGCGCGCAGGGCGCGGATCAGACGCAGGCCGTCGAGCCGGCCGTGCCCGTTGACGGTGCTGATGACCAGCAGGTCGGGGAGTTCGGTACAACAGGCCCCAAGGATCTCGGCGTCGGGCGTCGTGTTGCCGAGGTTCGTCACCTGGTGGCCGCGGTCCTCCAGGAGCAGTCGGAGGCAGACCAGGTTCCACAGGTGGGCGTCGCAGGACAGGCCGGAGACGACGGTCCGCAATCGGCGCTCTGCGGAGATCATGCCGTTCATTCGGGTCCCCCGGGGGTATCTCGGCGATCACTCGTGGCAACTATCCGCTTCGCCCGGGCGCCCGGTCCAGCCGCGCTGACGGCGAATGCCGATGGAGCCGATTAGACATTCCTATCCGTCGCGGTCCGCCTCCCCGGGCTCCTCGAGAAGGCCGAGGCGCTCCGCGGCCATGCCGAGCTGGAAGCGGGTCTCCACGTCGAGCTTCTCGCACAGTGCGGCCAGGTAGCGGCGCATGGTGCGGGTGGAGATGCCCAGTTTGCGCGCGATGAAGTCGTCGGACCGGCCGCGTGCCAGATGGCGCAGGATGGCCACCTCCACGTCCTCGAAGACCTCGTTGTCCTCGCCTCCCGAACCGCCCGGTTCGACCGGCCGGGCGTGCTCCCAGATGTGGTCGAAGATCACGGTGAGGAAGGTGACCACGGTCGGGTCGCGGAGCACCGCGGCGCCGCCCGTCCCCGTGGGGACGACCGCGGTGTCCTCGTCGAGGAGGATCAGCCGCCCCGGTACCACCGCGGCGGTACGGACCCGGGCGCCGTGGCCGGCGAGGAGCTTCATGTGCTGCAGCGCCTCGCGCTGGCGGCGGGCGGTGTGCGGCAGCACCGTCCGGTAGCGCACGCCGCGCGCCAGGAGGTCGCGGTCCAGTTCGCGGGCGGCGCGCAGCGTCTCGGGGCTGCCGAGGGTGGGGTGCACCGTCAGCACGCTGTGGCGCACCTGGGCGGAGAGTTCGGCGAGCCGGTGGCGTACGGCTTCGCCGTCGGTGAGCAGTTCGGTCCCGGTTCCCTCCAGCTCCCGGCGCAGGTGGCCCTCGTACAGTGCGCCCAGCGGGCCCAGTTCGCGGCGTGTGGAGTCGATGCGGCGCATCAGCTCGTGGACCTGGACGTGGGCGGAGGCGGTCAGTGCGAGGGCCGCGAGCCCCGGGGAGAGTGCCTCGTGGCAGTACGGGCCGTCCGGGCTCAGCAGCCGGCGGGCCGTGAGCCGGTCGATGGACTCGGCGCACCGCTCGGGCGGGATGCCGAGCCGCTCGGCCGCCTCGTCGGCGTCCGGTGACCTCTCCAGGAGCTGGCGGTAGACGGCGACGTCCTGGGGGGTGAGCAGGCCGTCGGACAGGAGCGTGTCGTGTTCCTGGGCCGTGCTCACGATGGCCTCAGACCTTCTCCGTGTCGTCGGCGCCCGGCACCGGGGGACGCGTGCGCTGCGGGACGGACTCGGTGGCGGCGGCGATGCCGAACACGGGGATGTTCCGGTAGACGGTGTGCATCCGCTCCGGGTCGACGATGTAGGCCTCGTGGAAGATCCCGACGGCGCCGTCGTTCCTGACCGCGCGGTTGAACCAGGCCCACATCGAGCGGTGCTTGCCGGAGGTGTTGTGCGAGTAGCGCATCAGGTCGTCCATGCTGCGCCAGTACTGGAGCATGATCACGGTGCGGTTGAACCAGGCCCGCGAGTAGAGGAAGCCGTGCTCCTTGTTCTTCTTCAGATCGATCAGCATCGGGATCATCGAGGCGATGACGGGCACCCAGCGGTGCACCATCCAGAACTTGTTGATCCGGGTGCCGATCAGCAGCACCACCGTGCCCTCGGGAGCCGCGGCTATGCGCGGCTCCTTGACGACCTTGAGGTCCATGGTTTCCTCTCAGAAGGGGTAGGAACGCGCGGGGGAGCTGGTGGTGAGGGTGTGCCAGCGGGTGAAGGCTTCGAGGGCGGCCCGGCCGCCGAAGCCGGAGGAGTTGCCGGAGGCCCCGACCCCGCCGAAGGGCAGCTGGGGGTCGTGGTTGACCGTCTGGTCGCCGACGTGGACCACGCCGCAGCGCAGCCGGCCGGCGAGGGCGCGGCCGCGGTCGGCGTCGGAGGTGTAGACGGCGGCGGTGAGCCCGTAGTCGGAGGTGTTGGCCAGCTCGACGGCCTCCGCCTCGTCGGCGAAGGAGGTGATGGTGGCCACGGGCCCGAAGACCTCGGTGTGGAAGATGGACATCTTCGGCGTCACGTCGGCCAGGACCGTCGGCGGGAAGTACGGGCCCTGCACGCGCCCGCCGGTGACCAGGCGGGCGCCCTGGGCGACGGCGTCCTCGACGGCGGAGGCGATCCGGGTGAGCTGCCCGCGGTCGACGACCGGTCCGATCTGGGAGTCGCTGCGGTAGGGGTCGCCGATGCGCAGGGCCGCGGCGCGGCGGGCGAGGGTCTCGGTGTAGGCCTCGGACACGTCCTGGTGGACGAGGTGGCGGCGGGCGGCCATGCAGATCTGGCCCTGGTGCAGGAAAGAGCCCCAGGAGCCGGCGGAGGCCGCGGCTTCGATGTCGGCGTCGGGCAGGACGACGAAGGCGTTCTGCCCGCCCAGTTCCAGGACCACGCGCTTGAGCAGCCGGCCGGCGGTGGCTCCTATCTCGCGGCCCACTTCGGTGGATCCGGTGAAGGACACCATGGCGACATCCGGGGATTCCACGAGCGCCGTGCCCGCCTCCGCGTCGCCGTAGACCACTTCCAGTACGCCCTCGGGCAGTCCGGCGTCGGCCAGGACTTCGGCGAAGAGGCGGCCGCCGCTGAGCGGGGTGTGCGGATCGGGCTTGAGCAGGACGGTGTTGCCCAGCCCGAGGGCGGGGGCGACCGAGCGCATGCCGAGCAGGAGCGGGAAGTTCCAGGGCACGATCACCCCGACGACGCCGAGCGGTACGCGCCGTACCTCGGTGTCGCGGCCCGGGTCGGAGCCGGGGCCGTGCGGTTCCTGGGGGCCGGTGGCCAGTTCGGCGCCGTGGCGCAGCTCGGCGGCGCCCGCGTGGACCTCGTAGAAGGCCTTGCCGGTGATCGAGCCGCCCTCGCGGACGAGCAGGTCCTGGGCCTCCTGGGCACGCTCCAGCAGCAGGTCGGCGGCCCGGTTCAAGATCGCGGCGCGTTCGGCGGCGGGCCGGGCGGCCCAGGCCGGGGCGGCTGCGGCGGCCCGGCGGGCGGCCGAGCGTACATCGCCGGCGGAGGCCAGCGGGACGCTGCCCAGTTCCTCACCGGTGATGATCTCGCGGCTCGTCAGCAGGCCGGCTTCGGTGACGGTGCTCACCTGGGTACCTCGGTTTCTCGGGGGAAGGCGGGAGGGGTGGTGCCGGCTCGGGTGAGGACGGCGTGGGCGGTGATCCGGCCGGCGCGGTGGGTCACCGAGAAGGAGACGTCGCCGTGCAGGACGCTCTGGGCGTACCGGGCCACCTCGCCCGTGAACAGCAGGGTCCAGGGGCCTTCGGCGCCGCCGCGGAGCGCGATGTCGCCCCACCGGCCGGCGAGGCGAGGGGGCGCGGCCAGGGCGCGCAGGGTGGCCTGGCGCACCGCCCAGGGGAGCGCCGGGTCGGCCCGGTCGGGGAGGTGGAGCGCCTTGGGTCCGTGCCGGGCGATCAGCCGCTCGACGCTGTCCGTGTCGACGCTGTAGCTGCCGACCCGCAGGACTCCGCTCCCGTACTCAGGCATGGGCGGCGGCCTGTCCTTCGGCGAGCAGGTTCTCGACCATGGAGACGAGATTTCCGATCGACAGTTCGGAGAGCATGCGGTCGAGGGTGAGCTTTCCCGCCCACTGGCCGGTGTCGAGTTGGGGCATGACGGTGCGCAGCCGACTCAGTCCGCGCGCGCTGATGACTCCCCGGGCGTCGCAGAACTCCTCGTCGGGAACGTCTCCCTGGAGGTAGCGGCCGCATTTCTCGACCGTGAGGACCACCGGTGCGCTGCATTCGATGCGGAAGAAGATGTCGAGGAGGTCCAGGGATTCCAGGCCCAGGTCGGCGGAGAAGACGAGATCCGTGCGGTAGAGGGCGGCGGGGATGCCCAGCGTGTCGATGACAATGGACCGCACCAGTTCGCCGACGTCGTAGGGGAACATGCGCATCACTCCTGTCCGGCCTGTCCGGCCGCCGGTGCGCGGCCTCCCCTTACCAGAGCCTTCACGTGCCGCGGACCGGACACGTCCGGATGGATCGAAGCGGTGCGGCAGCCGGTGCGCAGCAGTTCCTGCGGGGCCCGCTCGGCTTCGCTGGCGGCGAGCAGCCGGTGCAGTCTGCGCAGGCAGCGGGTGCGGATGGGGCCGACCGAGCCGACGGACATGGACAGGGCCGTGGAGATCTCCCCGTAGGAGGCCGGCGGATCCGCGAGCGCCAGCATCAGGACGCCGCGGCACTGTTCGGAGAGCGTGTCGATGGCCCGCAGCGTCTCCTCCCGGTGCTGGGCGCGCAGGGTGATCTGCTCGGGGCTCTCGCTGTGGCCGGAGAGTCCGTCGAGGGTCTCGCTGTCGCCGACCATGACGAGCCGGTTTCCGCGGACGAGGACTTTGAGGGATTCGCGGCGTGCGACGGTGGCGAGCCAGTCGCCGATGCGGTCGGGGTCGCGGATCCGGTCGATGTTCTGTACGAGGCGCAGCCAGGTGAGCTGGCGTATGTCCTCGGCGTCCACGTCGTTCAAGCGGTGGCTGCGCACGACGGACCAGACGAGCCTTTCGAACCGTTCCACCATTTCGTCCCAGGCGTCCTGATCTCCCCGCGAGCACCTCGCGACGAGTTCCGCGTTCCCTTTACGGGGCATGGCGATTTCCTCCGTGGTGGGTCCTGCGGGATGTGGGGGCGCCTTCGGGGGGCGGCGATTCCCATGGAAGCCGTCACGGGTCCGGCGCGGCAAGCGGGACCTGCCGTCAGTTAGCGGCCCGGCCACAGGTGGACAGCGTCGCCCCGGCGTGCCCCGCGGCTGGTCAGGGGCGCGGGGCACGCCGGTCAGGGGCGGGCCGCGGCCGGCAGGAGGTCCGGGATGGCCGAGCGCAGCCGGACCGGCAGAGGGCCCTCGTCGCTCCGGTCGGCCCGGATGGCCACGCCGAGCGCGAAGCGGTCCCAGACCTGGAGGACCTGTACTTGCCACAGGTCCCGTTCCGTCTCGGGGATGTCCTCGTCGACGACGGCCAGGCTCCCGTCGCGCAGGCGGTGCACGGAGAAGGCGTCGAAGCCCCGGCACATGCCCATGCCGGTAGCCTTCGTGTACGCCTCCTTGGCCACCCAGGAGTCGGCGAAGGCGTGCCCGCGCTGTTCCTCCCGGTTGCGGCGCAGCACCTCGTTCTCCAGCGGGGTGAACACCTTGGGCGCGAACTGCATTGCCTCGGGGTTGGCCGGGGTGACCTCGGCGTCCACCCCCGCGGTCCGCCCGCGGACCACGATGGCGGCGATCAGGCCGTTGGTGTGGGTGATGTTGAAGTCCAGGCCCCAGGCGCACCCCTCGACCTCGGGGCGGCCGTACGTGCCGGCCCGGAACCGCCAGAAGTCGGGTGCCACGTCGGCGTAGCGGGACAGGACCTGCCGGGAGAGGAGGCGGGCGCCGAGGAAACGCCGGCGGGCGGCGGGGAACAGGAGCCGGTCGTGCCGGGCCCGTTCCTCGTCCGTCAACAGCGCGAGACCGCCCGTCGCCTCGGCGAAACGGTCGACGTCCTCCTCGGCGAGCAGCCAGACCTCGGCCGTATCGGCCAGCGGGTCGGCGAACGGAGCGGTGCTGTCCATGAGAGGTGCCTCCTTCCTGGATCTACCGGTTGACGGGGAAGGACCGGAACGAGAAGAGCCGGCCCTCGCGGTGCGCAGAGAACAGCGCGTCGGCGACCTCTGCGACTTCCTCGGGGCCGGTCACCCGCCGGGTGGGGTGGAACCGCTTGAGCAGTCGCTCCAGGCAGACCAGGAGGACCGCGGGCGACCGCAGCGCCGGATCGACGCTGTCGTGGCCGCGCAGGTGGAGGTGGACGACGGCGGCCGCGGCCGAGACGTAGGTGTACTGCTTGGCCAGGTCGTACAGTTCGGCCGACTGTCCGGCCGCCTTGCCGAGGTCGGCGACGAGCTTGCGGTGCTCCTCGGCGATGCGGTCCAGTTCGCCGGCGATCTCGCCGGCCGTGTCGGCCGCGGCGGCGAGGCGTGCCGCATCGCGCCCGCCGGCCGCCTCGGCGGCCCGGTGCAGTTCGTCGACGGCGGAGCGCAGGGCGAGCACCGGATCGTCCACGCCCCGGCTGAACAGCTGCTGCTCGGCGGGCTGGTAGGGCTCCATGGGGTGGGCCGGGTCGAAGAGGGCGTGGGTGCGCTCCACCGCGCCAGCCACCAGGGCCGGATCCTGACCGACCGCGTTGGCCAGGAGCTTCTCCAGTTGCAGGGCGATGTTCTTCAGGTTCACCACGGTGTTGCCGTCGGCGAAGTTGGAGATCGCGAAGTCCCGCAGCACCTTCTGGAAGATGCCGTGCCGGGGGTGCGAGCGCAGGTAGTAGCGGGCGCCGAGGACGGTGGCGAGCCGGCCGAGCGTCTCCTCCAGGAAGGTGGGGACGAAGTACTTGACCACCGACGACCAGATGCTCGCCTGGTCCGGACTCACCTGGAGGCTGCGCACCGCGCCGGTCGTCAGCGCGTCGGCGACCAGCAGGTCTGCGTAGCTCTCCGCGAGCTGCCGCTGGGAGTACGGCACTTCGGAGACCGTTCCGCCGAAGATCACCCGCTGGGTCGCGAAGTCGAGGGTGGTGCGCAGCGCGGTGTCCACGCAGCTCATCGCGATGCTCGCGATCGCCACCCGGGCCAGCTGGCTGCTCTTGAGCGCCGTCTCCAGACCCTGCCCGGCCCGGCCGACGAGTGCGGTGTCGGGCACGAAGCAGTTCAGCAGCCGCACCCCGCTCATGTCCAGGCCGCGCAGGCCGTGCAGCGGCTCGTCGGGCAGGTGCTCGCGCTGCTCGGCGGGGACGGCGTCCTTCTCGACGGCGAAGATCGAGTAGCCGCCGGGGCCGCCCTTGTCCGACGTACGGGCGAAGACCATGACGACGTCGGCCACGGTGGCGTTGCCGATCGTCCACTTCTCGCCGTCCAGCAGCCAGCCGCCCGTGGTCCGGCGGGCGGTGGTCTCGTTGGCGAGGACGTCGCTGCCGTGCTGCCGTTCCGACAGGCCCCAGGCCAGCTTGCCGCCGCGCCTGATCACGTCGGCGAAGTGCTGGCGCTGCTCGGGGGTGCCCGCGACCCACACCGGCATGTAGCTGAGGCTGGTGAGGACCATGGCGGTGGCGGCGGTGGGATCGCGGCGGGCGACCAGCCGGTACAGGTTGAAGCCGTCCTGCACGTCCACGGCCCGGCCGCCGTTCTCGGCCGGCACGATCCAGTCGTACAGGCCCCAGCAGGCGAGCAGGTCGACGAACTCGTGCGGGTACTCCTCCCGTTCGTCCAGTTCGAGGACACGGCGGTACGTCATGCGCCCGTCCGGGTCGTGGGGGTCGCCCAGGTGGCGCTCCAGGTCGGCCATGAGGGCCGGCAGATCGGTCATCGCGGGTCCTCGTTCTCGTTCTTCTCGGTCTTCTCGTTCTCGGGGGTCTTCTCGTTCGCCGGGCCGGAGTCGCCCAGCCGCACCGGCAGGGCGGTGAACAGCAGCCGTGCCTCGTCGAGGGCGGTGACCAGCCGGCCGGCCGGGGCGAGGTCCTCGTACGCCGCGGTGCGCGGGTCCCGCCCGGCGGCGAGGGCCGTCAGCAGGGCGAGGACGGCGGTGAGCCACCCGGCGTCGCCGGAGGCGGTGCCGTAGAGGCCGGCGCCGTCGCGGTGGAACCACCAGGCCAGAGCGGCGGTGGCGGCAGCGTGGAGCACGCACAGGCGGTCGGCAAGGTCCAGGGGCTCCGGGGAGACCTTCGCCGACCGGGCGCGGTCGCGCTGCGCTTCGGCGGCATCCCGGACCACGGCGGCCAGTGCGGCCCGCGCCTCGGCGACCAGCTCCCCGGCCCGGGTCTGGCCCCGGCCGCGCAGCTCGGCGGCGATCTCGTCGGCGTGTGCGGCGAACCCGAGCAGGACGTCGTCCTTCGGGCGCACCCCGAGGTCGAGGTCTGCGGCCCGCAGCTCGGGCAGCGACGCCCGGTCGCCCAGGGCGAACACGGCGCGCAGCCGGGCCTCCCGCTCCGGGTCGGCGCCGGCCCGCCCTTCGGGGTGGGCGGTGTCCGCGAACGCGGGCGCGTAGGAGGGCAGGTGCATCGCGAGGGCGCGCAGGTTGCCGAGCACGCTCGTGTCGATGACCGCGACCATCGCGTTGTCCCGTACCGCCTTGTCGAGCACCCCGCCCGGGTCGTCCCGCAGGACCGACCGGGCGCCGACCACGGCGCGGGCGCGGGTGGTGCAGGAGGAGGTCAGACGCGTGGCGACGTGCTTGACGACCGAGGAGGCCAGAGCGAACGCGTCGGGCGCGACGTGCACCTGGCGCGCGGCGACCAGCACCGAGAGGTCGGTGGCGATCAGTTCGGCTGCGGCCAGGGCGAGTTCACGCGACCCGTACGGGGTGTCCGCGACCGGTACGCCGCCCGTACGGTGCCCACGGGCGAAGCGCAGCGCCGTGCGCAGCGCCGTGTCGGCGGTGGCCAGGCAGCCGGCCGTGCTCATGAGCCGGACGATCTGCTGGGCGCGCAGCGCGCCCTCCAGGCCGCTGCCGACGTCGCCGATGACGGCGCCCGGCGGCACGGCGAGCCCGTCGAACTCCAGGTCGGCGAAGTCGATGCCGCGCATCCCGGTGGTGCGGTGCGGCGCGGTCCTGCGTACGCGGGGGCCGGCGAGTTCCTCCGGCCCCAGCAGTACGGCCGTGAAGGCGCCCGGGCCGCGCTCGGAGGTACGGGCCACGATCACGGCGGCGTCGGCGGTGTTCGCGCGCCCGACGAGCCATTTCGTGCCGTGCAGGGTGCCCTCGCCGGTCAGCCGGCAGGTGTTGGCGAGGACGTCGCTGCCGGCCTGCTCCTCGGACAGCCCGAAGGCGATCATGCGGCCCTCGCGCAGCCAGTCGGCGACCAGCCGGTGCTGGGCCGGCGTACCGGCGGCGAGGACGGTCATGAGGGCCGAGATGCTGAACATGGTGGCGGGCATGAAGTTGACGTCGCGACGGGCGCAGACGCGGACCAGGATCTGGGCGTCCTCGAAGGAGCGCAGGCTCCCGCCGAGGGAGGCGGGCAGGTGGCACAGGTGGAAGCCCTCGGCGCGCAGCCGTACCTCGGCCTCCCGCGGGTACTCCTCCCGTGCGTCCCGGGCCACGCCGGCCGCGAAGCCGAACGGGTTGTCGGGTGCCCAGGGGTCGCCGAGCCGGGCGTCGAGGCGCTCGGCCTCGGCGTGGGGGCCGGCCGGCGCGGTGGGGGCCGGCCCGGGCACGGGGGCGCGGGACGCGGCGGGCCGGGTCGCGACCGTCACCGCGCCACCCCGAGCGCGGAGTCGTAGGAGGTGGAGTCCTCGGGGGAGGGCCGGGTGGCGATGCCGGCGGGGAAGGCGATGCCGGCCGCGCGCAGCATGGCGAGCCGCTGGTGGAACGCCGCACCCGTCATGATCTGCCGGGCCACGTCGGCGACCCTGCGGTGCTCGGGCGCGGCCAGGTACGTGCCGCGGACCCACGCGTTGAAGCTGCCCATCGCCGGTCCGCACCAGATCTGGTAGTCGACGGCACGATCGGCCTCACCGGTCTTCGCCCAGCGCGAGGCCATTCCCAGGTACCAGCGGAAGACGAGCGCCGCCCGCCGCTTGGGGTGCCCTTCCGCGCGGGCGAGCTGGTCGGGGTCGCGGCGCCGGAAGTACTCGGCGGTCTCCTCCCAGACGCTCTCCAGGGGCCTGCGGAAGATCTGCTTCTCCACCCGTTCGCGGACCTCGTCGGGGATCGCCTCGATGCCGTCGTAGGCGCGGTAGAGCTCGTAGAGCTGCTTGGCCCGCATGGGGAAGAACGTGCCGCGCTTGAGTACCTGGAGCTCGACGCCCATCTCGAACATGTCGGCGGCCGGGGCCATCTCGAAGTCGGCGATGCCGGCCTGCGCGAGCATCTGCTTGACTTGCGGGGAGGTGCCGGCCTCCAGGCACGACTGGTTGACGGAGCCGGTCACGATGTAGTCGGCGCCCATCGCGAACGCGGCGGCCGCCGCGTCCGGGGTGCCGATGCCGCCGGCGGCGCCGATCCGGATGCGCTCGGGGTAGCCAGCCTCCTGCATGATCGCGTCGCGCTGCCGCATGATCACCGGGAGCAGGGCGGGGAGCGGCCGGCGGTCGGTGTGGCCGCCCGAGTCCGCCTCCACGGTGATGTCGTCGGCGAGCGGGACCCGGGGGGCGAGGCGGGCCTGCTCCTCTGTGATGAGGCCGTCCGCGAGGAGCGCCCGCACCATGGCCTCCGGTGCGGGCCGCATGAAGAGTTCGGCCGTCTCGGTACGGGAGATCTTGGCGATGACCCGGTTGGCGGCGACGACCCCGTGCGGGCCGCCGGCGCGCAGGCCGGCGAGCCGGTAGCGGACCAGGTGGGGGGTGAGCTTGAGGAAGGCGGACGCCTCCACGCAGGGCACTCCGTACGCGAGGAACAGTTCGACGGCGGTGCGCTCCAGGCGGTCCTCGCTCGGGCTGTGGATCAGGTTGCAGGCGTAGCCGAGGCCGGGGATCTCCTCGCGGAAGCGGATCAGGGCCTTCTCCACCGCCTCGGGGAGCAGTCCGGCCGCCCCGTACGAGGCGAGGAACCCGGCGCGGGCCATGGCGACGACCATGTCGGCGGAGGCGATGCCGTTGGCCATGGCGCCGCTCATGTAGGCCTGCCGGATGCCGTGCGCGGCCAGGAAGGCGGCGCTGCCGAGCCGTTCGGGGCCCAGCGGCGGGACGGCGGCGACGATCTCGTGGTCGCCGTCGGCGCTGACCCCACCGCCGGCGGCCGCGCCCAGTCCGTACGGGCCGCGCACGATGTGGACGGGTTCGTCGAGGCGCATCAGGGTTTCGTAGACCCCGGTGTCACCGACGGCCGGTTCGCCCGGCCCGGTCCACCTCGGGCGGTACTGATCGCTGGTCATGCTGCGTCTCCTGTCGGTCGTGCGCGGGGATCAGACCTGGTCGTGGTGGATCTCGATGCCGATGCCGCCCAGCTGGTAGATCCGCAGGGTGGACTTCCAAAGGCTCGCGTCGCCGATCAGTCGGATGCGGCCCGGTTCGCGGCGCACCTCCTTGACGTGCACGTCGAACTCCATGTCCGGGTCGTCGCGCAGGATCTGGCCGCGGTAGGACCAGGTCGTCTCCGTGCCGGAGAGGAGGGCGAAGCGCGGGTTGACGAGGCCGTCGGTCAGTCCGGTCTCCACGGCGTACACCTGGAGGCCCTGCAGGAGTGCCTCGACGCCGAGCGAACCGGGCATCACCGGGTCGCGGTGGAAGTGGCAGGAGAAGTACCAGTCGTCGGGGCGGACCGAGCGGTGACCGCGCAGGTAGCCGCGGCCGTGGTCGCCGCCGGCCGGGACCACGTCGACCCACTCGACCAGGTCGAGGTGGCCGGAGCCGAGGCGGGGGACGGGGCGGGTGGCCTCGGCGGCGCGGTAGGCGGCGAGGTCGACGCGGCGGACGTCCGCGGGGCGCGGCGAGGACCGGTCGAGCCAGGGCAGTACGTGCTTGCCCTTGTCCAGGCCGACCTGGTTCTCCAGGGCCTTCGCGCTGAAGTACCCGAAGAGGGACTCCCCCGTGTAGAAGACCTCGCCGTCCGCGGAGAGTTCGTACCTGTAGTTCTGCAGGATGGAGCCCGGCATCTGGTCGCTGGACAGAAGGGTCGAGCGGTGCTGGATGGTCTTGCCCCGCAGGTCGATGTCCTTGACCAGGGTGGCGCGCCCGTCGAGGTTGCGGATGCTGAACTGCTCGTCGGGGAAGGGCAGGGTGGCGCCCAGGTAGTAGCCGAGCAGGATGGCCGCCTGGAGGCTCGACTCCATGTACACGCAGTTGGGCATGGACGGGTGCCCGTTGTGGTCGTAGTACCAGGAGTCGTCCGGGGAGTCGTACTCGGTGACCATGACGGCGCCGCGCTTGAGGACGCCGCGGGTGCCCTCCAGTTCCATGACGCGGTCGACGAAGAGGAAGTCGCCGTTGGGGATGTACGGAGCGCGGCTGTCGGCGTAGACCTCGAACTCGGGTCCCATCGCCGTGGCCAGGTCGCCCTTGGCCGCGTGCGCCATGTGGAACTCGCTGAGCAGGGCCGGGCGGCCGGTGGCCGGGCTGAGGCGGCCGAGGAAGTGCGGGACCTTGCCGCCGGCCTCCGGGCGGTACGGGGTTCCCGGCTTCTCCACCAGCCGGATGCCGAGGCCCGTGACGCTGATCGAGGCCTTGCCGTCCCGCAGGACGATCACGTCGGCGGTGATCGCCGGGCGCGGCAGCAGGGTGAGCGAGGTGATGTCGATCCGGTACTCGATCTTCTCTGTGTCCGGGGTGATCTGGCCGCGGACCTTGACGTCCGTGGAGAGTCCGCGGACGGGCTGGAAGCGGGCGTCGGGGAAGCACAGGTGCAGGCCGAGGGAGAGGGCGTACACCTCCAGGAGCTGCACGGCCCCCTCCGCGACGAGCGAGCCGGCCAGGACCGGGTCGTCCGGGAAGTGGCTGGTGAAGTACCAGCCGTCCGGGACGAGGTGCTTGACGGCCTCGATCCGGCCCAGCCCCGCGGGGCCGCCCTTGCGGTCGAGGAGGGTGATCTCGTCGGCCATGCGCAGCTGCTCGGTCGGGAGCCTCAGGGAGGTGTTGCAGCCGTCGGGCTGGCGGTGCCCCGGACCGAACACCTCGGCGATCCGCCCCTCGCCGAGCCGTGCCAGGTCCCCGGCGGTGAGCGAGGTGCGGTCGGTGCGGGCGAGCGGCTTGAACGCGCTGGATCCGGAGAAGGTGCCGTCGCCGACGGGCGGGCGGACCTTCGCCTGGAGGATGCCGGAGGAGCTCTCCAGTTCCTCGTCCGTGAAGAAGCCGGCGCAGGCGTTGTCGAGCTTGAGGATCAGCTCGCCGTCGGCGTAGCAGTCGTAGTGGAAGAAGAAGAGGAGGGTGTCGCCCTGCTGCACGAACTGGTCGATCCAGATGTCGTAGCGCAGGGTCTGGCCGACGCGGGGCAGGTCGCCGACGAAGCTGAGGCTGCTGTCGAGCAGCCGGTAGACCCGGTCGCCGCGGTTTGTGAAGTCGGCGCCGAGGTAGCTGATCAGCAGCAGGTCGCACTGGCCGGCCTCGATGGTGACGGCCGGGGGGACCTGTCCGTCGACGGCGTACCAGGCGTCGACCGGTACGTCGTACTCGGTACGGATGAACGAGGGCTTGAACTCGCCCGGTTCGGCCTCCAGGGCGGTGACCCGGGTCGCGAAGTGGTAGGGCGGGGCGGGCAGCCGGACGCGGCGGCGGTAGCCGTCGATCTCCGCGAAGCGGGGGCCGAAGACGTTGCCGATCTTCCCGGTCGCGAACTCCAGCAGATCGTGCTCGTCCCAGACGACGCCCTTGGGCTTGGGCGGGCGGGGCGTCGGGGGTGTCACGGGTACCGGGGTCGTCGCGGGCGTCGCGGCCGTCGGGGCGGTGGCACCGGCGGAGAGCAGGGCGACGAGCTGGTTCCGCAGGTCGCGCTGGGCCCGGAGCACCTCCTGGTGCGCCTCCAGCATCTCGCTGCGGAGCCCGCGCAGCAGGGTGGCGGTGGTCTCCTCGCCGGCGCTCGCCGGGGTCCGCGCGGGCGGGGGTACAGGCAGGGGCGCGCCGGGGACGGCTCGCCCTGAGGGGGTGTCGGGGGTGGTCGGGCGCGGCCCGGCCGGCGGCGCCACGGCACCGGCCGGGATCATCGTGATGGGCTCCCGTTCCAGTGCCAGGGCTGGCGCCTGCGGCTGCGCGGAGGGGTGGGTCGGCATCGCGGTGTCCCATTCCGTGGTGGTTGCGGAGCCTTGGGCAGGCACCGGATCGGCAGTGAGGAGGCCCTGCGCCCCTGCGGCGGGTTCGGCCTCCCCCGGGTGTCCGCCCGCCAGTGCCACGACCGGAACGGCGGGGCGGGCGGGCAGGACTGCGGGGATGGTGGGGGCGGGGTACGGGGGTACGACGGCGGGTGCGGGAGCCGGAGTCGGAGCCGGAGCGGCGGCCGGAGCCGGGCTCGGCACGGCGGTGGGGACGGGCACGGCCGCGGCGGTGACGGGTTTGGTCGGCCGCGGCCGGGCTGGGGCCAGGGAACCGACGGTCGGGGCGGCGGCTGCCGCCACCAGGGGCGGGACCGGGGCGCCGCCCGTGGGGAAGGCCCGCAGGCCCGGCGAAGGGCGGCCGTGCGGGAGGGGGGCGAAGGCGCCGAGGTCCACGGGGATGCCGTACGCGGCGAGGCGGGCGGCGAGGCGGGCGATGTCCGTCGCCCCCCGGGCGCCCCGCCGGTCGACCGACACCGCCAGGTGCGGTTCCCCGGCCAGGGTCTCGTGGATCCAGCGCGCGCAGGTGCTGCTGGGGCCGACCTCGACGAAGCAGCGGTAGCCGTCCTCGTGGGCGCGTCGCACCAGTCGCGGGAAGTCCACCGTCTCGCGCAGCGTCACCGCGATGTTGCCGGCCACCGCGTCCGCGTCGAAGTCCGTCACCGGCGCGTAGTGCCGGCTGCTGTAGAGGACCAGGTCCCCCACGTCGCCCGTCGGGTAGCGGTTGAGGTCGGCGAGATCGGTGAGGACCCCGTCCACCACGGGGCAGTGCATCACGTGATTCGCGGGCGAGCGGGCGCTGCGGCAGGCCAGCTCCTCGATCAGGTCGCGGCACTGTGCGGGATCGCCCGCGACGACCGTCTCCTGCGGTGTGTTGACGTGCGTGATGAACACCCGGTCGTAGCGCGGCAGGGCCGCCCGTACGTCCTCGGCGGGCGCGAGCAGCACATGGGTGGCCCACACCTCGGAGTCCGGGACTTCCTCCCCCAGGCTCCACAGGGTGCGTACGGTCCGCTTGGGTCCGCGCAGCATGTCGACGAAGAGCGGCGAGGCGCTGATCTTCTCGTCGCCGCGCGCGCTCTTGATCCAGCCGCCGGTGGCGAAGAGCATGCTGCTCTCGCCCAGGCTGTAGCCGAAGGCGCCGTGCACCGGGACGCCCAGGACCTCCCGTACCAGGTCGGTGGAGAGCAGGGCGTAGCTGGTGCCGGCCGCCAGCATCAGCGGGATGTCCTCGACGAGGTTGCCTTCGAGCGCCATCAGTTCGCGCCGGCCCAGCGGTCCGCGCGAACGGGGGTAGAGCGCGGTGCCGCGCAAGAGGTCGGCGGGGCGTTCGGCCTGGGCCTCGAAGCGCGGCAGCAGTCCGGGGAAGGCCCGGAACATCGCCCGCCCCAGTCCCAGGTAGGAGTTGAACGCACCGGGGAAGACCAAGGCCACCTTGGCCCCGGGCCCCAGTGGCTTCGCGGTGAAGCAGCTGCCGGACGGGGAGGACCACTCGCCGCCGGAGCTCCACACTCCGGGGAGGTCCTTCAGCGCCTGGTCGATCTGCCGGACGAGTCCGGCCGGGTCCTCGGCCACCAGTACGGCCTTGACCTCGGCCGGCCGGTCCGTGAACTCCGTCGCCCAGTCCGGGGTCCCGGCGCCGTCGGCGGTGATCGCCGCGCGCAGTTCGCCCAGCCGGCCAAGCAGTGCGTCAAAGTCGTCCGCGGCGACCGGTACGACCAGTCCTCCGCCGGAGCGGCTCCAGTCGGCCTCGGCGATCTCGCCGCGGACCTGCCCGCCGGTGAGTACGAGGTGGGCGTGACTGCCCGCTGTGCCGACGACGCTGACGGATGCGGCGCGCCGGCCGTCGCGGTGGGCGCGCAGCCAGGGCCGGGAGTCGGCGGCCAGGAAGAAGGCCGAGCCGTCGATCGCGTCGGCCGTGATGCCGTCCGGGGCCACGGGGAAGTAGGCGTGGTGCAGGCAGAGCGCGGCCCGGATGAGCCCGGCGAGACCGGAGGCACAGCCCGTGTCCCCGACGGAGGAGCGGACCGAGGACAGGGCCGTACGCAGCTCCGCGCCCGCCCGGCTCCCGGTCCAGACGCGGGCGAGCCCGGCGACCTCGGCCGCGTGCGCGCCGCCGGCCTCGACCAGTTCGACGTCGGCCGGGCCGAGGCCGGCCGCGGCGAGCGCGTCCTGGGCGGCCCGTTCGACGAGCTCGCCGCGGACGGCGGGGCCGACGTCCGGTGCGTGGTGCACGGCGATCGACTCGACCGTGGCGTACACCCGGTGCCCCTGCGGTACGGAATCCGGCCGGGTCACGAGGACGGCGCCGGCACCCTCGCCGAGGATCCGCAGCCCGTCGCGAACGGTCCCCGGCTCCAGCAGTTCACGCGCGAGGGTGTTCTCCGGTCCGGCGGCCAGGTCGACCGCGCCGACGAGCACGGCCTCGATGGTGGGGTCGAGCAGCAGCAGCCGGGCCACGTCGAGGGCTTCGACGCCGACCGCGCTGTCGGAGGACAGGGTGAAGGAGGGGCCGGTGAGGTTCCACAGGGAGGAGACCCGGCTGGCCATGATGTTGCCGATGTAGCTGAGGACCTCGTTCGGCTCGATGGAGTCGTGGACCCCGTCGCGTGCGGCGCGGGTGAGGGCCGCCAGCTGCTGCGGGGAGGGTTCGACGCCCGCCGCCGCGCACCATTCGGCCAGTTTGCGGCCCAGTTCGTAGCGGGAGCCGTGGCCGTGCGCGCTGGGCTCCATCTCCATGCCGATGACCACGCCGATCCGGCGCGGGCGGGAGCCTTCGGCGGCGGCGCCCGGGCGCTTGCGCTCGTATCCGGCGTCGCGCAGCGCCTCCTCGGCGACGCGCATCATCAGCAGCTGCTGCTGGTTGAAGTGGTCGAGGTCCTTGGGCGGGATGCGGTACGAGGTGGTGTCGACCTCGAAGTCCTCGATGTAGGCGGCGCGGGGGGCCGCGTCCGCGCCCAGGCCGGCCCGGTCCAGGGGGCCGTTCTCTACGGTCTCGAAGCCGCGCCAGCGCTGTTCGGGCAGGTCCCGTACGGCGCCCAGCCCGTCGTATCCGGCGCGTTCGAACGCGTCGAGGGTGGCAAAGGAGCCGAAGTGGGCACCCATGCCGATCACTGCCAGCGGCGGTGGCTCCACGGGCTCCGCGGGTGAAGTGGCCTCGGCGGCTTGCGCGGCTGACTCGGTTTGCGGCGCCGACAGCACGACGTGGGCGTTCGTACCGCCGAAGCCGAAGGCGGAGACACCCGCCCGGCGGGGAGCGCCGGGAGTCGGCTCCGGCCAGTTCACGGCCTCGCGCACGACCCGGTCGGCGATCGTGTCGGGCAGCGGCTTCTCCACACCGATCGTCGGCGGGATCACCCCGTGCGACAGGGACAGTACGACCTTGAGGAGGCTGGACATGCCGGCCACGGTCAGCAGGTGGCCGATGTTGGCCTTCACCGAGCCCAGCAGCGGGCCGCGGCCGAAGAAGGCCTCGGCTCCGGCGAGTTCGGTGGTGTCGCCGAGCGGAGTGCCGGTGGCGTGGCACTCCAGGTACTGGATCGCGGACGGGTCGACGCCCGCCTCGCGGTAGGCGAGGTCGTACGCGGCGAGCTGCCCGGCCTCGTTCGGCGCGAGGAGGTGCTTGCCCGGGCCGTCGTTGGTCAGGGCGAGGGCGTCGATGACTGCGTAGATGCGGTCGCCGTCGCGCCGTGCGTCGGCGAGCCGCTTGACCGCGATCATCGCGGCGCCCTGCCCCGTCACGATGCCTCGGGAGCGGGCGTCGAAGGGCTGGCTGAAACCGTCCTGCGGGTAGGCCCTCAGGTCGGAGAAGGACAGGTGGATCACGGTCGGGTCGGGCGCGCAGACGCCGCCCGCGAGCATGAGGTCGGCGCGTCCGGTCTCCAGGTGGGCGCAGGCCAGCTTCAGCGCGTACAGGGCGGAGGAGCAGGCCGCGTCGAGGGTGAACCGCGGCCCTTCCAGGCCGAGGGCCGCCGCCACCACGCGGGACGGCATGCCGCCCGCCCACAGGTTGTGCGCGGTGACCGCGCCCGGCTCGTCGGCGGCGTCGGACGCGAGCGCGTCGCCGGGTACCGCCAGCCCGGCGTCCGCGAGGCCCCGGGCCACGGCGGAGTCCCAGAACTCACCGGCGAACCGCCCGGAGGCCGGGGTGGGGAACGGGTAGTTCCCGAACACCACCCCGGTCCTCCGACCGTACCGGCCGTCCGCGGTCGGGGGATGTCCCGCGTCGGCCAGTGCGTCCCCGGCCACCTGGAGCGCCCAGTGGAACGAGCGGTCCAGGCCGGCCAGGTAGTCGGGGGGAAGGAGATATCCCTTCGGATCGAACCCGGAGATGCCCGCGGTACCCGCGGCGCCCGCGGTCTCGTCGTACGTGCGCAGGAAACCGCCCCGGGTGCAGTAGATGCGGTGCCTGTCCTCCGGGTCGGTCTCCCGGACCTGCGGGGCGTGCCCGAAGATCCGGTCGTCCCCGTCGGTGCGCGAGTCCACGCCGCCGATCAGGTTGCGCCAGTAGTCATCGGGTGTTCCCGCCCCTGGAAAGAGGCAGGCCAGGCCGACGATCGCGTACTTGCCCATGGTTGGGTCAGCCTCCGGGTGTCCGAGTGGATCGGTTCGGGAGTCGGGGTCGGGGTCGGGTTCGAGGTCGGGGGTCGGGGTCGGGGTCGGGACGCGGTCGTCCGGGTGGGGCGGGTCCGGGTCCGGGCCCCGGGGAAATCCGGGGCCCGGACCCGCGTCCGAGCGGGGTCAGACCGAGACGGACGCGGTCCCGGTGCGCTCGACCGCCCCGAACTTGCCCTCCAGCTGCGGGTCTTCCACAAGGGAGACCCCGTCCAGCACCTGGAGCACACGGCCCTCGCGGTCCAGAGCGGTGACCGAGCAGGAGATGCCGCTCGGTCCGGCGACCACGTTCTCCACGGCGATCAGGAACTCCTGGTCGACGGGGAGTTCCGCGTGGAAGCGGACACTGGCGACCTCCATCGGCAGGCAGGCCCGGTTGCGGAACCGCCGCACCCACACCAGCGCGGACTGGAGCAGCAGATCGGCCAGTACGGGGCTGTGGAACCGTCCGTGGTAGGCACCGCGCGCCGGCCGCCCGTCAGCGAGCCGGGCGCCGAGGAGCAGCAGTCGCTCCTCGCTGACGAGGACCGAGCGCAGGCCGCGGAGCGCGGGGCCGTGGAAGAGCGTGCCGTCCCGGTAGAAGGGGGTCGCGTCCGTACGGGTCGCCTCGCGGGCGGCACGGGCGAGGTCGGGCCGGTCCGCGGGGGCGGCGGGCGTACCCGTGCCGAGCCGTGCTCCGTACGACGGCCGGCTCCGTCCGGCGTCGTCCACGGCGGAGGCCAGTACCTCGACGGTGCCGGGACGGGTGGCCGCTCCGGGCTCGATGAACAGCCTCAGCCGTGAGGCGGCCGGGCCCTCGCCCTCGGCCGGGTCCAGCACCAGGCCCTTGAAGACCTTGAACGCGGCCACCTCGGTCACCGGCTTGCCGGTGACCCGCTCCGTCGCGTTGACCAGCGCGCCCAGCGCGGCGGTGGCGGGCAGCACCCGCTTGCCGTCGATCGCGTGGTCGGCGAGTACGGGTTCGGCGGCGATGTCCGCGAGCGTACGGTCGATGAGCAGCGAAGCCGGGGCGGACTCGTCGGCCGCGGGCGGCGCGGAGAGCGGCGTTAGCGGGCCGGCGACGATGACCGTGTCCTGTCCGCGTGCGGCGGTGAACTGTTCGGCGAACATGCCCGCACCGGTCGCGACCGGCACCAGCGCCACACCGCGCGAGGCGAACATCGCGCGCAGGTCGTCGGTGACCATCCCGCCGTCCCACGCGCCCCAGTTGACGGAGGTCACCCGGGCCGAGGGGAGCTCGTGCTTGAGGCGTACGGCGAGCCGGTTGAGGGCCTCGTTCGCCACGGCGTAGTCCGACTGGCCCCGGTTGCCGAAGAACCCGGCGACCGAGGAGAAGAACACCAGGTGGCGCAGGGCGGCCGTGCCGCGGAGCGCGTCCAGGACGTGGCCGAGGCCGAGGAGCTTCGTGCCGAGGACCCGCTGGATCTCCTCCGGGGTCTTGTCGGAGATCAGACGGTCGGCCAGGACGCCGGCGCCGTGCACGACGCCGGTGACGCGGGCCGCGTACGGTGCGAGGGCGTCGCGGACCGCGGCGGCGTCGGTGATGTCGACCACGAGGTACTCGACGTTCGCGCCGGTCGCCCGCAGCCGGTCGAGGTTGGCCCGGACATCACGGCTGCCGGTCACCTCGCGGTAGACCGCCTCGACCCCTCGCGGAGTGGGCTTCTCTCCCACGGCGGTGATCCTCTTGACGATGGCGCCCTTGAGCGCCGCGCCCTCCAGACCCCGCGCCCAGTCGGGCTCGGTGCCCACCTGGCTGCGTCCGAGCAGGAGCAGGCCCGCGGGGCGGGCCTCCACCAGCGCCTGGAGGCAGTCCGCGGTGATCCCGCGGGCGCCGCCCGTGACGACGAGCAGGTCCTGCGCGCCGATCTCGGGTACGGCCGCCACGTGGGCGGCGGGCGGTTCGGCGGACGGTACGACGGTCCGCCGGCCTTCGGTGTCGTGGCCCACGTCGGCGATATCGGTCGACACGTCGTGGATCTCGTCCAGGAAGCGGGCCGCGACGGTGCGGTCGTCCAGGCCGGGAGCGAAGTCGACGGTCCGGGTGAAGAAGGCCGGGACCTCGATCGCCAGCGTCTTGACGAGACCGCTCACACCTCCCAGCAGGGCTGCCCCGGTGCCGCTGCCGCGGTAGCCGTTGGCACCGTCCAGCCGGGTCACGGCGATGAACGCGGCCCTGCCGCCGGCCGAGGCCGCGGCCTTCAGCGGTGCCTGGGTCCGCTTGGCGACGAGGACGGTGTGCGTCAGGCGGCGGGCCGCGTCTGCCCACTCCCGGCCGCCCTCGACGGCCATCTGCACGACGAGGTCGAGCCGCTCGGCCGTGACGGCCCCGGCGAGTTCGGCCTCGTCCCAGGTACGCAGCGACCGGACGGAGTCGGCCTCCCCCGCGAACGCGGTGGCGCCCGGAAGTCCGACGACCTCCACCCTCCAGCCGTCGGCCCGGAGCCCGTCGACCAGAGCCGGGGCCGTCTTCGACCCGTCGTCCAGGACGAGCGCGGTCCGCCGCTCGGCGTAGGCCCCCACCACTCGGCAGGGCGCGGGCAGTTCGCGTAGGGCGGCGAAGGTCCGCCCGACGCCGTTCGCCTCGGGGTACGTGACGACGAGCGGAGCCTGCGCGGCGGCGGGAACGGCCACCGGGGCGGGGGCGGGGGTGGATGTGCCGGAGGCGGAAGCGAGGAAGCCGGCGATGTCGTCGAGCGTCCGCAGTTCGGCCATCCGTTCCGGGTCGACTTCACCCGAGACGGGGAATCGCTCTTGCAGGGCGCCCATGATCTGGACCCGCTTGATCGAGTCGATGCCCAGGTCGGCTTCGACGTCCATGCCGGGCTCGAGCATTTCCACCGGATAGCCAGTCTTTTCCGCCACTACCTCAAGCAAGGCACTCAGCACCGCGGCGTCGACCTCAGCCGAAGCCGCGACAGGGGCGGGAGCAGGAGCCTCGGCCACCGCGGGAACGGCCACCGGGGCGGGGGCGGGGGTGGATGTGCCGGAGGCGGAAGCGAGGAAGCCGGCGATGTCGTCGAGCGTCCGCAGTTCGGCCATCCGTTCCGGGTCGACTTCACCCGAGACGGGGA
>NZ_JAPNLM010000032.1:0-34118 GCF_026627255.1 Streptomyces antarcticus | reverse complement strand
CGAGCATTTCCACCGGATAGCCAGTCTTTTCCGCCACTACCTCAAGCAAGGCACTCAGCACCGCGGCGTCGACCTCAGCCGAAGCCGCGACAGGGGCGGGAGCAGGAGCCTCGGCCACCGCGGGAACAGCCACCGGGGCGACCAGGGTGACCGGGGCGGGCACCTCGGCCAGCGCGGCCGGGGCGGGGGTCGGGGTCTCGGTCTGCGGGTCTTCGTCTCCCCGCAGGGCCTCGATCAGGAGCCGCGTGGCGCGGTCGTGCGCCGTCGTGATGGAGGCGCCGTGCTGCTCGATGAGGCGCAGCGCCGCGTTCGCGTCGGGGTGGGTACCGGAGCGGACCGACTCCTCCAGGGTCTTGACGGCCTCGTGGATCGTCTCGGCGTGCGTGTCGAGGATCTCGGCCTGGAGGCCGAGCCCTTCGCGGGCGACCTCGCTGAGGCTCTCGGCCCCGGACCCGAGCGCGGGCGCCGGCAGGGATTCGGTGCGCGTGACCGGCTCGGCCAGGGCTTCCTTGTACGCCGAGCGGCGGGCGTCGGTGACGTAGTTGATGCCGCGCAGCGGGATCACCATGCCCTTGCCCGCCGGTGCCTCGGGAACGGTGGCGGTGTGGTCGTCGATGCCCGAGACCGGGAGGCCGAGGACGGCCAGTTCGATCGCGGCGCGCTTGAGGGCGATCTCGCCGTCCTTGGCCGGGCCGCCGTCGACCGCCACGGTCACCACGCCGTCGCGGCCTTCGAGGATCCGGTCCACGAGGTCCGAGAGGACCCGCTTGGGGCCGAATTCGACGAAGACGCGGAAGCCGTCGGCGTACATCTCCTCGATGCGGTCGGCGAAGGCCACCGGCCGCAGGAGCTGGTCGACGAGGGTGCGCCGGCCGGCCGCCGTGTCGGTGCCGTAGGACGCGCCCGCGGTGTTCGCGTAGACGGGTATGCGGGGCGCGGACAGGTCGACGCGTGCGACGGCCTCGCGGAAGGCGTCGGCGGCGTGGGCGACGAAGCGGGTGTGGAAGGCCGCGGAGACGGGGAGCCGCTTGACGGGGATCGTGCCCGCCGCGGCGTCCGCGACGAGGCGGTCGATCTCGGCGGTCGGGCCGCCGACGACGATCTGGCCGGGGGCGTTGACGTTGCAGACGCTGACGTCCCGGTACCCGGCGATGAGGGCCTCGACCGCGCTCAGGTCGCCGCGTACGGCGGCCATGGCGCCGGGGTCATGGTCGGCGGGGGCCTGCGCGGGCGGGGCCATGGCCAGTCCGCGGGCCCGGGCCAGCTCGGCGAATCCGGCGTCGTCCAGCGCTCCGGCCGCCCACAGTGCGGTCAGCTCGCCGAAGGAGTGGCCGATCACGCCCTCGGGGGTGAAGCCGAGCTCGCGGAACCAGGCGAACTGACCGGCGGACAGGGCGCCGATCGCGGGCTGCGCGAACTCGGTGCGCCGCAGCGTCTCCTCCTGCGCGGTGCGGGTCGCCTCGTCGAACGCCGGCGGGGGGAACACGACCCGGCCGAGGGTCTGGGCGCCGCTGGTGAGCTGGTTCGCCCGGTCGTACGCGGCGAGTACGGGCGGCACGGCGAGCGCCGCACGGCGGCCCATGCCGGTGTACTGGCTGCCCTGGCCGGCGAAGACCGCGGCGGCCTTGGTCCCGGCGGGGAGCGCGGAGCGGCGGTAGGTGATTCCCTTGGGGTGCTGCCAGGAGGCCGCGTCGGGCTTGGCCCGCAGCAGCCCGACGGCGGTGGAGCGCAGTTCGTCGAACTCCGCGTCCGAGCGGGCCACGATGCCGATGCGGGCGTCGCCGGCCGGCACCCAGCCGAGGGGGTCCGGTGCGGCGCCCTGCTCCAGGCGGCGGGCGAGGGCATCGGGGTCGGCCGCGTGCCACAGGCCGGTACGGGCGACGGGGCCCAGGACCTTGCCACCGGCGGCGTCGTACTCCTCCAGGACCATGTGGAAGTTGGTGCCGCCGAAGCCGAAGGAGGACACGGCGGCCCGGCGCTTGTCGCGGCCGGGGTCGGCGATCCAGGGGCGTGCCTCGGAGTTGACGTAGAAGGGGGTCTCCGCCGGGTCGACGGCCTTGCTGGGCTTCTCGACGTTGATGGTCGGCGGCAGGATCTTCTGGTGCAGGGAGAGCGCCAGCTTGATCAGGCCGGCCGCGCCGGCGGCCGCCTTGGTGTGTCCGATCTGGGACTTGACGCTGCCGATGGCGGCGTAGCCGCGGGCGTCCTGTCCCTCGGCCACGAAGGATCCGAGGGCGGACAGCTCGGTGTGGTCGCCGACGGCGGTGCCCGTGCCGTGCGCCTCGAAGAGCTCTACGGAGCCGGGCGCGACCCCGGCGTCCTCGTAGGCCCGGCGCAGGGCGAGCTGCTGGCCCTGCGCGCGCGGGGCGTAGATGCTCTTGAAGCGGCCGTCGCTGGAGGTTCCGATGCCGCGCAGGACGGAGTAGATGCGGTCGCCGTCGCGCTCGGCGTCGGCGAGGCGCTTGAGGGCGAGCATGCCGATGCCCTCGCCGATCAGCGTTCCGTCGGCGGACTCGTCGAAGGGCCGGATCATCTGGCTCTTGGAGAAGGCCGGGGTCTTGCTGAAGCACATGTACATGAGGATCGTGTTCTCGGCGTCGCAGCCGCCGGTGATCATCAGGTCGGCGCGGCCCTCGATGAGCTCGCTGACCGCGAGCTTGACGGCGGCCAGGGCGCTGGCGCAGGCCGCGTCGACGGTGCAGTTGGTGCCGCCGAGGTCAAAGCGGTTGGCGATGCGTCCGGCGACGACGTTGCCGAGCATGCCGGGGAAGGAGTTCTCCTCCCACGGGATGTAGGCCTTCTTGAAACGCTCGGCGACCTCGTCCGCCTCGGCCTCGCTGAGGCCGACGCTGCGGACGACCTCCTTCAGGATGGGGGTCTGCAGGCGGGCGGAGAGCGGCTGGGTCAGCGAGTTGGCGCCGGTGACGCCGAGGATGACCCCGGTGCGCGTGGGGTCGTACCAGCGGGAGTTCTCGGTGCCGGCGTCGCGCAGGACGTCGCGTGCGACGGTCAGCGAGAGGAGCTGGAGGATGTCGGTGACCTCCAGGGTGTTCGGCGGCAGGCCGAATTCCATGGGGTTGAAGGCGATCTCGGGCAGGAAGCCGCCGCGCCTGGCGTAGGTCTTGTCCTCGGCGGTGGGGTCCGGATCGTAGTAGTCGTCGAGGTTCCAGTGGCTGGCCGGAACATCTTCGATGCAGTCGTTTCCTTCGACGATGTTGTGCCAGAACTCGCGCAAGTTGCGCGACTGGGGGAACAGGCCGGCCAACCCGACGATGGCGATGGGTGTCTCGGCCAGACGTGAGTGGTGCACGACGGTCCTCTCGTTCGAGTACGGCGGGTGGGCGGGGCCCGGATCCACGGGTGTTTCAGACGACGGCCGAGTCGGCCAGCAGGTCGGCGAGCACGTGCACGGCCCCGGGGTCGCGGAGCATCGTGTAGTGGTCGCCGGGGACGTCCATCTGGCGTACGGGGCGGCTACTGAGGCCGCTCCAGCCGAGGTTGCCTTCGGCGGGCAGCAGGGAGCGCTCCGGCTTGACAAGGGTGAGGGGGCGCTCCAGCGGGCCCGGCTCGTAGGGAGCGGTGCAGCGGTTGTTGCGGGACAGGCCGCCCTGGTAGGCGGCGTACAGCTTGCGCAGTCCGGCGAGCTCGGTGTCGGCCGGCAGGAGGCCCTGGGCGATGGCGGCGTCGAGCACGAGCGGCAGTCCGTCCTCGGGTGTGGCGAGGGGCGGGATTCCCAAGGTGAAGGACTTGCGGCGCTTGGCACCGAGGTACATCACGAACCAGTCGAGGAGCATCGCGGCGTCGAGGAGTTCGTCGGTGCGCTTGAAGGCGGGGACGGGCGCGATGCTGTCGAGCAGGACGAGGTCCCGCAGGAGCTCGCTCCGGCCGCTCCCGTCGAGGCGGGCGGCGATCTCGTAGGCGACGACCCCGCCGAAGGACCAGCCGACGAGCGTGAACGGCTCCGTGTCGATGCGTGCCGCGGCCAGTTCGTCCAGGCAGCGGGCGGCCAGGTCCCCGATGGGGACGGCTGGCGCACGGGGGTCGAGGGCGGCGGTGAGGAATGCCGGGACGTTGCCGAGGTCGAGCAGGTACAGGGCGGTGTCGGCGGGCAGCCGGCCGGCGAGCGCCTCCCATTCGGAGGCCGCGAGCGCGCCCGGGTGGACGGCGAAGATCCGTCTGCCGGCCGGCCCGTCCGCGTCCCGCAGGAGCCGCAGGACGGGACGGGGTGCGGTCGGGTCAGGCCGCCGCGACATGGCGTGTGCTCTCCTCGGCGATGTGCTCGGACAGCGCGGCGACGGTCGGGTGGTACCAGAGCGCGGTCGCCTCCAGTTCGAAGCCGAGCCACTTCTCCAGCTCGCCGGCGAGGATGAGGGCTTCGGTCGAGTCGAGGTCGAACTCGTCGAAGTAGCGGTCGGCGTCGATGTCGGCGGGCTCGACGCCGAGTCGGACGGCCAGCTTCTCCACCAGCCAGGCCTGTGCTTCCACTGCGGTGACGGTCTGCATGGGACTGCCTCGATTCAGTTCTTGACGGCGCGGGGGTTGATGTCGCGGACGATGGACTCGGCGGCCTTGAGTCCGGAGACGAAGCCGGCCTCGTGGGACCCGATCAGGTCGTGGCCGATCTTCGGGGAGTGGAAGTAGGAGCCGGCGAGCTTGATGCGGCCGGTCTCGTTGACGTCGTAGATGGTGCGCTGCATGGTGCGGACGTCGAGGTCGATGATCGGGTGGGTGAAGGGCAGTTCGCGGATCACGAACTCCTCGCGCGGGACGATCGGGGAGTCGAGCGTGACGAAGTAGTCCTTGGCGGCCGTGAAGCCCTGGAGCGAGTTCATGTAGTACGCGACCCAGGTGCGGGTGCGGCCGTCGACCGTCTTGAGTCCGTAGTTCCAGCTCTGCCAGCGCTCGCGGCGGGGCGGCATGGCGGCCGGGTCGGTGTGCAGGACGGCGCTGGTCGAGCTGTAGCGGACCTTGCCCAGGATGTCGGCCTGGAGGGCGCTGGGCCGCTCCAGCATCGCGAGGGTCTGGTCGGCGTGGGAGGCGAGGACCGCGTAGTCGTAGCGCTCCTCGCCGTCGGCGGTGGCGACGACCACGCCGTCCGCCTCTTCGCGGACCGCGGTGACCGGGCTGGAGGTGCGCACCTTGCCGTTGATGCTGGCGACGACCCTGCGGACGTACTCGATGCTGCCGCCGGCGACGGTCTTCCAGTTGACGGTGCGTCCGCCGAGGCCGCCAGGGTCGTGCGACATGAAGAAGGCGATGACGGTCGTCGCGGGCATTTCCCAGATGAGCTCGGCGGGGACCGACCAGACGGCGGTGGCGAGCAGCACCACGTAGCCGTACTTGAAGGCGTCGGAGTAGCCGCCCCGGCGCAGGTACTCGCCGAGCGCCATGTCGGTGCGCTTGCGCAGGAAGTCGCGCGGGGCCTCGCGGTGGAAGCGTTCGGCATCCCGCCACAGGGTGAGGAAGTCGGCCGGGTAGCGCTGGGCGATCTCCTCCTCGGAGAGTTCGAACTCGGTCGTCCCGTAGTCGAGGCCGCGGTCAAGGTCGAAGAAGTCGAAGCCGCCGGTGTGGTCGAGGGCGGGGGCGCCGATCTCCTCGAAGAAGGCGGTGATCTGCGGGTAAGTGCGGGAGTTGAAGACCACGAAGGCGGTGTCGATGCCGATCGTTCGGCCGTCCTCCTCCTCGACCTCGACGGTCAGCGCGTGGCCGCCGGGCCGGTCGTCCTTCTCGTACACGGTGACTTCGACGTCGTCCGGCAGGTGGTGGGCGGCGGACAGTCCGGATATGCCGGCACCGACGACAGCGACTCGGGTGGTCATGGCAGGCAGCCCTTCGGCTCGAGCGTTGGTCATGGAACCGGTCGCGTTGTGCGACGGCGGCTGGAGCGCAGAGGGGGAGACCTCTGGTGGGGGGGTTGGACTTCTCTCGTTCTCCCGCGACGACGGCGGCGGGGCGGGACAATCGGTGTGAGGTGTGAGGTGGTGGCGACGGCAGCGGTGGCGGGCCGGCACGGCTCGAAACGTAGGTCGGCCGCCTCGCGGGGGTCAAACAGTTCATCGCGGATGCCCGGGTCCGCATCGGAAAGGCCGATGGGGCCTGGGTGGGGTGTCCTGATCCGAACGACTGTGCGCACGGGGTTGAATCGAGCCAACTGTGCTCGCGAGACGAAGTTCACCCGCCGGGGCTGTCCGGGTGTGCCGCCCGCCGGGCTCTTGTCAGAGGCGGGTGGTTCCGCCTTGATCCCGCGTTGGACGCCGTAGTAGAGGAGAGAGCTCCATGCCCACCATTCCCTGGATGCCCGGGCCAGCCGCCGGGTCCGCGACGGCCGATGCTGGCCACGTCGTGGTCATGGCGTCCAAGCTCCGGGTCGCATCGCTGCTCGATGTCCCCCGGTTCTTCCTGCTGTCCCTGGTGGTGTGGAAACAGGTGCGGTCGGCTCCGGGGGTGATCGGTGCCTCGCTGCGGGCCGAGCCGATGAAGAAGACCTTCTGGACCCTGTCCGCGTGGTCGGACCAGGAGTCCCTCGACCGGTTCTCCCGGTCGGACCCGCACGCCCGGATCGTGAGCCGGCTGCGGAAGGTGATGGACGGTTCGGTGTTCGTCTTCTACCCGGTCGACCACGACAGCCTGCCGGTGGCCTGGGACGACGCGGTGGCACGGCTGGCGGACAAGGAGGCGGGCCGGTGAGCACGACAACGGGCCAAACGCCGGTCGAGACTCCGGCGAAGCCGGTCATCGAGCACGGCAGGCTGGTACTGGCCGTCGCCTGTCTGGGCCTGTTCATGTCCTTCATCGAGGTGACGGCCGCGATCTCGACCCTGCGCGCCCTCCAGCTGGACATGCAGGTCCCGCCCGCCGACCTCAGCTGGGTGTCGAGCACGTACACCCTGGTCGTGGCGGCCTGCGTGCTCTCGGGCGGGGCGCTCGGCGAACGCTTCGGCAGGCGCCGGGTGTTCGTCATCGGTGTGGTGGCGCTCGCCGCGGGCTCGATCGTGGTCGCGACCGCGAGCGGGTTCACCCAGGTACTGGTGGGACGGGCGATCAGCGGGATCGGCGGCGCGCTGGTGCTGCCGACGTCGCTGGCCATCATCACCACGACCTTCTTCGTCGACCTGCCGCGCATGCTGCGCTACATCACCATCTGGGTGTCCATGTCGGGCGTGGGTCTCGCGGTCGGACCGCTGCTCGGCGGCGCCCTGCTCGACCGCTTCGACTGGCCGGCCGTCTATCTCGTGAACACGCCGATCGCCGTGGTGACGGTGGCGATGGCGCTGTACGCCGTGAAGGAGACCAAGGTCGCGGACCGGGCGCTCGACCTGGGCGGCCAGTTCCTGTCCGTCGTCGGCCTGGGCACCCTGGTGTTCGGGATCTCGGTCGGCGGCCGGGCCGGGTACGACGATCCGGTGGTCGTGGGCTCGCTGGTGGTGGCGGTGGCCTCGCTGGCCGCTCTGGTGCTGGTGGAGCGGCGGGCGCCTACGCCGATGCTGGACGTGCGGATGATGGGCTCCCTACGGGTTTCGGCCACGCTGGTGGTGTCGGCGAGCGCGCTGTTCACCTTCGTCGGCGTCATCTTCCTCGAAGTGATGTTCCTCCAGCGGGTCCAGGGGACCGCGCCGATGGCCACGGGCCTGAAACTGCTGCCCGCGATGGTCTCGTTCGTCCTGTCCACGCTGGTGGCGCAGCGGATCGGGTCGAAGGTGGGACCGGGACGGCTGCTGGCCGCCGGTTCCGTGGTCACGGGCGCGGCGGCGGTCGTCCTGGTCTTGCAGCAGCCGGACAGCGGGTACGCCGTCACGGCTCTGGGCCTCGCCCTGCTGGGCTTGGGCAGCGGCCTGGTGGTCGCACCGTCGACGGCCGCCGCCTTCGCGGTCGTCCAGCCGGCCCAGATGGGCGCGGCCTCCAACGCGGTCACCGCCTTCCGGCAGGTCGGTTCGGTGCTCGCGACCTCGGTCCTGGGCTCGGTGCTGGCCGTGCGCTTCATCGGCGTGCTGCCGGAGAAGCTGGACGCGGCGCACGTGCCCCCGCAGGTCGCGTCGACGGTCGTCGAGGTGGCACGCAGCGGCGGCGACGGCAGCGGCCGGTCCACGGCCGAGGTGACCGAGGCTGTGGGCGCCTCGTTCACCGCGGGCATCCACACCGGCATGTGGGTGGTGGCGGGCGTGTCCGCGCTGGCGGCGGCGCTGTCCCTGGTCTTCCTCGCCCGGAAGGAAAAGGGTGCCGGCGCCTGATCCACCGGAAATGCGGCTGTAGTACTAGGCCGTCCTGCGGCTGCCTGGTCATCTGCGCGGCGGGGACGGCCGGCACCGTCATCGTCCTGGCCTACTGGCCTGCGGGAGGCCGCACCCGCCGCACTCACTGCAAGCCCCGAGTGCGCCCCTGAGCACATCCCGGCCCCGATCGACGAACAGTGACCTCCCCCGCTCCGGCGGGAATCGGGCCCCATCACCGCGGCTGCGACACGGCGACGTGTCGCAGCCTTTTCGTTGCCCGGGCAATTCACTGATCGAAATTCCAGAAGCCCGAATTCAGGAATCCCAATAACCCACAGGATTCTCCCGAAAAACCATTTTCGTGACGCCCTGCGAATGGTGTCATTGTTCCACGCGGAAAACACACCGTAAGCCCGGCCCCGCGCCCAGGGATGTCTGCCGTCGGGGCGGGGCTGCGCGCCGGAAGCGAGCCCCCTTCCCGACTGGTGCTGCGCGAGGGCGATTCGCGTGCTTCCTCGCGGCACCTTCCACTCGCCGCGGCACACAGAAGGAGCTCTCCATGCACCTGACGATCGCCGTCCCCCCGGTCACCCGCCACGACCTGCTGACCGAGCTGGTGAGCCGGGCCGTCGGAGACGACGCCTGGCTGCGTGGAACGGTCTCGCTCGACGCCCTGGAGGGGGACGCGGAGCTGGCCCGCACCGTCCTCGCCGAGGCGGCGCAGCGCCTGGCCGCGTCCGCGGAGACGTCCGACACCGCCGACGTGCTCTGGGCGGTGCGCACGTCCGCCTTCAGGTCCGTCGTCCCCGAGCCCGTTCCCGTGCTCCCCGGGCCGGCGTCCGCACCCCACCCGCTGCGCGAGGGGGCGGTGTTCCGGGTGGCGGAGGAGGCGGACGCCGCCGCGCCGCTGACGACGGGCAGCCGCCCGGCGCGGGTGCCGACGGCCGTCACACCCGTCCTGCAGTCCCTGCGCCGCGGCCCCGTGCTGAACTTCGCCGCGCTGGCCGAAGCCCTCGGCGTCCAGGACACCATCGAGGCCCCGCGGCCACCGGTCGCCATCGGGCTCGTACCCCCGACCGGCCCCCGCGATCAGGACCAGGCCCAGGAACAGGAGCAGGGCCCGGCGGACGAGGCCGCGGACGGGGTCGCCGCATAGGCATCGAGGTCGGCCCGGTTCTCGGCGGCCGGTCGGGTGACGGGCTTGACGGGCTTCCCTGTTCACGACGGCGGTGGGAAGGCCCGCGTCCGGAATCCGCCTGCGGGCCGCCCTTCACGGCGAGCTCCGGCGCGACGAACCCCAGGCTGTCCGGTTCTGCCACTGTCCGGTGAAGAGTTCCTCCGGCGCCGCAGCATCGGCGAAGCGCTGAACTGGCTTCGTCAGTGACACTCCCACACCGGCGGCCTGCTGGTCGACTACTGCCGCCGAGTCGGAATCGACGTCGTCATCCGTGGAGTCCGCGACGTTCACGACCTGGACTACGAAATGCCGATGGCCCGCATGAACAACGAACTGACCGGAGTCGAAACGTTCTTCATCGCTGCAGACCCCGCCCTGGGCCACATTTCCTCCACCCTCGTCACCGCAATGAGCCCTTCTCGGTAACGTCTCGTGACGGTTAGGGGTGAAGACCAGCATCCGGTGTCCATCGAATTTCTGCTCGTAGGCCGGATCCCGCAGCACCCCGGGAGGCGGGATCGTCTCGACGGCCTGCGCCAGCATCGGCTGCACCGGAGGCCGCAGCACCACTGGGTGTCCTCCCCCGTGCTCGCGCCAGCCCCCTACCGCCAGCCTGCCCGCAGCCCAGGGGCATGGCTCGGCGGAGGGGCCGGATGTGCGGTCAGTGCGTGGTCCACCTGCGCTCCCTGGCGCCGAACGGGTCACCAACCGGAGCGCCGACTTCCCTTCCATAATCGAACAGAATTACGATTCAAGAGTGACCGACGCAAACTCCTTCCCCGATGACCTCCTCCAGCTGCAGGAGCGCCTCCACCGCGCCCACGCCGAACACCGCGACTACCTGGACGGACTGCCCTGGAGCGTGGAGCCCATGAAGGGATGGGTGCGGGGCGAGCGGTACTCCCACCGCGGGGACGTCCCCGACAGCCCCGGCTGGAGTGACGAACAGAAGGAGACGGTCGACCGGATGTGGGCCGACCTCCGGGAGCTGTCGGTCGCGGTCGTCGACCACCCCCACTGGAAGAGCGTCCCCACCGACATCCTGGTGAAGAACCGCATGCAGCTGAAGCGGCAAGCCCGCCCTGCAGAAGTGTCCGAGGCGGCGTAGCACGTCATGCCTGAACCGCTTCTGCCCCTGCCGCCGGCCTTGGACCAGCTTCTGGTGATACGCCGCTGGCTGGAGCTCACCCTCGCCCGCGTCGACGAGAAGATCACCGCTGTTCGGGCTGCGGACGAAGAGCGGGGCTCGCCGCCGACCACTGCCAGAGCCGCCGCGCTGGTGGATCGAGTACGGCATCGGCGCCTCCCGCAGACCCGACCGCGTCCACACCGGCGTTTGCAGGATCACCCGCCGCGGCCGCCCGGCCACGCGAGAGTCGGTCCTGGAAGTGCTGCGGACCGTGCCGTCGGCCATCGCATGCCCGCTGTGCCGGCCCGACAGCGAGCTGGGACTGCTCGACAGCTAACTGGGCACAGCTTGGACCTGGATCTGCCCGCCGCGCTCGCCGTTGCCCGGCACAGTCCTGGGCGGCCGCCCACAGCCCACCACAGACCGCCCCGACGGGGCAGTCGTGGCCACCACCTCCCGAAGCGCCGGGAGGGACAGCCGGTTCACGTCCTGGACGCCCTGACCGCACGGGCTGACGACGATCAGCCGTTAGCCCCGGGCTCGCCGTCCTGGCGACGGCGGATGATCGGGAGAACTACCTCGTCCGCGTCGCATCCCGGCTGGACTCCGGCGCAGACCTGCGTCCACGCGCAGTCACTCGCAGGCGACGCCATCCAGGTCAGCATCAAGGTGGCGTCCGTACCCGTCCTCGCCCCTGCGAAGTGGTGCGGCTCCAGCTGCACGCGCGGCAGTGCAGTTCTCGTATTTGTGCTCCTCGCGGTACCTGGCTCCGGGGCTGAGCCCGACTTCGACGGTGAAACGGATCTTCCGCAGCTCGGGCTTGTTGTGGAGCTTGATGGTGTAGTCGAAGGTGTCGAAGCCCCGGAAGCCTGCCTTCGGCGTGTACAGCCCAATGCCGTTTCTGCACCGTCAGGGTGCCGTGTTCGGGAGCGCGCACGATGGTCAGTTCGACATCGCGTGAGGTCAGGCCTTTGGAGTCGTCAAGGTCGTCCAGACGTGCGCTGTGGGCGTCTTCGGCACTTTCGTATCGCAGGAGCCGGAGGGCGGCTGAGTCGTACATGTCGGTCCAGAGGGTGTCGTCGCGGTCGGTGAGAGCGTCACCCGAGTATTCGAGTTTCCATTCGGGTGCGGGTCTCTCCGAGGCGGAAGCGCTCGGTGACGCAGGCCGCGCCTGGTCCGGGACGGGGCGGTCGAGCCAGTCGGAAAGGCCAGAAATGGCCCACCAGATGCCCCAGGCGGCGAGCCCCAGCAGCACCACCACAGTGAGGCAGCCGGCCCATGCCCCCCGGTCACTGGCCTTCTGCCGCTCTCGCTCTTGTTCTCGCTGCTTGGTCTGCCGTTGCTTGCGCTCTTCCAGGTATGCCTGGCGCCGTGCCTCCGCCGCTTCTTGCTGTTGCTGTCGATAGCGCTGTGCGAGGTCTGGATCCGTCATCGGGCGCGCCCGATCCGTATGCGGCGGGCGGCGACGAGGCCGTGCCACCGGGTACGGGTCTGGCGCTCACCGTCGAGCCACCGGACGGTAGAGGTGGAAGTGAGGGGGAGGCCGGCCATGTAGTGGGCGATGTCGGCGTAGTAGGCGTAGTCGCCGGTCTGGGCGAGCTCGTTCAGCCGGTCGATGACGGCGCGGAGCTTGTCCTGCTCGCCGAGGATGGCGTGGTGGAAGGCGAGGGTGAGGTCGAGGACGGATTCAGCTGCGGTGATACCGGCGTCGCGGATCTCCGTACGCAGCGCCCGGGCTGCGTCGAGGCTGGCGAGGGTGCCAGCTTCGCGGACGAGTGGGACGATCCGCAGCGTGAAGCCGGTGGCGCGGAAGTCTAGGCCAGTCAAGTACTGCTCGGCCAGGTGGAGCTCGTCGTCCGCAAGGTCGGGGTCGGTGAAGGCGAGCACGAGAGCGCGCTGGGCCTGGCTGGTGGCGCGTTCACCGGCGACGCCGTGGCGCTCGGCCTGGTCCCGGGCGGCGGCATAGGCGGCACCCGCACGCTGCATGTCGCCGTGAGGCCAGAGGATGTCGCCTTCGACACGGTGCTGGCGGCCGTCCCAGCCGAGGGTCTGGGCGGTGGCGAGCGCGGTGGGGAAATCGCCTGAGAGGCGGGCGAGGTGAGCCAGGCCCCGCCGGGCTGCGGGCGCCAGGGGGCCTCGGCCGTCGGCGACGAGCTGCATTCCGCGGCGGGATCCGGCGGAGTCGCCGAGGTCACGCTGGGCCTTGGCGAGGTAGTAGACGGCCATTTCGTGCAGGTCTGCGGGCAGCAGGTGGGTGCGTGTGACGGCGGCGAGGCGGGAGGCGGTGATCGAGCGGTGCTCGTGCTGGCGGCGGGCGAGGGTGGCCAGGAGCTCGACGAGGGCGTCGGCCGCCGTCGCCATACCGCCGTCGCCGGTGCCGTCGTTTCGGGCGGGTGGGGCAAGTGGCTCCCACACCGAGTCGCTGACGTACGCCCAGGCGGCTTCGGCAAGCCAGCCCAGGTCGAGACGGAAGTCCCGTGCCAGAGCGAGGCCCTGGCGCAGGCAGCCGACCAGCAGCATCCGGTCCCGGCCGGTGCGCGCGATCCACTGCTCGCCCAGGGCGGCCAGCGCGCGCTGGGCTGCATGCTCCCAGTCGCGCGGCGACCAGCGGTCGTCGGCCTGATCGTCGGCGCCGCGGACGGTGGAGCGGATCAGCCCGTGCAGGTGGTACGGCCACAGCCCGAAGACGTTCTCGCGGACGAAGGGCCGCTCGATCAGCCGCAGGGCCGGCGCTTCGTGGGGCAGTCCGGCGGCCGCGGTGGCCAGGGGCAGGTCGAAGGCGTCCAACAGGGCCACGGAGCGCAGGACGTGTCGCTCGTCTGCGGTGAGGTCGGACAGGGTGCGGGCGATCAGGGCGGGGAAGTCCTGGTCGAAGTCGGCGGGCTGCGGGGTGCGGCCAGTGCGGCGGATCTCCAGGAACCGCATCACCGACAGATCGAGGTAGAGCGGCAGTCCGTGGGACCGGTCGGTGATGACCTGGCGGATCTCCTCGCCGATGAGGGGTGCGCCGTCGCGGGTGAGCCGGCGAGCGAGGTGGTCGTCGCAGTCCTCGGGGGAGAAGTCGCCGATGAGGACCTGCCGCCCGTAGCCGTGGGACGGCCGGGCGGCGCGGGCAGCCGGGACGGCTGCGGGCAGGGCCAGACCCGGCCAGGCGGTGGGGCCGGTGTAGTCGAGCTGCCCTTGGAGGGCGGCATCGGCCCATTGCAGGCGGGAGCGGCCGGTGACGACGAAGAAGCAGTTCGGCATCAGCCACACCACCCGCTGGATGAGGCGCTCCAGGTCGCGGTGCGTGCGGTCGCCGACGTCCTCGAAGGTGTCCAGCAGGATCACCGGCATGACGCGCTTGTCCGCCGGCAGTTGTGCAAGCTCCCAGGCCAGCAGGTGGGGATAGAAGGACAGCGTCTCCAGGTCCGGTTCAGCCTCCAGCAGGTCCGCCAGCCGCGCGCACCCGGCGAGCGCCCGCACGGTCTGGCGCCGCTCCCGCAACGCCTTGGTGAGGGAGCCGACCACTTGGCCGACCGCCGTGCCGACCGTGCCCGGCAAAAGGAGCGCCTGGGCGACGTCTGAGAGAGCGGACTGCATCTGCTGCGGCATGGCCTTGCCGAACCGGCCCGCGAGGCCGCCGCGCCGCAGGTACTCCTCCAGGCTTTCGCCAGGGTGCTGGGTCTCCCAGTAGCGGCGCAGGGTGATGTCGAAGGCGGGCAGCGGGCGGCCCAGTTCGGCGAGCGCGGCACGGATCGTGAGGACGACGTCCTCGAAGGACGTGCCGGCGGAGCGGGCCAGGTCGATGCGCACGGGCAGGATTCGCTGTCCGGACCAGGCGGGCTCCCCCCACTGGGAAGGCCGCTGGTCGGCCCCGGCGAACGCGGCCTCCAACTTGCGAGACAGGGTCGTCTTGCCGATCCCGCCGACTCCGTGGAGCACCATCACGTTGCGCGCTCCAGGTCCTCGACATCGAAGCCGGGCTCGGCGGTCTGCCGCAGATGCCCGGCCAGCGCGGCCGCGACCAGCTCCCACTGCAGCTGCCGGTTCGTGAACGCCTCCACGGCCTCCAGACCCCGGTCGTTCGTGCTGAACAGCGCCCGAAGATCCCGACCTGCCACGATCCCACCCCCCGAAACGATGATCACCTGGGGCTCAACCTATGCCCGCGTCAGGCCCCTGGGAGAAGCATCGCCCGCGGGCACCGCAGTGCGAAGGAGCACTGACCCTGCTCGTGACGCGCCGCGGAGCTGGGCCGCTGGTTCCGGCCAGGGAGACAATGGCCGTTTCACATCAGGATCAACACGAAGGGGTAGGCCGTGTCCGACACTCCCAGCTCTGATTTCTCCGGCCTGGAGGGCGGCGATGAGCAGGATGCAGCAGACGTCGTCCGGGACGTGGTGACCTGGTACAGCACCCAGATCGCCGCCGAACGCAGGGCTCCGGTTCCCGACGACGACCGGATCGAGGAACTGAACGCCGGCCGCCAGGCCGCGCTTGAGGATCAGCGGCGCCTGGGTACCGCCGATCCGCAGGAGACCGAGCGGATCGCGGCTCTCTACGCAGCCCGGCTGAAGGAACTCAAGGAGTCGTAGCCCGAGGGCAGACGCCGCACAGGCAGCGGTCAGACGGACGGGCGCGGCCGGTCGATCCGGGCCGGCTGCATCCCCGCAGGCATCAGAGGCCGCGCGAGAGCGGCACACTCGTCCAGTTCCCGCCGGTGTTGCGGAAGTGCCCGGCGCAAAGCTTGATGGAGCCGGAGGAACTGCATGGCCTCCTGCTCGGTGTACGGGCGCATCCGTTCCGCGGCGAGCGCCCAGGCCGCCTGCCGGCCCCCGCTGTGCTCCTGCCGCAGCAGGGCCTCGCCGTCCCGCCGGATCACCGTCACGGCCCTGATCGCCGGATGCCGCTGCGCGGCGTCGACGACCTCGGCCAAGGCGTGGAAGCACACGTCGTGCCCCTTGCGTGAAGTGAAGCGGGGGTAGCCGCCCCTGTGCAGGGAGCGGGCGTAGCGCAGGGCCGTGGAGAGCAGACTGTCCGCTTCCCGCACGGCCAGGACCACGAGTTCGACCGGGTATCCGTCGGCCGCGAAGGGCAGTGCGCTGGAGAGGAACTCCTCCACGCTGCCCGGCGCGCCCTCGATCAGGGCGTCGCCGCGACGCCGGCGCACGTGTTCCTCGGCCTCGGCGAACCAGGCGCGGTAGTCAGCCCGGATCGCGGCCCCAGCGTTACGGGGGTCTTCATCCAGCAGGCGCAGGTAGTCCGGGTGCGACGCCTTGAAGTCGTCACCGACCAGCTGCGTCGCCCCGGGACGCATGGCCCGCTTCACCATCCTGGCGGCCAGCAGCTTCCCCGCTCCGGGCTGGCCCAGCACGTAGACCGCCCGCGGATCATCCCGGCTGACGATGCCGCTCAGGTAGGACGGCGCGATCAGCTCGTCGAACACCCACTTGTGCTCCTGGGCTGGCAGCCGGTGGTAGTCCACGCCCGGTGCCCGCCGTCGCGGCTGGGCGATGCGCCGTACGGGCTCGGCATCGCGCTGGACGGCCAAACGCCGGTCCTCACAGTGCAGGTCCCGGTGCAGCCGCTGATCGGTCCGGGCCAGGTCCCGACGGAAGACGGCAGTCTCCTGGGCACTCCAGGGCCGGGACCGCTCGTACGCCACCGCTCGTTCGGCGGCCGGCCGCCGACGCTGCCAGCTACCGTCGACGAGCTCGTTGTCGTACAGCAGGGTGCCGTCGCGCCGTACGACGCTGATGCGGTCGGCCAGATGCTCGGCCTCGATGACCGCAAGCGTCGTGGGCAGCTGCCGGGCGCAGGTGTCGTGGTTCTCCCACGACACGTACCGGCCTCCGCCCTCGATCGCCTCAGACAGAAAGCGATCCAGGACACCGAGCTGACTCCACGCCTCCGCCGTCGCCACCACCACGACCTCGACCCGGTGCCCCGCCCGCCGGTACGCGTACGACGACGTCCGGAACTCCTCCGGATCGGCGAGGGCGGACTCAACCACCGCGTCGAAGCCGTGCGCTCGAAGGTGGTTCTCGAGCACGGCCTGCCAGCGGCGCGTGTCCAGACGCACCCCTACGCCGGCGGTGCGGACGTCGTCGGCCAGAAGCTCGGCGTACCGGGAGTGCGCCGACTTGTAGAGGTCGCGACAGATCCGTACCGCGCCACCCCGCCGGTCCAAGGCCGCCTGAACGAGATCGGCGATCTGCGTCTTCCCCGCACCGGGCTGCCCGGCAACGACAACCACTACAGGACGGGCCTGAGATACGGCACCCCTCGTGAACGTCGGAACGATCACCTGCTCCAGCTCCTGAAGGCTCTCCGCCTCGGGCAATGCAGCCACCAGTCCTCCGAGCGTCAGTCCTCGCGATAGGGTCAACATACCATTCGTACGCAATGTGTACGGCATACGTGCGTAAATCGTACGCAACATGTGCGGTAGGGTGAGGTCAGGAGGTATTCCATGTCTGAGTTGTTCGACGCGGTCGATGCCCTGCTCGCGTCGCGCGCCACGCTCCCGCCGCCGACGGAGCGCAAGCGGCTGCGTGCCGCGCACGGCCTGACGATCGACGAGGTGGCCACCACGCTGAAGGTGCGCCGCGCCACGGTGTCCGGGTGGGAGGCTGGCAAGACCGAGCCGCGGCCGCCGGAGCGCGACGCGTACGCCCGGCTGCTGGACAAGCTCGCGGAGCTCTACCCCGCCCCGGCCGCCGCGGTCGTGCCCGTCCCTGAGGTTGCGGTGCCAGCCACGCCCACCGCTGCGCCCGCTCCGGCGGAAGCCCGGACTCTGTCCACAGGTCCGGCGTCCGAGGCTGCGGTCATGACTGCAACCGAGAACACCCAGACCAATTCCGCTCCCACTCCTGCCGCCGCTGCTCCTGCTGCCGCTCCGGCGGCCGCGACGCGTCCTGCGGGCACCACCAGGCCGACGTCGACGTCGCGCCGCCCGGGCGCGAAGAAGGCCACCCCGGCCCCGGCCGCGACTGCGGCGGGCGAGATGGACCCGCGGTTCGAGAACGGTCCGCTGGCCGTTGTCGACGTTGAGGACGGGAAGGTGCTGGCGTATTGCGTCGGTGGCCTGGTCCTGGACGTGCCCGCCAAGAGCCTGCCGTCCCTGGTGGACTGGACGCTCAAGGAGGCGAAGCTCGGTCAGTCGAAGCTGTCCGGGCCGGGCAGGCCGGCCGACCCGCTGATCGTGCTCACCAAGGCGGCGTGCGAGCGCTACGGCCTCCCGGTGGCCCTCACCGAACAGGAGCGGATCGCCGGGCGGATCCCGGAGGGCCACAAGGTGATCAAGCAGGTGACCCGCGCTGACTGGCAGCTCACCAAGCGCGGGTTCGGGCCGTGGGCGCGGATCTACCGCCCCGCCAAGGGCTCGGACCGCCAGTGCGTCCAGCTGTGCATCCCGTCGTGGAACGCGCTGGACGCCCGGTTCTGGGGCGCCGCCGGGCAGCTGCCGCCGGCGGAGCTCGCCCGCGTGCTGGGCACGTACGCGTCCCGGGTGATGACGCCGCGCGGCTCCACCGCCGTCACCGGCCTTGAGCTCATGACCGCCCTGCACCCGCCGACCTACGCCGTACGCGATGAAGAGACCGGCGTTCTGCGGCAGGCCGACGACAAGACCCCCGGCTCGCTCGGCAAGGACCCGGTGGACTGCGCGCCGTGCGAAGCCCCCGACGGACACCCGCTGCTCAAGGACCTGCCGCGCTTCCACGTCCGCGGCCCTGGCGAGAAGCTGTTCGAGGAGGCGTACGACTGGGCGCGCCCGCTGACCGATGCCGAGTGCATGCGCAGCCACCTCGTGGGCCTGGATGTCAACATGGCGTTCGCCGCCGGAGCCAACGGACTGGTCGTCGGCCTCGGTGAGCCGACGCACGTCACGAACCCCGTGTTCGACCCGAAGCTCCCGGGAAGCTGGCTGGTCGACCTCAGCCACGTCGACCTGTCCCGGGTGAAGGTCGGCAAGGAGCGGGTGGAGCTGGACGGCACGCTGCTGCCCAGTCCGTTCACGCCGAAGGGCGACCGGCCCGAGGGGCCGGCCTGGTACGCGACGCCGACCATCGCCTACGCCCAGGAGCTCGGGTACGACGTGACGCCGACCGAGGCGTACGTCCGGTACGAGAACGGCCGCTACCTGGACGGCTGGTACAGCCGGCTGCGCGACGCCTACCTCACCACGATGGCCGACCTCGGTGTCGACGCCGACCTGTCGCCCGAGGACTTCCTCGCGGCGATGGACGGCTACAAGAGCCGCGACCCGCAGATGGCCATCGTCGTCGCGGCGGTCAAGGCGACCGTGAAGGGCGGGCTGGGGAAGCTGCGCGAGCGGCCCCGCGGCGAGGGCTGGACGTCCGGCGAACGTTGGCGGGCCCTGGAGCGACCGACGTGGCGGCCCGACATCCGCGCGGCGGTCATCTCCCGCACCCGGATCAACCTCCACCGCAAGATGGTCAAGCACGCGGCGTTCACCGGGCAGTACCCGGTCGCGATCCTCTCCGACTGCGTCGTCTACGCCGTCGACGGCGAGGGCCCGCTGGACTTCCTGCCCTACCGCGAGGGCAAGCCGCTGCCGGGCGGCTTCAAGCTCGGGGTCAACCCCGGCCTGGTGAAGCACGAGGGCACGCAGACCGTGCTGTGGGGAGAAGGTGCCAGGGAGCAGTTCAAGGCGCCTGAGCTCAACCTCGCCCGGTACATCAAGGACGGCACCGTCACCGACAAGGACAACGGGGAGTAGGGAGCGCGATGACCAAGGAGTTCGGGGACGGCCTCAACCAGGCGGTGGCGAAGGCGTTCACGCGCCCGGTGCCGAAGTCGGCCGGCGCGCAGATGCGGTACCTGGTCAAGCAGTACAAGGGCACCAAGCAGGTCGCCCAGATGCTGCGGGTCTCCCAGCGCACCGTCGAGCGGTACGTGAAGGACCAGATCAAGAAGCCCCGCCCGGACCTCGCCGCGCGCCTGGAGCGCGAGGTGAAGGCCCGGTGGCAGCCGCAGATCCGGGCCAAGGCCAAGGAGAAGGCGGCGACCACCGGCGGCATCGTCATCGACGTCCACGCCCGCCTCGGCTACGCCGGAGCGTCAATGGACTCCACCGATGAAGACCGCGAACGGCACATCACCGTCGCCCTCCCGCCCCAGTACGCGGCCCGCCTCTTCACCGCCCAGGAGCAGGGCGCCACCGAAGACCGGCTGCGCGAGCTCACCGCCGAAGCACTCAAGGAGGTCTACTTCCAGGACAGCGGCCGCCGCGCCGGCTCCCTCCAGGAAGTCCAGATCAACGACGTGCTCGACCTGGGGTTCCAGCTGTAGCGGCCGCCCCCGAACAGCCTGCGGGCCCCGGACCGACGCTGTCCGGGGCTCGCTCGCGTATCCGTAGACGACATCGCCGCGTGATGGACGTCAGGCCACCACAGCGGCGTCCAGCTGGAAGACTGGCCATGCTCCTGCGGCCTACTGACCGGGCGGTAGCCCACGGTGTTCCGCTTTCGGATCAGGTGCTGCTGACGCGGCGGCCCAGCCTTCGGGGTGGGAGATCGGCAGCAGGCGGATCTGTTGCGGGTGGGTGCTGTCGTATAGCGTTACGGCATATTTCATGCGGCTGTGGTCTTGGATGAGCAGCATCTCGATCACCTGGGCCGCGGTCTGTAGATCCTCGGCTGTCGTCCCGGGCTCGATGGTCGTCGGCGAAAGAACTGTTTGATCATCATCGCGGTCCACGTAGAAACCACGCTGCTTGGCAAGGTTGGCTTCGCTTGCTGCGGTCGCGGCTTCTGCCTGCCGTTGCTCGTGCGCCTCCTCCCATGAAGCGTCATCCGAGGTCGTCGCGCTGTAGTCACCCCAGAACTCCGCGAGCTCGTCACCGAAGACGACAGCCTGAAGGTACTTCTTCGTATGGCTGCGCCCGTGAGTTGCCAGCGCATCCACCCTGCGCGGCGCCTCATCACCCTGGCTCCAGGCGAATTGGAAGACGTCATAGATCCAGAGCGCCTTCCCGAGCTCCTCCTGCGCCAGGACCGTGAGAGATCGCGCCCGCCCATACGAGCCGGCGGCCAGCAAGGTGTGGGCGTCGGCGATCAAGGCGGAAGCGTTGTCCACCAGCGCCTTCCAAAATTCGCGTGCCTGCTCGGGGCTCATCTCGACCATGGCATCAGGGTGCCCCGCGACACGGCGCAGGTCCGGCTCTGCACGCGGTCCGAGGCCGCCCTGGGCGTCGCACTGCTCACCGGCCGTGGGGTCTCAGCGGTGTCGTGCGATGTCCGTCGCGTCGCGCCTGGCGGACCGCACGCAACGCGGCGCGTTGCTCTGGCTGGACGTAGAGGAGGAACACTGCCTCCTTGATCAAGGAGGCGACATCGGCGACCTCGTCGTGGGAGAAGTTGAGCCCCTCGTGGAGGCTCCAGTTGCCCAGCAGCCGGGCCTCGTCCAGGTCCCGGACCACCTCGGCGGGAACCCCCCGGTTCACGAGATCCGCGATCTTGGCGATCAGGTTCCTTCCCTCGGCGCCACGGTCCGCGCAGAGTTCCTCAACCGCGGCCCGGTACATGGCGCCGGCCGCGCGGAGGGCTCCGGCCTGCTCGCAGCGGGCGCCCTCGGCGAACAGGCCGCGCACGCTGTCGGGAGCCTCAGGGGCCAGCTGGCCCGGTTCGCCCGCCGGATACACGCACAGCGTGAAACGCACCTTACTGGCCTTGGCCTCGAGCGCTTCGCCCACTTTCTCCGGGTCTTCAGGGAGGTCCGGACCGAAGTGCTGGTGCAGGACGCACGTCTTCCGGCAGCGGGGGCACTGCAAGACGTGCTCGACCACGCGGAACATGTCCAGCCGCTGAGGTGGCTCTCCAGGGCCGTGGAGGTCAGGACCGCTGCTGCGCCCGAAGGAGAGCTCCACGAGTTCGGGCCATACCTGGCGCCTGGACTGGTGCATGAAGGCGACATTGAGCTTGCAGTTGGGGCACTCTCCAGCCGGCTGGAAAGTGTCCAGGGCGTCGATCGTCACTCGATTGCGTGCACTCATTGCCCAGGCATACACCTTCGCGGCTGCGGGGGGCAGCGACTTTTACAGGTACGGCCGGGCCCCACACGACAACGGCGACCTCATCCTCGCGGCGATCACCGATAGTTGGCGACAGGTGACCAAGTGTCAGTGGCGGATGCTTTCATTGGTCAGTTGTGCAGGGAGGCACAACCTGACTGATGAGGGGGCCATGTGCCGTCTGTCGTGGAGCACGAGCGCAACGGATTCAAGGTTCGCGCGCACTGGCGCAACCCCGCGGGGTCGAGCAGGCAGGTGATGCTGCTGGGGTTATTCGTGTTCGCCGCGTTCGTGTTAGGGAGCAAGCCGATGGGCGGAGCTCCGGGGGAGCAGCAGCCCATGCCCCAGTCGACGGTGTATCCGATTAAGTGGCCCGGCTGGGATCAGCCGGTGGTTCGGCCTCAGCCGACCGTCTCCTACCCGATCGTCTTCCCCACTGCCGGGACCGGCCGGTGAGCCGGCGCCGTCCCGCCCGGCGGACCAGCCGGAGCCGGCGCCCCCGGCGGCGCAAGGACTCCGGGCTAGAGCAGCTGGCACTGATCGGCCTCCTCGCCGTTGTGGCCCTGAGCCTGGTGATGGGGGTTCTGCGCTGGCTGGCCGCCCATCCCTGGATCGTGGCCCTCACCCTGCTGGCAGCGGCCGCCGCGGCGGCGGCCTGGTGGTGGCGCCGCAGTGAGGCGGCACGGTGGGAGCAGATCAAGGCGCAGGGGCTGCGGTACGCGGTCGACCAGCTGGACCGTCTTCACCATCGGCAGTTCGAGTTCGCGGTACGCGACCTCATGCACCGCGACGGCTGCCGGGATGCGCAGCAGGTCGGCGGCCGCGGTGACAACGGAGCCGACGTGAAGGCGACCGACCCCTACGGGCGCCGGTGGGTGATCCAGTGCAAACACAAGAGGGACGGCTGGGCCGGGAAGCCGGTCGGCACGCCCGACCTGCATGTCCTCAACGGGACCGGCCGCCAGGTCCACGGCGGTGATGTGCTGGTCATGCTGACCAACGGCCGCATCACCAGCAACGCGGTGGACTTCGCGAAAGATCAGCGTCTGCACCTGGTGGACCGCCACCTCCTCGCCGAGTGGGCCGCCGGCTCCCGCCCCCTGTGGGAGCTGCTGCGCCAGATCCCCCCGCCCCGCAAACCGTCCGCGCTGTCCTAATCGCACCCGCCGCTAACGGACGTCTGTGACCTTGATTCATAGTTGGCCAGCGCTGGCCATATGCCTGCTGGTGCAGAGGCCCCCTTGATTCGTAGTTGGCCAGGAATTTGACGCCTATCTGGCCAACCTGGGGGCCAAAGCGCCGCGACCCGGGTTCTCGGGACTGATCGGGCTCGGCGGCTACACCCGCGGGGTGCCGGTCGACACGGCGCCAGGCAGCTACCGGATGGTGTTCGGGAAGCGGGCGTTCTTCGGCTACGTGCCCGCGCCCGACGGCGAGGTCTGGTGGTTCGCCAACGTGCCGCGCCCCCAGGAGCCCGCCCGCGGAGAGCTGGAGGGCACCGGACCCGGGGAGTGGCGTAGCCGGCTCACCGAGCTCTTCGCCGCCGACGCGGGCCCCGCAGCCGCGCTGATCCTCGCGAGCCAGGAGATCACGCCCACCAGCCCGATGCACTCCATGCCAGCCCTCCCGGCCTGGCGGCGCGGCCAGATGATCGTCATCGGCGACGCCGCCCACGCCCCCTCCCCGACCCTGGGACGGGGCGCCTCCCTGTCCATCGAGGACGCCGCCGAGCTGGCCAAGGTACTGCGTGACCAGCCCACGATCGAGGGCGCCTTCGCCGCATACGAAGCCCTGCGCCGCCCGCGCGTGGAACGGATCGTGAAGCAGGACGCCCGAATCAACAACAAGGCCGCAGGCCCCGCCGGGCGCATCCTCCGCGACCTACTCATGCCGCTGATCCTGCCGCGCCTGGCCAACGGAGAGCAGTCACGCCAGACCTACGGCCACCACATCGACTGGGCCGCGTAGACGCCGCCCCGGCGAGCCGCGGACTTCCCTGGCACGGAGCGCACGCATACGGACGGGGCGGTGCCCCATGTCGAACGTGCTGACCCCCGCCTGGGCCTGGCTGCGCCGTGCCGGCGTCCCGCCGCCGACCCAGGGACCGAGGGGACATCCCTGGCTTCAATGCCGGTCGCATCAAGGGCTGCGTACGGATCGGAAGCGAAGCAACGGGCCCTCCTCCTTCTCCGGGGTGTAGATGCCGACCCCCATGACGATCTGCGACGGGTCCGCCTCACCCTCCTTGACGGAGCCGTCCTCCCCTTCGTGAATGGGGTACAGAAGCACCGCCCCCAGGAGAGACAGCGCCCCGTCGGCCCGGCCCACCGCGGCCTCGACCGCGGACTCGTGCGACGGGTTCGTGATCCTGCCGAAGCCGTCCCCCCGGTCGACCCGACGCGCTCGGCGGAAGAGGGGCAGCGATTCAAAGCCGAGAACCGATGCCGTGGGTCCGTCACCAGCGGGTTGCGGCACGACCAGCAGCCACTGGCCCCCGGGCTCCCGTCCCAGCTGCTCCAGGTAGGGGAGGTGCGGGCGCAGCTGCGGCCCGGTGCCCTCCAGCTCGGAGAAGACATGCATCAGGCGGGCGTGCGGGACCAGGCCGGTGCGGGTGCGGAGGGAGGTGGATCGGCCGCTGAACACGCGGGGCTCCGCCAGAACGTCCAGCAGTGGCCGCCACTGCTGGACGTTGCGGGCTTTCGCCGCCGCGTCCACGGGGTGGGCGAGCGGCTCGATCCACCGGCCGGGCGAGCGGATCTCGACCAGTTCGGCGTTGAAGAGGGCGTTCCGTCGCTGCTCCGGGTCCACCGCGCCCAGGTGCTGCGCGAGCAGCGGGGGCACTTGGGCGGGCGTGAGCTGTGGCCTGCCGTCGACTTCGACGGCGTAGCGCGCCAGATCGTCCTGGAACGAGAGCTGGTCGCGGAAGATCGCTGCGAAGGCGTCGAAGAGGCCCCCACCGGCATCGTCCGGGACCCGCGCGAAGTAGAGCCGCATCAGGTCCCGGTAGCCGATACGGAAGCCGGCCCAGCGTCCCACCCCGGCCAGACCCACCGCGCTATCGGTGCGTGGCCCCTGGTAGATGACGGTCAGACCCTCGAGCGTGCCGCCGTGGGAGAGCCGTGAGCCACAGACGAGGATCTTCCAGATGTGCCGCCGCGCGAAGTCCAGCTCGTACCCGCCGTGTTCGCCGTGTGTGGATCCGCTCTCGATCACGACGGCGTTGCCGTCGGAGTCGATCCGCGACCACGCGGCAACGACGTACGGTGTGAGCTCGTCGAAGGACTCGGGGACGGGCAGGCCGTCGGCTCGTTCGCAGGAAACGGGCTCGACGTCCCTTTCGTACAGCTCGCGGAGCCGTCCCAGACCGTCGGCCCGGTCGTAGGAACCCGCATACCAGAGGCGGCGCAAGCGCGCTGCCTGTTCCCGCTTCCGAATGATGCGATCCGAAGAGTGAACGATCATGGTGTGGTGGCGATAGTCGGTTGGTGCTTCGCCCCCGCCACGCGCGGCCCGGTACAGCTTCACCGCGCCGGTCAGTACGAACATGTCCATCGCCTGTCGTTCGCCCTGGTCATCGTCCTTGTCACGGAGCACGAGGTTGCGGACGTGCGCCTTCTCCGGGGAGTTGGCGAAGGTCCGCCGCTCCTCCGGGACGTCCGAGTCGATGTCGTGGAAGTCCTCCACACCCACGTAGCCGGCGGGGCGCGGCAGGGAAACGATGAAGTCCCTCGGGAACAGGTCCTCCAAGGCGGCTGGGTCCATGAGGGTGCCGACGAAGGGCGACGTGGCGTAGGCGACGTACTGAGCCCTGGGCAAGAGGCCCAGCAGTTCCGCCATGGCGGCCTGGACGGACGTGAGGCCCGCCTTCCCCGTTCCGGTCGCCTTCCTGTGGGTGTTCACGGCGCCCGGATCCCACTCCGTGCCGTCGTCGATGATCAGCGTGGGGATCTCCGCCAGCGGCGGTTGGATGCTCTGCAGGTCCTTGACCAGCTTGGACAGGATGGTCTTGTTCTTCTTCACGACCATGAGCCGTACGGACGTGGCGTGCAGGTTCTCGGGATCGTTCAGCGGCAGCTGCGGCATCCGCTTCTCGAACACGAGCGCGCCGAGGCCCTGGCGCAGGCCGGCGTAGTCGTTGTCGCGCGTCGTCAGACGGACGATGTCGAACCCGCCCTCCGAGGCGGGACGTCGGCCGTGCCGCAGGAACCCGTCCGCCTTGAACCAGTCGGGATCGTCCACGTACTCGGAGTCCTCGGACTCGTCCGCGCTGCGCAGGATGTTCTCCCGCCCCACCAGATCGCGGTCGAGGGTCCGCTGCAGCTGGTACCGCAGCGCGTTGCTCGGTCCCGTCAGTACGATGACGAGGCGGTAGCCCGCGTCGACCGCCTTGGCCACGGTGCCGGTGATGTGGGCGCTCGCGCCGGACTGCACGGGCGTGATCACCAAGCCCTTAGCCTGGTAGGCCTCCTCCGCGCTCGGGTTGGCCAGCTTCTCCACCACCTGGTCCGTCGCCTCGTCCAGGTCGGCCACCCTGGAGGCTGGCCACCCCCGCCGCGCCAGGAGATCGGCGTACGCGGGCCAGTACCGCCCCCGGTCGGGCCGTGCCTCCGGGTCGTACCACCGGGCGGACGACGACCGGATCACCACGGGCCTGCGGCCGTCCCGGAGTCCGGCCTCGGCGAACAGCTTCCCGATGCGCCGCGCCAGCTGATCGCGCTCCTGCTCGACCCGGGCCAGCTCCTGCTCGCGCTGGTGCAGCCGGTGGCGCAGGGAGTCCAGCTCGGCCGCGGTGCCGTCCGTGTCCGCGGCGGCCTGGCTGTCCTCCAGCTCGCGCAGGCGCTCTTCCAGCTCGCGCCTGCTGCGCTCGAGGAGCCGGATGCGGCTCGCCGGATCCATGCGGCTCTCTTCGTCCTTGCGGAACAGCGCCCACACCCGGGCGGTCTCCTCCTCGGACAGCGGCGGCCGAGGGGGCTCGCCCGCGTCGTGGAGGAGGTTCTTCACGAAGTCCTCCTGCGCGGGCCGCTCGCCACTGAGCGCGCGGCTTACGGAGCTGGCGGCGCGCGCTTCCTTGTTCGCGTACGTCCGCAGGGGCATCTCGAGCCTCTGGAACAACTCACGCAGAGCAAGGGCGAGTTCCCTCCGCTCCGGGCCCGCATCCGGATGGAGCGCGCCGAGGGCGCCGGCCCCACTTCGACGTCTACTGGTCGTCACTGACCCAGTGTCGGCCACCACTTGGACCTGTCGGACTGTTGCGCACGAATTGGCAACGCGTTGCGCACCATTGGCAACTGTTGCGCGCTGCGCACCACCCTCCGCACACCACAAGCTCGCAGCATGACCCAGACGGCTCCCGAAGCCCCCCAGCGCAAGACCTCCCGCCTCCGCCGCGTCGCTGCGGTCGTGATCCTCGGCTTCATCGGCGGAATCGCCACGGGCCTGGGCCGCACCGCAGGAGCGGAGCTCCCGGACTGGCTCCAGCTGCTGCTCTGACACTGATTGGTAACGAAACGTATACAGTCGGCCGCCGAGAGTAGCCATGCCCGCGGCCGGGCACGTCCTGGGCCAGCCCACCGCGTACAGCGGCGTCGAAGGCATACTCGGCGAGCAGTTCGTCCAGCCCGCACTCATCCGACCGAATCCAGAGCCCTGCCTGAGGCTTCACGGACCAAGGACAGCACCACGAGCCGTGTGCCGAGGGCCGCTCTCCGCAGTCGACCGCAACCCCGTCCACCGGCGACCAGGACGACTGAGCAGTGGCCAACTGCACGTCAAAGTGGCCAAGTAGCCGTCAAAGTCACAACGTCAGCGCGTAGGGACGGCCTCTGCTGGTGGCCGTCCCTTATCCACAGGGGCGCCGTGGCCTCCTTGGTGACATGAGCGATCACGAGCAGCAGCAGCCGACCCCGCGCCGCGGCAAGGTCTTGGAGGCCCTCGCGCGGGCTGAGCGTAAGGCTTCACCCGGCCCGCGCCGAAGTCCGCCAATGCACAGGTGAAATCCTCCTCACGCGGATGACGGGGTCAGCGAGGAGCCTGGCGGAGCGTGTGGGTACCTCGACCCGTACGATCGAGCGCTACCGTGCTGGGAAGCTGAAGAAGCCGCAGAAGCGGCTCCAGGCCGCCCTGGTGGAAGCGACCGAATCCGAGTGGCAACCGCAGGTCAGAGCGCAGGCACGCGCTCAGGCGTCCACCTCCAGGGGGATGGTGGTGGAGGTGACGGCGTACTTCGGATTCACCTGCACGGGCAGCTCGGACGACGGCCGCGAGCGGCAGATCACCACGGACATCTCGCCCACCTACGTGAAGCAGATCCTGGAACTTCAGGCAGCCGGTGCGACGGAGGAGGATCTGCATCCGATCGTCGCGGAGGCCATCACGGAGTCGTATTTCACGGAATGGGGCACACGGGCGGATGGCCTCCGCGCGGATTTCACGGCCGTGTCGTCAATATCCTTCCGGTTCTGACCCGGCCGAATTCCGAACCTGCTATAAACCAGATCTGCGGGCCGCCGTACAGCGCTCTGGCGGCGACCCGCCCTGATTTCTCACCATGAAAGCGAGGTCGATGATGACCAGGATGTGGCCGCCCGGCGGTGGTACCCGTCGACCGCTCGCCCCGCGCATGGCCGCGCCCCGCGAGCCGGCTGACCCTGCCCGTATCGGCCGGCGCGTCGTACGGCGCCGGGCGAAGGGGATGGCCGCCGGCGCGGTCGCGGCGGCCCTCGAGGACGCGCGGTTCGACGCCCGGCAGAACTTCCGGCACGAGGACCTGGGCGACGATGTCCGCGGCAGGGCGGAGCTCGCGGAGTGGGAACGCCTGCACCAGCTGCTCGCCGACGCGGCGCCGGGCACCGTCTACGACCCGGACGGCGACGACGTCGTCCAGGCCGAGCTCGCCGCCGACGCCGCGGCGGCCGCCGCCCGGGAAGCCGAGCTGCGGGAAGCCGCCCGGATCGCGGCCCGCGCCGACGAACTCCAGGCACTGCGCGAGCTCGGCACGCTGGAGCAGACCGAGCCCCGACACGGCGACGAAGCGGTCCGCGACGAGCTCACCAGCCGCGCCGGGTCGTACGTGCAGCCCGACGTCGACGCCTGGCTCGCCCACGCCCTCGCCGCGCACCGCGGGCACTACGCCGACCCGGCCGCCCGCGAAGCCGCAGCCGGCCTCCTGCACCCGCCGGTCCTCGCCCACGCCGCACTGCTCGCGGCCCTCACCCAGCTCGTGGCTGACGCCGACGTCGACCAGCTGACGTTCGCGGCCCGGCCCGGCTCGCCACCGCCGACTCCGAAGCCGCCGGCGAGCTCGCCGCGTTCCTCACCCGCGCCATCACCCCGGGGAGCCGGGCATGAATCACGGCCAGGAGGTCGTCGCCGTCTGGGAGGAGCACAGCGACATCGGCCATCACTACGAGGAACTGCGGGCCGACGGGACCGTTGACGCCTGGACCGAGCCGCCCTTCGGCGAACCGCTCTACCCCGGCCAAGGCGACCCCGACTACAACCCGATCTGCTCCTGCCCCGGGCCATGGCCGCTCGCCTTCTGCCTCGACTGCGCGGGCTGCGACAAGTGCGGGCAGTGCGACTGCTTCCCCCCGCGCCTGCTGTGAGGTTCACGCTGAGCGACGACAACACCTCACAACACCCTGTCGGCCAGCCTGTGAGCTGTGAGGCTAAATGCGACTGTATGCCCTGTTTGCCTAGGAGGTGGCGGGCTGTTTCCCCTGGTGAACAGGTTTCGGATCATCCGGCCTGTGAGCTGTAAGGCCCCAGACCCGCAACCTCGGCGTTCGTCACCCTCGGTTGCATACGGGGTGCAACACTGCTGCGCAACGCACTCGCGCAACACACTGCAACAGACCCCCTCTTGCGGGCCTGACCTGCGAAGACGTCTCCACTGCAACGCAAGCAGGCGTGTTGCACCCCCGCGTTGCACCCCTCCACCGCGCCCGGATCCCGGTTGCCCACATGCCGCTGCCCGTCACTCCCGCCCGACCACGGACGTTGTGCGGGGCATGGACTGGACGCAGCTGCTCAAGGACCTCACGGACGCGGGGGAGCTACGCAATCGCAGGGTGGCGAGCCTGCGCACCGCCGGGTCCACCGTGGCCGAGCTGGCAGCGCAGGTCCTCGCAGCCGGCGCCCCGGACGCCCCCCTGCGCCGCATCCTGGCCACGATGGAACCGATGATCGAGCACGAGCGCCGACCGCAGCAGTCCACGACTGCGCCCGAGCCGCCTACGGCTCCTCCCAGGTACTCGCTGACGGAAGCGTGTGCGAAGAAGATCCTGCCCTGGACGGCTCCCACGGCTCGCAAGTACATGCGAGGGCATTCGCCGAGGCGTGGCATCCCAGTGCCGACCGGAAGCCTGGAGGGGAAGGCCACCCGCTATACCGAGGATGAACTCACCACCTGGCTGTCGGCCTGGCAGCAGCAGGTCGACGCCGCTCCCGATCGCCCCGGCGAAGAGCCCCGACCTGGTGTCACGCTGACGGAGAGTAGCTGTCACGCATGCGCTCGGGAGCTCAACTCTTATGTGTCACGCTGCCCTAAATCTGTCCCTGTTTGTCCGTTTCTCAGGGTCGTAGGGCTTGTCCTGTGCCATCGAATTTTGAGTGTTTGCCACCGAACTTTGAGTGGCAGTTGTGAGTGACACCGCCCCGCCCTTCCCTCAGGACAGCACGCGATAGGTCACGTGTGTAACCGAGTGCGCTGCTCGCGACTCCACCTGCTCAAGATTCAGTGACGGCACGCCGTCGAAGAGCCTTGTGCCGGCGCCGAGCGTGAACGGCACAATGTGTAGCCGCAGCTCGTCGATCAAGCCTGCGGCGAGATACTGGTTGATGGTGGTCGCGCCCCCGTGGATCGACACGTTGCGGTTCCCGGCCGCCTCGCGAGCCTGCCGCAGCGCGGATTCGATGCAGTCGGTGACGAAGTGGAACGTGGTGCCGCCGTCCATCGGTTGCGGGTCGCGTGGGTGGTGAGTGAGCACGAAGACCGGTGCGTGGTAGGGCGGATTGTCGCCCCACCATCCCTTCCATTGTCGATCCCACGCGCCGCGTACCGGGCCGAACATGTTGCGCCCCATGATGAAGGCACCGACCGCCGTCAGCCGGTCGAGCTCGGCCTGCCGCTGCTCCGGAGTTTCGAACATCCAGGCGTGCAGCCTGTCGCCCCAGCCATCGCCAGCGTCGTCGCCGAACGGGCGCTCCTCGGCCTGGTTGAGCCCGGCCGAGTACCCGTCGACGGAGATCGAGAGGTCGCAGGTCACCCTGCCCAAACGTTTGGTCATTGTGCCGTCCTCCTGGTGGCGACCTTCCGTCGCCTTCGTGGTGAGCCGCCTGATCCGTTCATTACTGGGGTAGACCGTTCCCGGCCCGCGAACTCATCGCGCGGCCGTACCGCCGTTCCCGGCGCCACCCAGCTGCCCGCGACCCTTGACGCTGTGCTCAAACTTCGACGACACGAACTCGCGTCCGTCAAGGTGATCGGTGACACGGGACAGGTACAGCATTCGCACGGCCGGGCAGAGCTTGGCACTGCGCCCGTCGCCCCGAGCGCGCATGATCTTTCCCGGCGCTGTGCGGCCTCCTGCGGCCCTCTGAGCGCTTCCGGGCCCCTGGGGCGATCACGGGCCTCTCGGGCCCTCACGGCGGCGTACAGCGCTTCGCGTGGCCCCGGGGTGCCTCCGAGCTCCCCAGCCGGCTTCCTGCGGCTCATCTCCGGCGCCGGTGCTCTCGCTCTCCCGGCCGCGAGCTCCGCTCTTTCAGGGGGAAGAGAGTTCAACCTGCGCGTAGGCACTACAACTACTTACCTACATTGGGGTGCAAGAAGCTGCCCTGCCGCGGCCCGCTCAGACGGCCCTCAGCGGCCTCCCAGCGAGGCTCTCCCACACCGGCCTGCCCTTGCACCCTCCCACTCGCTGCCCGTCATGCTGCACGGGCTGCTGCTCCTGGTGGTGAAGGGTGCAAGGGCAGCACAGGGGTGCAAGACCTGGCGCTGCACTGGTCGCCCGGCTCGCAGCGCAGCATTCGCACGACCCGGGCGGCACACGGGTGCTGCACGGGTAGCAAGGCCGGCCTCACCGGTGCAGCGGGCAACCGCTCCGGCCGCTGCATGAGTTCGCAGTTCTGCGATGGTCCACGCGAGATCCATGCACGGCTGCTGCATGGAGTGAGCCCGCTCCGAGCTGTCATTGGTTGTTCTGCTGCTCCAGAACAACCCGGTTCACCTGGTGCTACCGCCCGCCTGGCTGCCAGGCGTCCGGCGACGGCCACGAGTCGCTCCCGTTTGTTCTGCTCCTCCAGAACAAGGCGGTTTAGCTGGTGCTACCGGCACGGTCGGGGCGGGGCATGAAGAAGGCGCCGCACCCGGGGTGCGGCGCCTCGGAACTTCGGTGGGGCGTTCAGCCGGTGGGGGCGAGGTTGGCCATCTGGGCGGCGAACCGGGCCCGTCGCTGCTCGGTGAAGCGTCCGGGTTCGGCGGCTTTAATCTCCGGGACCTTCATGACGGGGGAGGAGACCGCGCCGCCGGTCAGTAGCGGGTGGAGCTGGTAGAGCCCGTCTTCCAGGCTCCAGGCGAGTCCGCACTCGCGGAGCTCCTTGAAACCGCGGTTCACGGTCGGCTTGCTGGCGCCCAGCTCGCGCGCCATCTCGTTCTGGCTGATCGAGGCAGTGCCGGTCTCCGGGTCGCTGAGGTACAGCAGCTCGTCCAGGACGCGGCGGCCGGCGGTGGAGACGTCGACCAGGGCCAGGAGGCGCAGAACGGCACGGGGGATCGTGACGGGGGCCTCCGTGGGAGGGCTGGGGACGTAAGAGCTGCTCACGGAGCCTCACCACTTCCGATCAGGTCGGGACGCTGTAACGAGGATATGCCGCGCGAGTTCACGCGGTCGCCTTGCGTACGGGACGCCGCTGCCGCAGGGTGACGACCTTCTCCTTGCGGCGGGCGGACTCGGCGGCCTTCTTCTCCGCCTCCCGCGCCTGGCGCCACTCGGTGGGGTAGTCGGAGTGCGGGATGAGGCAGGCCGGGCCCTCCGCGCCGTTCCAGAGCGCCTGCCACTTCTCCTGCTCGCCGGAGGTGCCGGCCACCGTGAGCCACGGGTTCAGCTGGAGGACGCCGCGCTTGGCGGTGCGCTGCCAGCCGATGTGCGCGAAGAACTGCGACGCCTCGTTCACCGAGGCCGCCGACAGGTTGCACCGGGCCTGGAGGTCGCGCTGGTTGGTCTTCACGAAGCCGCGGGCGGCAGCCCGGGTCTGGTCGTCGGCGCGGTTGGCGTTCTGCAGCGCCACGAGCTTGCACCAGACCTGGAACCAGGAGCCGGGCATCTTGAGGCTGCCGAGCACGTCCATCAGCAGCCGGGCGTCCAGCACGTAGCCGCTGCACTCCGCGCTCGCGGCGAACTCGCGGCCCTTGATCTTCTCCACGCCCAGGATCAAGCCGCCCTTGCCGTCCGACCGCGCAACCACGCGCTCGCCGGAGCGGACGATCGGCAGCTGTTCCATCAGCACAGTCCTCCAGAGATGATCAACGTTTCAGCCTGCACGGTAGCACTAGGTAAACCGGCTTGTTCTGGAGGGGCAGAACAAATCGTGGCTCACAGTGACCTGATGACTCGTTAGATTCGGAGGCGGTTTGTTCTGGATCTCCAGAACACTCAGGACGCGTTTGTTCTGGAAATCCAGAACAAACGGTTTCGCATCACCGCAGGTCAGAGCCGGTTTCGGCGCGGAATGCTCTTATGTGTCACTAGAGCTCAATCACCACGCGAACCCCGGCCGACACGCCCTGGCCCGTACCGGGCAAGCAGCTGGCAGCAACGGGCGTGTCGCCGCCGACAACCACCGGATCGGAGGGGCTGGCGCCCTGTGGCTGAGCAGGCTTCGCGTGCGGCACCGTGCCCCGGTGCGGGTCGTGGACGGAAGCAGCGGCTCTGAGTCTCGGGTGGTGCCGACCGTGACGCCCAAAAGCCAGGAAGCGTGGCCGGTGCCGGTGGGCGGTTCCGGCCCCGGGGCCGTTCGGCTCCGGTACCTCCGCACGCCGGAATTCGAGCTTTCCGATATCTGAAGTACCGTTCGGTGGCTCGGGTTCGCAGCTTCCCAATTCGTTATTCCTCGGGTGAGTGGTGTAACTGAATTCTGGCGCTGATGCCGTATCAAAAAGCGCGCCCCGCCCGGGTGGTTGGGGGGTGTCCCGTGTTTCCGCCAACGGTACATGCCGCATCTACCCGATGCACGCGCTACACTAGAACCCACACGAACGAGAGACATCCACCCCCTCACAGCCAGCCCGCCCGCGCAGCGGGCCCCAAGGTTCTGGAGGCGCAGCCGGAAGGACCGTCAGGCCGGGGATCGCAGCGGACCCGCCGGGAGCGGCTGCACCCTCCCCCAACTCCCGTACTGGAGGCCCCACTAGCCGCACCACCACACCCCAGCGGCACGGCCGCGCGCTGCGCGGCCAGCCGGGCGCGCAGCGGCTGGCCCCTCCGGTCACCGGAGCGCAGCGGAGGTGACCGCCCTCGCATCGCGAGGGCGAGCGGGAGCGCAGCGACCGCCCCCCTTGCACATCGCGCAGCGATGTGGTACCCGCTC
>NZ_JAPNLM010000031.1 GCF_026627255.1 Streptomyces antarcticus | reverse complement strand
TGCCATCCACGACCCCACCCTCAACAGCGAACATGTTGCCATCGAGAGTGAGGCTGACAGAACCAGCATCCCGAACACCAACCGCCCGGTCACCCAGCCCGGCGAACGTTCGTGGACAACGCACTAGCCGGCCCCCATGACGGGCGGCCCGAAGCGCACCACCGCGGTGTGCCCGGCCGCGCTGAGCACGCAGTCGGACGGGCCCGCCAGCAGGGCGGCGTCGTACGGGGCCAAGTCCTCGGCGGCGCCGGGCCCGCCGGACCGCTCCAGCGCGGCCGGTCCGTCCAGGGCCACCACCAGGAGCGTCTCGCCCGGGTGAACGGCGAGGGCGAGCCGGCCCCGTACGACAGCGGTCCGCGCCCGCACGGCGTCCCTGCGGTACATCACGTTGAAGTTGACGACCGGGCCGGAGAGCAGCGTGCACCCGGTGTCCTCGTCCCCCGCGAAGTCCTGCGGCTGGAACCGCTCGTCCACGAGGCGGCGTACGCCGCCCACTTCGAGGTCCATGCCGGCGCCCTCGGCGAGGGTGAGGGTGCGGTCGACCCCGGGGAAGGCCGAGAACGGCCCGTCGGCGGCGACGTCGGCGAGGCTGACCCGCCAGGTGAAGTCGTCGCTGCCGGCGCCCTCGGGGCGTACCGCGATCTCCCGGGTGACTCCGCCACCGTTCTTCCAGACGGCGGCCGTACGGCCGGCCGCCCTCAGGATCCGGACCCCGCTGCCGCTGTTCATGGCGCCGACCCTATCGGGCCGCGGTGCGGGGCCAGGAGGTCAGGCGTCCTGCTCCATCGTGGGACGCAGGCGCTCCAGCAGGGCGTAGAGCGTCGCGCTCTCGGCCGCGTCGAGCGTGTCGAGCGCCCCGCGCGTCGCCTGCATCTCCTCCCGTACGCGGCGGATGATCTCGCGGCCCTCGTCCGTGGCGGCGACGTTCTTGACGCGGCGGTCGGTGGGGGACGGCTCGCGGCGCACCAGCTCGCGGGCCTCCAGGCGGTCGACGATCCCGGTGACGTTCGAGGCGTCGCAGACCAGCAGCGTGGCGAGGCCGCGCATCGGCAGGGGGCCTTCGAGCTGGGCGAGGACCTTGGCCTGGGTGGAGGTGAGGCCGTGACGGGCCGCGGCCGTTGCGAAGTCGCGCCACTGGGCGGTGCCGATGGCGGCGAGGAGCTCCAGCAGTTCGAGCTTGGAGGGCGCGTACGGGGCGGGGTGGCTCATACCTGGAGGGTACTCAGGATCATTGACATTATCAATTGTTTACTTGACCACCTTAACTATCGACGTCTACCGTCGGCCGAGTTACTTGAAGACATCAAACATCTGCGATCTGAAGCACTCGAAGCCCTTAAGAGGTCCCGCCCGCCATGAGCACCCCCTCCCCCGCCGCCGCACCGGATTCCGGGCACAGGAACGAGACGGTCATCGTCTTCGCCCTGAGCCTGGCCGCCATGGTCGTGTCGATGATGCAGACCCTGCCCGTCCCGATCCTGGGCCTCATCCGCGACGACCTCGGCACCTCCACCGCCGGCGTGAGCTGGGTGACCACCGCCACCCTGCTGTCCGCGGCGGTCTTCACTCCGCTCCTGGGCCGCTTCGGCGACCAGCACGGCAAGAAGCCGACCCTGGTCGCCGTGCTCGGCGTCATGGTCGCCGGTTCCGTCGTCGCGGCCCTCGCATCCTCGCTGCCGCTGCTGATCCTGGGCCGGGTGCTCCAGGGAGCGGCCACCGCGATCTTCCCGCTGGCCCTGTCCGTACTGCGCGAGGAGGTCCGGCCGCAGAAGCTGCCCGGCGCCATGGCGCTGGTCAGCGGCACGCTCGCGTTCGGCAGCGGGCTGGCGCTCGTCGCCACCGGTCTGCTCACCTCCGGGGCCGACGCGGACTACCGCAACGCCTTCTGGATGGCCACCGGCTTCGCGGTCCTCGCACTGCTCGCCGTCGTCTTCCTGGTCCCGGCCACCCGGCACAGGACCGGCGGCCGAACCGACTTCCCGGGCGCCCTGACCCTCGGCCTCGCCCTGCTGCTCCTCCTGCTGCCGATCTCCCAGGGCCACGAGTGGGGCTGGGCCTCCGGCCGCACGCTGGGCAGCTTCGCCGGTGCCGCCGTGATGACCGCCGTCTGGGTGCTGACCGAACTCAAGGTCCGCGAACCGCTCGTGGACATGCGGATGTTCGTCCACCGCCCGGTGCTGATGGCGAACCTGGCCGGCGTCCTCGTCGGCTTCGGCATGTTCGCGAACTTCCTGGGCGTCTCGTACCTGGTCCAGATGCCCGAGGCCCTCACCGGCTACGGCTTCGACGCCTCGATCCTGCGCGCCTCGGTCCAGTTCCTGCTGCCCGGAGCCATCGTCTCGCTGCTCGCCTCGCCCATCGGCGGCCGGCTCGTACGCCATCGGGGCCCGCGCGCGGCCCTGGCGCTCGCGGCGGCGCTCGGGACCGTCGGCTTCGCCTGGCTCGCCCTGGACCACCAGCACAGCGCCTCGGTGATCGGGGCCGGTCTCGTCGTCGGCGCGGCCGTCAGCTTCGGCTACGCCGCCATGCCCGCCGTGATCATGGCCAGCGTCCCGCACCACCAGAGCGGGATCGCCAACGGAATCAACTCGATCTCCCGCTCCACGGGCAGCGCGATCGGCAGCGCCGTCGTGACGACGATCCTGGCGTCCCGGACCATCGACCACCTGCCGGCGGGAGTACCCCCACTGCCCGCCGAATCCGGGTTCACCCTCACCTTCGGCATCGGGGCCGCCGCCTTCGCCCTGGTCGCGCTGATCAGCCGGTTCGGACTGCGGGGCGCGCACGGGACGGTGGCCGGCGGATCCCGACAGACGGCCCCGGCCGCGAAGACCGTCGAGACCGCCGCGACCGGCTGACGGGGCCGGCGGGATCTGGTGCCGAGGCGTCCGGAAACACCCCCACCGCGTGGCAGCGCCACCGGGAAGGGGGACCCGGGCGATCATCCGGGGGGATTCGAAGCGCGACTCCGGGGCATCCCAGAACGAGGCGATCCCGCCTTTGCCAGCCAATACGAGGAGGCAGCAGTGACCACCTACGTCATCACCGTGCCCGGCACGTTCCTGACGGACATCAGCGATGCGACACGCTCGGAACTGGTGCGGAGGCTGGCCTCGCACCACACCGACCTGAGCGAGACGGAAGACCTGAACCTGCTGACGCTCAACGACGACGGCACGTTCTCCGTCCGCCTCGAAGTCGAGGCCCACGACCGGGCCGGCGCCGAGGCCGCCGCCGTACGCATCACGGCGGGCGCCCTGGAGCAGTCGGGGTTCTCCGAGAAGGAAGCACCGCTGGGACCCCCCGCCGTCACCGGGATCGACGGCGACGTCTGACGTCGGTCCGGGCGGACGCGGACCCGGGCAACGGCTTGACGGGAGAGGCGGTTCGGCCGGGGTAAGCGGCTGGGGCTCAGGCCGGGTCCGGGCCGGACACCGGGTTCTCGATCAGGGTGATCCTGTTCCCGTCCGGGTCGTGGAGGGCGGCGAACCGGACCCGCCCGGAGCCCGGCTGGACTTCTCCGGCGCAGAGTCCGCGGCCGGCCAGCTCGGCGAGGACCCGGTCCAGGTCGTCGACGCCCAGGTTGACCAGAGCGGACCCTGCGTGATCGGGAGACTCGAAGACCTGCACCCAGGCGTCGGGCGAGACGTGCCAGTCCGCGAGCCCCGGCATGGGCGTCGTATCAGGAGCCCTGCCCAGGAGCCGTTCGTACCAGGCCGCCGCGGGCCCGATCTCCCGGACCGGGGCGACGGCGAGTACGTGGGTGAAGGCCATGGCGTGATCATCCCTTTCGCTGCCGGTTCGCGGTCGCGTGCGGCGCCGCTCCCCCCGGCTGCTACCCGGTCCGCCGGGTCCGTACCACCCGGCCGCGCCGTGTCGCTCGCGGCGGGTCGGCCCGTACGGACTGCATGGTGGAGCGCATGAAGGCTACGGACGTCATCGCCGACGGGTTCGAACGCATCCACGAGATCGTGCACGAGGCCGTCGAAGGACTCTCGGCGGAGCGCCTCGCCGCGCGCGTCGATCCGGCGGCGAACTCGGTCACCTGGCTCGTCTGGCACCTGACTCGCGTCCAGGACGACCACGTGGCGGACGCGGCCGAGCAGGAGCAGGTCTGGCAGTCCCAGGGCTGGGCCGCCCGCTTCGCGCTGGGCCTGCCCACCGGGTCCACCGGGTACGGGCACACGGCCCGGCAGGCGGGCTCGGTCCGGGTCGAGTCGGGGGAACTGCTGCTGGGGTACTTCGACGCGGTGCACGAGCAGACCCTGGGCTTCGTCCGCGGCCTGGACGCCGCCGACCTGGACCGGGTGGTCGACGAGCGCTGGGACCCCCCGGTGACGCTGGGCGCGCGCCTGGTCAGCGTGCTGGCCGACGACCTCCAGCACGCCGGCCAGGCGTCCTTCGTACGGGGTGTGCTGGAGCGACGGTAAGTACGTGCGCGAGGCCGGGCCGGTCACCCGTACGGAGTCGCCCGGAAGGCGGTACCGGTGGCCGTGGGCCAGGGTCGTGGCACGGGAGGTGCACGATGGAACCGCGTGTCAAAGGGTTCGTCCAGTCGTACAACCGCGAGCGGGGCTACGGGTTCATCCTTCCCCTCGGCGAGACCACTCCGGTCTTCGTCGAGCGGGACGAGATAGAGGCCGAGCCGAGGGTCCTCTCCGAGGAACAGCAGGTCACCTTCGCCATCGAGCTCGGCCGGGGCCGCATGGAGGCCCGCCGCGTCAGACCCTGACCCGGCGCACGAGCACCGCCAGCGCGGCCGCCCCGAGCACCGAGAGCAGGGCCGCGACCCGCAGGACGGACTCGATGGCGGGGCCGTCGGAGGCCGCGCTGCCCGCGGAGCCGCTGATCACCTCCAGCACGGTGGAGGCCACGGCCACGGCCACGGCTCCGAGCAGCACCAGCGAGGTCAGGACGAGGCCGGAGGCGGCGGCGAGCCGGTTCGCCGGCACGTAGGACTGGGTGGCCACGTTGGTCAGCGCCCAGCCGAGGCCCACGCCGAGCCCGACCACTGCGAAGACCGCCGTGTACAGGGCGAGCGAGGTGGCCCAGGTGAGGGCGAGGAGGCTGACGCCGCACACCAGCATCCCGGCGGCCATCAGCGACTCGGGGCGCAGGTGCTGTGCGAGGTGGCCCGACCAGTAGCTGGCGGCCCCGGCGCCGATGGACAGGGACAGGAACACCAGCCCGGAGTCGAGCGGGGAGAGCCCGCGCGCCTGCTGGAGGTAGAGCGCGGACAGGACCGCGACCAGGCAGTAGACGATGTTGGACAGCGAGCCGGCCAGCGTGATGACGACGAAGGGGCGGTTGCGCAGCAGCTCGAGGTCGAGGAGGGGCTCGGCGGTACGCCGCTCCAGCCGGACGAACGCGGCCAGGAGTGCGGCGCCGCCGACGAGGCAGGCCAGGGTGGCCGGCGAGGTCCAGCCCCAGTGTTCGCCCTGGTCCACGCCGATCATGACCGCGCTCAGCCCGGCCGCGAGCGCGATGACCCCGGGGACGTCCAGGCCCCCGGAGGCCTCCTCGTCCCGGGTCTCGGGGACGTAGCGCAGCATGAGGACGGCGGCGGTGGCGCAGAAGGGCACGTTCAGCAGGAACACCGCGCGCCAGCTGACGTGTTCGGCGAAGGCGCCTCCGATGAAGGGGCCCAGGGCGGTGCCGATGGCGCTGAAGGCGAGGACCGTGGCGACGGCCCGGCCCTGGCGGGCGTCGCGGAAGTAGGCGGTGACCACGGCGACGGAGACGGGGAAGACGAGGGCGGCCGCGCACCCCTGGACGACACGGCCCGCGGTCAGCCACGCGGTGTTCTGGGCGGCGGCGCACACGACGGACACGACGCCGAAGCCGATCAGCCCGGCGACGAGGACGCGCCGCCGGCCGAGCAGGTCGGCGGCCCGGCCGCCCGTGATCATGAGGGCGCCGAGGGCGAGCATGTAGCCGCTGACCAGCCACTGGAGGTCCGTGGTGGGGGTGTCGAAGTCGCTGGCGATGACGGGGAGCATGAGGTTGAGGGCGAACCAGTCCATCTGCACCAGCAGCATGGAGATGGCGGCCGCCGCGATCACGGCCCGGTCGCGCCGGGTGAAGAGCCCCCGGCGCGGATGCGCCTGTGCGGATGCGCTCATGACACCGCCCGCCTTCGGTCTCTGCGACCCATCGTGGCACCGCCCGCAGCACGGCGCCCGGCACGGCCGGCAGCCCCGGGGAGGCCGCCCGGAACAGATCAGCGCGGCGCGCGGGCCCCCTGCCGGCCCCACCGCTCCCGGCACGACGCCGCGTCCGCGCACCGTACGCCCGCGTGCCGCTCGCTCACGCGCCGCGCACCGGCCCGCCGATCCGCTACGCGCCGCTCGCTTCGAGCATGCCCTCGCGGTCGACGATCTTCACGCGCTCGCGCCCCTGGGGCTCGCCGAGCGCCTTCTCGGCGGCGTCCAGCCGGTACCAGCCCTCCCACGTCGTGTAGCGGACGCTCCGCTCGGTGAGGAAGGACTCGACGGCCTCGGGCCCGGGCGTTGCCGGCGTGAGCAGGCGGCCCTCCGCATGGTCGGCGAGCAGGTTCGCGACGGTCTCGTTCGCGTCGCCCTTGGTGTGACCGATGAGGCCGATGGGGCCGCGCCGGATCCAGCCCGTGACGTACGTGGACCGCAGGTGGGAGCCCGCCTCGATCACACGGCCGCCCTCGTCCGGGACGGTGCCGGACTCGACGTCCCAGGGGAGCTTGGGCAGCTCGTCGGAGAGGTAGCCGACCGCGCGGTACACGGACTGGACGTCCCAGTCGGTGAACCGGCCGGTGCCCTTGACGTTGCCGGTGCCGTCCAGCTCGGTGCGCTCGGTGCGCAGTCCGACGACCTTGCCGTCCTCGCCGAGCACCTCGGTGGGCGACTCGAAGAAGTGCAGGAACAGTTTGTGCGGGCGCTGGCCGGTGTCGCGGATCGCCCAGTTCTCCAGGGTCTTGGCGACCATGTCGGCCTGCTTGTTGGCACGGCGCGTGGCGATCGAGCCGTCGTCGTAGTCGATGTCCTCGGGGTTGACGATGACCTCGATGTTCGGCGAGTGGTCCAGTTCGCGCAGCTCCATCGGGCTGAACTTGGCCTGGGCCGGGCCGCGGCGGCCGAAGACGTGCACCTCGAGCGCCTTGTTGGCCTGGAGGCCCTCGTAGACGTTCGCCGGGATCTCGGTCGGCAGCAGCTCGTCCGCGGTCTTGGCGAGGATGCGCGCGACGTCGAGGGCGACGTTGCCGACGCCGAGCACCGCGACCTTCTCCGCCTCGAGCGGCCAGGTGCGCGGCACATCCGGGTGCCCGTCGTACCAGGAGACGAAATCGGCGGCGCCGTAGGAGCCGTCCAGGTCCACACCGGGGATGGTCAGCACCCGGTCGGCGGTGGCGCCGGTGGAGAAGACCACCGCGTCGTAGAACGAGTGCAGCTCGTCGAGGCTTATGTCGTTCGGATAGTCGACGTTGCCGAAGAGACGGACCTGCGGCTTGTCGAGCACCTGGTGCAGGGCGGTGATGATGCCCTTGATCCGCGGGTGGTCGGGGGCGACGCCGTACCGGATCAGACCGAAGGGAGCGGGCATCCGCTCGAAGATGTCGATGGACACACCGGGCTCGATGGCGGCCTCGGACTTCAGCAGCGCGTCGGCGGCATAGATTCCGGCGGGGCCGGCTCCGACGATGGCTACCCGCAGAGGGCGAGGCATGGCAAGGGTTCCCTTCGAGCGACGGCAAGGTCAATCAAGGGGAACCCTAAACTAAGGCAATCCTAACCCGGCACCCGGTGTCACTTTATGACCTCATAACCAAAGCTTATGACCACCCCAAGGCCGCCTTGGGTTCTTCCCGTCCCCGCGGGTGCCGGCCGGCCCCGGCCTGGGCGCGAGGCACCGCTCACGCCGAACTCGCTGGTCAGCGCGCACGCCACCTGACAGACTGAGACGGCTTGATCACCCCCAGGAGGACACATGGCAGACGAAACAGACACTCCGCAGGACGAGACTCCGGCCGACGAGGCCAAGCGCAAGTTCCGGGAGGCCCTGGACCGCAACGCTGCGAATGCCCAGTCCCAGGAGTCGCACCAGAGCCGGGCGAAGGTCCAGGGTTCCAGCAGCGGCCCCGGCGGCAAGAACAAGAAGGTCCGCCGCAAGACCGGCTGACCCTCGGACCCGCGGAGCTCAGTCTCGCCGTCGCGGCGGCGGGACCGGGCCACTCCGCCCCGGCCGGCCGTTGGGCCACACGGGTGAGTGGGGATAACCCCGGCCACTGAAAGCAGTTGATCAGCGCGTCCCGCCGAGGGCAGCTATCACGCGACAGTGCGACAGAAGGAATCCCCCACATGTTCAAGAAGTTCATGGCCACCGCTGCGGTCACCGCCTCTGTGCTGGGCGCGGGCGCCGCAGTTGCCTCCCCGGCGATGGCGATCGGCAACGACAACGGCGTCAACACCGTCAACGGCAACGGCGCCGCGCAGATCTACGGCAACCAGGAGACCGCGGGCGCACAGAGCCCGCAGCTCAGCGCGGTCCAGGGCTCCCTGAACAAGCTCTGCATCGGCCTCCCGGCCAAGGTCAACGCCCAGTCCCTGGTGGCGATCATCGCCAACATCGGCGTCCAGGACGTCAACGTGCTGGCCAACCCGCAGAACCAGCAGTGCGCCGAGAACTCGACGCAGGCGAAGGGTGACGAGTCCGCCTCGCACATCCTCAGCAACATCCCGATCCTCTCGGGCAACGCCTCCGCCGGCAGCTGATCCCGGCAGCCCCTCCCCCCGTCCCCGCGCCGACGTGCCCCTTCCGTCGGCGCGGTGGCACGTCATCACCACACAATCTCCTTGGTCTAGACCTTGACAGGTCCAGACCACTTTCGCTTCAGTGTCGGTAGCTGTCGCCCCCACGACAACTCCCCCCACTGAAGGAGCAGTTACGTGATACGTGCGCTTCGCCGCCGCGCCCTCTCCCTGGCCGCCGCCGCAGCCGTCACCCTGGGCCTCGCCATCGCCCTCCCTTCCTCCCCCGCCGCGGCCGCGGCCCCCGCCTGCGCGGGTGCCTGGGCCTCCTCCGCCGTCTACACGAACGGCGCGAGCGCCTCGCACGCGGGGCGCAACTGGAAGGCGAAGTGGTGGACCCAGGGCGAGACGCCCGGCACCACCGGCCAGTGGGGCGTCTGGTCCGACCAGGGCGCCTGTGGCGGCGGTGGAGGCCAGGACCCCGATCCCGACCCCTCCGGATTCGTGGTGTCCCGCGCCCAGTTCGACCAGATGTTCCCGAACCGGAACCCCTTCTACACCTACGACGGCCTGGTCGCGGCGCTGTCCGCGTACCCCGGCTTCGCCAAGACCGGCGACGACACGGTGAAGCGCAGGGAAGCCGCCGCCTTCCTCGCGAACGTCTCCCACGAGACGGGCGGCCTGGTCCACATCGTCGAGCAGAACACCGCTAACTACCCCCACTACTGCGACGCGACCCAGCCGTACGGCTGCCCGGCCGGCCAGGCCGCCTACTACGGCCGCGGCCCCATCCAGCTGTCGTGGAACTTCAACTACAAGGCCGCCGGTGACGCCCTCGGCATCAACCTGCTCGCCAACCCGTACCTCGTCGAGCAGGACCCGGCGGTCGCCATGAAGACGGCGCTCTGGTATTGGAACACGCAGAACGGCCCGGGCACGATGACCGCCCACGCGGCCATCGTCAACGGCGCGGGCTTCGGCGAGACGATCCGGTCGATCAATGGCGCCCTGGAGTGCAACGGCGGGAACCCCGCCCAGGTCCAGAGCCGCATCTCGAAGTACCAGGGCTTCACGCAGCTGCTGGGCGTGACCCCCGGCAACAACCTCGGCTGCTGATCTCACGCCTCCCGGGCCGGGCCGGTCAGGTCCGATCAGGGCCGGTCCGGTCCGGGAGGAGCCGCGCCGTGGCCGTCTCGGCCGCGGCGCGCGCGCACGTGCGGACGGGCGCCGGGCCCGTCCTGCGTCGGAGGGACCGCCCGACGACGCGCGCCGGGATGCCGGCCCGCCCCCTTCCCCTCTCCGACGGGCGCCGGCGCGGCGGCTACTGCGGCTGGCCCCCGCCGGCCAGCGCGGCCGCCAGCTGGGCCCGCGAGCGGACGTCGAGCTTCTGGTAGATGCGGGTCAGCCGCGCCTCCACCGTCTTCACGCTGAGGAAGAGCTTCGCCGCGGCCTCCTGGTTGCTCGCGCCCTGGCTGACCAGCAGGGCCAGGCGGGCCTCGCCCTCCGTCAGGGCCGCCGCCGGGTGCGCGGGACCCCCTTCGCATGCGGCCGGCTCACGGGCGAGCGCCGCCCAGGGGACGGCCCCCGCGAGGTCGAACACCTCGGCCGCCGCGGCCAGCGCGGCGCGGGCCGGCGCGCGCCGCCGGCGGCGGCGCTCCACCCGGGCGAGCGCGAGCAGCGTACGGCCGCGCTCCAGCGGGAGTTCCAGGGTCGCGAACCGCCGGGCGGTGGTCTCCAGGAGGTGGACGGCGGCCTCCGCGTCGCCCTGCGCGGACAGGCACAGCCCCCGGGCCCGGTCCAGGGCGGCGACGACCCCGGTCCGGCCGAGGCCGACGGCGACGGGGCGTACACCGCCGATCAGGCGGGCCGCCTCGTCCGGGGCGTCGGCGGCGACCAGCGCTTCCGCGAGTTCCCCGTGCCAGCGCAGGATCGAGGGGTCCACCACCTGCTGGGCGGCTTCCAGTTCGGCGACGCGGCGCAGGGTGGCCACCGCCTTCGCCGCCTCGCCGGTGGCCAGTTCGACCAGGCCGAGCGCGTGCAGGTTGCGGGACAGGAAGACCTGGTCGTGTTCCTCGTGGGAGGCCTGGATGCCGCGGCGGGCGTACCCGGCGGCGCGGGCGAAGCCGCCGCCGGCCGCCTCCGCCATCGCGGCGACGTACCAGGCGGGGCCGGGTGAGAGGCCCGCCTCGATGGTCAGCTCCAGGGCGCGGCGGGCACGGGCGGAGGCGGCCGTGCAGCGGCCGCTGCGCAGTTCGACCTCGGTGAGGCTGCGGAGCACCTCGAAGACGTCCTCGGCCGAGCCGGTACGCCGTACGGCGGGCAGCAGGACCATCAGCTGGCGGCGGGCATCGGTGAGCCGGTCGTCGAAGAGGGCGTGGCGGACGGAGAGGTACTGGGGTGCGTTGCGCATCCCCAGGGGTACCTCCGGGGCGGGGAGGGCGAGCGCTTCGGCGAGGATCGCCTCGGCGCCGGGGTCCCCGAGGATGCGGCCCATGCGCGCCCGTACGGTCAGGGCCATGGCCTCGGCCACCTGGTCGCCGCCGAGCGCGGCGAGGGCGCCGGCCGCGGCGGCGGCGTCGCGGGAGCGGACCGGGTCGCCGTCGCTGAGGTTGTGCTTCCAGGCGATCCGCAGCTGGACGGCGGCGCGCAGGGCGGGGTCGCCGGCGGCGTCGTCCATGGCGTGGGCGAAGGTCTCCTCCAGCGCGCCGAGGTCCTGTCCGGCGGCGTCGATCACGGCGAGGCGGGCGCGGACCCGGTCGGCGGGCGAGGCGTCGCGGGCCAGGACGGCACGGGTGGCGCGCCGGGCGAGGTCGGCGCGGCCGGCCCAGCCCGCGTCCTCGGCGGCCGCGACGAGCCGGGCCAGCCCCTCGCCGGCCAGGTGGGTCGGCGTACGTTCCGCCGCCAGCAGGCCCAGTTCGGCGGCGAGGGCCCGCTGCCCCCGGCGGCGGCAGGCCGCGGCGGCCTCGGTGACCTCGGCGGCGAGCCACTGGTCCGGGGTGTCCACGGCCAGCGCGCGGTGGCGTACGGCCTGGACGGGGTCGTCGACGGCTTCGGCCAGGGCGGCGTGCCCGGCGGCCCGTTCCGGCCAGCCGGCGTCGGCGGCGAGCGCGGTGGGCAGGGCGCCCGCGGTGAACTCCACCGTGCCGTCCTCCCCCACCCGTACGAGCGCGGCCCGTTCCGCCTCGGCCAGCTCGGCTTCGGCGTCGGGGCGCCCGGCGCGGCGCAGCAGGGCGGTGGTGGGGCGGGCCGCGAGGGCGGCGAGGAGGAGGGTGCGGCGGGCCTGGGCGGGGGCCTCGGCGAGAAGGCGGCGGGCCACCTCGCGGGCCTGCCCGGAGACGGGCAGGGGGTCGGCGTGGTGCGCGCTCGCGTCGCGGGCCTCGGCGGCTTCGGCGAGGGAGTGGCCGAGGGCGAGGGCCAGGCGCGGGTTGCCGCCGCTGGCCTGGTGGATGCGGCCGGCGAGGCGGGCGGGCAGGCCGTGGCGCACCAGGAGCTCCGCGACCTCGTCGGCGCCGAGCGGGGGCACCCGTATCGCGGGGGTGCCGGGGCCGCACAGGGCTGCGCCGACCGGCGCCCCGCTCTGGACGCATTCGGCCACGAGGACCCGGACCCCGGGCGGGGTCAGGCGCAGGGCGAAGCGGAGCAGGTCGGTACTTTCGGCGTCGAGCCACTGGGCGTTGTCGAGGACGAGCAGGACCGGGTGACGGGCGGCGAGCCTGCGCAGCACCTCGACGACGGCCAGGCGCAGCGCGACGTGGTCACGGCCGGTGCGGGGGGCGTCGGCCTCTCGGCGCAGGAGGGCGATGGCGGTGCGCTGGGGCCCGGAGAGCCCCTCCAGGCCGGCGCCGGGCACGGAGGCCAGGAGGGCGGCGGCGGAGGCCTCGGGTATCCACTGGTCGGCTGCCTCGGGGGCGAGGCGCAGCACGGTTTCGCGCCGGCTTTCCGCGGCGGCCGCGACGGCGCGGACCACCTCCGTCTTGCCCGCTCCGGTGGGTCCGGTGAGCACGGCCCGGCCGTGCGCGGCCAGCGCACGGTCCACCGCCCTGATCAGTTCACCGTGTCCGACACTCGCGTCAGCGTGCCCAGTCGCCGCCCCCACGCACAGCCACCAGCCTTCCGGTTACCCGCTTCTGTGCCTTTCCTGTGAGACGCGACAATACGAGGTCGGACGCCGGGTGGACCCGGATTGTGACGCAGAAATCAGTCAGTGTGCGGGAAAGCCCGCCGGACCTGCCGATACGCGGTGTATTGGCAGGTCCGGCGGGTCACTTGGTCCGTACTATCGGCCCGTCAGCACCGGTTGGGGGGCCGGTCGCGGGGCGGGGACGACCGGATCGCCAGGTGGGGTCCCGGGTGCCGATCGTGCCGTTGTCGTTGGCGTCGTTGTCGTTCGCGTTGTCGTCGTTGGCGTTGTCGTCGTTGACAACGCGTGGGAGGTGTACGGCAGCGGCGGGACCGGGGTGGGGTGGTCAGTCCCGTCCCGGTCGCCGCCGTGTGCCGCGTCGTCCCGTTCGCCCGGTGGGCGTCGCACGGCGGTCGGGACGAGGGCGGTACCGGCGGTCCCCCGGGTCGGTGCGGCTTCACGTCCATGTGGGGTTGGCGTGCGGGCCGCGGGCCCGGGGGAGATCGCCGGTGGGCAGACAGTAGGCAACGCGGAGATGAACCCGCTACCGGGAAAACCCTTGTCCGACCCCTCTGCCGCCCCGCGAGGGCTCCGTCAGGGCTTGGCGAGCTTGCGGAAGTACGTCCAGCTGGACTCGTTCGGCTCAGTCCACTTCTCCGGCGCGTGGGCGTACTCGGGGTGGTGGGCGGCGATGTACGCACGGGTCCGCTCGGGCACCTCCGCGTACGAGTCCAGCTTGCGGCCGCGGCAGTGGAAGGCGAGCCCGCCCGGGCGCTGCCCCCGCTCCATCCACGGGAGGTACGGGGACATCCGCATCCAGGACATGGTCGCGGGAACGCTCACCGCGGCGGCACCGGCGGCGGCACCGGCACCAGCGGCGCCATCGGCATCTGCGTCAAGGACGCTCGCGGGCGCGAAGAACTGGAACAGCTCCAGCGCGCGATAGGTGTCGTCCGCCGAGTTGGCGGGGAACTCCGCGACGGGCAGCGGCGAGGGGTAGGCGAGGGGGATCTCCAGGCTGAAGCAGACCTGGTCACCGAGGGTGGTCACGGGGATCGGGAACGGCCGCAGCTTCTGGTTGGCCGGGTCGTTCCAGACGTGGATCACCGGCTTGTCCTCCCAGGTCTCCAGGATCTCCCGGGACAGGGGGTCCAGATAGAACGCGGCCTCCCGGGTCAGCAGCCGGAACCCGCCGGTCTCCTCGTCCTCGGTGAGGCGGGCGGCGTTGATCCCCTCGAAGCCGAACAGGCGCCGGTAGGGCTCGCCCGGCGCCCAGGAGTAGACGTCTCCGGTCCACCAGAAAAACACCTCGGCGCCGTCGAGCGAGGCACGGGTACGGACGAAGGCGCGCAAAAGCTCGGACGGTGTCATACGCCGTACTCTGCGCGGTCGCGCCCCGGAGCGGCAAGCGGCCGCAGAGACAACCGGGCGGCGCACGGACCGCGTTCGGAGCGGGCGGCCGGCGTGTGCTTCCGGCGGGGTGGTGATCGGGCTGCCGGGCCCTCCGGGCACGCGGCGGGGCGTGATCCTGACGCCGGTGCTCAGGCGCCTCCCAGGCGCGTGATCTCGCGGGCGGCCTTGGGCGAGTGGACCCCCCGGTTGAGGGCCTGTGCCCGGCGCAGTTCCGCGGCCGCCTCGGCCGCGCGGCCCGCGAGCCGGTAGACGCGGGCCCGCTCCACGCGGGTCAGCATGATCGCCCGCTCCTGCTGCGCCGGGCGGGCCGCGAGGGAGGCGTCCAGGGCGGCGTGGGCCGCCTCGTGGTCACCGAGCAGGCCCAGGACGACGGCGCGCTTGAAGTGGAGTGCGGCGGGCCGGTAGGTGTGGAAGGGGTCGGTGTCCGGGCGGGCGCCGCCCTGAAGCCGGTCCGCGGTCGCCAGCCAGGTGAGCGCCGGGGCCCGCTGCCCCAGGGCCGCGTGGACGTGGGCGGCCTGGTCCGCGACGAAGGCCTGGACCATGGCGGGGGTGCGGGGCGAGACCTCCAGGGCCTGCCGGACGTAGGAGAGGCCGACCGCGGGCGGGTTCTGGTCGAGGGCGGCCTGGCTGAGCAGGCGCAGCGCGATGGCCCGGGTGGAGGGTTCGCCCGCCAGCTCGGCGAGGGCGGCCGCGCGGCCGAGGCGCCGGCGGGACGCGGCGAAGGAGGACTGGTCGGCGCAGCTGCGGGCGAGGAGCAGCACGGTGCGCGCCGCGTGACCCAGTTCGAGGGGGGTGAGGGCGTCCTCGACCCCGGTGGTGAGCACCGAGTGGAAGGTGCCCCGGAGGTACGCGAGGAGGACGGGGGCGGTGGCGTCTCCGCCGAGGGCGTCCACCTGTCCGGTGAAGAAGTCCTCGGCGGCCCGGCGCAGTCCGGTGTGCGAGAGGGCCGCGACGTGCGCCGGGGCAGCGTGCCCGGAGAGGATCTCGCACAGCAGGCCGGGGACGGGGTCCCGCGGGGTGCTGCCGCGCAGCCAGTGGGCGACGGCGGTGCGGTCGTAGGCGGTGGTGAGGCCGGCCGCCCGGGCACTCGTGTTGAGCCGGCGGGCCAGGGCCTCGTAGGTCCATCCCGTCTCGCGGATCACACGGTGCAGGAGAGGATTGGAAGGGGTCATGCCGGTGATTCCTTCCTTGCGACGGGGTGCGCTCGAGAAGGTTGCTTTTACGTATAAACCGCCATCCAGGATGAAAAGTTGCGGGGCCGGAGCCCGTCATGCGGATCCCAGGTTGACGGCGGTGCCGCCACCGGCGACCGTGACCGCCATGGGGAACGCGCGCCTACTGCTCACTCTCGTCGTCTGCCTGGTCCTGGGCGGGGGGCTCACCGCTGCCGTGCTGGGAGCCTCGCGGGCGGGCGGACCGCACGCGGGCTCCGCGGCGGCCGGACCCGCGGTCTCCGACTACGTGGACATGGCCGAGGTCCCGCCCGGATCCGCCCCCCGCGTCCTGCCGCCGTCGGGGCCGGACGCCTCGGCCGGATCGGTCGTGGTGGAGTGCGGCCGCAACGAGGAGGGCCACTACAACGAGGACAACCTCGTCGTCTCGCCGGGGCTGGTGGCGGGCGCCCACCACACGCACGCGTACGTGGGAAACCTGTCCACCGACGCGATGTCGACCGACGCCTCCCTGGACGCGGCCGCCACGAGCTGTCGGGGCGGCGACCGCTCCACGTACTACTGGCCCGTGCTGCGCCGGCCGGACCGGCCGGGCCCGCGCCCGCACGAGGGTTCGGCCGGACACGGCAACACGGGCGAGATCGTGGCGGAGGCCTCGGTCCGGGTGGAGTTCCGCGGCAGTCCGGTGAGCAGGGTCGTGCCGATGCCCCGCTTCCTGCGCGGGATGACGGGCGACGCCGTGGCGTTCACGGCGGCGACCGACGCCGACGTACGGGCCCGCTGGGGGTGTTCGGGCGCCCCCGACCGCGCCACCACCCGCTATCCGCGCTGTCAGGCGGGCGAGCGCGTCACGCGCACCCTGGTCTTCCCCAGCTGCTGGAACGGCCTGGAGACCGCGAGCGCCGGGCACCGCTCTCACCTGCTGTTCCCCTCGGGGGGCGGGGTCTGCCCGCAGGGCACCTTCCCGGTGCCCGAGCTGCGCGTCTCCTTGGCGTACGAGGTCGCCCCGGGCGTGCCGCTCGCGCTCGACTCCTTCCCCGAGCAGCGGCACAGTCCCAGGACGGACCACGCGATGTTCGTGAACGCGATGACCGAGGAGCAGATGGCCGGAGTGGTCGACTGCCTCAACTCGGGCCGCGCGTGCCGCACCTGAGTGACGCAGGTCACCTGAACCGGGGGCGGCCGGGCAGCGTGTTCCGACCGCACCACCCAGCGAGGAAGACGGAGAGGGTGAGATGGCCGGACCACTGTGGCCCCGCACTCGGCGGGGCTCGACCGACGAGGCATTGATCAAGTCGGTGTACGAGGAGCACGGCCACGCCCTGCTCGCGTACGCCACCCGACTGACGGGTGACCGGGCCGCCGCCGAGGACATCGTCCAGGAGACGCTCATCCGGGCCTGGCGGCACTCCGAGGTCCTGGTGAACGGGAAGGGTTCGGTGCGGGGCTGGCTGCTGACGGTGGCCCGCAACATCATCACCGACCGGTACCGCGCCAAGGCCGCGAGGCCGCCCGAGGTCTCCGGAGCCGCGGCCGCTCCCCCGGTGGAGATGGACCACGCGGACGCCGTGGTGGACACCATGACGGTACTGGGTGCCCTCGACCAGCTCTCCCCGGAGCACCGGGACGTGCTGACGGAGTTGTACTACCGCCAGCTCAGCGTCGCCGAGGCCGCGGACAGCCTCGGCATACCGGCGGGCACCGTCAAGTCGCGTTCGCACTACGCGCTCAAGGCCCTGCGCGAGGTCTTCAGGGACAACAGCGCCAGAGAGCACGGCTCCAGAGAAGGAAATCGATCGGGCAGGCCGCCCCAGCAGCCCGCCGGACTGCGTGAGGTGGTGGCATGAACCGGCAGCGGCACGAGGAGGAACTGCTCGGCCCGTACGTGCTCGGCGTCCTGGACCCCGAGGAGAACCGCCGGGTCGAAGAACACATCAGCGGCTGCGTGCACTGCCGGGAAGAGGTGACCGCGTTGCGCGAAATGGAGGCGGCACTGGGAGAGGTACCCGAGGAGGCGTTCCTGGACGGGCCGCCGCACGGCGGTGACCTGATGCTCCAGCGCACCCTGCGGCAGATGCGCGGGGAGCAGACCGCCGACCGGCGCCGGCGCGTGGGCCTGGCGGGACTGGCCGCGGCGGCCTCGCTGGCCGCGGTGTTCTGGGCGGGCGCCCAGCTCGGCGCCGCCGGTGACTCCGGACCGGTCGCGCTGCCCCCGCAGCCGTCCCCCACGGTGTCGACGGCGCCTTCGGCGCCGGTGGCCGGGACCAGGCTGGGCTCCGCGACCGACCCGGCCTCGGGGGTGCGGATGACCGTACAGATGACACCCGCGGTGAAGTGGGTGCGCGTGCGCGCCGCGGTCACCGGGGTGCCGCCCGGCGAGCGGTGCCGGCTGATCGTGGTCTCCAAGGACGGCAAGCGCACCACCGCGGGCAGCTGGGTCGTGGGAGGCCAGGAGAAGGGCGAGGGCAAGGGCGCGGCGCTGGACGGCTCGGCGGCCGTGGACCCGGCGGACGTCAAGTCCATCCAGGTCGAGAACGAGTCGGGCCGGACCTTCGTGTCCGTACCCGTGTGACGCTCCCCGGCCTCCGGGCCGGGGACGTGACAGAGCCCGGGAGCATGTCCAGCTCCCGGGCTCCTGCTTGCCACCCAATTCGCACACCGGCTGCATTTAAGGGCCGCGGATCATTTTTAGACCGACGTGTTCTGCCTTTGAACTACCGCGCCACGAGGAGAGGCGCAGAGGGGACTTGAACCCCTATCCGTCGATGATCGTCCGCGCCCGGTCGATCCGGTGTTCGGCGGCGAATACTGAGACTGGAGCGAGAATCTGAGATTTACGGGACCGCCTCTGCCAGGCTTGGGCCACCCCGGCGTGCAGTGCCGGGAGAGGGATTCGAACCCCCAACTGTCGTCCCTTTTCAGCTTCAACATCAGTTTCAGCTTGCGCTCTCGCGCACCCCCCGCGCTCGCGGGGGGCGATCTGGGGGCTACCTGAACAGGTAGCCGAACACCGCGTCGCCGACCCGCTGGTCGGTGACCTCGGCGCCGTTGGCCTCCTCGCGGGCGAACTTCACGGCCTGCTGGAGCTTCTCCACGCGGTCGAGCAGCTCGTTGACCCGGCGGGCCGGGAGGGCCCCGGAGAACTTCACGGTCGTCCAGTAGCCGACCGGGACGTCCTCGTAGTAGACCTCGACCTGCGCCGGGTGCTTGTCGGTGGCCTCGGCCTTGACGTGGTTGCGCGGCACCTTCTTGGTGCGGATGGTGCGTACCGGCTCCGTCTTCCACGAGTCGGTGGACGGGTCCAGGTTCCAGGACTCGGACGCGTCGAGCACCGGCAGCTTCCGCACGAAGGTGTGCAGGTCGGTCAGCTGCTTCTCCAGGAAGAGCAGGTAGGGCACGGGCACCTGCGGGAGCAGGACGTTACCGTCGACGACGACGTCCGCGGACGCGGTGCGGTTCGCCCAGTCCTTGGTGGCCGTCACGTCGAACAGGCGCGTCAGGGTCCCTGCCGTCGCACGCAGCGCGTCCTCGGCCTTGACCTGCACCCGGGTGGATTCGGGCGGCAGTTGCTCGCCCTCCTCGTCCTTGGGCTGGTACGTACGTGAGATGCCGGCCAGCAGGGCGGGCTTCTGGACGTCGTGGTGAGCCTGGGTCAGCTCTTGGAGGGACTTGGACTTGACGCCCTTTTCCACTGCGATTATCTGATTCAGCTTCGGCACGTGATCAACCTAGCAGCCCCCTCCGGCGGCCCTCATCCGCTTTTCGCACGACGGGGCGTTCAAGACCGGCACGGCCGTGGCCCGCGCCACGCAGGACGGGACCGTGGCGGCCGGGACGGCGGCCGCCGTGCCCGCGACGGCGAGCGGGAGGGGGCGCAGGACGGCGGGTAACGCGGCCGCGACCGCGATCCGGTGTCGTGTCATGACACCGGATCGGGGCCGTCCGGGCGCGCATGCCTGACCTGTCGTCAGTTCGGGCCCATCGCCCATCAGACCGCGGGCGCGGTGAGGTGCACCGGCAGGTCGAAGAGGTCGTTCTGGGTGAGGATCGGCTTGTTGCGCAGCTCCCCAGGGGCGACCGCGAGGGTCAGGTCGGGGAAGCGTGCGTACAGGGCCGGGAGGGCGACCAAGGCCTCCAGCCGGGAGAGGGCCGCGCCGGGGCAGACGTGGGGGCCGTGGCCGAAGGAGATGTGGCGGTTGGGGGTGCGGGTGACGTCGAACTCCCCCGCGCTCTCGCCGTGCTGCTCCTCGTCGCGCCCGATGGCGCCGAAGGAGACGATGAGCCCCTCGCCCTTGGGCAGGACGCGGTCCGCGACCTCGACGTCCTCGGCAGCGAACCGGATCAGCACGTGCGAGGTCGGGGTGGACCAGCGCAGGGTCTCCTCGATCACGTTCTCCCACGGGACCTCGCCCTTGAGGACGAGCGCGCGCTGCTCGGGGTGGCTCTGGAGGGCGACGACGGCGTTGACGATCAGGCTGATCGTGGTCTCGTGGCCGGCCGCGACCATCAGCTGGAGGGTGTTGGTGATCTCCTCCGTGCTGAGGTGGTCGCCGTCCTCGGAGGCGGCGATCAGCGCGCTCGTGAGGTCGTCGCCCGGGTTCTCCCGCTTGGACTCCACGATCCGGGAGAACAGCGCGCCGAGGTCCGCCATCATCTGCGGCACCTCCTCGGGGAGGGTCTGCGTGGAGAAGAATTTCTCGAACAAGGCCTTCATCCGCGGGTGTTCGGCCGCGTCGACGCCCATGAGCGCGCTGATGACGTTCATCGGCAGCGGGTACGCGAAGTGCAGCTTGAGGTCGACCGTCTCCCCGGCCGGCAGCGCTTCGAGCCGGTCGAGCATGTCCGTCGTCAGTGCCTCGATGCCGGCCCGCAGCTTCTCCACCCGGCGGACGGTGAGCGCCTGCGCGACCAGGGTGCGCAGGCGGCGGTGCTCGTCGCCGTCCACGGTGAGCATGGAGCGGCCGGGGTTGGCGAGGCCGATCAGGGGCCAGTCGAGGGGTATCTCGCCGCGCTGCCAGGCACCCCACACGTTGATGTCCTTGACCACTCTGGGGTCGGTCAGGAGTCTCCTCGCCTCGGCGTGCCGGGTCACGGCGTACACGCCGACCCCGCCCGGCAGGACGACCGGTACGAGCGGACCGGCGGCGCGCAGCGCGGCGCTCTCCGCGTGGAGGTCGGCGACGAAGGGGTCGAGGGTGATGGCGGCGGGGCCGGAGTGGTCGATCGGGCACGTCATCGGGTGGCTCCAAGGGCGGGGGTCGGGGTGTAGGTGACGGGCAGTTCGGTCAGTCCCCGCAGCCAGGGCGAGGGGCGGCGGGCCAGCGCGGAGGCCGGCACGGCGAGGTCCACGTCGGGCAGCCGGTCGAGGAGGACCTCGATGCCGGTGCGGGCGATGACCTCGGCGACCTCCTGCGCGGGGAAGGGGCAGCGGTGTTCGCCGTGCCCGAAGGAGAAGAAGGCGTTGTTGCCGCCGGTGAGGGTGCCCGCGTCGGTGCGTACGTGGGGGTCGGCGTTGGCCGCGGCCAGTCCCAGCAGGACGAGGTCGCCGCGGGCGATGCGCCGGCCGCCGAGGTTGGTGTCGCGGGAGGTCCAGCGGCCGGCCACGTTCTGGGTGGGCGTGTCCTCCCACAGCACCTCGTTCATGGCCTCGCCGACGCTGTGCCGGCCGCCCGCGAGGGAGGCCGCGAAGCGGTTGTCGGTGAGCATCAGGCGCAGCGAGTTGCCGATCCAGTCGGCGGTGGGCTGGTGGCCCGCGGCCATCATCACCATCAGGTCCTGGGCGACCTCGTCCACGGTGAAGCCCGCCGTGTTGGCGAGCATCCGGGAGGCGACGTCGTGACCGGGCACCGCCTGCTTGGCGGCGAGCAGCGCGTACATGGATCCGCCGAGGTGGCGCTGTCCGTCCAGGGCCCCCTCCCGCCCGTTGATCATGTCGTTCATGGCGGTGACGAGGCCGGGGCCCTCCTCGTCGGAGAAGCCGTAGATCCGGGCGAGGACCCGCAGCGGCAGGAGCATCGCGTACTCGCCGACGATGTCGCAGGCGCCCTTGCCGCACAGCGTGTCGATCAGCTCGTCGGCGAACCGCTCGGCGTGGCCCTTGAGTTCGAAGGGGTCCACGGATTCGAGGGCGTCGGAGATGACGGCGGCCCGCTCGCGGTGACGTTCGCCGACGGTGTACAGGATGGAGGGCTGTTTGCGGCCGATCATCGGGAGCAGCGGCCAGTCGGCGGGGATGCGGTCCCACTGGTTCCACAGGTCGGAGTCGCGGGAGAAGAGCACCGGGTCGCTGGTGACCTGGTGCAGTTCCCGGTAGCCGAGGACGAGCCAGGCCGGTATGTCGCCGTCGAGGACGACCGGGGCGACGGCGCCGTGGTCGCGGCGCATCTCCCGGTAGAGCTCGATGGGGTCGGTCTGGAACCGGGGGCCGCCGAGGGAGACGGCCTGCGGGTCGTGAGCGGCGGGGCAGGTCACGGGGTGGGCTCCGGGGTCGTCGGCTGGTTGGTCAGAACGGCCGTCTGGAGGTGCTGGACGAGGGAGATCAGGACGTGCTTGCCGGACTCGCGGGAGCGGGCGTCGCAGAAGATCAGCGGGACCTCCTCGGGCAGGTCGAGGGCGGCCCGGATCTCGTCCCCGGTGTGGGCGGGTCCGCCGAAGTCGTTGCAGGCGACGACGAAGGGGGTGCCGTGGTGCTCGAGCCGGTCGATGGCGTACCAGGAGTCGGCGAGGCGGCGCGTGTCGACCAGGACGACGGCGCCGAGGGTGCCGGAGAAGAGCCGGTCCCACAGGAACCAGAACCGCTCCTGGCCGGGCGCGCCGAACAGGTAGAGCACATTGTGCGCGTCGAGGGTGATGCGGCCGAAGTCGAACGCCACGGTGGTGGCGGTCTTGGTGGCGATCCCGTCGGTGTCGTCGACGGCCTCTCCGGCCTTGGTCATGGTCTCTTCGGTGTTCAGCGGGCGGATCTCGCTGACCGAGCGGACCATGGTGGTCTTGCCGACGCCGAAGCCGCCGACGATGACGATCTTCAGACCGTTGTCGGCGGTGCTCTGCAGGGTCTGGCGGGTTTCGCGCTGATCAGAGATTGCGGAGTCCAACGAGCACCTGCTCCAGGATGTCGAGGTCGGGAAGGCGGTACGCCGAACGCGGGTGCCGGGCGCTGATCTTGCCGGTCCCGAGCAGGTCGGCGAGGAGGATGCGCACGATCGACACCGGCAGCCCCAGCTCGGCCGCGATCTCCACCAGGGCCGTCGGGAACTGGCTCATGCGCAGGATCGCGGCGTGCTCGGACTGCATTCCGGGGGTCGGGTCGCATTCGGCTACGACCAGGGTGACCAGGTCGAAGGCGTCGGAGCCGGCGCGGCTGCGACCGCCGGTGAGGGTGTAGAGCCGGTCCGGGGAGTCGTCCCGGCCCGGCCTGCTCGTGCTCCCGCTCATCCCCGGGGCCGGGCGATGAGATGCTCGCCGAGCTGCTCGACCAGTTCGGACATGTTGTGGCCGACGAGGCCCGCGTCGGCGTCCTCGTCGGCGACCAGTGCGAGGTGCGCGCCCTCACCGGCCTCCACGATGAAGAGGATGCCGCCGTAGAACTCGGCCATGGCGGAGCGGACTCCGCCGGTCCCGTCGCCGAACTCGATGGACGCGCCGTGCGAGAGGCTCTGGATGCCGGCGGCTATCGCCGCGAGCTGGTCGGCCTGGTCGACGGAGAGCTCCGGGGTGCGGCACAGCTTGAGGCCGTCGCGGGAGAGCACGAGGCCGTGCCGGGCGCCGGGGGTGCGCTCGAGGAGGCCTTCCAGGAGCCAGCTGAGCGTCTCGTCGGTGGTGGAGCCGGTCATTCCGTGTTGCCTTCCGGGTGCGTGGGGTTCGAGGACGGCGCGGGGGCCGTGGGCTGAGCGGGGGCCGTGGGCCGTTCGGCGGCCGTGGACGGTGCGGCGTCCGCGGGCTGCTCGGGAACCGGGGGCTGCTCGGGAGCCGCGGCCGCGTCGGGAGTCGCGGAGGTTCCGCGTACCGCCTGGCGGAAGCTGCCGAAGCGGGCGGCCGACCGGGAGGCGCCGGTGGGCGTGCCGGACGCCGTGCCGCTCGTACGGGCCGCCGCGCCGGCCGCGTCGGGGCCCTCGGGGTGGGCGGCGGCCAGGGTGCGGCCCCGCCTGCGCTGCGGCAGGCCGGTCTCGCCGGCGTGCGGGGCCTCGCCGGGGGCTCCGGCGGGTGCGCCGGCCGCCGGGAGGACCTGGGCCGCGGCCTCCGCCGCCCTGGGACGGGCTCCCCCGCGCTCCGCGGTGGCGGGCTCGGCGCGGGTCTCGTGGACGGCGTCGGGCTCCGCCGCCGGGGCCCCTGCGGGCAGGGCGGCCGGGGTCGTCCGGCCCGCGGGCAGGGCGGCGGTGCGGGCGTCGGCCTCGGGGCCGCTCTCCGCGTCGGACGGGGTACGGCTGATCAGCTCCTGAGGCAGCATCATCAGCGCGCCGGTACCGCCGCGCGCCGAGGGCCTGAAGGAGACCGTCAGCCCGTGCTTGCGGGCGAGGCGGCCGACCACGGCGAGGCCGAGGCGGGTGCCGGAGAGCCCGGCCAGGTCCAGCGACTCGGCGGTCACGGCCTGCTGGGCGCGGCGCAGCTGGACCTCGCTCATGACCAGGCCGCTGTCCTCGACGGTGATGATGATGCCGGCCGGGACCTCCTCCACGTAGACGTGGACCTCGGCGGTCGGCGGGGAGAAGTTCGCGGCGTTGTCGAGCAGTTCGGCGAGGGCGTGCATCACACCCTCGGCGGCGTGGCCGGCGACGGCGGCGTCGCTGGTGGAGTGCAGCCGGACCCGCTGGTAGCCGCCGATGCGGCCCATGGCTCCGCGCAGGATGGACTCCATGACGATCGGCTTCGCCCAGCGGCGGCCCGAACGGGCGCCGGTGAGCACGGCGATGGAGTCGGCGAGACGTCCGGCCTGTGCGGTGCGGTGGTCGAGGTGGAGCAGGTCGCCGAGGACGTCCTCGTCGGCGTGCCGGTGCTCCATGTCGCGGAGGTCGGCCAGCATGCCGGTGGCGAGCGCCTGCATGCGGCCGGCCGCGTTGGCGGTGGCGGCCATGGCGGCGGCACGGCCGGACTCGGCACGGCGCAGCTCGTTGCCGAGCCGTTCGCGGGAGGCGCTCTGGGCCGCGGTCAGCCGGTCCAGCTCGATGGCGTGAGCGGCGACGAGCCCGTCCAGCTGCGCCGCGTGGGCGCGTGTCATCCCTTCGAGTTCGGCCGCGTGGGCGCCGGCCAGCCGGCCGCGGTCGGCATGGTGGGTGGCCGCTTCGCGCGAGGTGTCGGCGGTCAGCCGGGCGATGTACGCGTCGCGCGAGGTGATCTCACCGGTGAGACCGGAGACCCTGCCGCGCAGCAGTCGGGCGGTGCGTGCCGACCAGGTCACGGCGAAGGCCGCGATGGCGAGCAGCAGAACCCCGGAGCCGGAGAACCAGGCGAGGGGGACGCGGACGGCCGACGGGGCCGCGGCCACCGCCGCCGTGGAGAGCGCGCCGCCTGCGGTTGCGGTGATCAGCAGGGCGAGCGCGGAGGGGCGAAGGGGGGAGGGCGGCGCCGTCATCAATCAAAGCCTCATACCGGGCGTAAATGGAGGAGAGGGTTCCTGTGAGTAACGAGAGCCAACTATAGGTGAGTTATTGATCGTTTTGGAAAGTTCCTGGCGGGTTTTACCTTGCGCAGCGACTCCTATAGGTCATTTTGTCCTGCTTCGATCGTAGTTGCGGAGGGGCCCGGTACTGACGCCGATGACGCCGCTTCGCGTTCTGCGCGCCGCGGTCCCGGGCGGCGCGGCCCGGCGCCGCTCCTTCGCACACGCGGACCGATCAGCACATTGCGGTTCATGACATCCTGTGACGTCACAACTCGCCGGACGGAATCGGCGGACGTCCGGGGAATACGGGGAAGGTCCATGAGGCTCTGCTTCCTGGTGGAGGAGCACTACCGCCATGACGGCATGCCGAACGAGGTGATCCGGCAACTGACCGCGTGGGGGCACCGGGTCGACGTGGTGCGGCCGGGCGGTTCACTGCTGCGGATGACCGAGGTGGTGCGGACCGGCGCGCACGACGCGTGGGTGCTCAAGACGGTGTCCGGCGGCCCGGGGCTGACCCTGCTGGAGGCCGCCGCGGCCGCGGGGATGACGACGGTCAACGACGCCCGCTCGATCCGCGGCGTACGGGACAAGGCACTGGCGGCGGCGATCGGCCGCGTCCGGGGGCTCCCACTGCCCACGACGTACGCGGTGGCCGTCCCGGAACTGCTCGGGGAGATACCGGCGGCGGAGTACCCGCTCGTCGTCAAGCCCGCGGACGGCAGCTCCGGGCGGGCCGTGCACCTGCTGTCCTCGCCGGACCGGCTGGAGGCGATGCTCCCCGTACTCGCGGGCGAGGGCATGCTCATCGCCCAGCCGTACGTGCCCAATTCGGGCATCGACATCAAGGTGTACGCGGTCGGCGGGGAACTGTTCGCGACCGAGCGCTGCTCTCCGCTGCACCCCGACCCCTCGGTGCGCGAGCGCCGCGTGCCGCTGTCGTCGGAGGTCGCGGCGATCGCCGCGCAGGTCGGAACGGTGTACGGGCTCGACCTGTACGGGGTGGACGTACTCCTGGGCCCCGACGGGCCTGTGGTCGTCGACGTGAACGACTTTCCGAGCTTCCGCCAGGTACCCGACGCGGCGGCGCGGGTGGCCCGGGCGGTGCTCGGGCTGGCACGCGCGGGCGGTACGACCGCGCCGGCCGCTCCCACGGCGGTGGTGTACCCGACGCTGCCCGTCTCGATTCCCGCACAGGTCACAGCGCGGGTGGTGGACAGCGCGTGAGGGTCGGCCTGATCACCCCGGAACCCGGACACCCGTTGCTCGCGGCGGCGAGCGCCCTGCTCACCGCGGCCGGGCACCCCGTCGAAGCGCTCGACCCGCGCACCGGGTCCGCCCCGCCGCGCTGCGTGGCCGACGTATACCTGCTGAAGTCGCGGACCCCGCAGGCGCTGGCCCTGGCACGGGAGCTGGAGGAGCGGGGCGCCGTCGTGGTCAACTCCGCTGCGGCGACCGAGCGGTGTCAGGACCGGACCGCGATGGCGGAGATCGCCCTGCGGGCCGGCCTGCCCTTCGCGGCCACCCGGACCGTCGGCGGCCTGGGGCGGTGGGCATCCGGCCATCCGCTGACCGCACCGGTGGTGGTCAAGAGCCGGCACAGTCGACGGGGCGACCTGGTCGCCCGGGTCGACGACGCGGCGCAGTTGCGCGCGTTGGCGGCGCGGTGGCCCGACGAGCCGGTGGTGGTGCAGGACTTCGCGCCCAACAGCGGCTGGGACCACAAGGTGTGGGCGGTCGGCGACCGGGTCTTCGCCGCCCTGCGCCGCTCCGAACTCTCCCCGGGCGGCCGCGGCCCGACCCGGTCGCTGGAACCGGACGAACTCCCGCCGGGCTGGGCCGCGCTCGTACGGGCGGCCGGGAAGGCGTACGGACTGGAGGTGTACGGGGTGGACCTCATCGACGCGGGGGGCTCGCCGCTGATCGTGGACGTCAACGCCTTCCCCGGCATCCGGGACCAGGCGGGCGCCCCCGAGGCCCTGGCCGGCCTCGTCCTGCGCCGGGCCCCGGGGCGGGACGCGGCACCCGCCGCGGGGTAACGGGCGGGGTCGGGACGCGGCCCGGTGACGCTCCACGTTCAGCGCCGGGGAGGAGCCGCGGGGGCGGGACGGGGGCCGGACAGGCTCGCACCGGCACGGACGGGACCGGACGGGACCGGATGGGCGCGTCCGGGCCCGGACAGACCAGGACAGGCCCGGACGGGGGAACGCCCGGCGCGAAACGTCCCCGCGGCGGTGTTGGGGCGCGGCCCTGACGGGGGCACGGTGAGGATCGGGGCATGGGCGTCGTCCTGCCGGTCCTCTTCGCGCTGTTCGCGGCGTTCAGCAACGCACTGGCCACCGTGCTCCAGCGGCGGGCCGCGCTCACCGTGCCGCAGAGCGACGGCTTCCGCTTCGGTCTGATCCTCGACCTGCTGCGCCGCCCGGTGTGGATCGGCGGCATCCTGGCCGTGATCGCCGCCGGAGCGGGCCAGGCCGTGGCACTCGCCACCGGGCCCATGGCCCTCGTACAGCCACTGTTCGTACTGGAACTGCCGCTCGCACTGCTGATCGCCTCGCTGGCCGCGCGGCGGCGGCTGCCCGGAGCCCTGTGGCTGGCGGTGGCGGGGGTGGTGGTCGGGCTCGGAGTCACGCTCGCGGCCGCCTCGCCGTCGGGGAACCGTACGGACGTACCGTTGGACCGGTGGATCCTGGCCCTGGCCGCGTGCGCGGCCGCGGTGGCCGCCCTGACCGTGGCGGGTCTGCGCCGGCCGCCCGGCCGGGCACGGGCCAGCTGCCTGGGCGCCGCCACCGCCGTCTGCTACGCGCTCACCGCCGCGCTGATGAAGTCGGCCGTGCACGTCCTCGACGAGGGCGGCCTCGAGGCGTTCCTGACGACCTGGGAGACGTACGCCTTCGGCGCGAGCGGCATCTGCGCGCTGCTGCTCCTGGAGCACGCCATACAGGGCGGACCGCTGGTCGCCTCACAGCCCGCGCTGACCCTGGGCGACGCGAGCGTCAGCGTCGCGCTCGGAGTCCTGCTGTACGAGGAACACCTGCGGGCGCATTGGTGGCTGCTCCCCCAGCTGCTGGGCATCGCCCTGATCTGTGCCGGCGTCCTCGCCCTGGCCAGGGCCGGGGACGGCGCGCCGTAGCGTCGACGCGGCGTCCGCTTGCCCTCTTCTCCCCTCCCCTCCCCTCCCCCTGGGGTCGCGCCTGGGGCACGCCTACTTGATGACTTCCGCCTTCTTGTCGTCGGCGGCCTTCGCGTAGGCCTGGGAGCCCGCGCCCAGCACGGTGACGGCGAGGACGAGGACGAGGACGAGCAGGATGGGCGCGGCCGCGGCCGCTCGCTTGCGGTTCATCGGATCCCCCTGGAGTCGCGGTCGGACGCCGCCGGTGCGGCGGCTGTCCCGCAGCCTGCCATCGGGGGCCGGACCGGACACGGCCGGGGTCCGGACACGGCCGGGGTCCGGACACGGCCGGGGGTAGCGTGCGGGCAGGCGAGCGGAAGGCGGTTGGCATGCGTGCGGTGGTGTTCGAGCGGTACGGCGAGCAGGCCGAGGTCAGGGAGGTCGCGGACCCGGCTCCGCCGACGGGCGGTGTGGTGGTGCGGGTGGAGGCCACCGGACTGTGCCGCAGCGACTGGCACGGGTGGATGGGCCACGACCCGGACATCGTGCTGCCGCACGTGCCCGGGCACGAACTCGCCGGTGTGGTGGAGGCGGTGGGGGCGGGCGTCACCGGATGGCGGGCCGGGGACCGGGTGACCGCGCCGTTCGTCTGCGCCTGCGGCAGGTGCGCCGAATGCGCGGCCGGCCAACACCAGGTGTGCGCCCGGCAGACCCAGCCCGGGTTCACGCACTGGGGGTCCTTCGCCGAGTACGTGGCCCTGGACCACGCCGACGTGAACCTGGTGGCCGTGCCCGACGGCCTCGCGTACACGACGGCAGCCGGGCTGGGCTGCCGTTTCGCGACGGCGTTCCGGGCCGTGGTCGCGCGGGGGCGGGTGGCGGCGGGCGAGTGGGTCGCGGTGCACGGCTGCGGCGGGGTCGGCCTCTCGGCGGTGATGATCGCGGCCGCGGCCGGCGCGCGGGTGGTGGCGGTCGACACGTCGCCGGAAGCGCTCGATCTGGCGCGGAAGTTCGGCGCCGCGCACGCCGTGGACGCCACCGCTGGTGACGCGGCCGCCGCGGTGCGCGAGGCGACCGGCGGGGGCGCGCACCTCTCGCTCGACGCCCTGGGCTCGCCCCTGACGGCGGCGGCCTCGGTGGCCGGGTTGCGGCGGCGGGGTCGGCACGTGCAGGTCGGACTGCTGCCGGAGGCCGCCGGTGGGGCGGTACTGCCGATGGAGCGGGTCATCGGCTGGGAGCTGGAGATCCTCGGCAGTCACGGGATGGCCGCGCACGCGTATCCGCCGATGATGGAACTGGTCCGCTCCGGGATGCTGCGCCCGGACCTGCTGGTCACCTCGGTGATCCCGCTCGACGCGGCGCCGGCCGCCCTCGCGGCGATGGGATCGGCGGCGGGCCGCGGGGTCACGGTCATCCAGCCGGGCTCGTAACCCGCGTCGACCCCGCGCACGTTCGGGCCCGGGCACGTTGGCGCCACCGAGTGGCCCGCGGCCAGCCCCCGGCATCCTCGGGACGCATCACGCACCACGCACCCCGACCCCATCCGCCCTCGGGGGCCGGGCCGTCGGAACGGCTCCGACGGGGCCCACCGCCCGGCTCTGCCCCGCGCCTCCGGCGGCAGGCCCGAGGTGCGAATCCCCCGGCGCCCGCACGCCCGCCCACACGGGCCGTCCACACGGCCGTCCCTTGGCCGTCGCCACGGTTCGGAAGTCGGGGCGTCCATGGTCTTGTCGTCGGCCGAAACACGTCGGTAAAGTCGCGCTTACACGTGTAACTGACTTGCCTTGCACATCCCACCCCTCCCGGCCCGCGCGGCCGAGCCGCCCGCGCCCGTCCCGGGATCCGCCGGCCGCACCGGCCGCCCCGCATGCGAAGGACCCCCATGACGCAATCCCCTCCGGTCGGGTTCGACCTCGCCGACATGACCTGGCCACCCCCGCCCTACCAGTCCCCCGTCCCACCCGTGACGGGTGCCGACGGCGTCCGCCGCTTCGACGGGGTCACGTACGCCACCACCCCCGGCTACCGGCCCCGGCTGCTCGACGTCCAGGTCCCGGCGGGCGAGGGGCCCTTCCCGGCCGTGGTCTGGATCCACGGCGGCGGCTGGCTGGAGGGCGACCGCCGCTACCCGCCGCCGACCGTGCCCGCCGCCCTGCTGCACGGTGCCGTACTGGCGGCCGGGCTGGCCCTCGTCTCCATCGACTACCGGCACAGCCTCGAGGCGCCCTTCCCCGCCCAGCTGCACGACGTGAAGGCCGCCATCCGCTACGTCCGCGCCTTCGCCGCAACCCTCGGCATCGACCCGGACCGGATCGGCGTGTGGGGCGAGTCGGCGGGCGGCCACCTCGCCGCACTCGCCGGAGTCACGGGCCCCGGCAGCGAGGACGCCGCACACCTGGAGGGCACGCAGGGCGTCGGCGCCGGGGACACCGGCGTGCTGGCCGTCGTCGACTGGTACGGCGTGTCCGACCTGGTCGCCCTGGCCGACCACCCCATGCCGGCGATGCCGGCCGGCGGCGAGTTCCCCGATCCGTACGAGGCCCTGCTCGGCGGTACCGAGGCGGAGCGCCCGGCGCGGGCACGAGCCGCGAGCCCGGTCACGTACGCGGTGCCGGTGAACGCCGGGGACGGGAGCCCGCCGCCGTTCCTGCTCGTCCACGGGACGCTCGACGGCCTGGTCCCGTACAGCCAGAGCGAGGTGCTCGCCGAGGCGCTGCGGGGCGCCGGGGGCGAGGTGACGCTGCGGCCGGTGGAGGGTGCCGACCACATCTTCCTCGGCGCGCCGGACGTCACTCCGATCGTCGCGGAGAGCGTCGAGTTCCTGGCCGCCCACCTCGGCGCGGGGGCCTGACCACACGCGACCGGCCGGGACCGCACCGCCCGCGGCTCCGCCCCGTTCGCGACTCCGCCCCGCCGGGGGCGCGGTCCGTGCCGCGCCTCCGTACTGCCCCCGTACCCTCACCCGCCATCCCCCGTCCGCCATCCGCCATCCGCCATCCGCCCAACTCACCCATGTCCGCGGACAAGTCCGGTGACACGAGAGGCAGTTCATGTCATGGAAGCCGGTCACTCCACCCGACGGTCCCGCCCCGCGCGGCCCCGGCCGCGGGGCGCTCCTCCTGGGTCTCGTCCTGCTGGGCCTGGCCGCGCTGGCGGCCCTCGTCGTCCGCTCGGACCTGGCGGATCCGCCGTTCCAGGCGTTCGACGACCGCTGGCTCGGCTGGATGGGCGGCCCGCACGACGGCTTGTACGCGGCCGCCGCCGCGGCGCTGAACTGGTTCGGCGGACCCCCTGGAGTCGTCGTCCCCTTCGGCCTGTTGCTGGTGCTGCTCCTGCGCAGAAGCTGGGTGTCGGCCGCCTTCATGCTCGGTGTCTACCTCGGCGGCAACTTGCTCGTCGTACAGGGCCTCAAACACCTGGTGGACCGGCCCCGCCCGGCCGACCCCATGGTCCGCGTCGACCACGGTTCCTTCCCGTCGGGTCACGCCGCCTCGGCAGCGCTGCTGGTCGTCCTCATGGGGGCGCTGCTGGTGCCTGCCGCCCGGCGGCGGGCGTGGTGGATCGGGGGCACGGTGTTCACCCTGGCCATGATGTGGAGCCGTATCTGGCTGCACGCCCACTGGCTCAGCGACACCGCGGCCGGGGCCGCCGGCGGGGCGGGGGCCGCACTGGTCGCGTGGTGGCTGTTCGGGCCCGCGCTGGCCCGGGAGTCCGTACGCCCCCTCGGCCGCCGGGGGGCGGCTGCGGGGGCCGAGGGCCCCGGGCGGGCACCAGCGCCCGTATCCGAGCCGGTGTCCGAGCCGGCAGCCGCACCGGCACCTGTGGCCACACCCGTGCTCCTCGCCGAACGGTCGGCGGCGCCGCCACCCTGACGGGGCATGCCTTCAGGAGGTCTGCCGGGGAACCAGGACGGCGTCCATCGCCGGCAACGGCGGCGCGGTACCAGTCTCGACCAGCTGGTGCAGGGAGTCCGCGATCCGGGCGGGCGACGGCAGGTCGAGGCGTACCGTGCTGAGCGCGGGCCGCTGGAGCGCGGACAGAACCAGATCGTCGCAGCCCACGAGCGCGACCTCGTCCGGCACGAGGACACCCTCGGCCTGCAACGCGTGCAGCAGCAGGGCGGCGTACTCGTCGTTGTACGCGAACACGGCGTCCAGGGCGAGGTCGCGACAGTGCCGGGCGAGTGCGGTGGCGGACTCCCGCGTGTACGCGAGCTCCACCGGCACGACGGTCGCCGGGTGCCGGACGGCGACGGACTCGGCGCCCGCGAGCCGTGGCCGGGCCAGGGCGTCCAGGCCTCGCCCCTGCGTCATGACCACGCCGATCCGGGTACGGCCGCGGGCGATGAGATGCCTGATGGCCGCGGCGCCGATGTCGGCGTGGTCGAAGCCGATGGTGTGGACGCCGTCGACGGGCCGGGCCGCGAAAGCGAGCAGGCCCCGTACTCCGGTGCGCCGCAGCAGATCGGCGGCCTGGGGCGTGAGGCGGTCTCCGTCGAGCGCGAGCACGGCGGCCGGGCGCAGTTCGGCCCAGGCCCGGGCGGCGTCGAGGGGGTCGGCGAAGCGGCCGGCGTGGAGGACGGCCGTGTAGCCGTGACGGTCGAGCTCGCTGTGCAGGTCGTCGAGCCAGTCGCTGACCTGATGCCCGCGTCGGTCTCCGCGATCGGGCGCCTTGCGCGGCCGCTCCCCTGAGCCGGCGCCGAGGCCGCCCGCCCGGCATGCACCCGGCGAACTCCTGCGGTCTGAGCACCGGGAGGGGCCGCCGGATCGCTCACTGTGCCCGGCGCCGCTTCGCGTACGACCACGTCACCGCGGTCATCAGGGCGGGGATGGCGAACAACGGGGCGAACGCGAGCCACCAGACGGTGAGTGCCGTATCGCTCGTCATGTACGTCCGGCTTTCGACGGTGAAGGCGACCACGAGTTGCCACAGCGCAAGCAGGACCAGGACGACCGAGGCGGTCCACGCGAGCGCGGAGAGGGCCCGCGGGCGCAGTGGCTGCCACCGGTCGCTCACGAGCAGCAGCGGAAACAGAGCGGCCGCCTCGGCAAGGAGGGAGAGTCCGACGACGTACGCGATGCCCCATCCCGGGATGTCGAAGACGTCGCGCAGCACCTGGTCGCTGTAGCCCACGTAGACCCCGGAGGCCATGGCGATGCGCCACAGGCCGGACGGGACCGCGCAGAGTGCCATGGCATGGGCGGCGCGGCGCGCCCAGACGGGCGCGGGTGCGACGACGGGAAGGGGAGCGGTGGCGTTCGGCATGACGTACATGCTGGCTCCGGACATGGCCGCCGCACATCCTCCGGCGCGGCGGGCTGCCTCCGCCTGACGGAGGACGGTGCGGCCGCGGAGGGTCGTCCCATAGGCGCATAGGCGCATAGGCGCATAGACCCGCAGCCCCAAAGACCCTTGAGCCCACAGACCCTCGAGCCCACAGGCCGGCAGCCGGGCCGGTGCCCCGAACCCGGAGGCGGTCCGGACGCCGTCATCACCTGCGTGGCGAAGACGGTCGGCTCGGGGCCGCCGGGCAGGGCGCGAGTACACCCGAAGTCGGGCCACGACGGCAAGCTGGTCGGCCGGTGGCTCGACCTGGGCAGTGGCCGGCCACGTCCATGAGGCGCCGTCGGCAGGGCCGCGTGAGAGGGCCGTTCGACCTGTCGCACCCGGCGACGACGTCGACCTCGTGTGTAGGCCTGTCGTCGGCATGCTCGGACCCGACGATGCCCTTGTCCCCGATTCCGGCCCCACGAGTGGACAAGGACCGCCGCCGTCGGTCGAGTTCACCCGGGCCGTGGCGCCGAGACGGTCCACGAGTACGTCGAGGTCGTAGCCGCCGCCGCGCTCCTCCGGCGGACCACGCCGACGATCCCGCCAGAGAGCTCCGTCGCCCCGGCGCGCTCCGCTGTGGCCTGACTGCCCAGGCGGGACACCCTGTTCGGTCGTCCGCGCGGCACGGCGCGGTCGGGACGTCTGGCGGCGTCCGCCGGGACAAGCGGCCCGACAAATGGCCTTCCCGGCACAACACCCCTGGCCAGCGGCCTGGAGCCACCGGCTGTGCGGAACCGCGCCGGGGATCCGGCCCCGATGACGATCCGCACACCGACCGCTCACACCCCCAAGCGGGTGTCGTCACACTCGCTCCTGCCGTGCGGCGCCCGGCACGCGCGCTCGCCGCGTTGTCGGGATCGCCCCTGTCCGTCCGGTACACGGGCGACCCTCCGCCTTGCGAGCGCACGCACCGGACACCGCACGGCCCGCCCTGCGGGCGTACGGAACGACTTTGACGACACCCCTAGCGGAGCCCCGGAACGGGGTGCTACACAGTCTCCAGCGGCTTTGGTGACACGTGTAACAACATCACGTGAACTCCCGTCGTCCACCCCCTCCGACGGATACCGCTCCCCTCGCGCCGCTCACGCGGAGCCGCCGCCCCGTCCGCGTTCGGCGCCCCGCCGCCACTCCCCCGCCCCGGCAGTTCCCCGTTGGCCCCGCACTCCCCCGCTCCGCCCCCTACACGCCCCGCTCGCCCCGCTCGCCCCGCTCCCCGAGGAGTCGCCGTGACCACGAACGACATCGCCGACCAGCCCGCCCCCGAAGTCGCGGAACCACCCCGCCAACGCGGGCTCCTGCCCCTCCTGCTCGTCGCCAATTCCGCGATGATGGCCGTCTACATGGGCGTCGGATCCGTGCTGCTGCCCACCCAGATCGCCGCGATAGCCCCGGATGACAAGGTCGCGCTCCTCGGTCTCATCGGCGGCATCAGCGCGATCTTCGCGACGGCCTTCAACCCGATCGCCGGCGCGCTGTCGGACCGGAGCGGCCGGCGCAATCCGTGGATCGCGGCCGGCGGTCTCGCCTCGCTCGCCTGCCTGGCCTTCCTCGGCAGCGTGAACACCGCGCTGCTCGTGGGAATCGGCTGGTGCCTGGTCCAGGCGACCATGAACACCTACCAGGCCGCCGTCACCGCGATCGTGCCCGACCGGATACCCACCGCCCGCCGGGGGACCGCCTCCGCGCTCGTCGGGCTGGGGCTGCCGATCGGCGGCACCGCCGGCGTGCTCATCGCCTCCCAGACCGCCGGGCAACTGCGTACCGGATACCTCGTCTTCGGGGTGGTGATCGCCGCGGCCGCGCTGCTCCTCACCACGTTCTGCCGGGACGTCCCCCGTTCCGGTACCGGCGCGGCCGCCCACACCTCAGACAGCGCCGCGACCGCGGCGGCGCCCAAGCGGGCCCGACTGGCGGCCTTCGCCTCCGCGCTGTCCCACCACGACTTCCGGTGGGCGTTCATCGGGCGGGCCCTGATGGTCCTCGGGTACTTCTCCGTCGTCGGCTACCAGCTCTACATCCTCGGCGACCACATCAGCCTGCCCGCCGGTCTGACACCGCCCGCCGCGATGGCCGTTCTCACGCCGGTCTCCATGGTCGCGATGGCCCTCTCCACCGTCGTGGGCGGCCTGCTGTCCGACCGCTGGAACCGGCGCAAGGTCTTCGTCGGCGTCTCGGCCGCCCTCGCCGGGCTGGTCATGGTGGTGCCCGTCATCAGTCCCACCTGGACGGGCATGCTCGTCTTCAGCGCGCTCAACGGCCTCGCCTTCGGCTGTTTCATGGCCGTGGACACCGCGCTCGTCACCCTGGTGCTCCCCCGGGCCGAGGACGCCGCCCGCGACATGGGCGTCCTGAACGTCGCGAACGCCGGCCCGCAGATCATCGCCCCCTTCGTCGCCTCGGCCGTCGTCACCACGCTGGGCGGCTACACCCCGCTGTTCCTCGTGGGCGGCGCCCTCTCCTTGATCGGGGCGCTCGCCATCATCCCGATACGCGGCGTGCGCTGACCCCCTGCGGCAGCCACCCCCGTACCTCCCCCTCGCCTCCCCACCCCCGTACCTCCCCTCCCCCTCCCCCGAAGGAGCATTTACGTGAGACCCCAGCGAGTCCTGCCCATGGCCGCCCTCCTGCTCTGCGCCCCCGCCCTGACCGGGACCGCCCCCGCGGCCGCCGCTCCGCAGTCCCCGCCCACCGGTCCGCTGCGCATCCTGCTCACCAACGACGACGGTTACGACGCGCCGGGCATCCGCAAGGCCTTCGCGCGCCTGACCGCCGCCGGCCACGACGTCACGATCGTCGCCCCGCTCACCAACCAGAGCGGCACCGGCACCAAGGTGACGAGCGCCGCCTCGGTCGCCGTAAGGCACCCCGAGCCCAAGGTCTGGGCCGTCGACGGCACCCCCGGCGACTCCGTCGCCTTCGGCCTGGCCGAGGTCTTCGCGGGCAAGGCCCCCGATCTGGTGGTCTCCGGTACGAACTTCGGCCCGAACGTCGCCGGGCTCGCCAACCACTCCGGAACCGTCGGTGGTGCCATCGCCGCGCTGGAGTCCGGCGTACCGGCCATCGCGCTGAGCACGGGCGGCCTCACCGCTCCCGACCCGGTCACCACCGTCAACGCCATGGGTCCGACGCTCGACTTCGCCGTGAAGCTGATCGACCGGCTGCGCTCCCGCGCCCGCACCGGCCCGCTGCTCCCCCGGGGCGTCGGCCTGAACGTGAACCACCCCGTCATCGGCGCGGACGGCAAGGGCCGCGCCGCCGGTGTGGCCACCACCCTCCAGGACCCGCAGACCCTGCTGGAGCCGGACTTCACCGACTCCGGCGACGGCACCTGGAAGGTCACCGTGAAGGTGGCCCTGCGCCCGGCCGTGAAGGGCGGCGACGTCGAGGCCGTGGCGGCGGGCCGGATCGCCGTCAGCCCGATGAACGCCGACTGGAACCCCGGCCCGGTCGACCGGGCGGTGGCCTCCGTCCTCCTCGCGGGTCTCCGCCCGTAGGGCGTCTCTCCCGGAACGTGCCGGGCCCGCGGCCGGGCGGCCGGGGTCACGCGGTGTCGCGCACGGCACCGCCACCCCCGGCCACCCCCGGCCGCCCGGGGCCGGAGGGAGGTTCCGGCGTTCGGGCCGAACCACGCGCCCATGCCCCCTACGCTGCCTCCATGCCCTGGAACTGGCTACAGATCAGGCTCCATCCGCCCGGCCCCGACGCGCCGGGCTACGGCGAATCGGCCTACGGGCCCGGTGGATTCACGTACGACGAGGCCCGCTCGGAGATCCAGGGCAGCCTGGACCGGCTGGCCGCCCGGTTCCCGGGGACCCCGGCGTACGCGGCCGCCGCCGCGGCGTGGCGCAGGGGAGGCGTGTCCGACGACACCCTGACCGCGGCGCTGATCATGTCCCGGGTGTACGCGTACGAGGAGGGGCTCGGTGCGGCGGAGGTCGCGCAGGAGTGGCTTCAGGGGTTCAGCATGCGGGTCACGGGCGAACCGCACCGCGTCATCACGTCGCCCACGGCCCCCGGTGGCACATTCGGCCGATAGACCGCCAGGCCGATAGACCGCTGGGGCGTCTCTTTCGGATCTTGCCGGGCCGGTCGGCCGGCGTCGTCCCCGTCGGCCCGGGACGCGCCCCGCGCCGGGTGTCCGGGTGTCGCGGCGGGGCCGCCTCGCGCACGTCAGCGCTGGTCGGCCGCGAGTGCCGTGCCCAGCGCCTTGCCCAGCGCCGTCTCCAGCGCCATGTCGCGCGCCTGGTCCGCCGGAACGGGCACGTCGGGGAGCACGCCGACGCCCTCCCAGTTGGTACCGGTCACGGTGTTGACGGTCCGGGCGGAGGGCACCGTCACCTGGACGCGTCCACCCGCTCGGCCTCGTCGGGGAAGACGTACCCTGCCGTGATCCGGTCCAGAGCCCGCTCGACCATCTGTTCGTTGGTGTTCACGGGCGGTCATCATGGGCGACCGGCCACCGTGCGAACAACAGCGTTTTACCCGGGCGGGATCCGCCGGGGCGGACCGTCAGGCGGAGTTCGCCGTGGGCAGGGTGACTTCGAAGCGGCAGCCGCCCGGGACGTTGCGTACGTCGGCCCGCCCCGCGTGCGCCTCGACGATTCCGCGGACGATCGCCAGGCCCAGCCCCGCCCCGGCCGGGGGCGTACGGGCCTCGCTGCCGCGCCAGCCGGTGTCGAAGACGCGCGTCAGGTCCTCCTCGGGGATGCCGCCGCAGCCGTCGGTCACCGACACCACCACCGCGTCCGTCCGGTCCTCCACGGCGACGGCGACCGTGCCGTCCGCCGGAGTGTGCCGGATGGCGTTGACGAGGAGATTGGCGAGGACTCGGGTCATCTCCTTGCCGTCGACCTCCACCGGTACGGCGGCGACCCGTTCCCCCACGAGCCGTACGCCGTGTTCCCGGGCGAGCGGGTCGGCGCCCGCGAGCGCGTCGTCCACGAGGTCGTACAGGGAGATCCGGCTGGGGTTCAGGCTCAGCGCGCCGGCGTGGATGCGGGAGAGCTCGAAGAGGTCGGTGACCATGGAGTTGAGCCGGTCGACCTCCGTGAGGATCTGCCGGTGGTAGCGGGCGGGATCGGCGGCCATGCCGTCCTCCAGGGCCTCGGCCATGGCCCGCAGTCCCGCCAGCGGGGTCCGCAGGTCGTGGGAGATCCAGGCGACCAGTTCGCGACGGGAGGCCTCGAGGGCCTGTTCCCGTTTCCGGGACGCGTCGAGCTTGGCGCTGGTGGCCGCCAGTTCCCGGGAGAGGGCGGCGAGTTCGGCGGTGGCGGCGGTCGGTGGCGCCGCGAACCGGCCGCCGTCCCCGAAGTCGCGTGCGGCGAGGGCGAGTTCGCGGCTGCGCGCGACGACCCAGCGGCCGAGCAGCAGGGCGGTGGCGAGGGCGACGACGGCGGCCATGGCCACGACGACGGTGACCACCCACAGGTCGTGCGAGGACAGGAACATCGCTTGGGCCACGGCCAGGGTTCCGGCCAGCATCGCGGTGACGGTGACCGCCGCGACCACGGTGAGGGACACCGCGACCGAACGGTGGCGCACCAGGCGCAGCGCGAGCGCCCCGGCGAGCCCCGCGCAGCCCGCTCCGCCGAGCGCGAAGAGGGCGATGAGCACGACGTCCTTCATGCGGCGGCCTCCGGCGGTTCGGGTTCGAAGCGGTATCCGACGCCCCACACGGTCCGGATCAGCCGCGGCTGGGCGGGGTCGTCCTCGATCTTGGCGCGGAGCCTGCGGACGTGGACGGTGACGGTGGACAGGTCGCCGAAGTCCCAGCCCCACACCTCGCGCATCAGTTCCTCCCGCCCGTGCACGCGGCCCGGGTGGGTCATGAAGTGGGCGAGGAGGTCGAACTCGCGCAGGGTGAGGGCCAGTTCGTGCCCCTCCTTCTCGGCGCGCCGGTTTCCGGGGTCGAGCAGTACGCCGCCCGCCCGCAGGAGCGGTCGCGTCGGGGCGGCGTCCTGTCGGCGGCCGCCGTGGCTGCGGCGCAGGACGGATTCGACCCGCAGGACCAGTTCCCTGGGGCTGAAGGGTTTGGTGACGTAGTCGTCCGCGCCGAGCTCCAGGCCCGCGATCCGGTCGTCCTCGTCGCCGCGCGCGGTCAGCATGATGACGGGGACGGCGGCGGTCGCCCGCAGCCGGCGGCACACTTCCAGGCCGTCCATGCCGGGCAGCATCAGGTCCAGGAGGACCAGGTCCGGCCACCGTCCGGCGGCGCGGCGCAGGGCGTCGGGGCCGTCGGGCGCGTGGTCGACGGCGTAGCCGGCCCGTACGAGATAGCCGGAGACGACCTCCGCGACCGTCGGGTCGTCTTCGACCACCAGGACCCGGAGCTGCGGTTCGGTGTGGCTCATGGGTACCAGGGTCGCATCAGCGCGGGACCCGGCGGCGGGGCTGGGGCCCTGCCGGGGGTGACGTCAGCGTTTCGTAAGGAGTCACCGGTCCGCGGGGGCAGCGCCTCAGTGGGCCTGCGCGCCGTATTCCGCGTGCTGGGTGTGGAATCCGTACGGTGCGTCCTCGCGCGACGCCGGGGCGGGAAAGCTGAAGCGGCGGGCTTCCGCCCGGGCCAGTTCCAGAAGCCGTTCGAACTCTTCGTCGGTCATGGTGCTCGCCTCGCAACCCTTTCCTCGCCCGTGATTCGTGGCGGGCGGGACAGAGGATTGGCCGTGCGGCACACATACGCGCAGGGCAGGGCAGGGCGGGGTAGGCCGGGGCGCGGCAGGCGGCGGCGCCTGCGGCTCGCCCAGATCCCGCCGCCGGCCGCGGCCGGGGCGTCGGGGCGGCGTGCCCCGGGGCTCCCGGCCGCGGACGGGGTAAGCCGTCAGGCGTTGACGCAGGTGTTGCCGAAGGCCGGGTTCAGCAGTCCGATGACGCTGACGGAGTTGCCACAGGCGTTGATCGGGATGTGGATCGGGATCTGGAGGAGGTTTCCGGAGCCGACGCCGGGCGAGTAGGCCGCGACACCCTGCGCGCCCGCGTCGGCCGACGCGGCCGACGCGCCGCCGACGAGTACGGCGCCGGCCGCCAGCGCGAGCCCTGCGGTCTTGAGGAAACGGGACATGAAAGCCTCCTGTGGATGGTGGTGCGCCGGCCCCGTACGAGGGGCCGGTGCGGGCCCTGGTGGTGCGTGGCCCTCGCTCGTGGCTTCGGCGCGACGGGCGGGGCGGCTGGGTGGGGCGGGCCCGCTTCCCTCGTTCGGATGACGGACAACGGTTTCGTTACGCCGGGCGGCCGATCCGCGGCCGCCTCCGCTCCGAAGGACGGGCGGGCCCTCCCACCCGGCGCGCCCGCGGACGGCCACCGGCCGACGTGCTGCGGCGGGCGGGCCCGTACCATCAGGCGCCCCGGTCCCGAGGCCGGGCGCCCGTACCGAAATCCGGCCGGTCGGCGGCCGGCTCCCCTGCCGGGGATCCGTACCGCCGCCACCCCTGCGGAAGGAACCGAGACCATGGGCCGCACACCCTCAGTGGGAGACATCGTGAGCGACTTCTCCCTGCCGGGAGGAGTCCTGCGCGAGGACCGCTTCGAACGGTCCGACTACGCGCTGGGCGAGCAGCGCGGGAACACCGTCGTCCTGGCCTTCTACCCGGGAGACAACACCCCCGTCTGCACGAAGCAGTTGTGCTCCTACTCGGATGGTCTGGAGCAGCTCCAGGCCTGCGGCGCCACCGTCTGGGGCATCAGCCCGCAGGACCTCGACAGCCACGAGCGGTTCGCCCGGGAGCGCGGGCTGCGCATCCCGCTGCTCGCGGATCCCGACCGCGCGGCCGCCCGGGCCTTCGGAATCGACGCCCCGCTCATCGGCCTGCGGCGCTCCGTCTTCATCATCGGGCCCGACGGCGGCCTCCACTGGAAGCGCGTGGGAACCCTGGGCGCGACCTTCCCCTCCGCCGACACCATCGCCGAGCAGCTGTCCGCCCTCCGCCGGACCTGAGCGCCCCGGCCCCCTCACCGTGGGCACCCGGGGCGCGGTGGCCTGAACCCGACGTACGGTTTGCGCGCGTCTGTGAAGATCATCCGCTCGGGGGTTCGTCTTCACTGGGGAAAGGGGGCCGCCTTGAGCGCTCCTGCCACACCGTACTTCTCGCTGCTGGGGCCGGTGCAGGCCTGGCACGGCGAGGAGGCGCTCGCGCTCGGGCCGCCGCAGCAGCGACTGCTGCTGGCCATGCTCCTGGTGCGGCGGCCGGCGGTCAGCGAGCTGGACGAGCTGATCGACGGGATCTGGGGCGAGGAAAGCCCCCGCACCGCGGTGGGCACGGTCCGGTCGTACGTGTACCGGCTGCGCCGGATCCTCGGGCCCGCTCTCGCCACCGAGGGGCGGGGTTACGCGCTCGGGGTGCCGGACGGCGCGGTCGACCTGAGCGTGTTCGAGGCCGAGGTGGCGCGGGCCCGCGCCCGGGTCGCGGCCGGCGACCTCGGCAGCGGGGCCGAGCTACTGGAGGGCGCCCTGCGCAGGTGGCGCGGGGTTCCGCTGGCCGGGCTGCCCGGGCCGTTCGCCCGGATCCAGCGGGAGCGGCTGGCGGAGCTGAGGCTGTCCGTACTGCTGGAGCGACTGGAGCTGGACCTCCTGCGGGGACGCCACGCGCGGCTGGTCCCGGAGCTGGCCCTGCTGTGCGCGGAACACCCGCGGAACGAGCGGCTGCGGAGCCTGCGCTCCACGGCCCTGGAGCGGGCCGGCCGCCCGGGTGAGGCCGGGGACGCGTCCGCCCCGCCGGCCGAACGGAGGCCCGCGGGACCGGGCGGCGGGCACGTGTCATCGGGAGGCGGGGTCGCGGGACCGGGCGGCGGAGCCGTGCCGCCCGCGGGGTCCGGGGCCGGAGCCGTGCCGCCTCCGGCGGGCAGCCTGCCCCCGCCCGCCCAACTGCCCTACACCACCAGCGACTTCACCGGGCGGGACCGCGACACGGCGGACCTCCTGCGCACCCTGCGCCCGGACGGCGCCGAGGCGGTGGTGATCTCCGCCGTCGGCGGGATCGGCGGCGTCGGCAAGACCGCCCTGGCCCTGCACGCCGCACACCGGCTGCGCGAGCACTTCCCGGACGGGCAGCTCTACGCCAACCTCCGGGGCGTACGGGACGATCCGGCGCAACCCGGGAGCGTGCTCGCCGCCTTCCTGCGCGCCCTCGGGGTCCTGGACTCCGCCATTCCGGAGGGCGCCGAGGAACGCGCAGCCCTGTACCGGTCCCGGCTGGCGGGCCGGCGGGTGCTGCTCGTCCTGGACGACGCCCGGGACATCGGGCAGATCGAGCCGCTGCTGCCCGGGGCTTCCTCCTGCGCCGTCCTGGTGACCAGCCGCAGCACCCTGCCCGAACTCCCGGCCGACCTGCGCATCCGGCTCGACGTGCTGTCGTCCGCCGACGCCATAACCCTGCTCGGCCGGATCCTCGGCGAGGCCCGGATCGCGGCGGAACCGGCCGAGGCCGCCGCCATGGCCGAGCTGTGCGGCGGGCTCCCGCTGGCGCTGCGGATCGCCGGCTCCCGGCTGGCGACCCGGCCGGGCTGGTCGCTCGCCGCGTTCCTCGGCCTGCTGGAGGGGCGGCGCTCCCCGTTCTCCGCGACGGCGGCCGGCGAGGACGGGGTGGAGGCCTGCTTCCGGCTGAGCTACGAACTGCTGGACGCCGACGAGGCCCGGCTGTTCCGGTTGCTGGCCCTGCCCGACCAGGAGGACGCGGAGGCCGCCGACGCGGCGGCCCTGACCGGCCTTCCGTACGAGCGTGCCGAGGAGTGCCTGGAGCGGATGACCGGCCTCGGGCTGCTGGAGTCCCCGGCTCCGGGCCGGTACCGCTTCCACGACCTGCTGCGGGCCTTCGCCCGTGCCCGGTCCGCGGAAGAGGACGGTCCCGGGGAGCAGGCGGCGGCGCTGGCCCGGCTCTGCGACCACTTCCTGGCGTCGGCCCGCAACGCGTACGCCGTCGAGCGGCCCGGTCATCCGCTGGCCGGGCTGCTCACCGCGACGCGCTCGCCCGGCACCGCGGTCTCCGTTCCCGGTCAGGGCCACCGGCTGTTCACCGCACAGCACCAGTCCGTGCTCGCGGTCGCGGTGCAGACGGTCCGGGCCGATCCGTCGTCCGTGGCGCTCGTGGCCGACCTCGTACTCGCCCTGGACCCGGTGCTCGACGGCTCCTTCCTCTGGGGTGCGCTGGTGGAGCCGGCCCGCCTGATGCTGGGGCTGGCGCGCGAGCGGGAGGAGACCCGGGCGGCGGGCCGCCTGGGCTACATGCTGGGCGGGGCGCTCTACCAGCTCGCGCAGCTGGACGCGGCCGAGGCGGTCCTTCTGGACGCCGAGGTCGACGCGCGCGACTCCGGGGACCCGGCGGTCCTGACGGAGATCCACAACTGCCAGGGGCTGGTGTGGCTCGGCCGGGGCGAGTACGACCGGGCCCTGGAGCTGTCGGGGCGGGCCATCGAAACCGGCGAGCGGTGCGGCAACACGTGGGGTGCGGGGAACGCGCGCACCTGCCACTCCGTCACCCTGGCCGCCGCCGGGAGGCTGGACGAGGCGGCGCGGACCGCCCGCCTGGGGCTCCGCTCCGCGCGGGCCGCGGGCGACCCCTTCCGGCAGATCTACGCCCTGTACGCGCTCGGCACCGTCGCCCGGCTGCGGGGGCGGCCCGACGAGGCGATCGAGGGGCTCCGCGAAGGCGCGGAACTGGCCGCGCGACACGGGTACTCCACCTTCGAGGTCTTCCACCTCGGCGAGGAAACCGCCTGCCACCTGGCGGCGGGGCGGCCCGGTGACGCGGTGACGACCGGCCAACGGGTCCTGGAACTGGCCTGTGCCAAGGGCTGGTTGTTCGCGGAGGCCCGCGCCCGGCGGCTGCTCGGTACGGCGCTCGCGGCCCTCGGCGAGACGGACCGGGCCCGGGAGTACCTGACACGGGCCGTCGAACTGCTCGAACCGATACGGCCGCCCGAGGCGGCGCAGGCGCGCGCCGTGCTGGACGCCCTGTAGGCCGGGGCCGGGGCAAGGGCCCGCCCGGCCGCTCCCCCGGGCGGCTCCTGGGCGGCTCCCGGCTCCCGTCTTCCGGCTCTCGTCCATCGATCACCCACGCGCTGTTGATCGCGCTCCGCCACCGTGTGCCGGGCAAGACCGCACGGGGGGAAAGGGAGTACACGCATGCAGGCGACGACGACGACCGACCGCATCACCGTCACGATCCACGCCACCGATCCGCTCAGCCGGGCCGGGGTCGTGAGCCACCTGAAGCACAGTCCGAGCGTGGAGGTCCAGTCGCGGTCCCGGGAGCGGGACGGTCTCGTACCCGCCGCGACGGTGGCGGTCGTGCTGGTGGACCGGATCGACGAGCAGTCGGCCGCCGAGCTGCGCCGGGTCCTGCGCGGCGGGGAGCAGCGGGTGGTGCTGATCGCCCGCGAGCTGCGCGAGCCGGATCTCCTCACCGTCGTGGAGTACGGCGTACGGGCCATCGTCTGGCGTCACCAGGCCACCGGGGACAGCCTGGTCAAGGCCGTGCTGCAGGCGGCGGACGGGGAGGGGGTGCTGCCGCCAGACCTGATCAGCCGGGTGCTGGGCCAGGTCGGCCGGCTGCGCCGGTCGGAGTCCGCGGCGGCCTGCTCCGGGGTGGGCGGCGGACCGCTGTTCGGGATGGCGCCGCGCGAGACGGACGTGCTGCGGCTGATCGCCGAGGGCCTGGACACCCGGCAGATCTCCGAGAAGCTCGCCTACTCCGAACGGACCGTCAAGAACATCCTGCACGCCCTGATGACCCGGCTGCAGCTCACCAACCGCGCCCATGCCGTGGCCTACGCGCTGCGCGAGGGCTACATCTGACCTGCCCGCGCACCCGCCCGCGCACCCGCCCGTGCACATTCACGCGCACCCGCGCTGCCGCGGTCCCGCGTGCCGCAGGACCGACACGACCATCGCACACGGCGGCGGTCGCCGGCCTTTCCCGCTGTGCTCCGCCGGCCACCCGTCGGCCCTCCACCGGCCCTCCACCGGGCCCTTGCCGGCTCCGGCCGTACCGAGGACACCACATCACATGATCCACGAGATCGACGAGGCACTCCGAAGCCTCCTGCGCCGCGGCGCCCTGCCGGAGGGGGCGGGCGAGATCGCCCTCGAAGCCCCCACCCGGGAGTGGGCGGCCCGGCGCAACACCCCCACGATCAACGCCTACTTGTACGACATCCGCGAGGACGTGGCCCGTCGCGAGCGTGGAGCCTACGCGGAGCGGGGCGAGGACGGGACCGTCCTGCGACGGCGCCAGCCGCCGCGCTGGTTCCGCCTCTCGTACCTGCTCACCGCCTGGACCGCGCGCCCCGAGGACGAGCACCGGATGCTCGCCGGGGCGCTCGCGGCGCTGCTGCCGTACGAGGCGCTGCCGGAGCAGGACGTCCCGCACTCGCTGCGGACGCACCGGGCCGCCGTCGCCCTCACGGTGGGCGTCCCGCCCGCCGGGTCGCGCTCGCTCGCCGACATCTGGTCGGCGCTGGGAGGGGAGCTCAAGCCGTCGCTCGACGTCGTGATCACCACCCCGTTCCCGGTGACGCCGGTCTACCCGGTGGGGCCCCCGGTCACCGAGGGCGCGGTGGTCACCGTCCGCGGTGCGTCCGGCGTACCGGCCGACTCACGGCCACGGATGCTCCGTACGGCGCGGCGCGGGAGGAAGACCGGTGAGTGAGTCGGCGCGGGCCCTGCTGAGGCGGTTGGCGGCGCTGCGCGCGGCGGCGGCGGAGCTGGTCGAGCGGCGCTCGGCCGACGATCCGGCGGCGCACGATCCGCTGCGCGGGCTGTACGTGTCCCGGGAGTCCGCGCTGCGCGCGGGCTCGAGCGACGGGCCGGACCCCGCGCGGGCCCCGGACGGCGAGGCCCGGGCGGAGACCGAACCGGACCCCGGAGAGGCCGGTCAGGACCTCGGAGTGGCCGGTCAGGACCGGTTGTCCGCCCTCGTCAGGGACTTCGGGCTGTCGGCGCTCGATCTGCGGATCCTGCTGGCGGCGGCGGCTCCGGACGTGGACCGCCGTTTCGAGCCGCTGTACGGCTACCTGAACGACGACGTCGGGCGCCGCCGGGCCTCGGTCGCCCTCGCCCTCGAACTGGCCGGAAGCGGCCCCCAGCTGCCGCGGGCGCGCGGGCGGTTCCACGTGGCCGCGCCCCTGATCGCGGGCGGGCTGCTCGGGCTGGAGGACGAGGACCGGCCGCTGCCGGGGCGGGCGCTGCGGGTTCCGGAGCGCGTCGTGGCCCACCTGCTCGGGGACGACAGCCTCGACGAGGCACTGTGCCGGGCGGGGGTCACCCTGCTGCCGCCCGCCCCGCGTCCGGCGTACTCGGCGGGTACGGCGGACGCGGTGGGCTCGGTGGGCTCGGTGGGCTCGGCGGACACGGCGGACGCGGCGGACACGGCGGGCTCGGCAAGTACGGCAGGCGTGACAGGTTCCGCGAGCGTGGCCTGTGGCGCGGCCACGGCGGTACTGGTCGCACGGTCGCGGCGGCCCGTGACGGTCCACCTGCGCGAGCGGCACGGCGCGGCTTCGGCGGCGTCCGTGGTGACCGCGCTGCGGGCGGCGGGCCGGCCGGTGCTGCTGTACCGGGCTGGGCCCGGCGCCCCGGAGCCCGCGATCGGCGCTCTGCTGAGGCGCGAGGCCCGGCTGCGCGGGGCCGGGACGGCGGTGGTGGTGACCGCCCTGCCGGGCGATCCCGGGGGGCTGATCTCCTCGATCGCCGCACCCGACATCACCTCGGTGTTCGCGGGCCCCGAGCCGTACGACCCGGACTGGGCGGCGGGGGCGACGGGAGTCTCGCTCCTGGCGCTGGACGCACCGGCGCCCGGGGCCGCGGCGGGCGGCGGCGGCTCCGGAGGCGGCGCGAGCGTCGACCGCTGGCGGGCCGTACTCCCCGGGTTCGACGGTGAGATGGCCAAGTCGGTGGCCTCGTACCGGCTGGACGGGGAGCAGATCGAGGCCGTGGCGCGGGCCGCGCGGGAACTCGCGGCCTTCGAGGGCGTCGCGCTCGGCGCGCACCACGTCCGGCACAGCGCGCGCAGACTGTCGGCGCCGCTGCTCGGACGGCACGCACGGCAGGTGCGGCCGGCCGTCGGGTTCGCCGACCTGGTGCTGCCGGAGCCACCGCGCTCCCGGCTCGTGGAGCTGGTGGGTCGGGCCCGCCACCGGGACGAGGTCCTCGGCGGCTGGCGGCTGCGGACCGGCGGCGGGCGCGGGCGCGGGGTCGTGGCCCTGTTCGCCGGACCGTCCGGCACCGGGAAGACTCTCGCGGCGGAGGTGGTGGCGGGGGAACTCGGCCTGGACCTGTACGTGGTCGACCTCTCCTCGGTGGTCGACAAGTACGTCGGGGAGACCGAGAAGAACCTCGAGCGGATCTTCGTGGAGGCGGACCGCACCGATGCCGTCCTGCTGTTCGACGAGGCGGACGCCGTCTTCGGCAAGCGGTCGCAGGTCCGCGGCTCGAACGACCGGTACGCGAACATGGAGAGCGCGTACTTGCTGCAGCGGCTGGAGTCCTTCGACGGCATCGCCGTCCTCACCACCAACCTGCGGTCCAACCTGGACGAGGCGTTCACCCGCCGGCTCGACCTGGTGGTGGACTTCCCCTTCCCCGACGCCGAACTGCGCGCGAGCCTGTGGCGCGGCGCACTGGCCGGGGCGCCGACCGAGCCCGGCGTCGAGGCCGAACTCAAACTCTGCGCAGCGGAGTTCGAACTCGCGGGCGGCTCGATCCGCTCGGCCGCCCTGACCGCGTGCTATGCGGCACGGGTCCGGGGTGACGGTCCGGTGACCGCCGAGGACGTACGCGACGGGGCCCGCCGGGAGTACGTCAAAGCGGGACGGCTGGTGCCGGACAGCACCGGGGCCTGGTCACCGTAGCGGCCCGGGCGGCACGCGAGGTACCGGCACCATCGGGATCCGGGCAGGGCGGGGCGGGGCAGGCCATCGGGATCCGGATGCGGCGGCGCCATCCGGATCCGGACCTGGCCGGCGGGCACCCGCGAGCGCGCTCAGGCGGGGAGGAGCGCGTCCCACTGGTCTCGGGTCGGACCGTCGTGCGCGGGCGAGAAGTCGGGGTGGGCGTCCAGCCAGGCCGTGACGTGCCGGTCCACTTCGTCGGTGCCGTAGGCCTCGTGGGCCGGGCGCACGAGATGGCGCACCTCGGCCCGGGCCCTCATCACGACCGGATCGTCGAAGGCGCAGGCGCCCAGGGCGGCGGCCCGCCGATCGGAGAGGGGTGAACTCTCGGCGAGGCGCTTCTCGTTGGAGCGGTCGGCCGTCACCTGCGCGTCGAACCACGGGCGGAGGACCTGTTCCGTCCAGGTGTGGTAGCCGCTGGGGTCTGCGGCGATCCGGTCGGCGTGCGTGGCGAGGTACTGGGCGGCGCGCAGGCCGAGGGCCGCTCCGTGGCCCAGGGTGGGGTTGGTGTGGATGAGGCTGTCCCCGGCGTTGACCAGGCCGGTGACGACGGGTCCGTCATCGTCGGCGAGGCTGGTCCAGCGGTTGTCCAGGCCGGCCATCGCCAGGACGGCGGACTGCGGTTCGGGGTCGAGGTCGAGCCAGGCGGCGGTGGCGGGGAAGCGGCGGGCGGCGGCTTCGAAAACGGCGGGGTCGGTGAGCGCTCCGCGCGTGGGATCGCCCGTGGAGAGCACCAGGTTCACCGCGAAGGTGTCGTTGTCGGAGGGGAAGACCCCGGCGATCGCGAACGGCGCCGCCGAGCCGGTCTTCACCCGTCCGGGGTCGCGCGGGCCGTCGGCGCGCAGGCGGTACCAGCGGCACAGATAGGCGATCCCGGCGCGGTGGCTGTCGACCACGGGCCGGCGGCAGCCGGCCGCGACCAGCCAGGCGGGAACCGGTGAGCGCCGGCCGGCCGCATCGACGACGAGGTCCGCCGGGTGCGTCTCCTCGCCCGCGCGCACGCCGGTGACCCGGTGGGGACGGCCCTCCCCGAAGGTGAGTGCGTGCACCCGGCGGCCTCTCAGGATCTCTACGGTGCGTTCCCGGCGCAGGGCCGCGGCCAAGGCGGCCTCCAGCACGATCCGGCGGGTGCGCAGGGTCACCAGGTCCTCGTCGCCCGCCCGGTGCGGCGGATGCTCGCCGAACCAGTCGAAGTCGTGGTACTCCCGGGCTCCGCGTGCCAGCAGGTCCGCGTAGACATCGGGGGTCTCGGTGCGCAACACGGTACGTACGGGCGCGAGGAACGAGTGGGGCTGGACAGCCTGTGGGCTCCGGGGTCTGTCCCAGTGGTAGAAGTCCCGGTCCAGGTCGTCCCCGGCCTCCCGGGCGTCCTGCTCGAACAACGTGACCGTGTGGCCCCGCCTGCCGAGCATGAGCGCCGTCCCCAGCCCACTGATGCCCCCACCGATCACCGCAACCCGCGCCACCGAGTACCCTTTCGCGTCGTGTTGCGGGCAGAGCCTACTGCTTGACGATCTTCGGTCGCGTTCCGGCCTCGCCCGTCACGGTGCAGGTCGGCGGCCGGCGGCCGGCACGACGGGGCGGCCCGATCGTCCCCGTCGTCCCCGTCGGCGCCCGGGCGGACGTACCGAGTTGGGACCAATGCCCGGATCGTCCCTGTGTCGAACCTGCGGGCTTCCTTAAGGGACCCTGAAGAACCGCTCCCTGGTGCTCCTTTGGCTGGTCACGGGCCTACGCTCGGGCCAACTCGCCTTCATTCCCTCTCCAGTGAGGTGTTACCTGCATGAGCCGCAGCCGAACTCTCGGTACCCCGTCCCGCGTCGAGGCGCGCCGGAAGAAGTCGGCGCGCACCCGCATCGTGCTGTCCGTCACCGCGGCCGCCGCGGTCGTGGCGGTCGGGGTCGCCGTGGCCGACTCCGACGGTGAGGACCGTACGGACCGGCAGGCCGGCGGCCAGGTCGGTACGGCGTCCGGCACCGCGTCGGCGACGCCGCCCGCGGCCCCCGCCGACGCGACGCCGACGGGCACCCCCGAAGCCTCGGCCTCGGGGAGCCCGAGCGCTAGCGCGAGCCCGTCCGCGACCCCCGACGCCGGCGCCTCGGAATCGGCCGCTCCCGCCGATCCCTCGATCCAGGCGAACAACGCTCCGGCCACGTCGGCGGCCGCCAAGCCAGCCAAGCCGGCGCCCAAGCCCTCCCCCACGAAGGGCAGCGGCTCGGGCGGCTCCGGCGGTACGGGCACCTCCGGCGGATCGGGCGGTTCGGGCGGTTCGGGCACCGTGAACGGTGACGCCGAGTCCGCGGTCCTCTCGCTGGTCAACAAGGAGCGGGCGACGGCCGGGTGCGGCCCCCTCGCGGCCAACGCGAAGCTGAGCGCCGCCGCGCGGGCGTACAGCGACACCATGGCCCGCAGCGGCGTCATGTCGCACACCGGTCCCGACGGGTCCACCATGACCAGCCGTGTGGAGGCCGCCGGATACAAGTGGTCCCGCCTCGGCGAGAACATCGCCCGCGGGCAGGCCGACGCCGCCTCGGTCATGAACTCCTGGATGAACAGCTCCGGACACCGGGCCAACATCCTCAACTGTGACTTCCGCGAGATCGGCATAGGCGTCCACAAGGGCGACGGCGGCCCGTGGTGGACGCAGAACTTCGGCACCGGCAAGTAGCGGAGCTCCGGCCCCCTGCCGGTGCCCTTCCCCGGGCCGGTCGGCTGACGGAAACCCCCACGCCGCCCGCCGATCGGCCCCGCCCGTCCTCCGACCCCTCCCCGGGTCCGGGGGACGTCGGCGTTCCCGGCGCGCCCCGCCCCCCGGCGCCGGCCTTCGGGGGGTGCCGGTGACGCGTCGCGCCGCGCGTCGGCCACTATGGGGCCGTGCCCCGAACTCCGCGCTACCTGCTCATCTGGCTGTCGTGTACGGCCGCCAGCGTGACCGCCGTGCTCGCGACGGTCCAGTTCGTGGTCGGGTCGACCAGGCATACGCCTCCGGTCGCGCGCTCCGCCCCGGTGGTCATCGACACGCCCCCCGCCTGGGAGGCGGGCAGTCCGTCGCCGGAGCAGCCCTCTCCGTCCCCGTCCGCGGCCGCCTCCGCGAGCCCTTCGCCCACGCTGACGCAGCGGCCGTCCGCCTCGCCCACGCCCACCCCAGCGAAGGCCTCGGCGGGCACCCCGCGGACCAGCGCGCCCAGGAGCGACGTCGACTGCGAGCAGGGCGGGGCGGGCCTGCACACCGTCCCCTCGCAGGGCGGCAAGGTCACGGTCCGGTACGGGAGCAAGGGCGTGTGCCTGATCTCGGCGATCCCCGGCCGCGGTTTCAAGACGACCACCTCGCAGAGCTCCGACGACACCCTCACGGTCACGTTCTCCAGCGGCGGCCACCGGTCGGTGATCACGGCGACGGTCGTCCCGGGGGCGAAGGCCAGCGTGCGCGAGACCTCGTTCTGAAGCCCGGCGCGCCGACCGGGGACGGATGACGGGCGACCGCGACCAGCGATCAGCCCAGCGACCAGCGACCAGCCCAGCGACCAGCCCAGCGACCAGCGACCAGCGACCAGCGACCAGCGACCGATCCGTACCGCTTGGCGACTCCCGTACCGTTTGGCGGAGTTCATGGTGCTGTGAACGCGCGTGCACCGGTTTCCGCCGAAGCGGAAGGTGAGCTGTTCCTTAGGGCAACCTCAAGATCGCGCCGACGCGGTTCCGCGGGCCGCGAGCGGTCCTATGCTCACGTCAGCCGAGCGGCCCCCGGCACCGGGACACAGAACCGGTGAACCGTCGGGCCCCGGTTGCTCCGATCCGGGGTGTGCCTCGCCCATCCCGCAGTCCGAACCTTGCCCTGGGGTGTCTCCGCCATGAGTTCTCGCATGCTCCGATCCGTCCGCGCCGAACGCCGCACGGTGTCTCCCCGCTCCGCCGCACCGCTCGGGCGGCGCCTGCCCCTGGTCGCCGCGGCCTTCGTCGCGGCCGGCCTGACCGCCGCGTGCGGGCCCTCCTCCGAGCCGGTCGGCTCCTCGGCGCCCTCCGCCCCGTCGTCCGCGGCGGTGCTTGCCACCGGCGCGGCGTCGGTGGGCGCGTCCTCCGAGGCGCCCCCGGCACCGTCGGCCTCGCCGTCCGCGCCGGTGTCCGAGTCCGCCACCGCCCCGCCGGCCGGCTCCTCGCCGAGCCCCTCCCGTACGAGTACCCGTACGGGCACCGGTGCCGGTTCCGGAACCGGCTCCGGCGGCTCCACCGGGACGCCCTCCAAGCCCCCGCGGACGTCCGCGGCGCCCGCGCCGGCCCGCGTGCCCGGCCCCGGCTACGACGCTTCGGCCGACGCGCAGAAGCAGATCGAGGCGGCCCTGCGCGCGGCGAAGGCCGACGGACGGATGGTGCTGCTCGACTTCGGCGCGAACTGGTGCGGCAACTGCAAGGCCGCCGACAAGGTGTTCGCCCAGCCGCAGACCTCGGCCCTGCTCGCGGCCTCGTACCACCTCGTCAAGGTCGACATCGGCGGCGACAGCTCCGCCAATTCCGCGCTCCTGCGCAAGTACAGCCCCTCGGGCGGGACGTACACGATGCCCGTCCTGGTGGTCGTCTCGCCGTCCGGCACTCCGCGCACCGACACGCACGTCACGGGCAACCCGCCCCTGACAGCGGAGGGCATCGGCTCCTTCCTGCGCAAGTGGGCGCTGTGAGGGCGCCGTTCACCGCGGAGCCCGCCGCCGGTCCCATACGCGACGCACGAACAGAGGTACGCCGATGAACGTTTCCATCCGGGTGAGGCGCTCCCGAAGGGCCCGCGTCGCGGCCGCCCTCGTCCCCCTGGCCGCCCTCGTGGCCTGCGGCGGGGAGCCCGCCGGAGCGTCCGGCGGCCCCGCGCCCACGACGCGCTTCTCCGAGAACGGCGTCACCGTCACGCTCTCGGTCTCCGGCTGGAAGGCCTCGAAGGGGACCCTCACCGCGGTCTTCACGCCCGAGGCCAGGGGCTTCCACCTCTACAGCACCGATCTGCCGCCCACCGGCATCGAGGGCGTGGGCCGGCCGACCACGGTGTCCGTCACCGGCGCCCTCGGGGCGGAGGGCACCCTGCGGGCCGCCGCGGAGGTGCGGTCGATCGAGGTGCCCGGGGTCGACGCCCCGGTCCCCGTCTACCCGGACGGCCCGGTCACCACGACGCTGGCCGTCCGCGCCTCGGGGAACGGCGAGGCGACGGTCCTGCTCGGCTACGCGAGCTGCAGTACGCGGGACGGCTGCACCATCCCGGTGGCCGACCGCCCCGTGCGCCTGCGCGTCACGGACGACGGCCCGACGTTCGCCGCCTCCTGAGGGGTGGCCCCTCCCGACGAGCCCCTTAAGGTGTCCGCATGCCGAGCGTCCTGGTCGTGGAAGACGACCCCAGCATCCGCCAGTCCCTGATCGAGGTCCTGACGGAGCACGGGTATGCCGTGCGGAGCGCGGGCGACGGTTTCGGTGCGTTGCGCGAGGTCACGCAGTCGTCCGTCGACGCCGTGATCCTCGACCTGGGGCTGCCCGACCTCGACGGCGGGGACGCCCTGCGCATGATCCGCGGGATCTCCTCCGTACCCGTACTGGTGGCCACCGCCCGCGACGACGAGGCGGAGATCATCGCCCTCCTGAACGCGGGCGCCGACGACTACCTGGTCAAACCCTTCTCCGGTGGCCAGCTCCTCGCCCGCCTCTCCGCCGTCCTGCGGCGCACCGGCAGCCTGCCGCCCGCCGGCGGCGGCGCGGCCGGGGCGGCGGCGCCGGCCGCCGAGCCGCCGCGCGCCACCACGGTGGGCGACCTGTCGGTGGACCCGGGCGCGCGGACCGCGCACCTGGCCGGACAGGAGCTGCGGCTCACCCGCCGGGAGTTCGACCTGCTGGCGTTCCTCGCCCGGCACACCGGCCAGGTCGTCTCCAAGAGGCGTCTGCTGACCGAGGTCTGGCGCGAGCCGTACGTGGACGACCAGACGGTCGACGTGCACCTGTCCTCCCTGCGCCGCAAGCTCGGGGAACGCGCGGCGGCCCCGAGATACCTGCTGACCGTACGAGGCGTCGGCATCAAGCTGGTGGCACCGCGGTGAGACGCTCACTGGCCGGAGTGGCCCTCGCGGTGACCTCCATGGTCGCCCTCTCCTTCCTCATACCGCTGGCCGCTCTGGTGATGTCGCTGGTCAAGGAGCAGGGCGTCACGGCAGCCGAACAGCGTGCCGCCGCCCTGGCGCCGGTGCTCACCCTGACGACGGATCCGGCCGCCCTGCGGGAGTCAGCGGCGAGCCTGGACGCGTCCGAGCACCTGGTGGTGCACCTGCCGGGATCCGGGGCCCTGGGCAGCTCCAAGGCACCGGCGGCCCTGCTCGAGCGGGCGCAGCAGGGACGCGAATCGATCTCGCAGGAGATCCCGGACGGCTGGATCTGCCTCCAGCCGGTGGTGCTGCCGGGCGACGAGGTCGCCGTCATCGAGAACTTCGTCCCCGAGGCGGAACTCACCCGCGGGGTGAAGGAGTCGTGGGCGGTGATGCTCTTCCTCGCCGTGGGGCTGATCGCCGGTTCCGTCCTGGTCGCCGACCGGCTGGGCGCGAAGGTCGTCCGCTCCTCGAAGCGGCTCGCGCAGGCGTCGCACGCGCTCGGCCAGGGCGACCTGGACACCCGCGTGGACCCCATGGGCCCCAGGGAGCTGCGGGACGCGGGCGTCGCCTTCAATGCGATGGCCCACCGGATGAACGAGCTGCTCGCCGTCGAACGCGAACTCGTCGCCGACCTCTCCCACCGGCTGCGCACCCCGCTGACCGCCCTGCACCTGGCGTCGGAGCGCATGGCCGGTACGGCGGAGTCGGCCAGGGTGGAGGCGGCGGTCGGCGAGCTGGAGGCGGAGCTGGAAGCCATCATCGCCGCGGCCCGCACCCCGCTCGCCGTGGGCCCCATGGGGCAGGGCATGCTCGGCGCGGAAGCGTCCGCGGGGCGGTCGTCGGGCGGGGCCGGGTCGTCGGGCCCGCACTGCGAGGCGGCCGAGGTCGTCCGTCGGCGGACCGCTTTCTGGACGGTCCTGGCGGAGCAGCAGAACCGATCCTGCTCGCTCGACCTCACGCAGGAGCCGACGGCCGTCGGCCTCTCCGACGACGATGTCGCCGCCGTGGTCGACGCGCTCATCGGCAACGTCTTTCGCCACACCGCCGCGGGGACCCCGTTCGGCGTCCGCGTCGTCCGCACGGCCCAGGCGGTGGAGCTGATCGTGGAGGACGGTGGACCGGGCATCCCGGAACCGGACCGGGCCCTCTCCCGCGGGAGCAGCACCGGTTCCACGGGACTGGGCCTCGACATCGCGCAACGGGCCGCGAGCGCGACGGGCGGCACGATGCGCGTCAGCCGCGGACCGCTCGGAGGCGCGCACCTCACGGTGACGTTCTCCCTGGCCCCGCCGGCCCCGTCCGGACACCGCTCCCGCATCTCCCGTCGCCGCGGACGGTAGGCCGGGCCCTCGCGGTCCGGCCCCTCCCGGTCCGAGCCTCTCTCGGTCCGGTCAGTGCGCGGTCTCCCGGAGCGGGTAGGCGGGGAGCTCGATCGCGTCGGCGGGCGGCGTGAACCACCTCGACACCAGGCCGCCCAGGCGCGCGGCGGGCGGGCTGCCGGCGACCCTCAGGACGGTGTTCATCGTGGCGAGTCCGGCGCGGCCGCGCGGGTTGGCGATGCGCGGTGTGCCGGGCGGCAGCTTCTGGGCCTGGTCCACGTACGGGCGCATGAGCGCCTCGTACCGGGCGAACGCCGTGCGGTGCGGGTGCTCATCCCGCTGATCGGGGACGAGCAGTAGGCCGCGTCCCCGAGCAGCGCCACGCGCCCGCTGGTCCAGGACGGCATGCGGGCTTGACCGACGGCGTCGAAGTAGAGCGGGGCGTCGTCGAGGGCTGCGAGCACGCGGGGCGCCGCCCAGCCGACGTCGGCGAAGGTGCGGCGCAGGATCGTGACGATGCCCTCGCGGTCGAGTTCGTCGAGGCCCTGGACGTCGGACAGGAAGGCGAGAGTGGCCCGTACGGTGCCGAGGTTGTCCGGGCGCAGGGTGACGCTGCGACCGCGGCCGGCGCTGTGCCAGCGCCACAGGTCGGTGTCGTCGTCCGTGCGGGGGATGGTCAGGTAGGCGACGTAGAAGCCGAGTTCGCGCACGGCGTCGGTGTCCAGGAAGATCATCGACCGGGTGCGGGAGCGCAGGCCCTCGGCGACGACGACCACGTCGAAGGTGCGAATCGCGCCACCGGCGAAGGTGACCGTCACCCCGTCGTCGGCGTCGTCGAGGGCAACGATCCGGTCACCGAAGACGTATTCGGTCTCGTCGTGGGTGCGGTCCACGATGATGCGGGACAGCTGGCCCCGCAGGATCTCCAGCTCGGCCGTGGCGCCGCCCGAGTCGGACGTTCCGGCCGCGAAGCGGGCGAGCGGGCGGGCGGCGGCGTCGACGAACTCGGTGCCCGTCTCACCGGTCGAGGCAGCGCGGATGGCGTCCTCGATGCCCATGCGGCGGGCGACCTCCCGGCCCGCGCCGCGGACGTCGATGTTCTGGCCGTCCTCGCGGAGCCCTTCGAAGCGTTCGACGACGGTGGTCTGCCAGCCCCGGGCGTTCAGCCAGTAGGCCAGCGCGGGTCCGGCGATGCTCGCGCCGGAGATCAGGACGGTGGGTGTCCGCATGGCGGCCCTTCGACGAAGTGGTGCGAACGGGCCGGGGCGCGTCCCCTGCCCGTCCCGCTGCAGGGAGGTTCTGGGCTCCCGGGCCCCGGGGCTCCCGGAGATCCCCAGGACCTTTTTACGGATACCCGGCCGGAGCCCGCCGACGCGCCGGTCCGTCACGCCCGTCTCCGTGTTCCGCCGGTCCTCTCGTCGGCTTCGGTGGCGCGCGGTCAGAACAGGGGTTCTTGACCCGGGATGACGTCCGGCTCGCGCTGGTGCCCACGGTCGAGCAGCGCGAGCAGCTCCGAGGCCGGGGCCCCCGGGGGCGCCCCGAGCGGGGGGCTGCTTCCCGCTCCGGCCGGACCGCTGTCGGCGGCTGTGACGTCATCGGGTGCAGGAATGGCATTCGGCATGGGTGACTCCTGCCCGCACCCGGCCCACCCGATGCGACCCACCGGCCGCCCCACTCCGTCGGCCCACTCCGTCAGCCCAGCCCGTCGCTCCACTCCGTCAGCCCAGCCCGTCGGCCCAGCCTCGGGCTCAGTCCCTCGCGCGGGAGTGAGCCCCGAGGACGCGGCCAGCTCGCGGGGGCTCACCTAAGGGCGAAGAGCAGGTTGACGGAGTGGTAGTAGTCGGGCAGGTGGACCAGATCCGATCCCGGACGCGGCGGGTCGGCCTTGGGCCAGTTCCGCGGGCCCAGCAGGTGGTGGGAGTAGTCGCTGTGCGGGACCCTCGGCACGAACCAGACGCGGTACGCGCCGGCTCGTCCCTCCGGATCGAACCGCCAGAGCTGGCTGTAGGCGTCCGCGCCGGTCCGGCAGGTGCGCAGGGTGACCGCGGCGAGGTTCCCGCCGCGGGTGCTTCCTTCGAGGCAGGTGCCGGTCTCCGCGTTGCGGAGCTGGTGGGTGTGGTGCCGGGCGGGCAGGCGCTCCCACCCCTGGGAGGGCTTGCCGGTGCACTCCTCCAGCCGCAACGGCCCTTCGGGGCCGGCGCCGAGGCCGACGCACAGCCCCGAGCCGACGTTGACCAGGGCGGCGGCGACGGGACGCGTCGAGATCGAGGGCGCCGGCGAGGTCGGCGCGGCGCTGGCCGTGGCGGATGCGGATGCGGAAGGGAGCGGTGTGGCGGTGGCGGGGGCGGTCCCCGACGCGGGCGTACCGATGACCGCGATCGGCGTGGCCACCGGGATCGGGCCGGCCGGAGCCGCGGTCGTCGTGGCGGGTGCGGCGGCCTGGTCGGACCTGCTCCCGGTGTCGGCGGGCAGCAGGGCGACCACGGTGACCGCGGTGCCCGCCACAGCGACCGCGGCGGCCCATTTCACGGCGCCCGCCCGGGCTCCGGCGAGCTGCGTGCCGCCGAGCGTGCCCGCGGTGAGATGGGCGCCCTTCCCGCCCAGGGCCGAGAGGTAGGCGGCGGGGTTCCACAGCAGGATGCCGCCCAGCAGCAACACCCCCAGGCGGCCGTTGACGTCGCGCAGGTCGCGCTCGGCCCGGGCGCAGTCGTCGCACCTCTGGAGGTGGCGGCCCAGGTCCCGGGGGAGGCGTCTGCCGGGCCGGCGCAGTGCGGCGGCGATCTGGCCCCCGTAGTGCCGGCACTCGTCGCTCGCGGTCTGGGCCAGGTGGGCGCGCAGGTACGCCTCCCGCAGGCCTTCCCGGGCCCGCGCGACCAGGGAGCCGATGCCTCCCGCCGATATTCCGAGGCGTCCAGCGGTCTCGGCCGCCGGCTCGTGCTCGACGACGGCGTGCCACAGCACGGCCTGCCAGCGTTCCGGCAGCGACCGGTAGGCACGCAGGACCAGCGACCCCTCTTCCGCCGAGAAGACGGCCTCCTCGGCGTCCTGGCCGTCCGAGAGGCGCGCGGCCCATTCCTCGAAGTCCTCGGACAGCTGCGTACGGGAGCCCTCCCGCGCCCACGCGGCCGCCAGGCGGCGCACGCAGGTCAGCAGGTACGGCCGCCAGGCGTATTCGGGTCCGGCGCCCCAGGCGACGGCCCGGTAGGTGCGGGCGAAGGCCTCGGCGGCGAGGTCCTGGGCGGTGGCCTGGTCCCGGCAGCACGTGCGGGCGTAGGCGAGCACCGAGGAATGGTGACGGGCGAACACCTCGCCCATCACGTCACCCTTGACGTCGCCCGACACGTCACCGGCGCCGGTGTCGATGTCGATGTCGATGTCGGTATGGGTGTCGGTGTCGGACTCGGCGTCTGACTCCGTGCCGTGCCCGCGCAGCAGGGCGCAGAGCTCCCCGTCGCTGAGGGTTCGGAGGTGCCGCTGACGGGCAGTGCCCGGGATACTCACCACGTGCTCCCGATTGGCTTGCTGATGACCCGCGCGCCGGATTCCGGGCGCATCCGTCGTGAGGTGCGGCGCTGCGCCCGACCGGAATTCGCGCAAGTGTGCACGCTCACAGGGCTGCAGGCAAACGGCCGGTCATCGGCATGGCCGACGGGCGCCGCCGGAGCGGACGGTCGGACCGCCGACGGGGACCGGCCGGCCGGGTCCGGCCCCGGACCGACGAAGCATACCGCTGGCCGACAACACCGGTGATCCGTGCAGTGGTTGAGGCTGCCGTCCGGTCTTCTACAGCGCGATGAGGGCGGGGCGGATCAGCGCGGCCGACCCACCGGAGGGCGGTCGGCGGGCCCGCCGGGCCGGGCTTCCGTTCCGGGGACTTCCCCGCCTCCCGCCTCCGGGTCGATCCCGAGGATGACGCGAACCGGAATGCGCGGTCGCGCGAAACGGACACAGGTGGGGGCGTACGTGTGTGGCGGCGTACGGCGGTCCGGAGGGCGGGAGTTGTCAGCGCCGCAGGGCCGTACGGAGCGTGAGTCCGTGGTAGCGGCGCAGCCGGTGCAGCTCCCAGCAGGACAGGGCCGTGACCGTCACGGGGGCACCGAGGATGAAGGCCGCCCGGGCGCCCGGGGGAACCTGGTCGTAGGACCCGATGATCAGGTCCAGGAGTGCCATCTCCCACACCAGGATGCCGGCGAGGATCGGCGGCAGCACTTCGTGGATGTCCGCGGTGCGGAAGACGTGCACGAGCGACAGTCCGATGCCGTAGAGGGCGAAGCCGACCGACCACAGGAACATGAGGACGATGACGATCTTCCCGGGCAGCCCGCCGGCGGCCCGCACACCCGCCAGTTCCGGTGCCATGGCGAGGGCGGCGGTGCCCATGGACAGCATCATGGCCAGCACCGAGCCGAGCGGCCGCAGGGACCGGCGCAGGTACACCCGGCGCAGGCCGCCCCGCGAGGCTGCCACGAAGGCGCCGACGACGACGGGGAAGGTACAGACGAGCAGCAGGACGCTGGACCAGCTCTGGTCGAGGCGTTCGGCCGCCACGCCGTGGATGCCGCCGGCGCTCGCGACGGCGTTGTAGGTGACGGTCAGGCCCACCCAGGCCACGAGTCCCAGGCCGGTCCGCCACAACTGGAGCTTGCGAACCTCCCGGTCGTCGACCATCCCGGGGCGCGCGGGCCGGAAGGTCCGCCGTGCGGCGTACAGGGGGTTGTAGAGGCCGCGAAGGATCTTCCGGGCCCGCGACGGCTCCCGCGGGGGCGGGACGGGCGGGTAGGGCGGCGCGTACGGGTATCCCGGCGGGCTGCCGGGCTGGGCGTACGGGTAACCCGGCGGCGGAGCGGGCTGGGCGTACGGGTATCCCTGCCGGGGGACCGGCGGGGCGTAGGGGTGTCCCGGCGGCGTGTTCACGGCGCCGCCGCCCGCCGCGTCACCGTACCCGCCACTGCCGTAACCACCGCTGCCGTACCCGTTATTGCCGTAACCACCGTCGCCGTAACCGCCATTGCCGTACCCGCTCATGCCACGCACCCCCGATGTCCCGCTCGGTCGAACCAAGGCATCCTAGGCGCGTCGCCCGTCGCCTCAGCCCACGGCCGGGCCGGAACCTCCTGCGTCCTGTTCGCGCGGTGCGAGCGCGGCCTCCCGCAGGGCGCCCAGCAGGAGTTGGAACTCGCTGTCGTCGACCGCGTGGACGACCTGCCGGAGGTTGACGGCGCAGTCGCCGACGAGGGAGACCGCGAACTCCAGCACGGCGATCTCGCCGGCCGAGGCCCGGCGGGACCACCCCGGGGTGCGCATCAGCCGGGTGAGCGCCTCCCAGTCGATCCCGGCGGTCTTGTCGATCAGCGGACGGTCCACGAGGTTCGTGAGTTCCCGGTCCCCGGTGAAGCGCCGCAGCCAGAAGCCGTCCTGGTGGGAGCCCAGGAGCCGGGTGGCCGCGCGCACCTGCTCGTCACTCACGTCGTGGAGCAGTTTCGCGGCGAGTTCCGCGCCCGTCGTCTCGTTCACCGACACCGGATTCTCCGATCGCTGAGGTCCGGGGCCGGAGCCGGCCCCGCCTCACTCTGTCCAGAGACGCCCGCGCCGGCGCCGTACACGCCCGGCGGGGCATCATCACCGGCCGCAGCCTCACCCGTTCGCCACGGAAGGCCGTCTGATCTGCGGCTTCACGAGAACACACACCGGAAGGCGGGGGGCGCTGCGCCGATGCCATGGCGGGGACGGCACGGCCGTGCCCCGTCCATGGCCTCGGCGGCCCGGTACGTACCCCGGTGACTCAGCCCACGCGTTCCACGCGGGCTCGGCGGATCAGGTTCTTGCCCGGCTCACGGACCGTCTCGAAAGCCGCGTCGTTCAGCAGCACGCAACTGCCCGAGGGACCGCTCACCGTCACCGTCGCCGCCCGGCCGTTGTCCAGATTCGTCACCTTCAGCTTCGTGCCCACCGGGAACGTCCCGCTGCTCGCCGCCGGCGCCCCCGCCTCACCCGACAACGTCACCGTCGACCCCTGACAGACCACCTCGCCGGTCGCCGGCGGCACCCGCACACCCGCCGTTGCTGCGGCACCCGCCGGACCGGCCGTGCCCGCCTTTCCGGAGGGTGCGCCACTGCCACCGCCCACGCGTTCCACGCGGGCTCGGCGGATCAGGTTCTTGCCCGGCTCACGGACCGTCTCGAAAGCCGCGTCGTTCAGCAGCACGCAACTGCCCGAGGGACCGCTCACCGTCACCGTCGCCGCCCGGCCGTTGTCCAGATTCGTCACCTTCAGCTTCGTGCCCACCGGGAACGTCCCGCTGCTCGCCGCCGGCGCCCCCGCCTCACCCGACAACGTCACCGTCGACCCCTGACAGACCGCCTCGGAAACGGCGGCGTTGCCGGTCGCCATCGTCGCGACGACCCCTCCTGCCGCCAGGGCTCCCGCGACACCAGAGAGCATGAGCTTCTTCGTTCGACTCATCGTCCTTTTACGGGACATGGCCACTCCTCGACTCGATGGATGCTGTCTCCCCGCTCTCCATACGGCGGCCGTCCCCGGCGAGTTCACTCTTGTCACCGGCTGACAAAGAACCGGGGCGGCCTGCCGGTCGAGGGCCTGTGGCAGGGGTACGACCGGTGCGCCCGGAACTCGCGCGTCCGGGCGCACGGGCGCTCTAGCCTGTTTGTCATGACCTCGCTCAGGTATCCCAGGTCTTCCAGGCATCCCAGGTATCGGCGTGCGTTGTGGCCCGCCCTCGTCACCGCCCTGTTGCTCGTTCCCGGAACGGCCGCGGCACAGGGCCCCGTGGACTCCGCCGCCGTGGACTCCGCGGCCGCGGGGGCGGCCACACCGGACCGCCCCTCGTACGACGTGGCCCTGCGCGGCGATGCCGACGGCTCGCACTGGTCCGGCCGCCAGACGGTGTCCTTCCGCAATGCCGCCCGGACTCCGCTGCGTTCGGTCGACGTACGTCTGTGGGGCAACGGCGCCGACGGCTGCGGGGCCCCGGGCAGCCCGTCCCCGGTCCGGGTGGGCCGGGTCGCCGGAGGCACGCCGCGACCGCTCACCGTCGGCTGCACCGCGCTGCGGATCGACCTGTCCGCGCCGCTGCGGTACGGGCAGCGTACGAGCGTCTCCTTCGACGTCGCGATCACCATCCCGGACCGCGTCCACCGCTTCGGCAGGGACGGCGCGCACCGCTACCTGGGCAACGCGCTGCCCCTGTTGTCCGTACGCGACGCGCAGGGCCGCCATCTCGACCCGGACGTCGGCTTCGGCGAGAGCTTCCACACCCTGGCCGGTGACTTCCGGGTGGTACTCGACCACCCGGACGCGCTCGTCGTCCCCGCGACGGGCACCACCACCCGGCGTGCGGGGGCACCCGGCCGCACGGTCAGCACCAGTGTCGCGCACGGGGTACGGGACTTCGCCTGGGCGGCGGGGCCCTTCCGGTCGAAGACCGTGACCACACCCGGCGGGGTGCGGCTGAACGCGTACTGGACCGCCACCACGTCCGCCGAGGGCGTCGCAGCCGACCTGCGGGACGCCGTCGGCTCGGTCGACGCGTTCGGAAAGCGGTTCGGGCACTATCCGTACGGTGAGCTGGACCTCGTCATGAGCGACACCCTCGACGCCTTCGGCAACATGGAGTTCCCTGGCCTCGTCCTGCTGTGGACCGAACCGGAGGGGTCGGCGGTCGTCCACGAGATCGCCCGCCAGTGGTTCTACGGCGTCGTCGGCAACGACCAGTTCGCGACGCCCTGGCTGGACGAGTCGTTCGCCCAGTACGCGAACCAGCTGTACTACCGGGAGGACACCGCGACCTGCTGGGACGACCAAGGCGAGTGGCCCAGCGACACGGCGGCTCTGACCCGGCCCCTGGCCTACTACGCGGACGGCCGCCGTGCGGAGTACTACCGCGTCGTCTACGGGCGCGGGGCCTGCGCCCTGCACGACCTGGAACGCGTCCTGGGCGGCCCGGCGATGGCGTCCGTGCTGCGCGGATACGTACGGGACCACTGGCTGGGCGTCGCCACCACCGCGGACTTCGCGCGCGCCGCGCAGGCGTCGACGGCGAAGGATCTCGGCCCGTTCTGGACGGAACACCGGATCCTGTGACGGCGGACCCGCGCCGGACGGGGGCGGTCCGCGGTGTCCGCGTGTCCCGCCGCACCCACGACCTGGTTACGATCCCCCGGTGACTTCCGCGCTGATCCTCATCGACCTGATGCCCCGCATCGTCGCCCTGCCCCTCGCGCCGCACTCCGGCGAGGAGGTCCTCGCCCGCTGCCGCCGACTGGCCGACGCCTTCCGGGCCGGCAACCGCCCGGTGGTGCTGGTCCGGGTGGAGCGGCCGAACGTGTCCGTACAGCCGCCCGGCAGCGGCTTCGCCGAGGACCTCGCCCGGCCGGGCGACGTGCTGGTCGTCAAACGGACCGTCGGCGCGTTCCACGGCACCGGCCTCGACGACCGGTTGCGTGCTCTCGGCGTGGACACGCTGGTGTTCGCCGGTCTGGTCACCACGATGGGCGTGGAGTCCACCGCCCGGGCGGCGAGCGATCACGGCTACGAAGTGGAGTTCGTGGCCGACGCCATGTCCGGTTTCGAGGCCGAGGAGCACGACTTCTCCGTGAAGCGGATCTTCCCCCGGTTCGGCGCGGTGCGTGACACCGGGGACTACACCTGACCGCCGGCGTCGCCCGGTGAACGGCCGGGGGACGACGACGGCCGGGGGAGGTCAGGCGCGGCAGCGCAGCATCTCCAGGGGCGGGTTGGCGCGGAAGTCCGCCCAGTGGTCCGCGCCGAACTGGCGCACGCCGGCCTCCGACACCGTCAACGGAATCCAGGTCAGCTCGCTGAACCCGGCGGCCCCCAGGCACTTCTCGTAGACCTCGCGGCGCGGGAGGTTGGCGACGAACGAGACCGGCGGGTCGAGCAGCGCCGTCGTGCGGACCTGTGGTCCGGTCTCGCCCTCCTCGCCGGTGAGTTCGGTGCGGAAGCCGTACCTGTCCGGGGGCGGCCCGTCGAAGCGGAAGTCGGGCGACTGGTTGAGCAGGAAGAACTCGGCGCCGGGCTTCAGGCTCCGGTGGACGCCGCGGCACATGCGCTCCGTGGTGGCGATGTCCTGCGCGTAGTTGAGCAGCTGCACTCCCAGGCCGATGTCGAAGGGCTCTTCGAGCGCCCGCAGTTCGGCCGCGTCACCGACCTCGTAGCGCACACCGAGCGGATCGCGTTCCTCCAACTGTTGTGCCACGGAGATCATTTCGCGGGAGATGTCGATCCCGAGCACCGCCTGGGCGCCGCGGCGCTTGAACTCCCGGCTGTAGAAGCCGGTGCCGGACGCCAGGTCGAGTACCGACGTGCCGCGCACGTCGCCGACCGCGGCCAGGAAGCTCGGCACCACCACGTACTGCTCCAGCGGCAGGGCCTTGAAGCCCTCGTACGCCTCACCTATCTCGTCGTACTGTTGTGCGCTCACCGTGCCGTCCTCCCCTGTGCCTGGACATGCCTCCGGCCCCGGCCCCCGGTCCCGGGGACCCGCCGCGGCCACTGGTGGGCAGTCTCTACGAACCCCGACGGCCCGTCGTACTGGCGGAAGCCACGAAGATCGGGCCAGCGGACCGGCTCCCGTACGGGCGGGCGTGCGGGACGGCGTACGGGCGGGCGGGCGGGTTCGCGCGGAGGGCGGACCGCTTCGGCGAGGCGTTCGCCGCCCTCCGCCGCCCTCGCCGTCCTCCGCGCGTCCGGTCCGGTCAACGCCCGGGGCGGCCGGTGCCGTTGACCGAGCCGCCCAGCAGGGCGTTGACGGTCCGGGTGTCGGCCACGCCCGTCACGGGGAGGTTGACGGACTGCTGGTACTCGCGGACCCGGTCGCGGATCTTGTTGTCGGAGGTGGTCGGGGCGCCGTTCTTCCCGCCCGCCTTGAAGTAGTCGACGCCGAGCTGCGCGAAGGCCCGGTCCGCCTGGAGGTCGTTGTCGCTGATGGTGGCCTGGGTCGCCCAGCGCAGCGCCGCGTCGAGCCGGGTGACCTCGAAGTTCTTCGATCCGCCGGTCAGCCGGTCGGCGGTGACCCCCTGCATCCACATGGAGGCGAGGGTGGCCCTGCCGAGCGTGCCCAGCTGGTCGGTGGCCGTGAGGACGCGGGTGGTCTTCTGGTCGGCCATGACGGCCTTCTGGTAGCAGATGAGCGAGGCCTCGGTCTGCGGGTCGATCACGCCCTCCTTCCACTGCCCCTTCAGGGTGCAGGCGTTGTTGCCGAGGGACGCCAGCCGCAGCTGGGCGAAGTGGACCGCGACGTCGGTCTGGTAGCCGGCCCGCCAGGGCGGCCCCTGCTTCGCGGCCTGCGGGTTCCCGGCCGGGGGCGGCGGCGCTCCCCCGCCGCCGCCCGCCGGGGTTCCGCCGCCACCCCCGCCGGCGCCTCCACCGCCCCCGGGACCGGGAGCGGGGCCTGCGCCGGTACCGCCCGCCGCACCCGTCGCCGGGTCACCGCCCGGGAGGGCTCCGCCGGGGAGCGGGTCCGGGGGCGGGGCGGGCGCGGAGGGCAGCGGGGTCTGCCCGCCGAGCGGGGCGGGCAATACAGCCCCGGCCTCCGTCTTCATCTCCCCCGCGGCCGAGTTGACCTTCGGGGAGAACCCGAACCAGAACACGGCGAAGGCGACCGCCCCGGTGGCCAGCAGCCCGGCCGCGAAGAGCAGCCGCCCCGGGAGCACCGGGCGCTGTTCGAAGTCCCCGGTCAGCTCCAGGCCGCCGGCGTCACCCGACCGGCGGACCGTCACGGTCGTGCGGTGCGTCTCGGTGCCCCCGGTCCAGCTGACCGCCTGCGGCCGGATCTCCACGTCGGCGAAGACCGCCCGGCCCGGGGCCACCCGCACCGCGTTCGGCCGGATGTCGAACGTGAGGCGGCCCGACTCGTCCCGGGCGGTCAGGGAGGCGGTGAGCGGTGTGTTGCCGAGGTTGTCGACGGCGATGGCGGCGCGTCCCCGGAACCGGCCGACGAGGCTCGGCGGGACCAGCTCAGCGCGCAGTTCGGTGAACGGGGCGACGGTGACCCGGCCTTCGACGACGTCCCGCTGCCGAGGGTGCTCGCGCGGTTCGACGAGGATCCCGAACGGGGCGGGCCCCGCCGGCGCGTCGGGTGAGCGGGGCGGCGCGAAGGAGATCTCCGCGGTGCCCTCGCTGCCCGGGTAGAGCCGCAGGGTGCCCGGCTCGATCCGGGCCCACCCGGCGGGGGCGCCCACGATCGACAGCCGGTACTCCTCCACCGTGTCCCCGGTGTTGCGCACCCGCAGGCGGGCCGCGGTCCGGCCGCCGGGGTCGACAGCCACGGCGGCCGGGTTGAGAGTGGTCCACATCGTCATGCGGGAAGGCTAGGCGGCACGGGTGAGCCGATCGGTGCCCGAAAGTACCCGGCTGGGGGCACACCTGACTGCCCGTACGTACGGACGGACGGGGCCCGTCAGTGCGCGGCGGGGGCGGGGGCCTGCCGGGCGAACTGGCGGACCAGCGGGTGGTAGCGGTAGCTGTCCGAGGTGCCGGGCTGGAGCAGGCCCGAGTCGACGAGCTCGTCGATCGCGTCCGCCGCCGCGGCCTCGGAGGCGCCGCTCACGTCGGCGGCCCATGCGTGCCCGAAGGCGCCGGGGGCGGCGGCCGTGGCCCGCAGGGCGCGGGCGGCGGCGGGCGTCAGGCGGGTGTGGCAGCGGCGGAGCCGTTCCGCGACGGCGAGCCCGTCGGCCCGCAGTTCCGCGAGCAGCCGGGGGCCGTCCGCGGTCGCGAGGGCGGCCGCCGGCAGGGCGGGGTCCAGGCTGAGCCGGCGGCCGGCCAGGTACAGGGCGAGCGGCAGTCCGGCGCACCGGCCGGCGAGGGCGCGCAGCGCCGCGGACTCCCCCGTCCGCCCCGGTCCGGCGGCAGCGGCCAGGAGCCGCAGGGCGGCCGCTTCGTCGAGTTCCGGTACGTCGACGAGCAGCGCCCCCGGTACGAGCAGACCGCGCCCGGTGCTCGTGACGAGCGCGGCGCAGCCCGGGGTGCCGGGCAGCAGCGGGAGCAGCCCCGCGGTGTCGTGCGCGTCGTCCAGGAGGGCGAGGACGCGCCGCCCGGCCAGCAGGGAGCGGTAGAGCGCCGCCCGGGCCTCGAGGCCCTCGGGCAGCTCGGGGCCCGGGACGCCGAGGGCACTCACGAGCCGGGCGAGCGCCTCGGCGGGGCCGCCGCGCAGGCAGACCCGGAGCACGCCGTCGGGGAAGGAGCCGCGGGCCTGCTCGGCGACGTGTTCGGCGAGGGCGGTCTTGCCGATGCCCGGCATGCCGGTGAGCACCGCCACGGGCACGGCGTCGTCCGCAGCGCCGGTCAGCAGCCGCGCGAGCAGGCCGGTCTCCGCCGCCCGTCCGGCGAACGGGACGGCGGGGGCGAGGGGGACCGCGGGGGCGAGGGGGGCCACCGGGGCGGAGGGTGCCGCCGGGGTGGGCGGGCCCGCCGGGGGGAAGGGGAACGCGGGCGCGGACGCCGCGCCGGGTGTCGCGCGCGCCCCTCCCGGGGCCCCGGTGGGCCGGGGATCCGTTCCCGGCGGGACCGTGCCCGGTCCACCGGTGGCGTCCTGGGAACGCAGCCTGCGGTGCAGTGCCGCCAGTTCGGGCCCGGGCGGGACCCCGAGTTCCACGTCGAGGGTGTCGCGGGTGACCTCGTACACCGCGAGGGCCTCGCCGGGGCGGCCCGCACGGTGCAGCGCGAGCATGAGCAGGGCCTGGGTCCTTTCGCGCAGCGGGTGCTCGGCGGCGAAGGCGCGCAGCGCCGCGACGGCCGCGATGTCGCGGTCGAGGCCGAGTTCCAGGGCGCTGTGGAAGTGGTCCTCGCGGGCGTTCAGCCACAGTTCGGTGAGCCGGTCCCGCTGCGCCTCGGCGTACGGGCCGGGGAGCCCGGCGAGCGGTGTGCCCGACCAGAGTCCGAGCGCGTCGCCGAGGGTGCGGTACGCCTCGCGGGTGTCACCGGCGGTGCGCAGCCGGGCGGCGTCGGCGAGGCCGCGCTCGAACTGGTCCATGTCCAGGACCGGGCCGTGCAGCCGCAGGGCGTAGCCGTCGGGGGCCGACAGCAGGAGCCTGCCCGGTGCGCGGGCGGGCCGGTCCGGCTCGAAGAGGGAACGCAGCCGTGACACGTACGTGCGCAGGGTGCCCACGGCGCGCGGCGGTACCCGCTCTCCCCAGAGGGCGTCGAGGAGTTCGGCCATGGGCGCGGTGCGCCCGCGCCGCAGGAGCAGGACGGCGAGCAGGGCCCGCTGCTGGTTGGATCCGAGCGCCAGGGGTGCCCCGCCGGCCACCCGGGCGGTCATCGGCCCGAGCATCCGGAACCGCAGGCCCGCCGCGTCTCCCCCACCCTGCTCCCGCGTCACGCGCCCCCCGGTTCCCCGCACAACGGCCGCGGGCAACGTTACGCGGGACGTGCGCGGCGGGTACGGGCGGGCAGCCCGCGCTGCCCTCGACTCCGCCCGCCCGGCCCTCCCGCGGTGGTGGGCGGATGGGCGAAGGTCGGTCTGACCAGCGGAACCGGCCCGTCCCACCACCGCAAGGAGATCACCGCGTGCCCACCTACCTGTCCCCCGGCGTCTATGTGGAAGAGGTCGCCGGCGGGTCCCGGCCCATCGAGGGAGTGGGGACGTCGGTAGCCGCCTTCGTGGGGCTGGCTCCCCACGGGCCGCTGAACGAGCCGACGCTGGTGACCAACTGGTCGCAGTACGTTGCCGAGTTCGGTGATTTCACGGCCAGCTGCTACCTGGCGCACTCCGTGTACGGGTTCTTCAACAACGGCGGCACGGCGGCGTACGTGGTCCGGGTGGGCGGCGCCCCCGCGGCCGGGCGTCCGGCATCCACGGCCGGAGGGCGCCAGGCCTCCGCGTCCACCGCGTCCACCGCCAGCGGACCGGCCGGGGCCTCCGCTCCGCGGGAGATCGCGGTCGGCGAGGCCGTCGCGCTCGGCGCGTTCAAGGTGGCGGCGCTCGCCGCAGGCCGGGGCGACGGCGGGACGCTGACCGTCGAGGTCCAGGACGTCGAGGGCGAGGGCGGAGCCGATCGCTTCAAACTGCTGGTCAAGGACGGCGACACGCTCGTCGAGGACTTCGACGTCAGTGCCCGGAAGTCGGCGCGCAACTACGTCGTCACGCAGATCCGTCAGCGGTCGAAGACCATCGTGGTCGAGGAGCCCGCTCCGGGTGTGACGCAGGCCCGGCCCGAGGTGCAGACCCTGACCCTGGCCGTGCCCGCACCCGGCGCGCTCCCCGCATCCCCCGCATCCTCCGCCGCGGCCCCGACGGGGACCGTGCAGGCCTCCGGGGAAGGCCGGCTGGACTCCGCGCGGTTCATCGGCGACTCCGCCGACCGCACCGGTTTCGGCGGCCTGGAGGCCCTGGACGAGGTCAACATGGTGGCCGCGCCCGACCTGATGGCCGCCTACCAGCATGGCCTGATCGACCTGGAGCAGGTCAAGGCCGTACAACTCGGCATGATCGCGCACTGCGAGCTGATGGGCGACCGGATGGCGGTCCTCGACCCGCCGCCCGGCCTGAACGCGCGGGACATCCGCAAGTGGCGCATGGACGTGGCCGGTTACGACTCCCGCTACGCCGCGCTCTACTACCCGTGGATCAAGGTCTTCGACCCGTCGAGCGGGCAGACGGAGATGGTCCCGCCCTCCGGCCACATGGCCGGTGTCTGGGCCCGCAACGACGCCGAGCGCGGAGTGCACAAGGCCCCGGCCAACGAGATCGTGCGGGGCGCCGTCGATCTGGAGCTCCAGATCACCCGTGGTGAGCAGGACCTGCTCAACCCCGTCGGCGTGAACTGCGTCCGCGCCTTCCCGGGCCGGGGCATCCGCGTCTGGGGTGCGCGCACGCTGGCCTCCGACCCTGCGTGGCGCTACCTGAACGTGCGCCGCTACTTCAACTACCTGGAGGAGTCGATCCTGATCGGCACCCAGTGGGTGGTGTTCGAGCCGAACGACCAGGCGCTGTGGGCGCGGATCCGGCGCAACATCTCGGCCTTCCTCGTCAACGAGTGGCGTTCGGGCGCCCTGTTCGGCCAGCGCCCCGAGGACGCGTTCTACGTGAAGTGCGACGCGGAGACGAACCCCGTCGAGTCCGTGGACCTCGGGCGGGTGGTGTGCGAGATCGGCATCGCGCCGGTCAAGCCGGCCGAGTTCGTGGTGTTCCGGCTGGCCCAGTTCTCGGGCGGCGGAGGGGAGCTGGAGGAGTAGGCCCGCTCCCGCCGGGGCCTCCGGGGCCGCCGGGGCCCGGCGCCTGACCGCCCGCACGCCACGCACATCAGGCACACCACGCACGCCACGCACGCACGTACAAGGAGAAGCCCCGCATGTCCCTTCAGCCCGGTGACGCGCTCACCTCGCACAACTTCGGCTTGCAGATCGACGGTGTCATGGTCGAGTTCCTTCAGGAAGTCAGCAGCCTGTCCATGGAGCAGGACGTCATCGAGTACCAGCAGGTCTCGGCGGACGGCAGGCCCGTCATCAAGAAGCTGCCCGGCGTGAAGAAGGCCGGGCAGTGCTCGGTGACGCGCGGGGCGACCCAGTCGACCGCCTTCACCGAGTGGATCAGCGCCTCGATCAACGGCGACATGGGCTCCGCCCGCAAGAACGCCACGATCATGATGATGGACTACCAGGACAACCCGGTACGCCGCTACAACCTGCGCAACGCCTGGTGTTCCAAGGTGGAGGTCAGCTCGGTGAAGGCGGGCGCCGCGTCGGCGCTCACCGAGCAGGTCACCATCACCTTCGAAGAGCTGGTCATCGAGTAATGCGACGCCAGGGACCCGGACAGGGGCAAGGACAGGGGCAGGGACCGGAACAAGGACCCACCCCGGGAGAGGGGCCGGCCGGCGGCCCGGGAGCGGCCGTACGGGAGCCGCTGCGCACGGAGTTCGAGTTCGAGCTGCCGCGCGGCTTCGTGGACGAGTCCGGGAGCGTGCACCGCAACGGCTCGATGCGGCTGGCCACGGCCCGGGACGAGCTGGTCCCGCTGCGGGACGTTCGGGTGCGCGAGAACCCGGCGTACCTGTCGGTGGTGCTGCTGGGCCGGGTGATCACCCGGCTCGGCACGCTGGCGATGGTGCACGACGGGACGGTGGAGAACATGTTCGCCTCCGACCTCGCCTTCCTCCAGGACTTCTACCGGCGGATCAACGCGGAGGGTCACACCCGCGCGGCCGTGTCGTGTCCGCACTGCGAGGGCGCCTTCGAAGTCGAGCTGGCCGGGAGCCGCCTGGGGGAATCGTGACGTACGCGGCCGACCTGCTCGAGGAGGAGACCGCGTACCTGGCCTACCACCTCCACTGGGACCTGGACACGATCCTCGACCTCGAACACGCGGACCGGCAGGCGTACGTACGGCGGGTGGCGCGGTTGGAAGAGGCGTAACGGGCCTCGGCCGCACGGTGAACCGGAAGGGAAGGGAAAGACGATGGGGCTGTTCGGACGACGCCGGCGGGAGCGGGCACGGGAACGCGCGGCGCAGGGTACGGGACCGGCCGGCGGGGCGACCAACGTACCGGGGCCCGCGGCGACGCCCGTTCCGGCGGACGGCGGGTGGGCGGCGGCGGCCCCGGTCCAGCGGGTGCTGGGCGTGCCGCGGCTGACGGCCGACCGGAACTTCCCCACGTCGCTGGCGACGCGGCAGAGCCTGGCCCTCAGCGGTGGGATGGGGCACGCCGTTGCCCCGTCGGCCCCGTCCGGCCTGCTCCTGGACGCCCTCGTGCCGGTCCCCCGGGGTCCGGGCCCGGCTCCGGCTCCGTCCCCCCTCTCCCCGCACTTGCAACGCCTGCCCCTGGCGGGAACGCCCCCTCACCCCCCGATGACGTCACCCGCGGCCCACACCGCCACCCCACCACCCCCGGCCCCGGCTTCCCGCCGCGCGCCGACGGCCGAAACCACCCCGACGGCATCGGCCCCGTCCCACCCGCACGCGGCCGCAACCCCGTCGCAGCCCGCCCCCGCGACCTCCCCCGCCCCTACGACATCAGCCCCGGCTACGTCCACGGCCCCGGACCGCCCGGCGGCGGCCGAAGCCACCCCGGCGGTATCGGCCGCGTTCCCGGACACCGCCCCGGCAGCGGCCGGGTCTCCGGTGCCCCGTGCGGGGCGCAACCCCGCCGACCGCGATCCGGGCGGCACGCCCGCCGTGTCCGCCACACCGCCGCCGCCGAGCGGCCCCGCGCCGAGGGCTACAACCGCCGCTCCCCCGGCCCCCGTACAGCGGCGGCGCTCCGCCGCGCCCCGTTCCGGAGCCGTGCCGCCGCCCGCCCCGGCCCCGCAGCGCCCGTGGTCCCCGGCCGTCGACCACGGGCCGGCGTCCGGCGCCGCGGCGTCCCCCCGGGAGCCGTCTCCCGGTCCAGCGGCGGCCGCGCCCGCCGCTCCCCGGCCGGTGTACCACCCCGGCGAGCGTGACGCGGGCAGTACCTCCGCCGGGCCGGAGTCGCCGCAGGGCCGGCCCGCCCCGGGTGCTGCGACCGCCGCCCCCGCACACCACGTCCAGCGCGCCGCCCCTGCGGCCTCCCGGCCCGGGGCCACGCCGGCGCCCTCCCCGGCCGGGACTCCGGGACCGGCTTCCCCCGTGCGGCGGTCCACGCCTTCCGCGGCGCCGGCCGCGGCGGGTACCACCCTCCCGGCCCGGAGTGCCGCGTCGGCAACGCCCCGCGCCCCCGCCGGCCTGCGCCCCTCCTCGGCCGGAGCACCGGCGCGGGAGCTCCCGGCCACGCCCCACGAGCGCACCGCGGTCGCGCCGGCACCGCCCGCGGCCCCGGCTGACGCCGCCGACTGGGCCCGGAGCCCGGTCCGGGGCGCCCAAGCACCGCAGAACCCCCGCACGGAGTCCCCGCGGGGCTCCACCCACGCCAACGCCCCCAGTCACGGCAGCAGTTCGCCCGCCCCGGCAACCGCCTCCACCCCTGGTCAGGCCCCCGGAGCCGACGCACCGCGCGCCCCCGCGGTCCCGGGTACGTCCGCGGCCCAGCCCGCGCCCGGTTCCTCGACGGCTCCGGCCAGGGCATCAGACGCCGCCACCCCGCGGCCCCTCACCACGCCCGCTCCACCGGCCGCACCCGTTCAGCGCTCCACCGCCACGGCTTCCCCCGTACCTGAGACGGCTGTCGCCACACCGGCGGCGCCGCCCTGGCACCGGGGCGGCGGGCCCGGGCCCGGCACCCGGCAGGCCGTGCCGGTCACAGCCGATCCCGGAGCGCGGAACCTCCGCGAACCCGAGCCGCCGCGTGCCCCGTCGGCCCTCCCGGCACCAGCGCCCCGGCCCGTACGCGTCGTACAGCGGGCGGCCGCGAGCGCCGGTGCGCCGTTGACCTCCGCGCCCCGGCCCGCGGTGCCCTCGCGGACGGTGCGGCCCGTCGGCTCCCCGGACGTACCCGCACCCGTCCCGGGGCCTGGGCCTGGCCCGGCCACGACGCCCCCCGAACCGCTCCTCGCCGGAGCCCCCCACGTCCCCGTGCCCCTTCCTCCCCCGGGGTCGGGCACGGGGACTCGCAAGCCCCTCGTGCGGCGGGTACAGCGCGCCCTGCCCGCAGAGTCCGCGGCCAGCGTCCGGCGGCCCCTGATCGGCGCCCCGATCAAGCCGGCCCCCGCGCCCGCGCCGTCGACGCCCCAGCCCCCGGACCCGGACCCGGACCCGCCCCAAGCCCCGCCTCCGGGACCGGGACCCGGCGCCCTGCCCCTCCCCTCCGTACGGATTCCCGCGCCCCGGATCAAGCGCGCACCCACGGCTCCGGCGCCCCTGGCCTCCCGGCGGCCGCTCACCCCGGCGGGACCCGCTCCGGAACCGGGGCCCGCGGCTCCCACCGTGCTGCGGCGGACCTCTGCCGTACCCGCCGGGGCGGCACCGCTTCCGCGCGCCGCACTCGGCCCGCGCGCCGCCCCGGGAACACCCGCCCCCGCGCAACCGGCCCCGGGGCCCCCAGCACCCACCGCCCCGCCGAGAGCCGTACCCCTGCAACGGATCCCCCGCCCGTCCACCGCGGCACCCTCCGCACCGCCGACAGCGCCGCCCCCGCCGTCCGCCGTCCCCGTACAGTCCGCCCCGGCCGCCCCACCGCCCGTCGCACCGCACCCCCTCGCCCCGGCCGCCGAACCACCGCACCCGCCGCAGCCCGAACCGCAGCCTCAACCGCAGGCCGAGCTCGACGCGCTCGCCCGGCGCCTCGTCGCCCCGCTCTCGCGGCTGCTGCGCGCCGAACTCCGCGGGGACCGCGAACGCCTCGGCCGCCTCCGCGACCGCTGACCACCACGCCGTACACACCCGCCCCGCATCGCACCGCCCACCCGGACCACGTACGCCGCCGTGCCGCCGTTGTTG
>NZ_JAPNLM010000030.1 GCF_026627255.1 Streptomyces antarcticus | reverse complement strand
GGGCGAGCTCGTTATCGCTGCGCGTGGCGTCTCCGGCGGCGGGGACCGAGAGGCCAGTGTGCTTGAAGCCAACCTTGCCGTACATCGCTTCCGCTCGGGCATTGTCCTCGTGCACGAAGAGCCGGACGCGTTCGACCTGCGGCTCGGTCAGTGACCAAGACCACTCCAGGGCGGCTTGGAAGAGTTTCTCCGCGAGCCCGGTGCCGCGCGCCTCGGGCCGGACGAAGACGCCCACGATGTGCGTCTGCGACACCTCGGGGACATCGTCGAAGAAGCTCTCAACGCCGGGCAGTTCGACGAGCACGGAGACCGTGCCGAGCCAGCACCCATCACAGCCCATATGCGGATACGCCACCTACTCCACCCAGCGCAGAAGCGGCGATACAGACCAGTCCCAAGTTCCCGGGAACGTAGAGACGCACCGAACTGGGCCACCGCCGGGAGACGGGGCGACAGCAGCCAAAGCCGACACACGGGTTACCGGCCGGGCGGCGTCGGCGTTGTGCCCGGCATGAACGAGACGCTGGGGAACACAAGCAAGTTTCACCAGTTCAGGCCCGGCGTCTACCGGTTCGCGATGTGGGGCCGTCCACGGGAAGAGGTCCAAGAGCAGGGGCCGCACCCGGTGCCGGCCTCCCGTCCGCGCGTGGGTCCTAGAGGTCGAAGTCGATGTGCTCGACGTTGGTGAACTCCACCAGGAGGCCGCCGGCGCGGCGGCCGCCGTCGCGGAAGTAGACGTCGCGGAAGTAGACGTCGCGGAAGTAGACGTCTTGGAGGGCTTCGGCGGCGATGTCGCGGAGTTGCTGTTCGGAGGCGCCGGCGTCCTGGGCGTCGAAGAGGCGGGGCCGCGTACTGCGGCGGCAGGGCGATCGTGAGGTGGCGCAGGCGGGCGTCGTCGGTGGTGCCGGGTGCGGCGGTGTAGCCGAACCGTGCGCGGGTGTCGATGACGAGCCCGGTCGTGGTCGCGGCTGCCTTCTTGGCCTGGGCTCGGATTTGGGGCTGCCACCGGCGGGCGACCTCGCCCGTTAGACGGTCGGCCAGTGCGGGGCGCGGCTTCTTGATCTGGCCGCGTACGTAGCGTTCGACGGTGCGCTGCGAGATCCCGAGCCCGGCCGCGGCCATGCGGGCGTCCTCCAGCTGCTTGACGAGGTAGCGCATCTGCGCGGGTGCCGTCTTGGGGATCGGGCGGGTGAATGCCTTCCGCACGCCCTTGTCGAGGCCTTCGCTGACCGTGGCCATGAAGTCCTCCGTGTGATGTCCCGCCGGAAAAGGCGGGTGCGCGCCGTAGGTGGCTGCGTACGGGCATGACGGGCGGTCACGTGCCCCTCCCAGCCATGCCGGGTGGTGGTTGCCGCCCTACGGCCCGTGCACGGCCGTGGGCGGGCTCTGCGGCGGCACCCCGAGGAGTGCTGGGGGCAGCCCGGGCGCCTACCGGCTGGAGAGGGCGCCTAGCCTGGCCCCCGCCTGCTGGCGCCCTCCATGCCCGGTACTCCGCGCTCGGCCCTGTCGCGGTCTCCCATGCGGCAGGGTCCTCTGCGGCTTGGTCCTCGGCGGGTTCGTCGTAGTCGGGTTCCTCTTGTTCGAAGGACATGTCGTGGATCGGGTGGAGCGGGGCGGGCACGGTGACGCGGCCGACGGAGGCGGCGTCCAGTGCTGCGAACTCGGCGGCGAATTCCGCCCGGGTCCGCGTGACCTCGGCCGTCTTGGCGGCAGCTTGTGCTCGGCGGGCGTCCTCCTCGTGAGCATCGCTGTGGGCACGGTCGGTCTCGGCCCTGCGGGCAGCGGCGGCCTCCTGGTGCCGGCGGGCCTGGTCGGCCTCGAGCTCGGCGGTGAGCTTGGCTTCCCGTGCGGCGGCGATCCGCTGGGCAGCCCGGTAGCCGCAGGCCTGGCATTCGTCCCCGCTGTCGATGAGCACGCCGAGTTCGCAGGTCGGCAGATCGCAGTCCTGCGCGTCCAGCAGGGCCTGGAGGTAGCCGACCGGTTTCAGGATCCGCTCGCAGCTTTCCCGGGAGGCGGTGCAGCCGGACGGCGTGCAGCGCGGGCAGCCCACGTAGTCGCCGCTGGCGCGGGCGGGGCCTTGGGCGCGGTGCCAGCCCGCGTAAATCCGGGTCACCGCCTGCTCCGCGGTCCGCGGGTACAGGAACGACGCCCGGTCCCGGACCTCCGCGCCCCGGTGGCCCAGGAGCTCCCGCACCGACCGGCGCAGCGGCTTGATCCGGGCCGCGGGCGAGGAGAGCACGCCAAGCGCATCGAGAGCGGCGTACACCTCGTCCTCGCCGGCCACCGGCACCAGGTCGCCGACCACGGCCGGCTTCTTCGCAGCCGACCTCTTCTTGGGGACGCCGGCGGAGCCGGCCTGGGCCCTGGGGGCTTCAGCCGCCGCGGCTTCGCGCGCATCCGCACGCGGGAAACCACCCGCACTGTGGGCAAGCGGACCGTCGTCCCGGTCATCTGTAGGCAAGTTCTGCGACGGTAGAGGCCCTCCTGAACCCCTCGATCAGCCTCTGACGATGCAGAAGGGATGCCCAGCCGGATCGGTGAGGACCCGCGCCTTGTCGCCATGCGGCTGGTGGTCCGGCTTGCCCGCACCCAACTCCAGCAGCCGGGCCGCGGCCACGTCCAAGTCCCCATCGACCTGGAAGCAGATATGAAGCTGCTGGGGGACGATTTGGTCAGGCCAGCTCGGAGCCCGGTAGTCGTCGACCCGTTGAAAACCGATGAGGAGTCCCTGTTCACCGTTGAGGCCCGCGAAGTCAGCATCTGACTTCGGGTGCGGTTCATGGCCGGTGGCCTGCTGATAGAACACCGCTAAAGCCAGCGGATCAGGGCAATCGAGCGTTATCGCAACCAACTTCATCTGCATGGGCATGGCATCTCCGAACCGATCAGTGGGCTTCCGCGATGAACACCCTAGAAGTGACTGCCTACGGCTGAGCGGGACACCGACCACCAAGCTGTCCCACTCAGCCGTAGGCACCGCAGGTCAGAGCCTCCCCCTGCCTACAGTTATCTGGGACAGGACACCGGTGCGCTCGGCGGGGACCAGCAGGACGGGAAGTACCTGCCTCACCCTGTTGCGGCCCTGAGCCGCCGCCAGGTGACCGGCGCCGAATGGCACGAACTCCTCAAGACCCGGCCGCGCCTCGCGGCCGTCATCGCGGCCCGGGGGCGTTCGCTCTGAGGGGCGCCGGCGTACAGAGCAGCCGGGGAGGCCCGGGCGCCCGCAAGGGGACGGCGAGCAGCCATGCCCTCCAGTCCGATCCGGTCCCGGCCGGTCAATGCCCACCGGCCCGCCCGCGCCCGTACGCGGTCCGTCCACGCCCGGACACCGTACTGACCGGCAACCAACTGACCCGCTCCATCACCAAAACCGTCAGCACCAGCTCGGCAACCGTGTCACCACCCGAACCACTCACCGCGACCATCTGACCAGCACAGCTACCGCAACTACCGCACTGACAGCACGATGCCGAACCACCACCGACAAAAACCCGCAGATCATCACCCGGCGCCGGGCAGGAGCAGACCGAGGACAGAGAGCAGGCGCCAGCTCGTACAGCCGGGGCTGGGCGGGGCGGGCGCCGGACCGGGTCGAGGCGGACCGCCACGGACCACGGCCAGGAGGACGGCCAGCATCCAACAAACCACAGGTCACAGACCTACTGACGGCACAACGGCACACCGTTGAACCGTCACAACGGCACACCGGACGGGACGCGGGGGGCCAGATTCAGCAGGGGCAGGCCCCGGCGCAGCGCGGGGGCCGGGGCAGAACCACGGACGCGCCCCCGGGGACTCGGGGGACGGACCCCCAGAGGCGCGACCCCCCGTTCAACGAGCGGCCCCCACCCCCGGACACCAGCCGACGCGGAACGCAGCGGGGCCCGGAGGCCAGCTCGTACCGCCGGGACGACCACCGGTGAATAGCAAATACGAACTTGACCTCATATTACCTCGGAATCCCTTGGCTTCCCGGCATGCACCTTCGGGGCAATTCTTCTACGGAATTTCTCTCACGTAATAGAATACGCTTACGGGGGCCGCAAAAGCGCATTTCTGCCGGTCAGCGGCTTAGACGGACCCCGCCCCTAGGTCGGAATTGCGGACCCTAATTGTCAGTGGGTGGCGATATTATTGGGTTAGTTCAGAGGAATTAAAGAAGCCTTCCGAACCCGTTCTTCGTGCCCTGCCCAGTGACCCGCTTGCGGGAGTCGAAAGGACCACCACATGTCGAGTACGCCGCGCAACCATGTCACCGCGGACCGCCAGGCCGAGCTGTCCCGGCTCAAGACGCAGGTACAGATCCTCTGGACCCTGTCCGGGCTCGCGGTCGTCCTGGCCGTCCTCATCGGCGTACGCATGGCCCCCTCACACTGGGCCGACCCCATCAACGCCGCCTGCGGAGCAGGAAGCCTCCTCACCGCCCTCGCCACACTCCTACGCCGCCCCTAACGCCGTCGGGGTGTGCAACGGGGCGGCGCGGGGCGGGGGCAGGCGACCGGACGGGGGCGGGGCCAGCACCACCAGGAGCACGGCCAGCGGGCGGACGGCCGGGAAGGCGGCCGGCACGACCGGGGAGCACCGCCACGGAAAGGCGGACGGGGAGTCTAGCCGGGGGGCAGGGCGGACCCCGGGCGGGCCGGCCGGACAACCGCACCGGGCTGGGGCGCTCCGCGGACCGGGGCGGCGGGAGTGAGGGCGCAGGCGGGGCAGGGCCGTCCACGGCGGCCGCGGGGCGGGAGTCGAGCCGGAACCCCGGACGCCGTCCTCGCTGGGGAGCTGCGGTGCATCTCGAATCGTCTCAGAACCGGTCAATGAGGGAAGGTTTCTGAGGGGAATTCATGACGGTTGCATCCTCTATGCGTAGTTCATTCTGCTATGTCTCTGGCAGCTTCTTCTCCGCAGCACGTGCGATCACCCCTCGCCACCAGCAGAGATTCCGGATTGTCGCTTTCCTGCAAGTGAGACATGCGTCTCTTCCGGTCAACTGGCGTGTCCCACCAAAAAGCTTCCGTGGGCTGGCCCCTGATCTGCGAAAACACTCGTACGGACCACGCAAGTGGGGTTGGTTGCATGCCGCGAACGCGCATTGAACATCCGGCCGTTCGTGGTGCCTGATTGGACTTCAAACGCCTCGGGCCGAGAAGAGTTCGGGGCGGGCAACGGGCCTGCCCTGCCCCAGAATCTCTGGACGGATCAAGGCGGGGCAGGCCCGGAAGGGCCAAGGAGGCCACACTTGACCGTACACATCTCCCCCATGGGCTCAGTCGCCTTTGTGATGAGCGTCCTAGTCACGTACTTCGTCTTCAAGGCTTCCCGCCAGAGACATCTCGGGCCGCCCAGCACCGGGGACCTGGTGGGTTCAATCGCCGCCGGAGCAGCGGTGTTCACCGTTCTGTACATGCTGCTCGGCGCTGGTGGTCTCGCAGCACCGACCGGTGAGGCCGGCCCCGCCGAGCAGAAGCCTGCTGTGAGTAAAACCACCGACCCCGCCGCACCCGGATCCGCGAATCCGGCTGTCGTTACGGGAGGTGGTCACGAGTAGGCCCTGAGCGCAGCCCGTAGCCGGGACGGGTTGCCGGGAGGTACCGCAGGGCCTCGGCGTGGGTGGCGCAGCCCTGCACGAAGGTCTGGCGGCCGGGGTCGGTGAACTGCACGGTGAGCTCTGCCAGCTGGCCGCAGGCGCGGTGTTCGGGCGGCCGGGTGGGGTCCAGGGCTTCGCAGCCGTCGTCGGGGCGTCCGTACGGAGCCGAAGGGCGCCGCCGAGGGCCTCCAGGAACGCGGCAGCAGCCGTGCGGCGCTGCGCGGTGGCCGGGTCCGTCACCGGGCCGCGTAAGGCCTCGGAGCCCGGAGTGAACCGCCTCCCAGGGGCCAAGGCCGGGTGGTGCCGGCCGGAACGGGGATCGGGGTTACCGGCCGATTTCCGCAGGGTGCAGGACATGGATCAGGCGGCGGCCGCAGTCGGCGCATGGGGCGTGCGGGCCCTCGGTCAGGTGGGCCTCGCAGTGGGTGCATGCGGGGCCACCGCACTCCTCGCACCGGGCCGGGTCCACGGTGCCGTTCACGAACGCTGACCCGGCCTCCGCGCACTCCTCGGGGGTGGGCGGCGGGTCCTCCTCGCCCGGCGTGAGGTTCGCCAGGGAAGGCACCGCCCGCAGGTTCGCCAGGGCCGCGTCGTAAGCCGCCGAGGCATCCAGCTCCTCCGCCAGGTCCTGGCCGCCGTACACCTCGGCGCAGGACTGGCAGAGGTGCCCACCTGGGAGCACGTGGGTCTTGTAGCAGCCGGTACAGACCGGATAGCCGCAGCCGTCGCAGTAGTCGCCGTCGAGGTCGAGCCCGGGGCATTCAGTCACGGCGCACCATCAGATGCCTCAATCTTCGCTTTCAGTTGCTCTGTTGCCTCCGCCGCACATGCATCGCGGTTGCTCTTGGCATTCCGATATCGCTTCATCCCTGCTTTAAACAGGACGCTCATTGCTGCCGCACTAGCGGCTCCTATGACGAATGCCCTGGGGAAAGCGTTCTTCGCGGCGGCGTCTTGGATTTGTTTGATCAGTTCCTCAACTCCGCCTGCATTTTTTGCCTCTACCGTGATGTCCTGATAGGCGCCCAGGTTCCCCATGACTTTCTTTCCTCCTGGAAGAATTTCCTGCTGGAAAATGCTCTTAATTTTGTGTAACCGGGCGTGCCACGCGGGTAGACACCGGGCGCATCATCGAACGTTGCGTGCCTTGAGCACGAGCCGGTGCCAAGGTGCTCCCATCCATCACTGAGGCCAACCCCCGAGCCGCCCAGTAGTCTCCCGCGTACCGAAGGCACCCGCGGTGGCAGGCTGAGCCCGACCCTAGTGGCCAGTAGCGGTGGTCGTCCCCAGATCTCCCAATCCAAGCCCCCAGACAGGTCTCTGAAGACCTCTCAGTACACATGCAGCAAAAGGCCCCTCCGGACACCTTGCGCTCCTCTAGCCTGCGGTCATGAGCAACTCCGTCACTCGCTCTCCGCGACCCCCCGGTTCCATAACCCGGTGGAGGACTAGGAGGGCCGAGCGCATCGCGCACATTCGCCGAACTGGCCAGCTCACGCCGCTGGCGCGCTGGACTCTAGGTGTCACCGGCGCCGCAATGGCAGGCGCGGGAGCAGTAGCCGTGTTCATAACCGCGACAGAAGCCGGCCCTACAGCACTCATCATCGTCGGTGCCGTCCTTCTCGTTGCCGCCGTAATGGGCCGTCAGATCAAGGAAATCAGTCTGGCAGACGGCACCATGACCTGGGTCGATACCGTTGGAGAGGAGTTGCGCAACGCACCAACCGCTGCACGAGCCGTCGAAGTAGCCTCGGCCGCAACGATCATCTCCCCCGAAATCCAGCACAACGAAGAAATCCGCGAACTGTCCCACGCGGCCTATGAGCAGGTAATTACCGACCGCCTGAGGTCAGCCTTCGGCCGCGGAGCAGTGAAGTCACCGACGGTGCGTGAATTCGGGTTTGACGCGCTGGTAGCCACCAGAGACAAGAAGATCGTTATCCAGACCAAGTTCGGCGACCCCAATAAGAGCATCGAGCCCAGGCGTGTGCGCGACGTGTTGAAGGGCTCTCTCGAGTCGCCACAAGCAGACGCAATCGTCCTCGTTGCCACGATGCTGAAGCCCCCGGCATCCGTGCTGGCCCAAGCCCGCGAGTTCGCTGCGGCCCGCGGGCAGGGCTTCACATACGTGCGATGGACCGGTGACGCTGACACACCAGCGCTCCAGCAGGCTGTCGAAGAACACCTACAGAGCTGACGCCACACCCAGGACGGCCCTGAGATCGCTGCAGGCCTGTCCATCGCCAGCGACAGCCAAGGGCCAGCGGTCACCGCCGCTGGCTCTATTGAAGGGGAAGTCAGTAGCCGGTTGCGGGGCGGAGCAGGTAGTCCACGCCTACGTCAGCACGCATCAACATCGTGACGAGAGCGACCCAAGTTCCGCGGACGGCACACGCCCCTACTCGCTGACCGCCAGGATGGCCGCATGGGAGAACAGCTGGGGACTGTCGTCGCCGCACTCATCGGCTTCGGCGGCCTGTTCGTCGGACTCATAGTCGGGCGCCGGCAAGTCGCCGATCAAGCACAGGTAGAGCACGGCCACTGGCTTCACACGCAAAGACAGGAAGCCTACGTACAACTGCTGGATTCATGGGAGACCGCGGTCCGGAAGACGGAAGAGATCGTCGGAGACGAGGACTACCTCACAGCCGAAGAGCGCGGCTGGGACTGGGGTGAAGACGTCCAGCCGAGCATCACGCGCCGGGTAGAGGAAGCCTGGGAGGCCGTTTGGCGAGCAGTGGAGAGGGTGCTCCTGATCGGGCCCGACCCTGCTTCAGCTTCAGCAACCACCTTGAGGACAGCTGGACAGGCAATCGTCGAAGCAGCGCTCGACTTCAATGGGCGCTGGCCGAACGTAGAGCCTTTCCGCAATGCCGTTCAGGAAGGGCAGACAGCTTGGCGAGCAGTCGCGACAACGGCGGCGCAGATCGTGCAGACGGCTCCAAGGCCGGGACGCACGTAAGAGCTGGAAGGACATCAGACCTTCACCAGGACGTTTCCCTCATAGGGGACACACGGGATCACCCCGGTCCGACAGCATCACCCCCCTACCGGCGCGGCGGCCGGCGGGCTCGGGAAGGACCCGGCGAGCCCCGCCGGAACGCAGTCGTTACGATCTGCTGATGTCCTGCGTCTTCTGCGGCGGTTCTCCCGTCACCAAGGAACATGTCTTCCCTCAGTGGCTCAACCAGTATCTGCCGCCAGGGCGGCAGCAGACTGAACAGGCCCGTTATGGGGCGGGCGCCTACGAGGTGACTCGCGAGAGTGTGGGCCTGGACTTCACGGTCAAGAAGGTGTGTGCCTCGTGCAACAACGGCTGGATGTCCAAGCTTGAAACATCCTCCAAGGATGCACTCGAACCACTGATCGTCCGGCAGGACCTTGATTTCGTACCCCTCCGGCAGCAACGCCAGATCGCGCTCTGGGCCACGAAAACAGCGATGATGGCCGACCAGACTCAGCAGAAGCCCATCTTGCCGCCCCATCAGCTTCGGAGAATGCGTACCCACCGAGCAATACCTGGTGGCACGCGTGTCTGGCTGGGGTCCTGCCCTGAACGCAACCCCACCGTCACCAGCCACACCGTGAGGATCGACCTAACAGGTGTGTCCGCTCCTGACACACTCCAGCCAGTCGGGTTTTTCTGCCCCATGAAGATCGGGCATTTGTGTATCTATGTCTACTTCCCGGCCGTGGACGTCGTCATCCAGCACGCGCGTGAGTTCCACCTGTCCGTCGCCCGGATCTGGCCCCGCCGTTCCAGCGACCTACCTTTCCCCCCACCCGTTCAGCCACAGAGCGGGGAAGCCTTCGAGGCCTTCGCTGACGCGTTTCGCGAGAGCCTCTACCTATATACGCCCGCGCAGGCGACCGAGCACGGGATCAAGGAATCGTGAGATCGGGTCCATGATGGCGAAGCACGCCTGCCGGCCCGTAGTGGGACTACAGGTCGAAGGCGACTTGTTCGACGTCGGTGAACTCCACCAGCAGGCCCCCGGCGCGGCGGCCGCCGTCGCGGAAGTAGACGTCCTGGAGGGCTTCCGCGGCGATGTCGCGCAGCTGCTGTTCGGTCGCACCGGCTTCCTGGGCGGCGAACAGCCGGCCCGCGTACTGCGGGGGCAGGGCCACGGTCAGGTGGCGCAAGCGGGCGTCGTCGGTCGTGCCCGGGGCCGCGGTGTATCCGAAGCGGGCGCGGGTGTCGATGACCAGGCCCGTCGATGTCGCGGCCGTCTTCTTCGCTTTGGCGCGTACCTGCGGCTGCCAGCGACGGGCGACTTCACCCGCCAGGCGGCCGGCGAGTTCGGCGCGCGGTTTACGGATCTGGCCCTTGATGTACCGCTCGACGGTGCGCTGCGAGATGCCGAGCGCGGCCGCGGCCGCCTTCGTTCCCTTGAGCTGCTTGACGAGGTAGCGCATCTGCACGGGCGCCGTCTTGGGGATGGGGCGGGTGAACGCCTTCTGCGCGGCTTGGTTGAGACCGTCGCCGACCGTGGCCATGGGTCCTCCTGTGTGGTCCCACTGGGGGTGTGTGATCGCCTGTGCGGGCCTGACGGGGGTTCAAGCAGCTAGGAGGCCCGCGGGGTGGGAATCGGCGCTCTACGGGCCGCTTACGGCCGCGTATGGGGCGCAGCGGAACTGATGTCCGCCTGAAACCTTGTGAGGAGCCCGGCGGACGGAGTCCTATCGGCCAGTGAGCGCGCCGAGCTTCTCGGCTTTCTGCCGCTCTCGTTCGGCGGCCTGCTGCGCCTTCCAGGCCTGCCACTCCGCGCTGCCCAGAGAGGTATTCCACGCGGCGGCGTCCTCGGCCGGCTCCTCCTCGTCGGGGCCGTCGTAGTCGGGTTCTTCCTCGGCCGGGCCGTGGTCGAGCTCCTGCGGGTCCGCCGCCGGCTCGGCGGGCGGGGCGGGGCGGGGCACGGCCGCGACGGTGGGCGCCGGGTGCCGGTCCTGCCAGGCTGCCATGTGCTCCCTCACCTGATGGTCCAGCATGGAGCCGAACACGCCCCTGCCGGCCAGGAGCAGCTGGAACCGCACCTCCTCGGCGAATGCCGCCTGCGACCATCCATCGACGGTCGCCATGGCGACCGCCCTGGCCGCCTCGTCCTGCGGGTCCGGGTTCCCGAGGGCGCAGCGCGCCGCTGCGTCGGCCGCGGCTTCCTCATCCCTGCGGCGGTCCTGCCGCCGATTGATGCAAGCCCGGCACTCCCCGGTCCCGTCGAGCATGATCCCGTCCTCGCACGAGGGGTCCGGACAGTCCTGCGCGAGCAGAGCAGCAGCGAGCCAGGAGGATCGGTTGATGATTCGGTCGCAGGCCTCGCGGGAGGCCTTGCAGCCAGAGGCGGTACAGCGGTCGCAGCCGCGGTAGTCAGCGCCGGCCCGGATGTCCGCCTTCTCGCCGAACCAGCGCCGGCCGATCCGGGCAATCACCTGTTCCGGAGTCCGGCTCGGGACGCCGCTGGCCTCGACTCCGGTCAGCAGGTCGTTGATGGCGCGGTGCAGCCCCGCGTACAGCCGGGTCCCCCGGCGGGCCACAGCCTCGGGGATCGCGGCCCGCACCTCATCGAAACCTGGCAGCTCCGCCCGGGGCCGGGTCTTCACCGTGGCTGGCCTCGGTGACTGGGTGCGCTGGGGAGGGAGAGTCTTGTCGGACGCGGCGGAGCCGCCTGCTACCTCGGCGTTTTCACCAGCCGCGCTTTCGTGCGCGCCCGCACGTGCGTAACCACCCGCACCTTTGCCTACGGCGTCAGCGGGCGGGTGTTCCTCGGATGGTGCGTCTGAAGGTGACTCAGAAGGTAGTGGGACTTGTAGTCCCCCCCCCAGGGACTTGTAGTCCCCCCCCCAGGGACTTGTAGTCCCTGGGGGGGGAGCCGCGTCGCCCCCCCCACCCCTAGGACTTGTAGTCCCTGGGTCCGGAGCCTGCGCGGCCTTCTTTGGGCGCTTCGCCCCCTTATCGGTTCGGCCCGGCTTGGGCGGGGCCTCAGCGATCGTCGGCCGGGTCTTCGCGCTGATGGCGGGGCGCCCCAGGGACGCACGCTGGTCGTTGATCTCCGCCAGCTGCGCTGCGCTCCACCACTCAGCCGGGATCATGACCTCCCACACCACGGGACGCTGCTTCTCCGGGATGGCAAGCCACGCCTTCGACCGGTGCCGCGTTTGCCGCCGCAGGATCCCCCGGGACTCCATCGCCCGGCACCGGCGCCCAGCCGTCTTGGCGTCCACGCGAGCGGCCTTGGCGAGCGTGCTGTACGACCGGAAGCAGTTGCAGCCGTCGAAGTCACCCTTCATCACCAGGGCAACCAAGATCGCGCGCTCTTCCGCGTCATAGATAGGGGCATGCTCCGCAGCCCACAGGATCGGGTACAGGCTCACCAGGCACCGCCGGCGGGGATCACGTGGTGAAGCAGTTGGCCAGCCACCGCTGCGGGCGCTGGGCGGGTGTATGGGTGAAGCATGAGATTGTTCCCCTTGTGCGGGGAGCCGTGCCAGCGGTGTGACCAGACAGGGACCGGGGATAGTGGCCTCCGAGTGAAGGGACCCTTATCCTGGGTACTGGTGACCACGCAGGCCCTCGGGCCTACGGGCATCACCCCCGGCGAGGTCACCTCACCGGACACGACTCGGATGGCCTGGAAGCTGGGCGAGTCGGTTGCTGTATCGAGGCCGTTCCTGCTCCAACAGGGACGGCCTCGGGCATTTCTAGGGCGCAGCGGTCGATGTGACGGCTTCAGGGTGCTGCTGCGCAAGGCTTTGAAGGAACTTGCTGTACGCCCGGCGTCTATCGCCTCGGGGCTCGTTGAATCCGGTTTCCCATCGAGCAACCTGAACCCGCCCAACGCCCAGGGCTGCGGCTACCTGGGCCTGAGTAAGCCCTGCAGCTCGCCGGAGCCCTCCCCGAACGTTCGTCGTGGGCAACCATGCGGCTTGAGACAGCAGTACCTGCACGGCGCGATCATGTGCCGTCACTTCACACCCCCAACATCATTTCGTAGAAACGATACACAGCCGATACACCTTGCGGGTCCAAACGCCGCTGCGGCGCGCGCCTTTCTAAAGCGGGAGGTTGTCGTACGTGAGCTGGAGCCGGTCAGCCGGAGCGACGGCGCGGAGGACCTCAAGCGGTTGTCCAGTGGCGTCGAGGGTGAGGCGTTCAAGAGTGATCACAGCGACGCGGCCGCCGATCCGGAGCTGCGCTGATTCAGATTCCGTAGGCATTCTCACGCCGACTGTTTCCGTTGCGCTGGCTGGCCGGTGACCAGCTGCTGCGAGAGCGCCGTACACCCCACCAATGATCTTCCCGGTGCTGTCGAGCCCGGCCGTCTCGGCCAGGGCTGCGGGGTACCAGGCGTGCTGCAACTGGACGACGTCAGCGGGCCGGATGAGCGCATGGCGAACGCGGTGAACCAGCTCATCCCCCTCGTCGAGGTTAAGGAGGGTGGCGGTCTCAACATCCGCTTCCGCTCGCTCCACGGAGACAAGCTGCATGTCCCCGTCCAGGCCTTGGGCTGCGGTGGCGGTCTCCCATGGTCCTTGTGTGCCACCCGGCGTCAGTACTGATCCGTAGCGGCTGAGCGGGATCTGTACGGCCGCCCGCGTGCGGACCACGGTGCCGGCACGTTTGGACGAGTAGACGAGTCCTTCGTCGGCGAGTGCGGCGATCGCCTTGGTGACGGTCCCCTTGGACACGCCGTGTGCCGCCATGAGTTCCGCGTTTGTCGGCAGCTTCGCGCCCACCGCGAACTCGCCTGCGTGGATGCGCTGACGAAGCTTCGCGGAGAGGTCTCCGGAACTGGTCATGGGCTTCACCTCCTCTGGTGCCGGGTGACTACACCGCTCACCATATCGCCTAGTCGTTATTGACAACACGGGAGTAGCGGGGCATTCTCATTAATGCCTAGGCAATAACCGCTGCGCGGCTGACAAGTTTGGCCTGGTCAGCCAGGTGCCTGGGTGTATCCCGCCCTGCAAAAACGCAGGTGCCCGGCCGGTGTCGTAAGCACTGGCCGGGCGGCGGCTGTGGGGGTGCAACCTCACAGCCGCTGTCGGGTGGTCCGTTCTGAGAGGACGCCGACGTGGTGATGGTGACAGAGGTATTACGCAAGTGGCGGATGCAGCGCTGTGTCCGCAGCGCCGTGGTGGTGGCGAGGGCGGCTCTGCCGACCCGCTCATTCACCGCAGTGCCGAACGGGTCGATTCAGGCGGCGCCCGAAGCGGTTGGCCTCGGCGGGGATGAGCTGCGGGTGCGGGCGTGGCTGATGGCGCGTCTGGACGGTGCGGCATGAGTGCCCCGACGAGTGACTGGCTGGACCGGCTGTGGGAGTACGAGGACCTGGCGCCGGCCCCGGCGGCGCGTCAGGAGCGCTCGGGCGCGGCGGCCTGTGTGGGTGCGGACCCCACGTTGTTCTTTCCGGAGCCGTGGGAGATGACGACCGGGGCGGCTGTGCCGTCGGAGGCGGAGCTGGAGGCCCTGGCGTACTGCGGGCGCTGCCCGGTCCTGGCCTGGTGCCTGGCCCGGGACATGGAGCAGTCCTCTACCCCGTCGAAGGTCATCGGGGTGCGTGGGGGGATGCGGCAGTCGGACCGGCGGGAACTCTACGTCCGACTGTTCGGCCGGCGGCCGCGCAACGGGGCGGTGGCGCCATGAGCAGCACCGTTGCGGGTCGCGCGGCGAAGAGGCGGGCGCGCCGTGTCGCCGGTACGGGTGCGGCCGCTTCGCGGAAGGTCAGGAAGTCGGAGCGGGCGGCCAAGGGCCGTTCTCTGGGTCGGTCCACGGTGCGGGCGGTCCGGGGCCAGATGAGTCCGGCCGAGTTGGCCGAGGCGATCCGGGAGGCGTTCGCGGAGACGGTGCCGAACGGCCGGTGGCGGTGGCTCGGCTTCAACGGCACGGCGGCCGCGGCCGGTCATGGGCTGATCGCTCTGGGCACCGGCAACGTGCGGGGGCTGGAGCCGGTGATGGGGGCCGTGATGCTGTCGCTTCCCGCGTGCGGCGCGTTCGTCGTGACGCTCGGCGCCGCTTACGGCGCGTACCGGGTGGCGAAGCCGCTCCGGGGCCTCCTCGGCCCGTTCGCTCCGCTGGCACCCCTCGGCGCCGGACTCGGCGCGGCGTTCTGGGGCCAGGGCACCGGCCCGCTGATCGCCGAGTTCCTCGCGTGGTCCGCGCCCTGGTCCACCCTCTTCGCCCCCCTGACCGTGGCCGGAGCAGCCGGCGGACTGTGCTGGCTGCTCCTGGACTCCCGGTCCGCAGGGCGGCGGCTCCCTCTCCGGTGGCTGGCCCGGATCCCTCTCGCCACCGTCGTCCTCTCCTCCCTCCTCTACGCCCCCGGAGCACTGCTGTGAGCCCGAACCTGATCATCGCCACGGACGTCGTCCTCGCGGCCGGGCCCGTCCTGGGAGGCATTGGGGTGACCGGCCTCGCGGTCGCCGACGGATACCTGCTGCTCCTTGGCCTGCGCGGTGCCAAGCGCATGAGCCTGACCCGCGACAAGGCCGCCGCGATGGGCATCGTGTTCGGGGTCCTGGCCATCGCGACCGGCGGGACTATCGGCCAACTGGTCGGGGGCGTGGCCACGGTGCCGACCAGCATCGGGCAGGGCATCGACTTCGGGGCCGCCGACCTGGCCCCGGCCGCTATCGCGGTGCTCCTCGGGATCACGACGTTCGTCCCCGACTGGAAGAAGCTCGGGTGGCCGGCCCTTTTCGGGATCTGCCTCGGTGCCTCGGCCGCGAACATCGGCGGCCTGTGGCAGATCGCGAACAACCTGGTGATGCTCCTCGCGGACATGATCGGCGACCTGTGAGCGCCGCCGGGGAGATCCGGGCGGTGACCGCCGGGTCCCGGGACGTCGCCCGGATGTGGTGGCGCGGGTCCCTGGTCATGGCCGGGTGGGCGTGCCGGTGCGCCGGGCAGGGCCTCGCCCTCGGGTGGAAGGCCGCCAGCACGGACGCGGGAGCCGTCGCGGAAAAGCGGAGCCGCATCCGGGCGCAGCGGGTCAAGGCGGCGGAGCGTGGGGAGAAGTCGGGGAAGGCGTCCACGCTGCCGGACCCCGAGGCGCCGATCGTGCTGGAGCCCGGGTTCGGTAAGCGCAGCTTTCTGGCGGCCCTCGGCACGGTCGTCATGGGCGGCGGCCTGGCCCTGGTCATCGTCGGCACCGGCGCGTCGGTCTTGGTGCCGATGATCCCGGACCTGACGGTATGGCGGCCGGTCATCTTCGGCGGGGGATTCGTGGCCTGGTCGGCGGCGGCCCTGATGCTGGCTCCTCCCCTGACCCCCGAGAACGATCATGAAAAAGGGGTGGCGGGGGAGCAGGGCGAGAGCGACGTCCAGGAGGACACGGAGGCCCTGGAGCAGGCTTCCCCGGTTCACCCGGGCGCGGCACTGCTCTGGCACGTGATCAGGGACTTGTCCGACGCCGAGTTCAGCAAGCGGGCCGGGGTCCACCTGGACGTGATGCTGGACGGCGCCATGGCCTCCGGCCTCCTTCCCCGGGACACGGAGCAAACCAGGTTCCGGGAGTGGCTGGCGGCCGCGGGGGTCCCCACGGTGGAGAAGCTCGGAATGCGGATCGATGGCAAGCCCACGACCCGTGTCGGGGCCCGGGTGGACGACTTCATCGCGGCCCACGGGTGCAGCCCCACGGCTCTGCTCCAAGACCTCCCGGCGGCTGGTACCCAGGCCCCCGTCCCGGCCCCGGGGGAGGCCCCCGCCGGCGCCCCCGTCGAGGCTCCCGCCCCGGCCCGGGGAGAGGCCCCCGCAGCAGCCTTCCTGACCCTCATCCCCGGGGGTCTGACGGCCCCCGCGCTGGCCCCCTCCCGGACCCCTTCCCCGGCCTCTCTCCAGGAAGGGGCCCAGGAAGGCCGATAGATGGCCCTATCGCCCCGCTGACCTGGGGTTCTATCGGTCCCCCTAACGCCCCCTTACGGGAGGTCTATCGGCCTCCCAGCCCCCGAAAACGCCCGGTCCCGAGAGGGGTTCGGGACACGAAAAAGCCCGCCCCGGGCCACCTACCAAGCATCCCGGGACGGGCGAATCCACCTCGTGAGATGGAGACGCCATCATGGCACTTTTCCGCAAAACGATCAGCCAGAGCGATCTGGCCGCGGGCCAGAGCGACACGGACCGCGCCCGTCACGGCAGGAGCTACTCGGCCGAGAGCGGCGGCTGGACGAAGGCCGCGACGGAGCAGCCGACGGCCGGCACCGGCACCACCGACCAGGACGCCACCGGCGCCCGGAAATGGTGGAAGTGATGGCGCGCCACACCGCCCCGGTCTGCCACGGGAAGATGCGCTACGACGCCAAGGCCAGGCAGTACGTGTGCCGTACGTGCGGTGGCTGGACCACCCGCCTGCTCCCCGCCCTCGGGAGTGCCCGATGAACGCCGAGCAGCAGGCCGCAGCGGTCGCCGAAGCGGCCGCAGCCGTCCAGCGGGCGGAGCAGATCCGGCAGCAGACCGAAGCCGAACTCCGTCGCCACGGCCAGGCCATGGTGGGACTGAAGCCCCATGGCTGACCAGTCGCCCCTGCCGATCAGGCCCACCCCGCACGAGCGGGACGGGCGTACCGACCAGCCGTCGCCGCCTACCCGGCCGCGCCCGCAGTCCGGTTCCTGACCCGTCTCACTGCCGCCGCGGAAGAGCACCCCTCGGGGCGAGCCACTGCGCCGGCCTCTCCCGGTGGGCCGGGAACACACCCTCCCGGCCCACCCCCTGACCACCTCTCGGAGGTATCGGTGACGACGCACCACCCGCTCCATGACCTCACCCGCCCCGCTGTCCCCTTCACTCCGGTCGGACCGGCTGCCGCTCCGGTTGGGCGGGCCGGTGCTCCGGCTCCGCACCGCAGGGGGGAGACTGCCGGGATGACTGACACGCTGACGGACGGCCAGACGGTAGGCCATAGGGCGGCCATGGCCCCGGCCGCTCCGGCCATGGCCCCGGCCACTCCGGCCGCAGCCGGGGTCACTCCGGCCTCCCGGCCGGGTGCTCCGGCCGCACAGGAGGGCGCTCCGCCCCCGCCGCGCAAGGGTGGCCGGGGTGGGCCGGGGGTGGCCGGCCAGGCGGTGGCCGTGGCCCCGGCCACCGGTCACCCGGTCCCGGCCACGGTGGCCACCCCCGAGCGCGAGCCCGGCCGGTGGATCGGCTGGCTGCTGATGGGCGTGGCCGTGGTCGGCATGCCACTGGTGGGCGTGATCGGGTTCGCCGCCTCGTACTCCACCCTGGAGCGGTTCGCCCTGGGCCACGGGTTCAGCCCGACGCTGGCCCCGTGGTTCCCCATCGGAGTCGACGCCTCGATCATCGCGCTCCTCGCCGCAGACCTGGTGATGGTGCGCCGCCGCACGCCGTGGCCCGTCCTGCGGTTCGCGGCCCACGCGATGACGCTGTTCACGATCCTGTTCAACGCGTCGGACGGCATCAAGGAAAAGGACTCGGTCTGGGACGGGCTGGTCGCGGACCCGCTGTGGGCCCTGAGCCACGCGGTCATGCCAGGCCTGTTCGTCCTGGGCGTGGAGGCGGCCCGCAAGCTGCTGCTGCACGCCGCCCGCATCGAGGACGGCACCGCGGCCGACCGGATCCCGCTGCACCGCTGGGTGCTGTCCCCGATCCGTACGGGCCGCCTGTACCGGCGGATGCGGCTCGCCGTGGTGACCAGCTACCCGGAGATGGTCGAGCGGGAGCAGGCGCTGGAGGGCTACCGCGTGTGGCTCACGCAGGAGCTGAAGGGGGACCTGTCCAGGGCGTCCGAGGTACAGCTCCTGCCGATGACGATGGCGCCCCGTGGCTACACCGTGGAGCAAGCGTTGGCCCTTCCGGCGAAGTGGGAGGCGGACGCGGAGCAGCGGGAGCGCGCCGAGGCGGAGCGCAAGCGGGTGGAGGCGGAGCGGGTACGCCGACAGGACAAGGAGGACCGGCTCCGCGTCCTGGAGGACGACGCCGACGTCGAGGTCGCCACCTACGAGAAGGAGGCCCGGACAGGGACGGCGGCCGCGCAGGCGGAGACGGTTCGTGCGGAGGCGGAGGCCGCCGCCGCGGCGGCGAAGGTCGCGGCGGAGCACCGGCGTACGGCGGCGGAGCGGCAGTCGCGGGCCGAGGCCGAGGCGTTGGAGTCGGCCGAGGCGGCCGCCGCGCGCCTGCGGACGGCCCGGGACACCGAGGCGGCGGAGCGCGCCGAGGCGGAGGCGGAGCGGCAGCGTGCGCTGAAGGAGAAGGCCGCGGCGGACGCGGAGGCCGAGCGCCGCAGGGCGGTCAGGAACGCCGAGGAGACGGCGCGTGCGGAGGCCGGCCGCAAGGCGGCGGTCGTGGCCGGCGCCCAGGCCGACAAGGCGGCCGCGGACCTCCGGTACCAGACGGCGATGAGCGAGGCACGCGCCCAGCAGGCCGAGGACTACGCCCGCCTGAGCCCCCGCGAGCGCTCGGAGCGCCTGGTGGCCCGGATGCTCCTGGCCGCCGGAGTCGATCCGGAACAGCCTGACCTGACAGTGGTGTCGCTGAGTCAGATCATGGGCGTACTGAACGTGGGGCAGACCGCTGCCGGCGACGTCCGCAAGGCGGCCGGAGCCCGGCTCGTGGACGGGTACCGGGCGACGACGTTCGAGCTGATGATGGACGGCCAGCAGCCCTGACCCGGCACATGACGGCGGGCGGCACCCTGACCCGGGTGCCGCCCGCCGCTGTCTACCGGGTCAGGGCCGCCCACCCCACCACCGCTTGCGTGCCTCCGGACCGTCCCCCCAGGCAGTGGCCTGCTCCGCGGCCGTGCCGCCCATGGCCTGGCCGGGCATAGCCACCCTCTCGGGCAGGGCGAGCTCGGCCCGAGAGGGTGCCGGCGTCAGCGCCGCGACCGCACGCTGGAGGTCCGCGATCCGCTCGCCGCGCTCTGCGAGCTGCGCGCGCAGGTGCTGCAGCTCGGCGCGCGCCAACGCGAGCTCGTGTTCCGCGCGGAGCCGCTCCAGCTCGGCCCGGAGCACAACCGCGTCCTGCTCCCCGGCGGCGGCCGGAGCGGCCGAGCCGCCCGGGGCCGGGGAGTCCGCGGGTGCGGGGGCGTTGAGCCGGTACCCGGCGGCCAGCAAGCCGTCGATCGGGATCATCCAGCCCCTCTTGGGGTCCTGGACAGAACCGGGCAGGTCACCGGCCTCGCGGGCTCGGCGGATCGTGGTGCGGCTGACGCCACACGCGTCAGCGGCCTCCCGCTGGGTCAACATCGGGCGCTTCATGTGCACATCCTCTCCGGCCCCGCCGTTCCACTTCGCCAGCACCGGCTTCGGCCGCGTCGCGGCCGGATTCAGCGGCTGACCGTATCGGCGTGGCTGCCGCAGGCCCCGGGGCAGCCGCCTGGCGGCAGCCGGGCTGAACACGGCGAGGCCCGCAGCGCTCGATCGCTGCGGGCCTCGCCCTTGTCCTGCCTCGCCGCGGGGCCGCATCGTGAAACGGGCCTCGCACGGCGGTCATGCGGTCGTCAGCGCTGTTCCGTCTCGCGGTGCAGGAGCTGGCGCAGGAGGCCCTTCAGCTCTTCCTGGCCCTTCTCCAGCCGGTCGAGCGAGGCGGTGTGGTTGGCCAGCGCGACCGTGTGCTCGGTCTGCCGGTCGATCACCCGCTGGAGCTTCTCGTTCAGGATGCGGGCCATCTCCTGGCCGATCGGGTCTTCGGGCATCAGGTCTATCCCTCGTGTCGGTGACTCCACCAGTGTGCCGTACCCGGCGAGCCGACCCGTCACCTGCGCCGGACCGGCCTCTGGGCATCCCGGGACGCCCGGCGTGGGGGGCGTCCCGGGCTGGCTACTTGTCCTTGGGCTTGCGCTGGGAGTGCGCGGCAATCCCGCCAGAGACGTTGTTCGGGGCCTTCTGGGTTCCGATGCTGCTGGAGCGCCCGGCGCCGCCTCCTGCGCCCCCTCCGCGTTCGCCGTGGGCGCTGATGCCGCGCATGACGCCGGTGGCCGCGGACGCGGTGGCGGTAACCGCGCGTGCGGTGCCGCCGGTGGCCTTGGCTGCGCCCCGGGCGACCTTCACCGCGTCGCCGACCGCAGGCACCTTCCACACGAGGTAGACGGCGACTCCGAGCGCGATGAGGGTGATGGCCAGGCCGGTGACGACGTTGTTCGTGTCCGGGCTGCTCTGCAACGCGGCGGCGAGGCCGATGACGATCACGATGACCGGCTCGACGGCGATGAGCGCGAACATCACGCCGGCCCACCGGCGGGTGTGGCCCCACCAGTCCCGGTCGACCAGGCCCGCGTAGATGACCACGGAGAACAGGGCGCCGACGTACAGGCCGAGGGCGCGGATGACCAGGAGCAGCCACAGGGCCCCGCACAGGGCGATCGTGGCGATGGAGACGATCAGCAGGATGAGGGGGCCGCCGCCGACCTTCCCGGCCTCGAGGTTCGAGCCGAGGGACTCGAAAAGACCGTTGGGGTCGGAGCCGAGCGCGGACACCAGGACGTCGGTGACGGCGGAGGTCGCCCCGATGACGGTGTAGAGGACCAGCGGGGTGAACGCGGACGCCGCGACCGCGAGCCAGAGCAGGCTGATCGCCTCGGACATCGCGGTCGTCATCGGCACGCCGCGGATGGCGCGCTTGGCGACGGCCAGCAGCCACAGCACCAGCACCAGGATGGTGGAGGCGGCGAACACCACGGCGTACTGCTGCAGGAAGGACTTGTTGGTGAGGTCGACGGCGACGCCGTCCCCGCCGACGAGCTTGCCGAGCTGGGAGGCAGTCCAGTGCGCGGCCTTCGCGGCGGACTGGGCCAGAGAGGTCAGGGGGTCGAGTGCGGCGAGGGGTCCGTCGGTGGGCGTGCCGGGCAGGACGCCTCCTCCGGTACCGGTGCCGGGTTCGCACGCCTCTTTGATGGGACCCACGATGTTGTCGCAGGGCTCGGCGAGCAGCATCAGCAGACCCCCGCGGCGGTGGTGTCAGTCATCAGAGTTCCCCCTCGGGTGGTCACGGTCAGTGCAGGGTGCGGCGGGCGGTGCGAAGTTGGGTGGCGGCGGTGACCGAGGCCTGGCCGGCGAGGTGGAGTGCCGCCGCGGTCTGGCGGGTCTGCGGGGCGGCCGGGTCGAGGGCGGCGGCCATCTGCTGGAGCACGGTGGCCATCGCGTCGGATACCCGCAGCAGGTCCTCGGCGGCCTGGCGGACGGTGTGCGGGTGGCCCCATTCGGCGCGGCCCGCGCGGACGTCCTGGACGAGCCGGTCGAGTGAGTCGGCGGCGACCCGGGCGTACTGGGCCGGATTGTGCGTCATCAGCCCTCCAGGCCGGGGGGTCGGATTGATGCGTCTGATGCGTCATCGCAGGTCACAACCTGAGTGTGATGCGTCTGGGGCTGACGCATCGACGCATTGTGAAAACTGCCCGCGACGCATCGGGATGCACCGCCGACGTACCACGACGTAACGCTGACACATCGTGGACGCATCACGACAGGGCGCCTTGGATGTCCGCGAGCCTGTAGCCGGCGGGCCGTCCGCGCGGGCCGTCGACGCGTACGGTCGCCACCGTCAGGCCGGCGGCCTTCAGCTGCGACTGGATGGTTCGCCCGATCATCAGGAGCCGGTTCGTCTTCCCCTCCCACTTGCCCCAGGTGGCCGGGTCGGCCGCGAGCAGGTACTCGGCCAGCTGCGAGATGGTCAGCACCTCCGGATCACTGTGGGTAGCGAAGGCGGCCAGCAGGTGGGCCGCGATCGGGGGAAGCTGCCGGGGTGTGCCGCCTCCCGGGGGAGCGGGAGCGCCGGCGGCGGAGGGCCATGTCAGGGTGGGCAGCCCGGCGTCGACCCGCTCCCGGGCGCGCGCGGCGGCGGCGCCCGCGTCGAGGTAGCTGACGTAGCGCAGGACCGGTTCCTTGTGGCGGGGCGCGACGCAGTAGTACTGCCCCGCGTCGGCGATCTCCCATTCGCCCGGGGAGGGCACCAGGAGGTGCGGGAGCCAGCCCCGGGACACGGCGTCCGACTGGCCGACGACCAGGGGCACGTCGGCCAACCGGCACGACATGAGGATGCGGACGCCGAAGGAGTCGGCGACGGCGTCACCCATCATCTGCTCGGTGGCGTCCTGCGTGCAGGCCACCAGGGTGACCCGTGCCTTGCGGCCCAGCCGCATGAGTTGGAGCGCGATCTGCTTGCCCTTCGGGGTCAGCAGGGGGAACTCGTCCACGAAGCCGATGACGGCCGGCTGGGCGGGCGTCACGGGCATGTTGTCCTCGGTGGGGCCGAGGGCGCTGATGCGTGCCTGGGCGAGCGCGAAGAGGTAGGCCAGCTCCTGCTCGGCCTCCTCCGGCGTACGGGCGGTGCGCACGGCACAGGCCCCCAGCGGCCCCAGCCCGCGGCCGGTGGGGTCAATGTCCACGACGACAGCGTCGGCGCAGGCGGTGGCGTAGTCCGCCAGCGCCCGGACCATGCCGGATTTGCCGCCGCCCATGCGCGCGACGATCAGGATGCTCTGGCCCGCCAGCACGACCGGGGTGTGCTCCCCCTCGATCGACACCCCGATGGAGAACGGGTCGGTGATCGAGCAGGACCGCGGAGCCCGGACCGGGTAGGCGGGCGGGTTGGCGAACGGATCGCGGGTCAGGATCTGAAGACGGACCAGCGCTGCGTCGTCCGGGTCGGCCGCCTGCGCCAGCATTCGGGACTCGCCCACCCGTAGCGTGGTGGCGAGCGGCTTGAGGAGGCCGATAAGCTGCCCGGCCGTACCCGACTCCAGGACGAGCGGGACCTTCCACCCGTAGGCCGTCTCCTCCGGCACCATCACCTCGGCGACTTTCGCCCGCTCCTTCTTCAGCGCCAGGCGGACCGCCTCGCGGGCCTGGCGCGGATCCCGGCCGGCCTCGCGGATCGCGAACGGCTCCGGCTCCGGGTCGGCGGCGAGCTCCGTGTGAGCCGGCGCGTTCGGCGGGATGAACAACAGCTTCGGCACGGCGGGGCGGCGCGGCTTCGGGTTGCGGCCGGACCCCGCGGCTGCGATGGCGAACACGGCGACGGCGGCCAGGGCGAGAAGCAAAGCGGCGGTGGCGGAGACCCACCACAGGCCGGCCCAGACGCTGCCGAGGCCGAGGATCCAGGCGGTGGCCGCGAGGTGGCGGCGGGAGCGGACCTGCCCGCGGCCGATGTGCAGCATGGACGGGGTGATCTCCAGGTGGTGGAACTCCTTCTGCCCCATGCGCATCTGGAGGGACGCCCACTGCATCATCCGGAACGAAATCGCGGGGGAGGCGCCCATACCGCCGCCGCCGTACCCGCCCCCGTACCCGCCGCGCTTGTGGCGCTGGCGCTGGGCGTTCATCTGCATCATCTGCGCCTGCCGCTGGAACTTCTGCTGCTCCTTCAGGAGCCCGATGTTCTGCTGCACCTCTGCCCTGTTGCGCTGCTGGAACCGCATCCACGTCCGGTACTGGTCGTTCAGGACGTAGTGCGCGACGTGGGTGTCCGTCCAGTCCTCGGTCCGCCACCAGCGGCCCCACTCCGCGCGCAGATGCGCCGCTCCCGCTCCGATCCCGCCATCTCTGCCGCTGGTGCTGCCCGTGCCCGCCACTGCTTCCGCTCTCCCGCTCAGATCGTGTTGACGAGGATGTCGCCGACCGTATTGCCGCTCGTGCGGATCAGGCCGAGCGCCATACCGATCAGACCCGCCGAGGCACCCAGCCACACGCCGACCAGGGCCCCGCGGATCAGCGGGCTCTTGAGGTCGTAGCGGCCCGACTTGATCAGGCCCGCGTACAGGGCGAGCAGGCACAGCCCGGCGATCGCGCCCCCGACACCGACCTTCTCCCCGCCGGTCATCGGCGTATGCGAGGCGGCGTTCGCGACCGCTCCGGTGGCTCCCTCCAGCGCGTACGTGCCGACGCCGTTGCCGAGCGCGGCCGCGGTCCCGCCCATCACCCCGAGGACGCCTCCGCCCAGGAGCAGCAGGGCGGCGATCGCGACCCCGGCGAAGAAGTGCACCTTGGGTGTCGGGTCGCCTCCGCGCCACCGGCCGATTTGGTAGAAGAGGCAGACGAGTCCGAGTGCCACCGCACCGATCCCGCCGGCCGCAGCCCCGGTTGTGTTCATCTCACGCTCCAGTCAGCCAGTTGAGTGCCCAGCTGCCGCCGACGCGGAGCAGGGCGATAACGAACGCCCAGGCGGCCACGGCCACCAGCAGGCGCAGCAAATATCCGATGTAGCGGGCCTGCCAGGCCCGCACGGCCAGGACGGTCAGCCCCCGGAAGATCGAGCCGACCAGGCCCGCGAACAGGTTGCCGATCGGCAGGACCATCACCGCCAGGCCGACGAGACCGACCAGCAGCAGCCAGCCCAGCGGCGCGAAGATCCCGTCCTCGGACACCGCCCGGGTCATCCGCCCCACGGCGCTCTCACTGCGCCACGTCACCAGCAGCGCAAGGAGTACCGCCGGGATGTTGTACTTCAGGCCCAGCCAGCGCAGGTCGAGCCCCCGCCAGCCCTGCTCGGCCGGCGTCGGCGGCGGGCCGTCCGGCGCGGGCAGGTGGGCGGAGACCGCTTCCCCGATCTGCGCGCCGATCTCCCAGGCGGCCTCCCGGGCCTCCTGGCCTTCGCCCGCCCAGGTGTCCTGCCACTCCTGGCGGACGTCCGGGTAGCGCCACCAGTCGGTGACCGCCGGATCGCCCGCAGGGTCAGCCGGCTCGGGCTCCGGCGGGTAGGCCGGGCGCGGCGGCGGGACCTTCGGTGCGGGCGGGTACGGCGCGGACCCGTCGGCCGGCTCCCAGCCGGCCCCCTGACCAGTCGTCATCAGCCCCCCTGACCTCGGTCACCAGCCGAAATCTACGTCCCGCCGCCGACGACGGCACCGTGCTTGCGCAGGTCAACGAGCCTTCACCGGCCACTGATTCGCGGCAGAACGGGCCAAAATGGTGCGGACCGAAATCGGGAGTTGGCCGGATGACGTCAGATCGTCAAGTTGACCAGCAGCGGCGCCGCCCGCTCCCCGCGCACGGAAGTCAGCGACAGCACCGCGTGCCCCGGCGGCACCGCGTGCGCGAGATCGGACGCCGACCACCGCTCCCGCTCCACCTGCCGCACCGTCACCGCGTCCGTGGTCACCGCCTTGCCCGTGACGAGCTTGCGGAAGGAGTGGATCGCCCGCGTCATCGGCTGGTCGGCGAACACCGTCCGGTGCGTGACATCCCGCGTCTCCACCCACTCCGTGCCCCAGGCCTCCGCGAACCGCTGCCCGTCCCACGTCGTCACCCCGGAAAACGCCATCCGGCACCCCACCGCCCCCAGCAAAGGCGTCCGCAGCGCCTCCGGGACCTCCTCCAGACTCCGCAGCGCCAGCAGCACCCCCGCGTTCGCCGACCGCAGCCGCTGCACCCCGCGCAGCGTCCCCGGCGTCAGGGTGTGCGAGGCGTCGTCGAAGGCCAGGAACGCGAACAGGGAGCGGTCGGAGCGCACCGCCGCCGCGGCATTGAACTGGGCGAGCAGCAGACGGGCCAGCATCCGTGAGGCATCCGCGTGGCCGCTCTCCGGCAGATCGATCCGCACTCGCAGCGGATGCTCCAGCGCGGCCATCGAGAACGGCCGGCTCTTCCCGGTCGTGTCGAAGAACCCGGCGAAAGCCGGCCGGTCCAGCAGCGCCACCCGGTCGGCCAGGACAGGCCCCGGATCCCCGGGTGCCCCATGGGTGCGGACCCGGGCGTCGAGCTCACGGAGCATGGAGTGGTGCCCCGCCTCCTGCAGTGCCTGCCGCAGCGCGTCCACCGGCTCCGTCAGCAGGTCCAGGAGCTCCCGCAGTTCCGATACCGCCGGGAAGCGGCCGTACGCCGCCCGGAACGGCCCCAGCAGCTGCGCCAGCGCGGTCGCCGCCCGCCGCACGTCCATCCCCGCGACGTCGCCGACGAACCCCTCCGCCAGCAGGATCGCGGCCTCATCCGGATCCACCGATCCGGCGTACAGGTCGAGGTCGTACGCCGAGGCCGCATCACCGATCCGCACGACCACGTCGAACCCGGCGTCCGGCCCCAGCTGTACGCCGGCCGCACCGACCGCGACGACAGCGGCCTGCCCGGTGAGCGCCTGGAGCGCGAGCGACTCCACCACCGGCCGCACCAGCCGGCCGGTCTTCCCGCTCCCCGACGGCCCGACCGCCACCAGCGAGGTCCCCAGCACACCCGGCTCCAGCGCGAACCCGGTCCCACGCCGCGGGTACGGCGTGCGCGCACCCGGATCGACGCTGCCGAGGAGAACCTGCCGGTTGACCAGGTCGTGCCGCGCCGCCCGCACCGGCAGGTCCCGCGCCCCCGACGGATGCAGACAGGCAGCCGCCCCCTTGTCGCGTACGGAACCCTCGAAGGGCCGCATCCGCGAGGCGTCGGCGCGCACCCCCTCCCAGGCCCGCCGGATCCGCAGATAGTCGACGTCGTTCATCCGTCCGGACTCCGCCTCGGCGGCCAGCCGGTCGGCGGCCGCGGTCAGTCCCGCTGCGCGCAGCTGTGGCCAGCCCGCCGGATCCTCAGGCGCCGCCACCGCCACCGGCACGGGCGGGGACTGCGCCGCGGTGGCGGCCGGGCGGCCGACGATTCGGCGCAGCAGTTCGGGCCACCGTCCCAGTCGGCCGAAGCCGAAGACCAACCCACCGCCGACGATCGCGTACCAGATCCACCCTGCCGTCACGAAGGACTGCGTCCCGCGCCAGGAGTCGGGGGTGAACATCAGCAGCGGCCAGATCCAGAAGCTCCCGAGGTAGCCGTTCCACAGCAGGGACCACAGCATTAGTCCGGCCAGGAGGGAGATCAGCGCGCCGCTGATCAGCTGCCGGGTCGGCGTGGACTCCGGCTCCTCGGCGGCGCGAGGAGCATGCCCGTACCGCCATACCCCCGCCTCGGCATCCGGCCGCGGCACCCTCAGCCACTCGGCGATCGTCGGCCCGTTCCCCGGCATCCCGACCGGCGGCGCAAGGGAGGCTCCGGGAGCGCTTGGTGGTGAGACCGGCCGCGGCGGCGGGCCCGCCGGCCGCGGAACCCGGTGCGAAGTGTCGTGGCTGCCGTCGGCGTCCATAGCCCCCCCTTGCTCCGTGCTGTGCAGCCGCTCAATGTAGTGGCCCACCGCACAACCCCGCCCGCCCAGCCGGGGATGGGTCAACTCTCGGCCGGACCCCCGCCCTCGCCGAGCACCCGCCGCTGCCCTGCGGCATCCGGCAGGGTGCTACGTGCGGGTGCCGCCGACGGTTCGCCTTCGGCAGCAAGGCGAGCCCGGCGCGCAGCCGTCGGCTGTGCCGGTGGAGTAGCGGGACGGGGGCCGGTGCCCAGCGGGCGACGCTCGATCATCCCGCCAGTGTCCCGCCCCAGGCTCTGTCGGCGAACCCCGCCCCGACCCGTTCTCCGCCCTCCGTGAAGCCTTGGCCCCAACTATCCGGAACGCGTGATAGTCGCGACCCTGTTGTGCCCTCAGGCTGGTCCCATGGCGAGGGTCGAGCAGCTAGAGGTGCCGGTGTGTACGGCGAACGGGAGAAACCGACTGCCCGGTCGATCGGGACGCCTGCACAGCAATCTGGGTCCGGGCGTAACATCCGGCCGCCATCACCCCACAACACCTTCGTGAGGGACGGGCGCCTACACGTTCCTCGGTCCTCATTCAAGGCGCGCAGCCCCTGCTCTCGCCGTCACTCCGAGACTTTAGGGGGCGGCTTGTGCATGCTCCGCGTTCCAGACCTGCGGACCGCCCGCAGGCTTCCACGGGAGGGAACCGCAATGTCCACCACCGACCCCCAGCAGCAGTCCCCGCTTCAGCAGGTTGCGCCTCGGCCGGCTCCGCGCACTGACCCGCTCGTGCTGCTGCTCCTGGTCCTCGTTGTCGCTCTGACCCTGGGCGCCGCCGCCTACCTCTGCCTGGCCCACCCGCCGCTGACCGCGCCGATCGCGGCAGTAGCTGCGGTGGCGACAGCCCTGGCCGGTGCCCTCGGGCCGCTGCTCTCCGGCCGGAGGCGTTGAGGTCACGACGTGGTCAACCCAATAAGGTGCCCGCGCGCACGCGGGGAGGCGAGCGTGCTGTGCGGTCGAAGGCTGCGCGAAGGAACGAGAGGGGGCTGGCGCCAGACGGGCAGCCTAATCGCCTGCGCAGCGTCCCTCGGCACGCGCGTCTTCTGTGCTGCGTGAAGCGCTGCGATCGTCTCTCGGCTGGGCCGTGACAGCAGATAGCAGAGGCGCCCGTCCCTCTCGGGACGAGCGCCTCTAGTTTTGTGCTGGACCGCTTGGGCCGCAGGCTACGGCCCGTCGTTGATCAGACCATCAACAGGGGCCTCGCCGGGATTGGGAAGCGCTTGCTGGGCCAGCTTTCGGCCCTCGTGGATTCGACGCTCGATCTTGCGGATCTCCGCTGCGGCTTCGTCCATCAGCTGTAGTGCCTGCGCGGGGTCCCGCTCGACGAGGGCCCGGACGTTGGCCGGGGCCACAGCTTTGTAGACCGCACCGACGTACGCGAGGGTGTTCGTCACCGGCAGTGCCGACGAAGCGCTCGGCTTCGACTGGCCGGGGATCGCCGGGAGGAACCCCAGCTCGCGTGCCGCATCGGTCAGGGAGGCGGCGGTCAGTTTCCCTGACTCCTTGGCCAGCTCGAGGAGCGCCTGGGCTTCGGCGGGCCCTTTGGCGTCGTATACCGGCCGCAGGATCGCGGCGTGCGAGGCGACGAGAGGGTGCCCAGCGGCTTCGATCAGCGGCCTGATGGCCAGGAGGTTTTCCGCATCGGTGATGAGGTCATAGACGTACTGCCGGTTGATGCCGACCTTCTTCGCGTACTCACCGATGCTCGTGTAGCCGCCGGCCTTGAATCGGTCGTCCTCGATGAGGGCTTTCAGTACGGTGCCGCGCTGGATCGTGCCGACCATCTTGGCCGCCGCGATCGACGCGAACTCAGCCCCCTCGGCGTTGGCGTAGGCCGCGTCCAGAGCCTGGAACTGCTCGGAGGCCGTCTTTCCCACCAGGGTGCTGGCGTCGAACCCGCTCGGTACCAGCTGACGGGCCTCTGCCGGCGGCTGGTGCTCAGTGGGGACGGCGGGATCGACTCCAGAGTCAGCAGCTTTGGCCAGGCGGCTGGCGCCCGCTGCCACGAGGTTCTTCGTGCTCATACCGACTCCCCTACGGCCGTGAGGATCCTGTCGTATGCCGTGGACAGGGCCAGTGCTTCCTTGCCGGGCTGACCTGTGACGGGAACACACGCGAAGCGCGTTGCCTGGCGTACGGCGTGCCTCGGGATGGCCAAGTCGTCGCGGTAGAGGTCGCCGTACGTGGCGGCGAGGTGCTTCCCTATGGCGTCGCCGAGGGTGGACTTTCCTCCGGGGACGATGGAAGGCACGATCGCGACGACCTTGAGGCCGGGGTTCATGGTCTGCTGGACCATCCGGATGGTGTCCATGGCCTCGGCGGCTCCGATGCGGCCGTCCTCGTCGAGCGTGGCGGGGATCACCACGTGTGTGGCGGCGACCAGGCCGCTGGAGACGAGCTTGCCGCCGGCGCGCGGCGGGAGGTCGAAGACCGTGAAGTCGTCGTCGCCGTCGACTCCGTTCAGGCTGATGCGGAGGCGGAATTCCAGGCCGGCGGACGGGTCCGTCTCGCGGTGCGCCAGCGGGCGCTCCGATGCCAGGACACGGACGCCGGACCATGCTTCGGAGGCGTTGGTGAACGCATCGGCGGCCAGGCCGCTCTCCCCCTTGGGGTCCATCGCCAGCAGGTCGTTCATGGTGAACGCGGCGTCGATGGCGCCGAGCTCGGCGGTGAGGGTGCCGCGTGGGTCGAGGTCTCCGGCGAACACCACTCCCGGCTGTCCCTCCATCCTCCGCTTACGGGCGGCAGCCGCGAGGCCCGCGGCAAGAGCGCTCTTTCCCACACCGCCCTTCTCGCTGTAGGAGGCGACTCTCGTGCCCATGTCTGTCCTTCCGTTACAGATCGTCTGGCGGAAGCGTACCGAGTGCCGAGGCGGATTCCAGGCGTGCCGACAGGCGCTGTCGGAAAAAAACGACAGCCGACCGGTCAGGCGACGTGGCTGCTAGGCCCGTTGGGATTCCCACTGTCGGAAAAAAACGACAGCAGGGTGGTGTCGCAAGGCGGCTTCGCCGGTCATGTCCGGCGTCCGAGCTGCGCGCGACGGGTAGTGACGAGGCTGCGCCACCGCGCGCGGGTCTGTTCCTCCGAGTCGATCCATCGAACGCAGGAGGGCGCGGGGAGGGGCAGGTCCGCCATGTAGGCGGCGATGTCGGCGTAGTAGCCGTAGTCGCTGTTCTCCCCCGTCAGGTTGCGGACCCGGCTGATGGAGGCGCCGACCTGGTCGTGCCCGTTGAGGACGGCGTGATGGAAAGCGGTGGCGAGTTCCAGGAGGGCGGCGGCCGCCACGATTCCGGTCGTGTCGATTTCGGCGCGCAGCATGCGGCAGCGGTCTTCGACGTCGGCGGTGGTATCGCCCGCGTCGCGTACGAGTGCGGCGACCTTCGTGGTGAGGGTGGTCGTGCGCAGGTTGAGCCCGGTGAGGAGCTGTTCGGCGAGTTCGAGTTCATCGGCGGCGCCCGCGGGGTCGGTGAAGGCGATGACGAGCGCGCGCTGAGCCTGTGAGGTGGCACGTTCGCCGGCGATGCCGTGTTCCTCCGCTTCGGTGCGGGCCGCAGCGTAGGAGGCGGCCGCGCGGTCCATGGAGGCCTGGACCCACCAGACGTCGCCTTCGACGCGGTGGTGGCGGCCTGCCCAGCCGAGCGTCCGGGCCGTGGCCAGGGCGGTGGGGAAGTCGCCGGCCAGGCGGGCGAGGTGGGCCAGACCGCGGCGGGCGGCCGGGGCGAGACGGCCTCCGGCCTCGGCGACGTGTTGCATGCCGTTCCGCGATTCCTGGGTGCGTCCGAGGTCGCGTTCGGCTTTGGCACGGTAGTAGACGCCCACGTCCCGAAGTTCGGGAGGCAGGAGCCCGCTGTCGATGACTGCGGTGAGCCTGCCGATGGAAAGAGTGCGGTGTTCGTGCTGGCGTCGGGAGAGTGTGCTGAGGAGTTCAACGAGGGCGTCGGCGGCCGTGGCCATCGCGTTCTCGGTCCCGGGCTGTGCGGGCGGAGCAAGGGGCTCCCATACGGAGTCACCGATGTAAGCCCAGGTGGCGTCGGTGAGCCAGCCGAGATCGAGGTGGTGGTCGCGGGCGACGGCGAGGCCCTGGCGCAGGCATCCGACCAGCAGGATGCGGTCGCGGCTGCTCGCTGCCGTCCACTGCGCGCCGAGCGCGGCGAGTGCGCGTTCGGCGGCCGCGGTCCAGTCGGCGGGGGTCCAACGGTCGTCGGTGGCGTCGTCGGCGGTGCGGATTGTGGACCGGATCAGCGCGTGCAGGTGGAAGGGCCAGAGGCTGAAGGGGTTCTCGCGGACGAAGGGCCGCTCGATGAGGCGCTGCGCGGAGGCCTGGTGGGCCAGGCCCGCGGTGTGGGTGGCCAAGCGGAGGTCGAAGGCGTCCAGGAGAGAGACAGACCGCAGGACGTGGCGCTCCTCTGCGCTGAGGTCGGAGAGGGTGCGGGCGATGAGGGCGGGGAAGTCGTGGTCGAAGTCGGCGGGGAGCGGGGTCCGGGTGCGGCGAATTTCCAGGAACCGCATGACCGACAGGTCGAGGTGCAGGGGCAGACCGTGAGAGCGGCCAGTGATCACGTCTCGGATCGGCGAGCTGATGAGGGGCCGGCCGTGGTGGGAGAGGCGCCGCGCGAGGTAGTCGTCGCAGTCCTCCGGGGCGAAGTCGCCGATCAGCACCTGGCGGTTTGGCCCCGGTGCCCGCCCCGCGGCGCGGGCGGCCGGGACGTGGTGGCGGCTGGCGAGGCCGGGCCAGGCCGCAGGCCCGGTGAAGTCGAGCTGGCCTTGGAGGGCCTCATCGGCCCACTGGAGCCGCGCGCGTCCCGTGATGACGAAGAACGCGTTCGGCATCAGCCATACCACTCGCTGGATCAAGCGCTCCAGATCGCGGTGGGTACGGTCCCCGATCTCCTCGAACGTGTCAAAGAGGACGACTGGAACGGCCTGCTTGTCCGAAGGGAGCTGGGCGAGCTCCCAGGCGAGGAGATGAGGGTAGAAGGAGAGCGCGTCCAGGTCCGGCTCGGCGTCCAGAAGGTCGGCAAGACGGACACAGCCGGCGAGCGCGCGGACGGTCTGGCGACGCTCACGCAGCGCCCTCACGAGGGACCCGGTGACCTGGCCGACGACGGAACCGACGGTGCCGGGCAGCAGCAGGGCCTGAGCGACGTCGGACAGCGCGGACTGCATCTGCTGAGACAGGCCCTTGCCGAACCGGGTCGCGAACCCGCCCCGGCTCACGTACTCCTCCAAGCTCTCGCCGGGATGCTGTGCCTCCCAGTACCGGCGCAGAGCCAGATCGAAGGCCGGCAGCGGCCGGCCGATCTCGGCGAGCGCGAGACGGATGGTCAGCACGATCCGCTCGAAGTCGTTGCCGGCGGAACGGGCGAGGTCGATCCGCACCGGCAGGATCCGGGTCTCGCCCCAGGAAGGTTCGCCCCACTGGACGGGCCGCGCCTCCGCCCCGGCGAGAGCCGCCTCGAGCTTGCGGGAAAGGGTCGTCTTACCGATCCCGCCGACGCCGTGGAAGACGACGACGTTGGCGCGGGAGGCCTCGAGGTCCTCGACGTCGAAGTCCGGACGGGCCACGCGGTGCAGATGCTCGCTCAACGCGGCCGCGACCACTTCCCACTGGGTGTGCCGGTTGGTGAACGCCTCCGCGGTCTCCAGGCTCCGGTCGTTCGTGCTGAACAGCGCCCGCAAGTCCCGACCCGCCACGGCAGCCCCCATAGTTGATCACTGGATTCCCAACCTATGCCCGCCGTGGACCGCTTGGCGAAGCATGACCGAAAGCGGCCGGACCCGAACCTGCCGCGGCCGCTGTCGCGCAGGGACAGCCTGGCCCGCCCGGTGGAACCGGGTAGGAGAATGACTCCTTCTGGCCAAGATCGACATCAAGGTGGTTTTCCATGTCCAACCCGACTGACGGCCCCGACTTCGCCGGCCGCGACGAGCACGGCGGCGAAGACCAGCAAGCCCTCGACGCCGTGCGGGCGGTGGTGGCGTTCTACAGCTCCCAGATCCTCGACGAGCGCCGGGCGCCGCTCCCCGATGAAGCCCGCATGGACGAGCTCAAGGCGGCACGGCAGGGCGCGCTGGACGACCAAGCGCGCCTCGACGACGTTGAGCCTGCCGAGGCCGCCCGCATCGCCTCCCTCTACGCCGCCCGGCTCCAAGAACTGAACGGCCAATAGTCTCCGCCCCGCCGGACGGGCAGGCACAACATCTGGACGCCGGGGCGGGGGTGGGACAGCCGGGCTGGCCGCATACCGGTCGGCATCATAGGACGGGCCAGCGCGGCGATCTCGTCGAGCTCGTGCCGGTAGCGCGGCAGGGCCCGGCGCAGCGCGCGGTGCAGGGAGAGGAACCGCACAGCCTCCTCGCGCGTGTACGCGCGACTGCGTTCGGCGGCCAGCGCCCACACGGCACGGCCCCTCTGGCCGTCCGTCTCGGACCGGAGGAGGGCCGTGCCGTCCCGCCCGATGACGGTCACCGCTGCGACGGCCGGGTGGGCTTCGGCCAAGGCGACCACGTCGCCGACGGCTTCGAAGCAGACGCCATGCCCGCGCGCGGAGGTGAACCGAGCAGGAATGCCAAGCTGCTGGGCGCGGGCATAGCGCAGAGCGGTGGCCAGGCGGCTGTCGGCCGCGCGGACCGCGACCACCACAACCTCGACCGCATACCCGGCCTGGTGGAAGGGGAGCACGCTCGACATGAACTCACGAGTGTCGCCCGGAGCCGCCTCGATCAGAACGTCCCCGCGCCGCGTGCGGAGATGTGCCTCGGCCTGGCCCATCCATGCACGGTAGTCGGCGCGGATCGCGGCGCCCGCGTGCCGGGGATCGTCGGTGAGGAGCCGGAGGTAGTCCGGGTGCGCCACCTTGAAGTCATCCCCCACCACGTGCGTCGTCCCCGGCCTCATCGCCCTGCGCACCATCCGGGAGACGCCACTCTTTCCCGCGCCGGGCTGTCCCACCACGAACACCGCCTGCGGGTCCCTGCGCGCGGTCACTCCGCCGAGGATGGATGGCGCAATCAGCTCGTCGAAGATCCACTGGTGTTCGTCGACGGACAGCCTGTGGTAGTCGACGCCAGGGGCCCGTGCGGTGGCTTGGGCAATCCTGCGCACGGGCTCGGACAGTGCGGCCGCGCGCTCGCTGTCCCGCTGCACGGCCAAGCGCCGGTCCCCGTCCAGCGGTTCGCGGTGCAGCCGCTGATCGGTGAGGGCGAGCTCGCGCCGGAATACGGCCGTATCCTGCGCACTCCACGGGCGGGCCCGCTCGTAAGCCACTGCCCGCTCAGCGGCCGGGCGCCGGTGCCAAGCCCCGCCGACGAGGTGGTTGTCGTACAGCACCACCTGATCGCGCCGCACGATGACGATTCGGTCCGCAAGATGCTCGGCCTCGGCCACAGCCAGCGTACTCAGCAGGCCCTGCGCACAGGCATCGTGATTGGCCCACGACACGTACCGGCCCCGACCTTCTACCGCGCCGTCGAGGAACCGCGACAAGATCCCGAGCTGATCCACCGCCTCAGGAGTGGCCAGCGCCGCCACCTCGATCCGGTACCCCGCCTCCCGGTAGGACGACGCCACCGACCGGAACTCCGCCAGATCCGACATTGCCGTTTCGACGACCGCGTCCATCCGCCCGGCCCGCGCCCGGGCCTCGACCTCTGCCTGCCAGCGCCGGGTATCGGCCCGCACCTGGACGCCAGCAGTCCGCACGTCCTGGGCCAGGAACCGCTGATACTCATGGTGCGCGTCCTTGTAGAGATCGCTACCGATCCGGACCGCGCCCCCACGGTGATCAAGAGCGGCCTGGACAAGGTCGCCCAAACGGGTCTTGCCACTGCCCGGGGGCCCCGCGACGAACACCACCACCGGGCTCTCCTGGCGGACTCCTGCCCGCGTCCAGGCAGTCAGCTGCTCGTCGAGGAACTGCCTCTCACCGAGCGGCGCTACGACGTCTTCCACCGGACTCTCCTGGAAGTGGATGGGGGTGCAGGGATACGACAGTGCGGAAGCTACTGGCCGGTGGTCAGGCCGCCCTGGATGCGGCGAACCCACTCCCGGCTCCGATTGGCCCCGTGGGCGATGTCGACCTGGGGCATCTTCATGCGGATCGCCGACTTCGTGACGCTCTCCAACCGCTGCTTGGCATTGCCGATGGCGGTGTGCGCACTGGCAGCCTGCTGCTCCGCCTGCTTCTTCTCCTCTTCGAAGCGCTTGATGTCGGCACTGATTTCAGCGAGGAGGTCGTGCGTGGCTTCCCACTGGCGATCGGTGCCGATAGAGGAGGTGGCGAGGGGGATGCCGGTGACCGACCCGCTGTAGACCTGTACCTGAACGAGCGGCACAGGCGCGCTACCTGTGCCCTCCAGGAGAGACCGGTAGGTGGCATCCAGGACATCCGAGGCGAGTTGCTCGGGGCTCGCGTATCCCCTCTCGTCGGCTGCGGTGCCGTCAACGAGCCACGTGCGGCCCTTGTCGGTACTGGTCTGGATTGTGAATACGAACGCGGGTGTCATGTTGTCTATTGTTGGCTTCAATGCCAACAATATCAATATAGTTGGCATCGATGCCACCGTGATCTTTGTCGAGGGAAAGAGGGAGCTGCCGCCACAACTGCGGCCCGGCCATCGGCTGCAGGCGCTTGAGCGCAGCCAACGCGGCGGCCGGGTCCCCTCGTGCTGGGTAATGGAGGAACGGCGCGACGGAGCCGCTTATGGGGGCGCTGGGCGCCGAGCCGACCGTGCGAGCCTCAGCGGGGCGGCGCACTGTGGAGGAGTGACTCCCGACAGCAGTAAGGGTGTCGTCGTCCGTCCGAGGAGACAGTCGAAGCTCATCTGGACCGGCATCACCCTGATGGTTCTGGGCTTCTTCGCGCTCGCTGCGCTCGCCTTCGCCACCGTGCCTGGGAAAGCGCCGCCCGGAGAGACAGTGGTGTCCACCGCCACAGCGACTCCCTCCCCCTCGCCCCCTGTGTCCGCCTCGCCTTCGGCCACCTGGCCACCGCGCTCCGAGGAGCCCCCGCCCAGCCCTTCTCGAAGTCCCACCAGGTCCGGCGGGGCGCACGCCGCCCCGACGGAGGTGCCCGTGCTCCCGTCGCAGCTGACCGAGGGGCCACCAGTCGCCATCGTGACCAAGACGGTGACGGTGCTACCAACGGTGACGGTGACGGAGAAGACGATTGAAAGGATCAACACGACTGCAAAGGAAAGCGGGGGAGGCAAGACCGAGCTGGCGGCCGCGGGCGCCGCGGTGCTTGCGGCGCTGTCCGGTGCGACCGCCACCGTTGCCGGGGTGCTGAAGGAACGCCGCCGGCCGAGGTCTCGCAGGCGTTAGACACCCCAGGAGCGATACGGAGCCTGCAACCTCCTCAGCCGGTTCAGGAAAGCGGGGTCGGTTTGCGGGGCGGGGGTAGGGCTCGCAGGTGTTCCCAGAGGGGTGTGGAGCCGGCGGCTCACTGGGCGAGGAGGTGGCGGTCGACGAGGTGGAGCCGCTGGGATTTGGCGAAGTGGGCGGCGTTGGCGGTGATGCGGCCGTTGGTGAGCATGACCAGGACGTCGCCGTGGTGGATCTGTCGGCCGGTGCCGTTGAGGACGTGGAGGTCGGGAGTGCCGACGGGCTTCCCGGCCCAGCCCGCGGTGCGGTGCTTGCACTGGATCACCCAGCGCCGGCCGTAGGGATCGGTGGCCTTCACATCAGCCCCGTTGTCGCCCCGGCCGCCGACCTGGACGGCGTCGGCGCAGCCGTCGCGGTGCATCAGGTCCCGGACGGCGAACTCGAACTGCCGGTGGTGCAGGCGGTCGAGGTGCTCGACCGCGTAGCGCAGACCCTGGGCGCGGACCCGCTCCCACTGCGCTGTCTCCTTCTGTCGCCATACCCACACCGCGACCGCGACCGCTGCCGCTAGAAGCGCGAGCACGATCACCCAGGGGTGCGCGGCCAGCCACCGCAGTACTCCGGCGATCAGGCTGAGCGCCACCAGGCCCACCAGGGCGATCAGACCGATCTTCTCCGTGTCCGTGTTCGTGAGCCTGCGGGGGCGCCGGCCCCGGCCGGAGGGGCGTCGTGCGGGCGTGCGGCGGTTCACGGGGTGGTCCCGGGGCTGGGGAAGACGATCGGGTACGAGACCGTCGGTGTGGGGAGCACGACCGGCTTGTCCCAACCGGGCCACGTGATCGGGTACACCGTCGCCTGCGGCCCGGGTGTCTGTTCGATCGGGGCTGCGCCGCCCATCGGTTTGTTGCCCAGGACGAACATCGCCACCACGAACAGGAACAGCAGGCCGACCTGCCTGCTGGAACCGGCCGGGTTGCGCCAGTGAGCCCGGACGAGCGTTCCGTTGCGTAAGTGCTCCCGAACAGACGGCATTCCGGGGTCCCCTCCCAGTCAGGCTGTGCTCCCCGCACAGCTGACCCATGAAACCACCTCGGACTGACAACACGTCACGGCGCGATGACCCCTGGTGAACACCTGCGGTCGAGCTGGCCGGTGCCGGTGCCGGTGCCGGTGCCGTCGATCGGATCCGGCGCCAGGTGTGCGCATTGCGGCCGATCCCGTTGCAGCCGTGGATTTGGGATGGCTGCTTTTGTTCGGTCTGGGCTCCTGAGGTGTCCGGGGAATGTCCGAACGGTGTCTTTTACCAGGTTGAGGCGCGTAGCGCCGCAGGTTCGGGTGAGATCCGGAAAGTTGCGGGTGGGTCTGCTAACGAAAGCCCGTCTCAGCCTGCGTGAACGCAAAATTCGCCCCGCTTTGGCGTGCTTCACGGTGTGCTTTTGGGATTGGTTTTCTAGCACACAGTGTCGCTAGCGTCACCCTCAGGCGCATGCGGGGCCACACCGTGGTCGGCGAAAACTCTGGTCGGCCCCGCATGCCTCGTTCCGAACCGAAAAGGAGTGCCCTGGAATGGCACGTACCCGTCGGCGCAACCGCGCCAAACCGGCTTCTGCCCGCCTGGCGCGGAGCCAGCCTAGCCGTCGTAACAAAAAGATTCGTAACAGGAACCTGATTGGCAAGGCGGCGGTCGCCGCCTTTTTTGTCTGCCTGTTCCTCGGTTTTCTCCTGATCTCCGAGCCGACGGCCGTTCAGGTCACGGTCCTGCCGGGGACCGCCGCGGCGTTCGGTACGGCACTCGGCACAGCCGTCTCGGGCGCTGCCGTTGCTGTGATCAGCGCAAAGCGCGTACGCCGTAACAGGAGCTGAGGCTCCTGGGCGCGGGGGCCCGGGTTTTCACCCGGCCCCCGCGCCGGGTCCGCCGCCACGCACCCGTCACCACTCGACGGGGCATGGCGGCGACGAAAACCGCGAACTTCGGCCCTGCTCGTGGCCGGAGGTCTGATCTGAACCCGTTTCGTGACTCGGATGGAAACGCCGTGAATGAAGTTTGCGAGTCCTGCCGCACCCCGTTCGACGCCGGCGCCGCTCTGAAGATGGGCCGGCCCCGCAAGTACTGCTCCGACGCCTGCCGGCAGTCGGCATACCGGGCCCGCCACGAGGCCGCGCCCCTCCCGCCTGTGGTGGCCACGGCCGTGCTGCCCCCGCCGCGGAAGCCGGACAGCCGCAGCAACCAGCCGGTGCACGAGGCACCGCAGCGGCCCCCCGCACCCCCCTCGGACGCCGACGAAATCCTCGCCGAGATCCTGAGGGACATTCAGGCCGGCGCCCGCGAGATGGTGAAGACCTTGCCGACGGCCGACGGTGAGGGCCCCCTGCGTCAGGTCGCCCGCATGCAGGAGCAGCTCGACAGCCTCACCGCGGGCATGGTCGGCCGTGCACGCGTCCACCGGACCACCTGGGCGACGATCGGGAAAACCCTGCGCATCAGCGAGGACACCGCCCGCCACCGATACCCGGACCGTGTCATCGAACGCAGCCTGTCGCGGTTCTCTCGGATCCGCAGCAAGGCCGGCCAGGGCTTCGCCCCGAAACTCCGCGGGATGTCGCTCACCCCCGCCGGATCCGTACAGGAGCCGACGCCTGAGACGAAAGAGCCGGGGCCCGAGGAGACCGACGCCCCCACCACTACGCGGGAGCCGTCCGGCGCCGCCTACAACCGCCTCGCCCCGGTTCTGTCGATGCTGGTGCGCTCCGCCCAGTTGACCAACAAGGACGTCAGCGCCAGCATCGGCTGCTCGGCCTCCTACCTCTCGCGGATCCTCAGCGGTGAGCGCGTACCGACGTGGCCCCTGACGCAGAGGTTCGCCCGGGCCTGCGGCGCGGATCCCGACGTACTGCGTACGGTCTGGGAGACCGAGCGCCTCAGCGACAAAGCCCGGGACCCGGAGCCCGCACAGGAGAAGGACCACCTCCAGCCCGCCACGGTGCGCCTGCGGGCCGCGCTGAACACCCTCCACACCAAGGCCGGACGACCCGCCCCGTACGACATCGTGGTCGCCAGCCACTGGACTCTCGAGGTGCCCCAGATCGCCGCGCTCCTCGAAGGCGAGAGGATCCCCGGCTGGGACGTCATCCAGGCCTTCGTCCAGCTCTTGGCCGGAGACACCGGCTACTTCAAGCACTTGTGGCTGCAGGCCGGTGCCGAACTGAGCCAGGAGTACCACCTGAGTGAAGCTGAGCCGTCGGTGGGCAAGAGGACGGAAGGCGCATCGTCGTCCGATACCGCGGACGCGGCGGAGACCGGGCCGGCTCGCCTGGACAGCGTCATCACCGCCTTCGGTGACGTGTTCCGGCAGGAGAGCATGCTGGAGTCGGGACGCGCCAGGCTCCTGGACCGCCTTGCCGAGCGCCGCCACGGCCTCTCGGTCACGAACCACCCGGGCCCGGGCCCGATGACGGTGCCGAAGGGGCTGCGCATGTCCTTGCGGGTGGCCGTGCCGGGGCTGTAGCCGCGGCACCGGCACGCAGGCGGGGGAGGGGGGCCACAGCGCCGCCTCCCCCCGCCGTGCGCCCTGGCTCAGGTGCTCAGGGTGATGGGGATGTCGATTACGGGCTGAAGGACTTCCAGCCGAGGAGCGTAGGCGCGCACTACCTGGTCGTACAGGTCAGGGGTTTCGGGAGACTTCAGGGTGATGACCAGAGCGTAGGAGGCATCCGCGCTGACGCCCTCCGGGAGGTTGTCGAGGCGGAAGACGTGGCGGACGTCGAAGGCCGGACGCAGCAGCTTGCCCGCAGGGAAGGTGAGGGTCTTGTGCTTGACCGTCTCCCACTTGTGAGCCTCCTTGCGTAACTCTCCCTCCGGCATGTAGTCGCGAGCCTGGAAGAACGCCACCGACTCGGCCGTGCTGCCACTGGCGGTCAAGTTCTCCATGTGGGGGCGGAACGTGGGTTCCACCGCGCTGGAGGTGTAGTTCCGCGGCGCGCGGGGGTCGACCGGGCACGCGATGCAGTACGTGGCGGTGATCTGGACCCTGCCCGTCACGTCGCTGGGCATGGGCAGGAACATGCGGACGGTCTGCTTGGGCGCAAGCTTGCCCTGGTACACGACACGCGCTGAGTTGGGCGGGCAGGTGACGAAAGCGTCGATGTTGTCGGGAAGCCGCCCCCATCCGCGTTCCGTGGTGTCCTGTTCGTTGTCCTCGGCGCAGTGGACGAGTAGCCCTTTCAGGGCTAGCGGTGAGAGGACCGGACCGAAGTGAGCCCGGATGCCGGCTGCCAGCCGCAGCGCGCTGGGGGAAGCGAAGCTTGTTCCGTACGCCATCGAGGGAATGCTCTGGCCCGGAAGGGCGGCGAAGACGAACGGCTCCTCCTCGTTTCCGCCGAAGACGACCACGTCGGGCTTGACCATCCCAGGGGAGCGGCCCGGGCCCACCGCGCTGTAGGAGGCCCGCTGCCACCTGGCCCTGTTGGAGTCGGCTGCTCCGACTGCAAGGGCGTTGACGCAGTCGGACGGCACCTGGATACGGGCGTTACCGGACGGTCGGTCCAGGATGCCGTTGTTGCCCGCGGCGACGGTGAGCAGACGCTTGCCGTCGGCGAGCCAGGCGTCGAGGAGTGCTGTCCAGGGGTGGATCTCGTCGTCTTCCACCGGCAGCTCCGGTCCCAGGCTCAGGTTGACGAACTCGTGCGGGTTTTCGCTGAGGATGGTGTCGATCCGGTCCAGCGTCCGATAGAGAGCCAGGTCGTCTTCTGGCTCCGCGTCGATGATCCGAAAGTGGTCGACAGCCGCGAACGGCCGCGGTGCCCTCTGACCGGGGACCAAGGGGCCGAACAGGGCGGCAGAAGTGACGTTGTGGCCGTGCTGCAGGAAACCTGGATCGGCGGCCCCGATGTCCGGGCCGTCATGGGACCGGGCCCAGCGCGTCATGGGCCCTTTCTCACTTAGCCCCCCGTCGAGAATGGCCAGGCGCAAGGCGGGATCGACGGGCCCTTCCGAAGGGAGGAGAGGGGCCCGCGTGCCTTCCCCCGAGATCCGAGGACCTGCCGGGTGGAGTGCGCGCAGCCGGGGCATGGGCCGGACCACCCGCAGGAACGAGAACTGCGCCAGGCGGTCGACCTCCGCCGGCGCGAGTCTGACGGGGACGAACCCGACGCCGGGAACCCGTAAGGCGTGATCGACTTCCGCGACGCCTCCCAGCATCTCCACGTAGGAGACGAACGCCGTCAGGATCTGCTCGCGAAGCCGTTCCGGCAGGTGCAGCCCTACTTCTACGAGAGAACTGCGGTCGGGTAACCGCTCGATGCTGCGCTGCCTTTCGGCGGGGGAGGGGGCACGGACGGCCTCCACCTTCCGGAGCTGGTCGCCTCCTGGTAGCAGTCCTGCTCCCATGCGCTGGGACCATATGGAGAACGCCGCCCTGCGTCCCGCCACGAATAGCTCAGACGTCTCCATGGGGATCGGTTCGCCGTCTCCCCGCAGCTTCTCTGGGCGGACGACGGCGCTCTTAGCCCCCACGTAGGAGAGCCCGAGCTCGTCGAGTAATTGCTGAGGGTGGTAGGTCTTGGCGGTGAACTGGGGGTGCAGGGTTATGACACCGACCACATGCTCGTCAGGGCATGCAGCGGGCAGCAGCTGGCGGAACCGGCGTGAGGTCTCACTCACCTGAGGCTGCAGTCGGGCACGCGCCTCGTCTTCCGTGTAGGGAAGACCCTTGCTGCCGCCTCCACCCGGTGGAATGGTGACTGCCTCGACAAGCCGTTCCCCATGGCCGAGTAAGAAATTCCGTGGTCCTGACACCAGTGCCCCCCCACTTACCTCATCAGTTCTGCCCTGTCTGTCGTCGCAACCTTTCCCGCATCGTGTCCCGGCTTACTCCTGTCAGCTCACATACGCGCCGTTGCGACATGTGATCAGCTTGAACCAGGTCCATGGCGAACCGCACCCGTTCCGGGAAAGGCAGCTGCCTGACCTGCTGACCACACGAGTCCAGCAGAACCTCCGCGACAGCAACCTCGCTCAAGACGGCCCGTCGACGCGCGGCGCTTACGAGGCGGTGGGCATCCGCGAACGAGGACTCCTGGGAGCGGAGCACCTTCGCCACGACAGCGAGCACCTTGCTCTCGGCCTGCTTCTCGCAGTACTGCTCCAGCGCCAGGAGCAACTGCTCCTCGTCGGGCAGGGGGAAGTCGACAACCACGTCGAACCGCCGCCACACAGCTGGATCCAGGAGACTGGCATGATTCGTCGCCGCCAGCAGCAGAGAGCTGGCCGGCCAGTCATCGATCTCCTGCAGAAGAACGGTGACCAGGCGCTTCAACTCGCCAACCTCAGCGCCATCGTCCCGGCGCTTGGCAACGGTGTCGAGTTCGTCAAGCAGCAAGACCGACGGGCTGGCCTTTGCGTAGTCGAGGACTTTTCGGATGTTCCCCCCGGTGCGCCCGAGGAAGCTGCTCATGACGGAGGACAGGTCCAGGACAAGGAGCGGGAGCCCCAGGCGCTGGGCCATCCACTTTGCGACAAGGGTCTTGCCTACCCCAGGGGGCCCCACAAAAAGTGCTGTACGGCTTGGCACGAGGCCAGCCTGGAGCAGACGTTCGCGCTGCAGGTGCTCTTCGCAGATCTGGTCCGCCTGACCGCGGACCGCAGGGGCCAGCACCGGCTCCACGGGCAACCCGGTCTGGTCGATACGTACCAGTGGGAAGCGGCTGTCCGAATCGAGAGGAACAGGCGCCGCAGTCCCCACTCCCCGCAACGGGGCATCGGATGTGGGCGCATCACGCAGGAGAACCTGCAACGCGTCCGCCAAGCGCTCGTTGTCCCGCCCGTAGCGCCGTGCCAGCCGCTGAAGGAGCATTTGGACGTCTTGATTACGACCTGCGAGCGCCATTCGTGCAAGGTGGACCAAATCTTGCTCGATGCCTAACAGATCGCCCAGTGGGGTAACTTTCATGGCTCTGGACATGGGGGAGACCCTATCCATGAGTGGGCTAAAACTCAGCAGCTGGATGCCGTTCGTCCATGCGAAGGCCAGTTCGAAAAGCCGCGGTTGTGTGCCAGGCCGGCCCGACTTCCGATGATTCCCGGGTCACGGCTGGAGAGACGCGGTGCGATGCCGAGCACCAGGCCGTCCTCGGCATCGCCGAGGCTGGGTGTCTGCCTCGGCTGCCGCAGTGTCGGGCGCGGAGGGCGTTCGCAGATGCGGCCCCGTCGCGGCCCGGGTAGCCAGGACTGCACTCCCTTGCACGGAAGCTACCCGGCGGCGGTCCGCCGGACGTGGCGTGCCCGCACGCGTACGGGCCTCTCGCGCGCAGATCGCGTGCACACGGGTGCTCGTGCACCCGTGTGCACGCGAGGCGGCGCCCTGGGCCGGGTCGGTCATTGGCGGGTGCCGGTCCTGTGCCGAGGGTTCGGCGGGCGCCGGTCCGGCTGGGCGGGTCTTCGGCGGCCGGAGCGGCGGGGAGTCGCTCGGCGGCAGTGCGGCCGTTCGGTCCGCCGTCCGGGGCTCGGGGTGCTCGGCGGGGCGGGGTCCGGTGCCGAGCTGGCGGCGGCGGTCGGTGCTCACCGCCCGATTCTTGCCGACGAGGGTGTCCACCCCGCGGGCCGGGATCCGCCGGCGGGCGCCGCCCCGGCCCGTGAGGGAGTCCAGACCTCTCCCTGGCTGTCGCAGAAAGAGGTGTCGCCGGGCTGGGCAGGCTTGCCCACCAGGTCTGACCAGCCACGATGTACATGATCACGGAAGTGGGGTTCCCACTCCCGGTCCCACCTCCGGCGCAACTCCCGGTGCACCGGTCCACGCAACGGTGGAGCCCCCTTCCGGTGCAACCCTCCGGGGGTGTTCCCACTGGGAACAGCCCGGCGGATGGGCAAGCCTCGGAACGCGGATGGGCAAGCCGCAAGGTCTTGACAACGTCACCGTTAACCTCCCCATCCCAGGTCACGGGCGTGTGCTGCCGGGGCCAGACCGCGGGGCGATGACGGCCAGGCGGTGGTGCAGCCGCGGGGCCGACGGGGCCTCGGGGCTGGCCGGCGTGTTGCTGATGGGGTGATCCTGGAGGTATGGCCCGTATCCGGTACTGCGACTCCTGCGGGGCACGGCTGCCTCTGGGGGCGTCGGTCCGGCGCCGGTACTGCGGCGATGCGTGCCGCGCACAGGCGTACCGGAGCCGGCAGTCCGCCCGGCGGATATGGCGGCTCGGGCTGATGCTCGGCGAGGCCGAGTCGACCGGTGACGCGGGCATGGTCCGGCTGCTGACCTGCCCGGTCTGCGGGCAGATCACGTTCGCCGGCGGGGACCGACGCCGGGACGCGGTGTACTGCTCCGGCCGCTGCCGATCAAGACCCTGGCGCCACCGGACGGCCCGCACAGCGCAGCGGGCGCCGTGACGTCCAGCCGTCACCAAAACCGCCTCTACCGGACGGTATGACGGCTCGACGTCACGCTCATCCGGCCGCCCTGCTGCTCCTGGTCCTCGGCGCACTCCTTGGCCGCACGCCTCGGGTGCGTGGCTCTGGCGGGCGACGTTGTGGGGGTACAGGTGGGGGCACAGGTCCGGGTAGAGGCGGGGGTACAGGTCCGGGTAGGTGCATGCCGCTTGCGGCTTGCATTTTGCCTGTTCAGACCCTCTTTTGCAGGCTCCTTGAGGTCTGACTTATAGGCAGGGAGGGGGCTGGGGTGGAGGACGGGTCGGGGGAGTTGAGGGGCGGATGGAGAGCTGGGCAGGGCGGGAAGAGCTGGGGTGGGTGAGGGAGGGAGCGGGCGTTGGGGTGGCGGGTGGGTGGTTGGGGTTAGCGTGACGGGATGATCACAGATGTGGGTGGGCGGTCGGGGTTGCGGGCGTTAGGGGTTGCGGGTGTTGGGTTGGCTGTCTGTCTGATGGCGGGATGTGGGGCTGGCTCGTCGGACGGGAAGCCGGCTGCAGAGCCCTCGCCTTCGGCGACGTCGTCGGCGGTGTCGGTGGACCCGCAGGCGGGGGAGAAAGCGGCGCTGCTGGCCGCGTACGGGGCGATGACGGCCGCGGAGGAGCGTTCGTACGCCACGGCGAAGGTCGACCCGGAGCTGGGCAAGCACGCGACGGACAAGGCGCTCGCGGACATTCAGGCGACGCTGTTCTGGTACCAGCAGCGCGGCACCGTGATGAAGGGCGCCCCGGTGCACTCCCCGGCGATCGACTCCCTGGACACCCTAGGCGACCCCTTGCGGGCGGCCGTCACGGACTGCATGGACTCCTCCGCCTACGACAAGGTCGACAAGGCCTAGGGAAGCCCGTGACGGTCCCCCCGGGCCGCGCCGCCACGTGGTGACCTCCACCCTCCAGCGCACCAAGACGGGCCCCTGGCAGGTCTGGACGTCCACGATCGAGCGGGACCGCACGTGCTGAGTCGGCCCCGCATCGGCGCGGTCGTTCTGGCGGCCGGCCTGCTCCTCGCCCAGGGCGTGCCCGCCCTCGCGGACGACGGCGGCGGGGTCGTCTGCCCGCCCCGCGAGCTCGACTGCGACGTCACAGCTCAGGACCCGGGCAAGCCTGGCGGGAGGCCGGGCAATCCCGGCGACGACGTGGGCAAGCCCTCCTGCGTCATCGACGGCCGCGTGGCCTGCTCCACGGAGATGGGTGTCTTCAGCTCGGCGGACTCCTGCTACTGGAAGGTGATGGACCCGCCCCCGCAGCTCCCGGCCGGGTTCAGCACCGGCGCCCCGGACAGCTGGAAGCCCGGGGATCCCGGCGGCGCGCTCTTCATGGTCACCTGTCCCTGCGCGGCCGGAGATGAGATCCGCGGTGGGATCCGCTGGTCCGCCACCGGCCTGTATTTCGTGGGGGCGCGATAGGGGCTTTGGAGGTGCGGGGCTGCTGGCAGTGCCCTTGCGGTGTGCTGTGTGACCACTGCGGCTGACAGAGCGCGGGCAGTGATGTGGGCTTGATCACTTCGTTGTCGGCCTGTGGGTTTCCACTTGCGTAATCCGTGATGACTTAACGTCATATTCCGTACAGGATTCCGTCTTTGTCGGGAGTGTGCTTTCGGGGCGGATCTTGTGAATTACCTGTGTATTGCCTTAGAAGTGACCTCACTTGTTCGTCCTTGTGGGGGATTTCCGTGCGCATTGCGCGTCTGCTCGTCGTTGTTGTCGCCTTCGTCATGGCTGTTCTCGCTGGTACGGAGCAGGCTGCGCTGGCCGTGAACCAATGGGTCACAGCCAGGAAGGTTCCCGGTGCTGGTGAGCGTCCTGAGCAAGCTTGGGGTTCGGCGCGCGGGCGCGGCCATGAGGTTCCGGGGAGTGCCACGGAGGCGGGCACCGATGGCGGCCGCCGCGGCGCGCAGAAGGCTCCCGGTGAGCTTCCGCCTGCCGCTTCGGCGGCCCCGGTCGACCTCACGGCCGCAGAGGGTGAGCCCGCGGCGCCTCAGGTCAAAGTAGTAGAGGCCCCTGCCAAGAATGCCGTCGTTCCCCCGGGTTTCGATCCGAATAGCAGCGTTGAGCTGCCGGAAAAGCGCGAGCAGCGCGCGCGTACCTTCCGGAACCAGGACGGCACGTTCACCACGCGGTACTACGACGAGCGAGTCAACTTCCTCACCCGTGAAGGCAAATGGAAAGAGGTAGACACCTCCCTCACCCGCCCGACGGGTGCGTGGGCGATGAGCGGGTCCAGCTCCGGATGGGAGCCGAAGTCCGCCGATGACCCTGTGTTCTTCTCCGAGCACGCGGACGGCAGCCCCCTGGTGCGTATCGGCGTGGAGGGGAAGTACTCCATCGGATACGGAATCGAGGGCGCCGCCCATTCCCGGGGCAGGGTCGAGGGAAGCACCATCTCCTACCCCGACGTGCGCCCCTCCGCCGATGTCGAACTCGTGGCCGGCGCCGACTCGATGAAAGAGATCCTGGTCCTCAAGGACAAGAACGCCCCGACCCAGTGGCGCTTCCCCCTGTCGCTGAGCGGTGTAACGGCGCAGCTCGACGGCCAGGGCAACGTCGTCTTCCTCGACCCGGATGGCAAGCAGCGCGGCTGGATGCCGACCGGCTGGATGGAAGACTCCAACCGCGGCGAGCGCTCCAACGAAGGCGCGATCTCCGCCGGTGTCACCTACAGCCTCATCCAGGAGGGCGCAAACCAGGTCCTGGTGGTGGCCCTGGACGCCCAGTGGCTGGCAGCGGCCGACCGCGTATTTCCGGTGCGCGTCGACCCGCCGGTCGACTTCAACCAGGTCAGGGCCAACTCCGGAACCTTCGTCGAGTCCCCCTACAACGCGAACAACGCCAGCAGCGACGTCCTGAAGGTGGGCACGCACAACGGGGGAGGCGTCAAGGCCGCATCCTTCCTCCGCTTCGACAACGTCAGCGGTCTCAACAACGCGTGGGTGATCGCGGCAGACCTGAGCCTGTGGAACTCCTGGTCGTACTCCTGCAAGGCGGCTCCCGTCACGGTCCACGAGATCACGGAGGGCTGGTCAGAGAGCTCCACCAGGACGATGCCCGGCCCGGCGACCGGCCCGGCACTGAGCTCGAAGTCCTTCGCTCACGGCTGGCGCCCGCAAGGTGCGTCCACCTGGAACTGCGCGCCTGGCTGGGAGACGTTCGGCCTGGGTGCCTCGGGCCGGCAGCTCGTCGATGACTGGACACACGGCCGCAAGGCGAACCACGGCCTGGCTGTGAAGGCCTCGACCACAGACTCCAACAGCTGGAAGCAGTTCCACTCCGACAGCAACGAGGCGAACGGCGGGTCCGGCAAGCCCAGCCTGAACGTGACCTGGACCGCGTACGGAGCCACCTACCAGCTCGGCGGCTTCGTCAAGCCCATGACCGCCACCTCCGAGGGCACATTCAAAGTCACCGTCACCAACCGGGGGCGCGACACCTGGCCCGCAGGCGGCAGATTCAAGCTGCGCTACGACCTGTTCGACGTCAACAACAACCCGGTCGGCGGGGACTACTGGAGCAAGATCCGCTGGACGAACATGCCCCACGACGTCCCCCCGGGCTCATCGGCGACCGTGGACGCGGCGATCGCGCCCCTGTCCCCGGCTACCTACACGCTGGTGTGGACGATGGACGACTACGGCACCGCCTCGTTCCAGGGGGCAGGTGTCCCAGGTGCCGCTGTCCGGTTCGACGCCGTCAACATCCCGCCCCAAATCACCGGACTGGCTCCTGCCAGTGGCGCCGTCACCGACACACTGACGCCGACGCTCTGGGCCAGCGCCATTGACAGGGACTACTATCCCGGCACACTGAAGTACGGCTTTGAGGTGTGCGAAGTCGAGGGAACCGACACCCGCAAGAACTGCCGGGAATCCCCTGCCAGCGCCTCACAGAGCTGGGCCGTGCCCAGCGGATGGCTGTCCTGGTCCAAGACCTACGCGTGGTACGGCTACGCCAACGACGGCCAGGCCCAGTCCGCCCGCCTACAGCCGTCGATCGTGACGACCCAGGTCCCGCAACCGGTGATCACCTCCCACCTCGGCGGCGCTGACAGCGGCCGGAGCTTCGGCGAGCGTGCAGGCAACTTCGCCACCGCGGCGACGGATGCAGCGGTCCCTGTGGTGGGACCCGACCTTGCCGTCACCCGCACCTACAACTCCCAGGACCCCCGCCAGGGCAACGCCTTCGGTGTCGGCTGGGCAACCCGCTGGGACATGCGCGCCAACGCCGAGGCCGACGGGAATGTGATCATCACCCTGGCCAACGGCAGCCAGGTCCGCTTCGGACGCAACGCCGACGGAACCTTCAGCGCACCCTCGGGGTCGACCGGCACCCTGACCGCGGTCCCGGCCGGAGGATGGACGCTGCGCGACGCGAGCGCCGCCCTGTTCACCTTCGACTCCGCAGGCCTGCTGACCAAGACCAAGGACGGCCACGGCCGCGAGCAGGTCCTCACCTACTCAGGCGGCCTGCTGATGAAGGCGACGGACGCACTCTCCAAGCGCGCGCTGACCTTTACCTGGAGCGCCGGCCGCGTCAGCACGGTCTCCACTGACGCGGTCGGCCCCGGGGCCCCGGCCCTGACGTGGAAGTACACCTACAGCAACGGCCGGCTGACCAAGGTCTGCCCGCCGGCCTCGGCCACCGCGTGCTCCGTCTACGAATACACGACCGGCGCCCAATACCGGAGCATGGTCCTCGACGCCAACCCCGTCTCCTACTGGCGCCTCAACGAGGCCGAGGGGTCTGAAGCCGAGAGTGAGGCGGTCTCACGGACCGGCCTCAACGCCGGCCGCTACCGCGACGTCACCCTCGCCGCACCCGGTGCTCTGGCCGGGACGGGCAACAAGGCCGCCACGTTCAACGGCACCACCTCCCACGTCGAGATTCCGGAAGCCACGCTGTCCTCCTCGAAGATCCTGACCGTGGAGCTGTGGTTCAAGACCGCCAAGCCCGGAGTCCTCCTCGGCTTCCAGGACAAGCGGCTCAGCGACGGCAAGCCGAACCGGTGGAGTCCCGCCCTCACCATCGACACAGCCGGCAAGCTCCGTGGCGGCTTCGAGCTGGCCAACGAGTGGAAGACCCCGCTGACCTCGACGGCGGCCGTCACCGACAATGCCTGGCACCACGCGGTCCTCACCAGCAGCGGAACCAGCGAAACCCTCTACCTCGACGGCCAGCCGGTTGGCACCCGCACCGGAACCGTCGACCACAGCGCCAAGACGTTCGCCTACCTCGGCGCAGGCTTCTCCAGCCCCGAATGGGACGACAACACCGCCCGCGAGACCCGCTACTTCACCGGAACCATGGACGACGTCGCCGTCTACCACCGGGCCCTGGACGCCGGCACGGTCCGCACCCACTACGACGCGCGCACCGCGACCTCCAAGCTCACCAAGGCGACCCTGCCCTCGGGCCGTACCAGCGCGCAGGTCACCTACGACAGCGACACCGAGCGCGCCACCCAGGTCACCGACGAATCGGGCGGCACCTGGAACATCTCGGCCCCCCGCTACTCGGCCGGCTCCCAGGCCTACGCCACCGCCGTCCAGGCAACCACCCCCGTCAACTACTGGCGCTTCGGAGACAGCAGCGGCGCAGCCGCAGCGGATGAGATATCCAACGGTGGCAACGGCTCTTACCACGAAGGCGTCACCCTCGGCTCGGTCGGCGCGTTCCTCGACGGAGACGACGGTTCGATCACCCTCGACGGAAGCAAGGGCGCAGTCGACGTACCCGCGGAAACCATCGGCGGAGCCACCGCCCTCGCGGTGGAGATGTGGTTCCGCACCGACAAGCCCAGCGGTGTCCTCGTCGGACTGCAGAACACCGACCTGAACGCAACCCCCACCCGCTGGAACCCCAGCCTGCTCATCGGCGCCGACGGAAAACTCCGAGGCGAGCTGTGGACCGGCACCAAGGGCAACTCGATCACCAGCAGCAACCCGGTGACCGACAACGAATGGCACCACGTGGTCCTCACCGGCGGACCCGCCGGCCAGACGATGTACCTCGACGGCGCCAAGGTCGGATCCCTGGCCGGAGCAGTCAAGCCCGAGACCGTGGAACACGCCTACCTCGGCGCCGGCTACTCCAGCTGGGCCTGGGACAACCAGGACTCCGGCGTCCGCTACTTCTCCGGCCAGCTCGACGAGGCCGCCTTCTACGCCAAGGAACTCGACGCCACCACGGTCGCCGACCACTACAAGGCCCGCAACCGCCTGGTCACCGGAAGCGGAGACCAGTACCAGGGCACCGTCATGGCCGACGCACCGTCCAGCTACTGGCAGCTCGACGAAACCACCGGTACCCGCGCCGTCAACAAGATCGCCGCAACCGGCGGCCACGGCACCTACGCCAAGGCAACCCTCGGCACCCCGGGAACCTTCGGCGTCGGCGATCGCCCAGCCGCCGAATTCACCGGCACCAGCTACGCCGAACTCCCCGGTGCCCGCATTCCCAACACCGACCTGTCAGTCGAACTCTGGTTCAAAACCAGCCAACCCGGCGTGCTCCTCAGCGACCAGAACAAGTCCATACCGGACCCTGGCTCCGGCTACGCACCCGTTCTTTACGTCGGCTCCGACAACAAGCTCCACGGCCAGTACTTCACCCGCGGCATCGCAGCGACCAACACCTCACCCAACACGGTGACCGACAACCAGTGGCACCACGCGGTCCTCACCGCACAGGGCGGAACCCAGACCCTCTACCTCGACGGCGCCCAGGCCGCCCAGGCCACCAACGTGCCCGTCGATCACGGCACCAACACGATCAGCGTCATCGGAGCCGGCTTCACCCAGTACTGGCCCGCCTCACCCGGCAACGGCGTCAACTACTTCACCGGCCAGCTCGACGAAGTCGCCATCTACCCCCGCACCCTCACCGGCGAGCAGGTCGCCAAGCACTACAACGCCCGCACCCGAGCCTCCGGCTCCTCCCTCGCCGCGACCGTCACCGTCACCAACCCGGCGGGTGCAAAGACCAGTACCAGCTACGACGCCGTCCGTGGCCAGCGACGCACTTCAGCGACGGATGCTGACGGCGGAGTGACGGCCTACGCCTACGACACCGGCGGCTTCCTCCACACCGTCACCAACCCCAACGGGCACGCCACCGTGACCGGGCACGACGATCGCGGCAACACCGTCTCCACGACCACCTGCCGGGACAGCAACTCCTGCTGGACCTCGTTCGCGGAGTACCACCACAACGCCGCCGACCCCCTCGACCCGAGGAACGGCAAGCAGACGGCAGTACACGACGCCCGATCCGCGAACTCGACGGACAACCAGTTCAAGACCACCACCACCTACACGGCAGTCGGGCTGCCCGAACTCACCACCCTCGCCGACGGTCGCACCTCGACCACCGCCTACACCAAGGGCACCGAACCCGCCGTCGGCGGCGGCACAACACCCGCAGGCCTCGTCGCCACCCAAAAGACACCCGGCGGAGCCACCGTCTCATACGCCTACTACGCCACCGGCGACACAGCCCAGTCGACGGCACCCTCCGGCCTGATCACCAAGTACACCTACGACGGCCTCGGCCGGAAAGCCACCGAGACCCAGGTCTCCACGGCGCACCCCGACGGAGTGACGACCGGCTATACCTACGACGCCATGTCCCGGATCACCTCCGAGACCAGCCCCGGAGTGAAGAACGAGATCACCGGCGTCACCCACACAGCCCGCGTCACCCGCACCTTCGACGCGGACAGCAATCTGCTGACCGAATCAGCCGAGGACACCACCGGCGGCGACCCCAAGCGGACCACGACCTACCGGTACAACACGCAAGGCCTCAACGACAGTCAAATTGACGCTGCGGGTAACGAAACCACCTACAGTCACGATGCTCTCGGCCGCGTCAACCGCGAGACAGACCCAGCAGGCAACGTCATTACCCACAGCTACACCCCCCGAGGCCAACTCGCGGAATCGGTTCTCAAGAACTGGACCGGCGACCCATCCGGTCAGGTACGCGACCTTGTCACCGGCTCCCAGGCCTACGACCCCGCAGGCCGCCTCGCCTCGACTACCGACGCCATGGGCGCCACAACCACCTTCACCTACTTCGACGACGGCCTCAAAGCCACGACGACAGCGAAGAACGTCACGCAGTCCGACGGCAGCAAGCGCGACATCGTCCTGGAGACCAACGCCTACAACGGCGCGGGACACCTCACCCAGCAGACGACAGGAGGCGGCCGCACCACCACCGCCCACAGCGTCGACGCCACCGGGCGCACCACCGGCACAGTCCTCGACCCGAGCGGCCTCAACCGCCGCGCGGCCTTCACCTACGACAACGACGACCGCGTCACCGACCTGACCCAGACCATCGACGCCACCGGCAAGAAGATATCCAACAAAACCGAATATGACACAGCAGGCAACCCGCTGAAGGAAACCGTCACCGACGGCACCACCACACGGAGCACCAGCCAGACCTACGACCAGCGCGGACTCCGGCTGACCACAACCACACCCAAGGGCAGCACCACCACCAGCCGCTACGACGCACTGGGCCGGCTGATCGAGACGACCTCGCCACAGGTTCAGACCGAGGAGAAGGGCGGGGCCGCGACCGCGATCACGCCCAAGACCTCAACCGGCTACAACACCTTCGGCGAAGCTACCGAAACCCGCGATTCGCGTGGCGCGGTTACGCGTACGCAGACCGACGCCCTCGGACGCCCAGTGGCCGTGACCCTCCCGGACTACACCCCGCTGGGCGGCCAGAAGATCACGGCCACCTCCCGTACCGCCTACGACAGACTCGGCCGCCAGGTATCAACCACGAATCCTCTGGGCCGCGCGACGTTCTACGAGTACGACCAGCTTGGCCAGCTCATCCGCAAGACCGACCCCCCGGCCGACATCGACGCGGGAGCCCTGGAGGCGCCAGGTTCCGGACTGAACAGCACCGCCACCGCGCTCAGCGGAGGAGCAATCACCACTTTCGTCTGGACCCCGACCGGCCTCCAGACGTCGGCCACCAGCCCGACCGGTGCCCGCACGGAAGCCACCTATGACCAGCTCGGTCGGCAGCTGACCACCACCATCGTCGAGCGCAAACCCGTCACACAAAACCTCACCACCCGCTACACCTGGGACGACGCCAGCAACGAAACCGCGTCCAAGACCCCCGCCGGACGCACGAGCACGGCCACATACAACGCCGCGGGCGAACCCGTGAAGGTCACCGACCCGGCAGGAGGTATCACGACCTCCGCCTATGACGGCCTCGGCCGCATGACCGAAACAAAGGACGCCACCGGCCGCAAGACCGCCACCGCCTACGACGCCTCTAGCCTCCCCACTTCCGTCACCGACTACGGCACCGGGGCCACGCCCCTGCGCGCCGCCTTCCTCGAGTACGACGCCGACGGAAACCGCGCGGCAGTAACCAACGCTAATGGCGCCCGCTCCACCTATACCTACGACGAACTCGGCCGCATGACCAAGCAGGTCCAGCCCGTCACCACAGGTAAGGCGATCACGACCACGTTCGGCTACGACGCCGCTGGCAACCGCACCCGCCTCACCGACGGCCGCGGCAAGGCCACTTACTACACCTTCAATACGTGGGGCCTGCAGGAATCGACCATCGAACCCGCAACCAGCCAGCACTGGAACGAGGACGTCCGGACCTGGACCACTCTCTACGACGCCGCAGGACAGGCGACTATCCAGCTCCTGCCAGGCAACGTCAAGCGCCAGCGCACCTATGACGGTCTCGGTAACCTCACAAACGAGACAGGCACGGGCACGGCAGTTGCCACGCGCCCCCGCACCCTCTCCTATGACCTTGCAGGACGCATGATCGCGTCCAGCGCGGAGAGCACGCTGTCCACTAACACCTATACATACAACGACCGCGGTCACCTGCTATCCGCCGATGGCCCCTCCGGAAAGGCCGCCTACGCTTACGACGCCGATGGCAACATGACGGCCCGCACGGACGCGGCTGGCACGACCGCGTTCACCTACGACAGCGCCGGCCGACTTGACACCACCACTGACCCTCTAACTGGCACCCAGGTACGTAGTGACTACGATGCGGCCGGCCGGCCCACCCTTGAGCAATACGCACGCCCTGGTACGGGCGGTACATACACGATAGGCGCCAAGCGCACCTACACGTACGACAGCCTCGGCCGCCCCACCGGCGACGCCGTCACACGCGCCACAGATGGCGGCGTACTGGGCCAGAACTACGACTACGACCTCGCCGACCAACTGGTGAAGAAGACCACCACCGGCACCGCGGGCGCGGCCACCAACACCTACTCCTACGACCTCGCCGGCCGCATGTCCTCCTGGAACGACGGCACGACCACCGTCCCCTACGAGTGGGACGACGCCGGAAACCTCACCAAGCGCGGCAGCGTCACCGGAACCTACGACTCCCGCAACCGGCTGGAGACCTGGGGCACCGAGACCTACGCCTACAGCGCCCGCGGCACCGAGAAGACCATCACCGAGACCGCCGACGCCAACGCGACCCGCCAGATCCAGTCCGACGCTTTCGAACGCACCATCACCAACGGCGCCAGCACCTACACCTACGACTCCCTCGATCGCGTCATGACCCACAACGGCACCGCCTTCACCTACGACGGCGGCTCCAACAACCTCGTAGCCGACGCCACCAGCACATATACCCGCACACCTGGCGGTGCTCTCCTTGCCACTGCGGTCACAGGCCAAGCCGGCACTGCGCGGCTTGCCGTCACCGACCAGCACAGTGACTTTGTCGCCACTCTGAGTCCGGATGGCACATCCGTTTCCGGGTCTCGTACCTATGATCCCTTCGGTAAAATGACCGCGGCCATCGGGACGAATCCCAACATCGGATATCAGTCCGGCTGGACCGACAGCAGCACAGGCGAGATCAATATGGCCGCCCGCTGGTACCAGCCCGGAATCGGCAGCTTCACCAGTCGCGACACCTGGCAACTGGACCCCACTCAGTCCGGCCTCAACGCCAACCGCTACGCCTACACCGCTGGCGGTCCCCTTAACGCCACCGACCCCACAGGGCACATCGCTACCGACACCCTCGAACGTATAGCGGCAAGCCAATTCTCAGGCCGGCAATCCGCTTCATTCAGGATGACCAGTAGTTCTGGCTACCTCGGCTGGTCCAGAAGACTTCCTGGCTGGTTGAAGCTCGGCGGCCTCTACACGACCTGGTCCGTCGCCGCTCCGAGTTCCGGAGGCTCGCCTTGGACCATGCCTCGCCAAATGTGTAACCACTGGGCATGCGGGAAGGGTGCACTTCCTAGTGGGCCAAGGGCCGAAACTCCCAAGGTTGAAACACCAGCAGGTCCCCCACCCCCCGGCTGTAGGCGCCATTCGTGCAATCGCGGAAACGGAAACGGAAACCCGCGGACACTGATTTCATACGAGGACCCGCTGCCGCCCCCGCCGCCGCCCCCGCCGCAGAACCCCAACGAGCCCGCCAGCGTCCTCGACGTCCGTCCGAACTGGGACCCGACGCTGGGAACCTGGGATGCCTTGCGCAGCGGCTGGGACGCGACATTCAGCTCCGACAGCCTGCTGTCCATGCTCCTTGGGGCCGATATGACCCCTGCACAGGCCCCTGAGCCGCTTGCGGGCTACTCCCCAGTGCCAGGAAGCGGCAGTTCCGGAAGCGGAACCGAAGACGACTCGTGCAACACCGGAGCCGGATGGGACGGCAACAAGGTCTATCTCCCGCGCAAGCGCCATGCGGGCGCATGCGTCGCGACCGGGGCGTACGCCAATCTGACCCAGAATGACTACACCCCACCGCCCCGGCCCGATCTCAAATTTTCCTTGCCGGGTCTCACTGACCTGCCTTCGAAGAATCGCGCGCGTGGACACCTGATTGGTTTTGCGATGGGTGGTTCGAATAAAGACACTCGAAATTTTGTTTCGATGTATCAATCCGCCAACCAGGCCATGTACGACCACGCGGAAGGGCCGGTAGTGGATTCCATTAAAAGTGGAGGACGGCAGCTTGTGGAAGTTGCGGCTATCTACGGAGATGTGAGCTCCCCTATACCGACAAAGATCAAGTTCACCTCGACTGGGTCGGTGGATGTAAGATGCGAGTTCGACAACACCATTGCGGCGACGTATAAATGCTGGTGAGGAGATTCTGTTGAGTGAAGATTTCAATCAGCTGATCAGTATTCTTGGCCCCTCTCCTTGGGCTGCTGGGCGCAGTATTGCTGAGATTGAGAGAGATTGGCGGGTGTCATTGCCTGTCGAATTTCATAGAATTAGTGCGGCCTATGGAGATTCCTTGGTCGATGGTTATCTATTTCTCTACGGACCCCGCACGATGCGGGAGATGGGGGAATGGATGAGTGATTATGTGAAGCGGGGAGAATCAAAACGCATCGTTGATCCCGTACTTCCTCAGCCTGGAGGAATGCTCATTTGGGGGCATACGATTGAAGGGGATCGCCTTTTTCTAGTTCCGTCTAGTGAAGGCAAGCCATGGACGGTTTCAGCCTTTCGTCGAAATTGGGGAGACTGGTACGAAACGCATATGTCCCTCGAGAAATGGCTCGTGGGGGTATTTCGTGGGTCCATCGAGACGGATTGGCTTCCCGAGTGGCCGAAGCGACACACTTTCGAGCTTGACGGCGACTGAACGCGACCTGCTGAAGACGACGATGCCGGGCGGCCTGGTCCGCGACGCGGTCCTCGCCTCCCCGGCGTGGCCGGACATCGCGGCCGCATGGCCGGCCTCGACCAGGCGGGCGTCGACGTCGCCCGGATCCTCATTGACGCCCACGCGGCCGGGGTGGCGCGGACCAGGCCGTCGCCGCCGTCACCGCGGCCGCCGCGCCCGCCGGCCGCGAACTGCCGCTCCGGGGCCGGCCGACACCCCTGCACCCGCCGCCGCTCCGGGCACCGCACCCGCCGCTGCGCCCGCCGGGCCGCCGGTGCGGGAGGCCGTCGATCCGTGGGCGCCGCCGCCTGCGAGCACGGACGCGGAGCGCTCATGGGGCCCGTGGACGCGACCCTGTACTCCCTGACGATGCCGCCCTCCGCGCCGTCCGCGCCCCGGGCCCGGGTCTCCTCGGCGGCCTCCCGCTCCCGCTCCACCACCACTCCCACGGCAGCCGCTCCCGGACAGCCGGCCGCCGCCGAGCCGGCGGTTCCCGCCCACCGGCGAGCCGCCGTGCCCGCCAGGGCGGCGGGGCACCGCGGTGACGCCGTATCCGGCCCCGGGGAGAACCGCCGAGCCGACCCGGGGCACGCCCGCCCTGTTCCTGTCCGCCGCGGCGTGCGGCCGCGCTTCTCCCCGTTCGATTACCTGTTCACTGCCCGCACGAAAACCTGTGTCGGCCGGAGTAGACATTGGGTGGTGGGGTGGTTATGGTTTCTCTCGTAGCCCAGAGAGACCGCAGGGCCTGGCAGAGACGAACTGCCGGGCAGCAGTACCGCAGTGCAGGCAGTACCCGTATGACGGTGCGGTGGTGGAGTGTCGAAGCCAGGGTTTGTGCAGGTCGGCGACGGGGCTGGTCACCGGACCGGGTGGCCCGCAGTGATCAGGGGCCACCACACGCAGTACCAGCGGTTCGCAGTACCCGGCAGTACCTCGGTAAGGGTGTCGATGGTGGGCATCCGCTCCGGGAGGTTCGGCAGTGGGGTTCTAAGCCAGAGCAGATGTAGGACGGGCGACGGGGCTGGCTGCCGGAAGTGTGGCGCTGGTTGAGGCCGCCAGCAGTGAAGTTGAGTGGGCAGTACCTCGGTGAAGGCGTCGGCTGCGGGCGCGCGCTCCGGGAGGTTCGGCAGTGGGGTTCTAAGCCAGAGCGGATGCAGGATGGGCGACGGGGCTGGCTGCCGGAGTGGCGCTGGTTGAGGCCACCAGCAGTACGCAGTGCAGTAGTAGGAGCAGTATCCGCGTTGCAGCAGTTCGCAGTATCAGCAGTACGCAGTTCCCAGTTGGTATGCAGTTGATCATCCGAGGGATGAACGGAGGAGCCCAAGCATCATCGGGATCGCCCGGACGGATTGTTGAGTCCGGGTACCGCAGGACATCGTTAGTGAGGTGGTCTCCGGTCAAGCAACCGCGATCCCCGCACCCCCGACGCTTCTCAGGTCGGGTAGGCGGATGAGTAGGCCGGCGCAGCATCAGGGCCGGCAGATGGTGTAGCAGTTCCTTCGGGGCCCTGGTGCCATTAGGCACCAGGGCCCCTCCGCATGGTTCACAGAGAGGTGAAATGACCGCAGACGACTCCTACGGCCGTCTCGATGACGATGACTACCCCGCCTACACGATGGGCCGGGCCGCCGACATGCTCGGCACCACCCAGAGCTTCCTCCGCGCGATCGGCGAGCACCGCCTCATCACCCCGCTCCGCTCGCCGGGTGGCCACCGGCGTTACTCCCGCTACCAGCTGCGGCTCGCTGCCCGTGCCCGTGAGCTCGTCGACCAGGGCACCCCGGTCGAGGCGGCCTGCCGGATCGTCATCCTCGAAGACCAGCTTCAGGAAGCCCAGCGCATCAACGCCGAACACCGCCGCGCCTCGGGATGGGCGAACCCGCCGGCCGCGGCCTGAGGGGACCGGAGCTCGTGCGCCTTGGCACAGCAGCCCCGGGGCAGCCGGGCATGGTGTCTACTCCTCGGCGGGTCATCCGCCCCCACACCCCCGCGCCCGCGCTCGCTCCGGTCGCGACTGCCGCTCCGGCCCCCGCTTCCGCTCCGGGGCCGGCCGACGCCCGTGTCGCCGCCCCCGCCGGGAGGCCGTCGATGCGTGGGGCCGCCGCCTGTGAGCACGGACGCGGAGCGCTCGTGGACGCGACCCTGCACTCCCTGACGGCGCCGCCGCGCCGCCCGCGCCCGGGTCTCCCCGACGGCCGCCCGCTCCCGCTCCACCACCACCCTCGTGGCAGTGGCTCCCGGACAGTCGGCCCCGGCCGAGCCTGCGGTGCCCGGCCACCGCGCCCACCAAGAGCGCGGGATACCGCCGGTGGCGATCGCGATCGCCTCGAACGCCCCGTTCCCTGAGGATGGAAATTGGCCCCTGTATGAGGCTGATTCACCTATCTGGCGGCGTGCCTGCCTGGGCTTGGGGCGCGTTGGTGGGGCGACACTTGCAGAAACGTTCAGCCCTCCCATCGAGCCCGTGAAACGGCCCTGGCCGCGCCCGCGGTCTGGGCCTCGTCGGCTGCTGCATCGGGGCTAAGGCAGTCGGAGGTACATGTCCCCTGGTGGCTGATGCAGATGCACTGATCAGGCGGCGCCGGCTGGGGGCCGAGCTGCGCAGGCTACGCGAGTCCAAGGGCATGAAGTCCGCCGAGGCGGCGGCCCTGCTCATGGTCTCCCAGCCGAAGATCAGCCTGCTGGAGAATGGCCACCGCCGGATCAGCCCGCGTGATGTCCGTGATCTCTGCCGGATCTATGGAGTCCAGGACCAGCAGGTCGTCGATGCACTCATGTGTGTGGCCGGCGAATCGTGCCCAGCGGGCGCTCCGAGGTAGCCGGCCCTCGCTCCCCTCTCCATCCAGGGCTGGCTCCGGGCCGTATTCGCGGCCCTCAACGCGGCCCCCGACCCGGCCGCTCGTACGCTGCTCGCTCACCTCCTGCACGGGCATCCACCCGCCCCCGATTCGCACGATCTGCGTACGCGGCATGTACGCGATGTGTGCGGTTCCAGGCTGGCGTGCGGGTGGCACGGCGCTGGGCGCGCACGGGCCGGGTGGGTCCTCGTACGCCGTGCTCGGGGCCTCGGCTGGCCGGCCCGGTGCTTTTCGCGCCGTACGTCGAGTCCGCGGCCGGGCGGCGGACGGTTCGCGTATCTCGGTGTCGGCGCCGAGCTGGGGTGTCCGGGGGCGGGGCATGTGCGGCGGAGGGGCGGCTGATTGTCGGCCGGGCGCCCTGCTGTCCGCGGTTCCAAGGCCGGGCTCGGTCCGCCGGACCGGCGGCCGAGCGGCGCCGGCGGGGCGGCCAGGGGGGCCTCGTCGTCCGGCTACCCGCGCCCCCGACGCTGTGACCTCGCCTGTGCCGAGCGCGAGGAGCAGCGTGGCCATCGCCTATGTGCTGGTGTTGATGCAGAACGGCTGGCCTGAGGGGTCGAGCAGGACGGTCCAGTGCTCGCCGCCGGGCTGGTGGGCCGGCTTGGTGGCCCCGAGTGCGAGCAGCTGCTTCTCGGCCGCCGGGACGTTGTCGAAAGAGATGTCCAGGTGGAAGGGCAGCTCCTCTTCGGGCCAGCGGGGGGCCTTGAAGGGTTTCGCTGTGTAGAAGACGTACATCGACCCGTGGAGGGCGAGGGCGAAGGCGGCTTCGTTGCCTTCCTCGTCCGGGTACGCCTCGGCGATCTCGGTGCCCAGGGCGGCGGCGTAGAACTCGGCGAGCCGGCGTCCGTCCCGGGCCCAGATCGCGTGGCAGGAGATCTTCCCCGCCAGGGTGCTGTCGCTCATGACGTCTGTTCTCTTCCTGATGTGCTGCTGTGGCGCGCAGGGCCGCGGCGGGAGCGGGCCGTGGCTGCTGGTCTCCCCGTGCCTCGCTGGGTGCCGGTCCCACGCACGGCCTGCGACGGAGGCCCGCTGGTGGGGGACCGGCTCCCGTGCGGGCGCTGGGTGCTGTCCTGTGGCTGGGTCAGGTGGCGTTGGCGCTCAGGGCGACGGCGTAGCCGTTGGGGTCGCGGAAGTACATCATCCGGTAGCCGCCGTCCTCGGCTTCCTTGAGGACCTCGACCTGGTCGCGGATCTTCGCGCAGGCGGCGTCGAAGTCGGGGGCGTCGAGGTAGAAGAAGGCAGAGGCGCCCGGCTTGTCCTGTGCCACCTGCGGGAGAAAGGCGTTGGCCTCGGTCTTGGGCTGGACCATGAAGGCCATCCGCTCGCCGTTGAAAACGAGGTGGACACCGTCGCTGGAGATCGACTCGCGGCTGACGCCGAAGCCGAGCGACTCGTAGAAATCCAGGGTCTCGGTGATGTCGTTGACGGCCAGGCATGCGGTGAACGCGGGGTTCGTGGGCATGGTCACTCCTTGTGTCGACGCAGTGGCTCGAAGCCAGCTAAAAACTAGTACATCTGTACTGTACAGATTCTGTGATCTATCGCAAATCGGACACGGCGCTGTAGGTCCGCTCGTCAGATCGACCAAATTCTGTGGCAATACCCCGTACTGCTCCAGTGGTACGCACGTCCTAGACTGATCCGAAGAGCTGATCCTGAGGGAGCCTTGCCGTGACCGTCCCGCCTCACAACCACCACCGACCCGCCAGCCCGCTGAAAGCAGCGCGATGACAGACTCTGGCGGGCGAACGGCGCAGCCGCGCCGGAAACGCGACCCGCAGCGCCGCATCGAAGAGATCATCAGCGCCACGGAACGGGTCATCACCCGGCGCGGCATCGAGGGACTCACCCACCGTGCCGTGGCCGAGGAAGCGGGCGTCCCGCTCGGGGCCACCACCTACCACTTCGCCACCCGCGAAGACCTCATCAGAGCCGCCCTGGAACGCTCCGTCGACCGCTTCGGCGCCTACCTCGAACAATGGGTCGCCCAGCGGCCCAACCTCAGCCCCGAACAGTTCGCCGTCCTGCTCACCGACGCCCTCATGGGCAGCTTCACCGCAGACAGCCGCGGCCAGAACACCATGGAGTTCGAGCTCTACCTGGCGGCCCTGCGCCGCCCCGAACTCCGCGCCGTCGCCGACCGGCACACCCAGAACAACATCCGGGCCATCTCCCACTACACCGACCCCGTCACCGCCGCAGCCGTCGCAGCCGCCAGTCAGGGCATCACCCTGCGCGGCCTGGCCAACTCCCAGCCCCCCACCCGCGACGAAGTCGAATCCGTACTACGCCGCATCCTCACCCCCAACCCCGCACTACCCCCGCCCCCTCCACAAAGGTGAAGCAAGGAAAGCAGCGCAGCGTCGCCCGGTGACGAAGGTCGGACTGCCGCATGGCGGTCCAGGCGGGATGTTCGCCGGGAGGTACTGTCGAGGGAACGGCACCAAGCCCCATTCGTCGCTCATAGGGCCGCCCCCAGCTACCCCCGGAGATCGGCAGCCGCCTCGATCCCTACGTGGAGTCAGATCTCGTCTTCACAGCCACGTCGGGGTCGCACCGAGTGGAGTCAGACCCCACTTACCAGTGGCGTCAGTTGTCACCTTCGAGGCCAACCCCGAGCTCGGCGAGCGCGGCCGGCTCGCCCGGTCGAGCCGGCCGCGGCGGGCTTTCCGATCCGCATCAGATCCCGCGCGCGGTGCTCGGCGCCGTCGGGCAGCACCTCGACCACGGAGCGCGCGGCCCCGCCGCTCGTTCCCACCTGGTCTACGCCCACTCCATGCCCAGATCCCGCAGTGCGGTCAGCTCCTCCGCCGTGAGCTTGTCGCGCCTCGACTTGGTGTTCGAGACCCACACACCCAGCTTCACCACCACCGGCTCCGCCTCGCCCTCGACCCCGAGCGGCTCGCTGTGACCGCGCGGCACCGGCCGATGACCTTCCCGCTCGACCCACTGCGCGAGGGCTGCCAGGCCCCGCTGGAATGCCTGCTGCGCCTTGCTCGGGCCCTTCGTCACGGGCATGGGCGCCGGGGCGGGAGTAGGGGCTTCAGGTGTCTTGATGCCGAGCTTGGTCAGCCGTTCCTGCTGTTCGGCCGACAGCATCTTCCAGGTGCCCGGTTCCTGTTGCCGCCACCGCCACTTGCCCACGTCGTCGCCCTCGAAGATGACGCCCGGCGCGATGTGGGGCAGGACGCCGTCGGCGTCGACCAGGTCCCCCAGGACGCGATAGTGCCGCTGCCAGTCCAGCGGCCAGGGGCAGTTCCAGTCCGGGTCGATCTCCGCGAGCTGCGCGGCCCGGGTCTCCGCGCGCTGTGGGTCCTTGCCGAGGCCGCCTTTCCGCCGCAGGTTGGCCATGTGTTGCCCGATCGGCATCATCGCCGCCCCGCCCTCAGCCTCTCCTGCGTCCCACACCGCGTCTTGGCGGGGTGCGAGGTGTGATGATCTGCGGGTTTTTGTCAGTGGTGATTCGGCATCGTGATGTCAGTCCGGTGATACAGAGGTTGTCGCTGTTCAGCGGTTACGCGCTGACGATATGAGCGGTGTCATGAATGCCGATCTGGCGCTGACGTTTTTAGCGGGCTGGCTGGTCAGTTGGTTGCAGGTTGGTATGACGGGTGTGGTGGGGGCCCCGGCGGCGTGGGGTCCGGTGTTGTGGTTGGCGCAGTTGGTGCCGAAGGCCGGCGACAGGATGTCACCGATGCCGCCGGCGGAAGCCGGTGCGGCGGCTGCGGCCAGTGCCGCCGCACCGGCCGTGAGTGCGAAGGTCGTGGCTGCCTTGTATGTGGTCACCCCTGAAGAACGATCTCCGCGAACAGCGGGTGCGCACCCCAATCACCCGCCCGGGTGCCACCGCGCCCAGCCGATGCCGAGCGCGGCGAGCGCGGCGCGCTGCTCCGGGCTCAGCCCGTCCCGCCGGCTGCAGGCGTTGGACAACCAGACCCCCAGCCGGACCGCCGTCCCATCCGGCAGCACCTCGCTGTGCGCACGAGGCACGATAACGCGGCCTTCCCGCTCGACCCACTGCGCGAGGGCCGCCAAGCCCCGCTGGAACGCCTGCTGCGCCTTGCTCGAACCGCCCTTCGCCGCACCCGCGGCCACCGGGGCGGGGGCCGCGGCCTGAGCGGGCGTCACGCCGAGTGCGGTCAGCCGTTCCTGCTGTTCGGCGGAGAGCTGTGCCCAGTCGCGGTTTTGCCGTGTGAGCCATCGTCCGAGGTCGTCGCCGTCGAAGGTGACGCCGGGCTCGATCGCGGGGAGGAGGCCGTCGGTCTCGGTTTCGGTGAGCTGGGCGAGGACTCGGTGGTGGCGTTGCCAGTCGAGCGGCCACGGGCACGCCCAGTCGGGGTCGATCGCGGCCAGCTGCTCGGCGCGGGCGCGGGCCCGCTCCTCGTTCTTCCCAAGGCCGCCTCTCCGCCGGAGGTTGGCCATCAGCTGCCCGATCGCGAGCTGCTCGCCGACCTCGCCCCAGACGGCATCCTGCCGGGGTGCCAAGTGACCGTGCGCCCGCTGGTAAGAGCCGAGCGCGGCGAGTTTGGTCTCCCCCGCTTCCTCGCCGGGCTCCCAGACCATCCCGGCCTCCGGGGCGTCCAGCAGGGTCTCCACACGCCGCGCACCCGCTAGCCGGACCCGTGGGAGCGCTCAGCTCCTCAACGACTGCACCACGACCGCCGCCGACAGCAGGAGTCCGGTACCGACCATCACCTTGGCGGCGGTCGGGCGTTCGCGCGGGTCCGCCCCGGTGGCCAGCAGGAGCTGCAGCGCCGAGGGGAAGAACAGGAACATTCCGGCCATGGCGCCGATGAACGACCACAGCACCAGCAGCGCCGCGATGGTGCCCGCGACGTAGACGAAGCCGGACGGCCGGGCGTGCAGGAACAACGGCACGGAGACCACCGCGGCGGTCGCGAAGGCGAGCGCCGGGATGCCGGAACCCGCGAACCACACGATCAGCACAGGTAGGGGGGTGACCACGGCGCACAGCACGAGGCCGAACTGCCATGGATGAATACTCGCTCGCACAGCGGCCTGCATGACCAACCCTCGGACCCGACGACTTGAACGCGTTCAAGCTACCGGAACCGGGGAGCGTGCTGCGACAGCGGGAGTCGCGAAGGTCGGCGCCCTGCTCCAGGCCGTCTCTCAGGACTGACCGGATCGCCGCGTTCTATACGCATGGTGCCGGGCGCCCCTATCGGGGGCCCAGCACCACGCGCAGCCAACGCCCGGTCGCTGAGGCTATGCGAGACGGCGACGTCATGTGCGGCCCGGCCCCGGCCCACCCTCAACACCCCGCCCCGCCCTGCCCCGCCCCTCCGGCCGCGCCCGCCCCTGCTCAAATCCAAGCGTGGGCTTGGATCGGCGCGGTCGAACGGTGCAACCGGGCCGCGGCGGGCGTCTTGCCGGCGCAACTCCGCAGGTACTCCCGTCCTACCGCCCACCGAGTGCACGTACCCGAAGGCGACGGCCAGCTCGCCGCCGCGCCGCGCAGGGCACGCACCTTATGTACGCTCCGCGGAACCGGGCGGCCCGTCCGGCGCCCCGGCGGGCTGCCCCGTTACCGCGCCCACGCGGCTCCGAGTTCGGCGAGTGCGGCAGTGGGGCCTGGTCGAACTTGTCGCGGCGGGCTCTCAGATTCCCGTACCAGATCCCGGTGCGGTGCTCCACCCCGTCGGGCAGGACCTCGACCGCAGAGCGCGCGGGCAGGCCGCCTTCCCGCGCGACGTACTGGGCGAGGGCCGCCAAGCCCCGCTGGAACGCCTGCTGCGCCTTGAACGACCCCTTCGCCTCGCCGCCCGGGCCTGGGCCCGCGGCCGGCACGGGGGCCGGGGCGGGAGCCAGCATCGTCCTGGGGTGTGCCCCCGAGTTCCCGGGACGGGTTCCGGGTCCTGACTCCTGACCGCTACCGCGGGGCCGCCCCCGCTGGGCCTGACGGTGGCGACACCGCGCGCCCGGGGTGTCCGGCATCAGGCGTCAGGACAGCACGCACGGACCCACGGTCAGCCGGGCCCGCCTCCCGCATCCGGGTCTCCCCGGCGGCGGCCCGCCCCCGCTCCGCCACCACCCCGGCCGCCGCGGCACCTGGGCAGCAGGCCCCGGCGGAAGCCGCCGTCCCTGCTCACCGGCGGCAGGCCGCACCGGCCAGGGGCGCGGGGCGTACGCGGTGACGGCGAAGGCTCCCGCACCCGGACGCCGCGGGCGGGGCTTGCGGGCGGGCGGCGGACCGGGCATGGGCGGCCTGGTGGACGCTGTCGGACCGGGGCCGGACCGCTGCCCGGGGCTGCTGCTGACCGCTAGCGCAGTTCCTGTCCCGCCGCCCAGCCCGGAGCGTCGAGGTTGATGGGCGAGTCGCCGACGAATTGGGCGAGCTGCTTTTCCAGCTCGGCGAGTTCGGCGGCGCCCAGACGCACTTCCCAGCGGGCCCGCACCTCGTCGAAGATCGCCGTGCTCTCGGTGATCAGTCCGATCCCGTGATCGGTGATCCGGATGTTCTTGCGGCGGATGTCGGCGGGGTCGGTCTCGGTGGTGACGTACCCGCGTTCGACGAGCGCGGCGATCGTCTTCGCCGCGGCCTGCTTGGTGATGGCGAGTCTGCGGGCCAGGTCCGAGGCGCTGTCGGCGCCGGCTCGGATGGCCCGGATCGCGTACTCGTGCGACGGCCGGGCGTCGGGGTATCCCCGGGTCGCCAGCTCCCGGACCACTTCGTCCACCAGATTGCGGTAGCTGCCCAGGAGCAGCAGGGCGAGATCGGCGCCGGATCGTGAGGACATGACCACAGTCTAGATCTTCCCTTGACCTGGACAACCAGGTTGACCAATACTGGAGTCAACCTGGTTGTCTATCTTGGGAGTCATCGCATGACCAGCTCTTTCGTGACCGCCTCGCCCGCCGTGGCGGGCGTCACGCACCACACCGCCGAGGTCAACGGCACCACGTTGCACTACGTCTCGGCGGGCGACAGCGGCTCCCCGATCCTGCTGGTACACGGGTGGCCGGAGTCCTGGTGGGCCTTCCGCGACGTCATCCCGCTGCTCGCCGCCACCCACCGGGTGTTCGCCGTCGACCTGCGCGGCTTCGGCGACTCCGGCATCGCCGACGGCGACCACGACTTGGCCACCATGGCGGAGGACCTGCACCGGCTGGTCGCCCACCTCGGCGTGGGGCCCGTGCATGTGACCTGCCAGGACATCAGCGGCGGGCCGGTCTTCGCGTTCGCGGCCACGCACCCCGGCGACGTCCTCAGCTTCACCGGCGTCGAGACCACCCTTCCGGGGTACGGCTGGGAGATGCTGGCCGACGTGATGAACGGCGGCTCCTGGCACGTGGGATTCCTGGCCGCCCCGGGAATTCCGGAGCTGTTCCTGGCCGGCCGCGAGCGAGTGATGCTCGACTGGGCCGTCTCGGTGATGACGATGGTGCCGGGCGGGGTCGCCGAGGCCGACCTCGACGAGTTCGCCCGCACCTACGCGCGGCCGGGCGGCTGGCGCGGCACCGAGGGGCTCTACCGTTCCTCCCTGACCGGCGGCGACCGGATGCGGCAACTGGCCGAGTCTCGGCCGCTGACCGTTCCCGTGCTCGCCGTCGACGGCATCAACGCCCCCTTCACCGAGCGGACGATGCGCCAGGTCGCCGGCGACGTCACCGCGGTCACGATCCCGGACGTCGGGCATTTCGTCGCGCAGGAGGCGCCCGCCGCCTTCGCCACCGCGGTCGGCGACTTCGTCGACCGCGTCGACCGGAGCCGGTGAACGGCCGAGTCCCTGCACCGCCACCCTCCGTGCCCTCTCCGGCCTGCCGCTGACGCGGCCTCGAGCCGGGGCAGCGCCGTTGCCTCCCGGATGCGTGCTGCCGAGGTGGGTAACTTCCGCGCCGACACCGCGTGTTTCAACCGCGGATACGCCGTCCGCTCGATCGGCGCCACGAACCACGGGCGGGCGGGGGAGCTGCCGGAGTTCGAGCGGATCGTCCTCTTCGGCGTCGCCGGACTCCCCGGCCAGCAGTACCCGCCACCGGGCCACGACTACCCGCGCACCTGACCCGGGCGCCGCGCCGTTCCAGAATTCTGCAACGGCGCCCGACCCGGTCACCGGGCCCAGGCGACGCCGAGCTCGGCGAGCGCGCGCAGCTGCGCCGCGTCGAGCCGGTCGCGGCGGGCCTCGTGTTCCCGATCCAGATCCCGGTGCGGTGCTCGGTCCCGTCGGCCAGGACCTGCACGACTCCGCGCCTCGGCAGCCGCCCTGCCCGCGCGGCGTACTGCGCGAGGGCCGTGACACCCTTCCGGCACGCCTGCCGCCCTTGCCCGGCCCGGACGCCACGACACGCTTCGCGGGGCCTTACGGGCCCGTCAGGCCCTTCCCCACCGCTCAGCTCGCCGGCCCTGCGCTGCTACTCCTCGTTCGGCTTCCCGAAGTCGCGGCGCTGGGTGGCGAGCCAGCGTCCGATGTCCTCGCCGTGCAGGGTCACCGGCGTCGCGCTGCGGGCTGCCGGGGAACTCGGGCTGAGCGGGCTCCGTAAACCGGTTTACGGAGCCCGGGCGGTGCGGTTCCGGGCCGGTCGCGGGGCCGGAAAATGGCGGCAGGGCCGGCCCCGTGTGCGGGTCGGCCCTGCTGTGTGAAGCGTTCGCGCGGCAACGCGGTGCTTCGTTGTGTCCCTGCTGCGGAGTCACCACTTCAGGGGTTCCGCCGGTTGCCCGGTCGGTCTGCACCCCACGGTGCCGTGCCGGCGGACCGGAACGCAACTTCTCCTTGGACGCGAGCGGACGAACGGGGCCGGGCGCCCTGTTGGTGGGGGCGCTGCACGGGGACCGGTGACGGAGCCGGCAGCAGGCCACCTATGCATCCCGGTAGGTGCCCCCGGTATTTGTGCAGGTCAGGTCGCTCCAAGGGAGTCGGTGTGTGCAAGTGGGACAGCGGGGACACCAGCGGACGAATGAATGCGCATTCCAGACTTATCGGGTGGGCTGCCGGGTTTCCGCGCTTCGGGGTGCTGTGACTGTCTGTCATGCTTGTGATCCCCGGACAGGCGACGGCAATCGCCCCTGGGGGAGCGCCACTTGGCGCGGAGTCACCACTACGGGAGGGCGCCATCCGGCGCCCTCCCGGCTATCAGGGGTGCCGTCCGGCACCCCGGTCTGGAGACCGCTATGGCAGTACAGCAGGAAGCCGCCCGCGCGAGCGCCCCGCAGGGGCGTGGGCCGGAGGGCAGGCCGGGCGGCCTGACGATGCCGCAGGCGATCGTGATCAGTGTCGTGATGCCGGTGGTGTGCGTCCTGGCCGTGGTGCTGAGCCTGCGGGGGATGCCGACGGGGGAGATCTTCCCGCTGCTGGGCGGCGCGGGCGCGATCGGCACCGTCCTGGTCATCGCCCTCACACCGGGAGGCCGGAGCGTGGTGGCCGCGGCCGCCCGCGCGGCCCTCCAGGCCGGCCGGTAGAGCGGGGCAGGGTCCATGGGACGACCTGAATCCCCCGTCGACCACACCCTCCCGGCCCGCGGCGCCCTCGCTGTGGCCCTGCGCGAGCTGCGTACCGCGGCCGGGCTGTCGTACGACAAGCTCGCGGCACGCTCCGGGGTCTCGGCGACCGCCCTCAAGCGCGCCACCTCGGGCCGGCACGTGCCCGCCCGGGAGACGGTCGAGGCGATCGCCGCCGCCTGCCACGCCCAGGACGACGAGGGCCTTGCGCAGTTGTGGCTGGATGCCCGGATCGCCGAGCGGGGCCGCCTGCAGGGACGCCGCCGCCCTGCCTCTCCTGAACTGGTCACCACCCCGGGGGCGCTCAGCCAGGCGCTGGTCTACTTCTACGAGCGGGCCGGCGCACCGACGCTGCGCCGCCTGTCGGTTCTGGCGGGCGGAAGGCATTTGCTGCCGGTCAGTACGGCGGGGCGGGTCGTGGCCGGACAGGTGCTCCCGGCCAGCCGCCAGCAGTGCCTGGCCTTCCTGGAGGCCTGCGGCGTCGGACTGCGTCTGCGTGTGCGCTGGGCGGACGCCTACGACCGGATCGCGGCCCCGGCGCCGGCCCGCGGCTGGGAGGTTTTCCAGGGGGGCATGACGGCGGCAGACGCCGCTCTGAGAGTCGAGCGCGAGCGCCACGCGGAGAGGACTGCCGGTATCGGGTCCGTCCGCCTGGCCGACCTGCACCACGGCCCCGGCCTGGTTGCACGCTCCCGGGGGACGGACATGCTGCGGGAGCTCTACGACGTGCCGCTGCGAGACGGGACGATCCGGTACTCCGAGCCCCGCCCTACACGGCGGCAGCGGGTGGCATGAGGGAGGTCCTCTCACGGCCTGCTCCGCGAGGCGGGCGCGGGCCGCGCGGGGCTTCCAGCGCGCCGAGCGGGCGGCCGGGGCGAGGGGAGTGTCCGCAGCGGCGGCCGCTCCCGCTCCACCCCACCCGCCGGGCCCCCGGACAGCCGGCCCCGGCGGAGGCCGCGGTCCCCGCGCACCTGCAGCAGGCCGCCCCGGTCAGGGGCGCGGGGCGTACGCGGTGATGGCGACGGCTCCCGCCCCCGGACGCCAGGGCTTCCGGGCGGGCGCTGTCGTGAGCGGATCGCTGCCTGCAGCCTGCTGCTGAACGGGGCGCTGCTCGCGGCCGCGTTGCGGGCGGGCCACCTCGGCATGGTGCAGAGGGACTTTGTCCTGTCGGAGGAAGTCCAGCGGCACGCTGCCCGCGGGGCGGGCACCGGCCCGGCGCCTGGCGGGGCGTCTCGCTGGGAGGGTGCCGCATCCGCCGGTCGCGGGGTGCGGGCGCGGCGCCCGGTGCGGGCAGGAGAGGGGTGCCGCCGTGGTCGTACACCTAGCCGGCAGTGCTGAGACGTTGAAGACCGTCGGCGTCCCTGAGGGTCCTGAACAGCAATGCCCGGGGCGGCTCACGAGGGCTCGCGCTGACGGCATGGGGGTGTCAGTGGCGGGCTCTACCCTGCCGGTCATGACACCGCCTCCCTTCAAGTACGCCTACCTGCAGCCGCTGTTCGTGGACATCGAGAGCCTGCGAGGTGAGGGTGCCTACCGACAGCTCCCGGCACCGCAGCCCTCCAGCAGCCTGGCTACCGACGACGCGCCCCTGGGCCAGTACGGCGCTTCGACGCTGATCCGCAACTCCTTCACCGCGGGAGTCGCCCACGCGGACGCGCTGCGCAGGCTCGTACGTGCCGGCGAAGTGGACCCGACGAGCCCATGGACTCTGATGCGCGGTGCGCTGGAGAACTTCGCGACGGCCGCCTGGCTCCTGGACGGTCCTGATCGCCCCGAGCGCCGGCGCCGAACCTTGCGTCTGTGGCGTGAGGACATGCGCAACCGGGCCCAGCACGAGGAAGAAACCGACCACACACCGGGCACCGGCGGCAAAACGGGCCGTGAGCGCGTCCAGGAGATCGACGCCCTCGCCCTGACCCTGGGCATCCGCGACAAGCTGGCCAAGCCGGAAGCCGGGAAGCTGATAGAGGACGCTGCCGAATGCGCCGGGCTGCAGCCCCGCAAGGTCACCGCGGTCTGGCGCGCCGCCTCAGGATTCGCGCACGGCCGCTACTGGCCCAACCTCCGAGTTTCAACGATCCGCGACGCCGTAAGAGGCGGCCCGGATCATGTGCTGATGGCCCTGGTCATCGACGAGAGCCAGCACCGGCCCCTTACCCAGCACACCCGCTCGCTTCTTCACCACGTCCAGGCCAGATACGCGGCCAGGGCTGACGAACGGGAGTGATCCCCGCTCTGCGCCTGGGCTCGACGGCTGCACAAAGTCGGCGTCATGCCCAATCCACGCCCAGCTTCGCGAGTGCTGCGCGCTGGGCCTGGTCGAGTTTGTCCCGCCTCTGCTTGGTGTTGGTGATCCATACGCCGAGCTTGACGGTCACCGGCTCGGTCTCGCCGTCGATGGTGATCGGCTCGGCGTGGCCGCGGGGGACGGGCCGGTCGGTGCCTTCCCGTTCGATCCACTGCGTGAGGGCTGTCAGGCCCCGTTGGAACGCCTGCTGTGCCTTGGACGGCCCCTTCACCCCGCTGCCCGCGCCCGCACCCGCGGGCTCGGGCGCCGGGGCGGGGGTCGGGGCCGGGGCCGCGGCGGCTCGTACGCCGAGCGCGGCAAGTCGTTCCTGCTGCTCGCTCGTCAGCCGTGCCCAGATGTGGGGGAGCCGCTGCCGTGTGAGCCACCTGCCGAGGTCGTCGCCGTCGAAGTGGACGCCGGGCTGGATGGCGGGGAGCAGGCCGCCGGGTTCGTCGGCGGCGAGCTGGGCGAGGATCCGGTGGTGGCGTTGCCAGTCCAGCGGCCACGGGCAGTTCCAGTCGGGGTCGATCGCGGTCAGCTGCTGCGCCCGCTTCTCCGCCCGTTCCGTGTCCTTGCCGAGGCCGCCTTTCCGCCGGAGGTTGGCGATGTGCTGCCCGATCGGCATCATCGCCTCGCCCTCAGCCCCTCCTTCGCCCCAGAGGGCGTCTTGTCGGGGTGCGAGGTGTCCGGTGGCCCGGTGGTAGGAGCGGAGCGCGGCGAGTTTGGTCTCCCACGCTTCCTCGCCGGGCTCCCACACCATCCCGGCCTCAGCCGCGTCGAGGAGGGTTTTGCGCCGTTCCTCCAGCTCCCCGCCGCGTAGGGCTTTGCGCTGTTGGTGGACCCACCGGCCGAGCGGGAACGCCTCGGTCACCCCGACCGGGGTTTCGGTGTCGTACGGGACCGCGTACAGGCCGGTGATCCCGTTCTCCGCCCGCCACCGCAGCAGGGCCTGGTACCCCTCCAGCCAGACCAGGGACTCCGGCCGGTACACCCGGGTACGCAGGAACGCCGCGATCGTCGCAGGATCCCGCGGGCTGGAGAAGTACAGCAGCGCCGACTCGGCGCCCGCGCCGGCACCGCCCTGCTCCTGGCCCTCGCCGTCCTCCCCGGCCCCGGCCGCGGTGCTGGCGCCGGTGATCCGGCCGTCCTCGTCGCGCTGGACGTGGACCTGCCGTTCGTACTGTCCGCGGGTGAGCGCTCGGGAGGCGAGCTGCTCGACGAGCTTCTCCGAGTGGGACCGGAGCCCGTTGAGGACAGCGACGAGGGGTGCGAACGACGCCGAGGCGACCATGTCGCCCGGGTCCTCCCCCCGTTCCAGGAAGACCGGCACGATGATCCTGGCGACCTTCGTCGTCCCGTCCGGGTTGGGTCGCAGCGCCCTGCCGATGTTCTGCACGATCTCGACCTGGGACCCACGCGTGTCGGCGAAGCAGATCGCCTCGACGCCACGTTCGCCGGTGATGTCGACCCCTTCGCCGAGGACGCGTACGGACGCGAGGAACGCCCGGTGCACCCGCCGCCCGGCCGGATCGATGCCGTTGGCGAACTGCCGCAGGGTCTCGCGGCGCTCGGCGACGAGGTGGTCCCCGCACAGCCACTGCGCCCAGACCCGGTCCGGGGGTACGTGGCGACCGGTCTCCAGCTCGTACGGTTCGGCGCCGATCGAGGACCGGGGGAGCAGTGCCGCCTGCGCCATGGCCGCCGCTGCCACCCCGGCGTCCGAGCCCGCCGCCGCGGTGTGCAGCTCGGCGGCGGTCTCGGGCAGCTTGGCGGCGAATGCGGCGGCTTCTTCGACCCGCTGGTGGAACGTCATGACGGTCTTGAGGTTGTGCCGGGCCGCGTGTTCCAGGAGCGCGGCCTGGAGCAGGGCCAGGCGCCGGCCCCGCAGCGCCTCCTCCGAGATGCCGAGGATGGGGGAGGGGTCGCGGATCTCGAGGACGTCGATCTCGAACCCGGCGAGGATCCCGCGCTCCACTGCCTCGGACAGCCCCAGCTCCGCCCCCGGGAGCCAGGCCCCGTAGGTGCCGTCCGGATCGTCGGCCATGCTCGCGATCACCGGCTCAGGCCCGCCCGCGCCCTTCCCCGGCCTAGGCGCGGCAAGGATCCGCGGAGTCGCCGTCATGTAGAGCCGGAAGGCGGCCGGGATCCGGGTGTTGTCGTGGATCGCCGCCCACGGCCGCCCCAGATCCCCCGCGGTCGAGTGCGCCTCGTCCACGACCGCGAGGTCGAACGGGGCCATCACCTGCCCGTACAGCCGCTCCCCGCCCGCGAGCGCGGCCTCCAGGGGCCCCCGCACCTTCCGCTGGCCCGCGGGTGCCTCGACGTCCTCGCGGTCCACCAGCGAGGCGTACGTGGCGAACACGACGACCGGCCCGGAGCCGGCCCACAGGGCGAGCTGGATCGGGTTGGTGGTCGTACGCACCCCGAGCTGCTCCAGGACCGCGTCGTTCTCGAGCGAGCAGACCGCGACCATCGGCGCCCGGTGGCCAACCCGGCGCCACGCCTGCGCGGTCTGCACGAGGAGGTCCAGGGTTGGCACGGTGACGAGGATCCGCCCGCCGGGGAAGCACTCCAGCGCGGACGCGGCGGCCATGATCGTCTTCCCCGAGCCGGTCGCGGACACGATCGTGCCCCGGGCCCCCTGAGCGGGCACAGACGATCTTGCAGAGAATCCAACCCATTTCCGGAACGCCGACTTCTGCACGACCTGGTGTTCCCTGAGCTGAACCACAGACATTCTCCTGACCTTCCGATCACTAATTCCGGCGGGTTTTCAGGCGGCCGCAGGTCATAACGACGGCGAGAACGGCGGCACGGACACCGTGCCGTCCTCGCCGACCACGACCCGCTCGGCGAGCTGCGCCAGGACCTCGACGGGCCGCAGTCCGGCCCGAGCGGCCGCCGCCCGGATCAGCCGGCTGGAGCCGGCGGACAGCCACAGCTCCGTCCGCAGCTCGTCCCGTTCGTCCTGCCGCCGCGCCAGCTGCGCGGCGTGTCCGGACAGGACCCCCTGCCGCCGTTCATCACGCTCCCGCTCCCACACGGAGCCTTGGACGTCCCGCTCCGGCTCGTACGCGTCCCACCCGGAGGTGTCCATCATGAGGCTGACGCGCTGCCACTCCCGGTGCTTCGCCGCCCAGACCACGGCCAGCCGCTCCGGCTCCGACCCGTACTCGGAGAAGGCCCCGCCGAGCAGGGCCCGTTCCGTCTCCCGCTCCCTGACCGCCGCCTCCGCGACCCGCTCCGCAACCACAACCCCGGTCAGACCGTCCCCCTGGCGCCGAACCGAATCCCGCGCCACGTCCTCAGCACTCCACATGACCACTGGTCCTTTCTAGAGAAAAACCACTTGCTGCCGAGACGGTCTGTGGATGTCCCGTGTTTCCGCCAACGGTACATGCTGCATCTAGTCGATGCAGTCGCTACAGCGGAACCCGACACGAACGAGCGGCCCCACCCCCTCCCTACGGCCAAGCCCGCGCAGCGGACCCCGAAGGGACTGGAGGCCCAGCCGGAAAGTCCCTCCCGGGAATGGTGGAGTACAGCGGACCCAGCCAGGCCACCCGCGGGAGCAGGCCCCAGAGCCGGAGGGCCCCCGTGGTGGCGCGCGGCGGACCCCCAACGGGCCGAAGGCGTCAACCCCAGTCCGTGGCCGCACCCGAAAAGCAACCCCTCCACCAGCCCATCCCGCCAGCCGCCCGCGAAGCGGGCTCGAGGCCGGGGAGCGCAGCGGACCGGGCCGGCCTGAAGCGCAGCGGAAGGCCATCACCAGCCGCACGCAGCGCGGCCGGTGACTCCCACTCACCCCCGAAGCGCAGCGCAGGGGATGAGTGGGAGGTGTGGTGAAGCGCAGCGGAACCACACCAGGCCGGAGCGCAGCGCAGGCCAGCCCCACCCGAAGGGTGGGGCGCCCGGAGCGCAGCGCAGGGCTTCCCCTCCACAGCGCGCAGCGCTGTGGTACCCGCTCGTCCTCGGGGTCATGGCGCTCG
>NZ_JAPNLM010000002.1:441096-485390 GCF_026627255.1 Streptomyces antarcticus | reverse complement strand
GCCCCCGCCCCAGCCCTCGGCCCCAGCCCCCGCCCCGGACCCTGCCCAAACCCGGGGGAGTTCCGCACCCGGCGCGGCTAGGGTCGCCGGATGGGCGAGATGATCATCAGGTTGGACGCCGCCGACCGCGCCGAGCTGGCCGACCTCGCCGACGCCGTCGGCAGCACCCCCGAGACCGTCGCCCTCGAGGCCGTACGCGCCCGCCTGCGGGCCGAGCGCGCCCGGGTCGGCGCGGCCGCCGGGCGGCTCGCGGAGCAGCACTCCGCCCTGCTGAAGCGGCTCGGCTCGTGACGGCCCGCCCCCCGGCCCGCGCCAAGACCGCCCCGGGGACCGCCGCCGCCCCCGTACGGCACCTCACGCTCGCCGAGGTGCTCGACCTCGCCCGGCACGCCTGCCTCGCCCAGGGGCAGCCCGTCGAGCTGCGCGCGCCCGGGCTGCTGGAGTCCGCCGTGCACCGGCCCCGGGCGCGGATGTTCGGGACGCCGGCCTACGAGGACGCGTACGAGCAGGCCGCCGCGCTGCTCCACGGCATCGCCGTGAACCACCCCCTCGTCGACGGCAACAAGCGCACCGCCTGGCTCGCCGCCGCGACCTTCCTCACCGTGAACGGCGCCGACTTCGGGGGCGTCGACCAGGAGCTCGCGTACGGCCTGGTCATCGACGTGGCGGCCGGGAACGAGTCGGACATCGGGCGGATCGCGCAGCGGCTGCGCCGGATGTGACGCTCGCCGCACTGCCCGAGGTCACGGGCCTGTCCCTCCGCGAGGGGCGGGCCCGGGCCGGTAGGGTGGCCCGGTTGTCCTACGTACGACTGCCCGTACCAGTACGCGAGTACGCCGAGAGCACGAACCGGAGACCGTGACTACTACCGCCTCCCACCACCTCTCACCCGCCTTCCCCGGCCGTGCCCCATGGGGCACCGCCAACGCGCTGCGTGCCTGGCAGCAAGGGGCGCTGGACCGCTACATCGAGACCCAGCCGCGGGACTTCCTCGCGGTCGCGACGCCAGGCGCCGGAAAGACCACCTTCGCGCTGACGCTCGCGTCCTGGCTGCTGCACCACCACGTGGTCCAGCAGGTGACCGTCGTCGCGCCGACCGAGCACCTGAAGAAGCAGTGGGCCGAGGCCGCCGCCCGGATAGGCATCCGGCTGGACCCCGAGTACTCGGCGGGCCCGCTGAGCAAGGACTACCACGGGGTCGCCGTGACGTACGCGGGTGTCGGCGTACGCCCGATGCTGCACCGCAACCGGTGCGAGCAGCGCAAGACCCTGGTGATCCTCGACGAGATCCACCACGCGGGCGACTCCAAGTCCTGGGGCGAGGCCTGCCTGGAGGCCTTCGACCCGGCGACCCGGCGCCTCGCCCTGACCGGCACCCCCTTCCGGTCCGACACCAACCCCATCCCCTTCGTCGCGTACGAGGAGGGGAACGACGGCATCCGGCGGTCCTCCGCCGACTACACCTACGGCTACGGGAACGCCTTGGGCGACGGCGTCGTCCGGCCGGTGATCTTCCTGTCCTACAGCGGCAACATGCGCTGGCGCACCAAGGCGGGCGACGAGATCGCCGCCCGGCTCGGCGAGCCGATGACCAAGGACGCCATCTCGCAGGCCTGGCGCACGGCACTGGACCCGCGCGGCGACTGGATGCCGAACGTGCTGCGCGCCGCCGACCGGCGCCTCACGGAGGTCAGGAAGGGCATCCCGGACGCGGGCGGGCTCGTCATCGCCTCCGACCAGGAGTCGGCGCGCGCGTACGCCAAGCTGCTGAAGGACATCACGGGCAGCAAGGTGACCGTGGTGCTGTCCGACGACACCGGCGCGTCGAAGCGGATCGACGAGTTCAGCGTGGACGGCAGCCGCTGGATGGTCGCGGTCCGCATGGTGTCCGAGGGCGTCGACGTGCCGCGGCTGGCGGTGGGCGTGTACGCGACGACCATCTCGACGCCGCTCTTCTTCGCGCAGGCCGTCGGACGCTTCGTGCGATCGCGCAGGCGCGGCGAGACGGCCTCCGTGTTCCTTCCGACCATTCCCTACCTGCTGGGCTTCGCGAACGAGATGGAGGTCGAGCGCGACCACGTGCTCGACAAGCCGAAGAAGCAGGGCGAGGAAGACCCGTACGCCGAGTCCGAGAAGGAAATGGACGAGGCGAACAAGCAGGAGGACGAGGACACCGGCGACGAGGAGCAGATGTCCTTCGAGGCGCTGGAGTCCGACGCCGTCTTCGACCGGGTCCTCTACGACGGCGCCGAGTTCGGCATGCAGGCCCACCCGGGCAGTGAAGAGGAGCAGGACTACCTCGGCATCCCGGGGCTGCTGGAGCCGGACCAGGTGCAGATGCTGCTCCAGAAGCGGCAGTCGCGGCAGATCGCGCACAGCCGCCGCAAGCCGGACACCGAGGCGGACCTGCTGGAGCTGCCGGCCGACCGGCGGCCCGTGGTCTCGCACAAGGAGCTGCTGGAGCTGCGCAAGTCGCTGAACACGATGGTGGGCGCGTACGTCCACCAGAGCGGCAAGCCGCACGGGGTGATCCACACGGAGCTGCGCCGGGTGTGCGGCGGCCCGCCGAGCGCGGAGGCGACGGCCGGGCAGCTGCGCGAGCGGATCAAGAAGGTGCAGGAGTGGGCCACCCGCATGCGGTGAGCCGTTCGTACAGGGGACGGGCCGGGGTCCGTGCGGCGCATCGCACGGACCCCGGCCCGCGCCGTGCGGTGGGACCCGCCGAACGGCCGTTTTGAGCCACCGCCGGTCTCCTGCCGCGCGCCGGTCCGGGGCTGCGGGCCGGGGTCGCCGGGGCCGTTCACCCGGCCCCGCGGGGCCTCGCCGACGCGGTCGCCAAAGTCGCCGGACCTGCCTCGGGTGCGCCGCCGCGACCGCCCCGCTGGCGTCCCGCCGCCGGAGCCGGCGCCTTGCGGCGAGCGTCCCGGGTGCGCCCGGAGCACCCCTCCGGGGCGGGGTCGGGCCGTCGTGCCGGACGCGCTCGGAGCGGCGACCGGAGCGACGGCCTTCCGGGAGCCTCTGACGACCCGCGAGGTCACAAATTGACACCGAGGACGATCAGGAACCGTCATAAACGGGTAGTAGGCGCCCGGATTCTGGACGAGGCCTTCCGCTCAGCGGACCCGCTCGCTACTGTCCCCGCATCGAACGCACCGTGGCAGCGCCGCCGCGGGAGCGCAGCCGGTGCCATGGCCGCTACCGGCGGCCTCTCCGTGCGCCGCCGCGGGACCGGCGGCGTGCCACCCCGAGAGTCACCGCCGCCCACCGAAAGAGGGAGAGGCGTCGTGACCGCGGAAACCTCCCAGACTCTCGACAGAGGGCTCAGAGTCCTCAAACTGCTCGCCGACACCGACCACGGTCTGACCGTCACCGAGCTGTCCAACCGCCTCGGTGTGAACCGCACCGTGGTCTACCGGCTTCTGGCCACTCTGGAACAGCACGCGCTGGTCCGTCGTGACCTCGGCGGCCGGGCCCGTGTCGGGCTCGGCGTGCTGCGGCTGGGCCGTCAGGTGCACCCGCTCGTACGCGAGGCGGCCCTGCCCGCGCTGCGGTCCCTCGCCGAGGACATAGGGGCCACCGCGCACCTGACCCTCGTCGACGGTACCGAGGCGCTGGCCGTCGCCGTCGTCGAGCCGACCTGGACGGACTACCACGTGGCCTACCGGCCCGGCTTCCGCCACCCGCTGGACCGCGGGGCCGCCGGACGGGCCATCCTGGCGGCCCGCCAGGGCACGCTGATCGAGCCGGGCTACACGCTGACCCACGGGGAGCTGGAAGCGGGCGCCAGCGGCGCCGCCGCGCCCCTCGTGGGCATCACCGGGCTGGAGGGCAGCGTCGGCGTCGTGATGCTGGCCGACGCGGTACCGGAGCGGGTCGGGCCGCGAGTGGTCGACGCGGCACGCGAGGTCGCGGACGCGCTTCGCTGACGCGGGCCGGGCCGGGTCGGGTGCCGCTGGTGGGCACCGGCCCGGCCCGTCTGCGTGCCGCCGTCCGCCCCGCTGCCGACGGCTCCGCCCTCGGACCCCCGCGCCTCAAGCGCCGGCGGGGCTGGGTGATGCGCCTCAAGCGCCGGCGGGGCTGGGTGGCGCGCCTCAAGCGCCGGCGGGGCTAAGGGTGCGCCTCTAGCGCCGGCGGGGCTGGGGTGGTCGCCTCAGGTGTGGCTGGGGCGGGGGAGCAGTCGCGCGTTGGCGGCACCGGGCGGGGTGTGACCGGGCGGGGTGGCTGTGGTCCGGGCGGGCGGGGCGGGCCTCCTGGGGGCGGTGGGCCGATAGATTGGGCGGGTGCTCTCTCGCCTCACGCGCCTGCCGCTTCCCGCCGCCCTGGCCGTCTGCGCCGCGCCCGTCGTGGCGCTGCTCGCCGTCGTGGCGCTCGCGCCGCTGCCCTTCGTGATCGCCCAGCCCGGTCTCACGGCCGACGTGCTCGGCGACCGGGACGGGAAGGCGGTCATCGCGGTCACCGGAGCCCCGACGCGGGAGACCAAGGGCCAGCTGCGCATGACCACCATCCAGGCCACCGGCCCGTCCACGACGGTGACCCTGCCGGAGCTGGTCGACCACTGGTTCGACCCCGCCCGGGCGGTCATGCCCAAGGAGGCCGTCTACTCCGGTGGCGGAAGCGACGAGGAGATCGAAGCGCACAATCTGGAGGAAATGGCCAGGTCCCAGTCGAGTGCCACCGACGCCGCCCTCGGCTTTCTCCGCAAGGACCCCAAGGACGTGAAGGTCGAGCTGAACCTCGCCGACGTCGGCGGCCCGAGCGCCGGTCTGCTCTTCTCCCTCGGCATCGTCGACAAGCTCGACGGCGACGGCAGCGGCGGCGACCTCACCGGCGGCCGCAGCATCGCCGGTACGGGCACCATCACCGCCGACGGTGAGGTCGGCCCGGTCGGCGGCGTCCCCCTCAAGACGCAGGCCGCCCGCCGCGACGGGGCCGGCGTGTTCCTCGTACCGAAGGCGGAGTGCTCGGACGCGCAGTCGGAACTCCCCGAGGGGCTGCGGCTGGTCCCCGTCACTTCGCTGACGGATGCGGTGAACGCGCTGCGCGCGCTGAACCGGGGAGAGCCGGTTCCGTCCTGCTGACGAGGTCCGCGGCCGGCCCCGGGGCCTCCAGCCCGCGCCACGCCGGGAAGACCAGCGGGGCGAGCGTCGTCAGCAGGTAGGTGCCGCCGAACAGCAGCAGCGCCTTCGTCGCCCCGAACCCCTCGACGAGCAGACCGGCCGCCAGCCCGCCCAGCGGCATGGTCAGCTCACAGCCCGCCGTCGTCACCCCGGACACCCGGCTGCGCAGCTCCTCCGGAACCCGCTCGTACGTCACCGTCGTCAGGATCGGGTTGAGCATGCCCGCGCCCAGACCGGCCAGGGCCATCGTCACCGCGAGCGGCAGGGTCGTGTCGGTGACGGCCGCCACCGCGTACCGGGTCGCCCCCGAGGCCAGGAAGGCCGCCGCGAACACCGTCCGGCGCGGGAACCGCTCGCCCCACGCCCCGTAGATCAGGGCGCCCAGCAGCGCGAAGCCGCCGAAGAGGGAGATCAGCAGGCCCAGCGCGCCGGCGCCGCCGAGGCTGCCGCCGGCGTGCACGGGCAGCAGGACGGAAGACCAGCCCTGGTCCAGGCCGTTGGTCATCATCACCATCACGGTGACGCCCAGGAGCAGCCTCGAACGGGTCAGGAAGGCCCACCCCTCGGCGAGTTCGGCCCGGTACGACGCGAACGACACCTTCCCGCCCGTGCGTTGCGGCTCGGCCGCCGGGATCCCGCGCAGGAAGGCGGTGAGCAGCAGCGCCGAGACGCCGAAGGTCACCGCGTCCAGGAGCAGTACGGTCTCGGCGCCGAAGGCCGCGATGAGGACGCCCGCCACCGCCGCCCCGATCATCCGGGCGCCGCGCGAGACGGCGTCGTAGAGGCCCGCGGCCCGGGTCACCGACGTCCCGGCGTGCTCGGCGAGGTGGGGGAGCAGGACGTAGCGGGCGGTCAGTCCCGGCGTGTGTACGAGGCCGCTGACGGCCATCAGCGCGCACAGCATCCAGAACTCCAGCAGCCCCGCGTGGTGCAGCAGCGGCACCGCCCCCACCGCGAGGCCGCAGACGAGGTCGGAGGTTGCCGCGACCCGGCGGCGGCCCGCGCGGTCGATGACCGGGCCGCCGACGAGCGCGGCGACGACGACGGGCAGGGTGGCGCAGAAGGCGACGACACCGGCCCGGGCGGCGCTCCCCGTGGTCTCGAGCACGAACCACGGGACGCCGATGAGGGTGAGCGAACTACCGGCTATTGAGATGGTGTTGGCGGCCAGGACCGCGACGAACGGACGTCTGCTCACGCGGCGCCCCGCTGGTACCGGGTGTGGACGCGGGCGGGCTGCATGAGCCGGATCCCGGTGGCGACCAGGGCCTCGCCCAGCCGGTTGCGCAGGGCGGGTAGTACGGCCGCGACCGCCCCGGCCCCGGCGGCGGGCCCGGTGACCGGCGCGGCCTCCCGGGCGAGGCGCCGCGCGGAGGCCTCGGCGGCCAGCTCGGCGGTGCGGGCGGCGTGCGCGCGGACGTGGTCGAAGGCGTACATGGCAGGTGACTCCTTCTGCGGAAGATGGGGACGGAACGGAACGGAACGGAACGGAACGGGGCAGGGCGGGCCGGCGCCCGAGGACTCGGACGAGGGGCCTGGGGCGAGGGCTGAGGGGCGAGGGACGAGGAGGTGCCTAGCCGCCCGCGGGCCGCGGGGCGGCGGGTGCGAGCGTGCCCGGGAGGACGTGCGTGTGGACGCGGACCGCCTCCGTGCCCTCGGCGGGCTGCAGGTCGCGGTAGCTGTTGACCAGGTCGTGCATCTTGTGGATCAGCTCGTGGCTCTGAGCGGCGGTCAGGTGCAGGGTGAAGTCGCTGAGGTCCGAACCGCGCCGCCAGTCCTGCGACCAGTGGTGGGCGTTGCCGAGCCAGGTGCTCATTTCCTGCGTGTGGATCGTCGCGATCTCGTGCATGAAGAGGTCCGCCGCGCCCCGGGTGGCCGGGTCGTCGCTGTACATCAGGCTCTCGTCGAACCGCGTGCCGTCGTGCGCGGCCCGCCACCAGCGCTCACGGCCCTTGCCGTGCTCCGGCGCGTCCTCGACGAAGCCGTGGGCGGCGAGCTGGCGCAGGTGGTAGCTGGTGGACCCGCTCGACTCCCCGAGCCGCTCGGCCAGTTGGGAGGCGGTCGCCGGACCCTGGTGGCGCAGGTCGGCCAGCATCCGGATGCGCAGCGGGTGGGCCAGGCCGCGCAGGGAGCGGGCGTCGAGCGTACGGACCTCCAGCGCCTGGTCCTGGGCCTGTTCGGGGGAGTGCTGCGGGGGTTCCGGGGCTTCCGGCGTCTCGGGCATGCCTCGACGATAGAGTTGCAAAGGTTCCTATGCAAGGGTTTCTTTGCAACGTCTTCTTCGGATCGACTCGAACCCGGGCCCTCCGCCGTCGTCCCGGCGCCGCGCCCCTCCCGCCGTCCCGGCCCCGCTAGCCCTCCTTGATGAAGCCCTCCTTCAGCAGCCAGTCCTTCGCCACCGCGTGCGGGTCCTGCCCCTCCACGTCCACCTTGGCGTTCAGCTCCTGCGCCACCGCCGTCGTCAGCTTCGCCGTCACCGGCGCCAGCAGCTCCGCGATCACCGGGAACTCGGCCAGCGTCTTCGCGTTGACCGCCGGCGCCGCGTTGTAGTTGGGGAAGAAGCGCCGGTCGTCGGTGAGGGTGTCCAGGTCCATGGCCCTGATCCGGCCGTCCGTCGTGAACGCCTCGCCCAGCAGGCAGGATTCGGACTTCGAGACCTGCGTGTAGATGATCCCGGCGTCCATCTTCCGGATGTTGCCGGCCGGGATCTTCATCCCGTACGCCTTCTCCAGGCCCGGGAGCCCGTCCTCGCGGGCGGCGAACTCGTTCTCCACGCACAGGGTCACCGCCGAGGGGTCCTCCTTGGCCAGCCTCGCCACGTCCGACATCGTCTTCAGCCCGTACTTCGCGTTGTTCTTCTTGCTGATCGCCAGGGTGTAGGTGTTGTTCAGGGTGGCCGGTGGCAGCCACACCACCCCGTTCTTCGCGTCCGCCGCCCGCAGCGCCGCCCACTGCTCCCGCGGGTCGTCGATGGGCTCGGTGTTGCCCAGGTAGGTGATCCAGGCGGTGCCCGTGTACTCGTACATGGCGTCCGCGTCGCCCTTGCGGATCGCCTCGCGCGCGCTGATCGAGCCCGGCAGGTTCGTACGGTCCAGGACCTCCGCGCCGGCCGCCTTGAAGACGAGGCCGAGGATCTGGCCGAGCACGATGTTCTCGCTGAAGTTCTTCGAGGTGATGGTGAGCGAGGCCCCTTCGAGGGGCCGGCCCTGCCCGACCGAGCCCGGCTGGACGTCGTCGGCCATCGGGGAGCCGCTCTTGAGGCCGCAGCCCGCGAGCACCAGCGCCAGCACCGGTCCGGCCAGGACCGCCACCGCCGCCGTGCGAGCGGCCGCCCGTACGCGGAAGGTACGCATCTACGCCTCCAGCCCGCGCGGGGTCAGGACCGTCTCCGCCAGCGACGCCAGCCAGTCCAGGAACAGGGCGAGCACCACGGTCAGCACCGAGCCCAGCACCAGCACCGGCATCCGCTGTGTCTGGATCCCGGAGGTGATCAGGTCGCCGAGCCCGCCGCCGCCGCCGAAGGTGGCCAGGGTGGCGGTGCCGACGTTCAGCACCAGGGCCGTCCGTACGCCCGCCAGGATCAGCGGGACCGCCAGCGGCAGCTCCACCTTCACCAGCCGCCCCGCCCCGGTCATCCCGATCCCGCGCGCCGCCTCCACCAGCTGGGGGTCGACCGCCCGCAGCCCCGCCACCGTGTTGGACAGCACGGGCAGCACGGCGTACGCGACCATGCCGACGATCGCGGTGGACGGGCCGATGCCGAGCCAGATGACGAGCAGGGCGAGGAGGCCGATGGCCGGCGTGGCCTGGCCGATGTTGGCGACCGCCGTGAACAGCGGCGCGGTCCGGCGCATCCCGCCCCGGGTCAGCGCGATGCCCAGCGGGATCGCGATGATCAGCACCCAGAACGTGGAGATGGCGACGAGCTGGATCTGCTGCCACAGCCGCAGCCGCACGTTGCCGCCGCCGAGGGAGTTCTGCTCGATGGGGTCGAGGGGGATGTTGGTGATCCACAGGTACGTGGCCAGCAGCACCAGCGCCAGGACGGCGGGCGTGACCAGCAGCTTGGACCAGGTGAGCCGGCGGGCGGGAGCCTGCGGGACGACCGCCGGCTCCTCGGCGCCGGCGGCGATCCCGTCACGGAACGCGTGGCCCTTCACGTCGTGCTCGCCGGGCGGGCGCTCGCCGGAGGGTCGTTGCCGGGAGGTGGTGTTCACGGGCTGTCCGCACCGCCCTCCAGCTCCTGTTCCGTCCGGTGGTGGCGCAGTTCCTCCAGGTCGTGCCGGTGCTCGGCGGCCGCCAGCCGGTCGGCCTCCAGCATCTCGTGCACCGAGTTCATCAGGGTCTCCATGTCGACGACGCCGATGTACTCGCCGCGCCGCCCGGTGACCGCGACCCGGCCCCCGCTGTCGGTGAGGACGGCCTCCAGGGCGTCGTGCAGGGTCGCGTCCCGGGTCACGGTGTCGTGCACCAGCTGGCCGGCCCGCGCCAGGGACCCCTTGGCGCGCATCAGGTCGCCGCGGCGGAGCCACTTGTACGGCCGGCCGCGCCGGTCCAGCATCAGCAGCTCGTTGCCCGCGCCGCCGCGCAGCGCGTTGAAGATCCGCTGGAGCGGGTCGTCCACGGACACGGTGGGGAAGTCGGCGATCTCCACGTCCCGAACGCGGGTCAGGTTGAGCCGTTTGAGGGCCGCGCCGGCGCCGACGAACCCGGAGACGAAGTCGTCGGTCGGGTTGGTCAGGATGGCCTCGGGGGTGTCGAACTGGGCGATGTGCGAGCGCTCGCGCAGCACCGCGATCCGGTCGCCGAGCTTGATGGCCTCGTCGAAGTCGTGGGTAACGAAGACGATGGTCTTGTGCAGCTCGTGCTGGAGCCGGATCAGCTCGTCCTGGAGGTGGTCGCGGGTGATCGGGTCGACGGCGCCGAACGGCTCGTCCATGAGCAGTACGGGCGGGTCGGCCGCCAGCGCCCGGGCCACGCCGACCCGCTGCTGCTGGCCGCCGGAGAGCTGGCGCGGGTAGCGGCCGTGGAACTCGCGGGGGTCGAGCCCGACCAGGTCGAGCATCTCCTCCACCCGGTCCTTCACCTTCGCCTTGGACCAGCCGGTCATCTTCGGGACGAGGGCGATGTTCTCGGCGACCGTCATGTGCGGGAAGAGCCCCGAGGACTGGATCGCGTAGCCGATCTTGCGCCGCAGCTTGACCGGGTCCATGTCGGTGACGTCCTCGTCGCCGATCCTGATCCGGCCGGACGTCGGCTCGATCAGCCGGTTGATCATCTTCAGGGTGGTGGACTTCCCGCAGCCCGAGGGGCCGACGAAGACGACCGTCTCGCCCGCCTTGATGTCCATTGAGACGTCGTCGACGGAGGGGTTCGGGTTGCCGGGGTAGCGCTTGGTGAGGTTCTCCAGCCGGATGGTCGCGCCGGAGGTGCTGCCCCGGCCGTCGGTCTCAGACACGGATACCCCTCGGGATGGTGAGACGGCCGAGCAGGACGTACGCGGAGTCGAAGAGGAGCGCCAGGATGACGATGCCGATCGTGCCCGCCAGCACCTGGTTCAGGGCATTCGCGCTGCCGAGCGAGGCGATCCCGCGGAAGATCTCGTTCCCCAGACCCGGGCCGGAGGCGTACGCGGCGATGGCGGCGATGCCCATCAGCATCTGGGTGGCCACGCGGATGCCCGTCAGGATCGGCGGCCAGGCGAGCGGCAGCTCCACCCTCAGCAGCTGGGCGCTCCGGGACATCCCGATGCCCTTGGCGGCGTCGACCAGGGCCGGATCCACCCCGCGCAGGCCGACGATCGAGTTCCGGACGACCGGCAGCAGCCCGTACAGGGTCAGGGCGATCACGGTCGGTGGCACGCCCAGCCCGACCAGCGGGATCAGCAGGCCGATCAGGGCCAGGGAGGGGATGGTCAGCATCGTGGCGGTGGAGGTGATGGCCAGGTGGCCGCCCCACGTGCTGCGGTAGCTGACCAGGCCGATGGCGATGCCGAGCGCGGTCGCGATCACCATGCACTGGAAGACGGCGCTGGCGTGCTGGAAGGCGTCGGTGAGGAGCTGTTCGTGGCGGGCGGACAGATAGCTCCAGAAGCTCACGCCGTGTCACCTCGTCCTGTGTCCGGCCGCCCTCGGCCCGCGCTGGCCGGGGGCGGTCAGCGAGTGTCGTCCTCGGCCGCCTGTTCGACGAGCGGGATGATCCGCAGCGGTACGGGATTTTCCATCACGATCGCCGTCGAAGCCCGCACGATGCCATCAAAGCCGACAACCCGGTCGATCACCCGCTGGAGATCGGCGTTGGACCGCGCCACGAGCCGGCACAGCATGTCCCCGTGGCCGGTCGTGGTGTGCAGCTCCAGCACCTCCGGCACCCCGTCCAAGTGGGCCCGTACGTCCGCCCCTTGGCCCTGCTTGATCTCCAGGGTGGCGAAGGCGGTCACCGGGTACCCGAGGGCCGCCGGATCGACCTGCGGGCCGAACCCGCGGATGACTCCGTTCGACTGAAGCCGGTCCAGCCGGGCCTGCGCGGTGCCGCGCGCCACCCCGAGCCGGCGCGAGGCCTCCAGTACCCCGATCCGGGGCTCGCGGGCGAGCAGGACGATGAGCCGGCCGTCGAGATCGTCGATGCCCATGGGTGCCTCCGGGGTGGTCATAGTGCGCAGATGTTTCAGCAATGTTGCGGCGCAGCTGGTCACTATGTACAGCAAAAATTGAAACTATTGCGCAGCTTGTGGATCGGCGGGACTCTGCGGTCATGACTGAGTCTCTGGCGAACCTGGAAACCACCCCCCACACCGCGCGTGAGGCAGACCCCTTCCCGGTGAAGGGCATGGACGCGGTCGTCTTCGCCGTCGGCAACGCCAAGCAGGCCGCGCACTACTACTCGACCGCCTTCGGCATGAAGCTCGTGGCCTACTCCGGACCGGAGAACGGCACCCGCGAGACGGCGAGCTACGTCCTCACCAACGGCGCCGCCCGCTTCGTCCTGACCTCGGTCATCAAGGCGTCGACCGACCGCGGCCGCTTCCTCGCCGAGCACGTCGCCGAGCACGGCGACGGCGTCGTCGACCTCGCCATCGAGGTCCCGGACGCCCGCGCGGCCTACGCGTACGCCGTCGAGCACGGCGCGCGCGGCCTGGACGAGCCGCACGAGGTCAAGGACGAGCACGGCACCGTCGTGCTGGCCGCCATCGCCACCTACGGCCAGACCCGCCACACCCTGGTCGAGCGCCGCGACTACTCCGGCCCGTACCTGCCCGGCTTCGTCGCCGTCGCCCCGATGGTCGAGCCCCCGGCCAAGCGGATCTTCCAGGCCATCGACCACTGCGTCGGCAACGTCGAGCTCGGCCGGATGAACGAGTGGGTCGCCTTCTACAACAAGGTCATGGGCTTCACGAACATGAAGGAGTTCGTGGGCGACGACATCGCGACCGAGTACTCGGCGCTGATGTCGAAGGTCGTCGCGGACGGCACCCTCAAGGTGAAGTTCCCGATCAACGAGCCGGCGATCGCGAAGAAGAAGTCGCAGATCGACGAGTACCTGGACTTCTACGGCGGCGCGGGCGTCCAGCACATCGCGCTGGCCACGAACGACATCGTCGCCTCCGTGCGCGCCATGCGGGCCGCCGGCGTCACCTTCCTGGACACCCCCGACTCGTACTACGACACGCTCGGCGAGTGGGCCGGCGAGACGCGGGTGCCGGTGGAGACCCTGCGCGAGCTGAAGATCCTCGTCGACCGCGACGAGGACGGCTACCTGCTGCAGATCTTCACCAAGCCGGTGCAGGACCGGCCGACGGTCTTCTTCGAGATGATCGAGCGGCACGGGTCGATGGGCTTCGGCAAGGGCAACTTCAAGGCGCTGTTCGAGGCGATCGAGCGGGAGCAGGAAAAGCGCGGCAACCTCTAGCCGCCGCGCCCGGGCCCGTCGGGGCTCCGCCCCGGCCCCGAGTCCCGGCGCCCGGGGGTCCCGCCCTGGTGCTCCGCCCCAGACCCCACGCCTCAAACGCCGGCGAGGCTGGATCTGCCCGCCAGAGCCGCCACGCGCAAACGGGGCTGGGTTGCGCGGAGCGCAATCCCAGCCCCGCCGGCGTTTGAGGCGCGGCGCGGCGCGCCGTAGGGGTCCGGGGCGGAGCCCCGCGGGGCCGGGTCAGTCGGACCGGGGCTTCGCGGACGGTGCCGCAGGCGGGGAGGGCTTCGCCGCAGGCGGCTTCGGCTTCGCCTTCGCCTTCGGCGGGTTCGGCTTCGGCAGCTCCGGAGCCACCCACGGCTTCGTCGGGAGCAGGTTCTCCGGCCCCCCGGCCGCCGGCTGCGCGATGGCCGCCAGCGCCTCCTTGGCCGCGGGCGCCCGCAGCGGCGAGAACCGCGGGTTCGTCCGCAGCGCCTCCTGGAGGTGCCGCCGCGTCGCCGCCTCGTCGCCCAGGCCCCGCTCGATCATCGCCCGGTGGTACGCGAAGTCCGCGTTCCGCACCCCCGGCTCCGCGGCCTTCTTCGCGTACTCCAGTGCCGCCACGTCGTCGCCCGCCTTGTGCAGGGCCCAGCCCAGCGCGTCCGCGACCTGCACGCTCTTGTGCCGCGACCACTCCTGCGACAGCCGCCGCACCGCCGCCGCGGGATCGCCGTGGTCCGCCTCGTACAGGCCCAGCACCACGTCCTCGTCGACGCCGTTCGACCCGTCCCGCGCCGCCAGCGCGCCCAGCATGTCGTACGGGACCTGCGCCTCCTGCTCCCGGCCCAGCGAGTCCAGCAGCTCGCCCAGCTCCAGCGCCAGCTGCGGCACCGGCGTCCGCCCCAGCGCCATCCGGTAGTCCCGTACCGCCTCCCCGCCGCGCCCCAGCCCGGCCAGCGCCCGCGCCCGGCCGCCGAGGGCCTGCGCCTGCGCCGGATCCGCCCGCAGCGCGGCCTCGTACTGCCGCAGGGCCTCCGTGGTCTCCCCCCGCTCCCAGGACAGCTCCCCGAGCCGGAACAGCGCGTAGGCCTTCTCCGCCGGAGCCTTGGCGGCGCCCGCCGCGTGCTCCATCGCCATCACCGCGTCCTCGCGCCAGCCGCGGTCCCGGTAGACCTGCGAGGCCTTCGTGTACGCCACCAGGCCCGTCCGCAGCTCCAGAAGCCGGTCCGCCGCCGCCTGGGCCGCCTTGTAGTCCCCGAGGCCCGAGTACGCGTCCACCAGCACCGGGTACGCCGTCCAGCGCTGCGGGGCCTGCGCCCGCACGAGCTCGCCCCACTTCTTCCCGGTGCCGAAGTCCCGGCGGGCGTTGGCCAGCGTGCCCATGCCCGTCATCGCGTCGAAGTTGCCCTTCTCCACCGGGCGGACCTCCAGCGACCGCTTCAGCGCCCGCTCCGCCTTCGGGTACCAGCCCGTGTCCGCGGTGCGCCGCGCCTGCTCCAGATAGGCGGCGCCCAGCACCGACCACGACGCGTCGTCGTCCGGATGCGCCGCGACCCACTTCTCCCGGTCCGCGACCAGCGCCGTCAGGTCCACCGCCGCCGCCGGCGCGCCCATGCCGACCGCCGAGGCGGCCCGCTCGCTCGGCCCCGGCGGGCGTGCGTCGTCCCCGGTGCGGGCCGGCCGGATCAGCAGGGCCCCGGCGATCAGGACCACGGCGACCGCGGCCGCCACGAGCGTCTTGCGGCCCGTGAACGTCACGGGCGGCGCCGGCTGCTGCGATTCCTCGTCGATACGGTCCATGGGGTCACTGTGCGTCAATATGAAGAGTTCGCCGGAGTGTCCGAAGAGGGGCGCGGGCGTGTTCACACCGATGGCCCCGACTGCCACGCTGGCCCTATGGACGAAGACCTCTCCGCACAGCTCACCGAGCGCCTGCGGGCCGGGCTCCCGGCCGAGGCCCTGCTCACCGATCCCCAGGTCACCGCCTCCTACGCCTCCGACATGGCGGGCTTCTGCGCCGCCGGCAGCCCCGCCGTCGTCGTCCTGCCCCGGACCGTCGAACAGGTGCAGCACGTGATGCGCACCGCCACCGCGCTACGGGTCCCCGTGGTCCCGCAGGGCGCCCGTACCGGCCTGTCGGGAGCCGCCAACGCCTCCGACGGCTGCATCGTGCTCTCCCTCGTCAAGATGGACCGGATCCTGGAGGTCTCCGCCGTCGACCGGATCGCCGTCGTCGAGCCGGGCGTCGTCAACGCCGTCCTGTCGCGCGCCGTCGCCGCGCAGGGCCTGTACTACCCGCCCGACCCCTCCAGCTGGGAGCAGTGCACCATCGGCGGCAACATCGGCACCGCCTCCGGCGGCCTGTGCTGCGTCAAGTACGGGGTCACCGCCGAGTACGTGCTCGGCCTCGACGTGGTCCTGGCCGACGGGCGGCTGCTGCGCACGGGACGGCGTACCGCCAAGGGCGTCGCCGGATACGACCTGACCCGGCTGTTCGTGGGCTCCGAGGGCAGCCTCGGCATCGTCGTCCAGGCCGTCCTCGCCCTGCGCCCCGCGCCGCCCCGGCAACTCGCGCTGGCAGCCGAGTTCCCCTCCGCCGCGGCCGCCTGCGCGGCCGTGTGCGCCGTCATGGAGGCAGGCCTGACCCCCTCGCTGCTGGAACTGATGGACGGGACGACCGTCCGCGCCGTCAACGCCCTCGGGAAGATGGGCCTGCCCGAAACCACCGAGGCGCTGCTGCTCGCCGCCTTCGACACCCCGCACGCCCCCGAGGAACTCGCCGTCGTGGGGGAGCTGTGCACGGCCGCCGGAGCCACCTCCGTGGTCCCCGCCGAGGACGCGGCCGAGTCCGAACTGCTCCTCCAGGCACGCCGGATGTCGCTGACCGCCCTGGACGCGCTGCGCCCCGCGACGATGATCGACGACGTGTGCGTGCCGCGCTCGCGCCTCGCCGAGATGCTGGACGGGACGGCCGCCATCGCCCGCGCGTACGACCTGCTCATCGGCGTCTGCGCGCACGCCGGGGACGGCAACACCCACCCGGTCGTCTGCTTCGACCCCGCCGACGCGGACGAGGCGCGGCGGGCCCGCGAGTCCTTCGACGCGATCATGGCGCTCGGCCTGTCGCTCGGCGGCACGATCACCGGCGAACACGGGGTCGGCGTGCTGAAGAAGGAGTGGCTGGCCCGCGAACTGGGGCCGGTGGGAATGGAGATGCAGCGCGCGGTCAAGCACGCCTTCGACCCACTGGGCCTGCTCAACCCCGGCAAGCTCTTCTGACCGCGCGCGGCCCGTCCGCTCGACCCCGGCAGGTCCTTCCGGCCGCGCGCGCGGCCCGTCCGCTCCGCCGCGCGCATGCCCGGCGGCACGCCGTGGGCCGTACGGCCCGCCCCGGGACCGGGCGTCACAGGTCGCCGTCCGCAGACTCGTCCGACGGCCACGGGTCGCGCAGCCACAGCTCGTCGGCCGGTGTGGGGGAGAGCAGTTCGGCGAGCGCGGCGTCCAGGCCGAGCCGGTCGGCCTCGGTGCCGGGCGGGACGACCCGCAGGGTGTGCTCCAGCCAGGCCGACACGGCGGCGGCGGGGGCCTCCAGCAGGGCGTCGCCGTCGGGGGAGCTGAGCGCCATGCAGAGCACGGCCCTGTTGTCGATCTTCGTCGGCCAGATCCGGACGTCGCCGTGCCCGGACGGCCGGAAGACCCCCTCGACCAGCAGCTCGCGCGAGAAGGTCCACTCGACGGGAGCGTTGGAGCCGGTGTGGAAGGTGATGTGGACGGCGAACGGGTCGTCCGTGAGATAGAGCAGGCGGGCGGGGACGGCGACGCTGCGCTCGGGGGACAGGACCAGCTTCAGTTCCAGCTCGCGTTCGACGACGGGGTGGTGCATGGCGGCCTCACTTCGGTGCACTGCGCGTGCGCTGGGTGCGCGCCGCGCTTCGGTGTGCGGGGCCGGGTCGCGCCCCACACCCGGAGAGAGCGGCGAGGTGCCCGTGTATGACGCGACTTCGGGCCGCGGAACCTAGATTGGCCGGATTCTGTCGTCTGACGAAAAACAGTCGTATGGGCCAGAGTTTGTCCGAAGGCGTGCATTCTCCCGTTACCGGACCTGTCGGGGGGAGGTTCTTGGCTATGGTCCTCCCCTGGACAAGCCTCAAGCCACGAACGGAGTTGGGGACATGACGGCCTCCCCTGGTGACGGCGAGCACGCGGCCCGCGAGGGCTACTACCCGGATCCGTCCATCCCCGGTTTCGTCCGGTACTGGAACGGCGCCGCCTGGGTACCGGGTACGAGCCGCCCTGCTCCGGCCGTTCCGACATCGGGTCCCGCTCCCATGGAGGAGACGGGGCCGGTGTTCCTGGACGACACCTCCGCGACCGAGACCCTGCCGGAACCGGAACCCGAACGTGAACCGGCGCCGGAGCGCGAACCGGAACGCGAAGCGGAATCCGCCGTCGAGCCGGTGTGGCAGGCCGACCGGCTGCACCAGGCCGGCTTCGGCGGGCCGCGCGACCACCGGGTGTCCTGGGGCAGCCCGGCGGAGCCGGCCGCCGCGTACGAGCCCGTGGCGCAGGAGCCGGCCGCCGGGAGCGAACCCGCCGCCGGGAGCGAACCCCACGCCGTGCGTGAGCTGGCTGCCAGGTACGAGTCGGCTGGGTACGAGCCGGCCGCCGGGTACGAGCCCGCTGGGGGGAGCGGGCCCGCCGCCGTGCGTGAGCCGGCCGGGTACGAGCGGGCCGGCGTGCGTGAGCCGGCCGCCGTGCGTGAGCCGGCCGGCCGGCGGGCCGGCGTCTCGCTGGGCCGGCCCCGCCCGGACTCCGCCGACGGGCCGGGCGGGGCCGGGGTCTCCCTGGCGCGTACGCCGGCCGCCGCCGCTCCGGCCGCTCCGGCGGCGCGGTTCCCCGCGCAGGTCTCGGCGGGCGTCCCCTCGGTGCGCCCGCCGGCCGCCGCCCCCGCGGCCCCCGCCGCGCAGGCCGCCCCCGCCCCTGCCGCCGCCCCGGCGCAGGCGTGGCCCGAGGCCCCGGGCGGCAGCGGGAGCGGCGGGGTCTCCGGCCTGACCTCGTCCTGGCCCGGGGCGACCCCCCGCGCCGCGGCGGCCGCCCCGGCGGCGCCCAAGGCCCCCGCCGCTCCGGCCCCGGCCCGGTCCGCCGCGCCGCCCGCCGCCGCCCGCGAGGCGGCCGCGGCCCGCCGCGGGGCCCCGGCGCCCGGTGCCGCGAAGCCCGCCGCCCGCACCGCCGCCCGCACCTCCGCCGCGCCGCCCGCAGCCACCCAGGCGCCCGCGCCCGGCGCGTCCGCCGCCCAGGCGTCCCCGTCTGCGTCCGGGTGGGAGCCCCGGGCCGGGGGAGCCCGTCCGTCGCTGCCGCAGCCCGAGGCGGGGGCCCGTACGGCCCGCGGCTCGACCCCCCGGGCCGTGTTCGAGCGGATGGCGGAGCGGGCCTCGCGCCCGGCCGGACTGCCGCGCCGGGTCGTGGCCCGGATCCTGGACTCCCTGGTGTTCGCAGCCGTCGCGGCCGCCGTCGCCCTGCCGATGGTCCCCGCGGCCACCGCGCACCTCCAGGCCAAGGTCGACGCCGCCCGGGCCGGCGGCCGCACCACCACCGTCTGGCTGTTCGACACCACCATCGCCACCGACGTGGGCCTCGTCCTCGGCGCCGTCCTCCTCTTCGGGGTCTTCTACGAGGTGCTGCCCACCGCGCGCTGGGGCTGGACCCCCGGCAAGAAGCTGCTCGGCGTACGCGTCCTGGCCACCGGCACCCTGCGGCCGCCCACCTTCGGCGCCGCACTGCTCCGCTGGCTGGTGTACGCCTTCCTCGGCCTCCCCGGCAGCCTCTGGTGCCTGGTGGACCGCCCGCGCCGACGGGCCTGGCACGACCGGGCGGCGGGCACGTACGTGGCCCGCTGAGCCGTGCGGGGCCCCGCGTACCCCGAACGGACGCGGTCCCGTTGCGGGGGTCCCGGAGCCGGGTTCGACTCGGGCCATGAGTACCGACCAGCCGCCGCAGGGCCAGCCGCCCGAGGACGACCCGTTCCTCAAGAAGCCCCAGGAACCGACGCCTCCGTCGGGCGGTTCGCCGTACGGCTCACCGCCCCCCGGAAGCGGCGGCTACCCGCCGCCCCCGCCCCCCGGAGGCCCGGGAGGCGGCGGGGGATACCCGCCCCCGCCCCCGCCGTACGGGAGCGGCGGCGATCCGTACGGCGGGGGCGGCGGCATGCCCGATCCGCTCGCCGGGATGCCCCCGCTCGCCGACATCGGCAAGCGGCTCGCCGCCCGCGTCATCGACGTGGTCATCGTGGCGATCCCGCTGTTCCTGATCCAGCTGGCGTTCGGCACGAACCGCTACACGGTCGAGACGGAGCGGGGCGAGGACATCTCCGAGGTCATCACCAAGTCCTACAGCGGCAGTGGCCTGATCATGACCCTGATCTCGATCCTCGCCTACGTCGGCTACGACTGGTTCTTCACCAAGAAGAACGGCCAGACGATCGGCAAGAAGACGGTGGGCCTGCGCGTCGCGATGCTCAACGACGGCAGCGTCCCCCAGTCCGGTCCGGCCCTGTCCCGCGCCGCCGTCCTCTGGCTGCCGACGCTGATCTGCTGCTTCTGCCTGTGGCCGATCGCGCTGATCATCTCGGTCCTCGTGGACAAGCCGTACAAGCAGGGCCTGCACGACAAGGTCGCCAAGACCGTGGTGGTCAGGTCCGCTTAGGGCGGCCGGCACGGCACCACGAAAGCACGGCACCACGGCACCACGAAAGCACGGCACCACGGCAGCGCGCAGCACGAAGCGGGCGGTCTTCCTCCGGGGAGGCCGCCCGCGGCGCGTGGGGCGCCGGCCGGGTGCGGCAACCGTCAGTGGTGCACGGGGTGTTCGGACGCCGCCGCCCTGGGCTCGGGTACCCGGGCGGCCACCGCCGTACGGGCCGCGTGGCGGCCGCGGCGTTTCGGTACGGGCACGGTCAGTGCGACGAGCAGGCCAAGGGCGAGGGCGGCCGCGGAGATGACCCCGACCCCGAACCCCGTGCTGGTCTGCGAGAGCAGCAGCATGGCGATCGTCGACACGATGACGGTGGCTGACCCGTAGGCAAGCTGTGCGGCAGTCGGACGCGGCATGGCGATATCCGTCCTCAGGGAGGGGAGGGGGAGTCGGCTCAACAAGGTCGCGCGTCAAGAGACTCTACGACGGGAGATGCCCGTGGGGAACCGCCAGTAAGCGTGACCTAACCCACGGTGCCGGAGCACGGGGGGCGCACGGGGTCATTTCACGTGCCCCAACGCGGCCTGAACGGGTCGGGAAACTGGCTGGAATCGGACAGGCGTGCCGTCGGGAAGCACCCTTCGCCCCGTATGGCTGCGGAACGTCCGAATAGCGGAACTCATTGCCCGCATAGTGCAGTTGTAACGAACAAGTCAAGGACTGTCTTTTCTCGCGTCTCTCCGGTCAAATGTCGTCACTTGAGACGCGCGCCGCGCGGAACCCCCCGCTCCTATGGAGAAGTTCCGACCTACGTCGCGGCCGCGGGAGGGGAACGACATCAAGTGACCAGCAACTCCGTCAGACGACGCGCGCTGCGCGCCGCTGCCGTCACCGTGACCATGGCCGCCTGTGCGACCAGCGTCACCTTCTTCAGCGTGAGCGCCGCCCAGGCCGAGCCCAGCCCGGTAGCCGCTCCGGCCGCCGACCGGCAGGACCCGACCGCCCCGGCCAAGGTGGTCGAGCACAACCTCAAGGGCCCGTTCAGCGAGCAGCAGGCGCAGCAGCGCAAGGCCGCCCTGGACCAGGTGCTGACCGGCAAGAAGGACGTCGAGCAGCGCGGCGCCTCCAAGGTCGTCAAGCTCGACGAGAAGAAGTACGTCGAGCTCGGCCGGGAGAAGACCGACAAGATCTTCACGATCCTCGTGGAGTTCGGCGACCAGGTCGACAACACGACCATGCACGACCCGGACGGTCCGGGCCCCAAGCCCGAGGCGCCCAAGTACGGCGGCACCCCCGGTCCCATGCACAACACGATCGCCCAGCCGGACCGGAAGCTGGACAACAGCACCGCCTGGCGCGCGGACTTCAGCCGCAGCTACTTCCAGGACCTGTACTTCGGTACCGGCAAGGGCAAGGACTCGCTGAAGACCTACTACGAGAAGACCTCCTCGGGCCGTTACTCGGTCGAGGGCGAGGTCTCCGACTGGGTGAAGGTCCCGTACAACGAGGCCCGTTACGGCTCGAACTACTGCGGCCAGACCAACTGCTCCAACGTGTGGGACACCGTCAAGGACGGCGTCCTCGCGTGGACGGAGGCCCAGAAGAAGGCCGGGAAGACCGACGCGCAGATCAAGGCGCTGCTGGCCCAGTACGACCTCTGGGACCGCTACGACTTCGACGGCGACGGCAACTTCAACGAGTCCGACGGCTACATCGACCACTTCCAGATCGTCCACGCGGGCGAGGACGAGTCGGCCGGCGGCGGCGTGCAGGGCACCACCGCGCTGTGGGCCCACCGCTGGTACGCCTACGGCACCAGCGCGGGCAAGACCGGCCCGGCGAACAACAAGGCCGGCGGTACCCAGATCGGTGACACCGGCATCTGGGTCGGCGACTACACGATGCAGCCCGAGAACGGCGGCCTCGGCGTCTTCGCGCACGAGTACGGCCACGACCTGGGCCTGCCGGACCTCTACGACACCTCCGGTGGCGGCGAGAACGGCGTCGGCTTCTGGTCCCTGATGTCGGCGGGCTCCTGGCTCGGCAAGGGCAAGGACTCCATAGGCGACCTCCCGGGCGACATGACCGCCTGGGACAAGCTCCAGCTGGGCTGGCTGAACTACGACAAGGCGAAGGCCGCGACGAAGTCCACCCACAAGCTGGGCGTCTCCGCGTACAACACCAAGGACAAGCAGGCGCTGGTCGTCGAGCTGCCCAAGAAGAAGGTCCAGACCGACGTCGTCGCTCCCGCCGAGGGTTCCTCGCAGTGGTGGAGCAACATGGGTGACGACCTCAAGAACACCCTCACCCGGTCGGTCGACCTGACCGGCAAGAAGTCCGCCGCCCTGTCCCTCAAGGGCTGGTGGGACATCGAGGCCGAGTACGACTACCTCTACACCGAGGTGTCCACCGACGGCGGCGCCAACTGGACCGCCCTCGCGGGTACGGCCGACGGCGTGGCCCTCCCGGCCGACGCGGGCGGCAGCCCCTCGCTGACCGGTGTCTCGGGTACCTGGAAGTCGCTGAACTTCCCGCTCGACGCCTACGCGGGCAAGAAGGTCGACGTCCGCTTCCGCTACCAGACGGACGGCGGCGCGGGCGGCAAGGGCTTCACGGCCGACGCCGTCAACATCACCGCGGACGGCTCCACCGTCTTCGCCGACGGCGCCGAGAACGGCGACAACGGCTGGACCGGCAAGGGCTTCTCCCGCATCGGCGCCGGCTTCACCAAGGAGTACGCGCAGTACTACCTGGCCGAGAACCGCCGCTACGTGTCGTACGACTCCACCCTGAAGGTGGGCCCGTACAACTTCGGATTCGGCAACACCCGTCCGGACTGGGTCGAGCACTACCCGTACCAGGACGGTCTGCTGATCTGGCAGTGGGACACCTCCCAGAAGGACAACAACACCAGCCAGCACCCGGGCCAGGGTCTGATCCTGCCGGTCGACGCCAACGCCAAGCCCATGAAGTGGGCGGACGGCACGCTGCTGCGGAACAAGATTCAGCCGTACGACGCGACGTTCAGCGCCTACTCGACGGACGCGTTCACGCTGCACAAGAACGGCGAGGAGCTCTTCGTCAAGCCGAAGCCCACGAACCTGGTCTTCGACGACCGCAAGGGCAAGTACTACTACGACGAGAACCCGACCGGCTCCGTGAAGGTCACTGACACCAACACGAAGATCAAGATCCTCAAGGAGGCCTACGACGGTCTCCAGATGACGGTCGAAGTGGGTCCCTCCAAGTAGTTTTCCAGCCAAACCGCAGGTCAAAGCATGATCGGCCGTCGCCCTCTAGCGGGCGGCGGCCGTTCGCGTTTAGATGCACGGGCTGAGTTTTCTTATTGACGGGGGAGCTGAAGATCATGCCCGGTGGAGGTTTCGTCAGATTGCCAGGCGGCAGCGTGGTGGTCGCGCTCACGCTGCCGAGGCCGTCATCCGGCGACGGCGGCGACGGTGGGAGCGTCCGCGTGCTGGTGCACGCCGCGAACCGGGCCCGCGCCCTGACCAGGCTGCGGAACCTCGGAATGCGCGCGGTGTACCTGCGGGGCAACGCCCGCCCCCCGACCCCGGACGAGGTCACGGCCGTCCTGCACCACCCGGACGGCCTGCTGTGGCGCTGTGCCCCCGACGTGGCGGAGGAGCTCTGGCACCCGATCCGGGCCCTGCTCGGCCGCTAGGGGGTGTCTTCACCCTCGTTCCCGGGGGTGGCGGGCGGCCCCGGGAACGGCCGGGGTCAGCCGCCGGCCAGCTCCACCCCGGCCGCGCGGAGCTCGTCCAGGGCGCGGGCGGTGGTGTGCGGGGCTACGGCGGCCGTCAGGTCGAGCAGGACGCGGGTGGTGAAGCCGGCGCGGGCCGCGTCGAGGGCGGTGGCCTTCACGCAGTGGTCGGTGGCGATCCCGACCACGTCGACCTCGGTCACGTTCCGGTCCCGCAGCCAGCGGTCGAGCGTGACGCCGTTCTCGTCGGCCCCCTCGAACCCGCTGTACGCGGCCTCGTGGGCGCCCTTGTCGAAGACGGCGGCGACGGCTCCGGACGCCACGGCGGGCGCGAAGTTCGGGTGGAAGCCGACGCCCTCGGTCCCCGCGACGCAGTGCACGGGCCAGGACGTCTCGAAGTCGGGCAGGGCCGGGGGGCGTGCGAAGTGGGCGCCGGGGTCGATGTGGTGGTCGCGGGTGGCGACGACGTGCCGGTACCCGGGCGTGGCCTGGCCTATCAGCTCGGTGACGGCGGCGGCGACATCGGCCCCGCCGGTGACCGCGAGGCTGCCGCCTTCGCAGAAGTCGTTCTGTACGTCGACGACGATCAGTGCGCGGTGCATGGCGCGTGCCCTTCGGTTCGTGGTGGTGTGCGGGGTGGGGCCGGGGCCCGCGAGGCTCCTCCCCCACCCCGCCCCTTCCCGAAACCGGGGGCCCGACCCGGCCGACGGGCCCCGGGCGCGGGGGCGACGTACGCGGTGGGGGTCAGACGTACGCGGCGGGAGGTCAGACGTACTCGGTGGGGAGCACGGCCTCGCCCCGAGAGAGCTGCGTCGCGGACAGCGGCAGGCCGGCCAGGACCGTCCGGTGGCGGTCGCGGGCGGTCTCCAGCGGCTCGCGCGCGATCACCTCGCCCGCCTTGACCAGCTGGGTCAGCAGCTGGTGGTCGGCCAGCGCCGCCGGGACCGGCCCCAGGCCCACGACCTCCGCCTCGGCGACGCCCTCGGCGTCGACCCGGCGGGCCGCCCACTTGCGGCCGCCCAGGGAGGTCTTGCCGCCCGAGGACTTCTTCGCCACCGGGGCCAGCGCCGCCTTCGGGTCCGCCGAGGTGGCCCGCGCCACCAGCTTGTAGACCATCGAGCACGTGGGGTGGCCGCTGCCCGTCACCAGCTGCGTGCCGACCCCGTACGCGTCCACCGGCGCCGCCGCCAGCGAGGCGATGGCGTACTCGTCCAGGTCCGAGGTGACCACGATCTTCGTCGCGGTGGCCCCCAGCTCGTCCAGCTGCTGGCGGACCCGGTGGGCCACCAGCAGCAGGTCGCCGGAGTCGATGCGCACCGAGCCCAGGTCCGTCCCGGCGATGTCGACGGCCGTGCGGACGGCCTCGGCGACGTCGTAGGTGTCCACCAGCAGCGTCGTGCCCCGGCCCAGCGAGGCGACCTGCGCGGTGAACGCGTCGCGCTCGCTGTCGTGGACCAGGGTGAAGGCGTGGGCGCTGGTGCCGACCGTGGGGATGCCGTACCGGAAGCCGGCCGCCAGGTCCGAGGTCGAGGTGAAGCCGCCCACGTACGCGGCCCGCGCCGCGGCCACCGCCGCCAGTTCGTGCGTGCGCCGGGCGCCCATCTCGATCAGCGGGCGCGCGCCCGCCGCCGAGGACATCCGGGAGGCGGCCGCGGCGATCGCCGAGTCGTGGTTCAGGATCGACAGGATCACGGTCTCCAGCAGCACGCACTCGGCGAAGCTGCCCTCGACGCGCAGGACGGGAGAGCCGGGGAAGTAGACCTCGCCCTCCGGGTAGCCCCAGATGTCGCCGGAGAAGCGGTAGGAGGCCAGCCAGTCGAGCGTCCGCATGTCGACGACGGCCCGCTCGCGCAGGAACTCCAGCACGGCGCCGTCGAAGCGGAAGTTCTCCACCGCGTCCAGCACCCGGCCGGTGCCGGCGACGACCCCGTAGCGGCGCCCCTCGGGCAGCCGCCGGGTGAATACCTCGAAGACCGAGCGGCGGTCGGCGGTGCCGTTCGCCAGGGCGGCCTGCAGCATCGTGAGCTCGTAATGGTCCGTGAAGAGCGCTGTCGACGGCACGTCCACCGGCAGGCCCAGGTCCGCAGGGTTCATGGCTGGGATGCTAGCGCACATTTCGTCAGAGTGACGAGATGTACGGCCCGTTTGTGCGACGGGCCCCCGGCAGTGGCAGCATGGGACGAGTGAGTGTTGCTCCTGTAGAGATCGAACGCACCGAATCGGCCGAAGAGACCTTCGCGGTCCCCGACCCCGACGTCCCCTGGGTGACCTTGGTGCACAACGACCCGGTCAACCTCATGAGCTACGTGGCGTACGTGTTCCAGGCGTACTTCGCCTATTCCAAGGACAAGGCGCACAAGCTGATGCTGGACGTCCACCACAAGGGGCGGGCGGTCGTCTCCAGCGGCACCCGCGAGGAAATGGAGCGCGACGTGCAGGCCATGCACGGCTACGGCCTGTGGGCGACCCTGACGCAGGACCGCGGCTGATGGGGGGCACGTTCGAGACCCGCAAGGGCGGCGGCGCCGCCATCGCGCTCGACGAGATCGAGATCTCCATCCTGCGCTCGCTGGCCGTCCAGCTGCTGGAGCTGATCGGCCCCGGCGCCCCGGAGCCCGCCGAGGACGCCGACCCGCTGGCCGCGCTGTTCGCCGAGGGCCCCTCCGAGCCCCCGTCCGACCCGGCGCTGGCCCGGCTCTTCCCCGACGCGTACGGGGCTCCCGGCGGAGCCGCCGAGGCGGGCGTGGACGCGGCCGAGCTGACGGCCCGGGCGGCGGAGTTCCGCCGCTTCACCGAGAACGACCTGCGCGCCCGCAAGCGCGAGGACGCGCTCGCCGTCGTGCGCAGCCTGGACGGGCTCACCCCGGCCGGTGACGGGGCGGCGGTGCTGGAGCTGGCGGGGGAGCTGCCGCTGCGCTGGCTCGGCGCGCTCAACGACCTGCGCCTGACGATCGCGGCCCGCCTGGACATCACCGAGGACGACGAGAGCGCGGTGCTGTTCCGGCTGCCGGACGACGATCCGCGCAAGCCGATGGTGATGGCGTACCTGTGGCTCGGCGGGCTTCAGGAGACCCTCATCGAAACCCTCTGAGGCGGCGGGCTCCCCGCGGCCTCCGGAGATCGTCCGGAGATCGTCCGGAGGGCCCAAGAAGATCCTCAGAAGATCCTCAAGGACGGACGGCGTTCGCTCAGTGGACGCTCAAATCCGGATAACGATCAGATCACCGCGATGCGGTGATCTGACGTGTTCCGGGGTCCATGTCCTGAATTTCCCGTGGCCCGTGTCACATCCGCCTGCCTCGATCACCCGTAAGCCCGTGATAAATCTTCACGACCGCCGCCGGGACGCCACCCATGTCCCGCGGCCTGCTTGAACCGGCGGACCGCCGGCGTGCAACTCCATCCGTATCCGGGGGGATCGAGGACCCGATCCGCAGCCTGTAGAGGGCGCGGGTCGGCGTGGAGAAAGGCGCACCAGACATGACCTCTGTGCAGGTCGAGCAGCACGGCAAGACGCCCGGCGAGGGCACGCGGGGCGAGGGCGACGGCGAGGGTTACCACCGCGCGCTCGGGGCCCGGCAGATCCAGATGATCGCGATCGGCGGGGCCATCGGCACCGGCCTGTTCCTGGGAGCGGGCAAGGCCATCTCCAAGGCCGGCCCGAGCCTGATCCTGGCCTACGCCATCGCGGGCCTGGTCATCTTCTTCATCATGCGGGCCCTGGGTGAGCTCCTCATGTACCGCCCCGTCTCCGGTTCCTTCTCGGACTACGCCCGCGAGTTCCTGGGCCCGTTCTGGGGGTACGCGACTGGCTGGACGTACTGGCTGTTCTGGGTGGTCACCGGCATCACCGAGGTCACCGCGGCCGCGAAGTACATGTCGTACTGGACCGATGACAGCTTCCCGCAATGGGCGTACGCGCTGATCTTCACGGTCATCCTCTACGGCGCCAACCTGATCTCCGTGAAGCTCTTCGGCGAGCTCGAGTTCTGGTTCTCCATGGTCAAGGTCACCGCCATCGTCGGCATGATCCTGATTTGCGCCGGCATCCTCACCATCGGCTTCTCCGACGCCGCCGCGACCGCGTCCGTCTCCAACCTCTGGAACGACGGCGGGTTCTTCCCCAAGGGCATCGGCGGCACGCTCATGACCCTGCAGATCGTGATGTTCGCCTTCCTCGCGGTCGAGCTGGTCGGCGTCACCGCCGGCGAGTCCAAGGACCCCGAGAAGACCCTCCCCAAGGCCATCAACACCGTGCCGTGGCGCATCGCCGTCTTCTACGTCGGCGCGCTCGTCATGATCCTGTCGGTCGTCCCGTGGACGCACTTCCAGCCCGGCGTCTCGCCCTTCGTCGCCGCCTTCGAACGCATGGGCCTCGGCGTCGGCGCCGCGATCGTCAACTTCGTCGTCCTGACCGCCGCGCTGTCGTCCTGCAACTCGGGCATGTACTCCACCGGCCGCATGCTGCGCGACCTCGCGCTCAACGGCCAGGGCCCGAAGGTCTTCACCAGGCTCACCAAGAGCGGCACCCCGCTCATCGGCACCACCTTCTCCGCCGCGCTGATGCTGGTGGGCGTCTGGATCAACTACGTCGCCCCGGGCAAGGCCTTCGACTACGTCGTCTCCTTCGCCACCATCTCCGGCATGTGGGCCTGGATCATGATCCTGGTCTGCCAGATCAAGTACCGCGCCAAGGCCGACCGCGGCGAACTGCCGCAGTCGACCTTCCGGGCCCCCGGCGCCCCGTGGACCAGCTGGTTCTCCCTGCTGTTCATCGGCATGGTCATCGTCATGATGGGCGTCGACAAGGACTCCCGGGTGTCGCTGTACTGCGCCCCGCTGTGGGGCCTGCTGCTCGGCGTCTCCTACCTGGTCCTGAAGTCCCGCAACCCGCAGGGCGCCGCCTTCAACAAGGTCTCGCGGCCCTCGCAGACCTCCGAGTCCTCGTAGCCGCACCGCCGACCGTGGTTCCCGGCCGCCTGCCGCGGCCGGGAACCACACTCCCGACACCCCGCCCCCCGGGCGGTGTGTCCATCATTCGGGCCCTCCCGTACCGCCCCTCGGTACGGGAGGGCCCGTCTGCTTATCCTGTCGCTCATGCTGACCCTCACCCAGGCCCTCTACGACCAGATCGTCGGGCACGCCCGCCAGGACCACCCCGACGAGGCCTGCGGCATCGTGGCCGGGCCGGCCGGCACCGACCGCCCCGAGCGGTTCGTCCCGATGCTCAACGCGGCCCGCTCGCCCACGTTCTACGAGTTCGACTCGAAGGACCTGCTGAAGCTCTACCGCGAGCTGGACGACCGTGACGAGGACCCGGTGATCGTCTACCACTCGCACACCGCGACCGAGGCCTACCCCTCGCGCACCGACGTCACCTACGCGAACGAGCCCGGCGCCCACTACGTCCTGGTCTCGACGGCGGACCAGGACGGCCTCGGAGAGTTCCAGTTCCGCTCGTACCGGATCGTCGGCGGAGTGATCCGCGAGGAAGAAGTACAGGTCGTCACGGCCTACTGATCAGTATGTGAGCCGCTGGCGTCCACGATGCGGGATCACACTCCAAACCGGTGACCGGGAATCGTTAACATGACCGCATGGTTTCCCACGACGTGAGCATCGAGACGCCCGGCAGGCTGCTGCTCGTGGCGCGGCTGCACGTCGACCTGTGCCGCCTCGCCAGTGCCATCTGTCCTGCTGCCTGAGCACCGCACCGCCCCGTCGCGCGAGGGGCACCAGAACCGCGCGCCCCGCATCGACGCCCCACGCCCCCGCACGATCTCTCAGATCCTCACGACACAGGAGCCCGCCATGGCCATCGAGGTCCGCATCCCGACCATCCTCCGCACCTACACCGACGGCGAGAAGGCCGTGTCGGGCCAGGGCACGACGCTGTCCGAGCTGTTCTCCGACCTGGAGACCCGTCACAAGGGCATCGAGGAGCGCATCGTCGACGGCGGCAAGCTGCGCCGCTTCGTGAACGTCTACCTCAACGACGAGGACGTCCGCTTCCTGGACGGCATCTCCACCGCCCTCAAGGACGGCGACAGCGTCACCATCCTCCCGGCCGTGGCCGGCGGATCGAAGTAATGCGCTACGACTCCCCGCTGGCCGCGGTCGGCAACACGCCGCTGGTCCGGCTGCCCCGGCTGTCGCCCTCGGACGAGGTGCGCATCTGGGCCAAGCTGGAGGACCGCAACCCGACCGGCTCGATCAAGGACCGCCCCGCGCTCCACATGGTCGAGCAGGCCGAGAAGGACGGCCGGCTGCACCCCGGCTGCACCATCCTGGAGCCCACCTCGGGCAACACCGGGATCTCCCTGGCGATGGCGGCCAAGCTCAAGGGCTACCGCATCGTCTGCGTGATGCCGGAGAACACCTCGCAGGAGCGCCGGGACCTTCTGAAGATGTGGGGAGCCGAGATCATCCCCTCGCCGGCGGCGGGCGGGTCCAACACCGCGGTCCGGGTGGCCAAGGAACTGGCGGCCGAGCACCCGGACTGGGTGATGCTCTACCAGTACGGCAACCCGGACAACGCGGGCGCGCACTACGCCACGACCGGCCCGGAGATCCTCGCCGACCTCCCGTCGATCACCCACTTCGTGGCGGGCCTGGGCACGACCGGCACCCTGATGGGCGTCGGCCGCTACCTGCGCGAGCACGTCGAGGGCATCAAGATCGTCGCGGCCGAGCCGCGGTACGACGACCTGGTCTACGGCCTGCGGAACCTCGACGAGGGCTTCGTCCCGGAGCTGTACGACGCCTCCGTGCTGACCACCCGCTTCTCGGTGGGCTCGGCGGACGCCGTCACCCGCACCCGGGAGCTGCTCCAGCAGGAGGGCATCTTCGCGGGCGTCTCGACGGGCGCGGCGCTGCACGCGGCGATCGGCGTCGGCCGCAAGGCGGTGGCCGCGGGCGAGACGGCGGACATCGTGTTCGTCGTGGCCGACGGGGGCTGGAAGTACCTGTCCACCGGCGTGTACACGGCCGCGACGACGGAGGAGGCCATCGAGGCCCTCCAGGGCCAGCTCTGGGCCTGACGCCGTACGCCTCGCGGCGGGCCGGGGTACGGGCGGGCCGGGGGTACGGCGCGCCCGCGGCGGGCCGGCCGGTCGGTGCGGGGCGGTGGCCTGACGGCACCCCCGGTGCCCCCGCCGCCCCGGGCGCTGCCCGGACCCCCGGCCCGGCTCCCAGGCCCCCGGGCGCTGCCCGGACCCTGGTCCGCTCCTTGACGGGGGTGGGGCCCAAGCCCCGGGGCTCCGCCCCGGACCCCGCGCCTCAAACGCCGGCGGGGCTGGATGTGTGCGCGGATCACCGGCCGCCTCCCAGTCCCTTGACCTCGTCCCACACCGCCGGGTCCAGCACCCCCGCCCGGTCGCGGAACTCCCACACCGACACCTCCGCCGGCCGGTCCGCCTCCAGGTAACCCGCCCGGCCCTGCGCCCCCACGGTTCCCGGCGGCAGCGGGATCACCCCGGCGCGCCGGTCGTCGTACTTGCCCGTGATCCACGCGACCCGCGCCCGGTGGCCCCGTACCGGCCCCGCCGACAGGACCAGGCACAGCCGGCCGTCCGCCAGGCGCCACAGCTCGCCCGCCCGCGGCCGCGGCGGCGTACCCGTCCCCTGCGCGGGCGGGGCCCGGCGGGGGAGTCCCAGCCGTCCTCCGGCGACCAGCACCACCAGCGCGACGGCCACGACCGCGGCCACCCCGGGCCACCAGGAGGTGTCCATGTTTCGACCGTAGCCGGGTGGGAAGGCCCCGGCACGGCAGGGGACACCCGGCCGTGGCAACGTCCGTGCCCACCGTCGCTCCCCCGGGTGACAGCGCAGGTGATTCCCCCCACAACGGCCCGCAGCGGAGGAGCGACCCGACGCTCCGCGCCTTACGCTCGACCCACGCACGGCCCGCATTCCGTCCACGGACCGTCCACGGAGGTTCACGCTCCATGAAGCTCACCGTCGTCGGCTGTTCGGGCTCGTTCCCGTCCGCGGAATCGGCCTGTTCGAGCTACCTCGTCGAGGCCGACGGCTTCCGGCTGCTCCTCGACATGGGCAACGGCGCTCTCGGCGAACTCCAGCGCCACTGCGGTCTCTACGACCTCGACGCGATCTTCCTGAGCCACCTGCACGCCGACCACTGCATCGACATGTGCGCGTACTTCGTCGCCCGCTTCTACCGGCACGAGGGCGGCCGCTGCCCCGCCCTGCCCGTCTACGGCCCCGAGGGCACCGAGAGGCGCCTGACCACCGCCTACGACGACGTACCCGACGAGCGCTCGATGAGCGAGGTCTTCGACTTCCGCACCCTGAAGTCCGGCACCTTCGACATCGGCCCCTTCCGGGTCCGCACCGAGCGGGTCAGCCACCCGGTCGAGTCGTACGGCATCCGCGTCGAGCACGGCGGCCGCTCGCTCACCTACTCCGGTGACACCGGCGCCTGCCCCGAGCTGGGCCTGCTCGCCGAGGGCACCGACCTGTTCCTGTGCGAGGCCTCCTTCACCCACGGCAAGGAGGACGTCCCGGACCTCCACCTCAACGGCCGCGAGGCCGGCGAGTACGCCCGCGGCGGCGACGTCGGCCGGCTCGTCCTCACGCACATCCCGCCGTGGACAGACGCCGAGCGCAACCTCGCCGACGCCCGTGCCGTCTACGGCGGCCCCGTCGACGTCGCGTACGCGGGCGCCGTCTACGAGGTCTGAGGCCCGGGCCCGTCGCCGGACACCGCCGGCCAGGCCGCCGCGTGCCGGGCGTGCCGGCCGCCGAGCGCCATCCGGTTCCAGGTGTGGCGGCGGCCGCGGATCGCCACCGAGTACGCGTACATGACCTCGGGGTCGCACATCCCCGGGATGTAGGAATCCCCGAAGTGGTGCGCGTCGAAGCCCGCCTCCTTGGCGTTCAGCGCAAGCTGCGGCACCACGTTCGCGTGGCTGCCCTCCTGGCTGGTGCCGATCGCAGCCCTCACGATCACGCCCGCGTCCTGCACCGCGGCCACCGCCGTCGCGGCCAGCTCCCGGGTCACCCCGGGCAGCGTCCCGGGCAGCGGCATGACCACGCCGTCCGCGCCCGCGTCGACCAGCGCCGTCAGCCGCGCGGTGGTGATCCGCTCCGGGTGCCCGGCGTGGTGCATCTTCCCCGACCACAGGGCCGCGTCGTCGCCCAGCCCCCGGCGCAGCTCGTCGGTGACCCGGGCCATGGCCCCGTACGAGCCGCCCGTGCCTGGGTTCGCCGTGATGCACAGCAGGGCCGCGCCCATGCCGACGAGCCGTTTGGCGTACTCGGGCTTCGCGCGCCGGATCTCCGGCACGTCGCCGGGCTCCAGGTTCACGCCGACGGGCCGGCCGATGACCCGGGCCAGCTCGGTGAAGGAGGTGATACTCGCCCAGCCCCGGCAGCCGCAGCCGCTCGCCGTCCCAGGCCCGCTCGATCAGGTTCAGTACGACGACGTCCGCGCCGAAGGCGGCGACCAGCTCGGCGTTGTGCACGCCGCTCCCGTCGGGGTGCGGGGACAGCGCGGCGCGCTCGGCGAACACCTCGGCGACCATGGTCCGCCCCTCGGCGGCGGCCACGGCCCGGGTCAGGGCGCGCCCGCGCAGGGCGGCGAGCCGGTCGCGGTCGAGGTCGAGGATGCGGGGCTGTGCGGGGGAGTCATGTCTTCCACGCTAGGGAACGCGGGCAGGCCGAAGCCCCTGCCTTTCGTAGGGAAAGGCAGGGGCTTCGGTCCTGAAATGCCGGGTGCGGCGGGTGGGGCTGAGGCTTACTTCGCCTCGGCCTTCGCCAGCTCGGCGAGCTCCTCGTCGGACTCGCGGCCCGGGGTGGGGAGGTTGAACTTGGTGATGGCGAAGCGGAAGACGAAGTAGTAGACCACCGCGAAGCAGAGGCCGACGCCCGCCAGCATCCAGGGCTTCTCGGCGATGCCCAGGTTGAGGGCGAAGTCGACGAGGCCGGCGGAGAAGCCGAAGCCGTCGCGCATACCGAGGGCCCAGGTCAGGGCCATGGAGACACCGGTGAGGACCGCGTGGATCGCGTAGAGCACCGGGGCGATGAACATGAAGGTGAACTCGATGGGCTCGGTCACACCGGTCACGAAGGAGGTGAGGGCGAGCGAGAACATCATGCCGCCGACGACCTTGCGGCGCTCGGGGCGGGCGCAGTGGACGATCGCGAGGCAGGCCGCCGGGAGGGCGAACATCATGATCGGGAAGAAGCCGGTCATGAACTGTCCGGCGGACGGGTCACCGGCGAGGAAGCGGGCGATGTCGCCGTGGACGGCGCCGTTGGCGGTGTCGTACGAACCGGCCTGGAACCACGGGAAGGAGTTCAGCAGGTGGTGCATGCCGATCGGGATGAGCGCGCGGTTGGCGACACCGAAGATGCCGGCGCCGACGGCGCCCGAACCGGTCAGCCACTCACCGAAGTTGTGCAGGCCGGTGCCGAGGACCGGCCAGATCAGACCGAAGACGATGCCGGCGAGCAGACCCGCGAGGGCGGAGAGGATCGGGACGAGGCGGCGGCCGCCGAAGAAGCCCGCCCAGTCCGGCAGCTTGGTCCGGTAGAACTTCTGGTAGAGCAGCGCGGTGATGATGCCCATCACGACACCGCCGAGCACACCGGCGTTGACCGGGGCGTCGACGTTGACGATCTTACCGCCGACGACCTTGGCGACCTGGGGCAGGTTGCTGTCGGTGAAGGTGGCGAGGACCTTCTGGAAGACCAGGTAACCGGTGACGGCGGCCAGCGCCGTGGAACCGTCGGACTTCTTGGCGAAGCCGATCGCGATGCCGACGGCGAACAGCAGCGCCATGTTGTCGAGGATCGCGCCACCACCGGCGGCCATGTACCCGGCGATCTTCAGGATGAAGGTCGGGAACACGTCCTTGTCGCCGAGCATGTCGTCGGCGCCCAGGCGGAGCAGGAGCGCGCCGGCGGGCAGCACGGCAACGGGGAGCATGAGGCTCCGGCCGATGCGCTGCATGACGGCCATCACGCCAGCGCCCTTCTTGGTTTCCGCAGCGGTCGCTGTGGACATGTGGTTCCTCCAGTGGGCAAGGCGCCGCCAGGGGACAAGGAAACTGGGGATGGCGACGTCTCAGAAAGGTGGACCGCAGGGGCCGGACAAGCCCGCATGGTCTACACCAATAAGTGGTGTAGACCAGTTGTAACACGGTGAGGGTTAGATAAGGAACCTTCAATTTCCTGTGGTCTGCGCCACATCTCGCCGGGACGGGCCGCGTGTCCGCGGCCCCGGACCTCCGGACAGGGCGAAGGCCCCCGGATCCAGGGATCCGGGGGCCTCCACCACAGGGCCCGAAGGCCCGTCACGCTAGGCGCACGCCTCCATCACGGCTCGGCTACGCCCGCGTGTTCTCGGCCTCCATCGCCTCGATCTCCTCGTCCGACTCCCGGCCCGGGGTCGGGATGTCGAACTTCGTGATCGCGAAGCGGAACACCGCGTAGTAGACGACCGCGAAGCACAGGCCGATCGGAATGATCATCCAGGGCTTCGTGGCCAGGCTCCAGTTGATGACGTAGTCGATCAGGCCGGCCGAGAAGCTGAAACCGTCGTGCACGCCCAGCGCCCACGTCACCGCCATCGACACACCCGTCAGCAGCGCGTGGATCACGTACAGCAGCGGCGCCACGAAGAGGAACGAGTACTCCAGCGGCTCCGTGATGCCCGTGACGAACGAGGTCAGGCCGACCGACAGCATGAGCCCGCCCACCTCCTTGCGCCGCAGCGGCTTGGCGCAGTGGGTGATGGCCAGGGCCGCCGCCGGGAGGGCGAACATCATGATCGGGAAGAAGCCCGAGAGGAACTGCCCGGCGTTCGGGTCGCCCGCCAGGAACATCGGGATGTCACCGTGCACCACCTGGCCGTCCGGCTTGGTGAAGCTGCCGAACTGGAACCACACCGGCACGTTCAGGAACTGGTGCAGGCCGATCACCAGCAGCGCGCGGTTCGCGATGCCGAAGATTCCGGCGCCCCACGAACCCAGACCCACCAGCCAGTCCGAGAAGCTCTCCAGCGCGCCGCCGATCGGCGGCCACACCCACAGGCACAGCACGGCGAACGCGATGGCGACGAACGTCATGATGATCGGCACCAGCCGGCGGCCGTTGAAGAAGCCGAGCCAGTCGACCAGCTTCACCCGGTGGTAGCGCTGCCAGAACCAGGCGGCCAGCAGGCCCATGATGATGCCGCCGAAGACCCCCGGGTTCTGGAAGGCGTACTCGGCGAAGGTGTCGTCCGCCCCCAGGCAGCCGCCCCCGATGTCCCTCGTCCCCTCGGGGCAGGCCAGGGGGAACGCCCGCAGCACGCTCCGGTAGACCAGGAAGCCCACCACCGCGGCGAGCGCCGTGGAGCCGTCCGCCTTCTTGGCCATCCCGATCGCGACGCCGACGCAGAAGAGGAGGGGGAGGCCGAGGTCGGCGTTCAGCAGGGCGCCGCCCGCGCTCGCCATCACCTTCGCGACGTCGTTCCAGCCCAGACCGTCCTTGCCGAACACGTCGTCCTGGCCGAGCCGGTTCAGGATGCCCGCCGCCGGCAGGACGGCGATCGGCAGCTGCAGGCTCCGCCCCATCTTCTGCAGTCCCTGGAACAAGCCGTTCCACCACTTTCGCTGTGGCACTCCCGCTGCGCTGCTCGCGCTCATCGGCGTCCTCCCTGACCGGCCCGTTTTTGGCAGCCGCAACACTTGCGGCACACTGGTGTAGACCAGTTGTGGGCAGGTTGCTGCTGATCATCATGATTCGGCAGAGACCGGGCACGCGCCCGTGAAGATGGGCCAACCGTGAGTTACCGTGACGAAGCGGACCACGCGGCACATTCCACGTACTGGCCGCCGAGACTCGTTCTTCGTAACACTCAGGGAGACACACATGGCCACCAAGGCTGAGAAGATCGTCGCCGGGCTCGGCGGTATCGACAACATCGAAGAGGTCGAGGGCTGCATCACCCGCCTCCGCACCGAGGTCAAGGACCCCAGCCTCGTCGACGAGGTCGCGCTGAAGGCCGCCGGCGCCCACGGCGTCGTCAAGATGGGCACCGCGATCCAGGTCGTCATCGGCACCGACGCCGACCCGATCGCCGCCGACATCGAAGACATGATGTGAACGACCTGATCGTCTGATCAGCGGCGGAGGGCCCGCGCAGTGCTCCGACCTGCGCGGGTCCTTCTGTTTTGTTCTGGAGAGGCACGGCAAGATCCGGCTTGATCCGGATTCCATGTGTACGCGATGCGTACGCGCAAGGGCCCCACGCCATCGCTGTCGGTGTGGGGCCTTCGACGCGGGTCAGGGCCGGACGGCCGACACGATCAGGGTGCCGATGTGGCCAGGCGTGGGGGCGTCGATCTCCCGGGCCTCCACCTCGGTGAACCCGGCGGCGGTCAGGAACTCCTCCCACTCCTTGGGACGGTAGCTGTAGCGGTAGGTGAACGTCGCGGGCCCCGCGAACCCGCCCTTGTACATGCCCTGCGGGCCGTAGGCGCCGGGGATGGCCGGGGGCTGGGAGAACAGGAACCGGCCGCCCGGGTTGAGCGAGGCCAGCACGAGGGGGAAGAGGCGGGCGGGGTCTGTGAACCAGGCGGCACCGAAGATCGAGTAAACGGCGTCGTAGGTCGTCTTCCCGCCCGCGAGGTGGGCCAGGACCTCGGCGCACACGAACTCGGCCCCCAGATGGCCGTATCGCCGGTTGGTTTCCTCCACCGCGACGGGGGACAGGTCCACGCCGGTCACCTTGACGCCGTTGCCGCAGAGGTAGGCGGCGGAGCGTCCGGTGCCGGATCCGATCTCCAGGGCCGTGGCGGGGTCACCGAGGAGCGAGGGGCCGGGGTCGGCGGGGTGGTCGGCGTACTGGGTCCACCGGAAGACACCGCCTCCCTCGCGTCGTCCGTGAGACCACGCTAGGAGCGGCCGGTACTCAAGTCCCGCCCGGTTCCACAGAGTTCCACGCGGATCACTCCAGGGCGTCAATGGCGGCCGTGATGCACGCCCGCGCCCCGGCCCCGTACACGGCCAGCTTCGAGAACTTCGAGAACGCGCGCAGGTACTGCCCGACCTCGGACGGGGCGGTGACGGTCACCCGCGCGGTCAGCAGCTCTACCGACGCCTGCTCCTCGTCGAAGAGGCTGAAGGTCTCCAGGCCCCACATGCGGCGGTCGGCGGTGAAGGGGATCACCCCGAGCGACACCGAGGGAAGGGCCATGACCGACAGCAGATAGCCCAGCTGTCCGGCCATCACCTCCGGGCCGCCGATGCGGTGCCGCAGTACGCCTTCCTCCACCAGCAGGGCGAAGCGGTGGTCACCTTCGCGGATCACCCGGGACCGGTCCATCCGTGCTGCGACCGCTTCATCGACGTCGTTGGGCAGGCGCCGGAAAGCCGAGATGGAGCCCAGCAGCGCACGGGCGTAGCCGTCCGTCTGGAGCAGCCCGGGCACGACGTTGGAGCAGTACACCCGGAAGGTCCGGGTGCGCTCGTACAGCGGCACCTTGGAGGCTTGCAGCCGGGCGAGGCCGGTGCGCTGGAGCCGCCACCACTCGACATGCATCGAATCCGCCGAGCGGGAGGAGGCGATCAGATCCGGCGCCCGGTCCTCCGCGCCGCAGGCGGCGCACCATGCCCGGATGTCGGCGTCCGAGGGCGGCGTGACGGCGTTCTCCAGCCGCGAGACCTTCGACTTGTACCAACCGGCCGAGGCCGCGAGATCGGCCCCGGACAGGCCCGCGTCATGGCGGATCTCCCGAAGCCTCTCGGCGACGGCCTTCCGCGCGGCCTGGACGCTCGATGACGGGGAAACGGGCATGGTGCGCTGGTGTCAGATCCTGTACTCCGTGTGCGGGACCGCACGCTCCCACACGGCCGCGAACGCGTCCGCGCACAGCTTGGCCACGTCCGGCTCACTCGTCCACGTATGACCGGTCAGCGTTCCCTCACCGTCGAAGTGACCGAACCTGACCCACGTTCCGTCGAACAGCCAGAAGTCATTCCCGGGCAGGGCGATCTCTGAAGCCAGTCGGCGGGGCAGCCACCGGACATCCTCACCGGCCGCGATGTTGGTGCACGTCCCGTCGTACTCGTACCGGATGTACTCGCTCACCGGCTCCGACACGATCCGGGCCCGCCGGACCGGGACACCCCGGGCGACGGCGTCGGCCACCATGCCGTGAAACGGCCGCCACCAGGATTCACGGTCGGCGAGGTCCGGCCGGTGTCCGGCCCGCCATGCTGCGATCCGCGTGTCCTCGCCCTCGACGCCGTAGCGGTCCCACATCTCCAGGTGCACCGCCGAGTGCTGGCACCCGGCCAGCAGCTCAGCGAACGTCGGTTCGCTCCGCGACATCACACGCCTCCCTGATCGCCTTGATCATGCTGGCCGGCAGGCGTACGACACTCTCACCCTCCGGTACCGGGCCGTCCTTCAGGCACCGCTCCACGGTGACGGCGTCCGCGTCCCACCCCTGCACCACAAGCTGACCGCTCTGGTCGTCGACCCACACCGTCGGACAGTTGTCGTCATCCGAATTGGGGTCTTTGGCGATGAACACTAGTGCCACGTCGATCTCCGATCGCTCCGAGTTCCACACCGTTCCACGACCCTCACCCTGCCGGGGAGGAGCGTCAAGGGCGCACGATGGCGAGGAAGTTGCATAGACCGAAAGGATCGTCGTCCGGTTGTCCTCATGCCCTGTCGTCTGCCGGATGAGCGACAGCATTCCGGTCATCAAGATCTACGATCCCGCTACCAACCATGGCAACGTCCTGACCTTCGACTACCCGAACGGGGCGTACGTGGAGGTCGAGAGGCTGAAGGAGCGGGAAGACCCGGACGACGCGGATTCGGAAGCCCTCTTCCAGATCACCGTCTACGCGTCCTCCCCGGAGACCGACGAAGACGCTGTCATCGTCGCCAACGAGTACCGAATCAACGCGCGGCGCATGACCGAGGCCCTGGCGCAGTGGCGGACGATCCTGGGATAACCCGCTTAACTTGAAGGCACGTTCATCGGTAGCCGGTGCCGCCCTGGACGGGCAGAAGTCGGCGATCACCCCAAAGGGCCTGCGCGACACTGCCGCCTCCCTCGCGGTGGCGTCCGGCGCCAACGTGAAGGACGTCCAGCGGATGCTCGGCCACAAGTCGGCGGCCCTGACCCTGGACGTGTACGCGGTGCTGTGGCCGGAGGGTCTGCACACCGTCGCGTCCAAGCTGGATGCCGCCCGCGCCGTGGCCCTGGCGGCCTAGGTCCACCTGTACGCCATCCGTACGGGAAGGACCCTCCCCGATCCTTTCCCCATGCTGATCAGCACGTCTGTCCGGTGGGTGTCACCGACATGATGTGATCCGGACCCACTGACCGGACCCACCCCAGCACCACCGAAGACCCCGCCCCCCACCCCCCGGGCGGGGTCTTCGCGCACCCCCGCAGGGACTAGGCTCGGAGCCATGTCTCGCATCGACGGCCGTACGCCCGAACAGCTCCGCCCGGTCACCATCGAACGCGGATGGAGCAAGCACGCCGAGGGCTCCGTCCTCATCTCCTTCGGCGATACCAAGGTCTTCTGCACCGCCTCCTTCACCGAAGGCGTCCCGCGCTGGCGCAAGGGCAGCGGCGAAGGCTGGGTCACCTCCGAGTACTCGATGCTGCCCCGCTCCACCAACACCCGCGGCGACCGTGAATCCGTACGCGGCAAGATCGGCGGCCGCACCCACGAGATCTCCCGCCTCATCGGCCGGTCGCTGCGCGCCGTCATCGACTACAAGGCGCTCGGCGAGAACACCATCGTCCTGGACTGCGACGTCCTCCAGGCCGACGGCGGCACCCGCACCGCCGCCATCACCGGCGCGTACGTCGCCCTCGCGGACGCCGTCGCCTGGGGCCAGAAGAAGAAGCTGATCAAGGCCGGCCGCAAGCCCCTCACCGGCACCGTCGCCGCCGTCAGCGTCGGCATCGTCGACGGCGAGCCCCTCCTCGACCTCTGCTACGAGGAGGACGTGCGCGCCGAGACCGACATGAACGTGGTCTGCACCGGCGACGGCCGCTTCGTCGAGGTCCAGGGCACCGCCGAGGGCGAGCCCTTCGACCGCAAGGAACTGAACGCCCTCCTCGACCTCGCCACCGGCGGCTGCGCGGACCTCGAGGCCATCCAGCGGAGCGCGCTGGATCTGTAGGCGGCAACCGCCGGGCCCGGCCCGGCGTCTACGCCGGTACGGGCGCGCGGTGTCGAAGCCGTGCGCCCGTCCGCGTACCCGCGCATACGCGTACCTGCGCACCCGCGCACCGCGCACCCGATGTCCACGTCCACGTATCCGAGTTCCTGGGGGACCCGAAGTGAAGCCGATCAAGCCGAAGTACCGCATCGCCGCCGTGGCCGTCGCCGCGGCCCTGGTCATACCCGGCCTCTCCGCCTGCGACGCCATCTCCACGGCGATGGACTGCGCCAGCACGGCGGTGGCCATCACGGACGGCGCGAACGACCTCCAGCAGGCCGTCTCCCAGGCCGGCAACAGCCCCCAGGACGCCCAGAACGCGCTCGACGCGATCGAGGCCAACCTGAAGAAGATCGGCGACCAGACGGACAACGCCGACCTGGGCAAGGCCATCGACTCGATGGAAGCGGCGGTCACCAACGTCCGCACCTCGATCGAGAGCGGCGACGCCACCCCGGACATCCAGCCGGTCGCCGACGCGGCGAGCGAAATCTCCAAGGTCTGCACCCCGGGCTGACGCGGCCGGCGCGGGTAGCGCGGTGCCGCGGCGCGGGCCCGGGCCGCGCGGGCCCCGGCACGGGCCCCGGCCCCCGGCACGGGTCGCGCGGGCCGGAATAATGGCGGGCATGACCTCCACGCCCAGCCGCCTCATCCTCGCCACCCGCAACGCGGGCAAAGTCACCGAACTCCGCGCGATCCTGTCCGACGCCGGCCTGCCGCACGAGCTGGTCGGCGCGGACGCGTACCCCGAGATCCCGGACGTGAAGGAAACCGGCGTCACCTTCGCCGAGAACGCCCTCCTCAAGGCCCATGCCCTGGCGCAGGCCACCGGCCTGCCGGCCGTCGCCGACGACTCCGGCCTGTGCGTGGACGTCCTGAACGGCGCCCCCGGCATCTTCTCCGCCCGCTGGGCCGGCGCCCACGGCGACGACGCCGCGAACCTCGCGCTCCTGCTCGCCCAGCTCGGCGACATCGCCGACGAGCACCGCGGCGCCCACTTCTTCTGCGCGGCCGCCCTGGCCCTCCCGGACGGCACCGAGCGCGTCGTCGAGGGCCGCCTCCTCGGCACCCTGCGCCACACCCCGGCGGGCACGGGCGGCTTCGGCTACGACCCGGTCCTCCAGCCGCTCGGCGAGTCCCGCACGTGCGCGGAACTGACGGCGGCGGAGAAGAACGCCATCTCCCACCGCGGCCAGGCCTTCCGCGCCCTGGTCCCGGAGGTCCGTGAACTGCTGGGCGGCTGACGCCCGGTACGACGAGGGCCCCGTACGCAACTGCGTACGGGGCCCTCGTCCCTGTGCGGTCGGAGGGACTCGAACCCTCAAGGGATTTCTCCCACAACTACCTAAAAGTTGCGCGTAGGCCAATTCCGCCACGACCGCAATGAACCGCCCCAATTCAGACATCGGGTCGGCTCGGCTGCGGTCATTCTATGGCCGCTCCCGTTCGCTGTGCGACCGACTTGCCCCGGCGGTTTCCGCACCAGGTGTCGGTCAGCGCATGGCAATTGGGGCACAGGAGGCGGAGGTTCTCCCGCCGGTCATCGCTTCGGTCGCCGTTGACGTGATCGACCTCCAGCGTCATCGGGCGTCCGAACCACTCGGGTGGTGTACCGCACCGGTCGCAGCGCTCGGGGACGCCGGTCTCCCGCAAGGCCCTCCGGAGCAGATGCGTACGGGTTCGCCCTTGCGCTTCGCGCTTGACGAGGATCTCCGCGGCGGGTCTGGTGGCCGCGGTGCCCGGTCGGCCGCGCTGATGGGCCTGTCCGAGGAAGTGCGCAGTCGAGAGCGACTCCTCCCGTATCCACTGGTGCAGCTTCCGGCGCTGGGTGCCGTTGTCGGGTCGGCCGAGGCGCCGCAGGGTCTCCGCCAGCGAGCGGGAGGCCGCGACCGCGGCGTCGAGCTCGGCGCGGTCCGGAGGGGACGCCCCGGCGGAGCCGCGTCGAGCTCGACGCCGCGGCCACGGCCTCCGCCAGCACCTCCCTGGTCCACTTCACGCCCTCGCGCTCGAAGTGGGCGACGTCCACGCCCAGCCGTCGCATGCGCAGGTGCAGGTACTGCCTCCGGGACCGGTTCTCCGGGTCCACCCCCAGTCGCTTCAGCGCCTCGGACAGCGTCCGGGCCCCCTGTGCCGCCTCCGTCAGGCGTTCCTTCGTGTACGGGCTGACCGGCATCCCGCCCCCCTCATTTTCGTCGTCCGGCCACGCGTGCGGCCCTCGTACGGAGTAACGGGTCGGGGGGCAGGCGGTTACGGGGAGTACGGGCGGATAAGCGCAGCGGCCCGCACCGGGGGTGCGGGCCGCGTCGTCGGGGGAAGAGGGCGGGTCAGATGCCCAGGTCCTTGATGATCTTCGCTACGTGGCCGGTGGCCTTGACGTTGTAGAAGGCGTGCTCGACCTTGCCGTCCTCGTCCACGACCACCGTGGAGCGGATCACCCCGGTCACCGTCTTGCCGTACAGCTTCTTCTCGCCGAAGGCGCCGTACGCCGTCAGGACGCCCTTCTCGGGGTCGCCGACCAGGGTGACCTTCAGGTGTTCCTGCTCGCGGAACTTCGCCAGCTTCTCCGGCTTGTCGGGGGAGACGCCGATGACGTCGTAGCCCGCCGTCGCCAGGACGTCCAGGTTGTCCGTGAAGTCGCAGGCCTGCTTCGTGCAGCCCGGCGTCAGGGCGGCCGGGTAGAAGTAGACGATCACCTTGCGGCCCTTGTGGCCGGCGAGCGAGACCTCGTTGCCGTCCGCGTCGGGCAGGGTGAAGGCGGGGGCGGTGTCGCCCGGCTGGAGTCGCTCGCTCATGTCAGACAGTCTCCTCGGGAGGGGATCGGTACGGCATGAGCCTAAGCTGACAGAGTGTCCACGACGGATCATGCCCAGAGACCACACGACGACGGAGGCAGCGCGGTGCCGGAAGCCAGGACCCCCGCACAGATCGAGGCGGACATCGTCCGCCGCCGCGAGCAGCTCGCCGAGACGCTCGACGAGATCGGTGTGCGCATGCACCCGAAGACGATCATCGGGGACGCGAAGGCCAAGGTCGCCTCGACGGTCGACCACACCGCCGGGCGCGCCTACGTCTCGGTGAACCGTCTGGTGACGGACGTGACGAGCCGGTTCCGCGACGAGGACGGGGCTCCGCGTGTCGAGCGGATCGTGCCCGTCGCGCTGCTGGCGGTCGGTGTCGTCGGCCTGCTCGTGGTGTCGGCGCGCCGCAAGCGCCGGTGACCCCTGCGGCGTACGGGGTGCGTGCGGGCGGGTAGGTTCGGGGCGTGAGCGAGAAAACCACCCACGACAAGCTGCCCATCCGCATGCTGCACGACCGCGTGCTCGTGAAGTCCGATCTGCCGGAGGGCGAGCGCCGCTCGGGCGGCGGCATCCTCATCCCGGCGACCGCCGCGGTGGGCAAGCGGCTGGCCTGGGCCGAGGTGGTCGCGGTCGGGCAGAACGTGCGGGGTGTCGAGCCCGGCGACCGGGTGCTGTACGACCCGGAGGACCGGGCCGAGGTGGAGGTGCGGGGTGCGACGTACGTGTTGATGCGCGAGCGCGACCTGCACGCCGTGGCCGCCGAGCGGCTGGAGGGGGCGGAGGACTCCACGGGGCTGTACCTCTAGGGAGCGGACGACGGGCGGTGTGCGGGGGCGGTGACCAGGGTCACCCGCCCCCCACCCCCCCCGATTCAA
>NZ_JAPNLM010000002.1:0-441087 GCF_026627255.1 Streptomyces antarcticus | reverse complement strand
CGGGGGGGGGGGGGGGGGGGGGGGCCCCGGCCCCCCCGCCCCCCCACACCGCCCTTTGCTACGGTGGGGGAGTACCCCGACGAGACGCGCCGTACCGGGTTGAGGACAAGACGACGCACCCCGTTCGCTCTCGTCCCGGAGGTGCCGTCATGGCCTGGATCCTGTTGCTCGTCGCCGGTCTGCTCGAAGTCGGCTGGTCGATCGGAATGAAGTTCACCGAGGGTTTCACCCGGCTGTGGCCCAGTGTGTTCACGGGCGCCGGGATCGTGGCGAGCATGGTGTTGCTGTCCTACGCCGCCAAGACCCTGCCGATCGGTACGGCGTACGGGGTGTGGGTGGGCATCGGGGCCGCCGGTGCGGCCGTGCTCGGCATGGCGGTGCTGGGTGAGCCCGTCACCGCCGCCCGGATCTTCTTCATCTGCCTGCTGCTGGTCGCCGTGGTGGGGCTGAAGGCGACCTCCGGCCACTGACCGGCCACTGACCGGCCCCCGGCCGGCCGGAGCGGGCCCCCGGCCGGCCGATCCGCTACTCCAGGAACGCCGACGGCGGCGGGCGCGGGCCCTCGGTCGTGGCGCCGTCCGTGCCCTGCGTGCCCGCGGTGGCGCCGCCCTGGTCGCCCGCGGTGGTGCCGCCGTCCGTCTGGCCGCCGTTCGTCTGGCCTCCTTGTGTCTGCCCGCCCTGGCCCTGGCCGCCGTCGGTGGTGCCGCCGTCGGTCCGGCCGCCGTCCGTCTGGCCGCCGTCGGTCTGCCCGCCGTTCGTCCGGCCCCCCTGGTCCTGCCCGCCCGTGGCCGGGGTGGGGGGCGTCGGGCGGCTCGGGCGCTGCGGGGGCGTCGGCGTACGGCCGCCCGGGGTGCGCGGCGGGGTGTCGGACTCGGACGGCGGCAGCAGGGGCGGGGGCGGGGGCTGGACCGCGCCCGGTTGCAGGTCGAGTTCGAAGTCGAGCGGGTCGGTGCCCTCCAGCGCCGTCTTCGTGTACGCGGCCCAGATGCGGGCGGGGTACCCGCCGCCGCCGATCCGGGGTTCGCCCAGGGCGCCGTACAGGGACTGGAGGGTGCCGGTGTCGGGGTCCTGGCCCATCATCGACACCACCGTGACCAGGTCCGGGGTGTAGGCGGCGAACCAGGCCGAGCGGTCCAGTTCGCCGGTTCCGGTCTTGCCCGCCGCGGGGTGCCCGGCGGCGAGGGCGGCGGTGCCGGTGCCGTTGTCGACGACGCTGACGAGCATCGAGGTGGTGGTGTCGGCGGCCTCGCGGCTGACGGCCTGGGCGGGGGTGCGGTCGGGGAGCTTGAGGGTGCCGTCGCCCTTGGTGATCTCCTCCAGGAAGGTGTGAGGGGTGTGGCGGCCGTGGTCCGCGAGGGTCGCGTACGCCTGGGTCATGTCCAGGACGCTGGCCTGCATCGTGCCGAGCGCCATGGCCGGTCCGGAGTCGAAGTTCGGGGTGTCCTCGGGGATGCCGAGGGCGACGGCGGTCTCCTTGACCGCGTCGGTGCCGACGTCGACGACCATCTGGGCGAAGACGGTGTTGACGGAGAGGTCGGTGGCGGTGTTGACGGTGATGTTGCCGTACGACACCTGGCCCTCGTTCTCGGGGGCGTAGGGGATGCGGGTGCCGACGACGCGGCGCTTGTTGTCGCCGTTGTAGACCGTCTGGGGGGTGATGCGGCGGCCGTCCTGGGTGCGGGAGCCGTTCTCCACGGCGGCCGCGAAGACGAACGGCTTGAAGGTGGAGGCGACCTGGTAGTCGTGCCGGGTCGCGTTGTTCACGTACTGCTTGGTGTAGTCGATGCCGCCGTACAGGGCGACGACCTTGCCGGTGGCCGGGTCGATGGAGACCCCGCCGGCCCGTACGAGGCGGTCGGCCTTGCGCTTCGCCGGTTCGAGCTTGCCGACCATCTCGACGTCGACGGCTTCGACGAAGGCGTTCTGGCGGCGTCGGTCGATGGTGGTGGTGATGCGGTAGCCGCCCTCGGCGAGGGTCTTGTCGTCGAGGACCTTCCGCTCGACGATGAAGTCCTTGACGGCCTCGACCAGGTAGCCGCGCTGCCCGGACAGCCCGGCGGCGGTGCGGACCTTGCCGGGCTCGGGGAAGCGCGTGGCCGCGCGTTCGGTGGCGGGCATCCAGTCCTTCTTCACCATGCCGTCGAGCACGTAGTTCCAGCGGGCGACGGCACGCGGGCGGTTCTGCGGGTGGGAGACGACGTCGAAGGCGCTGGGTGAGTTGAGGAGGGTGGCGAGGTAGGCGCCCTCGGCGGTGGTGAGCCGGTCGGTGTCCTTGCCGTAGTAGGCCTGGGAGGCGGCCTGGATGCCGTAGGCGTTGCGGCCGAAGTAGCTGGTGTTCAGGTAGCCCTCGAGGATGTAGTCCTTGGACTTCTCGCGGCCGAGTTTGATCGCGATGAAGAACTCCTTGGCCTTGCGTTTGATCGTCTGCTCCTGGCCCAGGTAGTAGTTCTTCACGTACTGCTGGGTGATGGTGGAGCCGGACTGGGTGCCCTTGCCGGTCGCGGTGTTCCAGGCGGCCCGGAGCATCGCCTTGGGATCGACCGCCCGTTCGGAGTAGAAGTCGCGGTCCTCGGCGGCCAGTACGGCTTCCCGGACGGTCCGGGGGATCTGGGAGAGCGGGACGTTGACCCGGTTGACCTCGCCGTCGCGGGCGATCAGGGAGCCGTCGGAGTAGAGGTAGACGTTCGACTGGGCGGTCGCGGCGGCGTTGGCCGGCGGGATGTCGACCAGGAGGTAGCCGGCGACGAGGGCGCCGCCGAGCAGCAGGACGACCAGCAGGACGCCGCCCGCGAGCAGGCGCCAGGTGGGGAGGAGGCGGCGCCGGCCGGTCCGGCTGCGGCGGGCCTTCTTGCCGGGCTTGCGGGGGGCGCCAGGGGCGCCGGGGCCGGTGGGGCCGGTGGGTGTGCCGGCCTGCCGGGGTTGGTGCCCGGGTGGCTCCTGGGGCCGCCGCGCCTGCGGTTTTCCGGGTGGGGTGTCCGGGTCCCGAGGGGTCCAGCCCGGTGGTGGTGACGGGTCGCTCATCTCCAGGACTCCTCGGCGCCGTGCGAAATATCCACTTCTGTACCTCATGGTGTCTACCCGATGGCCACGGGTTCCGCGCCGGACGGGCGTAAAACCGGTCGCGGGGATCGCCCCTCCGCACTAAGCTCGCGCGCTTTGGCCGACGTAGGAACGACGTGGGAAACGGAGGGATACGGTGCGTCAGAGAGCAGGCGGGGGTACCCGGTCGTCGGTGCGTCTCTACCTGGCGGTCGCGGCCGGGGGATTCCGGCGTTACGCCACCTACGGGACGGCGACGGCGGCAGGGGTTTTCACGAACACCGTGTTCGGCTTCATCGTCGCGTACACGTACATCGCGCTGTGGGAGGAGCGCCCCGGGCTCGGGGGCTACGACCAGGCGCAGGCCCTGACCTTCGTGTGGGTCAGCCAGGCGCTGCTGGCCGCGGCGGCGCTCATCGGGGGCGGGTTCCAGGAGGAGATCCAGGAGCGGGTCCGTACCGGGGACATCGCCGTCGACCTGTACCGGCCGGCGGACCTCCAGATGTGGTGGCTGGCGGCCGATCTGGGCCGGGCGGCCTTCCAGCTGGCGGGGCGCGGGGTGCTGCCGCTGGTCGCGGGGGCGCTGGCCTTCCCGCTGGCGCTGCCGGCGGACCCGGCGCGCTGGCTGCTGTTCCTGGTGTCCGTCACGCTCGGGCTGGTGGTGAGCTTCGCGCTGCGCTACCTGCTGGGGCTGGCGGCGTTCTGGCTGATGGACGGGGCGGGGATCAACCTGATGGCCACCGTGGTCACCATCTTCTTCTCCGGGATGCTGCTGCCGCTGACCGTGTTCCCGGGCGGCTTCGGCGAGCTCGTCCGGGTCCTGCCGTGGGCGGCGATGCTCCAGGTCCCGATGGACGTGCTGCTGGGCGAGCACGCGGGGGCGGGGGCGGCGGCCGGGGCGCTGGCGTTCCAGGCCGGGTGGGCGGTGGTCCTGCTCGGGGCGGGCCGGCTGGTGCAGTCGGCGGCGACGCGGAAGGTGGTGGTCCAGGGTGGCTGAGGCGGTGCTGGCACGGAGCCGGATGGAGCGGGAGCTGGAGCTGCCCCGGCGCAACCGGGCCGTGGAGGGGGTGCGCGGCTACGGGCTGATCGTGGCGATGTGGATCCGGTCGACGATGACGTACCGGACGTCCTTCTTCCTGTCGACCTTCGGGAACGCGGCGATCACGCTGCTCGACTTCGTCGCGATCTCCATCATGTTCACGCACGTGGACGTCCTGGGCGGGTTCACGCTGCCCGAGGTGGCCCTGCTGTACGGCTCCTGCTCGGCCTCCCTGGGCCTGGCGGACCTGCTCCTGGGCAACACCGACCGCATCGGCTCCCGCATCCGCGACGGCTCGCTCGACACCATGCTGGTGCGTCCGGTCCCGGTGCTCGCGCAGGTCGCGGCGGACCGTTTCGCGCTGCGCCGGCTGGGCCGGATCGCCCAGGGGCTGGGGCTGCTGCTGTGGGCGGTGTCCGCGCTGGACCTGGAGTGGACCCTAGGCAAGGTGCTGCTGGTGCCGGTGATGATCACGGCGGGGGCGGCGATCTTCGGCGCGGTGATGGTGGCGGGGGCGGCGTTCCAGTTCCTGGCCGGGGACGCGGCGGAGGTGCAGAACTCCTTCACGTACGGGGGCTGCACAATGCTCCAGTACCCGCCGACGGTGTTCGGCAAGGACCTGCTGCGCGGGGTGACCTTCATCGTCCCGCTGGCCTTCGTCAACTGGCTGCCCGCGCTGTACCTGCTGGGGCGGCCTGATCCGCTGGGGCTGCCGCAGTGGGCCGCGTTCGTGAGCCCGCTGGTGGCGTTCGCCGTGTTCCTGCCCGCGTCGCTGGCGTGGCGTGCGGGCGTCCGTTCGTACCGAAGCACGGGAAGCTAGGGGTGGTGGCCGTGGTGGCCGTGGCTGTGGCGGATGCGCTGATCTCGCTGGACGGGGTCGAGAAGGTGTTCGACGTACGGCGCAGGGTGGGTCTGGTGCGCCGGGAGAAACGTCAGGTCAGGGCCGTGGACGGGCTCAGCTTCGAGGTGGCCCGGGGCGAGATGGTCGGCTACATCGGGCCCAACGGCGCCGGGAAGTCGACCACGATCAAGATGCTGACCGGCATCCTGACCCCGAGCGGCGGCCGGCTGCGGGTCGCGGGCATCGACCCGGCGCGGGAGCGGATGCGGCTCGCGCACCGGATCGGGGTGGTCTTCGGGCAGCGGACCACGCTGTGGTGGGACCTGCCGCTGAAGGACTCGTACGGGCTGATGCGGCGGATGTACCGGATCCCGGCGGCGCGGTTCAAGGAGAACATGGAGCGCTGCGTGGACCGGCTGGACCTGGCCGAGCTGCTCGACGTGCCGGTGCGTCAGCTCTCGCTGGGGCAGCGGATGCGCGGGGACATCGCGGCGGCGCTGCTGCACGATCCGGACGTGCTGTACCTGGACGAGCCGACGATCGGGCTCGACGTGGTGAGCAAGGCGAAGGTGCGCGGCTTCCTGCGGCAGCTGAACGAGGAGCTCGGCACGACGGTGCTGCTGACCACGCACGACCTCCAGGACATCGAGCAGCTGTGCGAGCGGGTGATGGTCATCGACCATGGCCGGCTGATGTACGACGGGCCGCTGCAGGGGCTGCACTCGGCGGGGTCGGTCGGGGAGAGCGAGCGGACGCTGGTGGTGGACCTGGAGCGGGAGCTCGCGCCGATCAGCGTGCCGGGCGCGCGGGTGGTGAAGGTGGACGGGCCGCGGCAGTGGCTGGCGTTCCCGGCGGGGGCGTCGGCGGCGCCGCTGGTGGCGGCGGTGGCGGCGGAATACCCGCTGGTGGACCTGTCGGTGCGGGAGCCGGACATCGAGGACGTGATCGCGCGGATGTACGCGGGCCGGGGATGAACCCTCCGCGGGTCGGGGACGAAACCCTCCGCGGGTCGGGGATAAATCAGGGTCGAGACCGGGGTGCAGGGGGGCGGCGGGCCATACAACTCCCGTGGATCAGTGCATAGGCTGGGCCACATGAGTGACGAGCGGCCGGAGAAGCCGTTGCCGGAGCTGAGGGCGTCCGATGCCGACCGGGACCGGGTGGTCGAGCGGCTGCGCGACGCCGTGGCCGAGGGCCGGCTCGACATGGAGGAGTTCGAGGAGCGCCTGGAGGCGGCCTACACGTCCCGTACGTACGCGGAACTGGAACCGCTGACCCGCGACCTGCCGGCGGTGCCGGGCGTCCCGGGGGGTGTCGCCCCGGCGGCTTCCCCGGCGCCGGTGCCGCTCGCGGGCGGGGGCGGGGTGCGGCCGTGGGCCGAGCGGGTGGGCAGGGAGACGGCGAGGTCCTCCGGGGCGGTCGCGGTCATGTCGGGCTTCCAGCGCAAGGGCCGGTGGACGGTGCCCGCGCGCTTCGACGCGGTGGCGTTCTGGGGAGGCGGGGAGCTCGACCTGCGCGAGGCGGACTTCGCCCAGCGCGAGGTCGTGATCAACTGCGTCGTGGTCATGGGAGGCGTCCAGATCACGGTGCCGCCCGGCGTGGAGGTCGACGTCCGGGGCATCGGCGTGATGGGCGCCTTCGACCAGCGCGACACCCCGGGGCCGGCCCAGCCGGGCGCTCCGCGGGTGGTGGTGACCGGCCTCGCGTTCTGGGGCGGAGTGGAGATCAAGGTCAAGGCACCCAAGCCGCCCAAGGGCTTCGACGGTCCGAAGTCGCTGCGCAAGAAGCACTGAGCGGGAGCGGGCCCGGTGGGGCCCGGTGGGGCTCGCGGCTGAGCGGTCCGGGTACGGGTGCGGGTGCGGGGCCGGGCCGGGCACGGATACGGGTCCCGGTACGGGGTACGCGTCCGGGTCCGGGTCGCGGTACGGGTCCGGGTCCGGGTCTGCTCCGGGGCCGGGCCGGGTGCGGGGGGTGCGGTGGCGCGCCGGTGGGAGTGACACGGCGTGCCGGGAACTCCTCGCGCCTCCCGGGAGTCGGATGCTATGCAGACAAACCGGCGTCCCCGGGGAAAGCAGGAGCACGTGGACAACCGCACCACCGCCGGAGGCAGTGCCCCGCCGCCGATCGACCCGCCACCGGGCGGACCCTCGGCGATCGACCCGACGCCGGGCGGGGCTTCGCCGGGTGAGCCGCCGTCGGGCAGGCCATCGGCGACCGGGCGGGCGGCGCGGCCCTCGGCGCCCGCCCGCGGGGCCTTCGTGTTCAGCGCGGCCGACGAGGAGCGCCGCCACGGCGTCCGCCGGATGAAGACCACCGCGACGGGGCTGCTGGTCCTGGTCGCCCTGGTCTACGTACTGGCCAAGTACGCGCAGAACGCCTGGGGCGCGGGCGGCTGGGCCGGGTACGTCGCCGCCGCGGCCGAAGCTGGCATGGTCGGCGCGCTCGCGGACTGGTTCGCGGTCACGGCCCTCTTCCGGAGGCCGCTGGGCCTGCCCATCCCGCACACCGCGATCATCCCGACCAAGAAGGACCAGCTGGGGGTGTCCCTCGGCGAGTTCGTCGGCGAGAACTTCCTCTCCTCCGACGTGGTCACCGCCCGGCTGCACGCCCTCGGCATCGGCGGCCGCCTCGGCGCCTGGCTGGCCGAGCCGGAGCACGCCGACCGGGTCACGGCGGAACTGGCGACCGCGCTGCGCGGGGCCCTGACCGTACTGCGCGACTCCGACGTACAGGCGGTCGTGGGCGAGGCCATCACCCGGCGGGCCGAGACGGCGGAGATCGCCCCGGGCATCGGCAAGACGCTGGAGCGGGTCGTCGCGGACGGGGGGCACCACCGGGCCGTCGACCTCGTGTGCGCGCGGGCCCACGACTGGCTGGTCACACACGGGGAAGCGGTGATGGACGCGGTCCAGGGCGGGGCGCCGGGCTGGACCCCGCGCTTCGTGGACCGCAAGATCGGCGACCGGGTGTACAAGGAGCTGCTCCGCTTCGTCACGGAGATGCGCGACATGCCGGAGCACCCGGCGCGCGGGGCGGTGGACCGGTTCCTGACGGACTTCGCGTCCGACCTCCAGTCGGACACCGAGACCAGGGCGCGCATAGAGCGCCTCAAGTCCGAGCTGCTGGCGCGCGACGAGGTGCAGGACGTGATCGCCTCGGTCTGGACCGCGGTCCGGTCGATGATGATCTCGGCGGCGGAGGACGAGCAGAGCGCGCTGCGCCTGCGGGTCCGGTCCTCGCTGATGACGCTGGGGGCCAGGCTGGCCACGGACGGCCGGCTCCAGGACAAGGTGGAGGGCTGGATCGAGGGGGCGGTGGTGTACGTCGTCACGACCTACCGCGCCGAGATCACCTCGCTGATCACGGACACGGTGGCGGGCTGGGACGCCGAGCACACGTCGCGCAAGATCGAGGCGCACATCGGCCGGGACCTGCAGTTCATCCGGATCAACGGAACGGTGGTCGGCGCCCTGGCGGGCCTGCTGATCTACTCGGTTTCGCAGGCGTTCGGCGCGTAGCGCGGGGAGGGGCGGGGCGGGGCCGGCCGGCGGGGTATGGCCGGCTCCGCCCCCGCCCCCGCCCCCGGCGCCTGACTCGGGCTCGGAACCTGCCCCTGCCCCTGACCCTGCCCCGTAGGCGGAAGCGAACGCTCGGCCGGCCGAGATCCGATCCGAAAGGACCGGGCGCGCTGACCGCGCTCGGCGACGGCTACGCGCGGTCGGCGAAGGCTATGCGCGGTCGGCGACGGCCCAGGTGGTGGCGGCGACGACACCCGCCGCCCCGAGCACGGCCGGCCAGGCACCGACCTTCTTGGCCAGCGGGTGCGCGCCGGCGAACCCGGCGAGGTAGAGGGCCCCGAGCCCGGCGGCCGCGGGCACACCGCCCCGCCGGTGCCACTCCCGCCCGGCCGCGAGCCCGGCGGCGCCGAGTACGACACCGCCCAGGGGCCGCTTCTTGGTCCACCGGGCGACGGCGTACCCGCCCACCAGACCGGCCGCCGCCACGGCGGAACTCGGCACCCGAGCCATGTCCAACTCCTTCGGTCGTCTTGTCCTATGAGCTTCACTGTGAGAGTACGAGGGTGAGGACGAGGCTAACGCGAGCGCCCGGCCACCCGACGGGCACCCAGCACCCACACCAGCACGATCACGGCACCGCCGATCACCGAGTCCGGCACGGCGTCGCGTACGGCGCTCGGCAGCAACGCCAGTACACCCAGGGCGAGAAGGAAGGCGAGCGCGCACCGGCCGGCCGTCCGAAGCATTCTGTCCACGGCTGCTCAACGCAGTCGCCGGGTGTCCCGACACGGAAGGCGTGATGGTGATTTGTCGCATACTCGCCGGATCCGTGCGGTGTGCGCGACGGGAACGCGGAGCCCATAAATTCACTCTCCCAACCCAAAATGGGAAAATCCCCACCCACCCCTCGGAACCCGACCTCAGGAGCCAGAACAACGTGATCTGCTACGGACAGGCCGTCCTCGACCTCGCGGACGAACTGGTCGACGTCTATGCCGACGTCTTCTCAGGCCCGCCGTGGAACGAGGATGAAGAAACCATTCGCCAGTTCGCGACCCGTCTCCCCGCCGACGCCCGGCGCCGTGGATTCCGTACCGCGTTCGCCCAGTCCGCGACCGGCATCGACGGCTTCGCCACGGGCTGGATCACACCGGCGGCCTTCCCCAAGATCCGCGGCTACGCCCAGGTGACCGCCCAACTCGGCGCGGCCCGGGTGAAGGAGCTCCTGACCGGCGCACTGGAGATAGACGAACTCGCCGTACGCCCCTACGCGCGCGGTCACGGCACCGGCCGGGCCCTGCTCACCGAGATCACCGCCGACGCCCCGGACCGGCGGGCCTGGCTGCTGACGTCCCGCCTCGCCCGGGACACGGTGGCCACCTACCGCCGCCTGGGCTGGCACGAGGTCCCGGCCCGGCCGGGCACCGAGACGGGGGTCGTGGTCTTCCTGTCCCCGGAGCACCCGGGCCGCTGACGACGGTACGCCGCCCCCGCGCCGGGGCATACCGGCCGCATGATCACCACGCGGCAACCCCACCCCCGCCCCCACGCCCGCCCGAACCGTCGTCCCGTCCGCCCCGGACCGGCTCACCAGCTCCGGCAGACCGGGCAGCCCGACCCCGCGCAGGGGCCCGACCCCGACGAGCGGCGCGAGCCCGCCCGCGGGCCCGACCCCGCCTCCAGGCCCGGCCCCGACCCGCAGCGCGAGCCCGCGCACGGGCCCGGCCCCGACCCGCAGCGCGAGCCCGCGCACGGGCCCGGCCCCGGCCCGCAGCGTGGGCCCAGCCGCGGGCCCGACTTCGCGCAGGGGCCCGACCCCGACGAGCGGCGCGAGCCCGCCCGCGGGACCGACCCCGCCTCCAGGCCCGGCCCCGGCCCGCAGCGTGAGCCCGCCCGCGGGCCCAACCCCGACCCGCAGCGCGGGCCCGGCCCCAACCCGCAGCGCAAGCCGCAGGGGCACCACCCCCCGCGGGCCGCGCGCCGGCAGCTGAACCTGGCCACGCGTCACCAGCTCACCGCCGCCGGCATTCCCTCCGGCACGATCACCTCCCGCTCCCGGCCCGGCGGCCCCTGGCAGCGCCTCCTGCCCCGGGTCTACCTCCTCCAGACCGGCCCCCCGGACCAGCGCCAACGCGCCCTCTCCGCCGTCCTGTACGCCGCCGAGCCCGCTGCGGACCCCCTCTCCGGCGACACGGCCGCCCTCACCGGCGCCACCGTCCTCACGCTGCTCGGCATCCGCGAAGCCCCGTACGCCCCCGGCAGCCCCGTCGACGTACTGATCCGCTCCCCGCGCCGACTCGCCGCCACCGGGCACGTACGCCCGCTGCCGACCTCCCGCTGGCCGCGCACCATCACGGTGTCCGGCGTCCCCAGCACCCGCCCCGTACGCGCGGCCGCCGACTTCGCCGCCCGTACGGACGACCCCGACCGGGTCCGGGCGGTTCTCGCGGGGGTCGTCCAGGCCGGCTGGTGCCACCCGCGCGACCTGCACGCCGAGCTCCGCGCCTCCCGCCTCCTCACCCGGCCCGCGGTCGCCGCCGCGGCGGCGGAACTGCTGGCCGGGGTCCGCTCGATCGCCGAGGCCCGGGCCCGCGACACCCTCACGGCGACGAACCTCCCGACCCCCTTGTGGAACGCCCGCCTCTACACCCCAGACGGCACCTTCCTGGCCAGCCCGGACGCGTACTGGCCCGACGAGGGCGTGGCCCTGGAGATCGACTCGGCGGAGTACCACTACACCCGCGACGCCTGGCACGCCACGCTCCGCCGCCGCCTGCGCCTGGAGTCCCACGGTGTCCTGGTGGTCAGCGCCACCCCGTCGATGATCCGCGACACCCCGACGGAGGTCCTGGCAGCCCTCCGCACCCTCCTCACCCTCGCGGCCACCCGCCCCACCCCACCCACGACAACGGCCCGCGGCCACCAACAACTCCACTTCTTCCCGGGAGCGGGGTGAGGGCGTGCAGAGGTGCTCATCAGCCGGTGATGGCCGAGTAGGAGCGGACGTCAGCGGGGATCTCGTGGTGCAGCTTCCACTCGATCCCCATCGGCTTGCTGCCCTCATGTTCGACGAACTCGGCCGGTCCGAGCAGCATCCAGGCCTGAGGACCACCGATGTCCGTCTTCTTGAAGCGTCGGACGAAGAGCAGGACGTGTGAGCCCTTCTCTGCGTGCGTCCGGTACCGCACCCCGGTGGGGGAGGTTTCGGAGGTGGAGTTCTGCGACTCCCAATGGAACTGGAACTCACCCGACGCGTAGTCCTTGTACAGGGTCTGGGGGGAGAAGTCCTTGGCGTCCTTCTCCAGCGTGATGAAGAGGGCGTCCGTCCGGATTTCCTCGCACCACCTCACCCCTTCGCGGAAGTGCCCCGGCAAGGAGCCGCCGAGCTCGCCCTGACCCAGGGCGGGGAGGATTTCCTCCCGACTGTACGAGGCGTGCACGGTCAACGGCAGGGCCGCATGGTCGCCGGTCAGGGGGACGGGAACGTGCTCGGCCCGGTCCAAGTCGTGGGCGAGTACCTGACGGAGCTCATCGCGGAAGGCGTGTTGTGAGCGGAGTGAGTCGAAGCCGTCCTGATAGCGCGAGAAGCCTGCTCCGAGCGGCCAGAGGGAGAAGAAGAACATCCGGGCATAGGCCTGGTCCTGCTCGTCGAGATCGGCGTATGCCGGAGCACCGTCCGTGATCAGTGCGGCATACGACCGGACACGTTCCGGGTCATCCACATGCAGGAAGGCTGACACGCGCTTGAGGAGCGCGTCCTCGCCTTCCGGGACGGGGGTGGTGAGCAGCTTTGCCCGCCGCAGCAGGCCCGTCCAGGAGTTCCCGTTTCCCCGGTACAGCTCGCTGATCCTTCGGCCGCTCTCCTTGAGGTACACGGCGAGGTCCGTCGTGGCGTGGGCCATGACTTCCCGGGTGAGTTGCGTGACGTTGACGTTGATCTGGTTCCGGATGTTCTCGATGATCAAGTCCTTGGCCTTGGGCTCAAGGATGATCTGGCAGCCGGGCGGCGGCTTCGGGAAGTCGTTCTCGACGCTGGTGAGGAGGCGGTTGCGGCTCAGGTTGGTCAGGGCGCGGAACTGCTCCTCGAAGCGGAACTCCTTGCGGTGCTGCCCGATGAAGTCAAGGACGGTCAGAACGGACTTGTTCTCGCTCCGCCGTAGCCCACGGCCCAGTTGCTGCAGGAAGACGGTGGCACTGGAGGTGGGACGCAGGAGCAGCAGGGTGTCCACGTCGGGCACGTCGAGGCCTTCGTTGAAGAGGTCGACGGAAAATATGACGTTGAGCTTGCCGGCCTTCAGCGCGTCCAGTGCTGCCTTCCGCTCGTCGCGCGGTGTCTCTCCGGACAGGGCCAGTGCGTGGAAGCCTGCGCGATTGAAGAAGTCGGCCATGAAGCGCGCGTGTGCCACGGACACGCAGAATCCCAGTGCACGCATCGTCTCCGGTGCGCTGTGCTTGTCCTGGAGCGCGCGGATGACGAGCCGGGCTCGCGCCTCGTTGCCGGTGAAGAGGGCGCTGAGGGCCTGGGTGTCGTACGCTCCGCGTTTCCATGCGAGGGCGCTCATGTCAGTGTTGTCGGTGATGCCGAAGTAGTGGAACGGGCACAGGAGGTCTGCCTCCAACGCTTCCCACAGGCGCATCTCGGCTGCGATGCGCCCTTCGAAGAACTCATCCTGGATGTTCAGGCCGTCCATGCGCTCGGGGGTGGCGGTCAGCCCGAGCAGTTCCCTCGGTGTGAAGTGGTTGAGGACCCTGCGGTAGGTGGGCGACGTGCCGTGATGAAACTCGTCGAAGACGACGACGTCGAAATGGTTCGCGGCGAGCGTGTCCAGGGTCTTTGCCGTCAGGGATTGGACGCTGGCGAAGACGTGGTCCCATGCCTTCGGTACCTCGCCGTCACAGAGCAGTTCGCCGAAGTTGGCGTTGACCAGTACGTCCTGGTAGGTGCGCAAGGACTGCTCGAGGATTTCCTTGCGGTGGGCTATGAACAGCAGGCGCAACGGTCGCCCCAGGCTCTGCTGGAGTTGTTTGAAGTCGAGCGCTGCCATTACCGTTTTTCCGGTGCCGGTCGCCGCAACCAGCAGGTTCGCGTGACGGTCGTGCACCGTACGCTCGACTCCGAGCCGCTCCAGCATGTCGCGCTGATGGGGGAAGGGGCGTACTTCCAGGCCCGAGAGGCTGATGATGCGCGCGGCGTCCCTGTCCTTGCTGGAGCCGCCGGCGATCCGGAGCGCTTCGTCCAGGCGGGCGGCATCGACGTCGGGGTCGTAGGGCTCGAAGGCCCGTTCGTTCCAGTAGGAGTCGAAGGTGGCTTCGAACTTTCGCAATACGTCGGGGGTTGCGACGCCGGACAGCCGCACGTTCCACTCCAGGCCGTCGAGGAGCGCTGCCTTCGACAGGTTGGAACTGCCGACGTAGGCGGTGTCGAATTGAGAGTCGCGGCGGAACAGCCAAGCTTTGGCATGGAGCCGGGTGGAGCGGAGCTCGTAGTTCACCTTCACCTGCGCACCGAATTCGCGGACGAGTCGGTCCAGTGCCCTGCGTTCCGTGGCGCCGATGTAAGTCGTGGTGATGACACGAATGGGCACGTCTCGTGCCGCAGCAGCCTTGAGCGACTGCTCCAGGACGCGCAAGCCCGTCCATTTCACGAAGGCGCACAGCAGATCGATGCGGTCGGCCGTTGCCAGCTCGGCTCGGAGCTCCGAGCCGAGGCTCGGATCATCAGGGGAGTTGGTGATGAGAGCCGTCTCCGACAGCGGAGTGGACGGGCGGACCGTGTAGGTCTCGGAGGCTGCGCGGCCGGAGACGGCGAGCAGTTGACGAGGACCGTCGACAAGGGGACCCGCCCAATCCTGGGCGCCGGAGCTTGTCTCTCCGTCGAGGGTGGCCAGGGAGTGCAGGATCTCGTTCGCCGCATCGACCTGCTCGGTCGGTGGCAGCTTCTTCAGGGCTTCGCCGACTACACGGGAGATGTGCCGGGTCAGGACGTGCCGGGAAGACTCCCCGCGGACCTGGTCGGCTATGACCACGCTTCCTGAGGCGATCAGCTCCTTGAGCTTTTCCTCAAGCCTGCTGGTGATCAGAGTCTCGTGGAGTCCGGTGACGGGCTTCGCAGCAATGGAGCGGGAACCAGGTGTCACGGATTCTCCTCAGGGCTTGATCGTTACTGCCTCTTTTATCAAAGGCCCCTGACAATGACTGCCGTGATGTGGCGGACTCGTGCCCTCAAATGTGCCTGCAAGGTTGAGAATGGGCCATTCATCAGCTGGTTCCGGTCAGTCCGTGGTGCCGTGGCATTCCGCGTACGGCTTGCCTGAGGTGCACCAGCATGCGGCCGTCGGGCTCGGGGGCCACGGGGTGGCCTTGCCTCGGGCCGCCAGGGTGGTGGCGTACTCCGCCAGGAGGGACGGGGAGGCCGGGGAGGTCTTCTCCGACGCCGCGAAGGCCTCGTAGGACGGGACGCTCGCCGTGACGATGCCGAGGTTCGTGGTGCCCGAGGCGGCCAGGGCGCGCAGGGACGCCTCGATGCGGGCGAGGTGGGTGCCGTGGGAGGGGTACTCCGCGGAGAGAGTGGGGTAGCCCGTCAGGAGCTCGGCCAGTTCGCGCTGGGGCCAGTGCAGGATCGCCACCGGGAACGGGCGGGAGAGGGCCGCGCGGCGGTCGCCCAGTTCCGCGCGGAGGCGGGCGATCTCCGCGCGCAGTTCCGCCGGGTCGTCGGAGCCGAGGGCCCAGATGCGCTTCGGGTCGTGGAGTTCGTCGAGCGGGATCGGGCCGATGTGGCGGGTGTCGGCGACCATGTCCCAGTCGTCGTGCGGCCGGCCCAGGAGGCGGCGTACGCGGTGGCGGCCGGTCAGCAGGGCCGTGGTGGCCTGGGTGAGCGGCGCGTCCTGCGTGATGAGGAGCGTGGCGGCCTCGGTGAAGCAGTCGTGCGAGGCCTCCAGCTCGTCGTGGGTCTCGAGGGCCTCCGCGATGACCTCCCAGGGAGCCGGATCCGCGGGGGCGGCCGCGCGGATGCCGGAGATCAGGGCGCGGGCCTCCGCCTCGTGGCCGTACTCCCAGAGGTTGGCCGCCTGGAGGGCCTTGATCAGGAGCGGGTCGGCGGGGGAGGACGTCAGGAGCAGGTCGTACAGGGCGCTCGCCCGATCGCGCGCGTCGCCCAGTTCCAGGTGGGCGGCGGCCTGGAGGAGCAACGGCTCCTGGTCCTCGGGGTAGCGGGTCGCCGTGCGGATGAGGCGCTCGGCTTCGGCGATGTGCTCGGCAGGCGTGTCGGGGCGCATGGTTCACACCGTACTGCCGCTGGTCAGTTGGCGGGGGAGGTCTTATGGTGCCGCCCGTGAGAGATCACATACCGGTGGTGGTGCAGGGTCGCGTACGAGGGGCGCCGCGGGTCGCGTTCGCGCGGGTGCTGTGGGCGTGCGCCGAAGTGGTCACCACCGTGGGCGTGGTGGTGGCGTTGCTGGTGGTGCACCAGGTGTGGTGGACCAACCGGCAGGCCGTCGCCGCCGCGCAGGACCGCGTACGGGCCCTGGAGCGCGAGTGGGGCGCCGGCCCCGCCGTCCCCGCCGAACCCGCCGAAGCGGATGAAACCGGCCCAACGGGTGGGGAGTCGGCCTCCCCCGCCGTGCCGGACGCCGTGCCGGACACCGGGCCGTCCGCCGTGCCGGACGCCGTGCCCTCCGCCCCCGCGTCCAGGGCCCCGGCCCCCAAGGCTCCCGCCCCCGCCCCCGCCCCCGCCCCCGGAGCATCGGCGGGCGCCGGCCAGGCGTACGCCGTCCTGCGCGTGCCGCGCCTCGGCCTCTCCGTCCCCGTCGCCCGGGGCGTCGACAAGCGCACCGTCCTCGACAAGGGGTACGCCGGCCAGTACCCCGGTACCGCGTTGCCCGGGGCGCGCGGGAACTTCGCGCTCGCGGGGCACCGCAACACCCACGGGGAGCCGTTCCGCTACCTGAACCGGCTGCGGGCGGGGGACGAACTGCTGGTCGACGTCCGGGGGCGCAGGTACACGTACGTGGTCGGCAAGGTCCTCGGCGAGACCACCGAGCGGGACACCGGGGTGATCGCGCCGGTGCCGCGCAGCGTGGTCAAGCCGGAGTACGGGTACAGCGAGCCGGGCGCCTACATCACCCTCACCACCTGCACGCCCGAATACACCTCCAAGTACCGGCTGGTGGTGTGGGGAACGCTGCGGCCATAGCGGGCCCCTAGGGTGTTGCGATGCCTCCGAATCGGATGAAGCGTCCGCATCTGGCCTGGCTGGCCGTTCCCTTCGTGCTGTTCGTGGGCGCGCTGCCGCTCGTGAACCGGGTGGAGCCGCGGATCGGCGGGGTGCCGTTCCTGCTCGTCTGGTGCGCCGGGGCCACGCTGGTGACGCCGCTCGCCGTGTGGCTGGCCTGGCGGGGGGACCACCGGTGAGCGCGTCGGCCGTGGCGACCGGCGTCTTCGCCGTCTCCATGGTGGCGACCGTCGCGCTCGGGCTGCTCGCGGTGCGCGGGCGCGGCGGGGGCGGGGGCGGGGGCGGGCTCGCCGAGTGGTCGGTGGGCGGGCGCTCGCTGGGGACCGTGTTCATCTGGGTGCTGATGGCCGGCGAGGGCTACACCAGCTTCAGCTACCTCGGGGCGGCCGGCTGGGGCTACTCGTACGGGGCGCCGGTCATGTACGTGGTCGCGTACATGACCTGCGGGTACGCCCTCGGGTACGTCGTCGGCCCGCTGCTCTGGGACTACGCGCGGCGCCACGGCCTCGTCGGGATCACCGACATGGTGGCCCACCGGTACGGGCGCCCCTGGCTGGGAGCCGCGGTCGCCGTCCTCGCGACCGTGTTCCTGCTGCCGTACATCCAGCTCCAGATCACCGGCATGGGCGTCGTCGTCACGACGGTCACCTACGGGGCCGTCCCGCCGGGGTGGGCGTACTTCGTGGCCTTCGCCGTCACCACCGGCTTCGTCGTCGTCAGCGGGCTGCGCGGCAGCGCGTGGGTGTCGGTGCTCAAGGACGTGCTGGTCATCGGCACGCTGGGGTTCCTGGCGGTGTACGTGCCCCTGCACTACTTCGGCGGTTACGGGGAGCTCTTCGACCGGCTCGTGGCGGAGCGGCCGCAGTGGCTGACCCTCCCCGGGCACGGGGCCGGCCCGGGTGGGCGCGGGGAGCTGGGGACTGCGTGGTTCGCGTCCACGACCGTGCTGAACGCGCTCACCGTCGTCATCTTCCCGACCACCGTGGCGGGGTACCTGGGCGCGCGCGACGCCGACGCGCTGCGCCGCAACGCGATGCTGCTGCCCGCCTACAACGTGCTGCTCTTCGTGCCGATGCTGCTCGGGATGGCGGCGCTGTTCGTGGTGCCGGGGCTGGCCGGGGCGGACACCAACCTCGCGCTGTTCGCGCTGGTGGTGGACTCGCTGCCGGCCTGGGCGGTGGGTCTGGTCGGGGTGGCGGCCGCGCTGTCGTCGATCGTGCCCATGGCGGTGTTCATGCTGGTCATCGGCACGATGTGGGGGCGGAGCGTGCTGCCGCTGGTGCCGGGGTGGGGCGCGGGGGAGCGGCAGAAACGGGCGTCGCAGACGGTGGTCGTGATCGCCGGGGCGGTGGCGCTGGTGATGACGTACGTCGCCCCGAACACGCTGGTGCGGCTCTCCCTCGTGTCGTACGAGGGGATGGCACAGCTGGTCCCGATGCTGCTGCTGGGGCTGGTGTGGCGGGGGCTGACGACGGCCGGGGCGGTGAGCGGGCTGGCCGCGGGCGTCGGGCTGGTCTGCGCGCTGGTCTTCACGGGGAACGACCCGGTGTGGGGGGTGAACGCGGGGATGGCCGCCCTCGCCGTGAACCTGGCGGTCGCGCTGGCGGTGTCCCGGCTCGGCCCGCGGGAGGCCGCGGACGAGCGGCCGGACGAGGAGGTGCTGGCCCGGGATCCGCTGCCGGGGCCGGATCCGGATCCGGATCCGTACCGGTTGTCGGTGGGCCCGGTTAGTATCGGAGATAAGTGGCCGGTGTCGTACGAGAGTTCGTGCGAGAGTTCGTACGCGAGGTCATGTGCGAACTCGTGCGCGGGAGAGGGAAGGGGGCGGTCAGTGTGGCTCGGCAACGAAGCGGCGGCCGTCGCCCGTCGTCCCTCCTCGGAAACCTGGTCCGGACGGCGGGGGTGTCGGCGCTGCTGACGCTCTCCTTGGTCCTCCTCGGCGGTGTCCTCGGGCTGTTCGCCGGGGAGAGCGGGCTCGGCGTCGTGGTGCTGGCCCTCGCGGCCACCGTCGCGGTGGGCTCCGAGGCCCTGGCCGCCGCCGCACGGCTCGTGCGGCCGGTGCCGCCGCACCGCATACGCACCGCGCTCCGCGACCGGGAGCAGCGCACGGCGTTCCTGCCGCAGCGCGACCCCGACGCCTCGGGCCGCTCCCGGCCCAGGGCGCCCGGCCGTTGCGTCCCGACGGCCGCGTAGGGGCGCGGATCGCTGATCGCCATCCCCGATGGTGCCCCTCGTGGGTCGTCACGCCGAAACGCATCCCCCGCATTCCCACGCGTCCACGCACCCCGTGCGTCCACGCGTCGTCCGATGCGGCTCTTTCGACGTTCGACGAGACTCTCCGGAGGGCCCTCATGTCTGCTTTCACTCATCTTGTCGCTCAGTTGGGCCGGCTGCTGGAGCCGGTGCTGGCCCAGTCGGCGACCGCCGCGGCGATCGTGCTGTTCACCGTCCTCGTGCGGCTCGCCCTCTACCCGCTGAGCCGCGCGGCCTTCCGGGGGGCGACCCCGCTGGCGACCTGCCTGCCGATGCTGTTGCAGCTGCCGGTGTTCTTCGTGATGTACCAGGCGTTCTCCGCGGCGGAGGTCGGCGGGGCGGCCAACGAGCTGCTCGGACAGCGGTTGTTCGAGGCGCCGCTGGGAGCCCGGTGGTCCGGGGCGCTCGGGGAGGGCGGCCTGCTGGGGGCGCAGGGGCTGGTGTTCCTCGGGCTGTTCGCCGCCATAGCGGCCGTGGCGGCGTGGAGCGCGGTACGGGGGCGCCGTGCGGCCGCCGCCATCGGCTCGACGGCATCGGCATCGGCGGCGACGGCGGCGACGGCGGCGACGGCATCGGCGACGGCGGCACCCGGGGCGAAGGCGGGTGCCAAGGCTGGAGCCAAACCCGGTGGGGCCAGGCCCGGTGGGACCAAGGCCGCCGGCGCCAAGGGCGGGACCGGGGCCGGGACCAAGACGGGCGCACGCAGCGCACGCAGCGCACGCAGCGCACGCAGCGCACGCAGCGCGCGGGGCGAGGCGGGTGCGGGCCGGCCGGCCGAGATGACCGCCGAGCAGCAGGAGCTGATGCGCAAGCTGGGCGGCGTACTGCCCCTGCTCTCCTTCGGCACGCTGATCACCGCCGCCGTGGTGCCGCTGGCCGCCGGGCTGTACCTGCTGACCACCACCGCGTGGTCGGTGGCGGAGCGGGTCTGGCTCCAGCACCGCAAGGACCGCGAGGACCGCGCGGAGCGGGCGGCGTCGGCCGGGGCGGCTGGGGCGTCCGGGGCGTCCGGGGCGGCCGGGGTGGTGGCGGAGCCGCGTACCAGGGGAGGCGCGCGTTCCACCCTGTGAACAGGGTCTTGCGGATTGAGCCGACTTCTTGGAGGATCGACCAATCCTCCGATGGCCGCAACCCATCGTCCGGCCCGGGGCATGCCCTTGGGCCGACCATCCTCGACCACGGGAGAATGCCCATGAAGCTGCTGCGTGTCGGACCGGTCGGGTCGGAGCGCCCCGCGCTGCTCGACCAGGACGGGACCCTGCGTGACCTGTCCGGCGTGATCACGGATGTGGACGGCGGCCTGCTGGCCGACGACTCCGTGCTGTCCCGGGTGCGGGAAGCGGCGGAGTCCGGCGGACTTCCGGTCCTGGACGCCGAGGGGCTGCGCATCGGTTCGCCGGTCGGCCGCATAGGCAAGATCGTGGGCATCGGGCTGAACTACTTCGCGCACGCGGCCGAGGTCGGCGCGGAGCCGCCGGCCGAGCCGATCCTGTTCCTCAAGGCCGCCGACACCGTGGGCGGCCCGGACGACACCGTGCTGATCCCGCGCGGCAGCGTGAAGACCGACTGGGAGGCCGAGCTCGGCGTCGTCATCGGCGCCACCGCCCGCTACCTGGCCTCCGCCGAGGAGGGTCTGGCCCACGTCGGCGGTTACGTGCTCGTCAACGACGTCTCCGAGCGGGAGTTCCAGATCGAGCGCGGCGGCACCTGGGACAAGGGCAAGAACTGCGAGACCTTCACCCCGGTCGGCCCCTGGCTCCTCACGGCCGACGAGGTACCGGACCCGCAGGTCCTGGACGTGAAGCTGTGGGTCAACGGCGAACTCAAGCAGGACGGCACCACCGCGGACCAGATCTTCCCGGTCGGCGAGGTCGTGCGGTACCTGAGCCAGTTCATGACCCTGTACCCCGGTGACCTCATCGTCACCGGCACGCCGGCGGGCGTGGCCATGGGCCAGCCCGAGCCCAAGCCGTACCTGCGGGCCGGTGACGTGGTGGAGCTGGAGATCGAGGGACTGGGCCGCCAGCGCCAGGAGTTCAAGAGCGCGTAGCCCGCGACCGCGGGGCAAGCACGGCACGCTGGCAAGCGCGGCACGCACGACGTACACGGGTGAGGGGCGGGGCCGCCGGACCGGCGGCCCCGCCCCTCTGCCGTCCGTCTCTCCGCTACCGAGCGGTGACCTCGCCGGCCGGGATCTCCACGGCCACGCCCTCGCGGGACGAGGTGCGCGCGGCCTCCAGTACGTCGAGGCAGTGCGCGGCCTCGTACGCCGTCACCGGGGCCGGGCCGCCCGTGCGCAGCGCGGTGGCGACCGCCGCGTAGTACGCCGGGTAGTCGCCCGGCACCGTCGGCACCGGGGTTCCGCCGCCGGTCAGCGGGGACTCGCCGCAGCCCAGCCGCCCCCAGAGGTGCTCCGGCTCCTCGCCCCACGCCGCGTCCGTCCCCGGGCGCAGCCCCTCGCGCAGGGCGCCTTCCTGGGGGTCGAGGCCGTATTTCACGTAGCCGGCGCGGGAGCCCAGGACGCGCATCCGGGGACCGAGCTGGGCGGTGGTCGCGCTGACGTACAGGTGGGACCGCACCCCGTTCGCGTGCGTGAGGGCGATGAACGTGTCGTCGTCGGTCGCGGCGCCCGGGCGCCGCGCGTCGGCCTCCGCGTAGACGCGTACCGCCGGGCCGAACAGCACCAGCGCCTGGTCCACGACGTGGCTGCCGAGGTCGTACAGCAGGCCGCCGATCTCCTCCGGCGCCCCCGACTCGCGCCAGCCGCCCTTGAGCTGCGGGCGCCAGCGCTCGTAGCGGGACTCGAAGCGCTGGATCTCGCCGAGCTCGCCGTCCGCGAGGAGGCGGCGCACGGTGAGGAAGTCGTTGTCCCAGCGGCGGTTCTGGAAGACGGACAGGAACGTGCCGGTCCGCTCGGCGAGGCCGGCGAGGGCGCGGGCCTCGTCCGCGGTGGCGGCCAGCGGCTTGTCCACGACGACGGGGAGACCGGCCGTGAGGGCGGCGGTGGCGAGCGGGACGTGCGTCTTGTTGGGGGACGCGATCACGACGAGGTCGAGGGCGGGGGCGTCCCCGCGGTCCCACAGCTCGTCGGCGGACTCGACGATCCGGACGCCCGGGTAGGCCTCGCGGGCCTGGGCCTGGCGTTCGGGGTCGGAGGTGACGACGGTGTCGAGGACGAGCCCGTCGGTGGCGGTCACGAGGGGCGCGTGGAAGACGGAACCGGCGAGGCCGTAGCCGATGAGGCCGACGCGGAGGGGATCGGTGGGGGCGGTGGCGTTCATGGAGTCCACTTTGGCAACAGTGTTGCCAAAGTGCAAGGAAGGTGGACAATGGGCAGGTGAACAGGGGTAGCGGGGACGGACCCGGCAACGGGTACGGCGACGGCGCGCGCGGCAGCGAAGGCAGCGAAGGCCGCGAAGTCGGTGGAGGCCGCGAAGGCCGCGAAGGCCGCGAAGGCGGTGGAGGCGAAGTCGGCGGCGGGCGCGAGGGCCGCGGCGGGGTCAACCTGCCGGCCCTGCGCGGGCACAACGAGGCGCTGCTGCTGGACCTGCTGCGCGGCGCCGGGCCCACGGGACTGGGCCGCGCCGAGCTCGCGACCCGTACGGGGCTGACCCCGCAGGCCGTCAGCAAGATCACGGCACGGCTCGGGGCCGAGGGGCTGCTCGCGGAGGCCGGCCGCGCCGCGTCCACCGGCGGCAAGCCGCGCACCCTGCTCCGGCTGGCCCCGCAGGCGCGCCACGCGGTCGGCGTGCACCTGGACCGCGACGAGCTCCGGGCGGTACGGGTCGACCTGGCCGGCACCGTCCTCGCCGCGACCGGCGGCCCGCTGGACTTCGCGGCCGGTCCCGCCGAGGCGGTCGAGGCGGTCGTACGGGTGGTCGCGCGGGTCGCGGACCCGGCCGGGCCGCCACTGCTGGGCGTCGGGGTGGCCGCGCCGGGGCCGCTCGACCACCGGACCGGGGTGATGGGCCGGGTGACGGGATTCCCGGGGTGGGAGGGGTTCCCGCTGCGGGAGGTGCTGCGGGGGCGGCTGGGCCTGCCCGTGCTGCTGGACAAGGACACCAACGCCGGCGCGGCGGGGGCGGGGGCGGGTGTGGGCCCCGGGGCGGCCGGTGCCGTCACCGGACGCGGCGGCTTCCAGGCGGGCCTCCCCGGGGCCGGGGCCTCCGGGGCGGCCCCCCGCACCTCCGTCTACCTGCATGTCGGCACCGGTCTCGGCGCGGGGCTGCGCCTGGGCGGCCGGGTCTACCGGGGCACCCGCTCGGCGGCGGGGGAGTTCGGCCACCAGGTCCTCCTGCTGGACGGCCCGCCGTGCCGGTGCGGGGCACGGGGGTGCGCGGAGGTGCTGTGCCTGGCGGCCGTGGCCCGCGGCGACCTCCCCGAGGCGGCGCGGATCCTGGGCGAGGGCGCCGCGAACCTGGTCGCGCTGCTGGACGTGGACGACGTGCTGCTCGGCGGCCGCGTGGTGGCGGCGGCCCCGGAGGCCTTCGTCTCCGGAGTCCGCGCCGTCCTCACGGCCCGGGCGCTGACCCCGGACCCGCCGACGGTCTCCCTGACGCCGAGGGGAGTGGCGGAGGGCGCGGCGGAACTGGCCCTGTCCCCCTTCTTCGACCACACCTGACGGGCCCTCCCGGCCCGAAGGGCCCGGGCGCACGGCCTCTGGCGGACAGGGCCCGGGCATACGGCCTCCGGCGGACAGGGCCTGGGCGCACGGCCTCCGGCGGACAGGGCCTGGGCGCACGGCCTCTGGCGGACGTCTCCGCCCGCGCCTCGGCCCTCCGCCCGCGCCTCGGCCCCCGGCCCCGCCCGGGGATCGGCGGGGGCCCCCGCACGCAGGTCCAGGAACGCGGAAGGGCTCCGGCGTCGGCCGCGCGGCGCCGGTTTGACCTCGTGCGCCGATCGGGCGTAAACCAGTACGACTCAGGCGCGGCGCCCGTTAGCGCGTCGCGCGTGAGTGACAGGGTGCGAGCGTGGCCGGGGTGATTGTCACCTCGTCCGATCATCATCCCGTCCGGCGAGCAGCGAAGGCCTTCCATGCGACTACGCAAAGCCCTTGCCCTCACCGCCGTCCTCTCGGCCGCCCTCGTCGCCGGCCCCGCGACCACCGCGGGTGCGGACGTGGGCACCGGCGGCGGGGCGCGGCCGGCCCCCGCGCTGCCGTCCCGGGCGCATGCCACCTGCGGTGACGGGAAGGGTGCCGCCTTCCCCATCGGCGCCCGGATCCGCGGCGGTCCGGCCGTGTACCGCACGGGCAGCGGACCGCAGAGCTGGTACCTGGACCTGACCAACACCACGGGCTCCGTGTGCACGGCCATCCACCCCGTCATCGTCTTCACCGGCAAGGCCCGCACCCTTCGCCCCGCCCACCTCCGGATGGAGTTCGACGCCCCGGGCGGCACCTTCCCCGTCAGCCTGGAGGGGACCGACCGCGACGAGATCATCGCCGTCTTCGACGGGGGCGACGCCTTCCCCGGCTTCACCGTCGCCGCCGGCGGCTCGCTCACCGTCAAGGTCGGCCTGGCCTTCGCCCCCGACGCCCCGACCGGCGAGGTCCTCGCCGACGCGGCTCTCGTGCAGCGCAAGGGCGACGACGGCGACTGGGTCGGCGAGGCCGGTGGGTACCGCTTCTCCGTGGAGGGCCCCCAGGGCGAGGAACCCTCGGAGGTGGGCGCGCTGGCGCACAGCGGCCCGCGCGACCGGGCGTACGGTGTCGGGGCCATCGTCGCCGTCGCCGCAGGCGGGGGACTCCTGCTGGTCGCCCGGCGGCTGCGCGCGACCTCCGCCGGCTGACCACCCCTGACGCCCGCCCGCCGCGCCCGGCCGCTGTCGCCCTGACGCCCGGCCCCCGCCCGCCGCGCCCGGCCCCCGCCACTGTCGCCCCGGCCCCGCCACCGGCACCGGCACCCGGGGTGATCGCGCCAGTCCCCGTACGGGAGCCGTTCACCCGGCCCGCATAGAGTCCCACCGTGGAAGACCAGACCCCGCGCCACCGCCCCGGATCGCCCGTCCGCTCCGGGATCCCCGAGCACGGCCGCATCCCCAAGTACTACGCCGTCAAGGCCCGCATCGCGGCCCTCCTCGACGAGCTGGGCGAGGGCGGTACCCTCCCCACCGAGCGGGATCTCGCCGAGCGCTACGAGGTCTCCCGCGAGACGGTCCGTCAGGCCCTGCGGGAGCTGCTGCTCGAGGGCCGGCTCCGCCGCTCCGGGCGCGGCACCGTCGTCGCCGGACCGAAGCTGGAGCAGCCGCTCTCCCTCGCCAGCTACACCGAGGGCGTACGCCGCCAGGGCCGCCGCCCCGGGCGCACCCTGATCGGACTGGAACAGTTCCCCTGCCCGCCCGAACTCGGTCCCGGCATCGGCGCCGCGCTCGGTGAGCCCGTCTGGCACCTGGAGCGCGTCCTGCTCGCCGACGACGAGCGCGTCGGCCTGGAGAGCACGTACATCCGGGTCGCCCGCGCCCCCCGCCTCGGCGACGATTTCCAGCCGGACTCCTCCTTCTACGGATACCTCCGCGACAGCCTCGGCATCATCTTCGGGGACGCCGACGAGAAGCTGGAGACGGTCCTCGCGACACCCCGCGAAGCCCTCCTCGTCGGCACTCCGCCCGCCCTCCCGATGCTGCTCATCCACCGTTTCTCGCGGGACGGGGAGGGCCGGCCGCTGGAGCGGGTGCGCTCCCTCTACCGTGGGGACAGGTTCAGCTTCACGACCCACCTGCGGCCCGAATCGGCCTGATAGGCCTGATGGGCCCGAATCGGCCTGATGGGCCTGAGCAAGCGCGAACCGGCCCCGAAGCGGCCCGGGGACGAAGCCGCTAAACCATCCGTACCGAACGGAAAGGGGCGCATCGATGTCACGGGAAGATAACGGGTCTAGTCCAAACGTCGAGGGCTGTTCACCGGCGCGTCGCCACGCCGATCCCCCCGGGCCACGGGCCCGCACCACCGTGAACCGCGTGAGAGTCATAGTCGTCGGAGGCGGCGTGGTCGGCACCATGCACGCCTGGCAAGCAGTCCAACGCGGCCACGAGGTCGTCCAGATCGAGCGCGAGGCGGAGGCCCGCGGCGCGTCACTGCGTAATTTCGGCCAGATATGGGTCAGCGGGCGGGCCGGGGGAGAGGAGCTCGAGACCGCCCTGAGGGCCCGCGAGCTATGGGAGCGCATCGGCGCGGAGGTGCCCGGTCTGGGCTTCCGTGCCATCGGCTCCCTGACCCCCGTCCGCAACGCCCGCGAGTACGCGGTCGCCGAAGCGGCCGCGGCCCGCCCCGACGCCGCCGCCCGCGGCTACGAGCTGGTCACCGCAGAGCAGGCACGGAAGATCAACCCGGCCCTGCGCGGCGACTTCGGAGCCGCCCTGTGGTGCGAGCGGGATGCGGCCGTCGAGCCGCGCACCGCGCAGCTCCACCTCCGCGAGGCCCTGCGGGCGAGCGGCCGCTACACCTTCGTCCCCGGCCGGGAGGTCCGCGCCCTGGCCGGCCCCGGCGCCGTCCGAGACGACCACGGGTACATCCACCGCGGCGACATCGTCGTCCTCGCCACCGGCGCCTGGCTGTCCGGCCTGGTCCGCGAGCTGGCCCACGACCTGCCCGTGCGCCGCGTACGGCTCCAGATGATGCAGACCGCGCCGCTCGGCGAGCAGCTGACCACCTCGGTCGCGGATGCCGACAGCTTCCGCTACTACCCGGCCTACGGCTCGCCCGCCCTGGACGCGCTCAACGCGGAGCAGGCCCAGGCGCCGACCGCCGCCGCGCACAAGATGCAGCTGCTGATGGTCCAGCGCCAGGACGGCGGACTGACCATCGGCGACACCCACGAGTACGAGCACCCCTTCGCGTTCGACACGCTCGAGGACCCCTACGAGCACCTCACCGAGGTCGCCGAGTCCTTCCTGGGCCGCCCCCTGCCCAAGATCCGGCGCCGCTGGGCGGGCGTGTACGCGCAGTGCACCGACACCACCCGCGTCGTCCACCGCCAGCAGGTGGCCGAAGACGTCTGGCTGGTGACCGGACCCGGCGGCCGCGGCATGACCTGCTCGCCCGCCATAGCCGAGACCACAGCGAACGAACTGGGCTGGTGAACCACATGACCGACACGACCGACGCCCGCGACACGACCGACGCCCCCGCCACGACCAACGCCCCCGCCGGCACCCGCAAGCTGATCGTCCTCGACATGGCCGGGACCACCGTCGCCGACGGGGGCCTGGTCGAGCGCGCCTTCGAGCGCGCCGCCGAACGCCTCGGCGTCACCCCGGGCACCCCCGACCACGAGGAGAAGCTCCGCTACGTCCGCGACACCATGGGCGAGTCGAAGATCTCCGTCTTCCGCCACCTCTTCGGCAGCGAGGAGAGCGCACAGCGCGCGAACGCCGCCTTCGAGGAGGCGTACGGCGACCTCGTCGACGGCGGGCTCGTCGCCCCGCTCCCCGGCGCCCGGGAGGCCATCGAGGAGCTCCGCGCGGACGGCCGCACCGTCGTCCTGACGACCGGCTTCGCCCGCGTCACCCAGGACGCCATCCTCGACGCCCTCGGCTGGCGCGACCTCGCCGACCTCACCCTCTGCCCGGCCGACGCGGGCGGCCGCGGCCGCCCGTACCCGGACATGGTGCTGGCCGCGTTCCTGCGGACCGGCGCCGTGGCCGACGTGGCCGACGTCGTGGTCGCGGGCGACACCGCGTACGACATGCTCAGCGGCCGCCGCGCCGGTGCCGGGCTCGTGGCCGGCGTGCTCACCGGCGCCCACGACCGCGCCGCCCTCGCCGGGCACGGCGCGACCCACGTCCTCGGCTCCGTCGCCGAACTCCCCGCGGTCCTCGCCGCCGCCGGCCCCGCCCGCCCCGCCCACCGCGCGGAGCCGGCGTGAGTGGCATCCGGTTCGAGGGGGTCAGCGTCGCCTACGACGGCGCCACCGTCCTGGACTCGCTCGACCTGACCGTCGAGCCCGGCGAGGTGATGGCCCTGCTCGGCCCCTCCGGCTCGGGCAAGACCACGGCCCTGCGCGCGGTCGCCGGGTTCGTACGGCCCGCCGCGGGCCGGGTGCTGATCGGCGGCCGGGACGTCACCGCGCTCCCGCCGCACCGGCGGGGCATCGGCATGGTCGTCCAGCAGTACGCGCTCTTCCCGCACATGCGGGTCGAGGAGAACGTGGCCTTCGGCCTCAAGGCCCGCAAGACCCCCCGCGCGGAGATCCCCGGCCGGGTCGCCGAAGCCCTGGACCTGACCGGGATGGCCGCCTACGCCAAGCGCTACCCCCGCGAGCTCTCCGGCGGCCAGCAGCAGCGCGTGGCGATCGCCCGCGCCCTCGCGATCCGCCCCGGGGTGCTCCTGCTCGACGAACCGCTGTCCGCGCTCGACGCGCAGCTGCGGTCCGGGATGCTCGCCGAACTGGCCCGGCTCCACCGCGAACTGCCCGAGGTGTCCCTCCTGTACGTGACGCACGACCAGGTGGAGGCGCTCACGCTGGCCGACCGGATCGCCGTCATGGACCGGGCCCGGCTCCAGGACTGCGGCACCCCGCAGGAGCTGTACCGGTCCCCGCGCACCGAGTTCACCGCTTCGTTCGTCGGCAACGCGAACCTGCTCCCCGTCACCGTCGCGGACGCCGGAGCCGTCTTCGCGGGGCGCCCGCTCGCCCTCGACCGCGGTCGCGCGGCGCCCGGCTCCCGGGCCACCCTGTGCGTACGGCCGCACCTGCTCGGCCTCGGCGACGGCCCCAACGCCCTCAGCGGCACCATCGCCGAGGTCCAGTGGCGGGGCTCCACGCACCGGCTGTACGTCGACGTCCACGGCCACCGCGTCAAGGCGGACCTCCCCGAACTGCGCGAGACGCCCGCCCTCGGCGACCGGGTCACCCTGCACTTCGAGCCGCGGGACGCGGTGCTCCTCGCGGCGGGGGTCTCGGATGCCTGACGCCTCGCGGCGAGCCGCACCCGGGACGACCGTGGGAACGCCCCCGGGCGGAGCCCCCGCGGCCTGCGGCCCGCCGGTCCCGGCTCCGGGCGGGCCCGGCGGGCCGGGCGGGTTCCCTTCCGGGGAGGCTCGGGGTTCCGCCCAGGGCCCCGCGCCCCGGACCCCGGCGAGTCCGGAGGGTTCCCCGGCGGGACGCAGCGGTCTGCGGCTGCCGCGCGGCGTATGGGCCCTGCCGCCCGTCGCCGTGCTCGCGCTCGTCTTCCTCTACCCCCTCGGCCTCGTCGTCCAGCAGTCCCTCACCCCCGAGGACGGCGGCGGCGCCTTCGACGCCTACGGCTCCGTCTTCGCCTCCGCCGCCTTCCGGGAGGCCCTCTGGACCACCGTCTGGCTGGCCGTCGGCGCCACCGCCGGCTGCCTCGTCCTCGGCTTCGCGCTCGCGCTCGTCATCGCCTTCGTACCGTTCCCCGGCGCCCGCGCCGTCGCGAAGTTCATCGACGTCTTCCTCTCCTTCCCCTCCTTCCTCATCACCCTCGCCCTCCTCTTCATCTACGGCAGCGTCGGCATGGCCAACGGCGTCTGGACCGACCTCACCGGCACCGCCGAGGGGCCCTTCCGGTTCCTCGCCACCCCCTGGGGCGTCCTCCTCGCCGAGATCACGTACTTCACGCCCTTCGTGATGCGCCCCCTGCTCGCCGCCTTCTCCCAGCTGGACACCGCCCAGCTCGAAGTCGCCGCCGGCCTCGGCGCCCGCCCCGCCCGGATCGTCCGCCGGGTGATCCTGCCCGAGGCCCTCCCGGCACTCGCCGCGGGCGGCAGCCTCGTCCTCGTCATGTGCCTCAACGAGTTCGGGATCGTCCTGTTCACCGGCGCCAAGGGCGTCACGACGCTGCCGATGCTCGTCTACGGCAAGGCGATCCTCGAATCCGACTACCAGGCCGCCTGCGTGGTCGCCGTCGTCAACATCGCGATCTCCGTCGGCCTGTTCGGCCTCTACCGGGTGGTGAGCAAGCGTGCTGGTGCATAGCCGGACCGGCCGCTGGGCCGCCTGGGGCCTCTTCGCCCTCCTCTTCCTGCCCCTCTTCGCCCTGCCCCTGCTCGTCGTGGTCGGGGCCTCCTTCGCCACCCACTGGTCCGGCGCCTTCCCCTCCGGCCCGACCACCGGGAACTACACCGCCGCCGTCCGCGGCGAATCCCTCCAGGCCCTGACCACGTCCCTGGTCACCGCCGTGACCGCCAGCCTGCTCGCGCTCACCCTCGGTACCTGGGCCGCGCTCGCCGCCGCCGCCCTCGGGCGGCGCGGGAAGCGCGCGCTCGACGCGCTGTTCGTGCTGCCCGTCGCCGTGCCGTCCGTGGTCGTCGGCCTCGCCGTGCTCGTCGCGTTCAGCCGGCCGCCGATCCTGCTCAACGGCACCGGATCCATCGTGGTCCTGGCGCACACCGTCCTCGTCACCGCCTTCGCCTACCAGTCGGTCTCCGCCGCGATCGTCCGGCTCGACCCCGCGTACGAGCAGGCCGCGGCCTCCCTCGGCGCCAGTCCCGCGTACGTGCTGTGGCGGGTGAGGCTGCCCCTGCTGCTGCCGTCCCTCACCGCGGCCGCCGGGCTCTGCTTCGCCCTGTCGATGGGCGAGCTGAGCGCCACGATGATGCTCTACCCGCCGGACTGGATGCCCCTGCCCGTGCGTATCTTCACCGCCACCGACCGGGGCTCGCTGTTCAGCGGATCCGCCGTCGCCGTGGTCCTGATGGCCGCGACCCTGACGGTCCTGCTGGCCGTCTCCCGGATCCGCACGAGGGCCGCGTACCGCTGACCCGTACGAGGGCCGCGTACCGCTGACCCGCGCCAGAGCCGCGTACCCCTGAATCCGGCCACGCCCCCCGCGTGACCGCTCGACCCCGCGCGCCCCGCTGTCCCTGCTGAACCTCTGCCGACTCCCTTTCCCCGTAAGGAAGTTCCATGCCCAGCAAGCTCCTGCTCCGCACCGCCGCCTCCTCCGGCTGCCTCGCCCTCGCCGCCACCCTCACCGCCTGCGGCGGCTCCGCTTCCTCCGCCGGCTCCGACGGCGGTGAGAAGGTCGTCACCGTCTACAGCGCCGACGGCCTCAAGAGCGACAAGGGCGACGGCTGGTACGACAAGGTCTTCGCCGACTTCACCAAGAAGACCGGCATCGAGGTCAAGTACGTCGAAGGCGGCTCGGGCGAGATGGTCCAGCGCGCCGTCCGCGAGAAGACCAACACCCAGGCCGACGTGCTGATCACCCTGCCCCCCTTCATCCAGCAGGCCGACGGCAAGGGCCTGCTCCAGGCCTACGCGCCGCAGGGCTCCGACAAGGTCAACGGCGCGGACAAGGCCGCCGACGGCAAGTGGACCTCGGTCGTCAACAACTACTTCGGCTTCGTCTACAACAAGAAGGAGCTCGCCGAGGCCCCCAAGACCTGGGAGGAGCTCCTCGACCCCAAGTTCAAGGGCAAGCTCCAGTACTCCACCCCGGGCGTCGCGGGCGACGGCACCGCCGTCCTCATCAAGTCGATGCACGACTTCGGCGGCAAGGAGCCGGCGATGGAGTACCTGAAGAAGCTCCAGGCCAACAACGTCGGCCCGTCCTCCTCCACCAGCAAGCTCGCGCCGAAGACCGACAAGGGCGAGCTGCTCGTGGCCAACGGCGACGTCCAGATGAACTTCGCGCAGTCCAAGTCCATGCCGAACCTGGGCATCTGGTTCCCGGCCAGGGCCGGCGGCAAGCCCACCACCTTCGCCCTCCCGTACGCGGCCGGCCTCGTCGCGAAGGCCCCGCACACGGAGAACGGCAAGAAGCTGCTCGACCACCTCCTGACGGAGGAGTCCCAGAAGCTGGTCAGCGAGGTCGGCGGCGGCTTCCCGGCCCGCACCGACGTCCGGCCGACCGACGCCAACGCCGTCGAACTCGCGCGGATCCTGGCGGGCGTCGAGGTCTTCGAGCCGGACTGGGCCGACATCGACAAGAACCTCACCGGCTACGTGGACGCGTGGAAGTCGGCAACCGGAAGCTGACCGGTTACTTCCTGGCCACCCACGGCCGCGAGAGTGACGCTTGCACCGTCACGGCCCCGCCGCGACACCGAGATAACGGGTCTGGACCGAGGACCGCACCCCCGGTCCGGACCCGGCGCACGCACGGCCCGCCCCAACCTGCCGCGCCTTCCCCACGATTGCTCCCGGAGGAGTACGTGCCCACTGCTGTCCTGTCCGGACGCACCCTCGCCGTGGCGGCCACCGCCACCGCCCTGCTCGCCACCGCCCTCGGCGCCACCGCCGCCACCGCCGGGGAGTCGGCGGCCACCACCGACAAGGTCCTCGTCATCGGCATCGACGGAGCGGTCCTCGACCGCGTCAAGGCCGCCAACGCGCCCCACCTGAACGGCCTGATGGCCCAGGGCCTGACCGCCCGCAGCACCCTCTACGCCAACCCGATGGCCGCCACCTCCTCGGGCCCCGGCTGGTCCACCATCGCCACCGGCGTGTGGCCCGACAAGCACGGCGTGAAGGACAACTCCTTCACCGGCAAGAACTACACGGCCCACCCGGACTTCCTGACCCGCATCGAGAACGCGAAGCCGTCGCTCAACACGTACGCGGCCGCCGACTGGGAGCCGATCACCTCCACCGACCAGAACGGCCCGATCTTCTCGGCCAAGGTCGACAAGCGCCTCTCCCTCAAGGGCGACCGCGACGGCTACGGCAGCGAGGACCCGAAGATCGCCGCCGCGGCCGCCACCGAGCTGCGCGACCAGAACCCCGACGCGGCCTTCGTCTACCTCGGCGAGATCGACGCGGCCGGCCACTCCTCGGGGGCTGCCAGCCAGGCCTACCTGGACGCCGTCGCCCGGGTCGACGTCCTGGTCGGCAAGCTCCTCACCGCCGTCCAGAGCCGTCCCACGTACGCCCAGGAGAACTGGAAGGTCCTGGTCACCACCGACCACGGCCACACCAGCGGCGGCGGACACGGCGGCTCCAGCATCGCCGAGCGCGGCACCTTCGTCATCGCCAGGGGCGCGGGCATCCCGGCCGGCTCGGTACGGGACGACGTCCGCCTGGCCGACGTCGCCGCGACCGCCCTCGCCCACGTGGGCGTCAGCGGCGCGGGCCTCGACGGCGTTCCGCTGAACGCCCCCGACAGCGACCCTTTCGACACCCTGCGCCCGGTCCTCCAGGCCCGCGTGGACGAGACCGGGATCCCGGCCGGCACCAAGGGCTTCACCCACACCCCGCCGGCGGGCTGGTCCGTGGACAACTCGAAGATGGGCACGGGCGGCGTCACCGAGTGGGCCGGATGGGCCTTCGCCACCGACGAGTTCTGGAGCCAGTCGCAGCGCGACCAGTGGCGCGAGCTGAACGTCCGCTCCCGTGACGTCTTTGCCGTCGCCGACTCCGACGAGTGGGACGACAAGAGCCACACCGGCACCTTCGACTCCACGCTGATCACCCCCAAGTGGCCGGTCGCGGGCGGGACCGCGAAGACCCTGTCCTTCCAGACCCACTACCGCCAGGAGGCCGGGCAGACCGCCCAGGTGCTGGTGTCCTACAACGGCGGCGCCCCGGCCGTCGTGAAGAGCTACACCGCCGACGCGGTCGCGAAGGCCGAGTCGATCGCCCTCCAGGTCCCGGCCGGCGCCACCGACGTCCAGGTCCGCTTCCGCTACAGCGGCAACAACAACTGGTACTGGACCGTCGACGACGTCCGCCTCGGCTGACCCCGGCCCGCCGCCTCGCCCCACCCCGGCCGGCCCCTTTCCGGGGCCCGCCGTCCGGGCCGTGGACGCCTTCCGCGTCCGCGGCCCGGCCCGGATAGGGTGGTACAGACCAGAGGCCCCCGAGGTCAGAGGCCCCGCAGAGCGGAGAACAGTACCGTGGCAGAGCGCAAGCCGATCGAATCCTGGCTGACCGACATGGACGGGGTCCTCATCCACGAGGGCACGCCGATCCCCGGTGCCGACGCCTTCATCAAGCGGCTGCGCGAGTCCGGCAAGCCCTTCCTGGTGCTGACCAACAACTCCATCTACACCCCCCGCGACCTGCAGGCCCGCCTCAGCCGCATGGGCCTGGACGTCCCCGTCCAGAACATCTGGACGTCGGCGCTGGCCACCGCGAAGTTCCTCGACGACCAGCGCCCGGGCGGCACGGCGTACGTCATCGGCGAGGCCGGCCTGACCACCGCCCTGCACGACATCGGCTACATCCTGACCGACCACGAGCCCGACTACGTGGTCCTCGGCGAGACCCGCACCTACAGCTTCGAGGCGATGACGAAGGCGGTCCGCCTGATCAACGCGGGCGCCCGCTTCATCTGCACCAACCCCGACGAGACCGGCCCCTCCGCCGAGGGCCCGCTCCCGGCGACCGGCGCCGTCGCCGCGCTGATCACCAAGGCGACCGGCAAGAAGCCGTACTTCGCCGGCAAGCCCAACCCGCTGATGATGCGGACCGGGCTGAACGCCATCGGCGCGCACTCCGAGAGCAGCGCGATGATCGGCGACCGGATGGACACCGACGTCCTGGCCGGGCTGGAGGCGGGCATGCAGACCTTCCTCGTCCTCACCGGTCTGACCTCGCTCGCCGACACCGAGAAGTTCCCCTACCGCCCGACCAAGACGGTCGACTCGATCGCCGACCTGGTCGACCTCGTGTAACGCGTACGGCTGACACGTACGGCGCCGCTCCGGATGCGGGGCGGCGCGCCGCACGTGAATCTCCTTGTTGAGGAGGTTCACCATGCGCAGCATTCCCATCGCACTCCGTGTCACCGGTGTGGCCGTCGCCCTGACGGCGTTCACCGCGGTGACCGCGCCCACCGCCCTCGCGGGCGAGGAGGAACGCGGCGGCCGCGAGAGCATCTCGGTCGATCCGAACCCGGCCCACCCCGGAGCGCAGGTCAAGCTGCGCGTCAAGGGCTGCGACGGTACCCGGGGGGCGGCCAAGTCCGCCGTCTTCGTGGCGGACGCCGACCTGTACGGCCGCGACGGCGGCCGCAGTCCGCTCTACGGCGAGGCGATGATCAGCTCGCACGCCCCGCCCGGCTGGCACTCCATCCGGGTGACCTGCGACGGCCACGACAAGGTCACCGGCTCCATCGAGATCGCCCACCACCACCGCCCGACCCACCGCCCGACCCACCACCCCTCGCCGGTCTGGCCGGTCCACGCGGGCGGCGGCGGCATGTCCGCCGAGCTCGCCGAGACCTCCCGGCCGGCCGCGGCGGCCAAGGAGCAGGAGGAGGGCGGCCCGGGGATGCCGCACACCGTGATCGGCGCCGTCCTCGCCGCCGCGGCCACCCTGGCCGTCGCGGGACGCGCGCTGGCCCTGCGCCGCCGCCGAAGCGGCGAGTGAGCGAGGCCAGGGCGACCGCCGGCGGCCGGCTGCTGACCTTCGTCGCGTGGTCCGTGCTGGTCCTGGGCCTGTGGCTCTGGGGCCGCCAGCTGACCGGGATACCCTCGCCCCTCGCCGGCCGGGCCGGCGGGGCAGTGGGTCCGGGGATGCCGGCCGCGCACGCCCCGATGCCGGGGTCCTCGCCCGAACGGGTCGACGTGCCCTCCCTGGGCGTCCAGGCCCCGGTGATCTCGCGGAGCCTGGACAAGGACGGTGCGATCGAGCCGCCCCCGTACGGCAGCCCGGGCACGGTGGGCTGGTGGGGCGCGGGCACCCAGCCGGGCGTCGCCGGTACGGCGCTGATGGTGGGGCACGTGGACACCAAGTCGAAGCCGGCGGTCTTCTTCGGCCTGAGCTCGGCGCAGCCGGGCGAGAAGGTGCGGGTGGTGCGGGCCGACGGGTCGGTCGCGGAGTTCACCATCGAGGACGTACGGGTCTACGACCGCGCGGGCTTCGACCCGCACAAGGCGTACGGCCAGCGGGTCGCGGGCCGGGCGGAACTGCGGCTGGTCACCTGCGGCGGTTCGTACGACAAGGCGGCCAAGGAGTACACGGCCAACGTGGTGGTCTCCGCCTACCTGACGGGCGCGGGCGTCCGCCCGGGAACGGCGGCGTAAGGCCCCGCACGCCCGCACCCAGCCGCGCACGCCCGCAGCACCGGGACACGAAGAAGGCCCCCACTCGCGTGGAGGCCTTCTTTTCGTCTGTGCGCCGCCAGGGACTCGAACCCCGGACCCGCTGATTAAGAGTCAGCTGCTCTAACCAACTGAGCTAGCGGCGCTTGGTGACAGGTAAAACTCTACCCCACTCCTGCCGGTGCTCACGACCAGCCACGCCCGCCTTGTCCGATTAACCCATGTTTGGGTGGTTCATCGTGCACGATATGTCTTGGTCGTGCCACATCTGATGCCCCGCCAGATGCGGCACGGTCCGACCAGTGGACGAGCAGGGGAGTGGACGGAACCGCATGACGATGCAGCCTCCGACGCCGCATGGGCCGATGGCGATGCCCGTTTTCCAGGAGTACGAGCCCGCTGGCGACTGCGCGTGCCAGGGCTGCGCCCAGCGCCGGCGCGCCCTCGCCCGTGCGCGGGCCATACCGCTCCGGGACGGAGGACACCCCGCCGCGCGCGGCGCGCGCCGCGCGCTCGTCCTGGCCACCGCCGCCGGTGTGGTTCTCGGCGGCGCCGGTACGGGCGCGGCCGCGGTGACCGCGCCGGCCGCCGGCGCGGTCACCGCGGACGAGGACCCGCCCGGCTCCCCGCAGGGCGGCCGGGCCCCGCTGCACGGGCCCAACGGCGGCAAGCCCGGCGCCCCGGGAGCCCCGGCGGCCCCCGGCGTGGTGAAGCGGATCGACCGGGCGACGATCATCAACCGGGCGAAGCTGTGGCTGGACGCGAAGGTGCCGTACAGCATGACCGAGTACTGGACGGACGGGTACCGGCAGGACTGCTCGGGCTACGTCTCCATGGCCTGGAACCTCGGCACGAACGAGTGGACCGGCAGCCTCGACACGTTCGCCGCGAAGATCACCAAGGACGAGCTGCTGCCGGGGGACATGCTCCTCTTCCACAACCCGGCGGACCCGAGCAAGGGCTCCCACGTGGTCCTCTTCGGCGGCTGGGCGGACCAGACCCGGACGCACTACATCGCCTACGAGCAGACCAAGCCCCACACGCGGAAGCTGGCCACGCCCTACGGCTACTGGACCAACTCCGCCAAGTACCTGCCGTACCGGTACAAGGGCATCACCGGCGGCATCACCGGCGGCGTCACCCCGGAGGCCCCCGCCGCCGGACCGAAGCCGACGGCCCCGACGGCCTTCCCCGGGGCGGAGAAGTTCGGCCCGGGAGCCACGAACGAGTACGTCGAGCACCTGGGCCGGATGCTGGCCGAGCGGGGCGGCGCCCGCTTCTACCCGAAGGGCCCCAGCCGGACCTGGACCGACGCCGACCGGCTGGCCACCCAGGCCTTCCAGCGCGCTCAGGGCTGGACGGGCGCCGACACGGACGGCCTGCCGGGCGCGCATACCTGGCGCCTGCTGGTCGAGCACCAGGGCAAGGACATCCCGCCGTCGGCGACGGGCGCGCCCGGCCCCGGCGGCGTACGGGCCTACCCGGGCGCGGCGGTTTTCCGCCCGGGCGCGTCGCACGAGGCCGTCGCGGCGCTGGGCCGCCAGCTGGTGAAGAAGGGCTTCGGCAAGCACTACACCTCCGGCCCCGGACCCCGCTGGGGCGAGGCCGACCGCCGCAACGTCGAGGCGTTCCAGCGCGCGCAGGGCTGGCGCGGCGCCGCGGCCAACGGTTACCCGGGCCCGGAAACCTGGCGCCGGCTGTTCGCATGACGGAGGCAACGATGTACCCCACGCGCACCACGTCGACCACGGGCACCTTCCGGATCCCCCAGGAGGCCGCCCGGCCGGTCCGCCCCGCCCTCCTCGCCGAAGCCCCGGCGGCGACGCCGTCGCCGACGGCACCGACATCCTGGACCGAGGCCTCCCCGGCGGCGCCGTACGCGGCTCCCACGCCGTACGCGGCTCCCACGCCGTACGCGGCGCCGGCGGCGGTGGCGGTCCCGGTGCCGGTCTCGCCTCCGATTCCGGTTCCGGCCGCGGCTCAGGTGCCTGCTCCGGAGGCGTTCCAGGCCCCGGGCCCCGTACCCGCGCCCGTATCCGTACCCGTACCCGTACCCGTACCGGTGGAGGCGGTTCCGGCCGCCCGGGTCGACGGCCCGTCGCCCGAGCCGCAGGTTCCGGTGGCGCCGTACGGTCGCCCCGAGCCGGTCCCGGTCCCGGCGGAAGCCGTACCGGCGGCGCGGGCCGATGCCGTCCTCGTGGCCGCGCAGTCGGCGGGGGAGCAGGCCCCGGCGGCCGCGCCGTACGCCCGCCCGGTGGAGCCCTGGCCCTGGTCGCCGGTGCCGGACGCCGGGGAGGTGTCGCACTCCCGCCCGGCGGAGGCCGTGGCGGTGCGCGAGCCCGGGCCGGTGTCATCGTTCGGGCCCGCCGAGGCCGCCCCGGACGCCGGTCCCGCGAGGGAGGAGGCCCCGGCCCGCCGGGCCGAACCCGTCTCGGCCCTGCCGCACACCCGCCCGACCCCGGCCGCCGGGGAGCCCGAGCCCGCGTATGCGCCGCCGTACGACCACTCCGTCGCGGTGGTCGCCGGCCCGCGCGAGGGCGCGGAGGAGCCGGACGCCCGCCCCGCCGAGGCCCCGGTCCCCGCCGCCCGCGCACGGGCCGGGTCCGATCAGGAGCCGCACCCGCACCCCGACCAGGACTTCCACCAGGACTTCCACCAGGACTTCCACCAGGACCAGGACGAGGACCCGAACCAAGCCCCGGACCAAGACCCGCACCCGGAGCCCGAGCCCGAGCCCGAGCCACAGCACGACGGCACCGGCACCCACCCCCGCACCGACCCCCACGTCCGCCCCCCGCACCCCGGCGTGCCCGGGCTCGGCGTGCCCGGGCCCGGGGTGGCCGGGATCGTCGCCCGGGCCGTGGCCCGGGGCCTGGAGCGGGAGGACGACGACACCCAGGACCTGCCCCTCGTTCCCCCCGCCGCGCCCTTCCGCGGCGCGGCGGCCACCGAGGTGCCGCTCCACCTGCCGTTCCGCGCCGACCCGAAGCCCCCGGCCGCGACCGCAGCGACCGCCCCGACCGCCGCGCCCCCCGCTGACCCGGCCCGTTCCGCCCCGACCCGGCCCGGGCCCGCCGCGGCGTCCGTCCGCCCCGCCCCCGGCCGCCGCGTCCCCCGGGGCGACGACCGGCTCCGGGAGCACCGCGGGCCCGTGCTGCCCGGCTGGATCGGCGTGGCCGTCGGCGGCCTGGCCCTGGCCGGCTGCGTCGCCGTGCTCTGGCGGGCCGGGGTCGTCCCGGCGTCCCTGGTGGCGGCCTTCGGCGCGACCCCCCGCGCCTACGAGGGACTGCGGGCCACCCACTGGCCCCCGCTCGCCTTCCTCGGCGTCGTCGCGCTCCTGGCGCTCGGCGGCCTCGGCCGCGCCCGTACCGGCCACGCCTGGGTGCTGACCCTCTTCGGCCGCTACCGGGGCACGGTCCGGCGTACGGGTCTGACCTGGGTCAGCCCCCTGCTCCTGCGCCGCCGGGTCGACGTACGGCTGCGCCACTGGCGCAGCGACCCGATGCCCGCCGTGGACTCCGGCGGCCTCGCCCTCCAGGTCGTCGTCCAGGTCGTCTGGCAGGTCAAGGACACCGCCCGCGCCACCCTCGCCGTCGCCGACCACACCGAGTACCTCGCCGAACAGGTCGAGTCGGCCATGGCCCGAGTCCTGTCCCAGCTCCCGGCCGATGCCTTCCACGAGGCCGCCCCGACCCTGCGCGACGCCGAGGCCGTCGGCGACGCGCTGACGCGGATGCTGGCGGCGGAGACCGAGGCCGTCGGCGTCGAGGTGTTCTCGGCCCAGCCGACGAGGATCGAGTACGCCCCCGAGGTCGCCGAGGCGATGCGCCGCCGCCGGGTCGCGGCGATCGACGCCAAGCACCGCGACACCGTGCTGACCTCGGTCGTCGACGCGGTGGACGACACCGTCCACCGGCTGACCTCGCGCGGGATCGTCGAGCTGGACGACTACGAGCGCAAGGCCCTCGTGAAGGACCTCACCGTCGCCTTCTACACGGGGCGGTCGGAATAGCAGGTTCCGTAGCGGTACGGGAACGGGTGGCCGGAAGGGACCGGACCACCCGTTCTCCTTTTGGTATGGACATGGGCAACTCTCGTCAATAATCTGGGAGTTGGTCTAGACCTGAAATCCGTACGGCGATCCAGGGCTCGCCACACCATCCCCACGCGTGCGCTCGCTCTCGCCGAACTCCCCCCACGTTCAAGGAGCATCATGCGTCACTTCCGCATGCCCGGACGGGCCGGCGCCGCCGCGCTCGGCCTCGGCCTCGTCGCCGGGATCACCCTGCTCAGCGCCCCCAGCGCGAGCAGCCACGGCTACACCGACACCGCCATCAGCCGCCAGAAGCTCTGTGCCAACAAGGCCGTGTCCAACTGCGGCGCCATCCAGTGGGAGCCGCAGAGCGTCGAGGGCTTCAAGGGCTTCCCGGCCGCCGGTCCCGCCGACGGCAAGATATGCGCCGGCGGCAACGCCCAGTTCTCCGAGCTCGACAACCAGCGCGGCGGCACCTGGCCCACCACCGGCGTGACCAGCGGCCAGAGCTACTCCTTCCGGTGGCAGTTCACCGCCAACCACTCGACCACCGACTTCAAGTACTACGTCACCAAGAACGGCTGGGACCCCACCAAGTCCCTCACCCGCGCGTCCCTCGACCCCCAGCCCTTCCTCACCGTCGCCTACAACGGCGCACGCCCCTCCATGACCACCGTCCACCAGGGCGCCATGCCCAGCGGCAAGTCCGGCCGCCACATGATCCTGGCCGTCTGGACGGTCAACGACACCCCGATGGCCTTCTACGCCTGCTCCGACGTTCAGTTCTGACGGAACGTCAGCTAATCTCCGGCGGCATGCGGACGTCGACTGCACCCGAAACCGTCGCGGAGCTCATAGCGCGCCAATGGGGCGACCACCGGCCCGGGCTGATGTACGAGGACACCGAGCGCCGCGTCCTCACCCGCCACCGGACCGCCCAGGAGTCCGCCGCGCGCGCCGCGCTCCTCGTCGACCTCATGCCGCCGGAGGCCGAACCGCACCTGGGGGTGCTGCTCGACAACACCCCCGAGTTCCCGTTCTGGCTCGGCGCGGCGGCCCTCGCGGGGGCCGCCGTCGCCGGGATCAACCCGACCCGGCGCGGTCCCGAGCTCGCGCGCGACATCCTGCACACCGACTGCCGCCTCCTGGTGACCGAGCGCGCCCACCTGCCGCTGCTGCGCGGCCTCGACCTGCCCGGAGTCCGCCTCCTCGTCACCGGCACCGAGGAGTACGAGGCCCTGCTCGCCCCGTACGCCGCCGCCAAGCCCGGCGAGGCGACGCTGGGCACCCCCGGCCCCGCCTCCCGGCTGCTCCTCTACTTCACCTCCGGCTCCACCGGCGCCCCCAAGGCCGCCATCTGCACCCAGGGCCGGCTGGCCGCCGCCGGGTCGGCGCTGGCCCGCCAGTTCTCCGTCACGCCGGACGACGTCCACTACGTCTGCATGCCGCTCTTCCACGGCAACGCGGTCATCGCCGACTGGCTGCCGGCGCTGGCCGGGGGCGCGACCGTGGCGCTGCGCCGCCGCTTCTCCGCCTCCGCCTTCCTGGACGACGTGCGGGCGTACGGGGCGACGTACTTCACCTACGTCGGCCGGGCCGTCCAGTACCTCCTCGCCACCGACCCCCGCCCCGACGACCGCGAACACACCCTGCGGCTCGGCTTCGGCACCGAGGCCGGGGCGGTGGACGCGGCCCGCTTCGCCGAGCGCTTCGGGGTCCGGCTGGTGGAGGGCTACGGGGCCACCGAGGGCGGGGCTTCCGTCCAGCGCACCCCGGACACCCCGCCGGGCGCCCTGGGCCGGGCGGGCGCGGGCGACGACCTGGCGGTGATCGACCCGGAGACGGGCCGCGCCTGCCCGCCGGCGGTCTTCGACGGGGACGGCCGCCTGCTGAACGGCGGCGAGGCCATCGGCGAGCTGGTCAACCGGGGCCGCAGCCTCTTCGAGGGCTACTGGCGCAACCCCGGCGCGGAAGCCGCCCGCACCCGCGACGGCTGGTACTGGACGGGGGACCTCTTCTTCCGCGACGCGTCGGGCTTCCTCTACTTCGCGGGCCGTACGGACGACCGGCTCCGCGTCGACAGTGAGAACCTGGCGGCGGCGGTGATCGAGAACATCCTCGCCCGGTGGCCCCGGGCGGCGGCGGTCGCCGTCTACGCCGTACCGGACGAGGTGGCGGGGGACCAGGTGATGGCGGCGCTCACCCTGAACGAGGGCGCGGAGTTCACGCCGGACGCCTTCGCGGAGTTCCTGGCCGCCCAGCCGGACCTGGGCACGAAGATGCCGCCGCGGTACGTCAGGGTGGTCCCGTCGATGCCGGTCACGGCCACGAACAAGGTCCACCGGGTAGCCCTCCGCCGAGCCGCCTTCCTCCCGCAGCCGCCTTCGGCCGCCGCCGCCCAGGCCCCGCCGAACGATGCGGCCCAGCCCCGGCCGGCCGGATCCGCCCCCACCCACCCGGACCCGGTCTGGCACCGCACCCCCGACGGCGAGTACCGCCCCCTGGACGCAGTGGCCCTGGCAGCGCTCCTGGCGAAGTACGAGGCCCAGAACCGCACCCACCTCCTCCACCCCTAGCCCCGGCCGGGCACCCATGGCAGCGGGCCCGCCGAGTGCTGCTCCTGGGGCTCCGCCCCGGGGAACGGCGGAAGGGCGGGCTGGGGCAGGCTGCGCGCAGCGGCACCCCGGCCTCCAGGCATCGCGCGGCCAATGGTTTTGAGCACCCCGCAGGAGCGGGTAGTATTTTCTCTGTCAGCAGGCGCCGCTAGCTCAGTTGGTTAGAGCAGCTGACTCTTAATCAGCGGGTCCGGGGTTCGAGTCCCTGGCGGCGCACCTGTCCTTCGGGCGGTTTCCGGTTCACCGGGAACCGCCCGAAGTGTTTTCCGCCCCTGCCGCGCCGCGCCCCCACGCGGCCCCCCTCGCACCCCCCGCACCGCTCACAGCGTGAGCGACAGCAGCAGCGGCGCGGCCTTCCGGTTCAGGGCGTCGGCCGCCTCCCGCAGCCGGTGCGCGTGCTCCACCGGCATCGACAGGGCCAGGCAGCCCACCGCGTTCCCGGCCGTGATCGGGACCGCCGCGCAGACGGTGCCCACGGCGTACTCCTGGAGGTCGAGCACCGGCACGGTGGCCGGCTGCGCGTCCAGCTTGGAGAACAGGATCCGCTCGTTCACGATCGTCTTCGACGTGAGCCGGGCGATCTTGTGTCGGGACAGGTGGTCGCGGCGCCCGTCCAGGTCCAGCTGCGTCAGCAGGCACTTGCCGACCGCGCTGGCGTGCGCGGCGGAGCGGAAGTCGACCCATTCGTGCACCTTGGGGGTGCGGGGGCTGTCCGCGAACTGCGTGATCCTGACCTCGCCGTCCACGTACCGGCTGATGTAGACGGCCGCGCCGACCGAGTCCCGGAGCTGGTCCAGGGTGTCCTGGAGCTTGTCCGACAGGGCCTGCTGGCGGTCAGCGCCGGAGCCGAGCAGGACGAGTGAGTCCCCTATGGCGTACGCGCCGTCGGCGACCTGCAGGACGTACCCCTCCCGGCGCAGCATGAGCAGCATCGGGGCGAGATGGACTGCGGGCAGGCCGGTCTCACGCGCGATCTGCACGTCGGTCACGCCACCGGAGTGCCGTGCGATCGTTTCGAGTACGCGTAGTGCGTACTGCGCCGAGTGGAACGGCGCGGTCGGCTCGGGCTTCAGCGCCACGGTTTCCCCCTAGCAGGTTGTTACCGCTTGCCCTAACACAGTAGCCACCAAGAGGCCCGTGTGGAGCGCCTGTTGGAGAGATTGATGGCTCAATCATGTCGCCCCGCCTGGGTCTAATCCGCTGGCATATGCCTGCGTCACGGCCTCGGGCCCCTGCTCGCCGGGAATGCTGTGGAGCCGTCCGGGGTTCCCCTTCTTGGTACGTCTGTCGTACGGATGTCGTACGGACGTGGAACACGAGACGGGAGCGACGATGAGTGACACCGGGCACACCGGCCGGCGGGAGGGTGGCCGCGACGGGATCCGCGGCGCCGCACTGGGCAGGGCGCCCGTACCCCTGTCCGTGCTGGACCTCGTCACCGTGGGCGCGGGCAGCACGGCCCACGCGGCCCTGCGCACCAGCGTGGAGATCGCCCGGTTGGCCGAATCCCGCGGCTACCACCGCCACTGGGTCGCCGAGCACCACTCGATGCCGGGGGTCGCCAGCTCCTCGCCGGCCGTGATCCTCGCCCACCTGGCCGCGCACACCTCCCGCATCCGGCTCGGTTCGGGCGGCGTCATGCTGCCCAACCACGCCCCGCTCGCCGTCGCCGAGCAGTTCGGCACCCTGGAGGCGCTCGCGCCCGGGCGGATCGACCTCGGGCTCGGCCGCGCCCCCGGCACCGATCCGCGGACCGCGGCCGCATTGCGCGGGGCCGGGCGCCTGGACGAAGCCGCCGACGAGTTCCCCCGCAGCCTCTCCGAGCTCATCCGCTTCCTCGACGACGACTTCCCGGACGGACACCCGTACGCCCGCGTGCACGCCGTGCCGGGGCCGGTCCAGGGACCCGCCGGGCGGCCGCCGATCTGGCTGCTCGGCTCCTCCGGCTTCAGCGCCCGCCTCGCCGGCCAGCTCGGCCTGCCCTTCGCCTACGCCCACCACTTCTCCGCGGCCGGCACCTTGCCCGCCCTCGACCTGTACCGGCAGAGCTTCCGGCCCTCGGCCGTGCTCGACGCCCCGTACGCCGTCATCGGGGTCGCCGCGCTCGCCGCCGACACCGCGGCGCAGGCCCGCGCCGAGGTGCTCACCGGGGCCCTGGCGATGCTGCGGCTGCGCAGCGGGCGGCCCGGGCTGATCCCGACGCCGCAGGAGGCCGCCGCGTACCCGTACTCCCCGCTGGAGCGGGAGTTCATCGAGGGGCGGCTCGTGGACATCGTCCACGGCACGCCGGACGAGGTCCGCAGCGGACTCGACGACCTGGCCAAGCGGACCGGCGCCGACGAGCTGATGCTGACCGCGAACGCCCACGGCGGAGAAGCCCGGTTGCGCTCGTACGGGCTCATCGCAGATGCGTACGGCCTGCCGGTGGAGACGCCCGAGGCGGGCTGACCGTACACAAACGGAGTTTGGCTGGTTTGTTGCCGAAACCTTGCCGGGAGATGGCTCAAGGCAGCCTTAAGCCGCTCGTCACCTTAGGTGGCGAGCGGTTTCTGATGTGCGCTCAGGTCTCTGACGAGGGGGTTTGTGTGGGGAGTGGTCTAGTCCTTGTTTGGTCCAAACCATTGACTCGGGCCTCCGGTGATCGCTATCAATCTCCCACCTGAACTTCTTGCTCTTCCCTCCCACCCCCCGGAGGCAGTCCATGCACATCCGTAAACCCCTCATCGCCGCCGCCGCCACGGCGGCACTGGCCGCCGGAGCGCTGGCCTCCTTCGCGGGGCTCAGCACCGCCCAGGCGGCCGACGCGACCCCCGCCGCCGGGGCAGCCGCGGCCGGCGGCGTCCGCATCGCCTACTACGACCAGTGGAGCGTGTACGGGAGCGCCTTCTATCCCAAGCACCTCGATACCCGCGGCATAGCGGGCAAGCTGGACGTCATCAATTACTCGTTCGGCAACATCCACCCCACCAACCTCACCTGTTTCGAGGCGAACAAGGCGGCGGGCGACGACAACAACCCCAACGCCGGTGACGGTGCGGGCGACTCGTACGCCGACTACCAGAAGTCCTTCAGCGCGGCCGACAGTGTCAGCGGTGTCGCCGACAAGTGGGACCAGCCGATCGTGGGCGTCTTCAACCAGTTCAAGCAGCTGAAGGCCAAGTACCCCCACCTGAAGATCAACATCTCGCTCGGCGGCTGGACGTACTCGAAGTTCTTCAGCGACGCGGCGAAGACCGACGCCTCCCGCAAGAAGCTCGTGTCCTCCTGCATCGACCAGTACATCAAGGGCAACCTGCCGGTCGAGGGCGGCTACGGCGGCGTCGGCGCGGCGGCCGGGATCTTCGACGGCATCGACATCGACTGGGAGTACCCGGGCTCGTCCGGCGGCCACCTCGGCAACCACTACGCCCCCGAGGACAAGCAGAACTTCACGCTCCTGCTCAAGGAGTTCCGTCAGCAGCTCGACGCCCACGGCGCGGCCAACGGCGGCAAGAAGTACCTGCTGACCTCGGCCCTCCCGGCCGGCCAGGACAAGATCAAGTACATCGAGACGGACAAGATCGGCGCGTACCTCGACTACGCGAACATCATGACGTACGACATGCACGGCGCGTGGGACAGCGACGGGCCGACGTACCACCAGTCCCCGCTGTACTCCCCGGCCGGTGACCCGACCGACCCGATCGCCCCGGGCACGCAGAAGTACAGCATCGACAACGCCATCGACTCCTGGGTCGACGGCAACCCGGCCTACGGCATCACCGGCGGCTTCCCCGCCAACAAGCTGACCCTGGGCTACGAGTTCTACTACCGCGGCTGGAAGGGCGTCCCGGCAGGGGCGAACAACGGCCTCGCCCAGTCCGCGACCGGCGCCTCCGGCGCCCGGCCCACCAGCCAGCAGGCCGGCATCGCGAACTACAAGGAGCTCGGCGGCATCGTCGACAACCCGGCGAGCACCTTCTGGGACGACCAGGCCAAGGCCTCGTACTTCTACAAGGACGGCGAGTTCTTCACCGGCCTGAACCAGAAGTCCATCCAGGCCCGGGTCGACTACGGCAAGCAGCGCGGCCTGGCCGGCGCGATGATGTACTCGCTGCTCGGCCTGGACAACAACACCACGCTGCTGAACCAGATCTCGGACGCCCTCGGCGGAGCCACGGTGCCGCCGACCACCCCGCCGACGACGCCTCCGACCACGCCGCCCACGACGCCCCCGACCACGCCGCCGACGACCCCGCCGGCCACCGGCTGCGGTTCCGTCCCGGCCTACGTCGCGGGAACCGTCTACACCGGCGGAACCGAGGTCTCCCACAACGGCCGCAAGTACAAGGCCCAGTGGTGGACACAGAACGAGGTGCCCGGCACCACCGGTGAATGGGGTGTCTGGAAGGACCTCGGCGCCTGCTGATCCCCCCACCCCGCGCCGAGCGACACTCCGCCCCGCAACCCCGGACCCCGGGTGCGGGGCGGAGCTGTGTCACGTGACTCCTCCCCCTCCTGGAGGAGGGGGCTTCTCGCTATGCCGGGTTGGCGTCGCGACGGGCCAGCCCGGCCCGTAGAACGTTCAAGGCGCCGACCGTGTCCGCGTGCGCGCGGTGACCGCAGGCGACGCAGTGGAACCTCTCCCGGGTGGGCCGGTTCTCCGGTGAGACGTGCCCGCACTGGGGGCAGGTCCGCGAGGTGTTGCGGGGGTTCACAGCGATCACGTCCCGCCCGGCGCTTTCAGCCTTGGCGTGCAGGATGCTCAGGAACACCCCCCATCCGGCCTCCGAGATGGAACGGTTGAGACCTGCCTTCGCGGCGGCTCCGTTGGGCAGGAAGGTGCCGGAACGGTCAGGGTCGGGCTTCGGTTTGGGCGCCCTGGCCATGTTGCGGATCTTGAGGTCTTCGTGCGCGATGAAGTCGTGTTGGCGGACCAGATCCAAGGCGGTCTTGTGGGCATGGTCGAGGCGCTGGCGGCGCACCTTGCGGTGAAGCTCCGCGACCTTGCGGACCATCTTCTTGCGTCGGCCGCTTTGGCGCTCACACCGGGCAAGGGCCTGCTGTGCGGCTCGGAGCTTTGCAGCAGCCTTCCGCCCGTGGCGCGGGTTCTCGACAAACCCGCCCTTGGAATCCGCGAGGAAGTGGGCCAGGCCCATGTCGATTCCGGCCATGCTGCCCGTTTTGGGCTTCGGCTCAGGCTGTACCCGCTCGGCAGTCAGGATCACGTACCAGCGCTTGCCCTCGCGCTTGACGCTGATGGTTTTGACCTTGCCGATCACCGGCCGGTGCTGGTTGACCTTGACGTGTCCCACGCCCAGGAAGCGGACGCGGGTGATGGGGTCCTGCGGGGTGGAGTCCCACCGGCAGCCGTCGCCGTCCTCGGGGAACTCCACCGTGTCGAACCGGCTCATCCCGCGAAAGCGCGGGTAGCCGGGCACGTCACCGGCCTTGACCCTGCGAAAGAACGCTGAGAAGGCCTTGCCGAGACGACGCAGCGTCGCCTGCTGAGAGGAGAACGACCAGCGCCCCTGGCAGTCCGGGTCGAACGCACGGATCTCCTTGAGCTGTGCGGACTGCATCCCGTACTGGACGCTTGTCCTGGACACGTGTCGCCAGGCGTCGCGGCGTTCCTGCAATGCGCCGTTGTAGAGCGAGCAGTGATCGCGCAGCATCTCACTCAGGGCCATCTGCTGCCCGACAGTGGGCCGCATGAGGAACTTGTACGCGCGGATCACCGGGCCCACCCCTCTCGGTTCTTTGGATCAACCTATCGAAACTCATGCAAACCGGGGGACGGTTACCGGATCCTGCACTCCTCTGCGTATCTGGCTCACTACGCTCGGAAGTCGGCTGCTGCATCCGACCCGCGTCTTCATGGGGGTGACCGTCCCGTGGTCAACATCCGCGACCTCGACCCCAGCGCCTCGCCGCTGGACTACTACGGCTTCGAACTGCGCAGGCTGCGGGAGGATGCGAAGCTGAAACAGGGCCAGTTGGGCGAGATCATCTACTGCACGGGCTCCCTGATCGGCCAGATCGAAACGGCGCGCAAGGTCCCGACCCGCGACTTCTCGGAGCGGCTGGACGCGGCGCTGGGGACCGGCGGGCTGTTCTCCCGCCTCGCCGGACTGGTCCTGCGCAGCCAACTGCCGACGTGGTTTCAGCCGTACGCGGAGATGGAAGCCCGGGCGACGTTCATCTCCACGTTCCAGTGCCAGTTGATCTACGGACTCCTCCAGACGGAGGCCTATGCGCGTGCGGTACTGGGCGTCGAGAACCCCGACACGCTCGATGCTGCCGTTGCTGCTCGCATGGATCGGCAGCGCATACTGGCCCGCGAGAATGGGCCGGTGGTGTGGGTGGTGCTGGATGAAGCGTCTCTCCATCGGGAGATCGGGGGCCGAGAGGTCATGCGGAACCAACTGGCCCATCTGCTGAGCCTCCGGGACTGGCAATGGCTGGAGATCCAGGTCCTGCCGTTCGATACCGGCCAGCACGCCGGGATGATGGGGTCGTTCAACCTCCTGCGGTTCGACAACGATCCGGATGTCCACTACAGCGAGAGCTACGACTGCGGTCACATGACCGCCAACCTGCAAGTAATCAGGGAGCGTTCGGTCGGCTACGCTCGGCTGCAAGCCGAGGCCCTATCCCCCCGCGCGTCGGCAGAGCTGATCGCTCGCGTAATGGAGGAACGCTATGGGAAGCAACCTGACGGGCGCGTTGTGGCGTAAGTCGTCTTACAGCGGTTCCAGCGGCGGTGACTGCGTCGAGTGTGCCCCCCTCGGGCCTGCCGCCTGGCGCAAGGCCTCGTACAGCGGCGGGACCGGCGGTGACTGCGTCGAGGTGGCCGCGCAGCCCTGCCAGGTCGCCGTGCGGGACTCCAAGCGGCCCGACGGGCCCGCCTTCACCGTGGCGCCGGAGGCGTTCGGGGCGTTCGTCCGGAGCCTCTGACCGTACGTACGGCCCGGCGCGGCCGGACACCGCCCCGTACCCCTCAGAGCTGGGGGTGCGGGGCGGGGCCGTCGGCGGCCGGGGCCGCGAAGGCGGGGGCGCCCTCGGCGGCGGCCTGGCGGCGGATCATGCGGGCGATCACGTCCGGGGGCACGGCCCGCGAGTACAGCCAGCCCTGGCCGGTGTCGCAGCCCACGCCGCGCAGCCGGGCCGCCTGCCCGGCGGTCTCCACGCACTCCGCCGTCACCGTCAGGCCCAGCCGGTGCGCGAGCTGGACCAGCGCCTCGACGATGGTCTCGTCGGCCGGGTTGGGGTGCGCGCCCTCGTCGTAGCGGAAGCCGCGGACGAAGGAGCCGTCCAGCTTCAGGACCGAGACCGGCAGCCGGCTGAGGTAGGCCAGGTTCGAGTACCCGGTGCCGAAGTCGTCGATCGCGATCCGTACGCCCATGTCGCTCAGCGCCTGGAGGGCCTGGAGCGGGCGGCCCGCGGAGCCCATCACCGCCGACTCGGTCAGCTCCAGCTGGAGCAGCTGCGGCGCCAGCCCCGTCTCGGCGAGGATCTCCGCGACATCGCCCACCAGGTCGGAGTCCCACACCTGGCGCACCGCGACGTTGACCGACACGAAGACCGGCGCGTCACTGGGCTGGTCGAGCTGCCAGCGCCGGGCCTGGCGGCAGGCGGTGCGCAGCACCCACCGTCCCAACTGCACGATGGAGCCGTCCTCTTCGGCGATGCCGATGAACCGGTTCGGTGTCAGGGTGCCGAACTGCGGGTGTTTCCAGCGCACCAGCGCCTCCACCCCGCGCACCGCGCCGCTCGCCAGGTCCACCAGCGGCTGGTACTCCAGCGCGAATTCGTCCCGCTCCACGGCCGGCCGGAGCGTCGAGGACAGGGCCTGGCGGGTCATGCGGTGGGCGTTGCGCTCCGGGTCGAAGAGGGTCCAGCGGGCCTTGCCGTCCGCCTTCGCCCAGTACAGGGTCGTGTCGGCGGCCTGCATCAGCCCGGTCGCCGAGGTCCCGGCGGCCGCCCGCTCCACCACGCCGATCGACGCCGAGACCGACAGCCGCTGCCCGGCCAGGTCGAACGGCTCCTGCACCGCCGCCAGCACGCTCCGCGCCAGGTCCGCGAGCTGCTCGGTGCCCGTGGAGTCCTCGACCAGCAGGGCGAACTCGTCGCCGCCGAGCCGTGCCACCAGGTGCCCGCCCGTACGGCTGTACCCGGTCCGGTCGGCGCACTGGGTCAGCCGGGCCGCGACGGCGGCCAGCAGCCGGTCGCCGACCCGGTGGCCGAGGGTGTCGTTGACCGCCTTGAACCCGTCGAGGTCCAGGTAGCAGAGCCCGATCCGGCCGGTACCGCCGCCACGCTCGTACGAGGAGGCCTCCAGGGCGCCCGAGAGCCGCTCGAAGAACAGCGCCCGGTTGGGCAGCCGGGTGACCGGGTCGTGCATCTGGAGGTGCCGCAGGCGGGCCTGGAGGTCGCGCCGGTCGCTGATGTCGGCGACGGACAGCAGGACGTCCCCGGTCCCCGGTACGGGCCCGAGCGTCACCTCGGTCCACAGCGAGTGCCCGTCGGGGTGCTTGAGCCGGCGCGTGCAGCGCAGCCGGGCCTGCCGGCCGCGGAGGACCTCCTGGTACGCCGCCCAGGTCCGGGCCTCGGCGGCCAGGTCCACCAGGTCGGCGGCGCACTGGTGGGTGAGGGCGTGCGGCTCCGTGCCCAGCAGTCCGGCGAAGGCCTGGTTCGCGGTGACGACGAAGCCGTCGCGGTCCACGACGGCCATGGCGAGGTGGGCCGCGTTGAAGGCGGCCCGGTAGTCGCGCAGCTCGGACCGTGCGCGGGACGACGGATCCGCGGCGGCCGGGGTGGCCGTCGCCGACTGGGCCGCCGGTACGACGGGGTGACGCTCCGTGATGGCCGATCGGATGCTGTCGGCCGCCGAACCGGTTCCCTCTGAGGTTCCGCTCACCGTTGGCTCCCGCAGTGCTCGTGAGTGTCCGTGCAGGAAAGTGTGCCGATCATAGAGGCTTACGGGATGGGCTATCCAGCGGCATCGCCGTGCGGAGCAGGGCAGTTCACTGTGATGACAAAGCGTCGGCCAAAGGTCGCGTGATCGTTTCTGCGCGGCTCTGAGCATGCCGAGACCCCTGCTGATCTCACGTGATCGCTCGTGACGTTCTGTAGGCAGACCCGTGAAGCCCGAGGGTCACCGGGTTGCCCTCTTGCTCACTCGTGTGGGGTAGCGGAACAGGGCATTAGTAAGACAATCGCCTCAAGGTGGACGAGATGGGATCAATCCACCACCGGAGGTCGATGTGCAGCGACAGCAGACACCCGGGGGAGTGGACCGCTCCCGCGTCCGAAGTGCCGGGGCCGTGCTCACCTCCCTCACGGCGCTCGCCGCCATGTCGCTCGTCGCGGGTCCCGCCGTCGCCGAACCGGGGGCCGGCCCCTGTGCGCTGACCCGTACGGCGGCGCACCACTCCCTGGGCCTCGACAGCTGGAACGGCGCCTACCCCCGGCCCGAGCGCACCCTCGACGCGGTCATGGTCTTCCTCTCCTTCCCCGACCACCGGCCCGCCGTCACCACCGACGAGGTCACCGGCGACTACTTCCCCGAGACGAGCGAGTTCTTCGAGCGCGCCTCGTACGGCCGCTTCCGCCTCGTCCCGCACCCGCAGCGGCAATGGGCCCGGATGCCCCGGCCGTCGACGGCGTACGGCATACAGCGCGACTGGGCCCCCGAGGACCGGGCGGCCTACCTCCGCGACGCGGTCGCGACCGCCGACGCACGCGTGGACTTCTCGCGGTACGACGTCGTGTACTTCGTCGCCGACCCGGACGCGCCCGGCGTGGACTCCGACGCCACGAAGGTCGTCAACTTCGACCGCCCGATCCGCGCGGACGGCACCGACCTGCGCCGGATCGTCACCGTCTTCGAGCGGCACCCGCCGGACCGCAACGTGCTCGCCCACGAGACCGGGCACGTCTTCGACCTCCCCGACCTCTACCACCGGCCGACGGACGGCAAGGGCGACTGGGACACGTACGTCGGGGACTGGGACGTCATGGGAAGCCAGTTCGGGATGGCCCCCGACCTCTTCGCCTGGCACAAGTGGAAGCTGGGCTGGCTGGAGCCCTCCCAGGTGGACTGCGTGCAGTCCGGCTCCTCGATGCACACCCTCCAGCCGCTGGCCCAGACCCCGCCGACGGGCGGCACGGGCGGCACCCGGCTCGCGGTGATCCGTACCGGCCCCGGCAGCGCCATCGCCGTGGAGGCGCGCGGCTCCACGGGCAACGACGGGGACACCTGCACGGAAGGGGTCCTCGTCTACCGGGTGCGCAACGAGGCGGCGTCGGGCGGCGGACCGATCGAAGTGCTCGACGGGCACCCGCGGACGGAGGCCTGCTGGGACCGCTCGGTGTACCCGCCGCTCGCGGACGCGCCGCTGGAGGTGGGCGAGACGTACACCGTGCCGGGCGAGCGGATCACGATCGAGGTGGCGGACCGGACCCAGTCGGGCGCCTACACGGTGAAGATCACCACCTGAGCGGCACGCGCACCGGAACCCGCGCACCGGAACCCGCGCACCGGGACACGAAGAAGGCCCCCACTCGCGTGGGGGCCTTCTTCCGTCTGTGCGCCGCCAGGGACTCGAACCCCGGACCCGCTGATTAAGAGTCAGCTGCTCTAACCAACTGAGCTAGCGGCGCCTGCTGACATCGCAGACATTAGCATCCTGATCCGCCGAAGGAAAAATCGATATTCCCAGGTCGGTCGGTGCCGGGCCCCGCGATACGGGCGGCGCGGGCGAAGGCCCACAGCAGCGCCTCGGGGCCGGGCAGCCACGGCGACCGGGTCCCGGGGGCCACGAGCCACCGGGAAGGCCCGCTCACGGCGGCCAGCGGCGGCACGGTGACCGCGTCGCCGCGGCCGTGGCACAGGGGAGCCGGTGCCGTACGGGAGCCGCCCCACTCCTCCCACGCCAGCAGGGCGGGCAGCCGGTGGGCGGTGCCGGGGGCGGCGAAGAGCAGCAGCCGGCCGCGGTGCACGGCGACCGGCCCGCACCCGGGGCCCTCGGCCCAGAGCAGGTCCAGCACGCGGCGGCCGAGGACGACGGGGACGTTGACGACGTCGAAGGCGGTCCCGCAGGGGAGCACGGCCGCCGCGGCGGGCCGCGCCTGCCACAGCGCGAGGGTGGTCCGCGGGGAGGCGGACGCGGAGGCGAGCCAGGCGGCGCCCTGCGGGGTGACGTGGGTGGCGGGCGCGGCGCTGCGTGCGCCGAGGGCGGAGCTGCCGGGGGCCGTCGTCAGGGTCGTCATGGATTCAGGTCTACCGGCCGTAGCGGCCCGGACCCCTGGAGTTACCGGAAACGGGGACAGGGCGGGCCGTGCTGGGGTATGTTGCGCCCCGCATATGCCAGGGGCCCGCGCGCGCAACGCCGGCGGGCCGCTCGGCGGCGGAGCCGCGGAGCCCGGCCCCGCAGGGCCGGACGGGCCCGCCCGAACCCCGGCGCAGACGTGCGTACGGCGTACGGCGTACGGGTCCCCGGAGTCCGCGGTGAGGGCTCCGGGACGGAGCCCTTGCCGGGCGGCGCGGTCGGTGCGGTCCGGTCGGTCGGCGGGGTGTGGTCGGGCGGTGGCGGCGGCGCCGGTGGCGGGGTGTGGTCGGTCGGTGCGGTCCGCCGGCCGGACCTGCCCGTGCGGTCAGGGGCCCTCGGGGCCGGCGTCGCGCTGGAGGGTCTCGCCGAACTCGATCATCTTGCGGGCGTAGTCCTCGGTCCAGTCCGCCTGCTCGGCGATGGCCGCGGGCGAGAGCCGGTCGAACCGCCGCGGGTCCGCCAGCTGCGCCGCCGCGACGGCCTGGAACTCCACCGCCCGCTCCTGCGCCGCCCGGAAGGCCAGTGTCAGTTCCGTCGCGCGGACCAGGAGCTCGCGCGGGTCGTCGATCGACTCCAGATCGAAGAAGTGCTCCGGGTCCGTGGCGGCGTCCGAGGGCTCGAAGAGCAGCGGCGCGGGCCGCAGCCTCCGCTCGGTCCGCTCGGGCTCTGCCATGCGTGTCCTCCAGCTGCTGCGCGTACGAAATGCTTCCGGGCCACCGTCCATTGTCCAACGCCGCGCAAGAGTGCACCGCTGCGGACCGCGGGCGGTGGGAACGCCCGTACGACCGGTGTGGCGCACGGGGAAGCCGACCGGTCCCGTGGCGCGTGGGTCGAGCGGGTGAGCTGCCGGAGCCCCACCAGCGCCGCGATCCCGGGCCTCCCGTCCGGCCCGGGAGCCCGCTGACCGGCCGTCAGCCGCAGAGCTCTCCGGGCGGCGCCCCGCCGCCGCCCGGCCGGAGCGCTACGGCCGCCAGGACACCCGGTGTTCGGCGAGGTGCGCCAACACCGAGTAGTTGGCCTCCCAGCCGTCCGGGAACTTCACCGTCACCCCGAGCTGTACCGGCTCCGTCGAGGGGTGGTCGTCCAGCAGGTCCGCTATGCCCGCCCGGGCCACCACGACGCACGCGTGCCGGTGCCGGGAGGCCAGCACGCACAGCCGGCCCGTCTCCAGGTGGAACGCCGTCGCGTCCGCGCGGCCCGACAGCGGGTGGAGGACCACCGTGAGGTCGTACTCGCGGCCCTGGAGCCGGTTCGCCGTGTCCACGGTGACGCCCGTGACCCCGAGCCCTGCCAGGGCCGAGCGGACCGCGGCCGCCTGGTCGCGGTGCGCCGTGCCCACCGCGATGCGGTCGGCGGTGAGCGGGGCCGGGCGCCGCGCGTGCTCGTCCGTGGTCACCGCCCCCCGGTCCAGGGCGCGCCGGACCACCGCGGCCACCGCCCGCACCGCCTCCGGGTCGGTGCGCGGGGTGTGCCGGGCCGGGAGCTCCAGCAGGCCCCAGCCCGCCTCGGCCGCCTCGTCCAGCACCCGGTCCGGGCCCGAGCCGTCCGAGGCGACCCCGTACGAGAGCCGCCGCTCGCCCGGTCCCGTACCGCTGCGGAACTGCGTGTACGGGTAGAACGCGCGGGAGACCAGCGGCGCGGCCGTCGCCGGGAGCCGCCAGGACACGGGGAGCCGGTGCTGCGGGAGCTGCGGATTGTGGGCCAGCAGGGTGGAGACCGCCGAGGCGGAGGGGTCGTAGGACAGGCCCGCCCACTGCTCGGCGCCGACCACGCTGAACGGGTCGAGCTGCCCCGGGTCGCCCACGAACAGGGCCCGCTCGAACAGCCCGGCCACGGCCAGCAGCGCGTCGGAGCGCATCTGGTACGCCTCGTCGACGATCGCGTGCTCCCAGGGCTCGGCGTCCTTGACGTAGGCCCACTTCGCCGCCGTGGAGATGGTCACCGGCAGCTCGGCGAGGTCCCCCGGCTTCGCGGAGAGCGTCACCGACGGCAGTTCGCGGAGCGCCGGGTCGTACGCGTCGCCGTCGCTGCTGTGCAGTCGGCCGACCTTGAGCCCCGGGTCCTTCTCGGCGAGCCGCAGCACCAGGTCGTCGACCTGCGCGTTCGTCTGCGCCACCACCATCAGCCGGCGCCCGGCCGCGGCCAGCTCCCGCGCCGCCCTCACCACGAGCGTGGACTTGCCGGCGCCGGGCGGGGAGTCGACGACGACGCCCCGCTCGGTTCCGTGCAGCGTGTCGTGCAGGATCGCGGCGGTCGCCCGCGCGGCCGCCGCACCCGGGTCGAAGGCGGTCACAGGAGGTCCTCGTCGGTCACGGCGTCGGGCGCGGGGGCGGTCGGGGAGGTCAGGTGTCCGGGCGGGCCGCCGTGGGTCCACGGGGTCCGCTCCGGGTCCGGGAGTTTCGGGCCGCCGCGGGCGTCGTGCTCGAACAGCGTCCAGCACACCCGGTCGCCCTTCTCCGGCACCGAGCCCGGCTCCGGGTCCCGGCCGCGGCCCATCTTGTCGAGCAGCCGCAGCACGAGCCGCCCGTCCTCGTCGAACCGGACGAAGCGCGCGGACTGCGGGCGGCCGTCCAGCGAGCGGAACACCTTCGTCCCGCCGTCCTCCGCGAGCTGCGGCCGGTCCTCCGTGGCCACCGTCACCAGCGGGCGCGGACTCGGCCGTTTCGTCTCCGTCCACTCCATCACCACCTCGGTGACCTCGCCGGCGAACGCCTCGCCCGCGAGCCGCCGGCCCGCCATCACCAGCGGGTCGTCCAGCGCCTCCTGGGCGTCGAGCCGTACCTGCTCGGTCTCCCGGGTGGCCAGCTTCTGCGCCGCCGTCACCGCGTCGTCGCGGCGCGGCTGCGGCGGCTCGCCCGCCCGTACGCGGTCCCGGTGGCCGGTGTACGACCAGCGGTCGCGCGTCCAGCGCTCCTCGGCCCGCTCACCGGCCGGCAGTTCGCGCAGGAGCTCCACGGAGCGCCACACCGCGTCCCAGGCCGGCCGCATCTGCGCCTCCACCAGCGCCCGTACGTGCTCCTCGGCGCGGGCGAGCGCCGGCCCGTCCGGGGGCTCCGCCGTGCGCGCGGCGTCGTAGCGGGCCATCGCCGGGGCCAGCACCCGGTTGTCGAACGCCGGGTCGGTGGCCGGGCCCGCGGGCGGGACCAGCAGCTGGCCGTCGCCGTCGCGGCCGAGCTCCGCCCGCAGCGCCGCCTCCGCGCCGGACGCGCCCCCCGGGGGCGCTATCCAGGCGAGCAGCGCGCCCAAGTGCTGGTCCTCCAGGTTGCTCTGGCCGCTCGCCCAGTGCCGGGACAGCAGGTCCGTCGCCGAGAGCAGCAGCGAGGAGCCGGGCACCCGTGAGCGCTCGCCGAAGTGCGTGAACCAGCGGCCCAGCAGCGGCACCCGCGCGGGCGCGGGGTACGGGTTCTCCGGGTCCTCCTCGGCCGTCCGCCGGAACCGCATCGAGCGGCCCAGCAGCCGTACGTACTCCACGCCCGCCCGGCTCGGCACGATCAGCTGCGGGGCGTCCCGGCACAGCTCGGCCTCGACCTTGCTCTTGCGGCCCGTCTCCGGGTCGGTCTCGCTGCGCTCCACGTACTCGACGTCGTCCGCGTACCCGTCCACGTACGGCAGGACCACGTCCGCGAGGTCGGCCAGGAAGGCCCAGCGCAGGTCGCGGTCGCGCGGCTGCGGTACGACCAGCAGCCTCGGCTCCGCCGGGTCGGTGCCCACCAGCGCGCCCAGCGGGGCCCCGGCCTCACCGGCCGTCGTCAGCGGTACGAGGACCAGCGGGCGCCCGGCCAGGTGGCGGTGCCGTACGGTCGCGAGCGGCTGGGCCCGGCCCGCCCGGACGGCCTGCAGCCGCGCGAGGGTGTTGAGCAGGCTCATCCGGTGCTCTCCAGCGCTTCGGCGCGCAGCCGGGCCGCGCGGTGCAGCGCGGTCGCGGCGGGATCGTCGGGGCAGCCGCGGCCGACGGCCGCCGCGAGGGCCTCCTCGACGGTGGTCAGCGCGCCCAGCTCGCCCCGTACGGAGCGGCCCAGCGCGGTCAGCTCGTCGGCGCCGCGGGCCTTCTCCCGGCAGTGGAAGGCCAGCTCGCATGCGGCCAGGCACTCGGGGGCGTACGAGGCGTCCACCGCGGCCACGGCCTCGGCCAGCTCCTCGGCGGTCCGCGCCGGGTCGAAGGTGAGCCCCTCGGGCAGCGCCCCGGCCAGTTCCTCGACCCGCGTCAGCCGGTCGAGCTGGCGCCGGGTGACGGCCCGCTCGCGGCGGACGTCGACGGGCGCCGCGGCGGGCAGGTTGGAGAAGTCCTTCGGGCAGACCAGCAGCACGGTGTGGCCGGCCTCGGCGCCCGGCAGCTTCTCGGCGGTCTTCTCCAGGGCCAGGACGTACACGGCGGACTGGCGGGCCGCGGCGCCGACCTTCGCGGCGTCGGCGGCGCCGTCGATCATCGGGAACGACTTGATCTCCACGACGGTCCAGCGGCCGTCGGGGTGCACCACGACGGCGTCCGGCTCCAGGTAGGCGGGGGTGCCCGCCACTTCCAGGGCGAGCATCGGGTGGTCGAGCAGCGTCCAGGCCGCCGCGGCGGTGGCCTCGCGCAGGGCAAGCGCGGTGCGGGCGGCGCGGCCCTCGGGCCCGGCGGCGGTGAGGTCGGGGACGCGCGCGTCCGGCCCGGGCGGCTCGGCGCCGGCGCCGAGGTGCTCGTGGACCAGCCGCAGCAGCGCGGCTCCGCCGTCGCCCTTGACCTTGGCCTCGAAGGAGTTCCCGCGGACGATGGCGAACTGCGACTGCCCGAAGGCGGCGGGGGAGCCGAGCGCCGAGGCCAGCGCGGTCTTGTCCACTCCGGCGCCGTCGAGCAGGGCGCGTCTGCCGCAGCCGGGGTTGGCGGCGAGGGCCGCCAGGGCGCGGGCGTCGAGCGGGCGGGGCGGGACGGCGGGGCCGCGCAGGCCGGCGAGCCGCTGCCGCAGGGTCGCCGGGCGCGGGGCAGCCGGCCGGGGAACCGCCGGCTGCGGGGGCTGCCGCGCGCTGCTCTGCGGAGGGACGCTGGGCGGGTAGGAGCTCACGGGCGGAAGTGTCCCATCCGCCACTGACAATCGTGGACTTACGGCGGAAACCGGTGGCCGGGGGAGCCGGTGGCCCGTGGGGCGGACGGGGTGGGCGACCTGCTGTTCGAGTGATGGATGATGGTCGGGCGACGGAAGCACCGTAAAACGCGCGAACTCTCAGATACCGGGAGAAATCTCATGGCCCCCCGCATCCTGCTGGCCCGCCACGGCCAGACGGCGTGGTCCCAGCTCGGCAAGCACACGGGACGCACGGACGTGCCCCTGCTGGAGGAGGGCAGGCGCGGGGCGAAGCTGCTCGGCGAGCGGCTGGCCCGGGACCCGTGGGCGGGCCTGCGCGACCTGGAGGTCCGCACCAGCCCGCTCGTGCGCGCGAGCGAGAGCTGCGACCTCGCGGGCTTCGGCGTCCGGGCCGAACCGTGGGACGCGCTGATGGAATGGGACTACGGCGACTACGAGGGCATGACCCCGGCCGAGATCCAGGCGGTCCGCCCCGGCTGGCTGATCTGGCGCGACGGGGTGCCGGGCGGCGAGTCGGTGGCCGACGTCGCGGCCCGCGCCGACGAGGTGGTCGCCTGGGCGCGCTCGGCGGAGCGTGACGTCCTGGTCTTCGCGCACGGGCACGTGCTGCGTACCCTCGCCGCCCGCTGGCTCGGCTTCGAGGCGTCCTTCGGCGCCCGCATCCGCCTGGAGCCCACCTCGCTGTCGGTCCTGGGCTGGGCGTACGGGGCCCCCGCGCTGGAGCGCTGGAACGACACCGGACACCTGGACGGCTGACGCGGTTCCCCCGCGGGCGCCGGCCTCAGACTGCCGCGTGCCGGGTCAGGAAGGCGCCGACGCGCGGTGAGCGCTGGTGCGGGACCAGGGCCCGGGCGGTCCCGGAGAGCATCGACCGGATCCGCGTGGACTGCACCTCGGCGAGCAGGTCCAGCACCCGGCCGCCCGCCCAGGCGGCCTCGTCCGGGGCGCCCGCGCGGGCCAGGTCGCCGGCCAGCTCGGCGGTGTAGAGGGCCACGTTCCGGGCGAAGTGCGGGTCCTGGAGGTCGGCGGCCCGGCGGGCGTGCCGGGCCGCGCGGGCGTACTCCCCGAGCGCCGCCCAGCAGCGGGCCTCCAGGGACTCCAGTTCGGCCTCGCCGAAGAACGACATCCACTCGGGGTCCGAATCCCCCTCGCCCCGGGAGAACTCCGTGTGGGCGCGGGCCAGCGCCTCCTCGCAGGCCTTGCGGTCGGCCAGCCCCGCCCAGCCCCCCGCCTCGCGCAGCGCGAGCAGCGACAGCAGCCGCGGGGAGCCGAGGGAGCGGGCCGCGCGCCGGCCCGCCTGGGCCGCCCGTACGGACTCGCGGGAGCGGCCGCAGTCCCGCGCCAGGAACGCCATGTTGCTGAACGCGTGCGCCTCCAGGCCCGGGTCGCCCGAGACCCGGGCCGTCGCCAGGGCCTCCGCGTAGTGCGAGCGGGCGTCGTCGAAGCGGCCGGAGTCGTGGGCCAGCCAGCCGACCGAGACGGCCAGTTCCCCGGCGCCCGCGTGCAGCCGGTCCTCGGTGGACTGCCGGGCGGCCCCCGCGTCGAGCAGCGCGTACGCGGTGCGCAGGGGTTCGGCGGCCCGGCGGTAGAGGGCGTCCGCCCCGTGCCGGTCGTCCAGCAGCCGGATCTGGCGTACGGCGTCCTCCACGGCGGCGGCCTCGGACTCGCCCGCGCGGGCGGGGATGACGCGGCGGGTGTCGCCGAGCAGGGTGAGGCTGAGCGTTGCGGCCGCCACGGTCGCGGAGCCTCCCGCCATGAACGCGCGACGCAGCACGTCGCTCTCCTTGGGGCTGGGGCGGTGACGGGTGGGGGAGGAGAGGGGGTCGCGGTGCGCCGCGCGCCCCCGGACGGCCTCGCGCGGCGGGAAGCCCAGGTCTGCGAGGGTGCGGCCGGGGAACATGTGGAGGAAGACCCGCTCGTACGCGTAATTGGGGCAGCGGATCTCCCCGGACTCGACCCTGCCGATGTAGCGGGCGTCGCAGGAAACCGTTTCTCCGATCTCCTTCGCCGACCGGCGCACCAGGGCCGCGAACTCGGCCGGGGAGCGCTGTCCGCGCAGCCGCCGGAACGTGGAGTTGGGTGAGTGGGGGGACGCCGCCATGGACGTGGCCTCTCTGGCGAGGGACGCAGCGCCGGTGATCCCTCCTGGGGAGGGGGTGGCCCGGCGGGCATGAACGTACCGTCAGTGACAGGGCGTTCACACGCTGTTTGGCTACAAAACGGATATCTCACCCGTGATCCGCCATGAACTGCCATCCTTTGCGGCGTCTTGGCGCCGCACCCGTTGACGTTCCCGTGCGTTGAACCCGTGCGGAGTGGGAGGCGACTCCCCGCTCCCGGCTCGTACGCGGATCGAGGAGGGGTTCCCTTGGTGGAGGCCGGCATGGAGAGCACTGGAACGCACACCGCGCCCGGGCCCGGTGCCGTTCCGGCCGGTGAGCCGGACCTGGTCACCGTGCCGACCCGGCAGGGGCTGGAGGCGGTGGACATCATCCGCCGGGCTGCCTGCCGGGCCGACGGCGTCGGCCCGGTCCTGCACGACGGGTCGGGCGACACCCTCGGCTTCCTCGTCCCGCCCGGCACCGCCGACGCCTGGGACCTGCCGGGCAGCGCGTGTACGCAGACCAACGGCCGCGGGATGCGCTTCGGCGAGTCCGCCGCGCCCACCGCGGGCGGCACCGGCTGGCTGCTCCCGCCGGAGGCCGTCGGGCCGGTCACCGATCCGGCGGTGCTGCGCGCGGCGCTCGGCGAGGCGGCCCGGCTGATCGAGGCCGCGGACAACTGCCGCTGACGGGGCACGGCCGCCGCCCCGTCACAATGGCGGGGTGGCAGGCAAGGAAAAGGGCAAGGGCAGGCAGCGCGGACGCGGCGGCGCCGAGGCGGTCGTCGGGCAGGTCGACGGCGGCCTGGCACGGCTGGAACCCGACCGCGAGCGCGCGGACGGATGGACCCTGCTGATCGACGGGGCCCCGCAGTCGCACGTGGACCTCGGCGACCCCGGGTACCTGGACTTCTCCTACCAGCGGCGGCTCGGCCACCTGATCGACCTCTGCGCGCCGGCCCGGCAGCCGCTGAACGTGCTGCACCTGGGCGGCGGCGCCTTCACCCTCGCCCGCTACACGGCGGCCTCCCGCCCCCGGTCCGGCCAGCAGGTCGTGGAGATCGACGCGGCCCTGACGGCCTTCGTACGGGAGCACCTGCCGCTGGACCCGCAGGCGCGGGTCCGGGTCCGGTCGGCGGACGCGCGGGCGGGGCTGGCGAAGGTGCCGGACGGCTGGGCGGACCTGGTGATCGCGGACGTGTTCAGCGGCGCGCGCACCCCGGCGCACCTGACGAGCGCCGAGTTCCTGGACGACGTGCGCCGCGCGCTGGCGCCCGGCGGCTGGTACGCGGCGAACCTCGCGGACGGTCCGCCGCTGGCGTTCCTGCGGGGCCAGATCGCGACGGCCGCGTCCCGGTTCGGGCAACTGGCGCTGGCCGCCGACCCGGTGGTGTGGCGCGGGAAGCGCTTCGGCAATGCCGTGCTCGTGGCCGCCGACCGGGAGCTGCCCGTCGCGGAGTTCACCCGGCGGGTGGCGAGCGATCCGCACCCGGGGCGGGTCGAGCACGGGCGGGCCCTCGCGGACTTCGCCGGCGGAGCCCTTCCCGTACGCGACGCCTCGGCGGTAGCCTCCCCGGAACCGCCGCCTTCGGTGTTCCGGTAAGGCGATCGTCCGGTCACCGGCTGTGTGGTCGCCCGTTGCGTCCCGTTCCGACCCGGATGCGGATGTGCGTGCCGAGGGTTTCGGTTTGCCAAGTATTGGCTCTGGCCCGATCGTGCGTAGCCTTGGAGAACCTCGGAGGGGTGCCCCTCTACGACGCGTCAGGAGACGGCCGACGATGTCCGAATTGCCTGCTGAGCCCGGTTCATCTGCACCCGCGCCCAGCACCGCCACCCCCGACTACACACAGCGGCTCGCCCGCCTGGAACAGTCGGGGATCAAGCGTCTGCTGCCCACGCAGGCGCCGTACCGGTGGAACCTGCGCAGGCTTCGGCTGGGACGGGTGCTCGACATCGGGTGCGGCCTCGGGCGCAACCTCCTCAACCTGGGACCCGACAGCGTCGGCGTCGACCACAACCCGCACTCGGTGCGGACCTGCCGCGAGCGCGGTCTGAACGCCTACACCCCCGACGAGCTGGCCGCCGCCCCCGACTGCGGTCCCGGCTCCTTCGACAGCCTGCTCGTCGCGCACGTGCTGGAGCACGTCGACGAGGACACCGCCGCGAAGCTGCTGGAGCAGTACCTCCCGCTCGTGGCGCCCGGCGGCAAGGTCGTCATGATCACCCCGCAGGAGGTCGGCTTCCGGTCCGACGCCACCCACATCCGCTGGGTCGGCTTCGAGGAACTGCGCAGCCACGCGGACCGGGCCGGCATCTCCGTCCTGCACACCTTCTCCTTCCCCTTCGGCCGGCCGATGGGGAAGGTCTTCCCGTACAACGAGTTCGTGCTGGTGGGCAACGTCCCGGCCGTGCCGGCCGCCGGAACGGCGTCCTGACGGCCGCTCCCGGCGGCGTCGCCGGGGCGGTCCAGCACTAGGGGTCGACGATCTCGACCAGTGGGGGATGGTCGTGCCAGGTGCAGAACACCGACACCTCGCGGCCGTCCCGGGTGAAGGTGACCCGCATCCACAGGTCCTGCTTCCACACCTGCATCCGCCAGCCGGCCGCCGGGGTCGCGGAGACCAGTTCGGCCGAGGAGGGTCCGAGGTCGAAGACGACCCGGCCGCCGGAGACGGTGTACGACTTCACCGTGCCGGCGTCCCCGTCCGTCCGCCGCGGCTGCCGGCCGCCCGGCGGCTTCGGGGACGGCCTGGCCGGGGAGGACGCGGCGGCGCCCGGCGTGGCCGGAGCGGACGCGGACGCGCTGGGGGACGGCGAAGGGGCGGGGGAGGGCGACGCCGCCGGGGACGGCGGGTCCGGCTGGTCCTGGTGCGTGGACGAGGACAGCGGCCGCGTGGTCAGCGGCACCGCGAGCGGCGGATCGTAGGCCGTGCCCGACATGACGGTGTGCACGCCCCACCACGACAGGGTCACCGCGGCCCCGGTCGACAGCGTCCACGCCATGGCATGTACAAGTCCTCGTCGCATCGAGCACATACTGCACCACCCGCCCCAAGAGGCGCCCGGCACCTCCCTGGGTCCCCCGAATGGACTACGGTGCGGCCCATGGCAAGTGTGCTCGTGGTCGAGGACGACCAGTTCGTACGTTCCGCCCTCATCCGGCACCTGACCGAGGCCTCGCACACCGTGCGCAGCGTCGGCACCGCCCTGGAGGCCCTGCGCGAGGTCGCCCACCACCGCTTCGACGTGGTCATCCTCGACCTCGGGCTGCCCGACCTGGACGGGTCCGAGGCCCTGAAGATGCTGCGCGGCATCACCGACGTCCCCGTGATCATCGCGACCGCGCGCGACGACGAGGCGGAGATCGTCCGCCTGCTCAACGACGGCGCCGACGACTACCTCACCAAGCCCTTCTCCGTGGAACACCTCTCCGCCCGGATGGCCGCCGTACTGCGCCGCTCCCAGGCGGCCGCCGCCGAACCGCCCTCACGGGTGCTGCGCGTCGGCGGCCTGGCCATCGACCCGCTGCGCCGCCAGGCCGAGCTGGACGGGGCCGTACTGGACCTGACCCGGCGGGAGTTCGACCTGCTGGCCTTCCTCGCCGGGCGGCCCGGGGTGGTCGTGGCCCGGCGCGAACTGCTCGCCGAGGTCTGGCAGCAGTCGTACGGCGACGACCAGACCATAGACGTGCACCTGTCCTGGCTGCGCCGCAAGCTCGGCGAGACCGCCGCCCGCCCGCGCTACCTGCACACGCTGCGGGGTGTCGGAGTCAAACTGGAGCCGCCCCGGTGAGGTGGGCACTGGTCAAGGTGTGCCTCGCGGTCACCGCCATGGTGGTCGTGGCCTTCGCCGTGCCGCTGGGGCTGGTGGTCCAGGAGATGGCCAGCGACCGGGCGTTCTCCAACGCCGAACGGCAGGCGGCCACCATCGGGCCGACCCTGTCCATCACCACCGACCCGGCGCAGCTGCGCAAGGCCGTGGAGACCACGCAGATGGGCGCCGCCGGGCGGATGGCCGTACACCTGCCCGCGATCGGCGACAGCCCGCCCGCGGACATCGGCGACGGCTGGGCGGGCGAGCGGGTCGTCGCCGAGACCCGGCGCATGGGCCGGGCCACGACGGCGACGGTGCCGGGCGGGGGTTCGGCGCTGCTCCAGCCCACCGCGCTCGGGTCCGGGGACATCGCGGTGGTGGAGATCCTCGTCCCGGAGAGCGAGGTCAGCAACGGGGTCACCACCGCCTGGGCGGTCCTCGCGGGCGTCGGACTGGCCCTGATCGTGGGCTCGGTGGGCGTCGCCGACCGGCTCGGAGCCCGGCTGGTCCGGCCCGCCGAGCGGCTCGCGGACGCCGCGCACCAGCTCGGCGAGGGACGGCTCGGGGCACGGGTCCCGGAGGACGGCCCGAAGGAACTGCGCTCGGCGGCCGTCGCGTTCAACGCCATGGCGGACCAGGTGGTGCAACTCCTCGCCAACGAGCGGGAACTGGCCGCCGACCTCTCGCACCGGCTGCGGACGCCGTTGACGGTGCTGCGGCTCAACACGGCCTCGCTCGGCGACGGCCCGGCCGCCGAGCAGACCCGGGCCGCCGTGGAGCAGCTGGAGCGGGAGGTCGACACCATCATCCGTACGGCCCGCGAGCAGCGCCCGGCCACCGGCCCGGCCGGGCCGGGCGCCGGCGCCGGCTGCGACGCCTCGGAGGTGATCCGCGACCGGATGGCCTTCTGGTCGGCGCTGGCGGAGGACGAGGGCCGCGAGGTGCGGCTGGCGGGCGTGGACCGTACGGTACGGATCCCCGTCGCGCGGCCCGAACTGGCCGCCGCCCTCGACGCCATGCTCGGCAACGTCTTCCGGCACACCCCCGAGGGCACGCCCTTCGCGGTGGACGTCCACGACACCCCGGACGCGGTCATCGTGCTCGTCTCGGACGCGGGGCCCGGCATCGCCGACCCGGACGCCGCCCTGCGCCGCGGCAACGACGGGGGCCGCGACGGCTCGACGGGGCTCGGCCTGGACATCGTGCGCCGGGTCGCGGAGTCGACCGGTGGCGACGTACGGCTGGGGCGGTCGGTGCTCGGCGGGACCGAGATACGGGTGTGGATCGCGCTGGACGGCCGGACCAGGGGCGGCCCGGGCGGCCCGCGGGTCCGGCGCGGCCGGCGCAAGCGGCGCGGCGCCTGAGGGACGGGGCCGGGGGGGGTGTGGCTGGGCGGGGGTGTGTTCCGCGGGGGTGTTCCGCGGGTGTGTCCCGTCCCTTTCCGTCCCGTCCCTTTTCCTTCCCATCCCCTCCGGTCAGTCGGTGTCGCCCGAGTTCAGGCGCACGGCCTGGGCCCGGCCGACCTCCGCCGCACTGTGCAGGTAGTCGGCGATGACGGTGAGTTCGGCGTCGGAATAGCCCTCCAGTACGGCGCCGAAGGCGCGGCCGGGGGCGTCCCAGGCCGCGCCGATGCGTTCGCGGGCCTCGGGCGCGAGGGTGACGAGGGAGCGCCGGCGGTCGTTCGGGTCGGCGTGCCGATCAACGATGCCCGCCTTGACCAAGCGGTCGACGAGGCGGGTGGCCGAGCCCGAGGTCAGGCCGGTGAGGCGGGCGATGTCGCCGGTGCTGACCGGGCCCGGCTCCCTGTCGAGGAGGGTGACGCACTGCAGGTCGGTGGGGTGCAGGCCGACGTGATCGGCCATCGCCTGGCTGAAGAGCGCGTAGTCGGCGTGGTGCCGCTGGCTCTCGGTGACGATGCGCGCGAGCAGCTCGGCGCGGCTCCACGACTCACCCGTAAGGGGGAAATGCGTTGACATCGACGTCTCCATGCTCCAAATTAATCTGTGTGACGCAGGGAATGCGTCACACAGAATCTGTGTCACATGTTCAGTCTATGGAAAGGGAGACGGCCATGTCGATCCTCGTCCCGACCGAGTCGATGCTTGACCCAGCTGCGGAAGGCCGGCGCCCGCGGTTACATGGCTCCCGTCCGGGCCAGCCGGGCGTACCAGCGGGCGCTGGAGCGGGGTGTGCGGACCTGGGTGTCGTAGTCGACGTGGACGATGCCGAAGCGCTTGCTGTAGCCGTAGGACCACTCGAAGTTGTCCAGCAGAGACCAGAGGAAGTACCCCTCGACCGGGGCGCCGTCCTCCAGGGCGCGGTGGACGGCGGCGAGGTGGGCCTCCAGGTAGCCGATGCGCGCCGGGTCGTGCAGTTCCGGGGCGTAGGCCGCGCCGTTCTCGGTGACCATGAGCGGCAGCCCCGGCGCCTCGCCGGCGAAGCGCAGCAGCAGGTCGTACAGGCCGGTCGGGTCGATCGACCAGTCCATGTCGGTCCGTTCGCCCGGAGGCTGGTGGAAGGCGATGTCGTCCGCGGCCGGCCAGGGGGAGTGGGCCGTGGCCCCGTGGCCGTCGGCGCGCGGGCCGACGCGGTCCGGGGCCGACGAGACCACCGCCGGGGTGTAGTAGTTCACGCCGAGGAAGCCCAACGGCTGATGGATCAGCGCCTCGTCGCCGGAACGCACGAAGGACCAGTCCGTCACGGAGGCCGTGTCCTCCATCAGGTCCTGCGGGTACGCGCCGTGCAGCAGCGGCCCGGTGAAGATCCGGTTCGCGAGGGCGTCGATCCGGCGCTGCGCGTCCAGGTCGGCCGCGGAGCCGGTCAGCGGCCGCACCGCGCTCGGATTCAGCGCGATGCCGACCCGGGCCGTGGACGGCAGGACGGCCGCGGCCAGCCCGTGCGCCAGGTTGAGGTGGTGCGCGGCGCGCAGCGCGTCGGCCGGGGAGGTGCGGCCAGGGGCGTGGACCCCGGAGGCGTAGCCGAGGAAGGCACTGCACCACGGCTCGTTGAGGGTGGTCCACAGCTCCACCCGGTCGCCCAGCGCCTCCGCGACCTGTGCGGTGTACGCGGCGAAGGCGTAGGCCGTCTCCCGCTCCGGCCAGCCGCCGGCGGCTTCGAGCTCCTGCGGCAGGTCCCAGTGGTACAAGGTCAGGCAGGGCCGGATCCCGTGCGCGAGCAGCTCGTCGACCAGCGCGTCGTAGAAGCCGATCCCCCCGGAGAGCACCCGCGGCCAGGACACCGAGAACCGGTACGCCCCCAGCCCGAGCCCGGCCATCAGCCGGACGTCCTCCCGCCACAGCCGCAGGTGGTCCACCGCCACCTCGCCGGTGTGGCCGCCGTACACCTTGCCCGGCGTACGGCAGAACGTGTCCCAGATGGACGGCCCGCGCAGTCCCGCGCCACCCTCGATCTGGAAGGCCGCCGTCGCCGCGCCCCAGAGGAATCCCTCCGGGAACCGCGTTCCGGCATCCGTGTCCGTCATCCCTTCACCGCCCCTTGCATGATGCCGCCGACGATCTGGCGGCCGAAGACCAGGAACACGAGCAGCAGCGGGAGCGTGCCCAGCAGCGCGCCCGCCATGATCACCGACTGGTCCGGGATGTATCCCCGGCCCAGCCCCGTCAGGGCCACCTGCACCGTCGGGCTGCCGCTCTGGGTCAGCGCGACGATTGGCCAGAAGAAGTCGTTCCACGCCATCACGAACGTCAGCATCCCCAGGACCGCCATCGCGGGCCGGGCCGCCGGGAACACCACGTGCCACACGACCCGCAGCGAACTCGCCCCGTCCGTCCGGGCCGCCTCGATCAGCTCCGTGGGCAGCGCCTGCAGCAGGTACTGGCGCATGAAGAACACCCCGAAGGCGGACACCAGCGTCGGCAGGATCACCGCCTGGAGCCGGTCCGTCCACGACAGCTGCGCGATCAGCATGTACAGCGGGACCACGCTCAGCTGCGGCGGGATCAGCATCGTCCCGACCACCAGCGTCATCAGCACCCCGCGGCCGCGGAAGCGCAGTTTGGCGAAGGCGAAGCCGGCCAGCGTGGAGAAGGCCACGGTGCCGGCGGCGACCGTGCCCGCCACGACCACCGTGTTCAGCAGGGCCGTGCCCATGTGGGCGTCGGTCCACGCGACCTGGAGGTTGCGCCACAGGTTCCCGCCGAACCAGAACGGCGGCGGCGTCTGGGCCAGGCGCGTATTGCTCCGCGAGGCCGCGATGGCCGTCCACACCAGCGGGAAGAGCGACCCGGCGGTGAACAGGGCGAGCACCACGTACGTGAGCCGGCCCGCGCGCAGTGCCCTCATCGGGAATCCCCCCGTCCGCGCAGCAGCCGTGCCGCGCCCGCGATCAGCAGCAGGATCAGGAACATCGCCCACGCGATGGCCGAGGCCCGCCCGAGGTGCAGGTTCACCCAGCCTTGCTCGTACAGGTACAGCCCGAGCGTCTGGAACTGGTGGTCCGAGCCCCCCGTGGCGCCCGCCCCGCCGTTGAACAGCAGCGGCTCCCCGAACAGCTGGGTCGCCCCGATCGTCGACACCACGCAGGTGAAGAGGATCGTCGGCCGCAGCGAGGGCACGGTCACGTGGACGAACTGCTGCCAGCGCGAAGCCCCGTCCAGCGCGGCCGACTCGTACAGCTCGCCCGGGATCGCCTGCATGGCCGCCAGGTAGATCAGCGCGTTGTAGCCGGTCCACCGCCAGATCACGATGGTGGAGACCGCCAACTGGGAGGCGAAGGTGCCGTTCTGCCAGTCCACCGCCTCGAAGCCGACCACCGAAAGCGCCCAGTTGACCATCCCGTAGTCCCGCCCGAAGAGCAGCACGAAAACGAGGGTGGCGGCCGCCACCGAGGTCGCGTACGGGGTGAGCACGGCGACCCGGAAGAACGCCGACCCCCGCAGACGGTAGTTCAGCAGGTGGGCCAGGCCGAGCGCGATCGCCAGCTGCGGCACCGTGGACAGCAGCCCGATGGTGACCGTGTTGCGCAGGGCGTTCCAGAAGAACTCGTCGCCCCACAGCCGGGTGAAGTTGCGCAGCCCCACCCACGTCATGGCGTCCGGGTCGGTCAGCTCCACCTGGTGCAGCGCCGCCCAGCCCGTGTACAGCAGCGGGAACAGCCCGAAGGCGGCGAAGAAGAGGAAGAAGGGTGCCACGAAGGCGTAAGGGCTCCAGCGCAGGTCCCACCGGTAGCGGCGCGAGCGCCACACCTGCCCCCGGCGGCCCCCCTCCGCCGCCGGCGACTTCGCGCCGGCGGCGGAGGGGGACAGGACAGCCGTATCGTCCGTCACCGCGGCCTCACTGCTCCAGGGCGTTGTCGATCGCCTTCACAGCGGCCTCCCAGCCCTCCTGCGGGCTGCGGCCCTTCTGGTCGACCTGGAGCATCCCGATGTCCGCCAGGTTCTGCGCGATCACCAGGTCCTTCGGGCCGATCACGGTCACCGGCACCCCCTCCGCCGCCCGCGCGAAGATCTCGCCGATCGGGGCGCCCCCGAAGTACGCGTGCTGCGCGCCCGACACCGCCGGCAGCTTGTACGCGGCGCTCGCGCTCGGGAAGCTGCCCCGCTTCTCGAACAGCTTCGCCTGCTGCGCGGGAGCCGTCAGCCAGGCCGCGAGCTTCGCCGCCTCCTCGGCGTGCTTGCCCGCCTTGGGCACCACGAGGAAGGAACCGCCCCAGTTGCTCGGCTTCGGCGCCGGCGCCACGTCCCACTTGTCCTTGCCGGCCGGACCTGCCTTGTCCTGGATGTAGCCGAGCATCCAGGCCGGGCAGGAGACGGTCGCGAAGTTGCCGTTGGAGAAGCCCTGGTCCCAGGACGGGGTGAACTGCTGGAGCTTGGCGCTGAGACCCTCGGTCGCGAACGAGGCCGCGAGGTCGAACGCGCCGCGCACCGCGGGGTTGGTCTTGTAGACGACCTTGCCCTGCTCGTCGTAGAACCGCTGCGCGCTGCTCCCGGTCACCGCCGCCATCACGCCCGACGCCGAGTCCACGAAGGCCTTGCCCTCGCCGGCCTTCGCCTTGTAGGTCTTGCCCGTCTCCAGGTACTTGTTCCAGTCGCCCGCCCACAGCGCCCCCACCGCCACCCGGTCGGTGGGCAGTCCGGCCGCCGCGAAGAGGTCCTTGCGGTAGCAGATGCCCTGGGGGCCGACGTCGGTGCCGAGGGCGACCGTCGCCCCGCCCTTCGACGTGCCCTGGGCCCACTTCCACGGCAGGTAGGCGGACTTGTCCACGCCCGCCGCCTTGCCCAGGTCCACCAGCTTGTCCGCCTGGGTGGCGGTGATCTCGGCGATGTTGTTGACCTCGATGGCCTGGATGTCGGCGAGCCCGCTCCCGGTGCCCAGGTGGGTGAGGAGCTGCGGGTAGTAGTTCTCGTTCCGCTCGATCGAGGTCTGCTCGATGCGGATGCCGGGGTTCTGCGCCGCGTACTCGTCGTAGAGACCGGCCTCCTGGAGGCCGAAGGCCCCGAAGACCCCCACGGTCAGCGTCGTCTTCGCCTTGCCGTCGGCCGGGGCTCCCGGCTCGGGCTTCTCGGCCGGGTCCTGCGCGCACCCCGCGAGCAGCAGGGCCGCCGCCCCCATCGCGGTGCCTGCTGTGAGAAGGGTTCTTCGGGTTCGGGTGTGGGCTCGCATGTGCATCCTCCCTGAAGGACGAAACGTGCCGGGTGTCGTGTGACACAGTGTGGGAGCGCTCCCACAGTCGTCAAGGGGTAGATTCACAACCGGGAGGAAGCCATGAACGGGCACGGGCGCAGTGGGGGACGGCCGACCCTCGAGGAGGTGGCGGCGCGCGCCGGAGTCGGGCGCGGCACGGTCTCCCGGGTGATCAACGGGTCCTCCAAGGTCAGCGAGCACACCAGGGCCGCCGTCGAGGCGGCCGTGGCCGAGCTGGCGTACGTCCCCAACCGCGCGGCCCGGGCCCTCGCGGCCAACCGCACCGACGCCATCGCCCTCGTGATTCCCGAGCCCGAGGCCCGTTTCTTCGCCGAGCCGTACTTCTCCGACGTGGTCCGCGGAGTCGGCGCCGCCCTCGCCGAGACCGACGTGCAGCTCGTGCTCACCCTGGCCGGCAGCGACCGCGAGCGGCGCCGCCTGGCCCAGTACCTTTCCGGCCACCGCGTCGACGGGGTGCTGCTCGTCTCCGTCCACGCGGGCGACCCGCTGCCGGAGCTGCTGGCCGAGCTGGGCATCCCCACCGTGATCAGCGGCCGCCGCTCGGCCGGCGAGACGCTGCCCAGCGTGGATTCCGACAACCTGGCGGGCGCCGCCGAGGCCGTACGCCACCTCCTCGGGCGGGGCCGCCGCGCGATCGCCACGATCACCGGCCCGCTGGACGTGTACGGAGCCCAGTGCCGCCTGGACGGCTACCGGCAGGCCCTGGCCGCCGCCGGGCACCCCGTCGACGAGGAACTGGTCTCCGTCGGGGACTTCACCGAGGACGGCGGCCGCCGGGCCATGCGCGAGCTCCTGAACCGCCGGCCCGCCCTCGACGCCGTCTTCGCCGCCTCGGACGTCATGGCGGCGGGAGCCCGGCGCGAGCTGCGCGCCGCCGGCCGCCGGATCCCGCGGGACGTGGCGCTGGTCGGCTTCGACGACTCGGTGGTGGCCCGCCACATGGACCCGCCGCTGACCAGCGTCCGGCAGCCGATCGAGGAGATGGGCCGGACCATGACGCGGCTGCTGCTGGACCAGATCGCGGGCAAGCCGCAGCCCGCGGGCGGGCCGGACGGGCGGGGCGTTCCGGGCGGGCTGGGCGCGGTGGGCGCGACCGGCGTGGCGGCCGTCGTGCTGCCGAACAGCCTGGTGGTCCGGGAGTCGTCCTGACCCCGCACCGGGCACGCAGAAGGCCCCGGTCCGCTTTCGCGTACCGGGGCCTTCTCGCAGGGTGAGTGACGGGACTTGAACCCGCGGCCACCTGGACCACAACCAGGTGCTCTACCAACTGAGCTACACCCACCATGTCCGGTCGGATAACCGACCGGCCGAAGAAAAGCGTACAGGGTCCGGGAGGGTGCTCGCTCCACCCTTTCCCGCGCCCGTCTCCGGTGGGCCCCGCTACAGGCCCGGCACGACGTGCTTGGCGGCGATGGTCCGCGCCGTGTCCGAGTCCGGCCCGGGCTGCGGCACGAAGACCGCCTCGCGGTAGTAGCGCAGCTCGGCGATGGAGTCCTTGATGTCCGCGAGCGCCCGGTGGTTGCCGTTCTTCGGCGGACTGTTGAAGTAGGCCCTGGGGTACCAGCGGCGCGCCAGCTCCTTGACCGAGGACACGTCCACGATCCGGTAGTGCATGTAGCCCTCCAGCGCGGCCATGTCGCGCAGCAGGAAGCCGCGGTCGGTGCCGACCGAGTTCCCGCAGAGGGGCGCCTTGCGCGGCTCCTTCACGTGTTCCCGTACGTAGGCCAGGACCTGTGCCTCCGCGTCCGCGAGGGTGGTCCCGCCGGCCAGCTCGTCGAGCAGTCCGGAGGAGGTGTGCATCTCGCGCACCACGTCGGGCATGGTCTCCAGTGCGGCGTCCGGCGGGCGGATCACGATGTCCACGCCGTCGCCGAGCACGTTGAGCTCCGAGTCGGTGACCAGTGCGGCCACCTCGATAAGTGCGTCGTCCGTCAACGAGAGCCCGGTCATCTCGCAGTCGATCCACACCATGCGATCGTTCATGTGTCCCACCTTATGCGGTCCCTTCGGGCCGGGACCGCATATGCGGAAGGTCCCCCATCGGCGGTGACCGATGAGGGACCTTCGCCTGCGTACCCGTTGTGGGGGTTACGCGTGTTCCCGCAGGACGCGGCCCGGGGCGTACATCTCCGTCACCGTCGGGCCCGCGGCGGCCAGGGCCGCCGCCGCCCGCTGGGGCTGCGCCGTGCGCTGGTGCGGCACGGGTCCCCCCGAGAGGTCGGAGACCTGGGACACCTCCGCCTGCGGGCGGCGTGCCCGGTAGGCGGAGCGGTAGGCGGCCGGGGAGGACCCCAGCTGCCGCCGGAAGTGACCGCGCAGGGCGACCGGCGAGCGGAACCCGCAGCGCCCGGCGACCTCGTCGACCGAATAGTCGGAGGTCTCCAGCAGCCGCTGCGCCTGGAGCACCCGCTGGGTGATCAGCCACTGCAGCGGCGCGCTGCCCGTCAGCGAGCGGAAGCGCCGGTCGAACGTGCGCCGGCTCATGTAGGCGCGGGCCGCCAGGGTTTCCACGTCGAACTGCTCGTGGAGGTGTTCCAGCGCCCAGGCCACGACCTCGGCCAGCGGGTCGGCACCGATCTCTTCCGGCAGCGACCGGTCGAGGTAGCGCTCCTGGCCGCCCGTCCGGCGCGGCGGCACGACGAGCCTGCGGGCCAGGGCCCCGGCCGCCTCGCTGCCGTGGTCCGTACGGACGATGTGCAGGCAGAGGTCGATTCCGGCCGCCGTGCCCGCGGACGTGAGCACGTCGCCGTCGTCGACGAACAGTTCGCGCGGATCGACGTGGACGGACGGATAGCGCTTGGCCAGCGTCGGCGCGTACATCCAGTGCGTCGTCGCGGGCCGGCCGTCCAGCAGACCGGCGGCGGCGAGCACGAAGGCCCCCGTGCACAGTCCGACGATCCGGGCCCCCTCCTCGTGCGCCAGACGCAGCGCGTCGAGCGCTTCCGGCGGCGGTGGTGAGGTGATGGAACGCCAGGCGGGCACGACGACCGTGCCTGCCCGGGCGATCGCCTCCAACCCGTATGGCGCGGTCAGTTCGAGTCCGCCGGTGGTCCTGAGCGGACCGTCCTCACCGGCGCACACGAGCAATCGATAGCGTGGAACTCCCGCGTCCTGCCGGTCGATGCCGAACACGGAAAGTGGAATGGAGCTCTCGAAGATCGGTCCGCCGCTGAAGAGCAGCACCGCGACGATCTCCCTGCGGCGACGCCCCGCGAGCTTCCGGCCGGCGTCTGCGACGACGGCGGTGGAATCCTGGCTCATGGCGCTAAGCCCCCCTTGGGTGTCGCGACTCCTTGGTCTGGTCGCACCTGCACGTTTCCCCTCGGCCTTGCACGTGGATCCCCCGCCGTAAATACATGATCGAATCTACTGCGTCCCGTGGTGTCGGCGTGACAAGTTCAGCACGCAGCGCTATGTCGACTTGGCAACTTGGCGAAAAGCATTCGATCAGGAAGCGTTCCACTCCGCTACCCGGGTGGGAAGCGCGCTGTCCGGCCATGGCCAGTACCCGTACGGTCACAGCGCCCCTCGGGCTCCGTCGTCGCTGGTGGTAGGGGGAGCGGGGGGACATTCCGGCAAGGGGGGCACCCTGTCGGGAAGTTGGCTTAAAACGTGCGGGTGTGGGTGTGCGAATGAGTCAGTCCTGCGGGGGCGGCGCATCGGAACCGTGGCAGCCGCGGTGGCTTTCCGTCCCGGAGCGCGAGTGCCGGCCGCGGTGCGCGGACGGCGTCCGCGCCTCCGCCAGGACCCGCGCCGCGGCCCGGTCCGCCTTCTCCGAGCAGCGCAGCATCGCCCGGCACGCGGCCGTGACGACGAGCAGGCCGAGGGTCGCGACGGCGGCCCCGCCGTAGGACGTCCCGTAGACGACGAGGACCACCGGGACGAGCAGGCAGCTGAAGGCGGCCCAGCGCACGACGTCACCCGCGGGGTCGTCGTGGGGGCGGGCGGAGGGGTGTGCGGACGGGTGGAGGGGGGATCGCGGGGCGGGGGTGAAGGACGGGGGCGCGTCGGCGTACGGGGCGGACTGCGTCCGCTGGGCGGGCTGGACGGGGTGAACCGGATGGCCGGGCACGGGCGTACTCCCTGCGGGCTCTTCCTGGACGGTCGGACGCATGTCCAACGCCTCGCGGCGGGGCTCGGTCACTGCGCGCACGGGTGGCTCCGCGCGGACTCGTCACTGGCTGTAGGGGGCAGCGGTCATTGCCAAGGAGCGCTCGCTCCGGCATGCTCCCTGGGATGCTCTCCAAGGGCGGCAAGCCCTGTGCAGGACAGGAGTGTCGCCGTACCCTGGTGGGTACGGGCTTGGGAAGATGCTTCCCGGACAGAGCTCCGTCACACAGTGTGCCACTTTCCCCCTGTTGCTTCCTCCAAAAACCTCCTCGCCGAGACACCCATGGCCGGTCACGAATTCTCCGAACCCGCGGACCGCAAGCGCAAACGCCTCGCCGACCCCGCGTCGGCCGCCGATCTGCGCGCGGTGGAACAGACGCGCCTCCCCTGCGATCCGGCCTTCCGGCACGGGGTCGTCGTGGGATTCGACGGCTCCACGTCCAGTGAGCGCGCGCTCGCCTACGCCATCGGCATGGCGAGACGCTCCGGATCCGGCCTGATCATCGTCCACGTGGCCAACCGGCTGCCCACCACCGTGTGGGCCGGCTGCGAGCCGCCCGTCTTCGTGGACGTGCCCGACCACCGGACCGAAGCCCTCGGGCTGGAGCTGGCCTGTGCGGACTACCTGGCGGAAGTGCCATGGATCCTGGTCGAGCGCGGTGGGGACATCTGCCATGAGCTGGAGGAGGTCGGCCGGGAGTATTCGGCCGACGCCATCGTGGTCGGCTCCACGCACGGGATCGTCGGCCGGATCTTCGGATCGGTGGCGGGCCGACTGGCCAAGCGCGCACAGCGACCGGTTGTTGTCATTCCGTAACCGGCTGTCCGTCGCTTGTGCGGTTGTGCGTCCATGTAAAGGGTAAATAAATGCCGCTGGGACGCAGCAAACAACTGCAGATCGAAGGGAGCCCGCCGTGGACAACGGTGTCTCTGCGGGAAGCACGGCCTCGACTTCGACCCTCGGGCACATCGCCCTGGGTCTCACCCTTCTGGCATTCGGTATCGGCCACACCGGCGTCATCGACGGTGTGAGCGCCGCCAACTCCGTGTCGCTCGCGACGTACGTCGGCGGAATCGCCCTGTTCGTCCTCGGAATCCTCGCGTTCCGTGCCGGCGACGGCTTCGACGGCACGGCGTTCGCGGGCCTCGGAGCCTTCTGGTTCACCTGGGCCGCGGGAGCGGACGGGAAGGTTTCGGCAGACGCGGCCGGAACGTTCCTTCTCCTGTTCGTTCTGCTGGGCGTCACCCTCACCGTCGGCGCCGCGAGCGGGCTGTTCGGACAGGGCGTGTACGGCCTGTTCACCCTCTCGCTGCTGCTCCTGGCGATCGGCGCCTTCGCGGACAGCGGCGTGCTGGGCAAGGCCGCCGGCTGGGTGGCGGCGGTCGCCGGGCTGCTGGCCTGGTACGGGGCCACCGCGGCCCTGGCGCACTGGCCGACGGCGGTCGGCCGGGGCAGGGCCGCGAACCGGAGCGCGGTCCCCGCGAGCTGAGCGCCGCGGCCCCGGCCGGGCGGCACGACGGCTCGGAACGCGGAACACGAACACAGAACGCGGACGCGGAACGGCCCCCGGGGTGGGTGTCCCGGGGGCCGTTCCCTGCGTCATGCCCGGCGCGCGTCGCGGGGCCGGTGGCTACTCGACGGTGACCGACTTCGCCAGGTTGCGCGGCTTGTCGATGTCCCGGCCCAGGGCCAGGGCGGTGTGGTAGGCGAGCAGCTGGAGCGGGATGCCCATCAGGATCGGGTCCAGCTCGTCCTCGTTCTTGGGCACGAGGATCGTGTGGTCGGCCTTCTCCTGCTCGCGGTGCGCGACCGCCAGGATGCGGCCGCTGCGGGCCTTGATCTCCTCCAGCGCCGCGCGGTTCTTGTCCAGCAGGTCGTCGTCGGGGACGATCGCGACGGTCGGCATCGCCGGCTCGATGAGCGCGAGCGGGCCGTGCTTGAGCTCGGAGGCCGGGTAGGCCTCGGCGTGGATGTAGGAGATCTCCTTGAGCTTCAGCGAGGCCTCCAGGGCCACGGGGTAGCCGCGCACCCGGCCGATGAACATCATCGACTTGGCCTCGGCGTACTCGGCCGCCAGCTTCTTGATCTCCTCCTCGCCCTCCAGGATCTCCTGGATCTGCGCGGGCAGCTTGCGCAGGCCCTCGATGATCCGCTTGCCGTCGGTGACCGACAGGTCGCGGATGCGGCCCAGGTGCACGGCGAGCAGCGCGAAGGCCACCACGGTGTTGGTGAAGCACTTGGTGGAGACGACGCAGACCTCGGGACCGGCGTGCACGTACACGCCGCCGTCGGCCTCGCGGGCGATCGCGGAGCCGACCACGTTGACCACGCCGAGGACGCGGGCGCCCTTGCGCTTGAGCTCCTGCACGGCCGCGAGCACGTCGTAGGTCTCGCCGGACTGCGAGACCGCGATGTAGAGGGTGTCGGGGTCCACGACCGGGTTGCGGTAGCGGAACTCGGATGCCGGCTCGGCGTCCGCGGGGATGCGGGCCATGCCCTCGATCAGCCCGGCGCCGATCATGCCGGCGTGGTACGAGGTGCCGCAGCCCAGGATCTTGACCCGGCGGATGCCGCGCGCCTCGCGCGGGTCCAGGTTCAGGCCGCCGAGGTGGACGGTGGAGAAGCGGTCGTCGATCCGGCCGCGCAGCACGCGGTCGACCGCGTCGGGCTGCTCGGAGATCTCCTTGTGCATGTAGGTGTCGTGGCCGCCCATGTCGTAGGAGGCGGCCTCCCACTCCACGGTCTCCGGGGTGGCGGTGGTGGTCGTGCCGCTCGTCGTGTAGGTACGGAAGTCGTCGGCCTTCAGGGTGGCCATCTCGCCGTCGCCGAGGGTGACGACCTGGCGGGTGTGGGCGACCAGCGCGGCGACGTCCGAGGCGACGAACATCTCCTTCTCGCCGATGCCCAGGACGACCGGGGAGCCGTTGCGGGCGACGACGATCCGGTCGGGGAAGTCGGAGTGCATGACGGCGATGCCGTAGGTGCCCTCGATGACCTTGAGCGCCTCGCGGACCTTCTCCTCCAGGGAGTCGGCGCGGGAGCGTGCCACCAGGTGGACGATGACCTCGGTGTCGGTCTCCGAGATGAAGACGACGCCCTCGGCCTCCAGCTTGGCGCGCAGCTCGGAGGCGTTGTCGACGATGCCGTTGTGGACGACGGCGACCTTGTTCTCCAGGTCCAGGTGCGGGTGGGAGTTGAGGTCGCTCGGGGCGCCGTGCGTGGCCCAGCGGGTGTGGGCGATGCCGGTGGTGCCGGCGAAGCGCTTGGGGACGCGGGACTCCAGCTCACGGACCCGGCCCTTGGCCTTGACGACCTTCAGGGCGGTCGCCTTCGGGCTGTTGACCACGATGCCCGCCGAGTCGTAGCCGCGGTACTCCAGTCGCTGCAGCCCCTCCAACAGCAGCGGTGCCACGTCACGCTTGCCGATGTAACCCACGATTCCGCACATACGGTGTTGCCCCTCCTGAAGTCCGGTGTCCGTGCTCAGCCGTAGACGATGCGGCGCAGTTGCCGGAGCGACAGCTCCGGCGGCGCCACGGCGCGGTGCGGCAGTTCCGCCGCGATCCGCTCGAAGATCTCCGCGTTGACCGCTCCGCCGGATTGCAGTTCCCGGTGGCGGCGGCGGACGAACTCCTCGGTCGTCTCGTCGAAGTACGCGAGCACGTCGAGCACCACCCGGGCGGCCTCGCCGCGCTGGAGCGCGGTGCTGCGCACCAGGTGGTCGACGAGATCGTCATGCGACGGACGGCGATCGAGCACCCGTAGATAGTGGCGTCTCGGGGAATCGAATGCAAAGATCCTGCCCGGAATCGGGCAGGATCCTTCTGGTCTGGACCAGCGGAATGGATGGATCCGGTCAGAAACGCCGCAGAACGGACTGTTTGGCGGCCGCGAACTCCTCCGCCGTGAGGATCCCCGACTGGTGCAGTTCGCCGAGCTCGCGCAGCCGGCGCAGCAGTGCGTCGTGGTCCGCCGGGCCCTCCTCGGCCGCCGGGGCCGACGCGGCGGCGGCCGCCAGGGCGGCGGGCGTGGTCTCGGGCGCCGGGGTCGCCGGGTGGGGCATCCGCGCCGCCACCGCCGCCGCGACCAGCGCCATCAGCGGGTCGTTCTTGAAGCCGAACAGCTCCACCGTGTAGGGGTCGTACTTGGGCGGGGTGGCCGTCCCGCTGCCCGCAGGGGCGAAGCGCAGCCAGCCGTTGGTCAGCCCCTTGGACGGGGACCACTCGACCACCCGGAGCTCCGCCACCTTGACGGAGCGGGTGCCGCCGGAGCGTTTGGCCTCTTCCGCCGTCCAGTTCCACTCCAGGGTGACCCTGTCCCCGTCGAAGCCGACCGTCCCGTCGCCCGCGCCCACCGTGATCGGCACGGAGGGCCCGGTCAGCAGGTACGCGTCCGTCGGGCCGGGCTCCACCCGCTCCAGCAGCAGGGCGTTGCGCACCTCGTCCACGAAGTACTCCGCGACCCCGCTGCGGTCCGAGTCCACGGTGAGCCGGTACGGGTCGGAGGCGTCCGGGAGCCGCCCGCCCGTCACCTGGAGCAGGGGATCGGCGCCGTCACGCAGCCGCAGCCGCAACCGCCCCGACCGGCGGCCCGGTTCGTAGCTGATCGCGGCCACCGCGCGCAGCGGGACGGCGACTTCGCCAAGGGTCTGGCGCAGCAGCCCCACCCCCTTGTCGCGGCCCGGAACGATGCGCACCGTGTCCCCGTCGAAGGTCCATGTGCCGTCCTTCTGGATGATTTCCGCCATCCGACGATTCTTGCACCGGCCAGCGCGGCCCACTTGGTCTATACGTGGCTGCATGAGAGTCCTGCGACGCACGCTCGGCACCCTCCTCGTCCTCGGCACGTTCGGCGCCGCGGTCTCCTGCACCGCCGCCCGCGGTGACGACGCCCGGCCCGGCGACGATCCCCCCGCCGCCCTCGCGCCCTTCGAGCGGCTGCTGCCGGCGCCCGCCTCCGCCCGCGCCGGAGGGCCCGGCTACGCCTTCGGGGCGGGCACGGTCATCCGTACCGCGACGGCCTCCGGCGAGGAGGTCCGGCAGCTCGGCGAGCTCCTCGCCGAGCAGCTGCGCGGCCCCAGCGGGCTGCCGCTGCCGGTGGTCGACGGGGCGGACGGGGACGGCATCCGGCTCCGGCTCGACGAGGAGGCCGAGGGGGTGGGCGACGAGGGCTACCGGCTGGAGTCGGCCCCCGACGGGATCACCCTCACCGCGCGGACCCCGGCCGGGCTCTTCCACGCGGGGCAGACGCTGCGGCAGCTGGTGCCGGTGGCCGGGCCCGGCACGGTGCCGGGCGGGACGGTCGAGGACCGGCCGAGGTTCGCGTACCGCGGGGCCATGATCGACATCGCCCGGCACTTCTTCACGGTGGAGCAGGTGAAGCGGTACGTCGACCAGCTCGCCCAGTACAAGGTCAACACCCTGCACCTGCACCTGACCGACGACCAGGGGTGGCGCCTGGCGGTCGACTCCTGGCCGCGGCTCGCGCAGCACGGCGGCGGCGGCGAGGTCGGTGGCGGGCCCGGCGGGTACTGGACGAAGGACGAGTACCGCGAGCTGGTCGCGTACGCGGGGGAGCGGTACGTGGACGTGGTCCCGGAGATCGACATGCCGGGTCACGTGAACGCGGCGCTGTCCTCGTACGCCGAACTGAACTGCGACGGCAAGGCCCCCGAGCGGTACACCGGGATCAAGGTCGGCTTCAGCTCGCTGTGCGTGGGGAAGGAGCGGACGTACGAGTTCGTCGACGACGTGCTCGGCGAGCTGGCGGAGCTGACCCCGGGCCGTTACCTGCACATCGGCGGCGACGAGGCGCACACGACGCCCGCGGCGGACTACGCGGCCTTCATGGACCGGGCCCAGGCGGTGGTCGGCCGGCACGGCAAGACGGTGATCGCCTGGCACCAGCTGGCGGCCGCCCGGCCCGCCGGGGGCGCGGTGCTCCAGTACTGGGGCCACGACAAGACGCCGGCCGCGGAGAAGGCGGGCGTGGTGGCGGCCGCGAAGGCGGGGCACCCGGTGATCCTGTCGCCGGCGGACCGGCTCTACCTGGACATGAAGTACGACGCGGCGACGAAGCCGGGCCTGGCGTGGGCCGGCCACGTGCCGGTCGAGCGGGCGTACTCCTGGGACCCGGGCGCCTACCTGGCCGGGGTGCCGGAGTCCGCGGTGCTGGGGGTGGAGGCCCCGCTCTGGACGGAGACCATCGCAACGCGGGCGGACTGGGAGTACATGGCCTTCCCGCGGGTGCTCGGGCTGGCGGAACTGGGGTGGTCGCAGGCCGGGTCGCTCGGCTGGGACGACTACCGGCGGCGGCTCGCCGCGCAGGGGCCCCGGCTGGACGCGCAGGAGGTGAACTTCCACCGGGCGCCGGGCGTGCCCTGGAACTGAGGACGGGGCGGGCGGCGCGGCGTGCGGGCATGCGGCGGCGCGGTCGCGAAGAGGGCCGCTGGGGTCTTCGCGACCGCACCGTGGTGCTGAGGGGCGGGCGGATGTCGAGGGACCGTATCGACATCCGCCCGCCCCGGCCGTGCGATGCTTAGGTTAGCCTCGCTTTAGTTGTTGTACAATATCGAAGGGCCCCGGCGCGAAAGCCGGGGCCCAACTGGTCGCCGTCCCAAGCGCGATGGCCGCTGACCCCCTGGGGTTCGGCCGGAGTGCCGGCCGGGGTGGCCGGCCGGATCGTCAGCCGGACGGCGTCGGGTCAGCTGACCTTCTTGGCGCCCTGGATGGACTTCGCGAGGTCCTCCAGGATCTGGGCGCACTTGTCGTACGAGTAGATCGGCTCGGTCACGCGGGGGGTGACCTGGCCGGCCTTGACCGCGGGGAGCTCGGCCCAGGTCGGCTTCTCCTTGCTCAGCGTCTCGGGCTGCAGGGCGCTGCTGCGGTTGTCGAGGAAAATGACGTCGGCCTTGTACTTGCCGGCGTTCTCCCAGCTGAGGCTCTCGAAGAAGTCGCCCTCGTCCAGCTTGTCCGGGACGACGAACTCGACGCCGAGCTGCTGGAAGTAGCTCAGGTCGGCGGAGGTCTTCGGGGTGGAGGCGTAGAAGACCTCCGGGTAGCCGGAACCGGCGAGGACCTTGATGCCCGGGTTGGCCTTGGTGGCCTGGCGGACCTTCTCGGCGGCGGCCTCGAAGCGGGCCTTCGCGTCGACCGTCTTCTTGGCCTCCATGTCCGCTCCGAGGGACTTGGCCAGGTCCGCGGTGCGCGCGAGGGCCTTGTCCATCGTGGCGTCCTTGCCGACGCTGATCGCGGCGGTCGGGGCCAGCTTCAGGATCTTGTCCTTGGAGGCCTCCGGGACGTACCAGTAGCTGCCGTCCCAGGTGTTGGTGACGAGGAGGTCGGGCCGCAGGGCCGCGTACTTCTCGACGTTGAACTGGTCGTAGACGTTGCCGAGGATCTCGACCTTGGATATGTCCAGCGAACCGGCCTGGACGTCCGGCTTGCCGTCGGCGGTCTTGGTCGGGCCGAACACGCCCTTGACCGGGACGCCGTAGTCGTACAGCGCGGCGGCGGTGCCGGTGAAGGCGACGATGCTCTTCGGCTTGGACTTGGTGCTCACGTCCACACCGAGGTCGTCCTTGAACGTCCAGGGGCCCGAAGCGGCCGCGCCCTTGTCCTTGCCGCCGTCGCCCTTCGCCGAGTCGTCGCCGCCGCCGCACGCGGCGAGCGCCGCGACGAGGCCGAGGGCGCCGCCGGCGGCGATGAAGCCCCGACGGGTGAGGGGGGAGGTCCGCGACTTGGGCATGTCGATGTCCGCTTTCGTGCGTCAGGGCGGCCGCTGGCCGTTTGGAAGGAAGGTTAGCCTAACCTTTGCCAGAAGGGTCGGGGTGGCCGGCCCCCCGCCAGGCACGGAGGCCCGGCCACGGCCGGCCGAGGGTCCCGGACGGCCGGCCGAGGGTCCCGTAACGACGCCCGGCCGAGGGTGCAGAAACGGTTCTCCCCCGGCCCGCACGCGGACCGGGGGAGAGGGCGGCCGGAAGCCGCGTCAGGCGGAGAAGCCCAGCTCGCGGGCGATCAGCATGCGCTGGACCTCGCTGGTGCCCTCGCCGATCTCCAGGATCTTGGAATCGCGCCACATCCGGGCCACCGGGTACTCGTTCATGAACCCGTAGCCGCCGTGGATCTGGGTGGCCTCGCGTGCGTTGTCGACGGCGACCGTCGAGGAGTACAGCTTCGCGATGGCCGCCTCCTTCTTGAACGGCTCGCCCGCCACCAGCCGGGAGGCCGCGTCGCGCCAGCCGACGCGGGCCATGTGGGCGCGCATCTCCATGTCCGCGAGCTTGAACTGGATGGCCTGGTTGTCGCCGATGGCCTTGCCGAAGGCGTGCCGCTCCCGGGCGTACTTCACCGACTCGTCCACGCAGCCCTGCGCGAGGCCCGTCGCGAGGGCGGAGATGGCGATCCGGCCCTCGTCGAGGATCCGCAGGAACTGCGCGTAGCCGCGGCCCTCGGCGCCGACCAGGTTGGCCAGGGGCACCCGCACGTCGGCGAAGGACAGCTCACGGGTGTCGGAGGAGTTCCAGCCGACCTTGGAGTACGGGGCGGCGACCGTGAAGCCCGGGGTGCCGGAGGGGACGATGATCGAGGAGATCTCCGGGCGGCCGTCCGCCGTGCGGCCCGTCACGGCCGTGACGGTGACCAGGCCCGTGATGTCCGTACCGGAGTTGGTGATGAAGCACTTGGAGCCGTTGATCACCCACTCGTCGCCGTCGCGCACGGCCGTGGTGCGGGTGCCGCCGGCGTCGCTGCCCGCCCCCGGCTCGGTCAGGCCGAAGGCGCCCAGGACCTCGCCGGAGCACATCTTCGGCAGCCACTGGCGCTTCTGCTCCTCGGAGCCGAAGAGGTAGAGGGGCATGGCGCCGAGGGAGACCCCTGCCTCCAGGGTGATGGCGACGGAGGAGTCGACGCGCGCGAGCTCCTCCAGGGCGATGCCCAGCGCGAGGTAGTCGCCGCCCATGCCGCCGTACTCCTCCGGGAAGGGCAGGCCGAACAGGCCCATGCGGCCCATCTCGCGGACGATCTCGTACGGGAACTCGTGGCGCTCGTACAGGTCGCCGATCTTGGGCGCGATCACGTCGTGCGCGAACGCCTCTACGGTGCGGCGGAGTTCCTCGTGCTCGGGGGTGAGCCGGTGGTCGAGGGGCATGGTCTGACTACTCCTTGTGGGAGAGGGCGCGGACGGTGCGGGAGGGGCTGGGCCGGCCCAGCTGTTCGGCCATCCACACGCTCGTGGCGGTGAGGGCGGCCAGATCGACCCCGGTCTCGATGCCGAGGCCGTCGAGCATCCACACCAGGTCTTCGGTGGCGAGGTTCCCGGTGGCGCTCTTCGCGTACGGGCACCCGCCGAGGCCTCCGGCGGACGCGTCGACGGTGCTCACGCCGTGCCGGAGCGCGGCGAGGGTGTTGGACAGGGCCTGTCCGTACGTGTCGTGGAAGTGCACGCCGATCCGGTCGGTGGCGACCCCCGCGTCGTTGAGGCCCTCCAGCAGGGCCTGGACGTGGCCCGGGGTGGCGACGCCGATGGTGTCGCCGAGGCTCAGCTCGTCGCAGCCGAGGTCCAGGAGGGACTTGGCGACGGAGACGACCTGGGGGAGCGGGACGGGCCCCTCCCACGGGTCGCCGAAGCACATCGACAGGTAGCCGCGGACATGGGCGCCGTCCTGCCGGGCACGGGCCACGACGGGTTCGAACATGGCGAGGGACTCGGCGACCGTGCGGTTGAGGTTGCGGGAGGCGAAGGTCTCCGTGGCCGAGCCGAACACCGCGATGCGGGTGGCCCCGAGGGCGAGCGCGCGGTCCAGGCCGCGCTCGTTGGGGACCAGGACGGGCAGCGCCGCGTCCACGTCCGCGAGGAGCGGGAAGAGGGCCTCGGCGTCGGCGAGCTGGGGTACCCACTTGGGGTGCACGAAGCTGGTGGCCTCGATGGTGGTCAGGCCGGCTGCGGCGAGGCGGTGCACGAACTCCGCCTTGACGGCGGTGGGTACGGCCGTCTTCTCGTTCTGCAGGCCGTCGCGGGCGCCCACCTCGTGGATGCGCACCCGGGCCGGGAGGCCGGGGGCGGGGACCTTCATGGGGAGCCCGTTCACCGGCCCTCCTCCTCGTCCGGGGTCACCACGGCCAGCACCTGGTCCATGGCGACGGTGGTGCCGGGGGTGACGTCGAGTTCGGTGACGGTTCCGGCGTGCGGGGCGGAGATGACGTGCTCCATCTTCATGGCCTCCACGACGAGCAGGCTCTGACCGGCCACGACCTCGTCCCCGACGGCCACCTTGACGACCGTGACGGTGCCGGGCATGGGCGCGGCGAGGGTTCCGGCGCCGCCCTGGCCCCGGCCGTCGAGCGCCGCCGCCACGGGGTCGTGGTCCTGGACGTGCCAGCTGTCGCCGTCGCGTCCCAGCCAGGTCCCCTCCGGGGAGGCCGTGTGGGAGAACCGGTGGGTGACGCCGTCCAGTTCGACGGTGACGGTGCCGGGGGTGCGGTCCACGATCCGGGCTCGGGCGGGTGCGCCGCCGCTCTGCCCCGGACCCCGCGTCTCGAACGCCGGCGAGGCCGGATCCGTCCCGGCCGGCCGGGTCTCGACCCGTACCGGGTCCTGGCCCGGGAGGCGGAAGTGGTGGACCGTCCAGGCGGGGGTGCCGCCCAGGCGCCAGCCGTTCGGCGCGTCGAAGGGGTCGCTCCAGCCGCCGCCCGCGGGGGTGGGCGGCCGGGACAGCAGCGCGGCCGCCGCGTACACCTCCGGCGGAACGCCGTCCGGGAGGAGCGAGGGGAGGTCCCGCTCGACCAGGCCGGTGTCCAGGTCGCCCGAGACCACGTCCGGGTGGGCGAGGAGCCGCCGCAGGAAGCCGGTGTTGGTCTGGACGCCCAGGATCACGGTGTCGGCGAGCGCGCCCCGCAGCACGCGCAGGGCGGTGGCCCGGTCCGGGCCGTACGCGATGACCTTGGACAGCATCGGGTCGTACGTGGAGCCCACCGGGACGCCCGCCAGCAGGCCGGAGTCCGTGCGGACCGGGCCGCCCGACGGCTCCGACAGGGCCAGGACCGTACCGCCCGACGGCAGGAACCCGCGGGCCGGGTCCTCCGCGCAGACGCGGGCCTCGATCGCGTGGCCGGTCAGCACGACGTCGGACTGGGTGAGGCCCAGCGCGTCGCCCGCCGCGACCCGCAGCTGCTGTTCCACCAGGTCCAGCCCGGTGACCAGCTCCGTCACCGGGTGCTCGACCTGGAGCCGGGTGTTCATCTCCATGAAGTAGTACGAGGACGGGTCCCCGCCCGGGACGATGAATTCCACCGTGCCCGCGCCGACGTACCCGCACGAGCGGGCGGCCTCCACGGCCGCCGCGCCCATCGACGCCCGCAGCTCCGGCGTCAGCAGGACCGACGGCGCCTCCTCGATCACCTTCTGGTGGCGCCGCTGGAGGGAGCATTCCCGCTCGCCGAGGTGGACCACGTTCCCGTGGGAGTCCGCCAGCACCTGGATCTCGATGTGCCGCGGCCGGTCCACCCACCGCTCGACCAGGAGGGTGTCGTCACCGAAGGAGGAGCGGGCCTCGCGGCGGGCGGCCGCGATCTCCTCGGCCAGCACCGCCTCGTCGCGCACCAGGCGCATGCCCTTGCCGCCGCCGCCCGCCGAGGGCTTGAGCAGCACCGGCATGCCGATCTCCCGCGACGCGGCGACCAGCTCGGCGTCCGAGAGCCCGCTGCCCGAGGAGCCCGGGACGACCGGGACCCCGGCCGCCTTCACCGTCTCCTTGGCGCGGATTTTGTCGCCCATCAGGGAGATCGCCGGGGCGGGCGGCCCGATGAAGGCCAGTCCGGCGTCGGCGCAGGCGGCCGCGAAGGCCGCGTTCTCCGCGAGGAAGCCGTAGCCGGGGTGGACGGCCTCGGCGCCGGTGCGGCGGGCCGCCTCGAGCAGCCGCTCCACCGACAGGTAGCTCTCCGCGGCCGCCGCCGGGCCGATCCGGACGGCCGTGTCGGCCTCCCGGACGTGCCGGGCGTCCGCGTCCGCGTCGCTGAAGACGGCCACGGAGCGGATGCCGAGCTGCCGCAGCGTGCGGATGACCCGTACCGCGATCTCGCCCCGGTTCGCGACCAGAACAGTGCTGAACATCGAAGAGGTCCTCACGTCACATCACGTCACATACGGAAGATGCCGAAAGCCGAATCGCCCAGCGGGGCGTTCGCGCACGCGGTCAGGGCCAGTCCCAGCACCTGCCGGGTCTCCATGGGGTCGATGACCCCGTCGTCCCACAGCCGGGCGGTCGCGTAGTACGCGTTTCCCTGCTCTTCGTACTGGGCGCGGACCGGGGCCTTGAAGGCCTCCTCGTCCTCGGTCGGCCAGTCCTGGCCGGCGCCCTCGATCTGGTCCCGCTTGACGGTGGCCAGCACCGACGCCGCCTGCTCGCCGCCCATCACGGAGATCTTGGCGTTCGGCCACATCCACAGGAACCGCGGCGAATAGGCCCGCCCGCACATCGAGTAGTTGCCCGCGCCGTACGAGCCGCCGACGACCACGGTCAGCTTCGGCACCCGGGCGCAGGCCACGGCCGTGACCATCTTGGCGCCGTGCTTGGCGATGCCGCCCGCCTCGTAGTCGCGGCCGACCATGAAGCCCGAGATGTTCTGGAGGAACAGCAGCGGGATCCCGCGCTGGTCGCACAGCTCGATGAAGTGAGCGCCCTTCTGGGCGGATTCGGAGAACAGGATGCCGTTGTTGGCGATGATCCCGACCGGGTGGCCGTGGATCCGGGCGAAGCCGGTGACCAGGGTCTGCCCGTACTCGGCCTTGAACTCCTGGAAGCGGGAGCCGTCCACGACCCGGGCGATGATCTCGCGCGCGTCGTAGGGGGTGCGGGAGTCGACGGGGACCGCGCCGTACAGCCCGTACGGGTCCACCTTCGGCTCCTCGGGGGCCTCCACCGACCAGGGCAGGGCCCCGCGGCCGGGCAGGGTCGCCACGATGTTCCGTACGATCCGCAGCGCGTGCGCGTCGTCCTCCGCGAGGTGGTCGGTCACCCCGGAGACCCGGGAGTGGACCTCGCCGCCGCCCAGCTCCTCGGCCGTGACCACCTCTCCGGTGGCGGCCTTCACCAGCGGCGGCCCGCCGAGGAAGATCGTGCCCTGGCCGCGGACGATGACGGCCTCGTCGCTCATCGCCGGGACGTACGCCCCGCCGGCCGTGCAGGATCCGAGGACGGCGGCGATCTGCGGGATGCCGGCGCCGGACATGCGCGCCTGGTTGTAGAAGATGCGGCCGAAGTGCTCCCGGTCGGGGAAGACCTCGTCCTGCATGGGGAGGAAGGCGCCGCCCGAGTCGACCAGGTAGAGGCAGGGGAGACGGTTCTCCAGGGCCACTTCCTGGGCGCGCAGGTGCTTCTTGACGGTCATCGGGTAGTACGTGCCGCCCTTGACGGTGGCGTCGTTCGCGACGATCACGCACTCGCGGCCGCTGACCCGGCCGATGCCCGCGATGACGCCGGCGGCGGGGGCCGAGCCCCCGTACATGCCCTCGGCGGCCAGCGGGGCCAGCTCCAGAAAGGGCGAACCGGGGTCCAGGAGGGCGTCCACGCGGTCGCGCGGGAGGAGCTTGCCGCGCGCGGTGTGGCGGGCGCGGGCCTTCTCGCCGCCGCCGAGCCGGGCTGTCTCCAGCCGGGCGCGCAGGCCCTCGGCCAGCTCGCGGTGGGCGGCCTCGTTGGCCCGCCAGGCCTCGGACGCCGGGTCCGCGGCGCTCGTCAGCACTGGTGCCTGCTGCATCGGTCGAGCTCCCTTGCTCGGTGCACGGTGTTAATGAGCGTTAACGCTTGTGGGACTTAGGTTAACGACCGCTAACGGCCCTGTCTAGAATGGTTTCCCATGAGCACCAGAGCGGCCGCCCCCACCCGTCGCGAGCAGATCCTCAGTGAGGCCGCTCGTCTCTTCGCCGCGCGTGGGTTCCACGGGGTCGGCGTCGACGAGATAGGGGCCGCGGTGGGCATCAGCGGCCCCGGCCTGTACCGGCACTTCGCGGGCAAGGACGCCATGCTCGCCGAGCTCCTCGTGGGCATCAGCGAACGCCTGCTCACCGGGGGCCGCCACCGGGTGGCGGAGGCGGCCGGCGACCCGCCGCGGGTCCTGTCCTCCCTCATCGACGGGCACATCGACTTCGCGCTCGACGACCGGGCGCTGATCACCGTGCACGACCGGGAGCTCGACCGGCTCCGGGACGCCGACCGCAAGCTCGTACGGCAGCTCCAGCGCCAGTACGTCGAGCTGTGGGTGGACGTCGTACGCGAACTGCACCCCGAGGTGGCCGAGGCCGAGGTGCGGGTCTCCGTGCACGCCGTCTTCGGCCTGCTGAACTCCACCCCGCACCTGGCCGCGCTGGGCCGGGAGGCGACGGAGTCGCTGCTGCGCAGGCTCGCCCACGGGGCGTTCGGGGCGCTGTCCGTGTGAGCGGGCGCGTCCGGCGGCCGAGATGGACGGGACGCCTCCGCCCGGGCGGCGGCAGAATGGGCCGTATGCCGAAGCCGATAGAGACGCCCGACCGATCCGCGCGAACGCCGAGCCGCGCCGAACTCGTCGACCACTTGGTGCGCACCCGCATCGCGGGGCAGGTGGCGACGCCGCGCGAGAACAACCTCTCCCACTACCGCAAGCTCGCCAACGGCGACCGGCACTACTGGCTCGGCCTGGAGCTGGGCGACCGCTGGACGGACGAGCAGGACGTCCTCGCGGTGATGGCGGAGCGCTGCGGGGTCGTGGACGACGCCGAGCACCGGTACGGCCAGGACACCATCGACCCGGAACTGACCGTGGCCGGCCTGGACCGGCTGGCGGCGCGGCTGCGCAAGGCCGCCCTGGACCGGCAGAGCGTACTGCTGGCCACCGGGCACCCGGGCGGGCTGCTGGACGTCCACCGGGCGACGGCGGCCGCGCTGCGGGCGGCGGGCTGCGAGATCATGGTCATCCCGGCCGGGCTGCACGCCGACGAGGGCTCGGTCTGGCAGTTCGCCGACATCGCCGTCCTGGAGCGGGGCGCGACGCTGTGGCACACCCATTCGCCGGCACCGATGGCCGCGATCCTGGACGGCCTGGCGGCCTCGAACCGCCCGCAGCCCGACCTCGTCGTCGCCGACCACGGCTGGGCGGGCTGCGCGGCCCAGCGGGGCCTGGACGCGGTGGGCTACGCAGACTGCAACGACCCGGCGCTCTTCCTCGCCGAGGCCGAGGGCACCCTCCAGGTGGCGATCCCCCTGGACGACCACGTGCGCGACCCGCGCCACTACGACCCGATGGTGGCGTACCTGCTGGACGCGGCGGGCCTGGCCGGGGCGTAGCCCGCCGCCGGCGGCGGGCCCCGGCGTTCCGGCGGGGCCGGGCCACCGCCGCGTCGGCGGCGGGGGCCAGGTGCGGGCACGCGGACGACCGGGGTCAGGTGCGGGGCACGCGGACGACCGGGGTCAGGTGCGGGGCACGCGGACGACGCCCTCCTGGATGACCGTCACGGCCAGGCGCCCGTCCTGGGTCCAGATGCGGGCCTGCCCGAGGCCCCGGCCGGCGGCCGCCGACGGCGACTCCTGGTCGTACAGCAGCCACTCGTCCGCGCGGAACGGCCGGTGGAACCACATGGCGTGGTCCAGCGAGGCCCCCACGACATCGCCGACCGCCCAGCCGCCCCGCCCGTGGGCGAGCAGCACCGAGTCCAGCAGCGTCATGTCCGAGACGTACGTGGCCAGGCAGGTGTGCAGCAGGGGATCGTCGCTCTCCAGCTTCCCGGCCGTACGGAACCACACCTGCGACCGCGGCTCCACCGGCTCGCCGACGCTGCCCCAGGGCGGGACCGTCGCGTAGCGCAGGTCCACCGCGGCGCGCGCGTCGATCAGGCGCTCCACCGTGCCGGGGTCGCGGAAGGCGGACCGGTAGGCGGGCAGGGCCTCGGCGGCGGTGGGCAGGGTCTCCGGGTCCGGGGCGGCGGGCATGGCGGCCTGGTGGTCGAGCCCGTCCTCGTACGTCTGGAACGACGCGGAGAGGTGGAAGATCGGCTGGCCGTGCTGGACGGCGACGACCCGGCGCGTGGTGAAGGAGCGCCCGTCGCGGATCCGGTCCACCGAGTACACGATGGGCGCGCCCGGGTCCCCGGCGCGCAGGAAGTACGAGTGCAGCGAGTGCGCGGCGCGGTCCTCGGGAACGGTCCGCCCGGCCGCGACCAGGGCCTGGGCCGCGACCTGGCCGCCGAACACGCGCGGTACCAGCGCCGAACGGCTGGTACCGCGGAAGATGTTCTCCTCGATCTGCTCCAGGTCGAGCAGGTCGAGGAGCGTCGTCAGTGCCTCGTTCATGGGGGAAGGGTAGGTGTCCCGAATCCCTTACAGGCCCATGGACTTGGCGATGATGGACTTCATGACCTCGCTGGTGCCGCCGTAGATGCGGTTCACGCGGTTGTCGGCGTACAGGCGGGCGATCGGGTACTCGTTCATGTAGCCGTAACCGCCGTGCAGCTGGAGGCACTTGTCGATGACGCGGTGCGCGACCTCGGTGCAGAACAGCTTCGCGGACGCGGCCTCGGCGGCGGTCAGCTCGCCGGCGTCCAGGGCCTCCAGGGCGCGGTCGGCGACCGCCTCGGCGGCGTCCACCTCGGCCTGGCAGGAGGCCAGTTCGAACTTGGTGTTCTGGAAGTGGGCCACCGGCTTGCCGAAGACGGTGCGGTCCGTCACGTACTGCTGGGCGAACCGGACGGCGGCCTTGGCCTGCGCGTAGGCGCCGAAGGCGATGCCCCAGCGCTCGGACGGCAGGTTGGCGCCGAGGTAGTAGAAGCCCTTGTTCTCCTCGCCCATCAGGTCCTCGACCGGGACCTTCACGTCGACGAAGGCCAGCTCGGCCGTGTCGGAGGTGCGCAGGCCGAGCTTGTCGAGCTTGCGGCCGATCGAGTAGCCCTCGGACTTGGTGTCCACGGCGAAGAGGGAGATGCCGAAGCGGCGGTCGTCCTCGCGCGGGGCGGAGGTGCGGGCGCAGACGATCACCCGGTCGGCGTGCACGCCGCCGGTGATGAAGGTCTTGGAGCCGTTGAGGACGTAGTGGGTGCCGTCCTCGGAGAGCTTGGCGGTGGTCTTCATGCCCGCGACGTCGGAGCCGGTGCCCGGCTCGGTCATGGCGAGCGCCCACATCTCCTCGCCGGTGACGAACTTCGGCAGGTAGCGCTTCTTCTGCTCGTCGGTGGAGAGCATCTTGATGTACGGGAGGGCGAGCAGCACGTGCACGCCGGAACCGCCGAAGTTCACGCCCGCGCGGGAGGTCTCCTCGTAGAGGACGGCCTCGAACTTGTGCGTGTCCAGGCCCGCGCCGCCGAACTCCTCGGGGACGTTGATGCCGAAGACGCCCAGCTCGCCGAGCTTGTAGTAGAAGTCGCGCGGCGCCTGGCCGGCCTGGAACCACTCGTCGTAGACGGGGACGACCTCGGCCTCGATGAAGGCGCGGATGGTCTCGCGGAACGCCTCGTGGTCCTCGTTGAAAACGGTACGGCGCACAGCCGACACTCCCTTATGCGGCTAAACCGCCGCCGCTCTCGCGGAGGTGGTTGCGCGCCGTCGTCGTTGCTCAATTGATGGCTTATGTCTAAGCGCTTGCTCAATTAAGTTACCGGCGAGTTGTCGTCCCTGTCCAGACTTCGTAGTGCGAACCACAGTTCCATGCGCGTGTCCGGGTCGTCGAGGTCGCGGGCGAGCAGACCGGCCGCGCGGGTGATGCGCTGGCGGACCGTGTTGCGGTGCACGCCGAGGGCGGCGGCCGTCCGGTCCCAGCTGCCGTGGTGGGCCAGCCATGCGCGCAGGGTGGCGGCCTGCGCCCCGTTCAGCGGGGCGAGCAGCGCCTCGGCGTGCGCGCGGGCCTCGGCCGGGTCGAGCAGAGCCCCCAGGCCCCCGGCCGTGTGCCGGGCGAGGGGGGTCCGGGCCGCCTCGGCGCGCTCCAGGGCCCGCCGGGCCTGCGCGTCGGCGGTCGCGAGCCCCGCGGCCGCCGCCGGGGCGCTGACCCCCAGCCGCCACCCCGTCCGCGGGCCGGGCTCCCGGTCGGTGACCAGGCGTACGGCCTCCCCGCGCGGGTCCAGCAGTACGGTGCCCAGCGCCGCGGCGAGGGCCACGGGGTCGCCGCCGCCGGCGCTCCGGGCGTGGACGGCGTACCAGGGCCCCGGCCCGGCCAGCGACCCGGCGGGGGAGCCGCCGAGCAGCAGCCGGGTCAGCGCGGCGGCCTCGTCCCCGGCGGGCCGGTCGGCTGTGAGCAGCGCCAGCAGGACCGCCGCCACCGAGGCGATCGTGTGGTCGCCGGGGGCCCGCGCGGGCGTGGCGGTCCCGAGGGCCCGGGCGGGGGGTGTGGGGAGTGCGGGGGATGCGGGGGATGCGTGCGGGGTCCCGGGCGCGGGCGGGTGCGCGTGCGGGGCCCCGGGCGGGCCGACGGGCGCGGGGCCGGGGGTCGGGGTGCCGCGTGTCGCGGGGCCGGACACCGCAGGGCCCGCCGCCGCTCCCGCTGCCGCCGTGCCGCCCGCCGGGCTGGGCGCCGTCGTTCCGCCTGCCGGGCCCGCTGCCGTCGTGCCGCCCGCCGCCGCTCCCGCCGTGCCGCCCGCCGGGCCCGGCGCCGCCGGGCCCGGCGCCGCGCCCGGCGGCGGTTCCGGGTGACGGGACAGGGCGTACGCCGCGAGGTGCCAGCCCCCGGACTCGTCGGTGGCCGTCGCCGGGCCGCCCGGCCGCCCGACCCGGGCCAGCAGCGCGGCCAGCGCCCCGGCGGCCCCGGGAGGCACCGGCCCGCCCGCCGACCGGCCGTCCGGGGCCAGCTCGACGCGGCCGCCGAGGCTCGCGGCGAGCCGCCGCAGCACCGCGGGGACCGGGTCGGGCCGGGCGGCCGCCGCCGCGAGGGACTGCTGGGCCTCGGTGACCCGGCGCAGTTCACCCGTACGGGCCTGCTCCATCAGCCGCCACACCGTACGGGCGACCGCCGTGAAGGGGGTCCCCGGCGGGACCTCCAGCAGCGGCAGCCCGTGCCGGCCGCACGCCTCGGCGAGGCCCGGCGGCACCGCCTCGTGCACGGGCGCCACGCCGAAGCCGAGGGCCGCCGCGCCCGCCGCGACGAGCCGGGCCGCGTACCGGTCGGGATCCGCCCCCAGCTCGGCGCCCGCCGTCAGCAGCAGCTCGCCGCCCAGGAGGTACGGCGACGGGTCCGCCATCTCGGAGGCGTGCACCCCGTGCACCTCGGCCGCGGCGGGCCCGGCCACGTGCCGCAGCCCCAGCTCGGGGTCGGCGAGCAGCCGTGCCAGCGGGACCGGCGGGGTGGGAGGGGCGGCTTCCATGGATACTCCGTACACATCAAGGGGCCGTAGTGGATGAAACGTATACTTCGCCCCCCGCGGGTGTCCGCTTACGCTCGAATCACCGCACCAGCAGGACCTCCAGAAGGGCACCCCCCATGAGCACGCAGCCGCGCGGACCCGTCGACTCCTCCCGCATCCCGCGCTACGCGGGCCCCGCGACCTTCGCCCGGCTGCCCCGCCTGGACGAGGTCGGCGGCTCCGCGGACGTCGCCGTCGTGGGCGTCCCCTTCGACTCCGGCGTCTCCTACCGCCCCGGCGCCCGATTCGGCGGCAACGCCATCCGCGAGGCCTCCCGCCTGCTGCGCCCGTACAACCCCGCCCAGGACGCCTCCCCGTTCGCCCTCGCGCAGGTCGCGGACGCCGGCGACATCGCGGTGAACCCCTTCAACATCAACGAGGCCGTCGACCAGGTCGAGGCCGCCGCCGACGAGCTCCTCGGCGCCGGCTCCCGCCTGATGACCCTCGGCGGCGACCACACCATCGCGCTCCCGCTGCTCCGCTCGGTCGCCAAGAAGCACGGCCCGGTCGCGCTGCTGCACTTCGACGCGCACCTGGACACCTGGGACACCTACTTCGGCGCCGAGTACACCCACGGCACCCCGTTCCGCCGCGCCGTCGAGGAGGGCATCCTCGACACCGAGGCGCTCTCCCACGTCGGCACCCGCGGCCCGCTGTACGGCAAGCAGGACCTGACCGACGACGCCAAGATGGGCTTCGGCATCGTCACCTCGGCCGACGTCTACCGGCGCGGCGCCGACGAGGTCGCCGACCAGCTGCGCCAGCGCATCGGCGACCGCCCGCTCTACATCTCCATCGACATCGACGTGCTCGACCCGGCGCACGCCCCCGGCACCGGCACCCCCGAGGCGGGCGGCATGACCTCCCGCGAGCTGCTGGAGATCATCCGCGGGCTGTCCTCCTGCAACCTCGTTTCCGCCGACGTCGTCGAGGTCGCCCCGGCGTACGATCACGCGGAGATCACCTCGGTCGCGGCCTCGCACACCGCGTACGAGCTCACCACGATCATGAGCCGGCAGATCGCTGCGGCGAAGGCGAAGGGCAACTGAGCACGTGACGCACGACCACGACCTGGTACTCCGTCCCACCGAGGCCCAGACGGCCGCCGCCCTCGCACCGCCGCCGGGCCGCACGGGCGGGGACCTGGTCGTGGAGACGCTGCGCTCGCTCGGCGCGACGACCGTCTTCGGACTGCCCGGCCAGCACGCGCTGGGCCTCTTCGACGCGGTCGGCCGCTCCGACCTGCGGCTGATCGGCCTCCGTACGGAGAACAACGCCGCCTTCGCGGCCGACGCGTACGGCCGGATCACCGGGGAGGCGGTCCCGCTGCTGCTCTCCACGGGTCCGGGCGCGCTCATGGCCCTGCCCGCCCTCGCGGAGGCGGCGGCCGCGTCCGCGCCGGTCCTCGCGATCTCCTCGCAGGTGCCGGCCGCGGGCCTGGGCGGTGGCCGGCGCGGCCACCTGCACGAGCTGCGCGACCAGTCCGCGTCCTTCCGGGACGTGGTGAAGTCCGTGCACACCGCCCGTACCCCCTCCCAGATCCCGTCGGTGGTGGCCGAGGCCTGGGAGTCGGCGCTGACGACCCCGCACGGCCCCGTCTGGGTGGAGATCCCGGAGGACGTGCTCCGCGCCGAAACCGTCATCCCGCAGGTCACGGGCATGGACGCGACCCCGCACGAACTGGCCCCGCGCCCCGAGCTGACGGCGCTGGCGTCCCACTGGCTGGCGGGGGCCGCCCGACCGGTGATCATCGCGGGCGGCGGCGTCATCCGCTCCGACGCGGCGGGCAAGCTCAGGCAGCTCGCGGAGCGCCTCAACGCGCCCGTGGTCACCACCTTCGGCGGCAAGGGCGCCTTCCCCTGGACGCACCCGCTGTCCCTCCAGTCCTGGCTGGAGGACCGCCACATGACCGACTTCCTGGAGGACGCGGACGTCCTGCTGGTCGTCGGCTCGGGCCTCGGTGAACTCTCCTCGAACTACCACACGTTCTTCCCCACCGGCCGGGTCGTGCAGATCGAGGCGGACCTCGGCAAGCTGGAGTCGAACCACGCGGCCCTCGGCATCCACGCGGACGCCCGCCTCGCGCTCCAAGCCCTGCTGGAGACGGTTCCCGCACGCGAGGACCCCACCGCGCCCGAACGCGTCCGGATGGTCCTCGCGGACATCGCAGCCCGGCTGTCCACCCAGGACGTCGGCCTGGAACAGGGCCTCCTGCGGTCCGTCCGCGCGGCGCTCCCGGCGCGGTCCCCGTCCTTCTGGGACATGACGATGCTGTCCTACTGGGCCTGGTCGGCCTTCGACCCGAAGCACCCCAACACCATGCACTCGGCGCAGGGCGCGGGCGGCCTCGGCTACGCCTTCCCGGCGGCCCTGGGCGCCTGCGTCGCGGAACCGGGCACCCCGGTGCTGGCCGTGTCCGGCGACGGCGGCGCGATGTACTCGCTCGCGGACCTGGCCACGGCCCGGCAGCACGACCTCGACGTCACCTGGCTGATCGTGGACGACGGCGGCTACGGCATCCTGCGCGAGTACATGACGGCGTCCTTCGGCCGGGCCACGGGCACGGAGCTGACCCGTCCCGACTTCGTCGCCCTGGCGGCCTCGTTCGGCGTCCCGGCGGCCACGACCACCCCGGAAACCCTCCGCGAGGACCTGGCCAAGTCCCTCGCGGAACCGGGCCCTTCGGTCCTGGTCCTCCCGACGACCCTCAAGATGTTCGCCCCGACGCACGTATAGGGCCGCCCCGGCGCCTCGTTAGGGTGGTGGTGATCAGGCACCGGCAGTCGGTAGGGGGAGCAGTGTCGTTCGAGCAGGAGTGGGCCGCGCAGAAGCAGGCCGCAGCCGCCGGCCCGTCACCGCAGATGCGGCTGAACCAGGCCCCCGCCGAACCGGGGGGCGGCGGTTCGGGCGTCCTGGCGACCGCCCCGCCGGCGAAGAAGAAGGCGGCCAACACCATCGAGAACGTCCTCCAGCCCGGTACGAAGAAGGCCGCGGACGCGGCCGACGAACCGACGAAGGGTGCGGTCACCGCGTTCAACGGCTGGGACACGGCAGCGGGCCTGACCAAGGCGCACACCCACTGGGACGACCAGGTGAAGCGGCTGATGTCCCGCCTGGACTCCGAGAAGACCGCCCTGCGCGGGGCGTCGAACCTGTTCACCGGGAACGACCAGCTGACCGGCCGCGGCTTCCAGCCGGTGAAGTCCAACATCTCGGGGGTGTGAGGGAGCCGTGCCGACGTACCAGCAGATCCTGCAGACGGACCTCTCCGCGCTCACCACGGCCGCCGACGGCTGGAAGGCCATGGCGAAGCAGTTCAAGGCCATGGAGGACGTGTACGAGAAGGAAGTCCAGAGCGTATCCACGGGCAACGGCTGGCTGGGCTCCAGCGCCCAGGTGGCGAGCACGAACTCCGGGATCACCCGCAGGGAGTTCGACGCGGCCCAGACCGAGGCGCTCGCCATGGAGTCGCTGCTGCGTGACGCGCACGCCCAGTTCGTGAACCTCAAGTCGCGGGTGACGTCCGCCGTCGCGGACGCGGTCAGCGCCGGCATGAAGGTCTCGGACGCCGGCGTCGCCGGCTATGACTTCAGCAAGACGGACCCGGCCGCCGCGAACGCGATCCGCCACGACCCCGACCTCCCGGAGGTCGAACGCTCCTGGACGCGCAGGATCGCCGAAACGGTCAAGGCGGTCACGGACTTCGACGCCGACGTCAAGGTCGCCCTGCTGAACGCGTCCGGCGCGGACGGCACGGCGATGTTCGGCTTCAACTCCAAGCCGGTCAATGACGTCGAGGCCGTCGAAGCGCTCGCGCTCACCTCGAAGATCCGTGACGGCAAGGCCTCTCCGGAGGAACTGCGGCACTACGACGAGCTCCTGCGGCAGAACTCCAAGGACCAGCACTTCAGCGAGGCGTACCTGCACGCGCTGGGCGCGAAGGACACCCTTCAGCTCGCCGACCAGATGAACCTGGCGTCCAACGAACGCGGCGCGTCGGCGGCCGACAAGAAGCTGTACGAGTCGATCAACTCCGGCCTCGCCGGGACGATCGCCTCGGGCACGAAGGACCCGGGGAGCTACGCCTACCAGCCGTTCGTCAACGGCCTCAAGGAACAGGGCCCCGAACTGGTCGCCAAGGGCCTGCGGCCCACGTACGGCTACCAGGCGCTCCTGACGCTCATGGGCCACGGCGACGGCTACGGAAAGCAGTTCCTCAACGATGTCGGGCACGGCATCATCGAGGCCGAGAAGGCGAAGCCGAACATGTACGCCCACGCGTACGACTCCCAACGGCCCAATCTGGTCTCGGACCCGCTGGACGCGATCCTGGGCATCATGGCCAAGGACCCGGACACGGCCACCTACTTCCTCGACCCGGATGCGCCCGGCAACAAGAACGACCACCTGGACCACCTGCTTACCGACCGCAAGTGGCACGACCAGTGGATGTCGGGGCCGTACGGTCCCCCGATGGAGATGGAAAGCCCCTACAAGATGGACGGCTTCGCAGCGGCCTTCCACGCGGCGGCCACCGGCGACGCGCCCGGAGACAAGATGGGCCCGGCGGGCACGCACACCGAGGGCCAGGCGCGCGTCATGCACAACGCCATCCGTCTCCTCGACGACGAGATGGGCGGCGACGAGTTCCCGGAGGAGCTGGAGAAGTTCCGCCAGCCGATGGCCAAGGCCCTGGTCGACTACGTGGCGGACACCCATCTCATCTTGGGAGGTCAGGAGAGCGACCTCGGCATCGTCAGTGGCAAGGACTCCATCCACGGTTCGGGCGATCAGGCCCAGATCGCGGTCGGCCAGGGCAGCCTGGTCCGCGTGATGCGCGGCATCGCGGACGACGGCCCGGCCTACGCCCTGTTGGTCGAAGCGGAGCGCGCCTACTCGGCGGAACAGCTCGCGACCGCCGCCCCGTACAAGGCCGACTCCCCGCACGGCGTGAGCGCTGACTGGGACAACCGCGCGCACGACATCGGGGCCGCAACGGGTGCCCTGAACGGCATCGGGGCCGACGTCTACAAGGACAAGGAAGAGGACCGCGTCACGTGGGCGGAAGGCGTGTCCGAGCACACGGCTGCCGTCGCGAACGGGCTCATCGGTGAAATCCCGGTCGTCGGCACGGTCGGCGGCTCACTGATCGACTCGGCCAAGTACGAGTGGGTCGAGGGTGTCAAAGAATCGGCCGAGGAGCAGAGCAAGAAGGATTCCAGCAAAAACTACGCGGCTGGTGTCGAGGGAACCAGCAGTCTGTTGGATGCGTGGGGACGCGAGTGGAAGATCAGCGATGATCCTGCGTTCGATCACGCCAAGAACGAGGCGGGCGAGGGATACACCTCGGGACGGGAAGCTGCTCGTGCACATCTCAGGCCGTGACGTGATCAAGACCCTCGGAAGTTCGACGGCTGCGCTCCTCTGTGTGCTGACGCTGGCGTCGTGCGCTTCGGGCGACTCCGAGGGGAAGGCTGCAAACCTGTGCGGGATCGCCTCCTCGGAGGAGGAAGCGCTCGTGCGGGAGATCCTCGTTACCGAGGGCTACGAGACGAAGGCCTACAAGTCCACGAGCGTGCTGGTGGACAAGATGAAAGCGGCGGTGCAGCAGATGCGGCCGGGCAAGGATTCGTACTTCAACACTGCGTGCCGGTACGAGGATGACCAGCAGCATCGTGGATACGCGATCTTTTCGTTCGGCTGGTCTCCCCGGGCGACTTCCGAGGTGTCCCCGTCCCACAACGGCGCTTCGTACGAGTTGAACGGAGCGGGAGGCGTGGCGAGCGCCGGCCAGTCCACGCTGCTCGTCCAGTGCGACCTGCCCGGTGAGCTCGGGGGACAGTCGCGAAACGTGCGGCTCTCGGCGGACGCGATGTTCGACCGGCCGGATGGGCCGGTCGTGGATCAAGCGGCCAAAGACCGGCGGATGACTCTCACCTACCTGATGACCCGCCGGGTCACCGATGCCCTCGGCTGCGAGAACAAGCCCCTCGCCGCGCCCCCCGTGGTGAAGCCGCTGCCTACTCCCTGAGGCCCACCTCGGCCCAGACGGCCTTGCCGATGCCGTGGGCCCGGGGGCGGTAGCCCCACCGCGAGGCGAGCGCCTCCACGATGGCGAGCCCGCGCCCCCGCTCGTCCCCCTCCGCCGCCTCCCGCGCGGCGAGCTCGACGGGGGGACCCGCGTCGGCCACCTCCACGCGGAGCGTGCCGCTCCGGCGGACCAGCCGTACCCCGATGTCCCGGCCGTGCGGGGCGCGGGCGTGGCGTACGGCGTTGGTGACCAGCTCGGACAGGACCAACTCGGCCGTCCCCGCGACTCCCGCGTCGACCTTCCAGGCGCCGAGCTGCGCGCGCAGCAGCATCCGCGCCCGGCCGGGGGCGCGGGGGCCGCGCGGCACGATCCAAAAGACCTGGACAGCGGGGTTCTCTGCCATGCGAGCCTCACTTATCTAGATACCTTCCTGTGGCCAGTGAAGCGGGCCGGGGTACTGCTCCGCCAGTAGATGTCTAGATATGTTCGATGCTGGCGGGTGTTGAGCGAGGAGCGACGTTTCGTGCCGACGCGCCTCTAGGCTGCTCGGAGATGATCGGAGGGGCGGTATGGCGAAGGATGTCGCGGGTCGGCAGCCCAAGTACCAGCGCATCGCCGCTGAGCTGAAGGACGCCATCGCGGCCGGCGAGTACGGTCCGGGCGCACGCTTGCCCGGTGAGAGCGACCTGATGAGCCGGTACGGCGTGGCTCGGATGACCGCACGGCAGGCCTTTGGGGTCCTTCAAGCCCAGGGCCTGGCTGAGGCGCGCAAGGGTGCCGGGGTTTTCGTACGGGAGTACCAGGTCGTCATCCGGCGCCGCGGCATCCAGCGGTTGGCCGTGGAGGTGTGGGGCGCCGGGGGATCCATCTGGGACGTGGACGGCAAGGGGCGCGAGCCCGTCGTCGAGTTCCTCGGCGTCACGGACGAGGCGGCGCCGGACGCCGTCGCCGCCGTGCTCGGGCTTGGCGAGGGGGCGACGGCCTGCGTGCGCCGGCGGCGGTTCCTGCTCGACGGGAAGCCCGTCATGCTCGCCACTTCCTACCTCGACGCCGCCCTCGTGGCCGGGACGCCCGTCGCGGAGCCCGACAGCGGGCCCGGCGGGATCTACGCCCGCCTCGCCGAGCTGGGGTACGGGCCCGCGCGGTTCCGGGAGGAGATCCGGTCGCGGATGCCGGGCCCGGACGAGGCAGCCCGGCTCGGGCTGACCGCGGGGACCCCGGTGGTGCTGGTCTGCCGTACGGCCTACACCGCCGAGGGGAAGGCGGTCGAGGTGAACGAGATGGTCCTCGACTCCGCCGCCTACGTCCTGGAGTACGAGTTCGACGCCCGCTAGGGACGGATACGGCCTACGCCGGGGCGAACCAGCCCGACAGGAGGAGGTCGTCCTCGTCGCGGTCCGGTTCGTGGTTCGGGTCCGCGTCCCCCTCCGGGAATGGCGCGGGGAGGGGCCGGGCCGCGGCCGCCGGGGCCGAGGCGCGGACCCACGGGGCCGGGTCCGGATCCGCTTCGGTGTCCTTGATCGTCATGGGCTGAGTATCGCCGGGCGCCTCCCGGCGGCTTCCGCTGCCCCCGTACCCCCCTGACCCGTACGGCTCAGGGCGGCTCGCCGAACAGCGCGTAAACCCGTTCGATCGTTGCGGAGGGATGAAATCCGCCGGTCGGGGCGTTGGGGGAGGCGGCAGGGCAGGAGCTACGGGGAGGCATCACGTGACGGCGGCGAAGACGGCGGTCGAGGAAAAACAGGGCTGGGGCAGGAGGCTGACCGCGTACACCTGGCGCTACAAGGTCAACGTGCTCCTCGCGCTCGGGTCATCGCTGGCCGGCATGGCCGTCATGGCGCTCGTCCCGCTGGTCACCAAGGTGATCATCGACGACGTCATCGGGGACAAGACCAAGGACATGACGCCCTGGGCCGGCATGCTCATAGCCGCCGCCCTCCTCGTGTACGTGCTCACCTACATCCGCAGGTACTACGGCGGGCGCCTCGCCCTCGACGTGCAGCACGACCTGCGCACCGACATGTACGACAGCATCGCCCGCCTCGACGGCCGGCGGCAGGACGAGCTGTCGACCGGCCAGGTGATCGGGCGGGCCACCAGCGACCTCCAGCTGATCCAGGGCCTGCTCTTCATGCTCCCGATGACCATCGGGAACTTCCTCCTCTTCGGGATATCCCTCGGCATCATGCTGTGGCTGTCCCCGCTGCTGACCCTCGTCGCGCTCCTCATGGCCCCCGCCCTCTGGTTCATCGCCAAGCGCAGCCGCAAGAAGCTCTTCCCCGCCACCTGGTGGGCCCAGGGCCAGGCCGCCGCCGTCGCGGGCGTCGTCGACGGCGCCGTGACCGGCGTCCGTGTCGTGAAGGGCTTCGGCCAGGAGGACCAGGAGACCGGCAAGCTGCGCGCCGCCGGCCGCCGGCTGTTCGCCGGCCGCATGCGGACCATCCGGCTGAACTCCCGCTACACCCCGGCCCTCCAGGCCGTACCGGCCCTCGCCCAGGTCGCCATGCTGGCCCTCGGCGGCTGGATGGCCACCAACGGCCAGGTCACCCTCGGCACCTTCGTCGCCTTCTCCACCTACCTCGCCCAGCTCGTCGGCCCCGTCCGCATGCTCGCCATGATCCTCACCGTCGGCCAGCAGGCCCGCGCCGGCGCCGAGCGGGTCTTCGAGCTCATCGACACCGAGCCGGTGATCCGGGAGGGCGCCACCGAGCTGCCCGCCGACTCGCCCGCCACCGTCGAGTTCGACGGCGTCGCCTTCGGCTACGACCGCGAGCGGCCCGTGCTCGACGGGTTCTCGCTGTCCCTCGCCGAGGGCGAGACCATCGCCCTCGTCGGCTCCTCCGGCAGCGGCAAGTCCACCGTCTCGCTCCTCCTGCCCCGCTTCTACGACGCCGACCGCGGCACCGTCCGCGTCGGCGGCCACGACGTCCGCGACCTGACGTACGCGTCCCTCAGGTCCGCGATCGGCCTGGTGCCCGAGGACTCCTTCCTCTTCTCCGACACCATCCGCGCGAACATCGCCTACGGGCACCCCGAGGCCGGCGACGAGCAGATCCGCGCCGCCGCCCGCGCCGCCCAGGCCGAGGGCTTCATCGAGGCCCTCCCGGCCGGCTACGACACCACGGTCGGCGAACAGGGGCTCACCCTCTCCGGCGGCCAGCGCCAGCGCATCGCGCTCGCCCGCGCCATCCTCACCGACCCCCGGCTGCTGCTCCTCGACGACGCCACCTCCGCCGTCGACGCCCGCGTCGAGCACGAGATCCACGAGGCGCTGCGGGCCGTCATGGCCGGCCGGACCACCCTGCTGATCGCGCACCGCCGCTCCACGCTCGCGCTGGCCGACCGGATCGCCGTACTCGACCGCGGCCGGCTCGCCGACCTCGGTACGCACGAGGAGCTGGAGCGCCGCTCCGCCCTCTACCGGCGGCTCCTCACCGACCCCGACGCCCTCGGCGCCGGCTCGCCGCGCACGCCCGCCGACACACCGATGGCCGAGTTCGAACGCGACCTCGACCGGGACGGCGACCTGGAGCGGGGCATCGAGCTCGAGGCGGAGATCAACTCCGAGCCCGTCAACGCCAAGCGCCGGGTCGCGGGCGGGGTCACCCCCGAGCTGTGGCGGCGCCAGGAGGAGTCGGACAACGCCTCCGCCGCCGCGCCCGCCGCCTCCGCCGGGATCCGCGCCCCCGGGGCCGGGCACTCCATGGCCGGGGCCGTCGCCGGGATGCCCGCCACCCCCGAACTGCTGGCGCAGGTGGCCGCGCTGCCGCCCGCCGCCGACGAACCCGACGTGGACGAGACCCGCGCCGCGGCCGCCGAGGAGAGCTACGGCCTGCGCCGCCTGCTCAAGGGCTTCTGGGCGCCGCTCGCGATCAGCCTCGGCCTCGTGGCCGTCGACGCGGGCGCCGGGCTGCTGCTGCCCATCCTGATCCGCCACGGCATCGACCAGGGCGTCGAGCAGGCCGCGCTGGGCGCCGTCTGGGTGGCCGCCGGCCTCGCCCTGGTGATCGTGATCGCGCAGTGGGCCGCGCAGTTCGCCGAGACCCGCATGACGGGCCGCACCGGCGAGCGCGTGCTGTACGCGCTGCGCGTCAAGATCTTCGCCCAGCTCCAGCGCCTCGGCCTCGACTACTACGAGCGCGAACTGACCGGCAAGATCATGACGCGGATGACCACCGACGTCGACGCCCTGTCCACGTTCCTGCAGACCGGGCTCGTCACCGCCGTCGTCTCCGTCTTCACCTTCTTCGGCATCCTCGTCGCCCTCCTCGTCCTCGACGTCGAGCTGGCGCTGATCGTCTTCGCGACCCTGCCCCTGCTGGTGGTCGGCACGGTCTACTTCCGCCGCAAGTCGGTCGCCGCCTACGAACTCGCCCGCGACCGGGTCAGCCTGGTCAACGCCGACCTCCAGGAGTCCGTCTCCGGGCTGCGCATCGTCCAGGCCTTCCGCCGCGAGGGCGCCGGCGCCGCCCGGTTCGCCGAGCGCAGCGACGCGTACCGCGAGGCCCGCGTCCGCGGCCAGTGGCTGATATCCATCTACTTCCCGTTCGTCCAGCTGCTGTCCTCGGGTGCGGCGGCCGCCGTGCTCATCGTCGGCGCGGGCCGGGTGGACGGGGGGACCCTCACCCTCGGCGCGCTGGTGGCGTACCTGCTCTACATCGACCTGTTCTTCGCCCCGGTCCAGCAGCTCTCCCAGGTCTTCGACGGCTACCAGCAGGCCACCGTCTCGCTCGGCCGCATCCAGGGACTGCTGCGGGAGCCCACCTCCACCCCGAGGCCGGCCGACCCCCGCGCGCTGCCGGAGCTGCGCGGGGAGATCGCCTTCGAGGACGTCCGGTTCCAGTACGGCACGGCCGAGGAGCGGGGCGAGAAGGGGGAGGCGCTGGCCGGAATCAGCCTGCGGATTCCCGCCGGGCAGACCGTGGCCTTCGTCGGCGAGACCGGAGCGGGCAAGTCCACGCTGGTCAAGATGGTGGCCCGGTTCTACGACCCGACCTCCGGACGGATCACCGCTGACGGTGCCGACCTGCGGGAGCTCGACCTGACGGCGTACCGCCACCGGCTGGGCGTGGTCCCCCAGGAGCCGTACCTCTTCCCGGGGACCGTCCGCGACGCCATCGCCTACGGGCGGCCCGCCGCGAGCGACGCCGAGGTCGAGGCCGCCGCCCGCGCGGTCGGCGCCCACGCCATGATCGCCACTCTCGACGGCGGCTACCTGCACACCGTCTCCGAGCGCGGCCGCAACCTCTCCGCCGGGCAGCGCCAGCTGATCGCGCTGGCCCGCGCCGAACTCGTCGACCCGGACGTGCTGCTGCTCGACGAGGCGACCGCCGCCCTCGACCTCGCCACCGAGGCCCAGGTCAACCAGGCCACCGACCGGCTCGCGGGCAAGCGCACCACGCTGGTGGTGGCCCACCGGCTGACCACCGCGGCCCGCGCCGACCGGGTCGTGGTCATGGACCGGGGCCGGGTGGTGGAGGACGGCACCCACGCCGAACTCCTGGGCCGCGGCGGGCGGTACGCCGACCTGTGGCGCACCTTCGTGGGGGAGGACGAGCCGGCCGCGGCCTGAGGCGTCAGGGCCGGGGCCCGGGTGTCGGGTGGCGGGCCCCGGAACCGGGGCCGCCGCCCGGCCTCAGAGCTCGCCGAACAGCAGGTTGCCGGGGGCGTCCTCGTCCGTACCGGTGTAGTACTCGCGCACGGCGTCGAGGAGTTCGTCCACGGTCAGGTACCCGTCGTGGTTCTTGTCGATCCGCGCGAAGAGCGCGTCCGCGGCCGCGGGGTCCAGCTTCGTGTCGAAGGCCAGCTGCGCCTTGTGGAACTCCTCCGGGCTGATGTGCCCGTCGCCGTTGGTGTCGACCACCGTCAGGATCGCCTGGACCATCGGGCGGAAGGACCGGTCGTACGCGGCGCCGTCGTCCTGGAAGAGGCGCGTCATGCCCTGCTTGTACTCCGCCTGCGTGAGCTTGTGGTCCTTGTCGACGTCCAGCTCCTTGAACAGCTCGACCCAGAAGTCGACCAGCCCGCCCATGACCTTTGCCGCCTTGGGCGAGTCCGCCGGCTCGTCGAGGGCCGTGAGCAGGCGGGAGCCGAGCCCGATGATGTCGTGCTCGTCGATGACCCGGTCGTCGTTGACGTCCAGGTGCGTGAAGGCGCGCTCCAGCTTGCGGTCGAGCAGGTCGTTCGTCATGTCGGTGGCCTTTCGCGGCTACGGTGGGCGGTCGTCCGGTCGCCTAGCGTAATCTCCTCGGTGATCGCGAACTCCCGCTCTTCCGCTGGGAAGTTGTGGGTGCACTCGTACGAGGGGGGGGCGCCCGGCCCGACGGGCCGACGCCCACGGGGTCCGGCGGACGGGCTCGCCCGGTAAGGGGCGGTTCGGTCGGGTTCGGGTAGGCCCGTGCCGGTCGTCGCGCCGCGGATGCTTGTCCGTTGCAACCTTCCGGGCGGCCCGAACGTCGTACGTGCGTGCGCGCGTTGTACGTACGACCGATCGGGGGACTGGGTGTTGCCACAGGTGCGGAGGAGGCGCGGACGGTGGACCGTCGCGCTGGGGGTGTTCACGGCGGCGCTCTCGCTGTGCGCCGGCGGGCTGTCCGCGGCGTCGCCCACGGAGGCCGTGCCCGCGCGGATCGGGAGCGGGCAGGTCATGCCCGCGCAGGCCGGGAACGGGCAGGGCGTGTACGGGCAGGGCGTGTACGGGCAGGGCGTGTACGGGCAGGGCGGGAGCGTGCGGGCCGGGAAGGTCCGGGCGGCGGGCGAGGGGTGTGGCGGCCGGCTGGCGCGGACGCTGCCGTTCTCGACGGGTGAGGTGCGGATCTACAAGAGCCGCACCCAGGCCTGTGCGATGGCGGTGGCCCGCGTTCCCGGCGAGCGCCGTCCGATGGAGGTGAGCATCCAGCCGCGGGGCGGGGCGCCGGTCCGGGACGCGGGGCGATTCACCCGGTATGCCGGTCCTGTCACCGTCGGCGCGATCAGCCGCTGCGTGTATGTGAAGGGGAGCGTAGGGGCCGGATCTGTCGATTCCGGCTGGATTCTGTGCTGACGGAGCGACCCAACTAGGTCTGGTCAGACGCATGTTCGCCCAGCTAGGTTCACGGCGACCGAAGTGAACTCAAGGGGAGGGTGCATGCGCAAGACGCTCGGATGGCTGCTGTCACTCGTGGTGCTGATCGGCACCATGGGTGCGGCGGGCTCCACGGCACAAGCGGCCACCGCCGCGGGGCCGGCCGCCGCCACGGACATCAAGGACCAGATCCTCGGCATCCCGGGGATGAGCCTGATCGAGGAGAAGCCGTACCCCGGTTACCGCTTCTTCGTACTGAACTACGAGCAGCCGGTCGACCACCGGCAGCCGTGGAAGGGCACCTTCAAGCAGCGCCTGACCCTGCTCCACAAGGACGTGTCCCGGCCGACGGTGTTCTTCACCTCCGGCTACAACGTCAACACCAGCCCGCGCCGCAGCGAGCCGACGACCATCATCGACGGCAACCAGGTGTCGATGGAGTACCGCTTCTTCACGCCCTCGCGGCCCGACCCGGCCAACTGGGCCAACCTGGACATCTGGCAGGCCGCCAGTGACCAGCACCGCCTCTTCGCCGCCCTGAAGAAGACCTACACGAAGAACTGGCTGGCCACGGGCGGCAGCAAGGGCGGCATGACCGCCACGTACTACGAGCGCTTCTACCCGCGCGACATGGACGGCATCGTCGCGTACGTCGCGCCCAACGACGTCGTCAACAAAGAGGACTCGGCCTACGACCGGTTCTTCAACAAGGTCGGCACCAAGGAGTGCCGCGACCGGCTGAACGCCGTGCAGCGCGAGGCGCTCGTGCGCCGCGAGCCGCTGGAGGCCAAGTACGCGGCGGCCGCCGCCGAGAACGGCTGGACCTTCACCACCGTCGGCACCCTCGACAAGGCCTACGAGGCCGTCGTGCTCGACTACGTGTGGGCCTTCTGGCAGTACAGCCTGCTCGCCGACTGCTCCACGGTCCCGGCCGCCGCGACCGCCTCGGACCAGGAGATCTGGGACACCATCGACGCGATCTCCGGCTTCTCGGCCTACGCCGACCAGGGCCTGGAGACGTACACGCCGTACTACTACCAGGCGGGCACCCAGCTCGGCTCGCCCGACATCAAGCAGCCCCACCTCAAGGGCCTGAGCCGCTACGGCTACCAGCCGCCGCGCAACTTCGTGCCCCGCTCGATCCCGATGACCTTCCAGCCGGCGGCCATGGCGGACGTCGACCGCTGGGTCCGGAACAACGCGAACCAGATGCTGTTCGTGTACGGGCAGAACGACCCGTGGGGTGCCGAACCGTTCCACCTCGGCTACGGGGTGCGCGACAGCTACGTGATGACCGCCCCCGGCGCCAACCACGGGGCCAACGTCGCCAAGCTCCTGGACGGCGAGCGGACCCTGGCCACCGCGAAGATCCTCCAGTGGGCCGGGGTGGCCCCGGCCGCCGCGCTCGCCGACACGGGCAAGGCGGCGCCGCTGGCGGCGCCGGACGCGCAGCTCGACCAGCGCGACCTGGAGCGCGAGCCGCAGCTGCGGCCGTAGCCGGGGGTGAGCCCGGGCAGGTGAGCCCAGGGGGCGTGTCCGCACACGGTGCGGGCACGCCCTCACCCGTGTCCCGTGTCCCGTGTCCCGTGTCCCGTGTCCCGTGTCCCGTGTCCCGGGGGCCGTTCGCCGGTTCGCGCGGCGCCGGTTCGCCCGTCGCGGGTCTCGCGGCGCCGTGCGCGCCCGCCGGGCGCCGGGCGCCGATCGCCGCCGGGCGGCCGCCGTCAGGGGTACGCCAGTCCGTGGCCCAGCGGGTAGCGGCCCGGAACCGGGACCGGGAGGCGGCCCGCGGGGCGTACCGCACCGGTGATCACCCGGGCCGCCGCGCGCATCTCCACGTCCGTCCAGCAGTACGTGGCCAGCTCCGCCGCGCACTGCGGCAGCCGGGCCGCGTCGTACGGGTTGCGGATCGCCACCGCGACCACCGGGACCCCGGACGCGACGAGTTCCGCCACCAGCGCGCGCTGGGGGCTGTCCCCCCCGGGGACGTTGTACGTGCACACCAGCACCGCCGAGTGCCCCGGCGCCGCGGCTTCGGCCCGCTCGGGCGCCACCGCGGCGGCCCGGCAGCCCAGCGCCGTCAGCTCCCGGGCCAGTACGGCCGTCGGGGGACCCGTGGTGCCGGTGGGGGACACCGGGTCGGCCCCGGTGACCAGCAGCCGGGGCGCGGCCGAGGCGTCGAGCGGGAGCAGCCCGGCGCGATTGGCCAGCAGGGTCGTCGTGCCGGCCGCGATCTCGTCGGCGGCGGCCAGGTGCTCCGGGGAGCCGACGACGGAACCCGCCCCCGCCGCGGTGACCGCGGGCGCCCCGAACAGGCCGCGGCGGGCCTTCAGTTCCAGGACGCGCAACACCGACGCGTCGATCCGCGCCTCGGTCAGCTCGCCCGCCTCGACGGCCGCCAGCACGCTGCGGTGAGCGAGCCCCAGGTCCGGCGGGTTCAGCAGCTGGTCGCAGCCCGCGAGCAGGGCCAGGACCGGCACCCGCTCGTCCCCGTACTTCTGGCGGACCCCGGCCATGTCGAGGGCGTCGGTGACCACCACCCCCCGGAAGCCGAGGCGTTCGCGCAGGATGCCGGTGACGATGGGGCGCGAGAGGGTCGCGGGGTCGCCGGAGGGGTCGAGGGCGGGGAACACGATGTGCGCCGTCATGATCGCGTCCACGCCCGCCTCCACCGCGGCCCGGAAGGGCGGCTCGTCGAGCTCCTCCCAGACGGCCCGGCTGTGGCGCATCACGGGCAGCCCGACGTGGCTGTCGGTCTCGGTGTCCCCGTGGCCGGGGAAGTGCTTGGCGGTGGCGGCCACCCCGGCTCCCTGGTAGCCGCGGACCTGTGCGGCGACCAGGGCGGCCACGGCGCGCGGGTCGGAGCCGAAGGACCGTACGCCGATCACCGGGTTGGCCGGGTTGACGTTGACGTCGGCCACCGGCGCGTAGTCCTGGCGGATGCCCATGGCGGCCAGCTCGGTGCCCGAGATCCGCGCGGCCCGGCGGGCGTCGGCGGGGGAGCCGCCCGCGCCGAGCGCCATCGCCCCCGGCAGCAGGGTCGCGGGCCGGCCGATACGGGCGACCGCCCCGTGCTCCTGGTCGGTGGAGAGCAGCAGCGGGATCCGCGCGCCGCTGCCCAGGGCGGCCCGCTGGAGGCCGCCGGAGAGCTCCGCGATCTGCCGCGGGTCACGGGTGTTGTGGGCCCACGCGAAGTAGACGATCCCGCCGAGGTGGTAACGGGAGACCAGCTCGGCGGCGGTGCGGACCCCGAACAGCGCCAGGTTCCGCTCGGCGTCCGCCGGGTCCGGGTCGGTCGCCGAGTGGCCGTACGCCCGGGACACGAAGAGCTGCCCGACCTTCTCGGCGAGGCTCATCCCCTCCACCAGGCCGCGCATCCGGGCCCGGTCGAGGTGCCGGCCCGGCGGTCCGCCGGGGGCGCGGCCGGGGGCGCGCGGGTCGTCGGGGACGCGGCGGGCCCCCGCGGTCGCGGAGGCGGCCCCGGCCACCGTGACGGCGGCCAGGGCGGCCGCGGCGAGCAGGGTCCGGCGGGAGGCGTGGTCCGTCACGCGCCGGACCCTACTGCCGGGCCGGGGCCGGGGCGTGACGGACACTCGGGAGGTCCCCCGGACGGGCCGCCGCCGCGGCCCAGTGTTCCCGCAGGGTCCGTACGGCCTCGGTGATGGCGGGCCGGCGGGCGGCCCCGGTCCGCCACAGGGCGTACAGCCGGCGCACGGGCCCGGGCTCCAGCGGTACGGCCACCGCGCCCGGCGGCAGCGTGCCCGTGCCCAGGCGGGGGACGACGGCGATGCCGAGCCCGGCCGCGACCAGGGCGACGATGGTGTGGTTCTCCTCGGCGACGTGCGCGATGTCGGGCTCGAAGCCGGCCGTCCGCAGGGTCCGCACCAGCCAGTCGTGGCAGACGCGGCCGGGCGGCTGGCACACCCAGCGCTCCCCGCCCAGATCCGCGCGCAGGATCACCTCGCGGCGGGTGAAGGGGTGCCCGGCCGGGACCACCAGGTCGCAGAGGTCGTCGCCGATCACCGCCTGCTCGATCCCCTCGGGGGCGGGCAGCGGGGCGATGTCCCAGTCGTGGGCCACCGCCAGGTCGGTGACGCCCCGGACCACCAGGTCGACCGACAGGTGCGGGTCGACCTCCGTGAGGCGTACGTCGAGCGCCGGGTGCCGTGCGGCCAGGTCGGCCAGCACCCCCGGCAGCAGCCCGCGCGCCGCCGAGGCGAACGCGGCCACCGTCAGCAGCCCGCCGGGCTGCCCGCGGCGCTCCTCCAGGGTGGTTTCGGCCCGCTCCACGATCGCCAGCAACTCCTGCGCCGTGTCGGCCAGATGGCGGGCCTCCTCGGTGAGGGCGACGCCGCGCCCGCGGCGCTCCAGCAGCCTGGTGCGGGTCTCCCGCTCCAGCTTGGCGATCTGCTGCGAGACCGCCGAGGGGGTGTAGCCGAGGGCGGCCGCCGCGCCCGCGACCGAGCCGTGGACGGATACGGCGTGCAGGGCGCGGAGGCGGGCGAGATCGAGCATGTCCCCATCGTGGCAGTCCGGCCATTCGGTAGCAATGCTTCATCCATCGCGGAAGGAACTCGCGCTGGTGCTACATCCTCCGGGCGTCGATGCTCGAACCATGCGTCCCGTACACACCGCGCTCGCCGTGCTCGTCGCCGCCGTCTGGGGCGTCAACTTCGTCGTCATCGAGATCGGACTCGACCACTTCCCGCCGTTGCTCCTGTCCGCCCTGCGCTTCCTCGCCGCCGCGCTGCCCGCCGTGTTCTTCGTCGGGCGGCCCAAGGTCGCCTGGAAGTGGATCCTCGGGGTCGGGGCGGCTCTCGGCATCGCCAAGTTCGGCCTGCTGTTCACCGGGATGGCCGCCGGGATGCCGGCCGGGCTGTCCTCGCTGGTGCTCCAGATCCAGGCCGTCTTCACCGCGGTCCTCGCCGCCGTCGTGCTGCGCGAGCGGCCCGGCCGGGTGCGGGTGGCCGGCATGGGGGTCGCGCTCGCCGGGATCGCCGTCGCCGCCGTCGACGGGGGCACCTCGGGGCCGGTGCTCGGCTTCGTCCTGGTCGTCGCGGCCGCCGCCTGCTGGGGCGTCTCCAACGTGCTGACCCGCAGGGCCTCGCCGCCCGACGCCCTGAACTTCATGGTGTGGGTGTGCGCGGTCCCGGTGCTGCCGCTGTTCGCGCTCTCGCTGCTGCTGGAGGGGCCGGAGCGGGACCTGGCCGCGCTGCGGGCCCTGGACTGGTCGGGGGCCGCCGTCATCGGGTACGTCGCCTGGGTGTCCACCGTCTTCGGCTTCGGCGCCTGGGGCTACCTGCTGCGGCGCTACCCGGCCTCCTCGGTGGCGCCCTTCTCGCTGCTGGTCCCCGTGTTCGGGATGTCCTCGGCCGCGCTGGTGCTGGGGGAATCTGTCTCGGGCACGCGCTGGCTGGCGGCGGCGCTCCTGGTCGGCGGGGTGGCACTGACCTCGCTGACCCCCGCGCGGCGTTCGGACCGTACGGGGGTCGGACCGGACCGTACGGGGGTCGGTCCGGACGTCAGCGCGGGGAGCCCTCCTGCAGCGGCAGTCGCCAGTCCTGTCCCGTGAGGGCGACCCCGTACGAGCGGTGCGGGCGCTCGGCGACCAGGGTGAAGCCGGCGTGCAGGTAGAGGGAGCGCGCCGAGGCCAGCACGTCGTTGGTCCACAGGACCAGCTCGCGGTAGCCGACCGAGCGGGCGAAGGCCACGACGGCGCCGACGAGCAGGGTCCCGATCCCGTGGCCGCGGCCGGCGGGCTCCACCAGGAGCAGCCGCAGCCGCGCGGTCCCGGGCGCGGCGTCCTCCCGTACGCACATCACCGAGCCGACCGGGCGGCCGTCCAGTTCGGCGATCCAGACCCGTTCCAGGTACGGGTCGTGGTCCTCGGCGAAGTCCGCGACGATCCGGGCCACCAGGCCCTCGAACTCGGTGTTCCAGCCGTACTCCGCGGCGTACAGCGCGCCGTGCCGCTGCACGATCCAGCCCAGGTCGCCGGGCTCGGGGGCCCGCAGCCGCACGGGTGCCTTCTCGGGCGTGTCCATGGCGTCCGAGGATAGCGGGGCGCCGGCGGGGGACAAGCGCGGAGGGCGGTCCGGGTACGGCTCCCGCCGCCGTCCGGACCGCCCTCCGCGTACCCGCGGGGCGTTACGCCGTACGGGTCACTTCCTGCCGCCGCCGAGGATCTGGCCCAGCAGGTCCCCGAGTCCGCCGCCCTCCGGGCCGGTGCCCCTCGCCGGGCCCGTCCCCGGGCCGGACGCCGGGGCGCCGCCGGACGCCGGGGCGCCGCCGGCCGCGGGGGTTCCCGCCGCCTTGCCGGAGGCCGCGCGCTTGGCGAAGACCGCCAGCAGCACCGGGATCAGCAGCTCGATCACGCGGCTGATGGCGGGCGCGGGGATGCCGGTCTTCTTCGAGACGGCGCTGGCCACCGGCTTGCTGACCTTGGCGAGCACCCCGGCCATCATCCCGCCGGACAGCATTCCGCCCAGGCCGCCGCCCAGGGTGGACACGCCCTGCAGCGGGGGCTCCGCCACCTCGGCGAAGGCCTGGCGGACCTCGACGCCGTCGTCGTCGTCGGCCGCCGCCTTCTCCTGCAGACCGCCGGTCATGGCACCGACCGTCTCGGTGACGGTGTCGCGGGCGCCGTTGGTGTCCGTGCCGAGGAGCCCGGCGATCTCGGTCAGCTTGTCGTCGCCGAGTTCCTGGAGCACGTCGTCCTGCAATGAAGGTTCGCTCATGACGGAAACGCTACTTCTGCGGCGATTTGACGGCACCTCGGACCCGCCCTCGGTAACGGAACGGTAAAGCTCCGGATCCGGGTGCAACCCCGCGCGGGAATCGCGGGTCGTATGGTGCGTCGGGACTTTCGGGAGGGGATCTGGGGGGATCGGGAAGTCCGACACGGGAGGGGTAACCGTGAGGGGGTCCGGCCGCGAGGCCGGGCCCCCTTCTGGTGTCCCGGGCCCGTCCCCTGCGGTTTTCCACAGGAGCCCCGCGCTGTCGGCGCCGGACGGTAGCTTTCGGTCCATGGCAGCGGACGGGGCGGCAGCGGCACAACCGGCAGTGGTCGATGGGGTGCTCGAGCGCATCACCTACGCCAACGAGGACACCGGGTACACGGTCGCCCGCGTCGACACGGGCCGCGGCAGCGGCGACCTCCTCACCGTCGTCGGCTCGCTCCTCGGCGCGCAGCCCGGCGAGTCGCTCCGGATGGAGGGCCGCTGGGGCTCCCACCCGCAGTACGGCAGGCAGTTCACGGTGGAGAACTACCGCACCGTGCTCCCCGCCACCATCCAGGGCATCCGGCGCTACCTCGGCTCCGGCCTGATCAAGGGCATCGGCCCGAAGATCGCCGACCGGATCGTGGAGCACTTCGGCACCGACACCCTCGACGTCATCGAGGACGAGCCGAAGCGGCTCATCGAGGTGCCGGGGCTCGGCCCCAAGCGGACCAAACTGATCGGCGCCGCATGGGAGGAGCAGAAGGCCATCAAGGAGGTCATGGTCTTCCTCCAGGGCGTCGGCGTCTCCACCTCCATCGCCGTGCGCATCTACAAGAAGTACGCCGACGCCTCCATCTCCGTGGTGAAGAACCAGCCCTACCGGCTCGCCGCCGACGTCTGGGGCATCGGATTCCTCACCGCCGACCGCATCGCCCAGGCCGTCGGCATCCCGCACGACAGCCCCGAACGGGTCAAGGCCGGGCTCCAGTACGCCCTGTCGCAGTCCACCGACCAGGGGCACTGCTTCCTGCCCGAGGACCGGCTCATCGCCGACGGGGTCAAGCTGCTCCAGGTGGACACCGGGCTGGTCATCGACTGCCTCGCCGAGCTCGCCGCAGACCCGGAGGGCGTCGTACGGGAGCCCGTGCCCGACCCGCAGGGCGGGCCGGACCCGCTGACCGCCGTGTACCTGGTCCCCTTCCACCGCGCCGAGCTGTCGCTGGTCGGGCAGGTGCGCCGGCTGCTGAACGCCGAGGACGACCGGATGCCCGGCTTCCGGGACGTGGACTGGGACAAGGCCCTGGGCTGGCTCGCCTCGCGGACCGGGGCCTCCCTCGCCCCCGAACAGAGGGACGCGGTGAAGCTGGCCCTCACCCGCCGGGTCGCCGTCCTGACCGGCGGGCCCGGCTGCGGCAAGTCCTTCACCGTGCGCTCGATCGTCGAGCTGGCCCGGGCCAAGAAGGCCAAGGTCGTGCTCGCCGCGCCCACGGGACGGGCCGCCAAGCGGCTCTCGGAACTCACCGGGGCCGAGGCCTCCACCGTGCACCGGCTGCTGGAGCTCAAGCCGGGCGGGGACGCGGCGTACGACCGGGAACGGCCGCTGGACGCGGACCTGGTCGTCGTCGACGAGGCCTCGATGCTGGACCTGCTGCTGGCCAACAAGCTCGTCAAGGCCGTGGCGCCGGGCGCCCACCTGCTGCTGGTCGGGGACGTGGACCAGCTGCCGTCGGTCGGCGCGGGGGAGGTGCTGCGGGACCTGCTGGCCGAGGGCGGCCCGGTGCCCGCCGTACGGCTGACCCGGATCTTCCGGCAGGCCCAGCAGTCCGGGGTGGTCACCAACGCCCACCGGATCAACACCGGCCTGCCGCCGATCACCGACGGGCTGCCGGACTTCTTCCTCTTCGCCGAAGAGGACACGGAGGCGGCCGGGGCGCTGGCCGTGGACGTGGCCGCCCGCAGGATTCCCGCCCGGTTCGGACTCGACCCGCGCCGCGACGTCCAGGTGCTCGCCCCCATGCACCGCGGCCCGGCCGGCGCCGGAAACCTCAACGCCCTGCTCCAGCAGGCCATCACGCCGGCCCGGCCGGACCTCCCGGAGAAGCGGTTCGGCGGCCGGGTCTTCCGGGTGGGCGACAAGGTCACCCAGATCAGGAACAACTACGAGAAGGGCGTCAACGGCGTCTTCAACGGGACGCTCGGCGTGGTCACCGCCCTCGACCCGGACGAACAGCGCCTGACCGTACGGACGGACGAGGACGAGGAGATCGGGTACGAGTTCGCCGAACTCGACGAGCTGGCCCACGCGTACGCCGTCACCATCCACCGTTCCCAGGGGAGTGAATATCCGGCCGTGGTGATCCCGGTCACCACCGGGGCCTGGATGATGCTCCAGCGCAATCTGCTCTACACGGCGGTGACCAGGGCGAAAAAACTGGTCGTCCTCGTCGGGTCACGGAAGGCCCTGGGGCAGGCGGTGCGTACGGTTTCCGCAGGCAGGAGGTACACGGCGGTCGCTGCCAGGCTGTCCGGCCGGATACCGGTGGGAAACATCACCTAGATGATCGATCATTTGGGGTTCCCGGTGCCGGTGCGAAGGGGCAGGATGAGCAGCTTGGCGGCACTCAGTGCCGTCGAAAGAACCAAATGCCGACCCCGAGTGCACTCTCCTGCGCCAAATGGGGGAAGGTAGTGGCAGTCAGGGCACCTCGAAGAAGAGGCACTACGTCGGTGAGGGATGACGTGAGCGACAACTCTGTAGTACTCCGGTACGCGGACGGTGAATACACCTACCCGGTGGTCGAGAGCACCGTCGGTGACCAGGGCTTCGACATCTCGAAGCTGCGGGCCCAGACCGGGCTCGTCACGCTGGACAGTGGCTACGGCAACACCGCGGCGTACAAGTCCGCGATTACCTACCTCGACGGCGAGCAGGGGATCCTGCGCTACCGCGGCTACCCGATCGAGCAGCTGGCCGAGCGTTCGACCTTCATCGAGGTCGCGTACCTGCTGATCAACGGGGAGCTGCCGACCGTCGACCAGCTCGCGTCGTTCCGCAATGAGATCACCCAGCACACGCTGCTGCACGAGGACGTGAAGCGCTTCTACGACGGCTTCCCGCGTGACGCGCACCCGATGGCGATGCTGTCCTCCGTGGTCAGCGCGCTGTCGACGTTCTACCAGGACAGCCACAACCCGTTCGACGAGAAGCAGCGCCACCTCTCGACGATCCGCCTGCTGGCCAAGCTGCCGACGATCGCGGCCTACGCGTACAAGAAGTCGGTCGGCCACCCGGTGGTCTACCCGCGCAACGACCTCGGCTACGTCGAGAACTTCCTGCGCATGACGTTCTCCGTGCCGGCCCAGGAATACGACCTGGACCCGGTCGTGGTCTCGGCGCTCGACAAGCTGCTGATCCTGCACGCGGACCACGAGCAGAACTGTTCGACCTCCACCGTGCGTTTGGTCGGCTCCTCGCAGGCGAACATGTTCGCCTCGATCTCCGCCGGCATCTCGGCCCTGTGGGGCCCGCTGCACGGTGGCGCCAACCAGTCCGTCCTCGAGATGCTCGAGGGCATCAAGAACGACGGCGGCGACGTCGACGCCTTCATCCGCAAGGTGAAGAACAAGGAAGACGGCGTCCGCCTCATGGGCTTCGGACACCGCGTCTACAAGAGCTTCGACCCCCGGGCGAAGATCATCAAGGCCGCGGCGCACGACGTCCTCTCGGCGCTCGGCAAGAGCGACGAGCTGCTCGACATCGCGCTCAAGCTGGAAGAGCACGCGCTGGCCGACGAGTACTTCGTCTCGCGCAACCTCTACCCGAACGTGGACTTCTACACCGGTCTCATCTACCGGGCCATGGGATTCCCGACCGAGATGTTCACCGTGCTCTTCGCGATCGGCCGCCTTCCCGGCTGGATCGCCCAGTGGCACGAGATGATCAAGGAGCCGGGTTCCCGCATCGGCCGCCCGCGCCAGATCTACACCGGCGAGGTCCTGCGCGACTTCGTTCCCGTAGAGAGCCGCTGAGCCGGGGCCTCCGGGCCGCGGCGGCATCCGCGCGCCGAACACGGGCGCGCACGCACAGGCAGGGAGAAGCGCCCCGCCGTCGATCCCCCCACGGGTCGACGGTCGGGGCGCTTTCCTTTCCCCGGTACGGATTCCCCCCACGGGATCCGATCCGGGGCGTTCGGTGTCTGCCGGGACCCGTTCGGGTCGGGAGGGCCGCTCAAGGCTTCCCGCGGCACGCGTCCCGGCCGGCCGATGCCACGGACATCCCCCAAGACGTCCGTGAGACGTCCCCCAAGACGTCCCTGGCATCGCCCCATTAGACCCACGACGACCCCGGATGGTTACGTCGCGATCACTGTGATCTGCGTCTCGCGTGAAGGAACTGTGGCGGGGATGCGAAGGTGATCCACTAGCGGAAGGACCGCAACCGGAGGCTGTTGGTCACCACGAAGACCGAGGAGAAGGCCATCGCGGCCCCCGCGATCATCGGGTTGAGCAGTCCGGCGGCCGCCAGCGGCAGGGCCGCCACGTTGTAGCCGAAGGCCCAGAACAGGTTCCCCTTGATCGTGGACAGGGTCCGGCGGGAGAGCCGGATCGCGTCCGCCGCAACCCTCAGGTCGCCCCGTACGAGGGTCAGGTCGCCGGCCTCGATGGCCGCGTCGGTGCCCGTGCCCATGGCCAGGCCCAGGTCCGCCTGGGCCAGCGCGGCCGCGTCGTTGACCCCGTCGCCGACCATGGCGACCGTACGGCCCTCGGCCTGGAGCCGCTTGACCACGTCGACCTTGTCCTGCGGCAGCACCTCGGCGATCACCTCGTCGATGCCCACCGCGCGGGCCACCGTTTCTGCCACGGCCTTGTTGTCACCGGTCAGCAGCACCGGCGTCAGGCCGAGCGCGCGCAGCCGGGCCACCGCCTCGGCGCTGGTCTCCTTGACCGCGTCGGCCACGGTCAGCACCCCGCGCGCCGTTCCGTCCCAGGCCACCAGGACGGCGGTGTCGCCCGCGGCCTCGGCGGCCGCCAGGGCCCCGGCGAGCGCCTGAGGCAGTTCGACCGACCGCTCGGCCAGCAGCCGGGCGCGGCCCACCAGGACGGCGTGGCCGTCGACCACGCCCCGGACGCCCAGCCCGGCGAGGTTCTCGAAGCCCTCCGGCGTCGGCAGCCCCCCGGGAAGGCCGGCGGCGCCCGCCGCGACCGCCCGGGCGATCGGGTGCTCGGAGGCGTGCTCCAGCGCTGCGGCGAGGCGGAGCAACTGCGAGGGGTCGACGCCCTCGGCGGGGTGGACGCCGGTCAGCGCCATCCGGCCGGTGGTGACCGTACCGGTCTTGTCCAGGACGACGGTGTCCACGCGGCGGGTGGACTCCAGCACCTCGGGGCCCTTGATCAGGATGCCGAGCTGCGCTCCCCGGCCGGTGCCGACCATCAGCGCGGTCGGGGTGGCCAGGCCCAGGGCGCAGGGGCAGGCGATGATCAGGACGGCCACGGCGGCCGTGAAGGCGGCGGTGGGGTTGTCGGTGGCGAGCAGCCAGCCGACCCAGGTGCCGAGGGCGAGGACGAGGACGACGGGGACGAAGACGGCGGAGATCCGGTCGGCGAGGCGCTGCACCTCCGCCTTGCCGTTCTGGGCGTCCTCGACGAGCTTCGCGATCCGGGCCAGCTGGGTGTCGGAGCCGATCCGGGTGGCCTCGACGACCAGGCGCCCCGAGGTGTTGACGGTGGCGCCGGTGACGGCGTCCCCCGGGGCCACCTCGACCGGGACCGACTCGCCGGTCAGCATCGAGGCGTCCACGGCGGAGTCGCCCTCGACGACCACGCCGTCGGTGGCGATCTTCTCGCCGGGGCGGACGACGAACCGGTCGCCGACCGCGAGCGAGCCCACCGGGACGCGGACCTCGGCGCCGCCGCGCAGGACGGTGACGTCCTTGGCGCCGAGCCGCAGCAGGGCCTTGAGGGCCGCGCCCGACTTCCGCTTGGCGCGCGCCTCCAGGTAGCGGCCGAGCAGGATGAACGTGACGACGCCGGCCGCGACCTCCAGGTAGATGGCGGAGGAGCCGTCCGTCCGGGAGATCGTGAGGTCGAAGCCGTGCCGCATGCCGGGCATGCCCGCGTGGCCGAAGAACAGGGCCCACAGGGACCAGGCGAAGGCGGCGAGCGTGCCGACCGAGACCAGGGTGTCCATGGTGGCGGCGCCGTGCCGGGCGTTGGTCCAGGCGGCCTTGTGGAAGGGGAGGGCGCCCCAGACGACGACGGGGGCGGCGAGCGTCAGGGAGAGCCACTGCCAGTTGTCGAACTGGAGCGCCGGGACCATCGCGAGCAGCACGACGGGGGCGGCGAGGACGGCCGAGACGAGCAGCCGGGTGCGGAGCGCGGCCGACTCGGGGTCGGCCGCCTCCGGGGCACCGTCCGCTCCGGCTCCCGGGCCTCCCGCGGCCTCCGGCTGTGGTTCCGGTTCCGGCGGCGGGGGTTCCTCTGCGGTGTACCCGGTCTTCACGACGGTCGCGATCAGATCGGCGACCCGGACGTCACCCGCGTACGAGACCTTCGCCTTCTCGGTGGCGTAGTTCACCGTCGCGGTGACCCCGTCCATCCGGTTCAGCTTCTTCTCGATGCGGGCCGCGCAGGAGGCGCAGGTCATTCCGCCGATCGTGAGCTCGACCGCCGCTATGGGTCCGTCGTGCACTGTGCTGGTCATGTTCCGGGCTCCAGGGGGAGGGCCGGGCGGTACGGAACCAGTATGAGCTGGCCGGTGCCGCCCGGCGGGGTGCTGCGGGTGCTGCGGGGGGCGGGGTGCCGCCCGGGTGGGGTGCTCCGGCGGCCGGGTGCCGCCCGGGTGGGGAGCGGTGGCGCCGGTTACGGCTGGGCGGGGCCGGCGAACTCGTAGCCCGCCTCGTCCACGGCGGCGCGTACGTCCTCGTCCGCCAGCGGGGCCGCGGAGACCACGGTGACCTCGCCGGTCGCGGCGACGGCCTTGACCGAGCTGACGCCGGGCAGGGCGGAGAGCTCCGTGGTCACCGCGCCCTCGCAGTGCCCGCAGGTCATGCCGGTCACGCGGTAGACGGTGGTGGTCCGGGTGTCCGTCTCGGCGTTCATGTCGTTCTCCTCATGAGGGGTGGGTCCGGTCGCCGGGGGCGGCGGATTTCTCCAGCCTGTTCCTCCGACACTTCGAGACTATACCCCTAGGGGGTATCAAAGCGAGGATACGCGCCCGTTCTTTTGGGGTGGACGATATGGGCGAGGTGTATGTAAATGGCGGATATGGATCAACCGGGAACCCTCGTTCTGATCATGGCCGCCGCCGTGCTCGCCCCGCTCCTCGCCTACGGGTTCTCGCGCTGGCTGGCCGTGCCGCTGGTCATCTTCGAGATCCTGCTCGGCATCCTCATGCGGCCCGACGTGCTCGGATGGGCGAGCTCCGGGTAGGTGATCGACGTACTGAGCCAGCTCGGCCTCGCCATGCTGATCTTCCTGGGCGTCTACATCGGCACCGCGCTGACCAGCACCGCGCTCGGCGCCATCCTGCCGGTGCTCAGGGATGCCGGGGACCTCAAGAGCCGGTTGGGCACGGTGATGATGGCGATGGGGTCGGTCGGCGAGTTCGGGCCGATCATCGCCATGGCGCTGCTGCTGAGCGGGCGGGCGCCGGCCCGCTCGGCCGCGCTGCTGGTGGCCTTCGGGCTGCTGACGGCGGCGGCGGTGTTCTGGGCGCTGCGGCCCAAGCCCCCTTGGTTCTCCCGCGTCATCGCCAGGACCCTGCACAGCAGCGCGCAGTTCGCGGTACGGCTGGTGATGCTGATGCTGGTGGGAATGCTGGCGCTGGCCCAGGCGCTCGGGCTCGACATCCTGCTCGGCGCCTTCGCGGCCGGACTGATCACCCGGCTGGTGCTCCAGGGGGCCGTGCCGGAGAGCAGCGGGACGGTGCTGTCGAAGGTCGAGGCGCTCGGCTTCGGCTTCCTGGTGCCGCTGTTCTTCGTGGTCACCGGGATCGAGTTCGACCTGGAGGCGCTGCTCGGGGGCGGATGGACGCTGCTCCTGGTCCCGGTGTTCCTGCTGCTGTTCGTGGTGGTGCGGGGGCTGCCGATGTGGCTGCTGGCCCCGCGGGACCTCGGGCGGCGGGACCGGTCGGCGCTGGTGCTGTTCGGTTCCACGGCGCTGCCGCTGGTCGTGGCCATCGCGACGATGGGGGTCCAGGACGGGAAGGTCGAGCCGGGGGAGGCGGCGGCGCTGGTGGGGGCGGGGATGCTGTCGGTACTGGTGTTTCCCCTGGTGGGGCTGCGGCTGCGGGCGGGCTCCGGGACGGGGAGCGGGTCCGGGTCGGGGAGCGGGTCCGGGTCGGGGAAGGGGCCGGGCGCCCGGCGCCCGGACCGGGTCATCGAGAGCGAGTCGTGGTGACCATGGGTTCCAGGTAGCGGAGCAGAACGGTCTTCAGCTCAGCGGTGTAGGCGGCGCGCTCCGGTCCCTCGTGGGCGAGGATCAGGTCCAGCGACGACTTGAAGATGCCCAGGATCATGTTCGAGGTGTGGGTGAGCTCGGCCGGCGTGGCGGCGGGGGCGAAGCCGTGCAGGACGGCCTCGATCCGGGTGAGCAGGTTGCAGTGCAGCTCCTCGTGCTCCTGCGTGATGCCCGGGACGCCGGAGCCGTGCATCAGCGCCCAGAACGCCGGGTTCTCGCAGTTGAAGGCGATGACCGGGTCCAGGACGGCGTCCAGCAGTTCGGGCAGCGGCCGGTCCAGGTTCTCGGGCAGGAAGGCCTGGCCGTGCGTCTCGTGGGCGCGCTGGAGCAGCTGGCCGCCCAGCTCGATCGCGATGGCCTCCTTGTTCGGGAAGAACTGGTAGAGCGTGCCCGGTGAGACCCCGGCCTCGCGCGCGATGGCGTTGGTGCTGGCCGCGGCGTATCCGGTACGGCAGAACACGCCCGCGGCGGCGGCCAGGAGCTGGCTGATCCGCCGCTCGCCGCGGGCCTGGCGGCGGCGGGGGGTCGCGGTCGTGGCTGCGGCCGTGGTCACTGTGGCCGTGGCCGCAGCCGTGGCCGCTGCCTTGTCGGATGGCGGGGGTGCTTCTGCCTCTTCTGCCGTTTTGTCCTGGGGTGTCCCCGGCATGTCCAATCCCTTGCTTCCCGTGGGTGATTGACAAACGCGAGGGGTCGCTCGCATTCTGAATGAACGCGAGCGACTGCTCGTATTCGCCAGTGTATTCAGCCTGGCAATCAGGTGAAGGGGACACCGAGTCATGTCCGAAGTCAAGAATCCGCCGTCGCCCGGGGAGAGCGGCAGGTGGACCCGGATCGTCACGGCCCGGCCGCGGCTCTCGCTGCTGCTCGCCCTGGTCGTGACGGCGCTGGCCGTGTTCGCGGGCGGCGGCGTCGCCGACCGGATGGGCAGCGGCGGCTGGGAGGACCCGGACGCCCAGTCCACCCGTGCGGCCTCGGTCCTGGAACGCGAGTTCCCCGGCTCCCAGCCCAACCTGCTGCTGCTGGTCCACGCCCGTGAGGGCGCCGCCGGAGTGGACGATCCCGCCGTCGCGGCCGAGGCGGAGCGGCTGACGGTGCGGCTCGCCGCCGAGCAGGGGGTCGCCGGCGTCGGCTCGTACTGGCGCACGCCGTCACCCGCGCTGCGCTCCGAGGACGGCGGACAGGCGCTGATCGCCGCCCGGGTGACGGGCGACGAGAAGACCGCCACCCGGGTGCTCGACCGGCTCGCCCCGCGCTACCAGGGGGACCACGGACCGCTCAGGGTCTCCCTCGGCGGGCAGGCCGCGGTCCAGCGGGAGGTGACCGCGACGATCCAGGAGGACCTGCTGCGCGCCGAGCTGATCGCCCTGCCGGTGACGCTCGTGCTGCTCGTCCTCGTCTTCGGCAGCGCGGTGGCCGCCCTGCTGCCGCTCGGCGTCGGCATCGTGGCCGTCCTCGGGACGAACGCGGTGCTGCGCGGCCTCACCGAGTTCACCGACGTCTCGGTCTTCGCCCAGAACCTGACCACCGCCCTCGGGCTCGGACTCGCCATCGACTACGCCCTGTTCATCGTGCGGAGGTTCCGCGAGGAACTCGCCGCGGGCCGGGACCCGGTCGGCGCCGTCGGGGCGACGCTGCGCACCGCCGGCCGCACCGTGCTGTTCTCGGCGCTGACCGTCGCCGTCTCGCTCTCGGCGATGCTGTTCTTCCCGATGTACTTCCTGCGGTCCTTCGCCTACGCCGGGGTCGCGGTCGTCCTGCTGGCGGCGGGCGCCGCGCTGATCCTGCTGCCCGCGGCCCTGGTCCTGCTGGGCCACCGGGTCAACTCCCTGGACCTGCGCGCGCTGTGGCGCCGGGGCCGGCGTACCGCAGGAGTTCGGGAGGCCGGGGAGACCGGCCGGGGCTGGGCGCGGACGACCGCGCTGGTGATGCGGCGCGCCCCGCTGTTCGCGGTGGCCACCACCGCGGGGCTGCTGCTGCTCGGCCTGCCGTTCCTCGGGGTGAAGTTCGGCACCGTGGACGACCGGCAGCTGCCGGCGACCGCCGAGTCGCACATGGTCCAGCAGCAGATCCGGGACGGCTTCCCGGGCAGCCCCGGAGGCGGGCTGATCGTGCTGGCCGAGGGGGCGGCGGGACCCGGGGACCTCACCGCGTACCGGGACCGGGTGGGCGCACTGCCCGGGGTGGTCCGGATCGACGGCCCGGTGAGCGCCGGCCCCGGCTCGCCGTACGCCTACTTCTCGGTGGCCGCCGACGGCGAGGCTGTGGGGCCGCAGGCACAGGACCTCGTCGGCGAGGTGCGAGAGGTGGACGCGCCCTTCGAGACGTCCGTGACCGGACAGGCGGCGGTCCTCGTGGACGCCCAGGACGCCATAGCGGAGGAACTGCCCGCCGCCCTGGCCCTGGTGGTACTGGCCACGCTGCTGCTGGTGTTCCTGCTCACCGGGAGCGTCCTGATACCCATCCAGGCGATCCTGCTCAACGCGCTGAGCCTGACGGCGATGTTCGGGGCGGTGGTGTGGGTCTTCCAGGAGGGCAACCTCTCGGGCCTGCTCTCCTTCACCTCGACCGGTGACATAGAGACCACGCTGCCGGTGCTGATGTTCTGCATCGCCTTCGGACTCTCCATGGACTACGGGGTGTTCCTCATATCCCGGATCAAGGAGGAGTACGACCGCACCGGGGACCACGAGGGAGCCGTGAGCGCAGGACTGGCCCGCACCGGCGGACTGATCACCGCGGCCGCCGTGATCCTGGCGGTGGTGATGGTGGCCATCGGCACCTCGCGGGTGACCAACACGAAGATGCTGGGGCTCGGAATTGCCCTGGCGGTCCTGATGGACGCCATGGTCGTACGGAGCCTCCTGGTCCCCGCGGTGATGAAGCTGACCGGGAAGGCCACCTGGTGGGCACCGGGACCGCTGCGCCGGATGCACGAGCGGTTCGGGCTGAGCGAGGGGGAGGCCGCCGCGCCGGCGCCCGGTCCGGGAGCGGGTCCCGAGGCGGGTCGGGGGCCGGGGGCGGGCCCAGGTCCGGGGCCCGGGGCGGGGGCCGGAGAGGCTGAGCGGATACCTGCCGGGGCCCGGTAGGTCCCGTCCGGCCCCGGGCCCCCGGGCCCCGGGCGCTGGTGGGGGCCCGGCCGGGGGTGGTCAGTCCTCGCGGCGGCCCCGGTTGCCCGGGCGGCGGGCCACCCAGGTGCGGATGGTGTCGGCGTACCAGTAGGGCTTGCCGACCTCCACGTGGTCGGGTGCGGGAAGCAGCCCGTGCTTGCGGTAGGAGCGGACGGTGTCCGGCTGGACCCGGATGTGGGCGGCGATCTCCTTGTACGACCACAGCTGTCGGTCGCTCATGCACGACACCTCCTCGTCCACGCCGCGGAGCCGGCCGGGAGGCCGTCGGGGGAGCCGGCGCGTGGACACTGACGATCACTCGAGTTGTGCCCGGGGAACGACGCAGGGTGAGGGCAGGGGAGGGGCTGTCGACCGCCTGTGACGGAAAACCCGCGTAATGCGGATATGCGTGACACAAGCGGGACCCCTGTGACAGATGCGACGCACCGGTCCGGCGGCGGGGCGGCCCGTCGGGCCGGAGCAGGGTCAGCGGTACAGGGGCGGGCGTTCCACCAGTTCGACCGTGGTCCGTACGCCGCCGCGCGCCGCCGTCAGGCCGGCCTCCGAGACGGCCGACGCCGCGTACCCGTCCCAGGCGTCCGGTCCGGCCACCCGGCCCCGCGCGGCCGCGGCCACCCAGCTCCGCAGCTGGCGGTCGTAGGCGTCGGCGAAGCGCACCGTGAAGTCCTGCGGGATCTCCCCGCCCCACCGGCCGGCCGCCTGCACGACCATCGCGTGCCCGTCGCCGATCAGGGCGCTGCCGGACTCGCCGACCGCCTCGCACCGCACCTGGTACCCGACACCGCAGTTGACGAAGATCTCCACGTCGACGACGGCCCCGCCGGAGGTCTCCAGCAGGACCAGCCGGGGGTCGCGCAGCCCCTCGGGCGCCGCCGAGGAGGGGGTGGGGGAGAGCACGGACACCGCCGTGACCTCCTGCCCCAGCAGCCAGCGCGCCGCGTCCACCTCGTGCACCACGGAGTCCGTGATGAGCATGTCGCTGGTGAAGAAGGAGGGGGAAGCCGCGTTGCGGTGCCGGCAGTGGAGGAAGAGCGGCCGTCCGATCCCGCCCGCGTCCAGCAGCTCCTTCAGCCGCTCGTACTCGGCGTCGTACCGCCGCATGAACCCGACCTGTACCAGGCGCCGCCCCAGCCGCTGTTCGGCCTCCATGATCCGCAGGGCGCCCGCCGGGTCCGGGGTCAGCGGCTTCTCGCACAGCACCGGCAGCCCCCGCCCCAGGGCCGCCAGGATGGCCTCCTCGTGGGCCGGTCCGGGGGAGGCGATCAGTACCGCGTCCACCCCGGGCGCGGCTATCGCGGCCGCCGGGTCGGTGTACGCGGCGGCCCCGTCCAGGGTGCCCGCCACCTCCTTGACACGGTCCCCGTCCGGATCGGCCAGGGCCACCACCCTGGCCCCGCCGACGGTCCGTCCGATCCGGCGGACGTGGTCCGCGCCCATCTTCCCGGTGCCGATGACGGCGATGCCGAGCGTGCTCATGTGGTGATTCCCTTCCGGAGGGTCAGCGGGCGCCGCAGGAGCGCAGGTAGGCCAGGGTGCGCCGGGCGATCGGCAGCGGCCGGCCGGGCGGGCAGGGGTACATGTCCTGCTCCACGATCGCGAACAGGTCCACCCCGAGCCGCTGGGCCGCCTCCAGCACCGGCTCCAGGTCCGGTACCCCCGACGGCGGCTCGCACATCACCCCGCGGGCGACCGCCGGACCGAAGGGGACCCCCTCCGCGACGACTTCGGCGAGGACGCGCGGGTCCACCTGCTTGAGGTGGAGGTAGCCGATCCGTTCCGCGAAGGTCTCGACGGCCCGGACGCTGTCGCCGCCGCAGTACGCGTAGTGCCCGGTGTCCAGGCAGAGGGAGACCAGGTCCGGGTCGGTGGCGTCCAGGAACCGGGCCACGTTCTCCGGGGTGTCGACGTGGGTGTCGGCATGCGGGTGCACGACGATCCGCAGTCCGTAGCGGTCCCGGACCTCCCGGCCCAGCCGCTCGGTCTGGGAGGTCAGGTCGCGCCACTGGCCGGCGCTGAGCGTGCGGTCCTCGCGCACCTCCCCGGTCTTGTCGTCCCGCCAGAAGGAGGGGATGACGACGAGGTGGGCCGCGCCCGCGGCCCGGGTGAGCGCCGCGATCCGCGACACGTGCTCCCAGGTGTCCTCCCACACGGCGGGCCCGTGATGGAGTCCGGTGAAGACGGTTCCCGCCGAGACGCGCAGCCCCCGCCGGGCCGTCTCCTCGGTGAGGCGGCCGGGATCGGTGGGCAGGTAGCCGTACGGGCCGAGTTCGATCCACTCGTACCCGGCGTCGGCGACCTCGTCGAGGAACCGCTCCCAGGGGGTCTGGAGGGGGTCCTCGGGGAACCAGACACCCCAGGAGTCCGGAGCCGAACCGATGCGGATACGGGTCAACGCGGGCGGGGAGGACGTCATAGCGGCCACCTTAGGGTGCGAGGCCCGGGGGGACGGCGAAGAGGACGGTGAAGGCGGTGCGCAGAACGGCGTAGGGCGGTGCGCGCGGTGGCGTAGGGCGCGCACGGTCCGGCGCACGGGGCGGCGCGCGGCGCGGGCGACGGCCCGGGCGGCGCGCCGCGGAGGACGGCGCCACGACGGCGCGGAGGCGGCGCGCGCGGCGGAGCGGGAGACGACGACGTGAACGAGCGAGTGGGAGGAGTGGCAGTGACAGTGACCGGCGACCCGTTGGGCTTCGACCTGATCACGATGGGGCGGATCGGGGTGGACCTCTACCCGCTGACGACCGGCGTGCCGCTGGCCGAGGCCGACACCTTCGGCAAGTTCCTCGGCGGCTCCCCGGCCAACGTGGCCGTCGCGGCCGCCCGCCTGGGGCGCCGGACCGCGGTGGTCACCCGGACCGGAGCCGACCCCTTCGGCGGGTACCTGCGCGCGGAGCTGCGCCGCCTCGGCGTGGACGACCGGTGGGTGTCCGAGGTCGAGGGGCTCCCCACCCCGCTCACCTTCTGCGAGATCTTCCCGCCCGACCGCTTCCCGCTCTACTTCTACCGCCTGCCGAAGGCGCCCGACCTGGAGATCGAGGCCGACGAGCTGGACCTGGACGCGGTCCGGGCGGCCCGGGTCTTCTGGATGACGGGGACGGGCCTGAGCGAGGAGCCGAGCCGCTCCGCCACCCTCGCCGCGCTGGAGGCCCGCTCCAGGGCCGGGACCACGGTCTTCGACCTGGACTGGCGGCCGACGCTGTGGCGGGAGAAGGCGGAGCCGCACTACGAACGGGCGCTGGCCCTGGCCACGGTGGCCGTCGGCAACCAGGAGGAGTGCGCGATCGCCACCGGCGAGTCCGAGCCGTACGCGGCGGCGCGGGCCCTGCTCGCCGCCGGTGTGGAGCTCGCGGTCGTCAAGCGGGGCCCGGACGGGGTACTGGCGGTGCACCGGGACGGCTCGGTCGCCGACGTCCCGCCCGTCCCGGTGGAGGTGGTCAACGGCCTCGGCGCGGGCGACGCGTTCGGCGGCGCGCTCTGCCACGGGCTGCTCGCCGGATGGGACCTGGAGCGGACGGTGCGGTACGCGAACGCGGCCGGCGCCATCGTGGCCACGCGGCTGGCCTGTTCCACCGCGATGCCGTTTCCCGACGAGGTGGAGGAGGTGCTCGGCCGTGCCGGTGGTGTCTGAGTGGGGGATGGAGTGGACGAGGCTGCTCGTGCTCGCCCTCGAACCGGGGGAGACGTACGCGCACCCGTGCGGGGACGCGGAGTGGATCGTGCTCCCGCTGTCCGGGGCCTGCCAGGTCAGCGTCCGCGACGCCGGCCAGGGTCCGGGCCCCGGCCCCGGCACCCCTCGTGGCTCCGGCCCGGCCCCCGGCCCTGGCGCCGGTGCGTACGGCTTCGCACTCCGAGGCCGCCCCGGGGTGTTCGGCGGGCCCACCGACTTCGCCTACCTGCCCCGGGACGCGCACGCGACCGTCACCTCCGCCGCGGGCGGCCGGTTCGCGCTCGCGGGGGCACGCTGCGAGCGCCGCCTGCCCGCCCGGTACGGCCCGGCCGCCGGCGTCCCCGTCGAGCTGCGGGGCGCCGGGAACTGCTCCCGACAGGTCAACAATTTCGCCGCCGCCGACTCCTTCGCCTGCGACCGGCTCATCGCCGTCGAGGTGCTCACCCCCGGCGGCAACTGGTCCTCGTACCCGCCCCACAAGCACGACGAGGACCGTCCCGGCGAGGAGTCCCGGCTGGAAGAGATCTACTGGTTCGAGATCGCCCCCCACGGCGACACCCCCGGCATCGGGTACCAGCGGGTCAGTCCCTCCCCGGCCGGGAAGACCGACATCCTCACCGAGGTGCGCACCGGCGACGCCGTGCTCATCCCGGACGGCTGGCACGGCCCGTCCATCGCCGCGCCCGGGCACGACATGTACTACCTGAACGTGATGGCGGGCCCCGGCCGCACCCGGGAGTGGCTCATCCGGGACCACCCCGACCACGGCTGGATCCGCGCCACCTGGCCGGGCGCGGAGACCGACCCCAGGCTGCCCTTCCCCGGGGCGCCCTTTCCCGAGGCGGAGGCCCCCCGATGAGACTCACCGTCGCGCAGGCCCTCGTCCGCTTCCTCTCCCGCCAGTACACCGAACGCGACGGGCAGCGCCACCGGCTGATCGCCGCCACCTGGGGGATCTTCGGCCACGGGAACGTCGCCGGCGTCGGGCAGGCGCTGCTGGAGGCGGGCCCGCAGGCGATGCCCTTCCTCCAGGGACGCAACGAGCAGGCCATGGTGCACGCCGCCGTCGGGTACGCCCGCCAGTGCGGGCGGCTTTCCGCGCACGCCGTCACCACCTCCATCGGGCCCGGCGCCACCAACCTCGTCACCGGCGCCGCCCTCGCCACGATCAACCGGATCCCGGTGCTCCTGCTGCCCGGGGACACCTTCGCGACCCGTCCCGCCGACCCCGTGCTGCAACAGCTGGAGGTGCCGTACGCGGGGGACGTCTCCGTCAACGACACCCTGCGGCCCGTCTCCCGCCACTTCGACCGCGTCACCCGGCCCGAGACGCTGATCCCGGCGGCCCTCCAGGCCGTACGGGTGCTCACCGATCCCGTGCAGACCGGCGCCGTCACCCTCGCGCTGCCGCAGGACGTGCAGGCGCAGGCGTACGACTGGCCCGAGGAGTTCTTCGCCGAGCGGGTCTGGCGCGTGCGCCGGCCCCGGCCCGACCGGTCCGAGCTGGCCGCGGCCGCCGCGGCCGTACGGGGTTCCGCGCGCCCCCTGATCATCGCCGGCGGCGGCATCCGCCACAGCGACGCCCGGGCCGCCCTCGCCGCGTTCGCCGAGGCCACCGGCATCCCGGTCGCCGCCACCCAGGCGGGCAAGGGCGCCCTCCCGCACGGCCACCCGGCCGACGTCGGCGGCATCGGGCACACGGGCACCGCCGCCGCCGACGACCTCGCCCGGGAGGCCGACCTGGTGATCGCCGCCGGGACCCGGCTGACGGACTTCACCACCGCCTCCGCGACCCTCTTCCAGAACCCCGCCGTCCGGTTCGTCGGCCTCAACCTGGACCCGTACGACGCCCACAAGCTCGCCGCCCGGCCGCTGGTCGCCGACGCCCGCGAGGGTCTCGACGAACTCCGGGAGGCGGTCTTCGGCCACCGCGTCGCCCCCGCGTACGAGGAGGCGTACCGGCGGGGCCGGGCCCGGTGGGAGGCCCGCGTCCACGAGGCCTACGCCGTATCCGCCGCCGACGAAGACCTCCCGCCCACCCAGACGCAGGTGCTCGGGCTGCTCGACGCGCTCGTCGACGGCACGGACATCCTGGTCAACGCGGCCGGCTCGCTCCCCGGCGACCTGCACAAGCTGTGGCGGACCCGCTCGGCGGACCAGTACCACGTCGAGTACGGATACTCCTGCATGGGCTACGAGATCCCGGCCGCGATCGGCGTGGCGCTCGCCGCGCCCGGCCGGCCCGTGTGGGCGCTCGTCGGCGACGGGACGTACCTGATGAACCCGACCGAGCTCGTCACCGCCGTGCAGGAGGGCGTCCCGGTCAGGGTGGTGATCCTCGACAACCACGGCTATGCCTCCATCGGCGGCCTGTCGGAGGCCGTCGGCGGGGAGGGCTTCGCCACCGCGTACCGATTCCGGGCGCCCGACTCCTCGTACACCGGGGATCCCCTTCCGGTGGACCTCGCGGCGAACGCGGCCTCCCTCGGGATGGCCGTCATCCGCGCCCGCACCGTGCGTGACCTGCGCGAAGCCCTCGCCGAGGCCCGCTCGGCGACGCGTCCCACATGTGTCTACGTACAGACCCGAACGCCCGACACTGTGTCGGGCCCACCCCCGGCACAGGCGTGGTGGGATGTTCCTGTGGCCGAGACCGCGACCCGCGAGGCGGCGGCCGAAGCCCGTGAAGCGTACGACCGGCAAGCCGCGCAGCGACGTCGCCATCTGTGAAGGAGCAAGGCATGAAGACCGTCAACCACTGGATCGGTGGCAAGACCGTCGAGGGCGCGTCGGGCAACTACGGCCCGGTCACCGACCCGGCCACCGGCGAGGTCACGACCCAGGTCGCGCTCGCCTCCGCCGAGGAGGTCGACGCGGCGGTACGGATCGCCCAGGAGGCGTTCGCGTCCTGGGGCCAGTCCTCGCTGGCCGCCCGCACCAAGGTGCTGTTCGCCTACCGCGCCCTGCTCGACGCCAACCGTGACGCGATCGCCGAGCTGATCACCGCCGAGCACGGCAAGGTCCACTCGGACGCGCTGGGCGAGGTCGCCCGCGGCCTGGAGATCGTCGAGCTGGCGTGCGGGATCACCACCCAGCTCAAGGGCGAGCTGTCGACGTCCGTGTCCAACCGCGTGGACGTCTCCTCGATCCGCCAGCCGCTCGGCGTCGTCGCGGGCATCACCCCCTTCAACTTCCCGGCGATGGTGCCGATGTGGATGTTCCCGCTGGCCGTGGCCTGCGGAAACACCTTCATCCTCAAGCCGAGCGAGAAGGACCCCTCGGCCGCGAACAAGCTGGCCCAGCTGGCCACCGAGGCCGGTCTGCCGGCAGGTGTCCTCAACGTCGTCCACGGTGACAAGGTCGCCGTCGACGCGCTCCTCGCCCACCCCGGCATCTCGGCCGTCTCCTTCGTCGGCTCCACCCCGATCGCCCGCCACATCCACACGACCGCCTCCGCCAACGGCAAGCGCGTCCAGGCGCTGGGCGGCGCCAAGAACCACATGCTCGTCCTCCCGGACGCCGACCTGGACGCGGCCGCCGACGCGGCCGTCTCCGCCGCGTACGGCTCGGCCGGCGAGCGCTGCATGGCGATCTCGGCCGTCGTGGCCGTCGGCTCCATCGCCGACACCCTCGTCGACAAGATCCGCGAGCGCGCCGAGAAGATCAAGATCGGCCCCGGCAACGACCCGGCCTCTGAGATGGGCCCGCTGATCACCGCCGCCCACCGCGACAAGGTCGCCTCGTACGTCGAGGGCGCGGCCGCCCAGGGCGCCGACGTGATCCTGGACGGCACCGGCTACACGGTCGAGGGCAACGAGAACGGCCACTGGATCGGCCTCTCACTGCTCGACAACGTCAAGACCGACTCCGACGCCTACCGCGACGAGATCTTCGGCCCGGTCCTGTGCGTCCTGCGCACCGAGACGTACGAGGAGGGCGTGGCCCTCATCAACGCCTCGCCGTTCGGCAACGGCACCGCGATCTTCACCCGCGACGGCGGCGCCGCCCGCCGCTTCCAGCTGGAGGTCCAGGCGGGCATGGTCGGCGTCAACGTCCCGATCCCCGTGCCGGTGGGCTACCACTCCTTCGGGGGCTGGAAGGACTCGCTCTTCGGCGACCACCATGTCTACGGCAACGACGGCATCCACTTCTACACCCGCGGCAAGGTCGTCACCACCCGCTGGCCGGACCCCTCGGACGCCCCCGACGGCGTGGACCTGGGCTTCCCCCGCAACCACTGACGCGGGCCGCCGCCCACGCCCACCGAGCACCCCGAACCGCGGACCCCCGGCCCACCCTCACCGGCCGGGGGTTTCCGCTGCCCGGGTCGTCGGCGGCGCCGCTCCCGGTGCCGCCCCCGTTCGCGCGTCCGTTTCCGTCCCCGGTCCCGTCAGTGCACCCGGGCCACGTCCGGTGCGGAGGCGGGGAGTTCCGCGTCGCGGGCCCGGCGCCGGTGCAGCGCCCACAGGGCGGTACCGGCCCCCGCGAGCACCAGCAGCGCGCCCGCCGCCGGCCACGGCACGGCGACGAAGTCCGCCTCGGCCGCGGAGACCAGATCGGGGTGGGCCGCCGCGCCCGCGGCGACGCGTACCGTCACCCAGTCGGACTGCGGCGCGTCCGGCCAGGCCTCCGTCAGCTCGACGCGCTGCCCCGGCAGCAGCACCAGCTTCAGCTCGCGGGCCGGCCGGTCCAGCACCTCGCGCCCGAACAACCCCTCGGCGGAGACGGTGACGCGGGGCTCGACGACGACGTTCCCCCGGTTGACCAGGGCGTACGTGATGGTCGCGCGGGCGTCCTGGATCCACGGCAGCGGCGGCGCGGACCGGCTGACCCGCACGTCCTCCACGCTCAGCCCCGCGGTCACCGGCCCGGGGACCCGGAAGTACAGCCGGGCGCCCACCGAGCGCTTCACCCCGACCTGGACCTTGCCCTCCTTCCGCACGCCCTCCACCTCGGTGTTCAGGACCACGATCCCCCCGACGTGGTCGCCGGGCGTCGTGTCCTGCGGCACCTTCACGGTGAACGGGACGTCCTTACGGCCCTTGGGAGGCACGGTGACCGTGCCCGCCGCCTCCGGCGGCAGGGCGATCCAGGTGCCGATGTCCTTGGGCTTCGTCTCCACGGGCAGCAGCGCGAAGGCGCCGCCCGACGGGGTGTTCACGGCGTCCGTGGCGAAGACCTGGAACGTCAGCTCCCGGTCGGAGGAGTTGATGATCGTCGCGCTGTCGGCGACGGTCGTCCCGGCCGCGCCCTGGTGGAAGAAGTACGCCCGGTCGGTCATCGCCGCACCGGCCGGCGGGGTCGGGAAGACCCCCCAGGTGCCGTTGTCCGCCGCCGTCGCGACGGCGGCGGGGAGCAGGCCCGCGCCCAGCAGGAGCAGGCTGACGAGCAGACCGTACAGAGGGGTGCGGGTGCGCATGGGCGGGTCTCCAGTCGCGGCGGACAGGGCAAAGGCGGTGCGGCGCCGGAGCGCCGCACCACCCTGGACGGAGCGAGCGGGCCGTACGGGTCAGGCGATGGAGAAGGTGACCACCGACTGGTAGGTGTCGGCGAACATGAACGGCGGGAGCTGGATCATCCCCGCGCCGCCGACGGCGAACTCGCCACCGGTCAGCTCGTCCCCGCCGGCCGCCTGGGAGGCGATCTTCATCGGGGTGTCGGAGATGGCGCCCGGCGTACCGGCGGAGCAGGTGCTCGGGCTGTCCGCGTTGGTCACGGTGCAGGACGGCTGGATGCCGAGCTGCGCCTTGGTCATCGAGTGGCCCGTGGTCTCGTTCAGGAACGGGGTACGGGTCGCCGTGACGTCCCAGCCGAGGGTGCCGCCGCGGAAGTCCTGGACGGACATCGCGGTGAACTGGCCCACGACCGACTGCGACTTGCCGTTGATCGTCACCTTGCCGAAGTCGACGGCCGGGTTGCCGCCCTGCGGGCCGATGGCCAGCGGACCGGGCAGGACCTCGACGTCGACCGGGTTCTTCACGCCGGGCTGGTCCTCGACGAAGACGAAGTCCTTGTACGGCTTGATCGCGCCGTCGATCCGGATCTTGTCGGCCTTCTTGGTGACGGTGACGCCGCAGTCCGCGACGCCGTTCGCCGCAGCCGTGCCGGTGCCGGTGTCACCGGTGGGGACGTCGTTCAGGAGGGCGGAACAGGTGACCGCGCCGGGGGCGAAGTTGGCGCCGGTGACGGCGACCGTGGTGCCGGCCTTGCCGCTGTTGGGCGTCAGCCTGGTGGTGATCGGGTCCTTGGGCAGGGCCTCCACGGCGACCGAGCCGAGGGAGGCGCTGGGGCGGGGGGCCGGGGTGCACGTCGTGGTGAAGACCGAGCCGGAGAGGTCCGCGTCGGTCACCGCGAGGTCGAGGGCCACGTTGACGGTGGTGCCCTCGGTGCCGTCCGGGATCTTGATGGTGCCGGAGAACGCCTTCGGGTCGAGCGGCTGGCCGGCCACGACACTGACGGTCTCGGGCGGGCTGGTGACCACCTGGGTGGTCGCCCCGACCTTGAGGGTGATCTTGGAGGTGTTCACCGTGGTGACGGAGAAGCCGGGGATCAGCGGGCTCGCGCCCGGATCGATGGTGATCGGGACGACGTCGCCCGCCTTGGCGCCGTCGGGCAGCGTGACCGTGAAGTTCTGGTTGCCGGAGCCGTCCGGCTGCGGCGCGGGGGCGTCGCAGTTCTCGAAGACGGCGGTGGTCTTGGTCGCGGCCTGCGCCGAGCCCGCGAGGCCCACCGCCCCACCCGTCAGGGCCAGGGATAGGGCTCCCGCCCCGGCCAGCACTCTTCGTCTGAGCATTCTCGTACTCACTGGGTCGCGACTCCTTCGTCATGACGAACCCCTCCCCCCACCCGCTGTGTGGGGGAGGCCGAGCCGGTGCGGTGGCCGACATTGACGCGTCGCGGTGATGAGAAGTCAATGGCTTGCTTTCGCCCGAAGGACACACACATTGATGTCCCATCAGGTCGGGTCCGGCGGAGGAGTTCCCGCGGGAGGGCGCGGAAGGAGCGGTTCCGGGCCGTTGGGGCGGTCCGGAACCACTGGAAACGGCCAGGTGCGGTCAGCGGTCGGCCGGCGTGTGCAGCAGCAGGTTCGGCGTGCCGGCTGGCAGGCCGGTGATCCGGTCGGACACGGCGCTCCGTACGAGGGCCCGGGACACCTCCGCCGGGGTGCGGGCCGTACCGCCCGCCAGGACCAGCGCCGCGACGCCCGCCACGTGCGGGGCCGCCATGGAGGTGCCGGAGGCGCGGGCCGTGGCGGCGGAAGACCCCTTCCAGGCCGAGACCACGCCCACCCCCGGTGCCGAGAGGTCCACGCAGGGGCCGTGGTTGGAGAACCCCGCGCGCCGGTCCGCTGCGTCGGTCGCGCCGACGGTGACGGCCTGCGGGACCCGGGCCGGGGAGCCGGCGCAGGCGTCCTTGCCCGCGTTCCCGGCGGCCGCGGTGAAGGTGATCCCGGCGGCGACGGCCCGCGTCACCGCGGCGTCGAGGGCGTAGCTGGGGGTGCCGCCCATGCTCATGTTCGCCACCGCCGGAGCGGCGGGCGCGGCCGAGGCGTCCTTCACCAGCCATTCCAGACCGCGCAGGATGCCCGACAGCCGCCCGGATCCCCTACAGTTCGCCACCTTCACCCCGACCAGCGAGACGCCCTTGGCGACCCCGTACGTCGTCCCGCCCACGGTCGCCGCGACGTGCGTGCCGTGGCCGTTGCAGTCGCCGGAAGTCTCCAGCCACACCGCGTTGTAACCGCTGCGGGCCCGGCCGCCGAACTCCTGGTGGCGGACGTTGATCCCGGTGTCCACGACGTAGACGGTGACGCCCTCGGCCTTGGAGGCGTACGTGTACGCGCCGTCGAGCGGCAGCTCGCGCTGGTCGATCCGGTCCAGTGGCCAGGGGGCCAGCGGCTGCGTGTCGGCGGTGTGGAACTCCGCGTCCGGCTCCACGGAGGCCACCCGCGGATCGGCGGCGAGGGCGGCGGCCCGGGCGGCGGTGGTGCGGACGGCGAAGCCGTTCAGGGCGGTGCCGTAGACGGACCCGACCTCGTCACCAGCCTCGGCCGCCTCGGCGGCCAGGGCGCGGGTCGGCGCGCGGGGGGTGGTGTCCTTGAGGACGACGACGTACGGGGCGTACGGGGCGTACGGGTCGGTGGAGGTGCTGGCGGTGCCGGCCCCGGCGGCCCCCGGGGGCGGTGCGGCGGCCGTGGTGAGCGCGGCGAGGAGTGCGGCTGCGGCCGGGAGCAGTGCGATCGGTGACGTCAGTGCGGTCAGTGCGGTCAGTGCGGTCATGCGGCCGATGCTCGGCGAGCGGTGACGCGGGCGCGCGGAGGGTGCGCCGAGTGGGCGCACGACACGCCGCCGGGAGGGCTACTGCCGGGGCCCCGGGGGCGGTTACGGAGCCAGGGGCCAGCCGCGCATCGTGAAGACGCCCTCGTCGACCGCGCCGGCGGAGCCGTAGGTGGCCAGGGCGGCCTCGTTGTCGGTGTCCACGCCCACCCACATGCCGTAACAGCCGCGGGCCCGGGCCTCCTCGGCCAGGGCCAGGGTCAGGGCGCGCCCGATCCCGCGGCGCCGGTGGCCCTCGTCCACGGAGAGCTCGTAGAGGCACATCTCGGTGCCCTTGTCCGGGTGGCTCATCTCGACGCCGGAGACCATGCCCGCGGGCACGCCGTCGACGTAGGCGATCAGCATCAGGTGGCCCGGGGCCGCGAGGAAGCGCTCCGACCAGTCCGTGCGGGCGGGCCCGTCGAAGAGAGCCTCGGCGGCGGTGAGCTCGGCAGGCGTGAGGGCCGGGCGGATGTCCATGGGGGTGACGATAATGGCCGTATGGCACAGGGGCAGTTGGATTTCGGCACGGCGTGGCGGACGGCCCCGGCGGGGGTACGGAGATCGCTCGCGCGCGCCTACGAGGGGCTGACGGCGGGCGGCCTCGCGGTGGGGGCGGCGCTGACGGACGCGGTGGGGGCGGTGCTGTGCGAAGGGCGTAACGAGGCGTACGAGGAGGGACCCGGGAACGGCCCCCTGCGCGGTACGCCGCTGGCCCACGCCGAGATGAACGCGCTCGGCGCCGCCCGGACCGGCTGGGACCTCGGCGCGGCGGTGCTGTGGAGCACGCAGGAGCCGTGCGGGATGTGCGCGGCCGCGGCGCGGTTCACGGGGGTCGGCGCGGTGCGGTACCTGGCCCCGGACCCGTGGGCCCTGGCGACCGGCGCGCCGGTCGGGACGGGCGCGCCGGGGGCCTGGGGCGGGGCAGGTGCTTCGGGTGCTTCGGGTGCTTCCGGTGCTTCCGGTGCGGAGCTGGTGGGCGAGGCGGTGTGGCTGCTGGCGGCGAACGCGATGTTCCTGCGGAGCGTGGCGGTGGCGGCGCGGGGCCCGGGCGAGCCGGAGATCCTGACGCGGCAGCGCGCCGTCGAGCCGGAGACGGCCGCCCTGTACGACCGGGTGGCACCGGGCATGCCCACGGACCGTTCGGTGGAGGAGTGGCTCGACGGCATCTGGCCGGGCCTCCGCGCCGGGGCCGAAGCGCGCGACCGGAGGCTGGCCCGCCCCTGACGGCCGTCCCGCGAGACGCAGTACCGAGCGCCGCGGGACGGCGGACCCTTCCGGGTCACGGCGCGGGCGCCCTAAGCGGGACCGGCTGCGCCGCCCGTGGTCGCAGCGGCGTCGCCCGGGGTGGCGACGGCGACGGCCGCCGCGTAGCCCGCCGGGGCGGCGAGGTCCGTCAGGGTCCAGCCGGGAAGGGGTGCCGGGGCGGGCGCGGAGCCGATGTACGGGTCGACCAGCCCGAGGGCCAGGCCCGCGCCGGTGCCCTTGAGGTAGGCCTCCTTGCGGGACCAGAGCCGGGCGAAGGCGATCTCCCGCGCCGAATCGGGGAGCACGGACAGCTCGGCGGTCTCCGACGGGTGCAGGCTGTTCACCACGCTGGCCAGCGTCGTCGCGTCGGGCACCTTCTCCACGTCGATGCCGACCGGCAGCCGGGCGAAGGCGAAGTAGGCCAGGTCACCGCTGTGCGAGAGGGAGAAGTGCACCGCGCCCCCGGCCACGGCGGGACGCCCGTGGGGGCCGCCGCAGCACGGGCAGTCCTCCCGGACCAGACTGACCTGTTCGGGCGCCAGCCCCAGGTAGCCGCCGAGCAGCACCCGAAGCCCCAGGTGCGAGGCGACGTAGCGGAGCCGGTCCCCGGGGCGCACCAGCCGGGCGGCCCGGTCCCTCTCGCCCGCGTCCAGGACGTCGCCCGCCCGGTCGACCGGGCGGCCGGCGACCTTGGCGAGCGTGGTGTCCAGGGACCACACGGCCACGGCCCGGCCCCGGGGGAGCCCCCCGATCTGGGGCGCGTCACTGCCGAGTTGGTTCACGTGCTCGATCACCTGACGAGGGTAGTCCAGGAGTCGGTGGGACCGACTGGCCACCCTCGTGCCTTCGGACACGGGGGAGTGCGTCGTGCGGAGTGCCGTGGTCACAGCGGAGGGCGACCGCATCCGCTGGGCCGAGCTGCCCTCCCGGGTGTCGACGCCCCGGAAGCGGCGGGGATTCGCGGTACTGACCGTCCCCGACTGCGGGCACGACATCATGCTCGACAACCCGGACGGTTTCGCGCGAGCCACCGCGACGGCACGTGCGGCGCCTGACACTTCCTAGCGGCGGGGCTGCCCGGCCGGGACCGCGCTGGTGGCGCCACCCGAACCGCTGCCCGAAGCACCTCCCGTACCGCTGCCCGTACTGCCTCCCGAGCCGTCGCGGGGTATGCCGTTCCCGGTCTTCGCGCCGGGGGACAGGGTGCCGTCGGTCCAGGCGTAGACCCGCTTGCCGCGCACGGCGACCTGGTACTGGCGCTGGTCCCGGCATTCGGGCCGCGCCTCGGCCCGTATGCCGTCCGGCCACCACCGGGCGCCCAGATCGGGGTCCTCCACCTTCCCCGGTGTGCCCGAGGCGCACTGCGGGCCGTCCAGGGGGGTTTTGCCGAGCGTGAACCGGATCAGCCGGGCCTCGCCGGTGGTACGCACCTTCATCCGTACGTGCGTGGCGTCCTTGGGTATCCAGGACGGCAGGTCGAACTCCTGCCGTCCGCGCCGCACGGGGGCGTCCGCGGCGGTCGCGAACTGCCTGCCCTTCTCGTGGAACACGCGGTCGTTGACGACGTCGGTCACGGGGTTGGGCGGGAGGTTGGGCAGCGCGAAGGCGCCGATGGCGAGGACTCCCACGGTGGCGGCGGCGATGACGAGCGGACGGCGGTTCATGCCCTCCAGTCTCGGCGGGGCACCCCCTCCCGCGCGTCCCTCCCCAGGACGAATCCCGCCTCTGCCGAAAGTCTCACACGCGTCATACCTGAGAGCTGTGGCCAACGCCGGGGCGGTGCGGTAGCCCGGTCCAGTAACCCCTTGCCCCCCGGAGCAGTTGGCCCGAGGGCGGACCACCGCCCCCCACCGGCCCCGAGGGCGGACCAGCCGCCCCCCCACCCTGCTCCGAGGAATGCCCATGCGCCGCCGTCGCCTCGCCCCTGCTCTCGTCTCGGCGGCCACGGCCGCCCTGCTCGCCCTCGCGCCAACTGCGTGGGCGGCAGCGGCCGTTCCGGCGGACAAACCCCTGGTGCTCGACCGCTGGACGCAGACCAGTGCCGCCAGCTATGAGTCGTGGGCCGAGGCGCGCGCGCACCGGACCACCTGGACCGCGTACGGGTTCGACTGGTCCACCGACTTCTGCACGTCCTCCCCGGACAACCCCTTCGGCTTCCCGTTCGCCGACGCCTGCGCGCGCCACGACTTCGGTTACCGCAACCACAAGCCGGCCGGGCTGTTCCCGGCCGCCAAGGCCCGCCTGGACGAGGCGTTCCACGCCGACCTCACCAGGGTCTGCGCGCGGTACTCGGGTACCCGCAAGGGTTCCTGCGACGGCACGGCGTGGACCTACTACCAAGCCGTCAGGCTCTTCGTCATCTCCTAGCCGCGAGCCGGGCACACCCCGTACCACCCGCCCGGCGAACTGGCTGAATGACGGGGTCCGGCCGGGCGGATCCACGGCCGGTCGGGGAACGAAGTTCCGGCCCGGCCGCCCGGATACGCCCGATGTGTCCCCCGGCGGCCCGTCGGTTCGGAGCGGCGGCTCGAGGGCCGGCGGAGGCTTCGCCGGTGTGCCGGAGCCGGGCCGAACGCCGCCGGGAATCCCGCCGCGCGGACACCGTGACCGCTCGCGAGAAGGCGGCGGCAGCCGGGCGGCCCCGCCCCCGCCGACGGATCCCCGGGGCTTACGGCGGCGCTACACCACTCCCGCTAGGGTGCCTCTGACCTGCACGAAAGCCCTCCTGGAGGGAGGGCTTCGAGGGGTGGAGAAGTGGTGCCCCCGGCAGGACTCGAACCTGCGGCCAAGTGCTTAGAAGGCACCTGCTCTATCCACTGAGCTACGGGGGCCGGAAGGTGGCCGTGGTGGGCCTGGAGCCCCTGGTGGGGGTGGGACTGCGGTCCGTGCCGGGTCAAGGATAGGGCTCCGGTTGCCTTGTCCCGGTTGCTTCACTCGCGTGCCACGATGTGGAGGTTCGGTGAAGCGGTCCCGATAATCGCAGGCAGGTGCGATTCTCGCATCGCTTTTGCGCCGCGACGCCCCGGGTGTTGTGTACTCGTTATGCCTGCGCCCCACTCGTCCGCCGTGCCCCGGGATGTCCCGCTGGGGTAGCGGTCGGCGCGCAGAGGACGTATAAGCTTCAAAAATGGCCCAAAATTGGGCATTCTTCGCATGTGGTGACCTTGGATGTTCGGCCTCAGCTGCTCGATGCCCTGTCCGCCCTGCGCGACCGGGTCGCGTCCGTGCGTCTGCCGCTGCCCCTGCCCGGCGCTCCGCGCGCCCGCCAGACCAGAGCCGAGCTGCTCGCGCAGCTCGACGACTACCTCGTACCCCGGCTGAAGGCGCCCGAGGCGCCGCTGCTCGCCGTTGTCGGCGGGTCCACCGGGGCCGGAAAGTCCACCCTCGTCAACTCCCTCGTCGGGCGGCAGGTCAGCGAAGCCGGCGTGCTGCGCCCGACCACGCGCACGCCCGTCCTCGTCTGCCATCCGGATGACCACCACTGGTTCGCCGGGATGCGGGTCCTCCCCGATCTGATGCGGGTCTGGATCCCGCACGGAGAGGAGGAGGACGTCCCCATGGGCGCGTCCCGGCTCCCCGACCGCGGCCGGAGGGACACCCACGCGACCCGCGAGCTGCGGGTCGAGACCATCTCCACCCTCCCGCGCGGCCTCGCCGTCCTCGACGCACCCGACATCGACTCCCTCGTCGTCGAGAACCGGACGCTCGCCGCCGAACTCATCTGCGCCGCGGACGTCTGGGTGATGGTCACCACCGCCTCGCGGTACGCCGACGCCGTCCCCTGGCACCTGCTGCGCACCGCCAAGCAGTACAAGGCCACCCTCGTCACCGTCCTCGACCGTGTCCCGCACCAGGTGCTCGCCGAGGTCTCCCGGCAGTACGGGGCGCTGCTCACGCGGGCCGGGCTCGGCGACGTACCGCGGTTCACGGTGCCGGAACTGCCCGAGTCGGCCGGCGGGGGCGGGCTGCTGCCGGCCAGCGCCGTCGCACCGCTGTACGCCTGGCTCGCCCACCACGCGCAGGACCCGGCCGCCCGGCAGTACGCCGTCGGGCGGACCGCCCTCGGCGCACTGGACTCCCTCTCGCGGCGGATGCCGGAGCTCGCCTCGGCCGTCGCCGCCCAGTACGCCGCCGCCGTACGGCTGACCTCGGCCGTGGAGGACGCGTACAAGCGGGAGGGCAAGCGGGTCCGCAACCGCCTCGACCGCGGCGCCGTACTGGCCGGGGACGCGCTGACCCGGTGGCGCGGCTACCCGCTCGACACGAGCGCCGACGAACTCCTCGACTCGCTCGCCGAGTCGCTCACCGCCCTGCTCCAGTGCGCCGTCGCCGCCGCCGACGAGCGGATCGCCGACGCCTGGCGGCGCGAGCCGGCCGCCGGGGCGGTGCCGCTGCCCGCGCCCGACCGGGAGGCGGGAGAGCGCATCGGCATGGCCGTCCGGCGCTGGCGGCGCGTCCTGGAGGAACTCGCCGAGGAGGAGGTGGCGCGGCTCGACAAGCAGCCGGCCCCCGACCCCGACGCCGTCGCCGCGCTCCTCGTCGCCGCCCTCCTCGGCGGCAAGCGGGCCCGGCCCGCCGGGGAGAAGCTCGCCGAACGGATCGGCGTACAGGCCGCCGTACGGCTGCGCGACCGGGGCGGGGAACTGGTCGGCGACCACCTCGACCAGGTGCTGCGCGCCGAACGCGACCGGCGGCTCGCCCCGCTGGAGGCGCTCGAAGTGACCCCGGAACCCCAGGCCGAGCTGATCGCCGCGCTGTCCGTACTGCAGAAGGAGAGGTGACGCGGTGACCGCCCTGACCGACCGGACCGACGACCGCTGGGACGACGGACTCATCGCACGCTCGCGGCCCCGGCCGGTGGACCGGCCGGAGAACGGATCCGAACCGGGCGACGGGACCGAGGAGGGCGACGAGGCGCTCGTACGCGCCGTCTCCGGCGCCGGCAACGACGGCGGCAAGGCGCCCGCGCCCCCGCTCAGCCCCGAGGGGCAGGCGCTGCGGCTGCGCCTCGACGCGCTGCGCCAGCTCGTCGGGCTGTCCCGGACCCGCCTCGACGGCAAGACCCTCGCCGAGGCCGGCCGGGTCCTGGACGAGGCGGCCGCACGGCGCGGACTGTCGCCGCAGCACACGGTCGTCGCCATCGCCGGAGCGACCGGAAGCGGCAAGTCCACGCTCTTCAATTCACTCGCCGGGGTGCAGATTTCCGAGACGGGGCTGCGCCGGCCGACGACCGCCGCGCCCATCGCGTGCAGTTGGTCGGACGGGGCGGCCGGCCTGCTGGACCGGCTGGAGATCCCCGGGCGGCTGCGGCGCCGGCCCCGCGAGACCTCGGAGGCGGAGGCGTTGCGCGGCATGGTCCTCGTCGACCTGCCCGACCTGGACTCGGCGGTCGGCGCCCACCGCGACCACGTGGACCGGGTACTGGCGCTGGTCGACGCGGTGGTGTGGGTGGTGGACCCGGAGAAGTACGCCGACGCCGTCCTGCACGAGCGCTACCTGCGGCCGCTCGCCGGGCACGCGGAGGTCACCTTCGTGGTGCTGAACCAGGTGGACCGGCTGCCCGGGGAGTCCGCCGACCTCGTACTGGACGACCTGCGCCGCCTCCTCGACGAGGACGGCATCGCACTCGGCGAACACGACGAGCCCGGCGCCACTGTCCTCGGCCTGTCCGCGCTGACCGGCGAGGGCGTCGGGGAACTGCGCGAACTCCTCGGACAGTTCACCCAGGAGAAGGGCGCCGCGACCCGGCGCATCTCCGCCGACGTCGACCGGGCGGCCGTGCGGCTGCGCCCGCTGTACGTCGCCGACGGGCACCCCGGACCCGAGATCGGCGAGACGGCGCGCGCCGAGTTCGAGGACCGGCTCGCCGAGGCGGTCGGGGCGTACGCGGCCGGTCTCGCGGCCGAGCGCGCCTGGCGGCGCAACGCCGGAAAGGCGTGCGGAACCCCGTGGCTGCGGCTGTGGCGGTGGTACGAGGACCGCCGCGCCCCCCGGACCCTGGCGGGCCTCGCCGCCCTGGCGGCGATCGGCGGCCGGGGCACGGTGGCTCCGGAGGCACCGGCGGAGGAGGAGGTGACCGCACGCCAGCGGGTGGAGCAGGCCGTACGGGTCGTCGCCGACGAAGCGGTCACGGGCCTGCCCGATCCGTGGGCGCAAGCGGTACGGGAGACGGCAGTGCGCGGCGCCGAACGGCTCCCGGAGGCGCTGGACGAGATCGCGGTGACCCTCGGCGCGGCGGTGGCGGTGCCGAGCGTGAAACCGCCCCGGCCCACGTGGTGGCCGGCGGCGGTGCTCGGGCAGGCGGCCATGACGCTGCTGCAGATCTACGGCGGTCTGTGGCTGGTCGGGCAGATCGTCGGGGTCCTGGAGCCGAGGCTCATGCCGCCGGTACTGCTGATGGTGGCCGGCATCATCGGCGGGCCGCTGGTGGAATGGGCCTGCTCGATCGCCGCCCGGGGCCCGGCCCGGCGGTACGGCCAGGACGCGGAGCGAAGGCTGCGGCAGGCGGCGGCCGGATGCGGCCGCGCCCGGGTGCTGGAGCCGGTGGCGGCGGAACTGCTGCGCTACCGGGAGGTGCGCGAGCAGTACGCGGCGGTGGCCGCAGGGGGGAGCCGGTTGTCCACAACCCGTCAGTAATCCACAGGCCGCGGCGGGATCCGGCGGCCGCCCCCAGCATGGTTCCCACCCCGTGCGGACGGTCCGCACGACGGGGAACGAGGGGGAGGGCGGCCGGGATGAACGACACCCTGGTGACGCTGGTGGGCCACGTGGCCACGCAGGTCGACTACAAGGAGACGCCGAACGGTCCGTCGGCGAGGTTCCGCTTCGCGGTGACGCCGAGGTACTTCGACCGGCGCAAGGAGGTCTGGGCCGACGGAGCCACCAGCTTCTACACCGTGTGGGCGCGGCGGACGCTCGCCCTGAACCTCGCCGGGTCGGTGTCGGTCGGCGAACCGCTGGTGGTGCACGGCAGGCTGAGGGTCCGGGAGGACCCGCCCGAAGGGGAGGGCAACCGGTGGTTCTCGGCCGACATCGAGGCGACGGCCGTCGGACACGACCTGAACCGCGGAACCGCGGCCTTCCGCAGGGTCGTCACGACGGACACGCCCCTGATGGTCAATCAGAGGGCGGCGGTGGGCTGAGTGTTCGAGGTGGATAGGATTCCCCGGTACTCACGGGCACCTGGGCCTTCGGCCCGAAGGGGAAGACTGTGTCGATTGCCGTTCCCGCATTCTCCGCTCCTGATTCCGCTTCTTCGCGTCCTGGCGGCCTTCCACCGGCCGGTCCGTCTCCCGCCGGCTCTCGCGCAGGCGGTACGAGTTCTCCGGCCTGCCCGGCTTCTGGGGCCTCTCCGGTTTCGCCAGCCTCTCCGGCCTCATCTGTCCCGCCGGCCTCTCCGGCCGAGGCCGCGCGGTCCGTCGCGCGCCGCCCGCTGGCGGTGGCGCTGCTGGCCGCCGCACTCGCCGCCGCCCCCGGAGCGCAGGCGGCCGCCGACTCCGATCCGGTGGGCTCCCGGGCCCCGGAGGGCGCGAGCGCCGTCCTGGACGGGCTGAAGACGTACGGCCAGGCGGTCCTGCACTCCGGCGACGGATCGGTGCGTCGGATCCCGGCCGGGCTCTACGAGATGCGGGTCGACGGCGGCGGCATGCTCCAGACGTACGGGGTCGGGGTGGAGGGCAACGCGCAGCCCCAGGCCCGGTACAACGAGAGCGGCTGGAGCGGCAGCCCGCTGGCGGCCAAGGGCGAGGCGGGCCGGATCCGCTGGGTCCTGGAGCACTCCTACCCCCAGCTGAACGATCTGGCCGGTCTCGCCAAGGCCGCCGGTGCCGCAGGGCTCACCGCGGAGAGCGCCGCGGCGGGGACCCAGGTGGCCATCTGGCGCCTGGCCGACGGGGCCCGGGTAGAGGCCGCGGACCCGGAGGCCGAGAAGCTGGCCGACTACCTCCAGCGGGCGGCGGGCCGGCTGCCGGAGCCGCCCGCTTCGCTGGCGCTGGACCCGGGCGACGTGACCGGGCCGGTGGGCACGCGGCTCGGCCCCGTGACCGTCCGGACCGGGGCGCGCAGCGTGTCCGTCATCCCGGACGCGGCGGCCGTCGCGATGGGGGTGCGGGTGGTGGACGCCGAGGGGAAGCCGCTGGAGACCGCCGCCAACGGGAGCCGGCTCTACTTCGAGGTGCCGGCGGGGACTCCCGACGGGTTCGCCTCGGTCACCGTGCAGGGCGCGACGAAGGTACCGGTCGGGCGGGTCTTCACCAGCGGGGTCCCGGCCCAGGCGCAGATCGTGGCCGGCTCCAGCGAGTCGGCGGCGAAGGCGATGGCCACGGCGATGTGGCCGGCCGTCCCGGCGGCCGAGACGGCCACGGCGGGTACCGCGGCCGCCACGACCTCCGGAACGGGATCGGAAGCGGCTTCGGGAGCGGGCTCCGGGACGGCTCCGGGAGCGGCCGCGGGGACGGGCTCCGGAACGGCCTCCGGAACGGGCTCCGGGCCGTCGGCGATGACCCTGGGCTCACAGTCGGCCGCCCTCTCGCCGGACTCCCCGGACGAGGACCGCCTGGCGTCCAGCGGGAGCTCGGCGGCGACCCCGGTCATCGCCTCGCTGGCGGTGGGCCTGGTGGTTCTGGGCGGCCTGGTCGTACTCCTGCTCCGCAAGCGCCCGCTGGAGGGAGAGGACCAGGCCTGACCCGGCCCGGGGGGCCGGTCCGACTCGGTCTCGGCGCGTCCGGTCCGACCCGGTCCGACCAGACCCGGTCCGACCCTCGGCCCGACCAGACCCGGCCTGACCAGACCCGGCCTGACCAGACCCGGCCCGGCCCGGCGAGCAGACCCGGCCCGGCCCTGCTCGCCGGGCCCGATCGGCTCCCGGCGCCGCGCCGCGCCGCGCCGCGCTGGGCTGGGCGCCCGGGACCCGCTGGCGGTCCGCAACGGCCGGCGCATGGCCGCGGCCGGGCGGGGGTGGGGCCTGGAGCGGCTGGTGCCTGGTTGCGGCAGCGGCCGGGGGCCGCGCCCGGCCGAGCAGGGCGCCGCCCGGGCGGTTTCCGACGGCCGGGCGGCCCGGACGGCCGTGTTCCGACCGTCTTGCGCCCGCCCGCCCGGCCTGCCGGCACCGGCCAGTCGGGGTCTCCAGGCCTCCGGGCCGCTTCGCCGGTTCGTGCGGACCGGGGCCGCTCCGGCTCTCTCCCGGGTCGGTCCGGGGCGGCGCGACGCCCGGTCTGTCACCTGTCCGGCTGATTTCGGGCCGCCGACCGGGGGTATGGGCAGGAAATGGTTGATCAGGAACTGACCTGGCGAGGCGCGGTCGCACGATGGGACCGCGAACTGTTCGACATGGTGGCCCGGCGGCACTGGCCCGGCGCCGACCGGGTGCTGCCGAGGCTCGGGCGGGCCGCGAACCACGGGGTGCTGTGGGGCGGGGCCGCCGCGGCGATCGCCGTGTTCGGGTCGGCCGGAGCACGCAAGGCCGCCGTACGGGGGGTGGCCTCGCTGTCCCTGGCCTCCGCGACCATCAACACCGTCGGCAAGTGGTCCGTGCGCCGAGCGCGGCCGCTTCTCGACGGGGTGCCCGCCGTACGGCGGCTGTCGACGCAGCCGCAGACCACCTCGTTCCCCTCCGGGCACTCGGCGTCCGCCTTCGCCTTCACCGCCGGGCTGGCGCTGGAATCGCCCGGCTGGGGTGCCGTGGTGGTCCCGGTCGCGGCTTCGGTGGCGTTCTCCCGGGTGTACACGGGGGTCCACTACCCCTCAGACGTGCTCGCGGGCGCCGCGCTGGGCGTGGCGGCCGGGTTCGTCGTACGGCGGCTCGCGCGGGACGCGCAGGAGGCCCGGGTCGTGCCGGGAGACGAACGCACCGCCGTCGGGGCGCCCGTCCTGCCCGACGGGGAGGGGCTCACGGTGGTGGTCAACACCGGATCGGGCACGGCCGCCAGCGCGGGCCTCGACGTGCTGCGCTCCCGGCTCCCCAAGGCCGAGCTGGTGGAGTGCGGCGGCGCGGAACTGACCGCCGAGCTGGCGGCGGCGGCCTCCCGGGCCACCGTGCTCGGGGTCTGCGGCGGCGACGGCACCATCAACGCCGCCGCCACCGCCGCGCTGCGCGCCGGGGTACCGCTCGCGGTGTTTCCCGGCGGCACCCTCAACCACTTCGCGCTCGACCTCGGCCTCGCCGGAGCCGCGGACACCTGCCGCGCCGTCGCCGCGGGGGAGGCCGTACACATCGGAGTGGGCCGGTTCACCCCGGGACCCGGGGGCGGCGAGTCCGGCTACTTCCTGAACAACTTCAGCATCGGCGCGTACCCCGAGCTGCTCGGCCACCGCCTCCGCTGGGGTCCGCGGATCGGCGGCGGTCCGGCCGCGCTGCTTGCGGCCTGGCGGGTGCTGCGCTCCCAGCGGCCCGTACGGCTGCGGCTGGCCGGGCGGCCCCGGAGCGTGTGGCTGCTCTTCGCGGGCAACGGCACCTATCACGGCACCGGTCCCACACCGCGCCGCCGCGACAACCTCGGCGAGGGCCTCCTCGACCTCCGCATCGTGTACGGCGGCGGACGGCCCGGCCCCCGCCTGCTGGCGGCCGCGTTCGCGGGCCCGTTGAGCCGTTCCCCCGTCCACACGGCGACCCGGTTGCGCAGCCTGCGCATCGGGGACATTCCGTCCGGTACCCCGCTGGCGTACGACGGGGAGTACGCGGAGGCGACCGCCGCGCTGGTGCTCGAGGAGCTGCCGGACGCGCTCACCGTCTACCGGCCACGGACGTGACTCCTCTATTTGAACCTGTTCGATTCTGGTCCTGAAGTCATCTGCAGTGCCCCGAATCCAAGATCGTCAGGTCTTGGAGCGCCCAAAAGCAGTTGTTTGTCGGTGACGGTGCGGGTACCGCGCTCGTGGCCGGTGCGGGCCTCGTGCTCGCCGCCCGACTGCGCCGCCAGGGCTCCGGCGCCTGAGGAACCCCGCACTCCGCGCCGGTGGCGCGCCCGCCACCACCGGCGCGCCACGGGCGCGGACGTCCGTACCGGTGCCGGTGGCGTCCGGTGATGACCAGAGGGTGAGACCCGCCCCCGGCCTCGCCCCAGCTCAGGGGGTCTGACCTACCCATTCGCCCGTAGGTATGGACGGCTGGCAAGATGGGGTGTATCTGCCCACCATCGATCTGCCGGACGGTTTCTCTTGGCTGAGTTCATCTACACCATGCGCAAGACGCGCAAGGCGCACGGCGACAAGGTGATTCTTGATGACGTCACCCTGAACTTCCTGCCCGGCGCGAAGATCGGTGTGGTCGGCCCGAACGGTGCCGGTAAGTCCACCGTTCTGAAGATCATGGCGGGCCTGGAGCAGCCGTCCAACGGCGAGGCGTACCTCTCGCCCGGCTTCACCGTCGGCATCCTCATGCAGGAGCCCAAGCTCGACGAGTCGAAGACCGTTCTGGAGAACGTCCAGGACGGCGCCGCCGACACGATGAAGAAGCTGCACCGCTTCAACGAGGTCGCCGAGCTGATGGCGACCGACTACACGGACGCCCTCCTCGACGAGATGGGCAAGCTCCAGGAGGACCTGGACCACTCCAACGCCTGGGACCTCGACGCCCAGCTGGAGCAGGCCATGGACGCCCTGGGCTGCCCGCCCGGCGACTGGCCGGTCACGAACCTCTCCGGTGGCGAGAAGCGCCGTGTCGCGCTCTGCAAGCTGCTGATCGAGGCCCCGGACCTGCTCCTCCTCGACGAGCCCACCAACCACCTCGACGCCGAGTCGGTGAACTGGCTGGAGCAGCACCTCTCGAAGTACGCGGGCGCCGTGGTGGCCGTCACCCACGACCGGTACTTCCTGAACAACGTCGCCGAGTGGATCCTCGAACTCGACCGCGGCCGCGCCCTGCCCTACGAGGGCAACTACTCCACGTACCTGGAGAAGAAGGCCACCCGCCTCAAGGTCGAGGGCCGCAAGGACGAGAAGCGCCAGAAGCGCCTCAAGGAAGAGCTGGAGTGGGTGCGGTCCAACGCCAAGGGGCGTCAGACCAAGTCCAAGGCCCGTCTCGCCCGTTACGAGGAGATGGCGGCCGAGGCTGACAAGATGCGGAAGCTGGACTTCGAGGAGATCCAGATCCCGCCGGGCCCGCGTCTCGGCTCGATCGTGGTCGAGGTCAACAACCTCTCCAAGGCGTTCGGTGACAAGGTCCTCATCGACGACCTGTCGTTCACGCTGCCGCGCAACGGCATCGTCGGCATCATCGGCCCCAACGGCGCCGGCAAGACCACGCTGTTCAAGATGATCCAGGGCCTGGAGACGCCGGACTCCGGCGCCATCAAGGTCGGCGACACGGTCAAGATCAGCTACGTCGACCAGAGCCGCGCCAACATCGACCCCAAGAAGACCCTCTGGGCGGTCGTGTCGGACGAGCTGGACTACATCAACGTGGGCCAGGTCGAGATGCCGTCCCGCGCGTACGTCAGCGCCTTCGGCTTCAAGGGTCCGGACCAGCAGAAGCCGGCCGGCGTCCTGTCCGGTGGTGAGCGCAACCGCCTCAACCTGGCGCTGACGCTCAAGGAGGGCGGCAACCTGCTGCTCCTCGACGAGCCCACCAACGACCTCGACGTCGAGACCCTGTCCTCGCTCGAGAACGCGCTCCTCGAGTTCCCCGGTGCGGCCGTGGTCATCTCCCACGACCGCTGGTTCCTGGACCGGGTCGCGACCCACATCCTCGCCTACGAGGGCGAATCCAAGTGGTACTGGTTCGAGGGCAACTTCGAGTCGTACGAGAAGAACAAGGTCGAGCGTCTCGGTGCGGACGCGACCCGTCCGCACCGCGCCACCTACAAGAAGCTGACCCGAGGCTGAGGTCGAAGGCCATGGCCAGACATCACTACCGGTGCCCCCTCCGCTGGGCGGACATGGATGCCTTCGGGCACGTCAACAACGTCGTCTTCCTCCGCTATCTGGAGGAGGCGCGCATCGACTTCATGTTCCGCCTGGCGCCGGGGGAGGGCAGTGAGTCCTTCACGGGCGGATCCGTCGTGGCCCGCCACGAGATCGACTACAAGCTGCCCCTCGTGCACCGCCACGAGCCGGTGCTCATCGAGTCCTGGGTGACCCGGATAGGCGCCGCGTCCCTGACCATCCGCTACGAGGTCAAGGACGAGGCGACCGACGAGCGGCCCGAGACGGTCTACGTGCGCGCCGAGACCGTGGTCGTGCCGTACAACCTCGCCGAGGGGCGGCCCCGCCGCATCACGGCCGAGGAGAAGCTCTTCCTCGAGGAGTACCTCGACAAGCCCGAGGCCCCGAAGAGTTCCGGAAGGCGCCTCGCGGCATGAGTGAGCAGCTGCGCTTCGCCGATCCCGGGGAGGCGGCGGACCTCGCCGCCTTCCTGGGCCGGCTGGTGCACTACGACCGCGCCGCCGCGGTCCGCCTCCAGGCGGGCGGCGGCGCGCTCGCCGTCTTCGGGCGGCCGCCCTCCTTCGAGGTGCTGGCCGTCCGCTCGGTCCGGCTCGCCGCACCCGTCTCCACGCCGCTGGACCTGACCGTGTCCGCCGGCGAGCTGCTGGAGTACGTGGACGAGGCCTCCGCCGCGGCCTCGGTGCCCGGGCCGGTCACCGGACCGCCCTGGACCGGGGTCCTCCCGCCCCGCGGCGGCTGGCGACAGCTGGACGGGCTGCCCGGCCCCGAGGCGGTACGGGCCGCCGTGGCGGCCGCCGTCGCCGAGTTCCGGACCCGGGACGCGGCCCTGCCCGCGCAGCACCGGACCCGGTCCGAGCGCGACCGCATCGGCCGCGAGATCTGGTCCCGCCCCCTGGGTGACACCGAGCTGCCGATGCGCGCCGTGCACGCCGCGCAGTCGCTGGGCTTCCTGCGGGCGGTACGGGTTCCGGCACCCGTACCGGCGTCCGGTTCCGCTGCCGCGTCCGGTTCCGACCCCGTGACCGGTTCCGCTTCCGGCACGGCCTCCGCGCCCGTGTACGTGCCCCCGTCCTCCCCGGTCGCGCTGCTCGCCGCCGGGAACTGGCTGCGGCTGCGGACCCCGTACGGCTCCGTGGCCCTGCGCCGCCCCGGCGGTGCCGGCGGTCTCGGCGGTCTCGGCGGCCTCCAGGTACGGCCGCTCTAGCCGGTCCCGTACGGAATGCGCCTCAGTCGGCGGTGTTGATCATCGACGCGGCCGCGTACGTCAGGTACTTCCACAGTTGCGCCTCGTGCTCCGGGGCCAGCCCCAGCTCGTCCAGCGCGACCCGCATGTGCTTCAGCCAGGCGTCGTGCGCCGCCGCGTCCACCTGGAACGGCGCGTGCCGCATCCGCAGCCGCGGGTGGCCCCGGTGCTGGCTGTAGGTCGTCGGACCGCCCCAGTACTGCATAAGGAACAGGGTGAACCGCTCCTCGGCGGGCCCCAGGTCCTCCTCCGGGTACATCGGGCGCAGCAGAGGGTCCTCCGCGACCCCCTGGTAGAAGCGCCGGACGAGACGGCGGAAGGTCTCCTCGCCGCCGACCTGCTCGTAAAAGGTCTGCTCCTGAAGCGTGCCCCGCGGAATCTCATTCACCCGACCATCGTCTCAGACGCCCGGACGGAGGACCGGGGTCCTAGGACCCCCGACGGATCCCCCGCAGCCCCCGACGGATTCCCAGGCAGGATCCCCGAGCGGTCGCACGCCGGCGTCCCGCGCAGGACAGTGGAGGCATGGCCGCACACACCGCGGGTCCCGGGGCCCGCGATCTGCGGGAGGCCGCGCACGCCGCCCAGGTCCGCGAGCTGACCGCCGCCGGAGCGCTGGACGATCCGGACTGGCGGGCGGCGTTCACCGCGGTGCCCCGGCACGTGTTCGTCCCCTACTTCTGGACCGGCCGCGGCGCGGGCCACGAACGCCTCTGGTCCGAGGATCCCGACCCCAGGCAGCGGGCCCGCTGGCTGCGCGGGGTCTACGCCGACGCCCCGCTCGCGACCCGGCTGCGCGACGGCGAGCTGATCTCCTCCAGCAGCCAGCCGTCCCTGATGGCGAGGATGCTGGAGGCGCTCCGGGTGCGCGACGGGGACAACGTGCTGGAGATCGGCGCGGGCACCGGATACAACGCCGCCCTGCTCTGCCACCGGCTCGGCGAGGACCTCGTGACCACCGTGGACCTCGACGAGGAGATCACCGAGTCCGCACGGGCCCATCTGGCCCGGCTCGGCTACCGGCCCGCCGTCGTCACCGGCGACGGGGCGCGCGGATGTCCCTCCCGGGCCCCGTTCGACCGGATCATGGCCACCTGTACGCTGCCGCTGGTCCCGTACGCCTGGCTCGGCCAGTGCCGGCCGGGGGCGCGGATCCTGGCCCCGCTGGCGACCGGCCTGATCGCGCTCACGGTCCGCGACGCGGACTTCGCCGAGGGCGGCTTCCTCCAGACCCCGGCCTACTTCGTCCCGCTGCGCGGCGCCACGGCGGCGCCGACCGGGACTGCGTACGGGGACCCGTACGACCTGGTGGACAACGAGCGGTTCCAGTTCCTGCTGGTGCTGACCGCGGGGGTCCTGCACCCCCGCGAGGCCCTGGACCTCTGGCGGCGGGAGGACCGCCCGGCCCGCGAACGCTTCGGCGTCACGGTCACCGCGGAGGGCCAGTGGTCCTGGCTCGACGACCCCGGGGGCCCGTACGTGTGGCCCCTGGGGTCGTCCGGCGGGGGTGAGGCCGTTGTCTAGCCGCGGCGGACGGTGATCGTGGTCCAGGCGCCGACGTGGACGCGGTCCCCGTCCGCGAGCGTGACGGGGACGTAGGGCTGGATCGGCTCCTCGCCGCCGTTGATCGTGGTGCCGTTGGTGGAGTTCTGGTCCACCACCGCCCAGCTGAGGTCCGGCTGCTGGACCAGGACCGCGTGCTGGTGGGAGACGCCCGGGTCCTCCGGGGGCACCGACAGGTCGATGTCGGGCGCCTCGCCCGTGGAGGCGCGGCGGCGGCCGATGGTGATCTGGCCGCCGGACAGCGGGAGGTGCTGCTCCGGTGAGTACGCGGGCAGGTTGAGCGCGGCCGCCTCCGGGCCGCTGCGCTGCATCATCGCCATGAAGTACGAGCGGTCCGGGCCGATCGTCGCCGACCAGGAGCCGCCGCCCTGGGGCGCGAAGGACTGCGGCGGGTGGGGCTGGTGCTGCTGGTACTGCGGCTGGTGCTGTTGCGGCGGGTACTCCTGGTACTCCTGCTGCGGGGGCTGCTGCTGGTACTGGTGCTGCTGCGGAGCCTGCTGGTACTCCTGCTGCGGCTCGTGCGCGGGCGGGGGGAGCAGCCAGTCGTCCTCGCGTTGGAGCGGCTCGGCCCCGCGGTTGACCCGGGAGGGCCGCGAGCCCTGGTACTCGAAGTGGTCCTGGGAGTACGCGCCGGGATGCTGCGCGGGCGGCGCCGGCGGCGGGAGGGGCGTGACGCCGGGACCGGGGGTGTTGGCCTGAGGGCCCTGGCCGTGTGAGCCCTGGCCCTGGCCGTGTGAGCCCTGGCCCTGGCCGTGTGAGCCCTGGCCCTGCGGCCCCTGGTCCGGGGTGGCGGGCGGGGCGTACGAAGTCGGCGTACGCGTCAGGAAGTTGTACCGGCACTCCTCGCAGAACGGGGCCATGGCCTCGCGCGGGGTGCGGCACTGCGGGCAGAGTTCGGCCTGGGCGGTCGGCTCACCGGCGGTCGGAGGGTAGCCGTAGCCGTAGGAGGGCGCGGCGGGGGCGCTCTCCCGGGCAGCCATGCGGTGGCCGCAGACCTCGCACCAGTCGTCGGAGGCGGACTGGTGCCCGTTCGGGCAGGTCGGCATGGCGGCGCTTCCCCCTTCTTCTCCCTGCGTCATCACGTCAGGTCTTCTCAGGTCTTCTTCACTCGGACGGTCTGGGTCGACCGGGTTTCGAGAGTCATCTCGTCGGCGTCGGTGACCCTGGCTTTCAGCCGCACAGTACCCGCCACCGCATCCACGACATCCACCACCTTCGACAGAAGCTTCGCGGTGTCGGCGTTTCCGGACACGCTCGCCAATTGCACCGCCCGGCCGAGCTTGGCCGTGGCGCCGTCGACATCGCCCAGTTTGCGGGCTTCCAGGCCCTGCTGGATAGCCTGCGCGAGCTCCGCCTGCCCGGTGTAGTGAGCGACTTGGGGGTTGATGGCGGTCGACGCCGCCAGGTCGTCCGTCCACACCGCCCGGACCAGCCCCTGGGCCAGTACGGTCGCCGGCTCGCCGGCCGTTCCCGGCAGGACGAGCGTGGCGCGGGCCGCGAGCATCTCCTGGCCGACGGAGGCGCTCGGGACGCGCACGCACACGTGGTACTCGCGGGACTCGTCGCCCCAGGAGCCGGTCGGGTAGTCGCCGGCCCGCGGGCCGGCCTCGGTGCGGCGGTCCGTCAGGTCCTGGACCGCGGGCGCGACCTGCTTGACGTACTGGATCTCCACGCCGACCGGGGTCCACAGGCGCAGCGCGACGTCCGCGACCTCCTTGCCCATGACGTTCTCCATCATGTGCGTGAAGTCCCCGGCGAGGTGCGCCGGGTCGGCCACGATGTCGGCCGAGCCGAGCAGCGCGCTCGCGATCTGGGTGACCTCCTTGACCTCCCAGTCGGTGCCGACCCCACGGGCGTCGCAGGTGAAACGGCCCGCGCAGGCGTCGAGGGTGGCGCGCAGCACGGCCGGCTCCTCGTGCTCGTTGCGGCCGTCGGTGAGCAGGATGCCGTGCCGGATGACGGCCGCGGACTGGCGCAGCAAGCCGTCGGCGAGGCGCAGCCAGGTGCCGATGGCGGTGCCGCCGCCCGAGCTCAGGCCGCGCAGCGCCTCCTTGGCCTCGGCGCGGGTGGCCGGCCCGGCGACGGCGAGGCGGCCCTGGCCCGGGTAGACCTCCTTGGCCACGTGGGTGCCGGCGATCACGGCGAAGGAGGTGCCGTCGCGCAGGGTGTCCACGGCGGCGGCCGTGGCCTCGCGGGCCCCGCGCATCTTCTCGGGCGGGTACTCCATCGACCCCGAGCAGTCGACCATGATCACGACGGCTGCCGTGCCCTGGAGGGCCGACGCACGGGTGGCCGTGGCCCCGCCGGTGGAGGTGGCCGTGACGATGGCGTGGACGTCCCGCCCGCCCTCGGGCAGGAACTCGTTCTGGTACACCTCCAGCGTGAAGCGCGGGGCGCTCGGCTTGGCGAAGTTCGCCATCGGTCGGTCTCCTAGAAGGCTCGGGCGGGCTGGTCAGGCCTGCGCGCGTGGTTCCGGTTCCGCTTCGGGTCCGGCTCCCGGTTCCGGTCGGGGCTCGGGCAGCGCCGCGAACGGCACGATGGCCACGGTGACGTTGTCATGGCCACCGCCGTCCAGCGCGTGCCCCACCAGCACCTGCGCACTGTGCAGGGGGCGGACGGCGGCGTCCGCGGGGAGCACCCGGGCAATGTCCCGGGCGGACTCGGCGTAGTTCCAGAGGCCGTCGGTGCAGACGACGACCACGCCGGGGTGGTCCGGCTTGAAGGTGGCGGTGTGCGGTTCGAGGTCGTACGCGTCGGCGCCGAGCCAGCCGGTGATCGCGTGCGCGCGGACGTCGGCGTAGGCCTCGGCCTCGCCCATCAGGCCGGCCGCGACCATCTGCGCCGCCCAGGAGTCGTCCTCGGTGAGGCGGCGGGGCAGGGCGGCCCGGTCGTCCGGCACCCAGTACGCGCGGCTGTCGCCCACCCAGCCGATGGTCAGCAGCCCGCTGCTGACGACCGCGCCGACCAGGGTGCAGGCGGGGGCGTTCTGCGCGCCCGGCGTCTCCGGGGCCAGCGCGTTCACCGCGGTGGCCGCGGCCAGGATCGCCTCGTGCATGGCCTCCTGGGGGTGCGCGCCGCGGGGCAGCGCGTCGAGCAGGGCCTCGTTCGCGGCGGCGGCGGCGGCCGCCGACGCCTCGTCGGGGCGGCTCGCGGAGGAGACGCCGTCGCAGACGATGGCCACGGTGGCGGCGGAGCCGTCGGGCAGGGCGGTGGCCGCCACGGCGAATGAGTCCTCGTTGCGGTGGTGGCGCAGCCCCCGGTCGCTGACGGCGGCGACGCTGCCGAGCTCCTCCTCCTGGTGGTCCCGCTCCCGGGGCTGGGCGTGCCCGCAGTGCTCGCAGTAGCCGTCGGTGTCCACGTGCCCCGCCCGGCAGGCGACGCAGGTCTTCCCGCCGGCGGGAGTCCCCTCGGGCGGTGTGCCGTCGCCGCCCTGGCCGGCGCCCTGCGGGGTGCCGTACGGGTCCCCGTGGCCCGGGTCCGTCCCCCGCGGCGCGGCGTACGAGCCCTCGTGCCCGGAGGTCGCGCCCTGCGGGGTGGCCTGGGGGCCGTCGTACCGGTGGTGTTCCTCCGCCGGGCCGGCGGAGGACTCCGGGCCGGTGTCCCCGGCGTCCCCGGGCTCCCCGGGGGGTCTCCCGGGGTGGCCGTACCGGGCGGCGGGTGCCGGTGCCGCCGCGGGGGGCGCGGGGGGCGCGGGCGGGGTGCCGTACGCCGGCTCGCCGCCGGTGCCGTACGGGGTGCCCGGGTCCGGCGGGGCGACGGCCCAGTCCGCGGGGTCGCCGACCAGGGTCGGCGCGGCCGAGGCCACGCTGCCCCAGCCGGGAGCCGGTTCGGCCGCGTCGTAGCCGTCGCCGGCCGGGGCCGGGGCCGGGGCGGGCGCGGGAACCCCGCCCGGCGACGGCGGGAGCGGGATGGTCGGGTGGTCCGCGGCCGGAGCCGGGGGAGGGGCGGTGACGGCGTAGCCGCAGACGCCGCAGAAGCGGTCACCGTCCTCCAGGGGTTCCGCGCAGCCAGGGCAGCCCGACAGCCGATGCATCGACATCAATCACACCCACGTCCGGGGACGGAAACGGTTTGCCCGCTCCACCAGTTCGATCCTCTCCTCGCCCCGCTGTGCCAGCCGGGCGAGGACGCGGTACGAGCGCTCCAGTCCGAAGCGCAGTCCGCGCTCGTCGAGTTGACTGCCGAGCAGCGAGGTCCGGCCGGGGTCGGAACCCCGGCTACCAGACACTACCCAGTCCAGGGCCGAGCCCAGAACCTCGGTCGTCAGCCGCTCGTGGCGCTCCGGGTCCAGCCCGAACCGCCGCAACGCCTCCACCTGGTCGGAGGCGGCCCGCAGATCGGCCAGCAGCGGTTCCAGCGGCGACCGGTCGCGCAGACGTGCGCGTACGGCCGCCACCCGCGCGGCGGTGTAGTGGATGGACGCCTCCGGCACGGACTCCAGCGTGCGCACGGCCCCGTCCCGGTCTCCGGCGGCCAGTTGGACCCGGGCCAGCCCGAAGGCCGCGCTCACGAAACCCGGGTCGGTGATCCAGACCAGCCGGTAGTACTCGGCGGCGTTGTCCAACTGTCCGAGGACCTCCGCGCACAGCCCGAGGGCGAGCTTCGGCGCGGGTTCGCCCGGGAAGGCGTCGTAGATCGCGTCGAAGGACAGGGCCGCTATCTCGTCGTCACCGGCGGCCAGCGAGGCGATGCCGCGCGCCCACACCACCCGCCAGTCGTCCGGGTGCCGGTCCTCCAGCTCCGCCAGGGTGTTCCCGGCGACGGACAGTTCGCCCAGCTCCAGCCGGGCCCGCAGCTCGCGCAGCCGCAGCTCGGCCGAGTCGGCGGGCGCCGAGCCCAGCGCGCCGAGCAGGTCGGCCGGGGCGGAGGCGAGCAGACCGGCCAGGAAACCGGCGTTGGGATCGGCCGGGTCCACCAGCGGCACCGGCAGGGCCAGCGCCGTGCCCCGCGCGTCGAGCCGCGCCAGGCCCGCCGTCCGGGACTCCGCGAACACCGCCGGGGCGGGTCCGGGGCCGGATGCGGGCGCCGCCGGGCGGAGCGACGCCCGCCGGCGGGTACGGCCGGGATGCGGGCGGGGCGGCCGCAGCCGCCGGCCCGCGGCCCGCCACACCGTGGCTCCCCGGCCCGTGGCCCGCGGCGGGACCCGCCACCGGGTACGGCAGCACCCCGGGCGCCGCCGGACCGGGTGGCGGAACGACGCCGGGCGCGGCGGCGTACGGGACGGCCCCGGACACGCCGGGTACGACCGGTCCGATGCCGCCGGACACACCGGCGCCGGCTCCCGCGACACCGCTGACCGCGACACTGCTTCCCGCGGCGCCCGTTCCCGCGGCGCCGCGGCCGAACGGGCCGCGCCGCCGGGCGGCCGCCGGCCGTACGCCCAGGTGCGACACCTCCAGGCCCGCCTCGTCCGCGAACAGCCGGGTGTCCGGCACCCGCAGTTCCGGGCTGAACAGCGTCGACAGCTGCGGACGCGGCCGGCCCGTCTGGAGCGCGACCACCTCCCGCAGCACGCCCGTCAGCTGGTCCGCCATCTCCTGCGCGGACGCGAACCGCCGCCCCGGATCGGGGTCGGTGGCCCGGACGAGCAGCCGGTAGAAGGACTCGTACCGCCCGAACACCTCGATGTGCTCCGGGTCCGGCAGCGAGTCCACGAACACGTTGGTGTAGCCCTGGAAGTCGAAGGTCAGGACGGCCAGCGTCCGCGCCACCGTGTACAGGTCGGACGCGACCGACGGGCCCACCTCGGCGACCTCCGGCGCCTGATAGCCGACGGTTCCGTAGATGGCCGACTCGTCGTCGTCCATCCGCCGGACCGCGCCCATGTCGATCAGCTTCAGCTGGTCCTGCTGCTGGATCGCGTTGTCGACCTTGAAGTCGCAGTACAGGAGGTTGCGGCTGTGCAGGTGGCCGAGCGCCTCCAGCGCCTCGATCCCGTACGCGCAGGCCTGTTCCACCGGCAGTGGATCACGCCGCCCGTCCGGCCGGCGCCGCTCGTTGGCGATCTCCTTCAGCGACTTGCCGCCGACGTACTCCATGACGATGTACCCGTCCAGCGAACCGGTCCGCTGGTCGAGGTGCTCCACGAAGTTGTAGATCCGCACGATGTTGGAGTGCTCGATCTCCGCGAGGAAGCGCCGCTCGGAGATCGCGGCCTCCATCGCGTCCTGGTCCCCGGTGTCGAGCAGGCCCTTGAGCACCACCCACCGGTTCGAGACCGCGCGGTCGACGGCCAGGTACACCCAGCCGAGCCCGCCGTGCGCCAGGCAGCCCGCCACCTCGTACTGGCCGTGGACCACGTCGCCCGCGCGCAGCTTGGGCACGAAGGAGTACGGGTGCCCGCACTTGGTGCAGAACCCCTCCGTCCGGCCCTGCCGCTCGCCCCGGGAACGCCCCACCGGGGCCCCGCAGTCCGAACGCGAGCAGAACCGCTTGCGCTCCGGCACCTCCGGGTTCTCCAGGACCGCCGCCGAGGGGTCCGGACGCGGCACCTCCGGCATCGTCACCAGTCCGGCGCCGAGCCGGCCGCGCCCCGAGGACGAGGGCGCCGAGCCCGAGCTGCGGACCGACACCGACCGGGTGGAGGCGGTCCCGGACAGCGCCCGTGACAGCCGTCCCGACACGGAGCGCCGGGACTGCGACGAACGGGACGAGCGCGAGGACCGCGCCGACCCGGACGACCGCGCCGAGCCGTGGGAGCCCTGCGAGCCCGCCGATCCCCGGGACCCGCCGGAGCCCAGCGATCCCTTCGCCGCGCTGGTCATCCCCGTCGGCGGCGAGAGCAGCTCCTCGGCCCCCGCGGCGACCGCGCCGACCGGCGCCAGCCCGCAGGTGTCGCAGTACAGCTCGCCGCCGCCCATGTCCTCGTACGTCCCCGGGCAGCCGGGGCGAACGCACATCGTTCCGGTCAGGCTCATGCGTCCTCCTTCCCCGGCCCGGCGGGCCAGTGGTGATCCGGCAGGGGCTGCTGAGGCCCCGGAGACTGTTGATGCCCTGAAGTCTGTTGCGGCCCCAGGGACTGTTGCGGCCCCAGGGGCTGCTGTGGCGCCAGTGACTCGGCCGTCGCCTGCTGGTAGCGCAGGACCGCCAACTCGGCGGCCCGCAGATCGCAGGGCGCGCTCCACAGCATCCGCCGGGCCGTGTCGTACCGCTCGATCAGCACCGGGTCCTCCGCCATTCCGTGCCGGGCCACCTTCGCCCTGTACGCGTCGAGGCGCCCGCGCAGCTCGGCCCGGACCGCGAGGGGGGCCGTCACCGCCGTCAGCGACTCACGGGCCCGGCGCAGTTCCTCCTCGGCCCGCTCCTCCAGCGACTCCAGCAGCGGCGAGAGCCGGTGCCACCGGGACCGGCGCCGGTGCTCGGCCGCCGCCGCGAGCTGCTCCTGGAGCGCCGTGGGCGGGCCGCTCACCGCGGGCACCTCGGACGCGGCGATCTTCGCCAGCACCTCGCCGCGCGCGGTCCGCGCCTCGGCGAGGGTCCGGTCCGCCCGCGACAGCACGTCCCGCAGGCTGATCAGCCGCCGCTCGGAGTCCTGCCGTACGTCCAGCACGGCCTCGACCTCCCGGCGTACGTCCTCCAGCGCGAGCGCCGCGCGGTCGTAGCGCCCGGTGTCGGGCCGGCCGCCGCCGGGCGCGGAACTCCCCGCGACCGGCAGCCAGAACGCCAGCGGGTCCTCGATCACCCGCGCCCGCAGCCCGGTCAGCTCGGCCGTGATGTCCTCCAGGTCATCGCCGGAGGGGTGCTCGCCCGGCCGCACGCCCACCGAGTGGGCCAGCGAGCGGGTGCGGTGCAGCTCGGCCGCGAGGAGGTCGATGCGGGCGGGCAGCGCCGACCACACCGCGTCGGCGGCCACCACCACGTCGAGCGAACGCGCGTACAGCCCGTTCATCCGGGCCACCAGCTCGGCGAGCGAGAACCGCTCCGCCAGCGGGGAACCCTCCACCGCGGCCCCCGCGATCAGCACCCCGGGCCCGCGCAGGCGCTCGGTGAGCTCGGACAGTTCCTCGCGATTCGGCCAGCGACGCCGCTCGCGGATCTCCCGGGCGGCGGCCAGGGCCCCGCTGTAGGCGTCGAAGTACCTCCACAGCCGGGTGATGTCCGCGTCGGCGGCCGCCCAGCGCTCCGCGGTGAGCCCGGTCAGCGCGGCTCCCTCCAGCAGCCGGCGGCCGGAGTGGTCCTGGAGGGCGAGCAGCGAGCTCTCCACGGCCTCGTGCTCCGCGCCCAGCCGGGCCAGCGCACGGTCGACGTCGTCCCGGTCCATCACCGCCGATCCCGCCTCCCCCGACTCCGCGCCGCCCGACCGCGCCCGCTGCCGTGACTCCGACCCCGACTCCGCCACCGGCCTCAGCCGTCCCGGTACTTGGGCTCGGGCGGTCCGCCCACGTTGGGCAGCACGGCCCTGAGGTGCACCCCGTACGAGGTCATCCACGGGCTGCCGGCGCCGCCCGCGCGGTAGTCCTCCAGCACCTTGTTGACCCGCCGGACGAGGTCGGAGGCGTCCTTGTTCATCGCCACGCCGTAGAACTCGCGGGTGAAGGGCGAGCCGACCAGCTGCACCGAGGGGTCCTGCGCGGCCTGGCCGGCCGCGAGCGCGTTGTCGGTGACGATGCCGTCGACCTCGCCCAGCTGGAGCCGCACCAGGCAGTCCAGCTGGTTGGGCACGGTGACCGGCACCGAGCCGTACGACTGGGCCGTCAGCGTCGCCTCCGCCGTGGAACCGGCCGCGAAGCAGATCCGCTTGTCCTTCAGCGAGGTGTCGTAGCCCGTGATCGGCGACCCCTTGGGGGCCAGCACCTGCTGTCCGGCCTCGAAGTAGGCCGTCGAGAAGGCGACGTCCTCCAGGCGCTTGCAGTTGATCGTCATGGTCCGCACGACGACGTCGACGCGCCCCTCCTGGAGCGCGGGGACGCGCTGGCTCGTGGGGATGGCCCGGTATATGACCGCGTCCGGGTCGCCGAGGATGTCCTTGGCGATGGCCCTGACCAGGTCGATGTCGAAGCCGTCGAGGACACCGCCGCGGGACTGGCTGAGGTACCCCCAGCGGAAACTGTTCTGGTCCACGCCCGCCACCAGCTTGCCCGCCGCCTTGATCCGGGCGATGGTCGCCCCGTCCACGGCGGACGGGCGCAGGCTCGCCTCCGGGTTCTGGCAGGTGTCCGCCGGCGCGGCCGGGGCCACAGCCGGCGAGGCGGGCCCGACCGCGGCCGGGCGGCCGGTGTCCGGGGCGGCCTGGGCCAGCGGGAGCAGCACGGCCGCGGCCGTCACCGCGCAGGCGGCGGCCATCGCGCTGACCCCGCCCCAGCCGCGCAGGCGCCGGGTGGCCCGCCGGAGGCCGCCGGCCCCGCCCGGTTCCGCCGGGACCCCGTGGTCCGCGCCGGCTCCGTTCGCCCTGGGGGCGCGTTCCGCTCGTATCCGCATCGCTCTCACCTGTACTCCGAAAGCCTGCGCCCGATACCGAGCAGCGCCGCCGCCGCGCCGAGGGCCGCCAGGGCCGCCGCGCCCGTCATCAAACCGTCCAGGGCGCCGAGCCCGTCCCGGGCCGCCCGGGTGAACTCCCGCTGCTCGTGGGCCACCGTCTGTGCCAGGGAGGCGTCCACCGTGTCGAAGGCGGCGCCGCTGCTCTCCTTTTGCGCGTCGTTGCCGACGACCTGGTCCCGGGCGGCGGCGTAGTCCCCCTTGAGGTCCGACTCCCGGGCCGCCGCGTGCCGCGCCTTCCACTGCTCCACGCCGTCCGCCGCCCGGCTCAGGGGCCCCCGGCCCGCGTCGTCGTCGGCCAGCCGCAGGGCCGCCGCCAGTCCGCTGTCCAGCTGCTTCATGTTGTGCGTGAAGTCCACGTCGTACTTGTCGGACTTCTTGTCCTCGGCCAGTACGGCGCCGCGCGCGATCAGCGTCAGGTTCTCGCCGGCCCGTGCCTGGAGGGAGGCGATCCGCGCGTCGTTGAGGACCTTCAGCGACTCCTGTCCGTCCGCCCGTGCCTGGCTCAGGTCCGACCGGGCCACCGTGTGCCCCACGACCAGCCACAGCAGCACCACCAGCGAGGCCGCCGTCGCGGTGACCAGCCCGTGGTTGAAGACCCGGTTCGTACGCCGGTAGTTGCGCCGCTGCACCCACAGCAGGGCGGCGAGCGCGAGCAGGCCGGTGCCGATGGAGGCCAGCGGCCAGGACCGGGCCTCGTCGTGGTCGGTGTAGAGCCGCCGGGTCTCCGCCTCGTAGAGCCGCTGGGCGGCGGGCAGCAGCTGGGTGGTCATCTGCTCGTTGGCGTACCGGAGGTAGGCGCCGCCCAGCGGCAGGCCCTGCCGGTTCGTGGCGCGGGCCTGCTCGATCAGCCCGGTGTAGCGGGGCAGACCCTCGCTCAGCAGGGAGATCTGCGCGCGGGACTCCTCGTCGACCCGGGTGTTGGCGGCCGCGCTCACGAGCAGTTTCGAGGCGTTGGCGATGTCCTTCTCGTACCGCTGGCGGACCTCGCGCGGCTCTTGGCCGCCCGCGAGGAATCCGTTGGAGGAGGTCGTGTCGGCGTCCGCGAGGGAGCGGTAGATGCTGGCCGCGTCAGCGCTCAGCGGCTGGCTGCGGCCCACGACGTCCTCGGCGGCACCGACCCGGCCGGACATCTCCCAGACGCTCACCGTGCCGAACAGCACGATCAGGGCGGCCACCGCGGCTCCGATGATCCGCAGCCGGCCGGGCTCGGTCGTCGCGGCCGCGCGCAGCCGCTCCACGCCCTCGGCCCATGCGGTGCCCCGCCCCGGCGGCCCGCCGGGCGCCCCGGCGTGACCGCCCGGCGGCGCGGGCGCGCGTGTCGTGATGGCCACCGTGCTCCCCCTCGGTCTGTGCTCCCCCGGATGTGGCCGGGAGCCTGCGCAGCAGTATGGACGTAGCGACGGCCGGCCACAGCACCGGTGGTCGATCTTGGGCGATACGTCCCCGGGGGCGTCCCCTTCGCCCCTTGACCGTCAAAACGTCCCTACGACCGCCACGGTTCCAGACAGGCGGCCCGTTCGGGCGGGTTCACCCGAAACGGGCGCGGAGTTTGCTGTGGGCGAAGGGCGCGGACCCGAGCGCGTCCAGGCCCAGCAGCGCGGCCCCGAGCACCGGGGGCGCCGTGACCACCGAGATCCGGGCGCGCGGGGCGCGTTCGGCGAGGCCCGCGGCGATCCGGTCGTTCAACTGCGGGTGGCGGGCGGCCAGCACGCTGCCGCCGAGGACCACGGGCACCTCCTCGTCCAGCAGGTCCAGCCGGCGCAGCGCCACCGTCGCCATGGTCACCACCTCGTCCGCCTGCCGGTGCACCAGTGCCAGCGCCACCGGGTCGCCGGCCGCCGCCACCGCGAACAGCAGCGGGGTCAGCTCGTGCCGCCGCTCGGCGGGGACGCGGCCCAGGTGCAGTTCCTGCACCAGCGCGTACATCGAGGTGAGGCCGAAGTGCGCGGGCAGCGCCCGGGCCAGTTCGGTCGGCTCGCCGCGCCCGTCCTCGGCCCGGGCCGCGAACCACAGGGCCTCCTCGGCCAGGCCGCCCCCGCCGCCCCAGTCGCCGGAGATCCGCCCGACCGCGGGGAAGCGCGCGGTCCGCCCGTCCGGTGTCGTCCCGACGCAGTTGATGCCGGCGCCGCACACCACCGCGACGCCGCGCGGCTCGGCGCCCGGCGGCAGTCCGGCGCGCAGCAGCGCGAAGGTGTCGTTGTGCACCGCCGTCACGCGGCCCCAGCCGCGGCGGCGGATCTCGTGGCCCAGTTCCCGTTCCTCCACCGGGAAGTCGGCGTTGGCCAGACAGGCCGACACGTACTCGGCCCACGGCCCGGTACCGCCCTCCCCGCGGTGGTCCAGCCCGACGGAGGCCATAGCCTCGGCGAGCACGTCGACGGCCGCGGCCACGCCCGTCAGGAACGGCTGGAAGCCCCCGGCCCGCCCGGTGGCCGTCACCGAGCCGTCCGGGGCGATCAGCGCCACGTCCGTCTTGCTGTTGCCCGCGTCGATCGCCAGCACCGCGGGGAGGGTCACAGCCATGCCAGGTGCTCCTTGTTGTGCGCGAGGAGGCGGTCGGTCAGCGCCTCGGCCCGGTCGAACTGGCCGACCAGCGGGTGCGCCAGCAGTGCCTTGAAGACCCGCTCGCGGCCGCCGCGGACCGCCGCGTCCAGCGCGAGGTCCTCGTACGCCGTCACGTGCGCGACGAGCCCGGCGTACAGGGGGTCCAGCCGGGGCGCGGCCAGCGGTACCGGGCCGGAGCCGTCCACCCGGGCCTGCACCTCGACGACCGCGTCGTCGGGGAGGAACGGCAGGGTGCCGTTGTTGCGGGTGTTGACCACCTGCACGGCGGGCCCGCCGTCGCCCAGCAGGGAGGCCGCCAGGTCCACGGCCGCCTCCGAGTAGAAGGCGCCGCCCCGCTTCGCCAGCAGCGCGGGCTTCTCGTCCAGGGCGGGGTCGCCGTACAGGGCGAGCAGTTCGCGTTCCATCGCGGCGACCTCGGCGGCCCGCGAGGGCTTGGAGCCGAGCTCCCGGACGACCTCGTCGTGCGCGTAGAAGTACCGCAGGTAGTACGAGGGCACCACGCCGAGCCGGTCCAGCACGGCGCGCGGCAGGTGCAGGTCCCCGGCGATCGCGTCCGCGTGGCCGGCCAGCAGCCGCGGCAGCAGGTCCTCGCCGTCCGGGCCGCCGCGGCGGACGCCCAGTTCCCAGGTGAGGTGGTTGAGCCCGACGTGGTCCAGGTGGATGTCGGCGGGCGCGAGGTCGAGCAGGGCCGCGAACTTGCGCTGGAAGCCGATGGCGACGTTGCACAGTCCGACGGCCTTGTGCCCGGCCCGCAGCAGGGCCCGGGTGACGATCCCGACCGGGTTGGTGAAGTCGATGATCCAGGCGTCCGGGCTGGCCCGGCGCACCCGTTCGGCGATGTCCAGGACCACCGGGACGGTGCGCAGGGCCTTCGCGAGGCCGCCCGCGCCGGTGGTCTCCTGGCCGACGCAGCCGCACTCCAGCGGCCAGGTCTCGTCCTGGAGCCGGGCGGCCTGGCCGCCGACGCGCAGCTGGATCAGCACCGCGTCGGCGCCCTCGACCCCGGCGTCGAGGTCGGAGGTGGTGGTGATCCGCCCGGGGTGCCCCTGCCGGGCGAAGATCCGCCGGGCCAGGCCGCCGACCAGTTCCAGCCGCTCCGCGGCCGGGTCGATCAGGACCAGCTCGGAGACCGGCAGGGTGTCGCGCAGCCGGGCGAATCCGTCGATCAGCTCGGGGGTGTAGGTGGAACCGCCGCCCACCACTGCGAGTTTCATGGTCATCAGCCTTTCACTCCGGTCAGGGTGACGCCCTCGACGAACGCCTTCTGGGCGAAGAAGAAGAGGACGATCACCGGTGCCATGACCAGTACGGTCGCGGCCATCGTCAGGTTCCAGTTGGTGTGGTGGGCGCCCTTGAAGGACTCCAGCCCGTAGCTGAGGGTCCAGGCGGCCGGGTTGTCCGAGGCGTAGATCTGCGGGCCGAAGTAGTCGTTCCAGGCGTAGAAGAACTGGAACAGGGCGACGGCCGCGATGCCGGGCCTGGCCATCGGCAGGACGACGCGCAGCAGGGTGCGCAGCTCGCCGCAGCCGTCGACGCGGGCCGCGTCGAGGTACTCGTCGGGGATGGTCAGCAGGAACTGGCGGAGCAGGAAGATGGAGAAGGCGTCGCCGAAGGCCATCGGGATGATCAGCGGCCACAGGCTGCCCGTCAGGCCGAGCTGTTTCGCCCAGAAGAGGTACATGGGGATGACGACCACCTGCGGCGGCAGCATCATCATGGCGATCACGAGCATCAGCGACAGGCGCCGCGCGCGGAAGCGGAACTTGGCGAGCGCGTAGGCCACGGGCACCGAGGAGACCACGGTCAGCAGGGTGCCGAGCCCGGCGTACAGCAGGGTGTTGCGCCACCAGGTCAGGAAGCCGGGGGTGTTCCACACCGCGGCGTAGTTGCCCCACTCCCAGGTGTCCGGCCACAGGTCGCGGGTCAGGGCCTGCCGGTCGCCCATCAGGGAGGTCAGCAGGAGGAAGACGAACGGGAGGACGAAGAACAGGGCGGCGGCCACGCCGAGGGAGTGCACACCGACCCAGTGCAGTACGGCCTTGCGGCTGCGCGTGCTCATTCACCGGCTCCGATCAGTCCGCCACGGCGGCGCATGAGGAGCGCGGTGAAGGCCATGGAGAGGGTGAACAGGACCAGCGCGATGACGCAGGCGGTGCCGTAGTCGAAGCGCTGGAACCCGAGGTTGTAGACGAGCTGCGGCAGGGTCAGGGTGGACTTGTCTGGGTAGCCGGGCTCGAACTGCTGGCCCGAGCCGCCGATCACCCCGGCCGCCACCTTCCCGGCCACGAGCGGCTGGGTGTAGTACTGCATGGCCTGGATGACCCCGGTGACGACGGCGAACAGGACGATCGGGGAGATGTTCGGCAGGGTGATGTGGCGAAAGCGCGCCCAGGAGCCGGCCCCGTCCAGCTCGGCGGCCTCGTACTGCTCCTTGGGCACGTCGAGCAGGGCGGCCATGAAGATGACCATCAGGTCGCCGACGCCCCACAGGGCGAGGGCGGTGAGCGCGGGTTTGGACCAGCTCGGGTCGGTGAACCAGCCGGGGGTGGGCAGTCCCACCGCATCGAGCACGGTGTTGACGGGTCCGGTGCCGGGGTTGAGCAGGAAGACGAAGGCCAGCGTGGCGGCGACCGGCGGGGCCAGGTAGGGCAGGTAGAAGAGGGTCCGGAAGATCCCGGTCCCGGTCTTGATCTTGGTGATCAGCAGGCCGATGCCGAGGCCGAAGGCGACGCGGCAGCCGACCATGACCACGACGAGCCACAGGGTGTTGCGCATCGCCGGCCAGAAGGCGGGGGAGTCGGTGAAGACGTACGACCAGTTGTCGAGCCCGTTGAAGACGGGCTGCCGGAAGCCGTCGTACTTGGTGAAGGAGAAGTACACGGTGGACAGGAGCGGGTAGGCGAAGAAGACCGCGAACCCGATCAGCCAGGGGGACATGAAGGCCGCGGTCCGCAGGGCGGACCTCCGGCGCCTCGCCCGCGCGGCCGGGTCGGGGGCCCCGTCCGGGGCGGTATGGGCCGCGGTGGGTGCGGCGGCGGCGGTCATCGGGCTACTTCGCCTTCGCGATGTCCGTGTCGATCTGCTGGTCGACCTTGGCGAGGCCGGCCGTGATGTCGGCGACGGCGCCCTTCTCGGCCCCGTACGCGAAGTCCTCGAAGGTCAGCTGGTAGGTGCCGCCGTCCGCCTGGGCCGGCGTGGTGCTGGACTTCGGGTGCCGGGCGATGTCGACGAAGGTCTTGAACTCCGGGGTCAGCTCCAGCGCGGGCGACTCCAGGGCCGCCAGCGTGGACGGCACGTTGTGGATGGCGTTGGCGAAGGCCACCACCGCCTCGGTGTCGGTGGTCATGTACTTCACCAGCTCCCAGGCGGCGTTCTGCTTCGTGCCGACCGAGGCGATGCCCATGATCGTGCCGGAGAGGTAGCCCTTGCCGTAGTCGGCGGCCTGGTCGTCGGGCACGGGCAGCGGCGCGGTGCCGATCTCGAAGCCGACCCCCGCCTCCTTCGCCATCGCGGCCCGCCACTCGCCGTCGATCTGCATGGCGACCTGGCCCCGGTGGAAGGGGTGTTCGGCGCTCCACTCGTCGCCGAAGGTGGTGCGGAACCTCTCCAGCTTCTCGTAGCCGCCGAGCTTCTCGACCAGGTCCTTCTGTGCGGTGAGCATCTTCGTGAAGGCCGGGTCCTTGGCCAGGCCGGCCTTGCCGTCGGCGTCGAAGTACCTCGCGCCCCACTGGGCGGCGAGGCGGGTCGGCTTGGTCTCGTACCCGTGGAAGGTGGGCATCAGCCCGACCTGCTCGTACGAGTCCCCCTTGGGCTTGGTCAGCTTCTGGGCGACCTCGGTGAACCGGCTCCAGGTCTTCGGGGGCTCGGTGATGCCGGCGGCGGCGAAGGCGGTCTTGTTGTAGACCAGCCCGTACGCGTCGTTCAGCAGCGGCAGGGTGCATTGGTTGCCGTTGAACTGGGTGTACTCCAGCAGGGTCTTGGGGAAGACCTTCGCCTTGTCGATCCCGGACTTCTCCAGGAAGGGGTTCAGGTCGGCGAAGGCGCCGGAGTTGCAGAACTTGCCGACGCTGTCGGTGGTGAAGGAGGAGACCACGTCGGGGGCGCCGTCCCCTCCCGCCCGCAGGGCCTGGTTGACCTTGTCGTCGGTCATGTTGCCGGTGACCTTGACCTTGATGTTCGGGTGGGCCTTCTCGAACCGCGCGATGTTCTCCTCGATCGCCATGACCTCGCTCGGCGCGGACCAGCCGTGCCAGAAGGAGAGGGTGACGTCCTTCGCCGGGTCGTCGGCGGCCGCGTTCCCGCTCTGGCCCGTACAGGCGGTGGCGAGTACGGATATCGCGGCGAGGAGGGTGGCCGCGGTGGTCAGGCGTCCGGTTCTGGGCATGGCGGTGCTCGCTCTCTACGGGAGGAACTTCCGGGAGGGGTGCCAGGGCGGGTGCGGGAGGTGCGGGGGGAGGGCTTCCGGCTTCCGGCGGCCCCCGGTCGGCCCCGGTCAGCGGGAGGTGTCGAAGACCGCGTCGCGGGTGGCGGCGAGCGCGCTCTCCAGCGCGCCGTGCAGCACCGGCCGTTCGCGCACCTGGCCGGCGACCAGGCGGGGGCGGGAGGGGGCCAGTTCGGAGAGCTCGGCCTCCAGCAGGCCGCGCAGCGGTTCACCGCCCGCGGCGATCACCGACCCGGACAGCACCACGATCTCCGGGTCCAGTACGGCGACCAGCGAGGCCAGACCGGTGGCCAGCCCGGTGGCGTACGCCTGGAGGAAGGCCAGGTACGGCCCTTCGGGCGAGTCCGCGGCCCGCGCGAGCAGCGCGACGGCGGCGGCGACCTGCGGGGGGTACGGGCCGTCGGGCGCGGGCCCGGGCGGGACCTCGACGCCGAGCTCCGCGGCCAGCCGGGGCAGCGCCTGGTGGCCGGCCAGCTCCTGGAAGCCGCCCGAGTTGGCCCGGGTGACCTGGCGGACCAGGGGATGGCCGGGCACGGGCAGGAAGCCGACCTCGCCCGCGCCGCCGGTCCAGCCGCGGTGCAGCCGGCCGCCGAGGACGAGGGCGGCGCCGAGCCCCTCCTCGTTCCACAGCAGGACGAAGTCCTCGTGGCCGCGGGCCGCCCCGAGGCGCTGCTCGGCGACGGCGGCGAGGTTGACGTCGTTCTCGTACTCGACGGGCATCGGCAGGGCCGCCGCCAGGTCGTCGAGCAGGGTGGGGGAGTGCCAGCCGGGCAGGTGGCTGGCGTAGCGCAGCCGGCCGGTCTGCGGGTCGAAGGCGCCCGGGGTGGCGATGACCACCCGGTGCAGGTCCGAGCGGTGCAGCCCGGCCGCCTTGACGGCGCCGCCGAGCGCCTCGCAGACCTGGTCGACGGCCCCGGCGCCCTCGGCGTACGGGACCTCGTGGGTGCCGGCCACCGTGCCGGTGAGGTCGGCGACGGCCGCCAGCACGCGCGTCGGGGTGACGTCCAGGCCGCCCACATACGCCGCCCGGGGGTTGACGGCGTACAGCTGGGCGCTGGGTCCGGGGCGGCCGCCGTCGGTTCCGGTGGCGACGACGAGCCCGGCGGCCTCCAGGCGGGCCAGCAGCTGCGAGGCGGTGGGCTTGGACAGGCCCGTCAGGTGGCCGATCCGGGTCCGCGAGAGCGGGCCGTGGGCCAGCAGGAGTTCGAGGGCGGCCCGGTCGTTCATGGCGCGCAGGAGGCTGGGCGTTCCGGGCGTGGCGGCGGGCATGTCGCGGTCTCTCCCTCACCGAGATGAACTGTTAGGTAAGTTTCCTATCGTGGTTCGACCCGTGTCAATGCCGCCGCCCCGCAGGAAAAATCCTGCGGGGCGGCGGAAGCGGGGCGGACGGACCCGGTGGGTGCCTTCGGGGGCGGCCGGCTACTTGGTGATCCTCGGGGCGCCGGACGGGCTCTGCGGCGGTATCGGGGCGGTGGCCAGCGACTGCGGGGACGTCGGGTTCGCCAGCGCCGAGGGAGCGGCGACCGCGGCCGACGGGTCGGCCGGGGCGTCCTCGTCGTCCCCGTCCGGCAGCCCGCCGACGATGCGGATGCCCGCCGCGTCGAAGGCCTCCTTGATCCGCCAGCGCAGCTCGCGCTCCACCGCGAACTGCTGGCCCGGCATGGTCTTGGCCGACACCTTCACGGTCATTGACGCGAGCAGCACCTCGTCCAGGCCCAGTACCTCCACCGGACCCCACAGGCGCTCGTCCCACGGCGACTCCTTCGCCAGGCCGTCGGCTACCTCCTGGACCACCTCGCGGATCCGCGGCAGGTGCTCCGTCGGCTTGACCTGGACGTCGACCGTCGCGGTCGCCCAGCCTTGGCTGAGGTTGCCGATCCGCTTGATCTCGCCGTTGCGCACGTACCAGATCTCGCCGTTCTCCCCGCGCAGCTTGGTCACCCGCAGGCCGACCTCTATGACCTCGCCGGAGGCCACGCCCGCGTCGATCTTGTCCCCGACGCCGTACTGGTCCTCCAGGATCATGAACACGCCGGAGAGGAAGTCCGTCACCAGGTTCCGGGCGCCGAAACCGATCGCGACACCGGCCACACCGGCGCTCGCCAGCAGCGGTCCCAGGTTGATGTCGAGCGCCCCGAGCACCATCAGCCCGGCCGTGCCGAGGATCAGGAACGAGGCCACCGAGCGCAGCACCGAGCCCATCGCCTCGGAACGCTGGCGGCGCCGCTCGGCATTGACCAGCAGCCCGCCCAGGGCCATGCCCTCCATGGCCTCGGCACCGCGGTTCATCCGCGTTATCAGCTTGGTCAGCGACTTGCGGACCACCGACCGCAACGCCCCCGCGATCACGATGATCAGCAGGATTCTCAGGCCCAGGTACAGCCAGTCGGCCCAGTTCTCCTCGATGAAGCTCGCGGCCTCGGTGACGCTCTCGTGCGTCTCCTTGAGCGTCGTGGACGCGTCCGGGGTGTCGGCTGCGAGCGGCAGCAGGGCGGCGGGCCAGGGCACGGCGGGAACCTCCAGGTATCGCGGCCTGCCCGCCGGGGGGTCCCTTCCCGGACGGCGTCCGGGGCGGGTGTGCGGGCAGACCAACCACCCTAACGGGGCATTACCCCCGGCCCCGTCCCGTGTTCGAGGGAGAGACCAGGCTCACCCGGGGAGGAAAGGGGTGTGGTTGAAAACACCCCGGACCCGTTACGGGCGCGTGGTGGCGCTTCGACCAGGCATAAGGAGAGACTGGAGAGCAGATCGTCCCGGCGCGAGCCACGCGCCGCCGGCGTACAAGGAGGCAGTCCGTGCCGCACGTCCTGGTCCTCAACGCGTCGTACGAGCCGCTCGGCGTCGTACCGCTCCGCCGCGCGCTCGTCCTCGTCCTGGAGAACAAAGCGGTCTCCCTGGAAGAATCCGGCGCCTTTCTGCACAGCGCGACGCGAGCCGTCCCCGCTCCCAGCGTGGTCCGGCTCAAGCGCTTCGTCCGCGTGCCCTACCGGGGCCCCGTCCCGCTCACCCGGCGCGCGCTGTTCGCCCGCGACGGCGGCCGCTGCATGTACTGCGGCGCGGTCGCCACCAGCGTCGACCACGTCATCCCGCGCAGCCGGGGCGGCCAGCACGCCTGGGACAACGTCGTCGCCGCGTGCCGCCGCTGCAACCACGTCAAGGCCGACCGGCACCTGCTGGAGCTCGGCTGGCGGCTGCGCCACCAGCCGGCCCCGCCGTCGGGCCTGGCCTGGCGGATCATCGGCACCGGTCACCGGGACCCCCGGTGGATGCCGTACCTCCAGCCGTACGGGGCCGAGGACGCGCTGGAACGCATCGGCGTCGGCATCGGGGTCGCGGCGTCATAGCCGCCCCCCGGGCGCGGAGGGCCGCGCCGCTCAGGGCTGGACCGCGTAGGCCTCCGCCGACCAGAGGCTGCACCCGAACCGCGTCGCCCGGGTGTCGCACGTGACGCGCAGGAAGCGCGTGTCCGGCGCGTCCACGCGCAGCGACTCGGCCCCGCCCCGGGAGTCCGCCACGGCCGCGGCCGTCCGCCAGGTGACGCCGTCCGCGGAGGTCTCGACCCGGTAGGACGCGGGGTGGGCGTCCTGCCAGTGCAGCTCCACCCGGCCCACCCGGGCCGGGGCCGCCAGCTCCGCCCGCCACCACGCCCCGTCCACCGCGGGCGAGGACCAACGGGTGGCCGGGGAGCCGTCCACGGCCGCCGCCGCCGGGAAGTCCGGGGTCTCGTCGGCCGAGGAGCCCGCCCGCGCACCGCGCAGCAGGTCCGGGCCGCCGGTGCGGGCCACGGCCCGTACGGTCAGGGTCCGGGTCTCCCCGCCGAAGGTCACCGGGACCTGGTAGCTGCCGGGCGGGGTCGCGGCCGCCACGACGACCTCCAGCGGGATCGACGCCCGGCCGCCGCGCGGGGCCACCGCGTGCTGCGGGAGGCGCACCTCGATGCCCGCCGGGGGCCGCGCCGCGAGCGCACCCCGGGCCTCGCCCGGTCCCAGGGCGGACAGCTCGGCCGTGACCCGCCGCGGGGCGCCGCCGATCTCCACGTCCGCCGCCCCGCCGTCGCCGAGCTCGAAGCGGGCCTGCGGGCCGTCCCCGAGCCACGGGACCACCCGGTGCACCGCCGGGGCCGCCCCGGCCCAGGACAGGCGTACCGCGTCGGCGCGCAGGCCCGCCGTGTCCACCTGGGTCCAGCCCGAGGGCGCCGCGTCGCCGACCTTGCGCCAGCCCTCGCCCGGTACGTGGGCCTCCACCGCCGCGCCCCGCAGGCCCGCCGGCAGCGGGTCCGTCATCACCGTCACCGCCGCGACCGGGCGCGTGCCGTCCAGCCACACCGTCCAGGCGCCCGGATCCTCCGTGACGGTGCCCGTAGGGCGGACCGCGCCCGTCCAGGCGTCCGCCTCCGCCGCCGCCTTCTCGAGGAACGGGTCCAGCACGGCCCCGTCCACGGCGGCCGCGCCCGGCCGCGCCAGGCCCGCGCGGGCGTCCGCCAGGGCCCGGGAGGCCTGCCAGGCGGCCGCCCCGTCGCCCCGGGCCTGCGCCCGCAGGACATCCACCGCCAGCTCGCCGGCCGTTCCGTGGCGCGCGAGCCGGTCCAGCCAGGGCCCCGCCTCGCCTGCCAGGAACGGGAGCCTTGCGGGGGCCTCGCGCAGCACCGTGAAGGCCTTCCGCAGTTCCTCCCCGGCCGCCGGGTCCCCCGTGGCGCGGGCCGCCCAGAACTGCTCGACCAGCGGCCTGAGGTACGCCGACTCCTCCTGCTTCAGGCCCGAGGAGGCGGTGTTCCCGGCCAGCGCGGCCACCGCCTCGCGGGTCCGCGGGTCGGCTCCGGCCAGCTCGCGCACCGCGGCCGCCCAGGACTCCGACGCCCGGTAGCCGCGCGGGTTCCACGCGAAGTCCGCCGCCGTGAAGAGCGGGACGCGGGACAGGGCGCCCTGCGGCATGGCGTTGGCCAGCAGCGCGGCCGAGCCGCCCGCCACCACCGGTTCGCGGCCCGTGTAGGGGCCGAGGAAGATCCGCTTCGGGTCCCAGTCGTTCACCGGGTAGTTGTCCATGGTGACCAGCGGGTGCCCGAGCGCCGAGCGGGCTCCGGCCAGGTCCCGGCCGGTGATCGTGCGGGGCACCACGCCCACGCCCGTCCACGCCACCTCCACCCGCCGGTCGAGCGCGCCCGCCAGCGCCGTGCGGTAGGCGGTGGCCCCCGCCTGGTAGAACTCGGTGGGCAGCAGCGACAGCGGCGCCGACTCCGGGTGCAGCGCCGCCAGGTGCTCCGCCAGGCCGTTGGCGACCTCCGCGTGCGCCTTCGCGGCCGCCGCGGGGCCCTTGCCGTACCGCTCGCGGTCCGCGGGACAGCCCCATTCGGTGTAGCTGACGTCCTGGAACTGCACCTGGAACGCCCGGAAGCCCAGCTCCCACATCGCGTCCGCCTTGCGCGCCAGCGCCGTACGGTCGGCCGCCGACGACAGGCACATCGACTGACCGGGGGTGACCGCCCAGCCCAGCACGACCCGGTTGGCGCGGGCCCGTTCGGCCAGCGCGCGGAACTCCTCGCGCTGCTCGCGCGGGTACTCCCGGCGCCAGTCCGTCGTCCGGTACGTGTCGTCGCCCGGGGCGAGCAGCAGCCGGTTCTGCTTGGTGCGGCCCATGAAGTCCACCTGCGCGAGGCGCTGTTCCTGCGTCCACGGCCGCCCGAAGAAGCCCTCGGTGATCCCGCGCACGGGAGCGGCCGGCCAGTCCCGCACCCGGACCCCCGGCATCTTCTGCCCGCCGGCGGCCAGCAACTGGCGCAGCGTCTGCGCCGCGTGGAACAGCCCGTCGGCGCCCACGCCGGCCAGCGCGACCGTGTCCCGGCCGCCGGGCCGCCCCACGGCCAGCCGGTATCCGCCGTCCGGCAGGTCGCCCGCCCCGGCCGCGCCCAGCTCCCGCAGCGCGTCCTCGGCGCCCTGGCCCTGGAGCCGTACGACGGTGCCGTGTTCGGGCAGCGGCGCCCCCGGGGCGCGCTCGTGCAGCGTCCGTACGCCCGCCCGGCGCAGGGCGTCCCGTACGACCTGGACCGCGTACGGATCCGCGTCCGCCGGGGCCACCAGCACCGCTTCCGCGCCCAGCGGCACCTCGCGTGCGGGATCGGCGGTCATCGACTGCGGCCGCGGCCACACGGCGGGCCCCTCGGCGGCCGCGCGCACGGGCTCCGCGCCGGGGTCGGCGACGGCGGCGGGACCGGCGACGGCGACGGGCGCTGCGGCGCCGGCGGGCGCGGCGGCGGCGCCCCGGCCCGCCGCGGGGGCCGGTTCGCGGGCCGGGACCACCGGCGCGCCCGCCACCGCGAAGGCCCCGGGCGGCGCGTCCGCGACGGCGCCGCCCAGCAACGTCCCGATCACGGCCACCGCGGCGGCGGTCGCCCGCTTCCTGCCCCTGAGCTGCACAGACTTTCCCCGTCCCGAGACGTCCCCCGCTCGTACGAACGAGCCCGACCCCACCACCCGTGCGGCCGGAGTGTCAATGCGCGCGGGTGATCTGACCGGTATATGCCGCGAATGCGACGCCTTCGAATGGGTATGGCTGCGGTGTTCCCCGGCGATGCCCCCACCTTTCCGGCGCCTTCTGCACCACCCTTCTGACCCGCCCTCACGCACGAAGGAGTGCCCGTAGATGGACGACCTGTCCCGGCTCGCGGACCTGCACGGCATCGCCACCACCTACCAGCCCGCCGCGAACACCTCCGTCGTGGTCCCGCCGGCCACGGTGGCCGCGGTGCTCGGCCTGATCGGGGTGCGCACCGACACCCCGGACGAGGTGCGGGCGGAGCTGGTACGGGCCGAAGGGCTGCGCGCGGCAAGGCTGTTGCCGCCCGTCCTGGTCGGCTGGGCGGGGGATCCGCCGCCCGCCGCGCTGGCCGCCCTGCCGCCGGGCACCCGCGTCCGGCTGGACGCCGAGGCGCAGGGCGCGGATGACGCCGCCGGGACCAGTGCCGGGGAGGATGCCGGCGCGGCCGCCGCGTCCGTCGAGTGGGAGACCGGGCCCGGCGGCGCGCTGCCCGGCGGGCTGCCGCTGGGCGTCCACCGCATCACCGCCACCCTGCCGGACGGCCGCACCGCCGAAGCCACCCTGATCCTGGCCCCCGACCGGGCCCCGGCCCCGCCCGGGCGGACCCACGGACTCCTCGTCCAGCTGTACTCGCTGCTCTCCGAACGGTCCTGGGGCATGGGCGACCTCGGCGACCTCGCCGCGCTGGCCCGCTGGGCCGCCGAGACGCACGGCGCCGGATTCATCCAGGTCAACCCGCTGCACGCGGCCGTCCCCGGCACCCCGACCGACCCCTCCCCGTACCGCCCGTCCTCGCGCCGCTTCCCGGACCCCGTCCACCTGCGGATCGAGGACGTCCCCGAGTACGCCGACTGCCCCGACCGCGGGACCCTCGACGAACTCGCCGCCCGGGGCGGCGAACTGCGCCGCCAGGTGCTGGAGAAGGGCGCGCTGATCGACCGGGACGCCGTCTGGGCGCTCAAGCGGCGGGCCCTGGAGCTGCTGTACGCCGTCCCGCGCACCCCGGAACGCGCCGCCGCCTACGCCCGGTTCCGCGCCGGACAGGGTCCCGCGCTGGACCGGCACGCAGCCTGGTGCGCCTCCGCGGCCGGGGAGGAGCCCCGCGAGCGCGGGGACTTCCACCGCTGGCTGGTGTGGCTGACGGACACCCAGCTCGCCGCCGCCCAGCGGGCCGCCCGCGCGGCCGGCATGTCCGTCGGCATCGTGCACGACCTCGCGGTGGGGGTGCACCCCGACGGCTCGGACGCGCTCACGGGGCCCTTCCACGCCCGGCACGTCTCGGTGGGGGCCCCGCCGGACGCCTTCAACGCGCGCGGCCAGGACTGGGGGCTGCCGCCGTGGCGCCCGGACCGGCTGGCCGAGGCCGGGTTCGCGCCGCTGCGGCAGCTGCTGCGGGGGGTCTTCCGGTACGCGGGCGCCCTGCGCATCGACCACGTGATGGGGCTGTTCCGGCTCTGGTGGATCCCGGAGGGGAGCCCGGCCGCCGAGGGCACGTACGTCACGTACGACGGTGAGGCGATGCTCGCCGTGCTGGTCCTGGAGGCCCACCGGGCCGGGGCCCTGGTGATCGGCGAGGACCTCGGGACGGTGGAGCCGGGGGTCCGCCACGCGCTGGCCCGGCGCGGGGTGCTGGGCACCTCGGTGCTCTGGTTCGAGCGGGACTGGGAGGGCACGGGCGAACCGCTGGCCGCCGGGGACTGGCGTGCCGACTGCCTGGCCACCGCCACCACCCACGACCTGCCGCCGTCCGCCGCCAAGCTGGCCGGGGCCCACGTGGAACTGCGCGACCGGCTGGGCCTGCTCACCCGCCCGGTCGCGGCGGAGCGGGCCGAGGACGCCGCCGACACCGCCGAGTGGCTGGAGCTGCTGGACGGCCTCGGTCTGGAGACCAAGGACGAGGAGGCCGCCGTCCAGGCCTTGTACGCGTTCCTGCTGCGCACCCCGGCCCGGATGGTGGGGGTCTGGCTGCCGGACGCGGTGGGGGACCGGCGGCCCCAGAACCTTCCCGGGACCTGGGACCAGTACCCCAATTGGCGGCTGCCGGTCGCCGATGCCGCCGGGCGGCCGCTGACCCTGGAGGACCTGGCCGCCTCGCCCCGGGCGAACGCCCTGCTGAGCGGGGTGCGGGAGGGCGGTGCACCCCGTACGGCACCCCCGGGCGCGCGGGTCGTTTAGGTGTTCGCTACGTTTGCACCGTGGACAAGAAGAACGCTCTGCGCGCCGGCGCCGTCACGGCCGGAACGACGCTGATGATGCTGCTGATGACGTCTCCCGCCCTCGCGCTGACCCGCGACGACGGCGACGACCCGGCCCCGGGCCTGAGCATTGCCCAGACGCTGGGCCTGTTCGTGGCCACGCCGATCATCCTGTTCCTGGTGATCGCGGGCCTCGTGATGGTCGGCGACAAGTCGCGCAAGCCGCAGAACCAGAGCTGAACCCAGGCCGCCCCCGAAGGGGCGGCGCACAGAAGACCTCCGGGGCGCCGGGGGTCCGCGGAGCCGGTGCGTCAAGCCGCCGGTGCGGACCCCCGGCGCCCTGTCGTGCTCACGCGACCCCGGCCGGCAGCTCGCGGAGCAGGCCGGTGAGCGGCTCGCCCTCCTCGGGCTCCAGCCCGGTCAGGGCCGCGCGCCGCACCTCCGGCGCGGCGGACACGGCCTCGACGGTCAGGGCGAGCCCGCGGTGATCGCCTTCGGAGCCACCGTGGCCGGCCGGCCCGCAGTGGCCCGTACCCCCCGATCGTTCAGTTCTGCTGAATAGATCCATCGAAACATTTCGATGGACCTGAGCGATCGGCCGGTGCGACGGTAGGCCCACGCCCTACGACACCGACCCCGAGGGGGAAACACCCAGTGGCCGTCACGGACCGCGCCCGTACCGTTCCGCAAGCACGGCGGCCCCCCGGCCCGGCGAGGAAGGGAGCCGCCGGACTCGGCGCCGGCGTGCTCCTCGCCCTGCTCGCGACGGTCGTGTGGTCCGGCAGCTTCGTCGCCACCCGGGGGATGGCCGACACCGTCCCGCCCGTCCAGGCCGTCTTCTGGCGCTGGATCATCGCCCTGCTCGCCGTCGCCCCCTTCGCCGCCCGCCAGGCCTGGCGGCAACGGGCCCTGATCCGGCAGCACTTCGGCTACATCGCCCTCGCCACCCTGTTCGGCGTCACCCTCTACAACACCCTCGTGCACCAGGCCAGACTGACCACTTCCGCCTCCAACATGGGCATGATCATGGCGGCCTCGCCCGTCATCATGGCCTGCTACGCCCGCCTCGGCGGCGAACGGCTCGGCCCCCGGCGCACCATCGGGATGCTGGTGGCCGCCCTCGGGGTGCTGCTGCTGGTCGGGGACGGCTCCCTCGGCTTCGACTTCGCCGCCGGAGACCTGTGGATGTTCGGCGCCGCCCTCTCCTTCGCCACGTACAGCGCCCTGCTCAAGCGGGGGCCCGCCGAACTCGGCGGACTCGCCTTCCTGATCACCACCTTCGCGCTCGGCGCGCTGATGCTGGCCCCCGCCTACGCCGTCTCGCTCACCGTCCAGGGCGGCTTCGCGCTCACCCCCGGATCGGTCGGACCGCTGCTGTACGTCGGGGTGTTCTCCTCCGCCGTCGCCTTCTTCGCCTGGAACCGGGCGGTCGCGGCGATCGGCGCGGCCCGCGCCGGCATCGTGTACTACCTCCAGCCCGTGTGCGTGGCGGGGCTCGGCCTGCTGCTCCTGGGCGAGCGGACCGGCCCGGCGCAGCTGCTGTGCATGGCGCTGATCCTCGGCGGTGTGGGGCTGGGGAGCGCCGCGGGTGCCCGGCGGTAGGTTCGGCCCCATGACCGAGTGGGACATCAAGAAGCTGCGGATCCTGCGGACCCTGGCCGAACAGGGGACCGTGACCGCGACGGCCGAGGCGCTGCACATGACGCCCTCGGCCGTTTCGCAGCAGCTGACGAACCTCGCCCGGCAGCTGGGGGTGCCCCTGCTGGAGGCCCAGGGCCGACGGGTCCGGCTCACGGACGCGGCGCACCTCGTACTGCGGCATACGGAAGCGGTGTTCGCGCAGCTGGAGCGGGCCGACGCGGAGCTGGCGGGGTACCTCGCCGGAGACGCGGGGGAGGTACGGATCGGCGCCTTCTCCACCGCCGTGCCGGCCCTGGTGGTCCCGGCCGTGGCGGCGCTGCGGCGCACCCGCCCGGGGGTCGAGGTCCGGGTACGGGAGGCGGAGGCCGCCGAGTCGTACGCGCTGCTGTCCGCCGGAGCGGTGGACCTGGCGCTGTCGCTGGCGGCCCACGCGCCGACCGCGCGCGACGGCCGCTTCACGCGGCTGACGCTCCTGGAGGACCCGCTCGACGTGGCGCTCCCGCCCGACCACCCGCTGGCGGACGCGGCCGACCTGCGGCTGGCGGACCTGTCCGGCGATCCGTGGATCTACGGGGGCAGCGGGCCCTGGTCGGAGATCACCCGCAACGCGTGCGAGGCGGCCGGCTTCGTCCCGGAGCAGGCGCACTCCGCGTCCGGCTGGACGGCGATCCTGGCGATGGTCGGCGCCGGCATGGGGGTGGCCCTGGTCCCCCGGATGGTGTCGGGCCGCGCGTCGGGGCCCGTGGTGCGGGTGCTCTCGCGCGAGCGGCCGGCCCGGCACGTGATCGCCGCCGTCCGGCGGGGCTCCGAGTCGGCCCCGGCCGTGGCCCACGTCCTCGACGCGCTGCGGCGGGCCGCCGCCGACCAGCCGTAACGGGGCCGGAGGCCGGGCGTGGTGCCGCTCGCGGAGCCTCCCGGGCGCTGCCCGGACCCGCGCCGCACACGCCGGCGAGGCCGAATCTCAGCCCGTCGGCGTCCGGAGTGCGGGGGCGGGGATTGAGCCGGCGCAGGGGTGCCGCCGCGGTCGTGCCGCAGTCCTGCCGCGGACGAGGGGCCGAGGCGCCGGCGGGCAGAGGGAGTCCCGGCCCGCCGGCGTCAGGCGTTACACCGCGGCGGCAGCGGCGGCGGCGTCGGCCGCCTGGGCCCTCAGGGCCCGCTCGACACCCGCGCGGGACTCCGACACCAGGCGGCGCAGGGCCGCGTTCGGCTCGGTGGCGGCCAGCCAGGCGTCGGTCGCGTCCAGGGTCTCCGGCGTGACCTGGAGGGACGGGTACAGCCCCACCGCGATCTGCTGGGCGATCTCGTGGCTGCGGGTGTCCCAGACGTCCTTGACCGCCGCGAAGAACTTCTCCGTGTACGGGGCCAGCAGCTCGCGCTGGTCGGTCTGGACGAAGCCGCCGATCACCGCCTCCTGCACCGCGTTCGGCAGGTCGCCGGACTCCACCACCGCGGCCCACGCCGCGGCCTTGGCCTCCGCCGTCGGGCGCGCGGCCCGGGCGGTCGCCGCGTGGCGCTCGCCGGCCGCCGTCGCGTCCCGCTCCAGCTCCGCCGCGATGGCGGGCTCGTCCACGACACCGGTGGCGACCAGGCGCTCCAGGAAGGCCCACCGCAGCTCGGTGTCGACGGCCAGGCCCTCGATCTCCGCCGCGCCGTCCAGCAGGGCCGACAGGTACGTCAGCTGCCCCTCGGTGCGGGCCGTGGCCGCGAAGGCCCTGGCCCACGCCAGCTGGTGGTCGCTGCCCGGCTCGGCCGCCCGCAGGTGCTCGAGGGTGGCCTCGGTCCAGGTCGCCAGGCCCTCCGCGCGCCACGCCGGGTCGGCGTACAGGTCGACGGCCAGCTTGACCTGCCGGTGCAGGGACTGCACGACGCCGATGTCCGACTCCTTGCCGATGCCCGAGAGCACCAGCGCGAGGTAGTCGCGGGTGGCCAGCTCGCCGTCGCGCGTCATGTCCCACGCCGAGGCCCAGCACAGCGCGCGCGGCAGCGACTCGGTGAAGTCGCCGAGGTGCGCGGTGACGTTGGCGAGGGAGATCTCGTCCAGGCGGACCTTGGCGTACGACAGGTCGTCGTCGTTGAGCAGCACCGCCGTCGGGCGGGCACGGCCCACCAGCTCCGGTACCGCCGTCAGCGGACCGTCGATGTCCAGCTCGATCCGGTCGGTGCGCACGAGGCGGCCGTCCTGGAGCTCGTACAGGCCGACCGCGATCCGGTGCGGACGCAGGACCGGCTCGCCCTTCGCGCCCGCGGGCAGCGCCGGGGCCTCCTGGCGGACGGCGAACGCGGTGATGACGCCCTGCTCGTCCGTCTCCACCTCGGGGCGCAGGACGTTGATGCCGGCGGTCTCCAGCCACGCCTTCGACCAGGCGGTCAGGTCGCGGCCCGAGGTCTCCTCCAGGAAGCCCAGCAGGTCGGACAGGCGCGTGTTGCCGAACGCGTGCGCCTTGAAGTAGCCCTGCACGCCCTTGAAGAAGGCGTCCATGCCGACGTAGGCGACGAGCTGCTTGAGCACCGAGGCGCCCTTGGCGTACGTGATGCCGTCGAAGTTGACCAGGACGTCGTCCAGGTCGCGGATGTCGGCCATGATCGGGTGCGTGGACGGCAGCTGGTCCTGCCGGTACGCCCAGGTCTTCATCGAGTTGGCGAACGTGGTCCACGCGTGCGGCCACTTCGAGCCCTCGGCGTAGGCCTGGCAGGCGATCGAGGTGTACGTGGCGAACGACTCGTTCAGCCAGAGGTCGTTCCACCACTCCATGGTGACGAGGTCGCCGAACCACATGTGGGCGAGCTCGTGGAGGATCGTCTCCGCGCGCACCTCGTACGCCGCGTCCGTCACCTTCGAGCGGAAGACGTACTGGTCGCGGATGGTGACCGCGCCCGCGTTCTCCATGGCGCCCGCGTTGAACTCCGGGACGAAGAGCTGGTCGTACTTGGCGAACGGGTAGTCGTAGGCGAACTTCTCCTGGAACCAGTCGAAGCCCTGCCGGGTCACGTCGAAGATCGCGTCCGCGTCGAGGAACTCGGCGAGCGAGGGCCGGCAGTAGATGCCGAGCGGTACGGACTGGCCGTCCTTGCCCTCGTAGGAACTGTGCACCGCGTGGTACGGGCCCACGATCAGCGCGGTGATGTACGAGGAGATGCGCGGGGTCGGCTCGAAGGCCCACACCCGGTCCTTCGGCTCGGCCCCCTGAGAGGTGTCCCGTGGGGAGTTCGAGATGACCGTCCAGCCCTCCGGGGCCGTCACGGTGAACCGGAACGTCGCCTTCAGGTCGGGCTGCTCGAAGCTGGCGAAGACCCGCCGCGCGTCCGGCACCTCGAACTGGGTGTACAGGTAGGCCTGCTCGTCGACTGGGTCGACGAAGCGGTGCAGGCCCTCACCGGTGTTGGTGTACGCGCAGTCCGCGACGACGCGGAGCTCGTTGGCCCCGGCCGCCAGGTGCGGCAGGGCGATCCGCGAGTCCCGGAAGACGGCGGCGACGTCGAGCGCGTGGCCGTTGAGGACGACCTCGTGGACGGCCGGGGCGACCAGGTCGATGAAGGTCTCGGCCCCGGCCTCGGCCGACTGGAAGCGCACGGTGGTCACGGACGGATAGGTCCCGCCCTCCTGCGCTCCACTGAGATCGAGTTCGATCTCGTACGAGTCGACGGTGAGCAGCTTTGCCCGCTGCTGAGCCTCTTCACGGGTGAGATTCGTGCCTGGCACGCGTTCATCTCCTTCGATGGTGACGTTCCGGCCCATCCTTCCACGCAGACCCGGCCGGAGCCCCCGAGTAATCCACGGGCGAACGCGAGGTCCGATTTCCGCCAGCTTGGGACGTCCCCGCCCGGCAGGATCGGCCCCATGGCCACGACGACCACCGCCTCCGCGCTCCCCATCGACCCCTCCGCCCTGGCCGGACTGCGCCGGAGCGACGACGCCGGCCGCCCCTGCCTGCCGTACGAGGATCCCGGGGGCGGCGCCCCGCTCCGCTGCTGCCTGCGCCGCAGCCGCGCCGGCGAACGCGTCGCCCTGGTCTCCTACGCACCGCTGCGCCGCTGGGCGGCGCTGTCCGGCGCGGACCCGGGAGCGTACGACGAGCAGGGGCCCGTCTTCGTGCACGCCGACGCGTGCGCGGGCCCGCGGGAGGGCGGCGGCCTGCCGTTCGGGACGCCGGGGGCGCTGCGGGTCGCCCGGCGCTACGACGCGGGCGGGCGCATCCTCGGCGGCCGGATGCTGTCCCTCGGCGAGGACCCCGACGGGGTCGTGGGGCGGGCGCTGGCCGAGGCGTTCGCCGACCCGGAGGTCGCCCTCGTACACGTCCGGGCGGTGGAGTACGGCTGCTTCCTCTACGAGGTCCGCCGCGAGGTCCGCCCCGCGCCCCGCCGGCCGTGACACGGGGGAGGGGCGGGCGCCGTCCGGCGCCCGCCCCTCGTGTTCCGCTCCCGCGCGGGGATCAGCCGCGCAGCTCCTCGGCCACCAGCTCGGCGATCTGCACCGCGTTCAGCGCGGCGCCCTTGCGGAGGTTGTCGTTCGAGAGGAACAGGGCGAGTCCGTTCTCCGCCGTCTCGTCCAGCCGGATGCGGCCCACGTACGAGGCGTCCTTGCCGGCCGCCTGGAGCGGGGTCGGGATCTCCGAGAGCTCGACGCCCGGGGCGTCCTTCAGCAGCTCGTAGGCGCGCTCGACGCCGAGGGGGCGCTCGAAGCGGACGTTGACCTGGAGGGAGTGGCCGGAGAAGACCGGCACGCGCACGCAGGTGCCGGACACCTTGAGCTCCGGGAGCTCCAGGATCTTGCGGGACTCGTTGCGGAGCTTCTGCTCCTCGTCGGTCTCGAAGGAGCCGTCGTCCACGATCGAGCCCGCGAGCGGGAGCACGTTGAAGGCGATGGGCCGCTTGTAGACGCCCGGCTCGGGGAAGACCACGGCCTCGCCGTCGTGCACCAGCGCGGTGGCCTCGCCCGCGACGGCCTTGACCTGGCCGTCGAGCTCGGCGACGCCGGCCACGCCCGACCCGGACACGGCCTGGTAGGTGGTGGCGATCAGCGCGGTCAGGCCGGCCTCGTCGTGCAGCGGGCGCAGCACCGGCATCGCGGCCATGGTGGTGCAGTTCGGGTTCGCGATGATGCCCTTGGGGCGGTTCCTGATCGCGTGCGGGTTGACCTCGGAGACGACGAGGGGGACCTCGGGGTCCTTGCGCCAGGCCGAGGAGTTGTCGATCACGACGGCGCCCTGCGAGGCGACCTTCTCGGCGAGGGCCTTGGAGGTCGCGCCGCCGGCGGAGAACAGCACGATGTCCAGGCCGGAGTAGTCGGCCGTGGAGGCGTCCTCGATGGTGATCTCCCGGCCCTCCCACTCGAGGACGGAGCCCGCGGAGCGGGCCGACGCGAACAGCCGCAGCTCGTCCACCGGGAACTTCCGCTCGGCGAGGATGCCGCGCATGACTCCGCCGACCTGTCCGGTGGCTCCGACGATTCCGACCCTCACGGTGACTCCTCTTGGTACGTACGACGCGGGCGCGCGTGGAGCCATCATGCGTTCGACCCCACGAGCCTTGTCCAATCCATTGTCCGAGGAACGGACGGTGTCCGGAATGTGAACTCGTGTGACGTCTCCCCGGCGACCCTGTTGCACGCCCGCTGATCGTCCGTTTTGCCTGGTCGGAGCTGGTTGGCGTCCGATCCGTCGTGACCGGTATCCGGACACGGCCGACCGCGGAACGAAACGTCCGACCCGTCCGACTCGCGACCTTCCAGCGGATCGCCGATGCCGACGGCGGCACGGCCCGAGGGGGTCCGGGGGCCCGGGCAACACGAAGGGGCGGCGCTCGTCGGAGCGCCGCCCCCTCGGCCTGTCAGGTGCCTACCGGGTTACGGGAGGACCTTCTCGATCTGCACGCTGCCGGTGCCGGCGGCGGTGCCCCCGGCGTTGAGCAGCTGGACCTGGCCGAAGAACTGACGGCCCTCGGGGGCCGCGCTGCTGACCAGGACGTTCGCCGAGACCTGCGCGGTGGCGCCGGAGGCGAGGTTCACCGCGGCGGCCTCGTCGACCTGGACGGAGCCCAGAGCGGCCGAGAAGAACACGTCGCGGTAGTCGTACGTGGTGGAGCCCGACGGGATCGCGTAGCCCAGTACCTCGATGGTGTAGGTGCCCGCGGCCGGGTTGACCAGGCTCACGGCCTCCTCGGAGTCGCCGTCGGCGGAGCTGCCGACCTTGACGCCGTCCTTGTACACGTCGAGGTCGAGGTCGGCGCCCGTGTCGGACGTCTTGCCGATCGCGATGTCGAGGCGGGACACGCCCGCGCCGATCGTGACCTCGGTGGTGTGCGTCTCACCGGCGGCGATGGTCGGCTTGGCGACCTTCGCGGAACCGAGCGGGCCGCCCTTGAGCTTGCCGCCGGCGATGGCCGCGGCCTCGTTCTTGACGGTCCACTGGACCGGCGCCGGGGTGCCCAGCTTGACCTCGGGCAGGACCTTCACCGCGGGGTCGAAGGCCGCGCCGAGCACGGAGACGTCCAGCTTGTACGGGTTGTCCAGCAGCGGCGACGTACGGCGCGACTCGACCTCGATCTCCCAGACGCCCGGCTGCGGGTCGGCGTAGGAACGCAGGTCGGGGCGGCAGGCATTCGCCGGGTTGTCGTAGTTCGGGTAGCACTGGGTGGTCGCGCTGTCCTCGACGCCCAGACCGTACGGGTGGATCGAGATGAAGCGCGTCTGGCTGCCCGGCTGCAGACCGCCGAGGGCGACCTCGAGGGTCTTGGCGCCCGGCGGCACGGTGACGAAGTACGACTTGTGGCTGTTGCGCTGCACGGACGAGGTGTCCGACAGCTTGAAGGTCGGCGTCGCCAGCGGGGTCGAGGCGACGACCGTCGTCAGGATCTGCTTGTCGATGCCCTCGGTCGTCGCGTCGTCCAGCTGCAGGATACCGCTGTGCACGCCGGCCGACGTGGCCTTGGCCTCGACCTTGATGGTGACGGGCTTGTTCAGCGGCAGCGTGACGTAGTCGTAGCCGCCGATGACCTTGAAGGTCCCGTCGTTGTTGCGCCAGCTCAGGTCGTGCCGGGTGCCGTACTTGACGCCCGTGGTGCGGGTGACGACGACGTTGTAGACCTTCTTCTGGCCGACCTTCAGGCCGCCCTCGCGGTCGTAGACGCCGGTGCCGAAGCCCGGGGTCTTCAGGAACTGGTCGATCGCGGTGTCGACCGGCGCCTTGACGGTGAACTCGTTGGCCTTGGCGTCGCGCTGGATGGACTCCCACGCGCCGACGACGTCGATCAGACCCGCGCCCTGGGCGTGTGCCGGAACGTCGGCGATCTTCTTCGCCGTGCTGGTGAGCGCGACGCGCAGGCCCGCCGGCTTCAGCGCGACGTTCGCCTGCTTGGCGGCCGAGATCAGCAGCGCGCTCGCGCCCGCCGCCTGCGGCGACGACATCGAGGTGCCCTGGAGCATCGCGTAGCCGGGCGGCAGCGCGTAGCCCGCCTCCTTCACCGGCGAGCCCGGGATCCAGGTCTGCGCGGTGTTGATGGAGGCGCCGGGGGCGGAGATGGTCGGCGTGAAGCCGCCGTCCTCACGCGGGCCGCGCGAGGAGAAGTTGAACATGTTGTACTTCTTGGCCACGCCCGAGCCGTAGTTGGCGGCCCACGTCTCCTTGGAGACCGCCGCGCCCACGGAGAGGACCTTGTCCGCCAGGGCGGGGTCACCGATCGTGTTGACGCCGGGGCCCTCGTTGCCCGCCGAGATGACGAGCTGGACGCCGTACTTGTCGATCAGGTTGGAGTAGAGCTCCGAGCGGGCGTTGTTGCCGTCGTTGAGCGCCGGCAGGCCACCGATGGACATGTTGACGATGTCCACGCCGCGGTTGACGACGAGGTCGATCATGCCCTCGGTCAGCGCGATGTTGGTGCAGCCGCCCGACCAGGTGCAGGCGCGCGAGGAGACGAGCTTGGCGCCGGGGGCGGCGCCGTTCATCTTGCCGCCGAAGAGGCTGTTGGCGGCGGTGATGCCGGCGACGTGCGTGCCGTGCGTGCCCTCGATGATGCCGATGTTGACGAAGTCGGCCTTCTTGCCGACCCAGTCCCCGCCCAGCGGGTCCATCGGGACGTCCTTGCGGATCTCGATCACGAACGGGATGCGCTCGACGACGGGGGTCGCCGGGTTGTCCGTCCCGAAGTAGCCGACCTGGTAGCCGTCCTTGTACGGCTTCATCGGCTCGTTGTTCGTGAAGTCGAGGTCCTGGTCGGTGTCCACGCGCACGGTGCCGGTCGCCGGGTCGTACAGCATGCCGAACCGGTCGGTGGTGTCGCCGTCGCGGTTGACGTCACCGGCCATGTCGCCGTTCGCGGTGATCGACTCGGTGAAGCGGCTCCACTGGAACGCGCCCTCGGGCGCCTTCCAGGTCGAACCGCCCGCGGCGAACGAGGCGCCGGCGACCGGGGTGATCTGCGCCCGCCAGGTGCCGTCGTTGTCCGTGATCGGGTCGGTCGCCGTGACCCAGTCGACGATCTTGCGCTCGCCGGTCGTGGTCGTCTGCAGCGCGGGGTGGCCGAGGTCGACACCCGAGTCCATGATGCCGATGGTCACGCCGCGGCCGTCGGCCTGGGGGTTCTTCGTGACGAAGTCCACCGCCCCGGTCTCGAAGGACGGGTTGTACGGGTTCTTCGCCGGGGTGTTGGCGTCCGGCGCGGGGTAGGTCTCGGCCGCGGTCTTCTTGGCCGCGGCGCCCTCGCGGTCCGCGTCCGGGCGCGGGTCCGGCAGCTGGATCTCGTGGCGCAGGTCGATGCCGTGCACCGAGTTCAGCTTGACGGCCGCCTTGAGGGCGGCGTCCGCCTTCCCGGTGGGCAGCGTGGCGCGCACGTAGCCGAGGTCGTCGTACGTACGGCCGACCGAGGCACCCTCGACGGCGCCGAGCTGCTGGGCGACCTGCTTCGTCTCGCCGGGGGCGGTCGCGACCATGACGGTGACGGTCTTGTCACCCTTGGACTTGGCCTCCTGCAGCAGCTCGGCATCGGCGGAGCCGAGCTTCTGGTCCGCGGACTTCACCGGCGGTGTGGCGCGCGGCCCGTCGACGGTTCCCGCCGCGAAGGCGGGCATCGCTCCGGTCGCGCAGAGCGCGGCCACGAGGCCCGCGGCGGCGGCTATTCGGGCCGCTCGTCTGGGCCCGGATATGGAGCTGGGGGATTCGAGGGTCATCAGCATCCCTGGTATGTGAAAGATACGGTCCGGATTTCGGTGCCGGATGACCGGTCAGCCTTGCGCAAGTGACCGCTCTTTGGGGAGGGATGTCATTGACCGAGACCTGACATGGCGGACCCTCGCCACCGCGCGGTATGCGCCAGCGAGCCCGTACCGGGGCGTACCAGGGTGAAACGACGGCGATGTGGAGTGGATTTGTAGACTTCACGACCGCACCTCGGTGCCGGGGCGCGGTCGCCTCCCGGCTCGGGTGTGACACATTCCGTCCGCCCAGCGCACGCGCGTGCGCGCGTAAGGGGCGTGACGAGGGGTCGGCGCCGGGACTACGCCCGGTCCCCGCAGGCGGCCGTCCCGCACCGGAGCCGGGTGCCGTCGGGGGAGTCGTCGCGGAAGCGCAGCGCGCAGTCCCCGGACGCGCAGGTGCGGATGCGGCCGGGCGCGGAGCCCAGCAGTTCCAGGTAGTCGCGCACCGCCGTCCAGGCGGGTCCCCAGGCCGGATCGGCGAACTCGGCCCGCTCGCCCCGTCCTTCGGCGGTGAGGGTGACGCGGATGCGGCCGTGCTCCAGGACCGCGTCGAGCAGGGCGCGCGCGCTCGCGTCGGCCGGGTCGGCCATCGCGCGGGCCAGGGCCTCGCGGGCGGTCAGCAGGTGGACCAGGGCCGGGGCGTCGGCGCGGAAGCGGCCGGCCAGGCCGGCGCTCTCCAGCCAGACCGCGACTCCCTCGACGCGGGTCAGTCCGGCGGCGCCCGCGAAGAGGTCCAGCGGTTCGCCGTCCGCTGTCCAGCGGGTGTTCAGCAGGTCGAGGGCCACCGGTTCCCCGGTCAGGGGTCGTGGGTCCGCCGCCATGTCCTGCCCCTTCGTACCGTCTCGCCAGCCCCTCAAGGGTACGCGGCCGCTCGGCGCGGGCGGTCGCCGCGGGGCGATCCGGGCGCGCCCCGGCCCGTCGGCCTCCGGCGCCTCACCGGGGGAGGACCACCAGGTAGGCGGCGGGCTCGTCGTCGGCGGCCGCGGTCAGGGCGGTGCGGACGACCGCGGCCTGCTGCTCGGGCCAGTCGCGGAGCTTGCGCGGGGTGACGTGCAGGACGGTGATCCCGAGGCGCTCCAGGGTCTCCCGCTTGCGGACGCACTCGGACCACTGCTCGTCCTCCCCCTGGCGCGGGGCCCGGGTGTCGATCTCCAGGGCCACGCCCTGCTCCGGCCAGAAGGCGTCCACCCCGCCGAGGTGGGGGCCGCCGGGCAGCCGTAGGTCCACGTTCCAGACCGGCTCGGGGAGTTCGAAGCCCCGTACGATCCGGTACAGCCGGTCCTCGGCGATGGCGCGCCCCTCGGCGAGGAGCGACTCGACGGCGTCGACCACGTGCGGCCGGTTCAGCAGCCGGGCCACCGTCAGCTCCCTTACGACGGCGGCCGGTTCGCAGTGCCCGCCGCGGACGGCCTCGCTGAGCAGGCGGCGTACGGTGCCCGCGTCCGCGAGCTGGGCGACGGCGTCGGCCACGGCCCGCGCGACCGGCGCCACCGGAAGCCCGGTCACCTCCTGCGACCGGGGCGGGACGTGCGCCCGCACGATCCGCACGTCACCCGTGGAGCGGAGCCGGCGGGTGCCGGGGACGAGCACGTCGATGTGGGAGATCCCCGGCAGCGCGGGAGCGGAGGAGAACCGGTACAGCGCGAGCGCCGCCAGCCCGGTGATCATGGCCTCGCCGTTGCCGCGCCGCTCGGCGTACAGCAGCGCCGCGTGCAGCCGCTCCTCGCTCGTGGCCGGCCCCGGGTGGAGCAGGAAGATGCCCGGCAGGACCTGCCGCCAGGGCCGCTCGGCGGCGTCGGAGGCGGAGACGCCGTGCTCGCGCAGCTGGGCGAGGGTCAGCACGCGGGGGCGGCTGCCGGTGAGGTGGGCGAGGGGGAGGGGCGTGTCGTGGTTCATGACGCTGAGGTTCCCTCAGGCCATGGCCTCGCTAACCCCTGTTACACATCCGTCGACAAACCGGGACAAGGCGGGGCTAAAGTACGGGCGTTCGACTGCCGATGGGGTGCCCGCTCCCCGCGGGGAACGGGCAGGTCCAGGGGGCCGGGGGCCCGGGTCCGGCCCCGGGCCCCCGGACCGTCACGGGTCAGGCGGAGGCGTTCTCGTCACAGCGCTGGGCGCGCAGGGCGCGGGCCAGGTCGTCGCGGGACTCCAGGACCAGCCGCCGCAGGGCCGGCGGGGCCGACGGGTGGGCGTCCAGCCAGGCGTCCGTGGCGCCGACCGTCTCCGCGGAGTCCTGGAGCGACGGGTAGAGCCCCTTCACCACGTCCATCCCGATCTGGATCGACCGCTCGGCCCACACCCGTTCGAGGACGTCGAAGTACCGCCCGGTGTAGGCGGCCAGCAGCCCGCGCTGCGAGGACTGCTGCATGCCCGCGATCGTCGCCTCCACCAGCGCGTTCGACAGGCCGTCCGACTCGACCACCGCCGCCCACGCCTGGTCCTTGACCGCCGCCGACGGCCGCGCCGCCAGGCACCGCACCTGGTGCCGCTTGCCCGACGCGGTGTCGTCCCGGGCCAGTTCGGCCGCCAGCACACCCTCGTCCACCGCCCCGTGCGCGGCCAGCGGCAGCAGGAAGTCCCACCGCAGCTCCTGGTCCACCGTCAGGCCGTCGATCCGCGCCGATCCGTCCAGCAGCCCCAGGAGCAGCTGGAAGTCGCCCTCGGTCGCGGCGCCCGCCGCGAAGAACCGGGCCCAGGTGAGCTGGTGCTCCGACCCCGGCTCGGCCAGCCGCAGCTCGTGCAGCGCGCCGGCCGCCACCTCCCGGCCGCCCTGCTCGCGCCACTGCGGCGCCGCGTAGTGGGTGACCGCGGTGAGCGCCTGCGCGTGCACCATCTGCAGGACGCCCACCTCCGTCTCCCGGCCCGCGTGCGCCAGGACCAGCGCGACGAAGTCGCGCGCCGGCATCAGGCCGTCGCGCGTCAGGTTCCACAGGGCGGACCAGCACAGCGCCCGCGCGAGCGGGTCCGTGAGGTCGCCCAGGTGCGCGCGCAGCGTGGCGAGCGAGCCCTCGTCGAAGCGGATCTTGCAGTAGGTGAGGTCCTCGTCGTTGACCAGGACCAGGTCGGGCCGCTCGCTCCCGGCCAGCTCCGCCACCGCGGTCCGCGTGCCCACCACGTCGACCCCGGCCCGCGCGTACCGCACCAGGGTGCCGTCCGGCTCCAGCCGGTACAGGCCGACCGCGACCCGGTGCGGCCGCAGCTCCCCGCCCTCCTGGAGCACCGCCAGATCGGTCACGCGCCCGCCCGCGTCGTACGTCACCACCGGGGTCAGCGCGTTCACGCCCGCGGTCTGGAGCCAGGCCCGCGACCACTCGGCCATGTCCCGCCCGGACACGTCCGCCAGCACCGACAGCAGGTCGTCCAGGGTGGTGTTCCCGTAGGCGTGGGCCTTGAAGTAGCGGCGCGCGCCCTCCAGGAAGGCGTCCCGCCCGACGTAGGCGACCAGCTGCTTGAGCACCGCGGCGCCCTTGGCGTACGTGATCCCGTCGAAGTTCAGCTTCGCGTCCTCCAGGTCACGGATGTCGGCCGTGATCGGGTGCGTGGACGGCAGCTGGTCGGCCCGGTAGGCCCACGCCTTACGGCTGTTGGCGAAGGTCACCCACGCCTGGTCGAAGCGGGTGGCCTCGACCAGCCCGAAGGAGCCCATGAAGTCCGCGAAGGACTCCTTCAGCCACAGGTCGTCCCACCACTTCATGGTGACCAGGTCGCCGAACCACATGTGCGCCATCTCGTGGAGGATGACGTTCGCGCGGCGCTCGTAGGAGGCCTGCGTGACCTTGCCGCGGAAGATGTACTCCTCCCGGAAGGTCACCATCCCCGGGTTCTCCATCGCGCCCAGGTTGTACTCGGGCACGAAGGCCTGGTCGTACTTCCCGAAGGGGTACGGGTAGTCGAAGATCTCGTGGAAGAGGTCGAAGCCCTGCTTCGTCACGAGGAAGACGTCGTCCGCGTCGAAGTGCTTCGCCAGCGCCTTGCGGCACATCGCACCCAGCGGGATCGTCAGGTCCCCGCGGGTGTAGGAGTCCGTGACGTAGTGGTACGGGCCCGCCACCACGCACGTGATGTACGTGGAGATCGGCGCGGTCTCGGCGAACCGCCGGACCTCGCCGTCCCGGGACTCCTCGGCGCCGTTGCTCCACACCTGCCAGCCCGCGGGCGCGGCCACCTCGAAGCGGTACGGCGCCTTCAGGTCGGGCTGTTCGAAGTTCGCGTACACCCGGCGGGCGTCCGCCGGCTCGTACTGGGTGTAGAGGTAGACCTCGCCGTCCTCCGGGTCCACGAACCGGTGCATGCCCTCCCCGGTCCGGCTGTATGCGCAGTTCGCGTCCACCACCAGGACGTTCTCGGCGTCCAGGCCGGCCAGCGCGATCCGAGACCCGTCGAAGACGGCCGACGGGTCGAGGGCGCGCCCGTTGAGGGTCACGGAGTTCACCGAGGGTGCGATGAGGTCCGCGAAGGTGGCGGTGCCCGGGGTCGCGGCCCGGAAGCGGATCGTCGTCACCGAGCGGAAGGTCCGGGGACCCTCGGCCGGTTCGGCCTCCTCGACGGCGGACCGGAGGTCGAGGACCACCTCGTAGCCGTCGACGGACAGCAGCTCGGCCCGCCCACGGGCCTCGTCGCGGGACAGATTCTCTCCGGGCACGTGCACTCCTTCGTGCGTGATCGCGTTCTTCCGTCGAATCCTCGCACGGGGGAATGCGCGGGACTCCGGCCTGGTTGGCGACGGAGGACGTGGTCCCAGTGATGCCTTTGTCTGACTCGAGGAGAGACATGACCGACACCCAGGTGCGCGAGAAGACCCCGGTCGACTTCTGGTTCGATCCGCTCTGCCCTTGGGCGTGGATGACGTCGCGCTGGATGGTGGAGGTCGAGAAGGTTCGCGACGTCGAGGTCCGCTGGCACGTGATGAGCCTGGCCGTCCTCAACGAGAACAAGCTCGACGAGCTCCCCGAGACCTACCGCGAGCTGCTCGGCCCCAAGGGCTGGGCCCCGGTGCGCGTGGTCGTGGCGGCCCAGCAGAAGCACGGCGCCGAGGTCACCGGCAAGCTCTACACCGCGCTCGGCACCAAGATCCACAATGAGGGCCATGGCCCGACCCGCGAGGTCATCGCCGCGGCGCTGGACGAGGTCGGCCTCCCGGCCGAGCTGCTCGCGTACGCCGACTCCGACGAGTACGACGAGCTGCTGCGGGCCTCCCACAACAACGGCATCGACCGGGTGGGCCAGGAGGTCGGCACCCCGGTGATCTCCGTTCCCGGCGCCGAGGGCGACGAGGTGGCCTTCTTCGGCCCGGTCGTCACCCCGACCCCGCGCGGCGAGGCCGCCGCCCGCCTGTGGGACGGCACGCTGCTCGTCGCCTCCACGCCGGGCTTCTACGAGATCAAGCGCACCCGTACCCAGGCCCCCTCCTTCGAGTAGCCCGCATCCTTCCGGGAGCCCGCACGGCCGAACGGCGGCGGCTCCCGCCGAGAACGCAGAAGGACCCCGCGAGTCATGTCCTCGCGGGGGCCTTCTGGTGGACACGCCCGCAAGTGAAGGTGGAGAAGACGATCACGAGGCGGACGGGCGGGTGGCGCTGATCAGGCCTTGTCGGCCGGGATCAGCAGCGGGGTGTTCGCCTTGGCGTCGGCGTAGCGCTTGGCGACGTCCTGCCAGTTGACGACGTTCCACATGGCCTCGATGAAGTCCACCTTCTGGTTCTTGTACTGGAGGTAGAAGGCGTGCTCCCAGGCGTCGAACACCAGGACCGGCACGGAGGCCTGGCCCACGTTGCCCTGGTGGTCGTAGATCTGCTCGACGATCAGACGGCCGCTGATGGGCTCGTAGGCGAGCACGCCCCAGCCGGAGCCCTGCGTCGCGGAGGACGCGAAGGTCAGCTGCTTGCGGAAGGCCGCGAAGGAACCGAAGGACTCGGTGATGGCGGCCGGCAGGTCGCCGAGGCCGTCCTTCTCGTCCGGGACGCCGCCGCCGTCACCGGTCTTGGGGCTGGCCATGTTGTGCCAGTAGATGCTGTGCAGGATGTGGCCGGAGAGGTGGAACGCGAGGTTCTTCTCCAAGCCGTTCAGCGCGCCCCAGTTCTCCTTGTCGCGCGCCTCCTCCAGCTGTTCCAGCGTGGTGTTGGCGCCCGCGACGTAGGCCGCGTGGTGCTTGTCGTGGTGCAGTTCGATGATCTGCGGGTTGATCACCGGCTCCAGCGCCGCGTAGTCGTAAGGAAGCTCAGGAAGCGTGTAAATGGCCATGCGTGTGTCCGGTCCCCTCAGCGTGCCAACTGCTTATTGCAATCAATGCGCAACTGCACGCTAGCAGTATCTATTCCAGGGCACATGTAAGGGTGACCTCTCTTGTCAAGTCCTCCGGAATGCCGGAGGCCGGGCCCATGCGTTCGCATGAGCCCGGCCTCTGACCTGCCGTCCGGCGGGGGTGTCGCGCCGGACGGGAGCCTTATCGCGCCGCGCGGGCGGCCGACCGGCGCTGGAGGGTCCAGCCGGTCGCCGCGAGGGCGACGGTCAGTCCGCCGGTGAAGACGACCTGCACCCGGGTGTCCGCGTCCAGGGCCATCAGCACCAGGACTCCGGCCACCCCGGCGAGCGCCACCCACGTCAGGTAGGGGAAGCCCCACATCCGCACGACCAGCTTCTCGGGGGCCTCGCGCTCCAGCCGGCGGCGCAGCACGAGCTGGGAGGCAGCGATGAAGCCCCAGACGACGAGGATGACCCCGCCGACCATGTTCAGCAGCCAGGCGAACAGGGTGTCCGGGTACCAGTAGGAGAGGAGCACGGTGACGAAGCCGAAGCCGGAGGAGGCGAGCACCGCGCGGCGCGGCACCCGGCCGGTGACCTTGCCCAGTGCCTTCGGGCCCTGGCCGCGGGCGACGAGGGAGTAGGCCATGCGGGAGGAGCCGTAGATGTTGGCGTTCATCGCGGACAGCAGAGCGATCAGGATGACCACGTTCATGATCTCGCCGGCCGCAGGGATGCCCAGGTGGTCCAGGGTGGCCGCGTACGGGCCGTCCTGCGTCACGGCCGGGTCGTTCCACGGCAGCAGGGTCACGATGACCAGCATCGAGCCGACGTAGACGATGGCGATCCGCCACATCGTGGTCCGCACGGCCCGGGCGACGCCCTTGACCGGGTTCTCGGACTCGGCGGCCGCGATGGTCACGGTCTCCAGGCCGCCGTACGCGACGACCGAGGCGAGCAGGCCGACCAGCAGGCCGTCCACGCCGTTGGGCAGGAAGCCGCCGTCGTGCAGCAGGTTGGCGGTGCCGGGGGCGTCCGCACCGGGCAGGACGCCCAGGACGGCGAGCACGCCCAGGCCCAGGAAGAGGGCGATAGCGCCGATCTTCAGGGCGGCGAACCAGAACTCGAACTCGCCGAAGTTCGAGACGGCGGCCAGGTTGGACCCGCAGAACAGGGCCATGAAGACCAGCACCCACATCCAGGAGGGGGTGCCCGGGAACCAGCCGGTCATGATGTGCGCCGCGCCGATGGCCTCGATGGCCACGCCCACGCACAGCAGCGTCCAGAACATCCACCCGGCGGTGAACCCGGCCCAGGGGCCGATCGCCCGCTCCGCGTGCACGGAGAAGGAGCCGGAGGCGGGATCGGCGGCGGACATCTCGCCGAGCATCCGCATCACGAACATCACGAGCAGCCCGGACGCGGCGTACGCCAGCACGATCGAGGGACCGGCGGCCGCGATGCCGGCGCCGGAGCCGACGAAGAGGCCGGCGCCGATGACGCCGCCCAGGGCGATCATCGAAAGGTGGCGCTGCTTCAGTCCGTTGCCGAGGGGGGAGGCGGCGGCGGCCTGCGGCGGCGCCTGCTGCTCGGGGTGCGTGATCGTGCGCTGACTCATGCGCCCAGTGTGCCGATCGTCCGATAATCGGACGTTGCGTGTCCATCATCCGGACACTCGTTTCACCGGCCGTGATCCTCCTCGTACGACGCGCGGGTGCCCGGACCCCAAAGGGCCCCGGGCACCCGCGGCGCGCGTCGGGGCGTCAGGCCGCCCGGCGCTCGCGGATCTCCCGCGCCCACGCCACCAGCAGGACGAGGGCGGCGGCCCCGGTCGACCACAGCAGCTGCGGCCGGGCCGAGTCGTCGAACAGCATCAGCACCAGCACCGCCGCCATGCCGATCAGCGCGGCCCACGTCAGGTACGGGAACAGCCACATCGGCAGCGTGAGCCGCTCCGGCATGTCCCGCTCGATGATCCGGCGCAGCTTCAGCTGCGAGACCGCGATCAGCGCCCACACGAACAGCAGCACCGCGCCGACCGCGTTGAGCATGTAGAGGAAGATCGTGTCCGGCCACAGCAGGTTCAGCACCACCGACACGAAACCGAAGGACACCGAGGCGAAGACCGCCCGGCGCGGCACCCCGCCGTCCGAGACCTTCAGCAGCGACGTCGGCGCCTCGCCCCGCTCGGCCAGCGAGAACACCATGCGCGAGGACCCGTACAGGTTCGCGTTCAGCGCCGACAGCAGGGCCACGAACACCACGATGTTCATGATCTGGCCGGCCGCCGGGATGCCGATCGAGTCCAGCGCGGCGACGTACGGGCTCTCGCCGGGCTCCAGCGAGTCCCACGGCAGCAGGGTCACGATGACCAGCATCGAGCCGACGTAGAAGAAGAGGATGCGCCACACCGCGCTGCGCACCGCGCGGGCCACGGAGCGGGCCGGGTCCTGCGATTCGGCGGCCGCGATCGTGACGACCTCCAGACCGCCGAAGGCGAAGACGACGGCGAGCATGCCGGCGATCACCCCGCCCATGCCGGCGGGGAAGAAGCCGCCCTGGCCGGTCAGGTTGGCCATGCCGACCGGATCGGTGTCGGGGAGCAGGCCGAAGATCGCCAGGGTCCCCAGGATCAGGAACAGCACGATCGCGCCGACCTTGAGGGCGGCGAACCAGAACTCGAACTCGCCGAAGTTCTTCACGGCGGCCAGGTTGCTCACGGTGAAGACCACCATGAAGATCAGCACCCAGACCCACTGGTCCACCGACGGCAGCCAGCCGTTCGCGATCTTCGCGGCGCCGGTCGCCTCCACGGCCAGCACCACGACCAGGAGGAACCAGTAGAGCCAGCCCGCCGAGAAGCCGGCCCAGCGCCCCAGCGCCTTCTCCGCGTACACGGAGAAGGAGCCCGAGGCGGGCATGGCGGCGGACATCTCGCCGAGCGCCCGCATCACCAGCATCGCGAGGACGCCCGCCAGCAGGTAGGAGCAGATGATCGCCGGACCGGCGATCCCGATGCCCGCTCCGGAGCCGACGAAGAGCCCGGCGCCGATCACGCCGCCGAGGCCCAGCATGGTCAGGTGGCGCTGCTTGAGGCCGTGGCTCAGGGGTTCCGCCGGGAGGTCCGACAGGGGTGCTTGTGACATTCCGACAGTGTCTCCGAGTCAGGAGCGGCGACGCAAAACGGACCTCACGCACTAATCGCAGGGGTGATCCGCATCACTTCGGACGCTCTGGTTACCTCGCGGTAGAGGCTTTTTGTGAACTCCCCACCACTGCGGGGATCATCGCTTTGTGCCGGGTGACGGTGGGACCGGACGGGAGGCGGGGTTAGCGTCACGGTGTCCCGGTCGAACCCCTCACCCTCGGAGCCACGATGAGCACCGCTTCCGCCTCGCCCGCCGTCTTCCGGCCCGGCGCCGTCCTCGCCGACCTGCTGCCCGCGAGCCGTGTACGCGACATCGCGCTCGTCGTCGGCGGAGCCGCGCTCACCGGGCTCGCCGCGCAGATCGCCGTACCGGTTCCCGGCTCCCCGGTCCCCGTCACGGGGCAGACCTTCGCCGCGCTGCTCGTCGGCACCGCCTTCGGCGCCCGCCGCGGCTTCCTCGCGCTCGCCCTGTACGCCCTCGTCGGCGCGGCCGGGATGCCGTGGTTCGCGAACGGCACCTCCGGAGCCGGCGGGGCCTCCTTCGGCTACGTGCTCGGCATGCTGCTGGCCGCCACCGTCGTCGGCGCCCTCGCGCGGCAGGGCGCGGACCGCTCGGTCCTGCGCACCGCGGGCACGATGGTGCTCGGCTCGGCCGTGATCTACGCGGTCGGCGTGCCCTACCTGATGGCCTCGACCGGGATGTCCCTGACCGCGGCCGTCGCGGCGGGCCTGACCCCGTTCCTGATCGGCGACGCGCTCAAGGCCGCGCTGGCGATGGGCGCCCTGCCGGCCGCCTGGAAGCTGGTGGGCCGCCGCGGCTGAGCCGCCCGTCCCCTCAGTACGCCGGCTGTACAGCAGCCCCGGACCGCGAGCGGCGGTCCGGGGCTGCTGTCGTTCCGGGCGGCGGGTGCGGCGTCCGCCCCGCCCGCGCCGGTTACACCGAGGCGCGCTCGGCGGCCTTGCGGCGCACGTCGCGGAACACGCCGACGGCCAGTACCACGGCCGCGACCAGCAGCGACAGCAGGACGACCTGCCGGTTGGCGTCGTCGTAGACCATGTAGCCGAGAACGAAGACGATCATCGCGGCGGTGGCCCACGTCAGGTACGGGAAGAGCCACATCTTGACGGTCAGCTTCTCCGGCGCCTCGCGGACCAGGATCTTGCGCATCCGCAGCTGCGTCAGGCAGATCACCAGCCACACGAACAGGGCGACCGCGCCCGAGGAGTTCAGCAGGAAGTTGAAGACCGTGTCCTTGAAGGCGTAGTTGAAGTAGACGGCGGCGAAGCCGAAGACGACGGAGCCCAGGATCGCGGCGACCGGCACGCCCCGCTTGTTGACCTTCGCGAACGCCTTCGGGGCGTCACCGCGCTCGCCCAGCGAGAACGCCATGCGGGAGGCGGTGTAGAGGCCCGAGTTCAGGCAGGACAGCACGGCCGTCAGGACGATCACGTTCATGATCTGACCGGCGTGCGCGATGCCGATGGAGTCGAGGGCGGCGACGTACGAGCCCTTCTCCACGATCGACTCGTCGTTCCACGGCAGCAGGGTGATGACGACGAAGATCGAGCCCAGGTAGAAGACGCCGATGCGCCAGATCACCGAGTTGGTGGCCTTGGTGACCGCGCGCCGCGGGTCCTCGGACTCGCCCGCGGCGAGGGTGACGATCTCGCTGCCCATGAAGGAGAAGACGACCATCAGCACACCGGTGAGGATCGCGCCCCAGCCGTTGGGCATGAACCCGCCGGCGTCGGTGAGGTGGGCGAAGCCCGCGCCCGGGTTGTCCGAGCCCGGCAGGACGCCGAAGACGGCCAGCAGACCGACGATCACGAAGCCGCCGATGGCAACGACCTTGATGCCCGCGAACCAGAACTCGAACTCGCCGTACGAGGCGACCGAGCCCAGGTTGGTGACGGTCAGCACCGCCATCACGATCAGCGCCCAGGCCCACTGCGGAACGGCCGGGATCCAGCTTTCGAGGATCACCGCGCCGGCGGTGGCCTCCACGGCCAGCACCACCACCCAGAAGAACCAGTACAGCCAGCCGATGGAGAAGCCGGCCCAGCGGCCGAGCGCCCGGTCGGCGTACGCGGAGAATGAGCCCGAGTTCGGGCTGGCGGCGGCCATCTCGCCCAGCATCCGCATCACGAAGACCACCATCGCGCCGACCAGCGCGTAGGAGACCAGGATGGCGGGACCGGCCTTGGCGATGCCGCCGCTGGAGCCGACGAAGAGTCCGGCGCCGATGACACCGCCGATGGCGATCATGGACAGGTGGCGGTTCTTGAGACCGGCCTTCAGACCGTCTGACGGCTGGGCGCCACCGGGGTCACCGGGGGAGTCGCCTGCCTTCTGAAGGGTCGTCGTGGAGCTCATGGACGGTTCCTTAGGTTCTCGGGTTGCGAGCCCAGGCATTCAAACCTGAGATGAACGCGGTGCGGAAGACCTCAATCCGGATCGTTGCGAGGGGACGAACGTCCGGGACTTCGGTCCTGCCGTGTCCCATCTGCGTTCTTTGGGTTTACTTGAGCTTTAGAAGTGACTTACGCGACACCCGCTGCCCGCCGTCGGCCCCGCCCGTGCCACACTCGACCCATGCGCGTGTACCTCGGATCCGACCATGCCGGCTTTGAGCTCAAGAACCACCTGGTGGACTGGCTCAAGAACAACGGCCACGAGCCCGTCGACTGCGGGCCCCACATCTACGACGCGGTGGACGACTACCCGCCGTTCTGCCTGCGGGCCGCGGAGAAGACCGCCGCCGACGCGGACGGCCTCGGCATCGTGATCGGCGGCTCCGGCAACGGCGAGCAGATCGCCGCCAACAAGGTCAAGGGTGTCCGAGCCGTCCTGGCGTGGAGCGTCGAGACCGCCAAGCTCGGCCGCGAGCACAACAACGCCAACGTGATCTCCGTCGGCGGCCGGATGCACACCCAGGACGAGGCCGTCAGCTTCATCGAGGCCTTCCTGGCGACCCCGTACTCGGGCGAGGAGCGCCACACCCGGCGCATCGAGATGCTCACCGCCTACGAGCAGACCGGCGAGCTCCCCCCGATCCCGGCCCACCACCCGCAGGGCTGATCCCGCTCTCCGGCCGTGCCGCCCCCCGGGGGGACGGCACGGCCGTTCTCATGCCGTCCCGCGCCGTACGCGCCGTCCGTCCCGCGCCGTACGCGCCGTCCCGCGTCCGAGGAGCCCAGCCGTGCCCGAGGGGCATACGATCCACCGCCTCGCCCAAGACCACACCGAGCGGTTCGCCGCCCGGCCGGTCCGGGTCACCAGCCCCCAGGGGCGTTTCGCGCGGAGCGCGGCCCTGCTCGACGGGCGGGTGCTGGACGGCGCCGAGGCGCACGGCAAGCACCTCTTCCTGGAACTGGGCGACGCCTGGATCCACATCCACCTCGGCCTCTTCGGCAAGCTCGGCTTCGGCCCCGCCCCGGCGCCGCCCGCGACCGACACGGTCCGGCTGCGCCTGCTGAACGGCGAGCACCACTCCGACCTGCGCGGCCCGACCGCCTGCGCACTGATCGGTGAGGGCGAGAAGAAGGACATACACGACCGGCTCGGCCCCGACCCGCTGCGGCCGGCCGACGACCCGGACCGGGCCTGGGCCCGGATCTCGCGCTCGCGCAGCACCGTCGCCGCCCTGCTGATGGACCAGAAGGTCGTCGCGGGCGTCGGCAACGTCTACCGGGCCGAGGTCCTCTTCCGGCACGGCATCGACCCGTACCGCCTCGGCCGGGACCTGCGACGGGCCGAGTGGGACGCGATGTGGGACGACCTCGCCGCCTTGATGCGCGAGGGGGTGCGGAACAACCGGATCGACACCGTCCGCGACGAACACCTGCCCGAGGCCATGGGGCGCCCGCCGCGGGTGGACGACCACGGCGGCGAGGTGTACGTCTACCGCCGGGCGAACCTCCCCTGCCACATCTGCGGGGGCGAGATCCGCACCGCCGACCTCGCCGCCCGCAACCTCTTCTGGTGCCCCGCCTGCCAGTCCCGCTAGGGGGTGTCGTCACACTCGTTCCTGCCGTGCGTGCTCAGGCGCCGCACGACAGGAACGAGTGTGACGGCGCCCCTGGGGCCCCTCTCGGGGCCGGGCGCCCGCCCCGCCGATCAGAACCCGTGCGGGAGCCAGGGGGCCACGTCCCCCGCGAACGCCCGGGAGGCCGCCGCCAGGGCGCCCGGCCGCAGTTCGCGCACCCGGCCCGCCGCCCCGAGCGAGGAGAGCGTCATGCCGCCCAGGTACGCCGAGCCCAGCTCCCGGACCGACAGCGCCAGCTCCGCGGGCTCCTCGGTCCGCGCGCACCGCGCACCGCCCTTCGCGTCGGCGGTCAGGCGCCACCGCCCCGCGTTCCACGGGCAGAACGCGTCCTCCACCTCCAGCACCACGTCCAGCGGGGACCCGTACGTCCGGGCCTCCAGCGCCGCCGCCAAGTCCACCAGCCGCAGGTGCAGGGAGTCGCGGAAGCGCGGCCGCGACCGGCGGACGTCGCTGACCAGGTGGAGCACCGGATCGTCCACCGGCCGCCGGTTCGCCCGTACCGTCCAGGTCAGGTCGATCCCGAAGAGGTAGCGCCACAGCGCCGCGTACGCCGCCGGTTCCAGCGCGTCCAGATCGAAGACGTCCACCCGGCCCTCGGAGCCGGCCAAGTCCCATGCGGGGGTGACCCGGTAGCGGGCGTACCCGGCCACCGCGCCGTCCGGCCCCTCGGCGACCACGCACTTCAGCGGCGACCCGCCGGCGCGCATCGCGGGGGCGTCCAGCAGCGCCTGGCGCTCCCAGCCCGGCTGCCGGGCGGGCATCCCGGGCCGCCCCGGCACCAGCGCCGCGTACACCCGCTCGCAGTCGGCGAGCGCCTCCTGCGGGTCGGCGAGGCGCAGCCGCACCGCGTCCGTGCCGGGCGGCACGTCCAGGCGCACCCGGCTCGTGTCGACGTCCAGGGCGAGGGAGTACGCCGCGGTGCCGTAGCCGAAGCGCCCGTAGATCGCCGGGTCCGACGCCGTCAGCACGGCGACCGGTTCGCCGGCCGCCCGGACGTCGTCCAGCTGGCGCCGCATCAGGGAGGTGAGCACCCCCCGCCGCCGGTGGGTGGGGGAGACGCCCACCATCGTCACCCCGGCCGCGGGCACCAGCGTGCCGCCCGGAACCGAGAGCCGGAAGGTGAAGGCTCCGGCCGAACCCACGCACGTCCCGCCGTCCCAGACGCCGAGTGAACGTTCCGCCTCCGTCAGCGACGCGTAGAGCTTCCGCTCCTCCGGGGACTCCGGCACACCACCGAACGCCAGTTCCAGCTGGTCGTACCAGACATCCCACTCATCGGGCTGCAATACGCGCATCTCAAGGGCCATGCGCCCATCCCTATCAGGGCATTCCGCCGCAGTCGACGGCTTTTCGGGCGCCGGGGGACCGCAGGCCGGACCTCAGGTCCGGGGGTACCCCTGCGCATCCACAGCCGGGATGGATAAGGTCCCGAAGCAATGGCCGGAGCACATGTCGAGACCCTCACGGCCCGGATGCGCATGCTGTGGCACCGGGCGCGCACCGCACTGCGCAAATCCGCCGTCGACTACTTCCGCGGCGACGCCTCCGACTGGCTTGCGTTCGGCGGTCTCCTCCTCACCATTCCCGCGATCGCGTGCGGCACGCTCATGCTCCCCGTCTGGTTCTCGCCCTCCGCGCTCGTCCTGCCGATCGTCGCGGGCGGCCTGCTGCTGCGGCCGGCCAGCCTGCTCGCCCTGTACGCGGCCTCCGCCGCCGCGCTGATCGTCGAGGCACTCGTCCTCGGCCCGTACACCCAGGGCCCCGCGCGAGTCACCCCCGGCACCGTGCTGGTCGTCGCGGCCTGCGGGTTCTTCGGGCTCGTCATCGCGCAGTTCCGCAGCCGCGTCGGCGTGCCCTGGAGACGCGGCGGCACCATGCTCTTCGACCTGCGCGAACGCATCCGGGTCCAGAGCAAGCTGCCCGCCCTGCCGCGCGGCTGGCACCGTGAGATGGCCCTGCGCCCGGCCGGCGGCCAGTCCTTCTCCGGCGACTTCGTCGTCGCCGCCCGCACCAACGGCGGCCGGACCCTGGAGATCGTCCTCACCGACGTCTCCGGCAAGGGCATGGAAGCGGGCTCCCGCGCCCTGCTCCTCTCCGGCGCCTTCGGCGGACTGCTCGGCGCGCTGCCACCGCACGGCTTCCTGCCCGCCGCCAACGGCTACCTGCTCCGCCAGGACTGGGACGAGGGCTTCGCCACCTCCATCCACCTGGTGCTGGACCTGGAGACCGGCGACTACGAACTCCTCTCCGCCGGTCACCTCCCCGCGCTCCAACTCTCCGCCGGCACCGGGCGCTGGCAGGAGAAGACCGGCGAGGGCCCGCTGCTCGGCGTCTACGACGGGGCCGAGTTCACCCCGGCGCGCGGCAACCTGAGGCGCGGGGACGTCCTGATGCTCTTCACCGACGGGCTCGTGGAGACCTCCGACCGCGACATCAGCGAGGGCATCGACCGCCTCACCGGCGAGGCCGACCGCTACGTCGCCGCGGGCTGGGACGGGGCCGCCTGGCACCTGATCGAGAAGGTCGCCAAGGACGTCAACGACGACCGCGCCCTCCTCCTGATCCGCCGCTCGTCCTAACCGCCCTGGGCGGGCCCTAACCACCCTGGGCGGGCCCCGACCGTCCTGGTCCCGACTGCGCTGGTCCCGACCGTCCTGGGCTGGCCCCGACTGCCCTGGTCCCGACCGTCCTGGGCTGGTGCCTGCCGTCCTGGGCTGGCTCGGACCGTCCTGGGCGGTTCCTACCGTCCCGGGCTGGTCCCCACCGCCCCGGGCTGGTCCCGACCGCCCCCGGGCTCGTCCCGCCCCGGGTTCCTCCCGACCGCCCCCGGGGCGCTCGGCGTCCGGCGGCCCGGGGCGGGGTGTTACGCCGGAGGGCGCCGCGGGCCACTCGCCGCGGGCCACTCGCCCCGGATTGGCCCGCCCCCGCCGCCCGGCGGGGCCCTACCGTGCCCCCATGGACCGCACGCTCGCCGCAGACCTCGCCCGGCTCCCCGACCTCCTCGACGCGACCCGCCGCGCGGCCACCGCCGCGCTGGAGACCCTGGACGCGCGACCCGTCGTACCGGCCGCCGCCGACGCGCCACCGTACGACCCCGAGCCCCTCCCCGAGCACGGCACCGGCGCGGACGCCGCCCTCGCCGCCTTCCAGGAGCGCTGGGCACCGCGCCTGTCGGCCTCGGCGGGCCCCCGCTACCTCGGCTTCGTCACCGGAGGGGCCACCCCCGCCGCCCTCGCCGGGGACTGGCTCACCGCCGCCCACGACCAGAACTCCAACTCCGCCCTCGACGGCGCGGGCCAGGACCTCGAACGCGAGACCGTCGGCTGGCTCCGCGACCTGTTCGGCCTCTCCGCCGCGCACACCGGCACGTTCGTCAGCGGCGCCACCATGTCCAACACCACCGGCCTCGCGATCGCCCGCGAATGGCTGGGCGAACGGGCCGGCGTCTCCCCGGCCGAGGACGGGGTGGCGGCCCTCGGACAGGTCCGCGTCCTCTCCGCCGCCCCGCACTCCTCGATCGCCAAGGCCCTCTCCGTGCTCGGCCTGGGCCGCGGCTCCCTCGTACGCGTCCCCACCCTGCCCGGCCGCGAGGCCGTCGACCCGGCCGCCCTCGACCGGGCCCTCGCCGACACGCCCGGCCCGGCCGTGGTCGTCGCCAACGCGGGCACCGTCAACACGGTCGACTTCGACGACCTCCCGGCCGTCTCCGCCCTCAAGGCCCGGCACGACTTCTGGCTGCACACCGACGCGGCCTTCGGCGCCTTCGCCGCCCTCTCCCCGGCCCACGCCCACCTCGCCGCCGGCCTCGACGCCTCCGACTCCCTCTGCGTCGACCTCCACAAATGGCTCAATGTCCCCTACGACAGCGCCGTCCAGTTCACCCGCCGACAGGACCTCCAGGCCCGCGTCTTCCAGAACTCCGCCGCCTACCTCGGCCCCCTCGGCGACCACCCCGACCTGGTCCACCTCACCCCCGAGAACTCCCACCGGCTGCGCGCCCTCGCCGCCTGGTTCACGCTCCGCGCGTACGGCCGCGAGGGCCACCGCGAGATCGTCGAGCGCGACATCGACTGCGCCCGCGTCCTCGGCGAGCGGCTGTCCGCCGACCCGGCCTTCCGCCTCCTCGCCCCTGTCCGCCTGAACGTGGTCTGCTTCACCCTCGCCGAGGACCCCACCCCCGCCCGGCTCGCGGCGCTCCGGGAGGCCGCCGCGCCGGAGGTCTTCGTCACCCCCACCCACTACGCGGGAACCCCGGCCCTGCGCGCCGCGTTCTCCAACTGGCGTACCACGCGGGCGGACGCGCACCGGGCCGCCGAGGCACTCCGTACGGCAGCAAGGGAGACCGCATGACGCAGCAGCCCCTCACCCTCCTCGAGGTCGAGGCCCTCGCCCGCGCCGCGCACGAGGGCCAGACCGACAAGTCGGGCCGGCCGTACGCCGAACACCTCGCGGCCGTGGCCGAGGGCGTCCGCCTGCGCGGCGGCACCCCCGAACAGCAGGCGGCGGCCTGGCTCCACGACGCGATCGAGGACGAGGCCCTCAGCCTCACCTGGCTGGACGCGGCCGCCCTGCCGCAGCCGGTGAAGGAGATGGTCCTCGCGGTCACCAAACGCCCCGGCGAACCGCTGGAGACGTACGCGGCCCGGATCCTGGCGACTCCGGGCGCCCTCCTGGTCAAGGAGTCCGACCTCGCGCACAACGCCGACCCCGTACGGCTCTCCGTACTGGACGGCCCCACCCGCGAGCGACTGACCGCGAAGTACGCCCACGTCCGCGCCCTCCTCGGCCTCACGGCTCCGTGACGACCGCTCCGTGCCCGAAATGTGCGTAACGCGCGCACGGTTGACGGAATCAGAACAGTGGTGATTCGTCACGGGACGGATAGGTGGGGCCCGTTGGTGGGAGGATGGTGCGTGGGGGCGTGCGCCCCGGGCCGACCAGGGGACGACCGAAGGTGTGATCAGTAGTGGCCATTTCGCTGTCAGTGGTGGTTCTGTTGGCGGTCATCCTGGTGGTGCTGATCCGCGGCAACCACATCAAGGCGGGACCCGCCATCGTCGCGGCCCTCTTCGGGTTCTTCCTGGCGTCCAGCTCGATCGCGGACGACGTGAACCGCTTCCTGAACTCCCTCGCGACGATGATCGCGAACATCAAGCTCTGACCACGCACCACGGGCAGGCCAAGACGCCACTTCTACGGCTGCGGTATCACGCTGCTCTGGCCTTGGATGTCAGGCGTGCTGCGGCACCTCGTCCTTCAGCATGGTCCGCAGCATCGCGCGGAACTCCGGCGTGTCGGCCTCGCTGTGCACGGACACGGAGTGCTCGGTGGCGGCGCGGACTACTTCCTCTTCCTCGCCCGCGATGGTCAGCGTGCACTTGGCTTCGCTGGGGTAGTCCCTGCAGTCAATGACCTTACGCATGGTGTGCCTCCCGGATGTGGTGCGGCTGCCGACGTCACCGTCCAAGCAGTGCCTGGGCGGGGAGGCGGAGGCAGGGGTGTTCAGGGTCTCCTTCCACCATCCTCCCCGCCGGCCCGAGGCGCGCTTTGGGGCCAGGCCACCTGGTCAGGGCCTACACGGCCTCTTGACCCAAACCCGGCTCCGCCGCACCACCCCGGGCGTCTCAGCAGGCCACGCGGTCGGCGGAGCGGCTTTGGCTGCCAGTGGCGCGCGACCGGCGCCCCGGGCTGGAGCGGGGCGTCCGAGATGTTCCGAACGAAGAAGGACGCGGACGACTGGCTCGCCGACAAGCAGACCGAGATGCGCCGGGGCGACTGGCACGACCCGGACGCCGGAAAGGTCGCCTTCGGGCCGTACGCCGCCACCTGGATCAAAGAGCGCGAGCTGACCAGCACTACGCGGCAGCTCTCCTACTCGGTCCTCAAGCACCACCCGGAGCCGGTCCTCGATGCCGTCAACCTGGCGGAGATCTCGCCGCCCCCCGTGCGCAGCTGGCGCGCCGTCAAGCTCGCCGCCGGCACCGGGCCCACCACGGTCGCCAAGTCCTACGCCCTGCTTCGGGCCGTCCTGGGGACGGCGGTGTCCGACGAGCTGATCCGGCGGAACCCGTGCCAGGTCAAGGGCGCCGGCTCCGTGCACACCCCGGAACGTCCGACGGATCAAGGCGCCGAAGAGTGCCGCGGGCAGAAGGACCGTCTCGATTCCGGGCGTGATCCTCCCGGACCTCCACGAACAGCTGAAGCGGCACGCCGAGGCCGGCGCCGACGGGCGCGTCTTCATCGGGGCCAAGGGGGCGACCGCGCCGGAACCACTTCAACCGGCCGTGGCACAAGGCGTGTCGCGAGGCTGGGCTCAAGGGGCTGCACTTCCATGATCTTCGGCACGCGGGCAGCACGCTGGCAGCGTCAACGGGTGCCAGCACGCGGGAGTTGATGACGCGCATGGTCACAGCACCGCCCGCGCCGCGCTGATCTGCCGGCCCGCCAGTGCCGATCGGGACCGGCTGATCGCCGACGCGTTGAGCGGGGACGCATGGGCAAGAAGGATGTGAAGGACTCGAAGGGCACGAAAGGAGATCCACAGCGGAAGAGGCACGCAGGGGGCACGGCGAGCTGATCGCAGACCCGGGAACGACGAAGGGCCAGGCGGAGGAGATGTCCTCTGACCTGGCCCTTTTCGCTTCAGAGCGGGTGACGGGAATCGAACCCGCGTAGCTAGTTTGGAAGACTAGTGCTCTACCATTGAGCTACACCCGCAACGCGCGCCCACCGGTCCGGGGACCGTGGCACGGACAGCATCCTAGCGGGTCGCGCCGGGCAAACGCACACCGCATTACGCGGCCGTGGCGGCGCGCGTCGCCGGGGTGTGGGAGTGGGCCTGGGCAATACCGTGCATCGGAGGGTCTCCGGGCATGTACCCTACGTGTCGCACCGACGGGGTGTGGCGCAGCTTGGTAGCGCGTCCGCTTTGGGAGCGGAAGGTCGTCGGTTCGAATCCGGCCACCCCGACCACCGGCAGCGTCTCCTCAGATCCACAGAGGGCCGCCACAAGATCGCGTTGTGGGCTGATTGCCGCTTGCGGTTACTATGCAAGCTGCGTGCCCGTGTGTCTGATGTACCGGGCCGAAGTCCGCCGGAACCGCTGAATCACAGCGCGAAGGCAGAACCCCCAGCAGTCAGCCACAAGGAGACCGAACCGTGAAGAGCGCCGTGGAGACCCTGAACCCGACTCGGGTTCGGCTCACTGTTGAGGTGCCCTTCGAGGAGCTCAAGGACAGCCTCGACGCGGCGTACAAGAAGATCAACCAGCAGGTTACGGTGAAGGGCTTCCGCAAGGGCAAGATCCCTGCCCGCGTCATCGACCAGCGCTTCGGCCGCGGTGCGGTGCTGGAGGAGGCCGTCAACGACGCCCTCCCGAAGTTCTACACCGAGGCGGTCAACGAGGCCGACCTGAACCCGCTGGGCCAGCCCGAGGTCGACATCACGGAGCTGAAGGACGGCGAACTGCTGGCCTTCACCGCCGAGGTCGACGTGCGCCCCGAGATCGAGATCCCGGACTACTCCGGCATCGAGGTCGAGGTCGACGCCATCGAGGTGTCCGACGAGGACATCGAGAAGGCCGTCGAGCAGCTCCGCGGCCGCTTCGCGTCCACCAAGGACGTCGAGCGCGCTGCCGAGGACGGCGACGTCGTCACCCTCGACCTCGAGGCCAAGGTCGACGGCGAGGTGCTGGAGGACGGCGTCGCGTCCGACGTGTCCTACACCATCGGCTCGGGCGAGCTCCTCGAGGGCATCGACGAGGCCGTCAAGGGCCTGGAGGCCGGTGGCGAGGCCACCTTCACCTCCCAGCTGAAGGGCGGCTCCGCCGAGGGCAAGGACTCCGAGGTCACCGTCAAGGTCACCAAGGTCTCCGCCCGTGAGCTGCCGGGGCTGGACGACGAGTTCGCGCAGATGGCGAGCGAGTTCGACACCCTCGAGGACCTCAAGGCCGACAGCCGCAAGCGCCTCGAGAACCAGAAGCAGTTCGACCAGGCCACGCAGGCCCAGGAGCGCGTCCTGGAGAAGCTGCTGGAGCTCGTCGAGGTGCCGATCCCCGAGAAGCTCCTCGCGGACGAGGTCCAGACCCGCAAGCACAACCTCGAGCACCACCAGCTCGGCCAGATGGGTCTGACCATCGAGAAGTACCTGGAGTTCCAGGGCAAGACGGTCGAGGAGTTCGACGCCGAGACCTCCGAGCAGGCCGTCAAGGGCATCAAGACCCAGTTCGTCCTCGACGCGCTGGTCAACAAGGAGAAGCTGGGCGTCAACCAGGAGGAGCTCACCGAGCACCTCATGCGGCGCGCGCAGTCCTCCGGCATGTCCCCCGACCAGTTCGCCCAGGCCGTCGTCGAAGGCGGCCAGGTCCCGATGCTGGTCGGCGAGGTCGCCCGCGGCAAGGCGCTCGCGGTCGTCGTCGAGTCCGCCAAGGTCGTCGACACGAAGGGCGAGGTCATCGACCTCTCCGACGACGAGGACGAGGACGAGGCCCAGGCGGTCGCCGAGGCCGAGACGGCCGCCGCCGTCGACGCCGACGAGGACAAGGCCGAAGAGGCCAAGTAACACCCCGGGCGCAGCCCGCTGAGCAGTGCTTGAAGGGCCCGGACGCCGTCGCGTCCGGGCCCTTCTGCACGGCCTCCGGGACGGCCCCGCACCTTGCGCTCCGAGCGAACAGTTCGGGAAGCGGGATGGCGTTGTCCTACCTGCGCGTTAGGGTCCATGAATACGAGGGCACGGGAGTACCCGGAGCCGGCGGACTTGTCCGCACCGGTCGGGCCGGGCCCGAGAACGAAACGCTGAGACGGCACATGGCCGTCGGAGACGAGCAGGTGGATACGTGACGAATCTGAAGCCTTACGCCGCGGGTGAGCCGGCCATCGGCGGTGGCCTCGGCGACCATGTCTACAACCGGCTGCTCGGCGAGCGCATCATCTTCCTCGGCCAGCAGGTCGACGACGACATCGCGAACAAGATCACGGCGCAGCTCCTCCTCCTGGCCGCCGAGCCGGAGAAGGACATCTTCCTGTACATCAACAGCCCCGGCGGCTCGGTGACGGCCGGCATGGCGGTCTACGACACCATGCAGTACATCCCGAACGACGTCGTCACCATCGGTATGGGCATGGCGGCCTCCATGGGGCAGTTCCTGCTCACCGGCGGCGCCAAGGGCAAGCGCTTCGCCCTGCCGAACACCGACATCCTGATGCACCAGGGTTCGGCCGGCATCGGCGGCACCGCGTCGGACATCAAGATCCAGGCCCAGTACCTGCTGCGCACCAAGCAGCGCATGGCCGAGATCACCGCGTTCCACTCGGGCCAGACTGTCGAGGCGATCATCCGCGACGGTGACCGCGACCGTTGGTTCACCTCCGAGGAGGCCAAGGAGTACGGCCTCATCGACGAGATCATCTCGGCCGCGTCCAACGTTCCGGGCGGCGGCGGCACCGGGGCCTGATCCCCGGCACCACCCGTCAGTACCCGGCAGCAGACAGCCCGCAGAACGCCACCAGGATGGTGAACACCTCGATGTACATGAACAACCTCTCTCCCGCGAGCGGCCTCCACACCGGTCCGCAGGTGGACAACCGCTACGTCATCCCGCGCTTCGTCGAGCGCACCTCGCAGGGCGTGCGCGAGTACGACCCGTACGCGAAGCTCTTCGAGGAGCGCGTGATCTTCCTCGGCGTGCAGATCGACGACGCCTCCGCCAACGACGTCATGGCGCAGCTGCTGTGCCTGGAGTCGATGGACCCGGACCGCGACATCTCGATCTACATCAACAGCCCCGGCGGCTCCTTCACCGCGCTGACGGCGATCTACGACACCATGCAGTTCGTGAAGCCGGACATCCAGACGGTCTGCATGGGCCAGGCTGCCTCCGCCGCCGCGGTCCTGCTCGCCGCCGGCACCCCCGGCAAGCGCATGGCCCTGCCGAACGCCCGCGTGCTGATCCACCAGCCCTCCGGCGGCACCGGGCGCGAGCAGCTCTCCGACCTGGAGATCGCGGCCAACGAGATCCTGCGCATGCGCGACCAGCTGGAGACCATGCTGGCCAAGCACTCGACGACGCCGATCGAGAAGATCCGCGACGACATCGAGCGCGACAAGATCCTCACGGCCGAGGGCGCGCTGGAGTACGGCCTGATCGACCAGATCATCTCCACCCGCAAGAGCTCGGCCTGATCCTTGCCGCCAGTTGGCGTGGGCACGCCGCCGCATTCGGCGATGTGAACCACGTCAAGGGGGCCCCGCACGGGGCCCCCGGCAAGGTACCGTCGGATATGAGGCACCAGGAGCGCTGAACCAGGCGTCTCCCAGGCGAAGGGGAAGCACCTCGTGGCACGCATCGGTGACGGCGGCGACCTGCTCAAGTGCTCGTTCTGCGGAAAGAGCCAGAAGCAGGTGAAGAAGCTCATCGCAGGACCCGGTGTGTACATCTGCGACGAGTGCATCGACCTCTGCAACGAGATCATCGAAGAGGAACTCGCGGAGACCTCCGAGGTCCGGTGGGAGGAACTCCCCAAGCCCCGTGAGATCTACGAGTTCCTGGAGAGCTACGTCGTCGGCCAGGAGCCGGCGAAGAAGGCGCTCTCCGTAGCGGTCTACAACCACTACAAGCGGGTCCAGGCCGGTGAGAACGGCGGCGGGACGGGCCGTGACGACGCGATCGAGCTCGCGAAGTCCAACATCCTGCTGCTGGGTCCGACCGGTTCGGGCAAGACCCTGCTGGCCCAGACCCTCGCGCGCATGCTGAACGTCCCGTTCGCCATCGCCGACGCGACGGCGCTGACGGAGGCCGGGTACGTCGGCGAGGACGTCGAGAACATCCTGCTCAAGCTGATCCAGGCGGCCGACTACGACGTCAAGAAGGCCGAGACCGGGATCATCTACATCGACGAGATCGACAAGGTCGCCCGCAAGAGCGAGAACCCGTCGATCACCCGCGATGTGAGCGGCGAGGGCGTGCAGCAGGCCCTCCTGAAGATCCTGGAAGGCACGACCGCCTCCGTCCCGCCGCAGGGCGGCCGCAAGCACCCGCACCAGGAGTTCATCCAGATCGACACCACGAACGTGCTCTTCATCGTGGGCGGCGCCTTCTCCGGCCTGGAGAAGATCATCGAGTCGCGTGCGGGAGCCAAGGGCATCGGGTTCGGGGCGACGATCCGCTCGAAGCGCGAGATCGAGGCCAGCGACCAGTTCCACGAGGTCATGCCGGAGGACCTGGTGAAGTTCGGGATGATCCCCGAGTTCATCGGCCGCCTCCCCGTCCTGACCTCCGTGCACAACCTGGACCGCGAGGCCCTGCTCCAGATCCTGATCGAGCCGCGCAACGCGCTGGTGAAGCAGTACCAGCGCCTGTTCGAACTCGACGGCGTGGAGCTGGACTTCGAGCGCGAGGCGCTGGAAGCCATCGCGGACCAGGCGATCCTCCGCCAGACCGGCGCGCGCGGCCTGCGCGCCATCATGGAAGAGGTCCTGATGTCGGTGATGTACGAGGTCCCGTCCCGCAAGGACGTGGCCCGCGTGGTCATCACCTCGGACGTGGTCCGCTCCAACGTCAACCCGACGCTGGTCCCGCGGATCGTCCCGAAGGACCAGGGCCCGCACGAGAAGTCGGCCTAGCCGCACGGCACTACGGCCGCACGGCAGTACGCGAGAGGGGCGCCCCCGGCCGGGGGCGCCCCTCTCGCGTTGCGCCGGGTCAGACCTTGACGCGGGAGGTGTTGTAGAGCTTCGCGGTGAGTTCCGCGGTCTGCTCCAGGGTGTAGCCCGCCTTGCCGGCGAGCACGGAGGCCGCGTCCGTGGCGGTGACCACGCTCAGGGTGCTGAAGTCACCCCAGATGCAGATGGGGAGGGTGGCTTCCTGGGGGCCCTTGGCGGTGGCCTTCTTCGCCTTGAACTTGAAGTTCTGGCACTTCATCACGGCGCCCTCGAAGCCGGCCGGGGTCATCGCCTGGGGACTGCCGATGAGCTCGATCTCGGTGTCCTTGTCCTCCTTGGCGATGTTGGCCTTGGCCATGGCGAAGTAGCCGTCGACGCTCTTCTCCGGGTCGGCGAGCTCGCCGTAGAGGCCCTGGAAGTTGAGGATCTTGGCCGACAGCGGGTTCTTCGGGTCGCCGGCCTGGTAGTTCATGCCCACCTGGACCGGGTTCTTGATGCCCGCCGCTTCGGCTTCCTTCTTCTCCGTCTCGGTGAACTCGTTCTTGCTCTTCCCGTAGTTCGGGTCCTGCTTGAAGTCGTCGACCGAGGCCGGGGCGACCAGCTTGTAGCCCTTGGTGTCGGCCGCGACGGCGCCGTCCGAGCCGCCGCCCGCAAGGAAGTACCAGCCGCCTCCCGCGATCACCGCGACCGCGACGACCGCGGCGACGATCACCAGGGCCTTGGACTTCTGCGGGGGCTGCTGCGGAGGCATCCCGCCGTACGGGGCCTGCGGCGGTACGCCCGGCTGCTGCGGGTAGCCGTAACCGGGCTGCGGGGGCTGCTGCGGGTAGCCGGGCTGCTGCGGGTAGCCCTGCGGGGGGACGCCCGGCTGCTGCGGGTAGCCGTACCCGGGCTGGGGCGCGCCCTGGCCGTAGGGGCCGGGGGCCGGGGGCTGCTGCCCGTACGGACCGGGCTGCTGCGGCTGCTGTCCGTACGGCCCTGGCTGGTTGTAGCTCATCCCGCGTCCCCCAATGAGGTTGTTTATGCGTCCCTCACATCCTGACGGAAGCCGGGGGCGGGCAGGGCGGCGGGCCCCTGGAATACCGGTTTCATGACTGGACTGTTACCGCTCTAAACTGTGCCCCGTGACCGAGAACACGCAGAAACCCAGCGCCCCCGACTCCGAACTGCCGACCCAGTACGCGCCGGCCGAGGTAGAGGGAAAGCTCTACGAGCGCTGGGTGGAGCGTGGGTACTTCACGGCCGACCCCGCGAGCGAGAAGCCCCCGTACACGATCGTCATCCCGCCCCCGAACGTCACCGGCTCCCTGCACCTGGGGCACGCCTTCCAGCACACGCTGATGGACGCCCTGACCCGCCGCAAGCGGATGCAGGGGTACGAGGCGCTGTGGCTGCCCGGCATGGACCACGCCGGCATCGCCACCCAGAACAAGGTCGAGCAGCAGCTCGCCGAGGAGGGCAAGTCCCGCCACGACCTGGGCCGCGAGGAGTTCGTCGACCGGGTCTGGCAGTGGAAGGAAGAGTACGGCGGCAAGATCCTCGGCCAGATGCGGCGCCTCGGCGACGGCGTGGACTGGTCGCGCGAGCGCTTCACCATGGACGAGGGCCTGTCCAAGGCCGTCCAGACGATCTTCAAGAAGCTCTACGACGACGGCCTGATCTACCGGGCCGAGCGCATCATCAACTGGTGTCCCCGCTGTCTGACCGCCATCTCCGACATCGAGGTGGAGTACCAGGACGACGCGGGCGAGCTCGTCTCGATCCGGTACGGCGAGGGCGAGGAGACCCTGGTCGTCGCCACGACCCGCGCCGAGACGATGCTCGGTGACACCGCCGTCGCCGTCCACCCGGACGACGAGCGCTACGCGCACCTGGTCGGCAGGCAGATCAAGCTGCCGCTGACCGACCGGACCATCCCGGTCGTCGCCGACACGCACGTCGACCCGGAGTTCGGCACCGGCGCCGTCAAGGTGACCCCGGCGCACGACCCGAACGACTTCGCGATCGGGCAGCGGCACGGCCTGGCCAACACGACGGTCATGGACGAGCACGGCGTGATCACCGTCCACGGCCCCTTCCTCGGCCTGGACCGCTTCGAGGCGCGGTCCGCGATCGTCGGCGCCCTGCGCGAGCAGGGCCGCATCGTCGCGGAGAAGCGCCCGTACCAACACTCCGTCGGGCACTGCTCGCGCTGCCGCACCACGGTCGAGCCGCGGCTGTCCCTCCAGTGGTGGGTCGGCGTCAAGCCGCTCGCGAAGGCCGCGGGCGACGCGGTCCGCGACGGCCGCGTCACGATCCACCCGCAGGAGATGGAGAAGCGGTACTTCGACTGGGTCGACAACCTCAACGACTGGTGCATCTCGCGCCAGCTGTGGTGGGGCCACCGGATCCCGATCTGGTACGGCCCGGAGGGTCAGATCGTCTGCGTTGGACCGGACGACGAGATTCCGACCGGTGAGGGCTGGACGCAGGACACCGACGTCCTCGACACCTGGTTCTCCTCCGGCCTGTGGCCGTTCTCCACGCTGGGCTGGCCGGAGAAGACCCCGGACCTGGAGAAGTTCTACTCGACCGACGTCCTGGTCACCGGCCACGACATCATCTTCTTCTGGGTCGCCCGGATGATGATGTTCGGCCTCTACGCCATGGACGGCGAGGTCCCCTTCAAGACGATCGCGCTGACCGGCCTGGTCCGCGACGAGCGCGGCAAGAAGATGTCGAAGTCCTTCGGCAACGTCGTCGACCCGCTGGACTGGATGGACAAGTACGGCTCCGACGCCGTCCGCTTCACCCTGGCCAAGGGCGCCAACCCCGGCACCGACGTCCCGATCGGCGAGGACTGGGTCCAGGCCTCCCGCAACTTCGCCAACAAGATCTGGAACGCCACGCGCTTCGCGCTGATGAACGGCGCGACGATCGAGGGCGACCTGCCGCCGGCCGAGAAGCTGTCGGCGACCGACCGCTGGATCCTGTCCCGGCTGAACAAGACGGTCGCGCAGGTGGACGCCTACTACGACGACTACCAGTTCTCCAAGCTCAGCGAGGCCCTCTACCACTTCGCGTGGGACGAGGTCTTCGACTGGTACGTCGAGCTGTCGAAGACGACCTTCTTCGCGGGCGGCGAGGGCGCCGAGGTCTCCGGCCGCGTCCTCGGCGAGGTCCTGGACACCACCCTGCGCCTGCTGCACCCGGTGGTCCCGTTCGTCACCGAGACCCTCTGGACCACCCTGACCGGCGGCGAGTCCCTCGTCATCGCGGACTGGCCCAAGGACAGCGGCTTCCGCGACGAGGCCGCCGAGGCCGAGATCGAGAACCTCCAGGCCGTCGTCACCGAGGTCCGCCGCTTCCGCGCCGACCAGGGGCTCCAGCCGGGCCAGAAGGTCCCGGCCCGCCTGGACCTGGCCGGTACGGCGCTGGCCGCGCACGAGCCGGCGATCCGCCAGCTGCTGCGCCTCCAGCCCGAGGGCGAGGAGTTCAGCGCCACCGCGACGCTCCCGGTCGGCGGCGCCACCGTCGCGCTCGACCTGTCCGGCACCATCGACGTCGCGGCCGAGCGCAAGCGGCTCTCCAAGGACCTCGGCGCCGCCGAGAAGGAGAAGCAGCAGGCGGAGGCGAAGCTCGGGAACGAGGCCTTCCTGGCCAAGGCCCCCGACAACGTCGTGGACAAGATCAAGGGCCGCCTGTCCAAGGCCGGGGCGGACATCGTCCGGATCCAGGCCCAGCTGGACGCGCTGCCGCTCGCGTAGGCCCAGGTGGTACGGCGAAGGCCCCCGCACCGGACGACGGACGACGGTGCGGGGGCCTTCGCCGCGTTCCGCCCCGCGAGGGGCGGCCGTCACAGGAGGCGGCCGCCGAACTCCGCCGCGATCAGCGCGGCCAGCACCGCGTACAGGGCCAGTGGCACCAGCCAGTGCGGGACCGCCCGCAGCGTCGAGCCGGGTTTCGCCAGGTGCCGGGTGACGTACCAGAACAGCGGGATCATCACCGCCCAGACGGCCATGCACCAGGGGCAGAGCGCCCCGATGACGTACAGGCACTGCCCGATCAGCCACACCGTGAAGGCGAAGCCCGCGGCGATGGCGGCCCACAGGCCCAGCCAGAGCCGGCGGGGGAGGACCGCCCCGGCCTCCAGGGCCAGGCCCAGGCCCGCGAGGGCCGCGAAGCCGGCGAGGCCGAGCAGCGTGTTGGGGGAGCCCAGCAGACTGCTCTGCCAGGTGGTCATCACGTCGCCGCAGCTGAGGACCGCGTTCACGTCGCACCCGGGGGAGAAGAGGGGATCCTCCAGGGTGCGGACGCGGTCGTACGTGAGGACGCCCGAGGCCAGCGTGCCGATCAGGCCGCCAACGAGCAGGAGCAGGCCCGTGCCCCGGGCGGGCCGGGCGGGCCGGGCGGGGCGAGGGGCGTCGGTGCTCATTGCTCCGACCCTATGAACGGCGGGCGGCCCGGCGGCAGAGCGGAAGGGCTCCTGTACGCAGGGTCGTCCGGCCCGGGTTCCGGCCCGTCCGGAGTGCCTCATATCACTTTTTATCCGGTCCGGGCGGATCCGATCCGCCCGGCCGACCCCGGATGATGGAGGGCATGCACGTCAAGCCCGTCGCCTCGGCGCTCCACTGGGCCGTGGCCACCGGCCGTCGGTTCGCCGAGTGCTGGGCGGGCTCGCCGAGGGCGCTGGACGTGCTCACCGCGCTCGGCTGCCTGGGCCTGATGTCGCTGGACCTGCCCGGGCTGGCCGCCGCGGACAATTCGCTCAACGGCCCGCTCGCCGCCTGCGTCCTCGCCGCCGGCTGCTCGACCCTGCTGCTGCGGCGCCGGATGCCCTGGCTCTCCTTCCTCGCCGCGCTGCTGTTCATCGGCTGGCTGCATGAGCTGACCCTGATCCAGTTCGCGCTGTACTCGGTGGGCCGCTACCGCGGGCGCCGGGCCGGGATCCTGGCCACCCTGGCCTACGTGGCCTTCGCGCTGGTGATGTTCCTGCTGCCGGGCTGGCCCGAGCCGCGGGTCGAGGCCCTCAGCGCCTTCCTCAGCCTGGTCGTGCCCATCGGGGTGCTCGCCTCGGCCGTCGGGATCGCCGCCTACCGCCACGACCTCGTGGCCGAGCTGACCGCCCGCCGGGCCGAGTCCGCCGTGCTCCAGGCAGTCCAGGAGGAGCGCACCTCCGTGGCCCGCGACGTCCACGACTTCGTAGGGCGGGAGCTGACCCTGCTGACCGTACGCTCCGAGGTGCTGTCGGTACGTTCGCGCCGGACGGCGTACGCCAAGGACTTCGAGGAGCTGGCCGACACCGCGCGCCGGGCCCACCTGGTGCTCAACGACATCATCGTGCAGCGCGGGGAGCGGGCCGCGACCCCGGGCGTCGACGGGCTCCCGGCCCTCGCCGAGGAGAGCGGGCGGGCCGGCTCACCCGTACGGCTCGTGCTGGACCCGGACGCGCACGCGCTGTCGCCGCTGCGCCAGGCGGCGGTCTACCGGGTGGTCCAGGAGTGCCTGACCAACGCCGCCAAGCACGCGCGCGGCGAGACCATCGAGGTGTCGGTCGCGGCGGACGGCCCGCACGTGCGGATCGCCGTGAGCAACGTGCTGCCCGACCGGACCCCCGGCCGCGCCCCGGTCTCGGCGGGTTCGGGCACGGCGAGCATGGCGGAGCGCGTCCGGAGCCTGGGCGGCACGCTGACCGCCACCCGTACGGACGGGTCGTACCTGGTGGTCGCGACCCTGCCGCGCGGCTGACGGCCGTACGGGTCAGGCCGTCAGCACCCCGGAGGCGAACCGGGCCCCTTCCAGGGTGTCGAGGTCCTCGACGCACTTGCCCGAGCCCAGGGCCACGCAGTCCAGCGGGTTGTCCGCCACGAAGACGGGGATGCCGGTCGCGGAGGCCATCCGCAGGTCCAGGCCCGGCAGCAGCGCGCCGCCGCCCGTCAGGACGATGCCGCCCAGTGAGATGACGGCGACCTCGCAGGTGCCGCCGCCGATGTCCACCACCATCGAGCCGCGCGCCTCGGCCACCGGCAGTCCGGCGCCGATCGCCGCCGCCATCGGCTCCTCGATCAGGTGCACGGTCTTGGCACCGGCCCGGGTCGAGGCCTGGACGATGGCCCGCCGCTCGACCGGGGTGACACCGGAGGGCACGCAGATCACCATCCGGGTGCGGGTCCGCCGGCCGGGGACCGCCTTGCGGACGAAGTGCCGGATCATCTCCTCGGCGGCCTCGTAGTCGCAGATCACGCCGTCTTTGAGGGGGCGGATCGCGGTGATGGAGCCGGGGGTGCGGCCGATGGTCTCCTTGGCCTCCGTCCCGACGGCCAGGGCGGTGGTCGTACCGGCCCGGACGGCGACGACGGAGGGCTCGTTGAGGACGATTCCGTGCCCCCGGGCGTAGACGAGGGTGTTGGCGGTCCCCAGGTCGATTCCTATGTCGCGGCTGGAAGCTTTCTTGTTGGGCCCCGTCTGTTCACTGCGCGCCTGCGGCATTTGTTCCCCAATCTCCTGCTCGCAAGGCTTGCGTAACGATCTGGTCGCCCCCCACGGCGAAGGTCCTGAAACGACCGGGCCGAAAGTCCCGCGGGCTGCCGTCCGTAGACTGGGCCCGTGAGTGAGCAGCAGCCCGAGAGCCATGGCCCCGACGATCTTGACCACCTCCCCGACGAGTTCGACCGGATCGTCGCGGAAGAGTCCGACCGCGATCCCGACCTGGCGGTGATCGAGGCCGGGAGCCGCACCCTGCGCGCCCAGGCCGGAGCGCCCCAGGGGGACCCGGTACCCGCCCACCCCACCAACCCCGAGACCGCGAAGGCGCTCTTGGAGGTGGAGCAGGAGCTCGCCACCCGCTGGGGCGAGACCAAGCTGGAGCCGTCCGTGACGCGCATCGCGGCACTGATGGACCTGCTGGGCGAGCCGCAGCGCGCGTACCCCTCGATCCACGTGACCGGCACCAACGGCAAGACCAGCACCGCCCGCATGATCGAGTGCCTGCTGAACGCCTTCGAGCTGCGCACCGGCCGCTACACGAGCCCGCACGTCCAGTCGGTCACCGAGCGGATCAGCCTCGACGGGGCGCCGATCACCGCCGAGCGGTTCGTGGAGACCTACCACGACATCAAGCCGTACGTGGAGATGACCGACGCCGCCCAGGAGTACCGGCTGTCGTTCTTCGAGGTGCTCACCGGGATGGCGTACGCGGCCTTCGCGGACGCCCCGGTCGACGCGGCCGTCGTCGAGGTCGGCATGGGCGGCACCTGGGACGCGACCAACGTCATCGACGGTGCGATCGCGGTGGTCACCCCGATCAGCCTGGACCACACCGACCGCCTCGGCTCCACCCCGGGCGAGATCGCCCAGGAGAAGGGCGGCGTCATCAAGCAGGGCGCCACCGTGATCCTGGCGCAGCAGCCGGTGGACGCGGCGCAGGTGCTGCTGAAGAAGGCCGTCGAGGTCGACGCGACGGTGGCCCGCGAGGGCATGGAGTTCGGCGTCGTCTCGCGCGAGGTCGCGGTCGGCGGGCAGCAGCTGACGCTGCGCGGCGTGGGCGGCGAGTACGACGGGATCTTCCTGCCGATGTACGGCGCCCACATGGCGCGCAACGCGGCGGTGGCGCTGGCCGCGGTCGAGGCCTTCTTCGGCGTCGGCCAGGAGCACGCGCGGGTGCTGGACGTGGAGACCGTACGGAAGGCCTTCGCCGCGGTGACGTCGCCGGGCCGGATGGAGGTCGTGCGGCGCAGCCCGACGGTGGTCCTGGACGCGGCGCACAACCCGGCGGGCGCGGCGGCCACGGCGGAGGCGGTCACCGAGTCGTTCGGCTTCAGCCGGCTGGTCGGGGTCGTGGCGGCGAGCGAGGGCAAGGACGTCCGCGGGGTGCTGGAGGCCTTCGAGCCGATCTTCGCGGAGGTGGTGGTGACGGAGAACTCCAGCCACCGGGCCATGGGCGCGGACGAGCTGGCGGGCGTCGCGGTCGAGGTCTTCGGCGCGGACCGGGTGCAGGTCGAGCCGCGGCTGGACGACGCCCTGGAGGCGGCGATCACCCTGGCGGAGGAAGAGGCCGAGTACGGAGGGGCCGGGGTCCTGGTGACCGGTTCCGTGATCACGGTGGGCGAGGCCCGCCTGCTGCTGAAGAGGGGCTGAGGATGCGCACGCTGTGTGCGAGCACGCTGATCGGCGAGTTCTTCGTGATCGGGTTCGCCGGCCTGGTGGCCATGAAGAACCCGGACCTGACCCAGGCGGAGGTCTGGACGGTCTGCGGCGTCACGATGCTGCTGTCGGTGCTGCTCTGCGGGATGCTGTCGCGGCCCGGGGCGGTGCAGCTGGGCTGGGCCCTGCAGATCGGGCTGATCGCGAGCGGGTTCGTCGTCCCGACGATGTTCTTCCTCGGTGCGGTGTTCGCCGGACTGTGGTGGTGCTCGGTGCACTACGGGCGCAGGATCGACACGATCAAGGCGCGCTGGGCGGCCGCGCAGGAGGCACCCGCGGCGCCTGACGCTGCGTGACGGTTCACCGCATCGGCCCTGTAGATTCGTCCCACCGCACCCGTATGCCGCAAGGAGCCGCACCATGACCCAGCGCACCCTCGTCCTGCTCAAGCCCGACGCCGTCCGGCGGGGCCTGATCGGCGAGATCATCGGCCGCATCGAGCGGAAGGCCGGCTGGACCGTTCCCGCGCTGGAGCTGCGCACGCTGGACCAGGAGACCCTGGAGGCGCACTACGGCGAGCACAAGGGCAAGCCGTTCTACGAGCCCCTCATGGGCTTCATGTCGGGCGGTCCCGTCGTTGCCCTGGTGGTGGAAGGGGAACGCGTGATCGAGGGTGTCCGCCAGCTGGCCGGACCCACCGACCCGATCGCCGCGGCGCCCGGCTCCATCCGGGGCGACTTCGGCACGATCACCCGCGAGAACCTGATCCACGCCTCCGACTCCGAGGAGTCCGCCGCGCGTGAGCTGAAGCTGTTCTTCCCCGCTCTGTGAGCACTCCTCGCTGACGTGACATCAGCCAAATAGCGCTCATGACCTGGGGCGACCGAAGTAATTTCGGTCGCCCTCCGGTATTTCCGGCGGCGACCGGGAACGACTCGGCAGGACACGACGTCACCACTAAGGGGGCGGGTATCCGTTCCGGCGGGTTTGCCGGAGTCCCGTCGCGCGGTGTCCGTACTCCCGGCACTACGATGGGGCCTCCACCCACACACCCACCTCGCCGACCTGACAGCAGCAGCTATCAACTGGAAGGCCAGACGCTCCTCATGGGGAACAAGGGGAACTACATGTCGTTCATCGGCCGTGACATGGCGATCGACCTCGGGACCGCCAACACGCTGGTGTACGTGCGGGGCCGGGGGATCGTCCTGAACGAGCCGTCCGTGGTCGCCATCAACACGAACACCGGCGGCATCCTGGCGGTCGGCTCCGAAGCGAAGAAGATGATCGGGCGCACGCCCGGCAACATCGTCGCCGTGCGGCCCCTCAAGGACGGCGTGATCGCCGACTTCGAGATCACCGAGCGAATGCTCCGGTACTTCATCCTCAAGATCCACAAGCGCCGCTACCTGGCCCGTCCGCGCGTCGTTGTCTGCGTGCCCTCCGGCATCACCGGAGTGGAGCGCCGCGCCGTCATCGAGGCGTCCACGCAGGCCGGCGCCCGTCAGGTGCACATCATCGAAGAGCCCATGGCCGCCGCCATCGGCTCGGGCCTGCCCGTCCACGAGGCCACCGGCAACATGGTCGTGGACATCGGCGGCGGCACCACCGAGGTCGCCGTCATCTCCCTCGGCGGAATCGTCACGGCACAGTCCATCCGGGTGGCCGGCGACGAGCTCGACAACGCGATCATCCAGCACATCAAGAAGGAGTACTCGCTCCTCCTCGGTGAGCGAACGGCCGAGCAGATCAAGATCACCATCGGCTCGGCGTACGACCTCGACAAGGACGAGCACACCGAGATCCGTGGCCGCGACCTCGTCTCGGGCCTGCCCAAGACCGTGGTCATCTCGGCCGCGGAGGTCCGCAAGGCCATCGAGGAGCCCGTCAACGCCATCGTCGACGCGGTCAAGACGACGCTCGACAAGTGCCCCCCGGAGCTCTCCGGCGACATCATGGACCGCGGCATCGTCCTCACCGGCGGCGGCGCCCTGCTGCGCGGCCTCGACGAGCGGCTGCGCCGCGAGACGGGCATGCCGATCCACATCGCCGAGAATCCGCTCGACTCCGTCGCGCTCGGCTCCGGCAAGTGCGTCGAGGAGTTCGAGGCGCTCCAGCAGGTCCTGGACGCCCAGCCCCGCCGCTGATGCGGACCCCCGGGGCCGGGGACCACGCGGAACACAAGAATCCGCCGTACGGGTGCTGCCGCGCCCGTGCGGCGGATCGTTGATATACAGGCAAAAGACCTGTGCGAGCCCCGGCTCCAACGGAGCGCATCCACCGCCCCGATGACAGCACCGGCTCCACGGGAGCGGCTACGCCGCTCGCACATCTCTACGAGGAAGGCACGCCGCCGCACGTGAGGGACACACGAGAAAGCCGGCTGCTCCTGGTGCTTCTGATCGCCATCGCGTTCGCATTGATCACGGTGGACATCAGAGCGGGCGAGGAGTCTCCGGTCGACGGTGCCCGGCAAGCCGCCGCAACGGTCTTCGGCCCGGTCGAGAAGGGCGTTTCGACGGCCGTCGACCCGGTCGCCAACGCCATAGGGGCGGTACGGGACTCCGGCGAGCGCCACAACCGCATCGCCGTACTGGAGCGCGAGAACGCCCGTCTGAAGGCCACGCTGGGCAGCGAGGACCAGAACCGCAGCCGGGTCCGCGAGCTCGACGAGATGCTCAAGCGGGCCGGCGCCGGACAGTACGGAATCAAGGGCGCCGAGGTCATCGCCATAGGAGCGGCCCAGGGCTTCTCCTGGACCGTCACCATCGACGCCGGAAGCAAGGACGGCATCGAGCGCGACATGACCGTCCTCAACGGGGACGGACTCGTCGGCCGGGTCTCCACCGTGGGCCCCGACACCGCCACCGTCGTCCTCGCCAACGACCCCGACTTCACCGTCGGCACACGGCTGGAGAAGACCGGCGAGCTCGGCTTCGCCACCGGCCAGGGCGACCGCGCGATGTCCGTCCAGATGCTCAACGGCAAAGCCAAGATCAACCCCGGCGACCGCCTCGTGACCTTCGGCTCGCGCGGCAACAAGCCCTTCGTGCCCGGCGTGCCGATCGGCGAGGTGGTCAAGGTCGACCCCTCGCGCGGCGACCTGACCCGCACCGTCTGGGTCAAGCCGGCCGTTTCCTTCTCGCGCCTGGACATCGTCGGCGTCGTCGTCATGCCGCCGCGCGAGGACCCGCGCGACGCCGTCCTGCCTCCCAAGCCCGAAGCCCCCAAGCCCACCCCGACCGTCACCGTGACGGTCACCCCGTCCGCGTCGGCCGGTGTGGCCGGCAAGCCGGCCGACGAGTAGGAGCAGACCGCCCATGCGCTTCAACCGGATCCTGCTCTCGGCCACCCTCGTGGTGGTCGCCCTCGTCGTCCAGGTCACCGTCCTGGGCCGGCTCCAACTGCCCGGCGCCGTACCCGACCTCGTCCTGCTCACCGTCGTCGCCCTCGCACTCGTGTACGGGCACGTCAGCGGGGCCCTCATCGGCTTCGCCGCGGGCCTCCTCACCGACCTGGCCCCGCCCGCCGACCACGCCGCCGGGCGGTACGCGCTCGTGCTCTGCCTCATCGGCTACGTGGCGGGCCTGGTCCGCCCCGACAGCGGGCGGTTCCGCTCCGCCTGGGGCCCGATGCTGACGGTGGTCGGCGCCGCGGTCGCCTCCACGCTGCTCTACGCGGGAGTGGGCGCCCTCGTGGGCGACACCGCCGCCCGCCACGTGGGCCTGACCGGCCTGCTGTTCACCGCGACCCTGTACGACCTGCTGCTCGCGCCCTTCACCGTGCCGTTCATCATGGCGCTGGCCCGGCGCGCCGAGAACGACCCGATGGCCGTCGAGGCCGGCGGCGGACCGGCCCAGAGCAAGGACGTCTCCGCCGGCTGGCTGGCCGGCGGAACCGGCCTGCGCATCGGCAGCCAGCGCGGTGGCCTGCGCATGAAGACCGCGCGCGGACGCGCCAACCGGGCCGGCCGCATAAAGGGCGTCAAGGTCGTGAAGAGCGTGAAGAGCGTCAAGAAACTGTGACGAGGGAGCAGCGGTGACCAACACCCCGGAAACCGGCGGCACCTCCCGGGTGCGCATCAGGCTTGTCATGATCCAGGTGCTCGTCCTCTCGATGTTCCTCACCCTCGCCGGGCGCCTGTGGTACCTCCAGGTCCGCAACGGGCAGGAGTACTACGACGAGGCCAAGAGCAATCACGTCCAGCAAGTCGTCCAGCCGGCCGTACGCGGCTCGATCCTCGACGCCCGCGGGGTCGCGCTCGCCGACAACGAGACCCGCCTCGTCGTGTCCGCCAGCCGTACCGCCCTGATGAAGATGCCGGACAGGGGCAAGGGCGTCATGACCCGCCTCGCCGGCGTCCTGGACATGAGCCCCCAAGAGGTCATGGACAAGGTCCGGCTCTGCGACTCCCGCACCCCCGCGCCCTGCTGGAACGGCTCCCCGTACCAGCCGATCCCGGTCACCCTCGAGGCCACCACGCAGCAGGCGCTGCAGCTCCGCGAACGCCCCGAGGAGTTCCCCGGCATCACCGCGGAGCCCACCGCCGTACGCCGCTACCCGGCGCCCGGCGGGACCCGGACCGCGCAGGTGCTCGGCTACCTCTCGCCGGTCACCGACGAGGAGATCAAGAAGGCCAAGGACACCGACTCGCCGCACCTGCGCTCCGATCAGGTGGGCCGTTCCGGGATCGAACGCACCTATGACAAGGAGCTGCGCGGAAAGGCGCAGGTCACCTCGTACGAGGTCGACAACCTCGGCCGTGTCATGGGCCAGACCAAGTCCGACCCGGGCGTGGCCGGGTCCACCCTCGTCACCAGCATCGACGCGCGGGTCCAGGCCGTCGCCGAGTACGAGCTCCACCAGGCGATGAAGACGGTCCGCAACGAGACCGACAAGATCACGGGCCGCAAGTACGAGGCCGACTCGGGCGCCGTCGTCGTCATGGAGGTCAAGACCGGCCGGGTCGTCGCGATGGCCTCCCAGCCCGACTACGACCCCAACGCCTGGGTCGGTGGCATCTCGGCCACGGACTACGCCACGCTCACCAGCAAGAAGTCCAACTACCCGCTCCTCAACCGGGCCATCCAGGGCCAGGCCCCCGCGGGCTCCATCTTCAAGGTGGTGTCGGCCAGCGCGGCCGTGCGGGCCGGCTACGCCTTCGACGACAAGTACAACTGCAGCAGCTCGTACAGCCTCGGCGGTCGCAGCTTCGCGAACTTCGAGTCCAAGGGCCACGGCCCCATCACCCTCGGCGACGCCCTCAAGTTCTCCTGCAACACCGTGTTCTACGCCCTCGGGCACAAGGAGTGGCAGCACGACGGCGGCCTCCAGCCCAAGAAGGACGCCCACGACTGGTTCTACCGGACCGCCCGCGAATTCGGGCTCGGGTCCGAGACGCGGATCGACCTGCCGAACGAGGTCACCGGCCGCATCCCCGACCGGCGGTGGAAGAAGAACTTCTGGGCGGCCAACAAGAACGCCTGGTGCAAGCAGGGCAAGAAGGGCGGCACCTACGTCGAGCAGATCGCGTACGAGAGCTGCCTCGAGGGCAACCAGCTCAAGGCGTTCGACAGCATCAACTTCGCCATCGGCCAGGGCGACGTCCTCGTCACCCCCATCCAGATGGCCACCGCCTACTCGGCCATCGGCAACGGGGGCACCCTCTACAACCCCACCGTCGGCAAGGCCGTGATCAGCGCCGACGGCAAGCACGTCGAGATGATCAAGCCCCAGGCCCACGGCAGGCTGCCGATCGACGCCCGGACCGTCAGCGACCTCGACAAGGGCCTGCGCTCCGTCGTCGCGCCCGGAGGCACCGCCGCCTGGCGGTTCGGCGGCTGGCCGCTGGACAAGATCCCGATGCGGGCCAAGACCGGCACCGCCCAGGTCTACGGCAAGCAGACCACCTCGTGGCTGGCCACGTACACCGACGACTTCGCGATCGTCATGACCATCTCCCAGGGCGGTACCGGCTCCGGAGCCTCCGGCCCCGCCGTCCGCACCATCTACGACGCCATCTACGGCCTCGACATGGAGGGCAACCAGGACCCGAAGCGGGCCCTGCTGCTCAAGCCGGAGGCGAAACTGCCCCGGATCCTGCCCGACGGCTCCATCGAAGCCCCCGACATCAAGCCGTACGTGCCGCCGTCCCCGGAGGATGTCGCGCCGCCCGCACTCGCCGGACCACCCCCCGCACGGCAGGACTGAAGGACATGCAGACCGCCAACAAGTTCTCCGTCTCCCGGTACGCGCCCGAGCAGCGCGGGGCGATGGCCAGGATGACCGCCCGCGACTCCGTCGTGCGCCGGCTCGACTGGCCGATACTCCTGTCCGCCCTCGCGCTGTCCCTCATCGGCGCCCTGCTGGTGTGGTCGGCGACCCGCAACCGGACCCAGCTCAACCAGGGCGACCCGTACTACTTCCTGTTCCGGCACGCGCTGAACACCGGCATCGGCCTGGTCCTGATGATCGGCACCGTCTGGCTCGGCCACCGCACCCTGCGCGGCGCGGTGCCCGTGCTGTACGGGCTCTCGCTGGTGCTCATCCTCGCCGTCCTCACCCCGCTCGGCGCCACCATCAACGGCGCCCACGCGTGGATCGTGATCGGCGGCGGATTCTCCCTCCAGCCCTCCGAGTTCGTGAAGATCACGATCATCCTGGTCATGGCGATGCTGCTGGCCACCCGGGTGGACGCGGGAGACCTCTCCCATCCCGACCACCGCACGGTCGTCAAGGCCCTGTGCCTGGCGGCCGCCCCCATGGGCATCGTCATGCTGATGCCCGACCTCGGCTCCGTCATGGTGATGGTCGTCATCGTGCTCGGCGTCCTGCTGGCCTCCGGGGCCTCCAACCGGTGGGTCCTCGGCCTGCTCGGCTCGGGCGCCGGCGGAGCCGTCCTGATCTGGCAGCTCGGCGTCCTCGACGAGTACCAGATCAACCGCTTCGCCGCCTTCGCCAACCCCGAGCTGGATCCGGCGGGCGTCGGCTACAACACCAACCAGGCCCGCATCGCCATCGGCTCGGGCGGACTGACCGGCTCCGGGCTCTTCAAGGGCTCGCAGACCACCGGCCAGTTCGTGCCGGAGCAGCAGACCGACTTCGTCTTCACGGTCGCGGGGGAGGAGCTCGGCTTCATCGGCGCCGGGCTCATCCTCGTCCTGATCGGCGTCATCCTGTGGCGGGCCTGCATGATCGCCCGCGAGACCACCGAGCTCTACGGGACCATCGTGTGCGCGGGCATCATCGCCTGGTTCGCGTTCCAGTCCTTCGAGAACATCGGGATGACCCTCGGGATCATGCCGGTGGCCGGGCTCCCGCTGCCCTTCGTCTCGTACGGAGGCTCCTCGATGTTCGCCGTCTGGGTCGCCGTCGGGCTGTTGCAGTCGATCAAGGTGCAACGGCCGTTGTCGGCCTAATGCCCCGTTCACCCTGGAGTCACGTCCCGTTCAGGACTAAATTCGGTCCATGGCGGAAACGAAGCGCGAGATCGAGCGGAAGTTCGAGTTCACACGGGCCGGCAAGAAGGGCTCCGGGCCGGCCCGCGGCGAGGTGCCGGACTTGACGGGCACGGCCGGGATCACGGCCGTGACCGACCAGGGCACCGTCGAACTCGACGCCGTCTACTACGACACACCCGACCGGCGGCTCGCCGCCGACGGCCTCACCCTGCGCCGCAGAACCGGCGGCGCGGACGCCGGCTGGCACCTCAAACTGCCCGTCTCCCCGGGCGTCCGCGACGAGATCGGGGCCCCGCTCGGCGACGCCCTCCCCGACTCCCTCGCCGCACTGGTCCGCTCCCGCGTCCGGGGCACCGGCCTGGCCCCGCAGGTCCGGCTGGTCTCCTCGCGCCGGATCAGCCACCTCCTCGGCGCCGACGGCGCCCTCCTCGCGGAGCTGGCCACCGACGCGGTCCGCGCCGAGCGGAGCGGCGCCCGCGCCGCCTGGACCGAAGTCGAGGTGGAACTCGCCGACGGAGTGGACCCCGGACTGCTCGACGCGGTCGAGAAGACCTTCCGCAAGGCCGGGCTCAAGGTCTCCGACGCCCCCTCCAAACTCGCCCGGGCCCTCGCCGAGACGGGAGCCGAACCCCCCGCCCGGCCCGGAGACGCCGGCCCGGACGCGACGGCGGGCGCCCAGGTGCTCGCGTACCTGCGCGCGCAGCGCGACACGCTCGTCGCCCAGGACCCGGCCGTCCGGCGGAACCTGCCGGACTCCGTCCACCAGATGCGGGTCGCCACCCGCCGGCTGCGCAGCGCCTTCAAGACCTACCGCAAGGTGCTCGACCGCGACGTCACCGACCCGGTCGGCGAGGAACTGCGCTGGCTGGCCGCCGAACTCGGCGTCGACCGCGACCAGGAGGTCCTCCTGGAGCGGATCCAGACCCACCTGGGCGAGGTCCCGCGCACCCTGGTGACGGGCCCGGTCCGCAGCCGCCTGCGCGTGTGGAACACCACCCGCCGCGCCGGATCGCGGCGCCGGGCCCTGGCCGTGCTCGACGGCAAGAGGTACGTCGCCCTGCTGGACTCCCTCGACGCGCTGCTGGACGACCCGCCGCTGCGCGACGCCGCCGCCGGACCCGCGCGCGAGGTGCTGCCCGCGGCCGTGCTCCGCGACTTCGAGCGCCTCGCCGGACGGGTCGAAGTCGCGCTGGCCATGGACGCGGGCGCCGACCGCGACCGGGCCCTGCACGACGCCCGCAAGGCGGCCAAGCGCGCCCGCTACGCGGCCGAGGCGGCCGTTCCCGCGCTCGGCAAACCGGCGAAGCGGCTCGCCGAGGCGGTGAAGTCGGTGCAGTCCCTGCTCGGCGACCACCAGGACGGCGTGGTGGCCCGCGAAGCCCTGCGCGGCCTCGCCGTCCAGGCGCACGGAGCCGGGGAACCGGGCTTCACCTGGGGCGTCCTGTACGGACGGGAGGAGGCCCTGGCCGAGCGCCGCGAACGCGAACTCCCCGACGTGTGGGCGGCGGCGGCCGACCCGGCACTGCGGGCCGCGCTCGGATGATCACGCGGGGAGGGGCGGGTGTGCCCCCGGGGTACGCTTGAGAGTCGTCCCCCGCCCGCTTCATGAAAGTCGCGTGATGACCGAGTCGGTCTTCCCTCAGCTCGAGGCCCTGCTTCCGCACGTCCAGAAGCCGATCCAGTACGTCGGCGGAGAGCTGAACTCCACCGTCAAGGACTGGGACGCCTGTGACGTCCGCTGGGCGCTCATGTACCCGGACGCGTACGAGGTCGGGCTGCCCAACCAGGGCGTCATGATCCTGTACGAGGTGCTCAACGAGCGCGAGGGCGTCCTCGCCGAGCGCACGTACAGCGTGTGGCCGGACCTCGAAGAGCTGATGCGCGAGCACAAGGTGCCGCAGTTCACCGTCGACTCGCACCGCCCGGTGTCGGCGTTCGACGTCTTCGGGCTCTCCTTCTCCACCGAGCTCGGCTACACCAACATGCTCACGGCGCTGGACCTCGCGGGCATCCCGCTGGAGGCCCGCAACCGCACCGTCGACCACCCGATCGTCCTCGCGGGCGGCCACGCGGCCTTCAACCCCGAGCCGATCGCGGAGTTCATCGACTGCGCGGTCATCGGCGACGGCGAGCAGGCCGTCCTCGACGTGACCGAGATCATCCGCGCCTGGAAGGCCGAGGGCCGTCCGGGCGGACGCGAGGAAGTCCTGCTGCGCCTCGCGAAGACCGGCGGCGTCTACGTCCCGGGCTTCTACGACGTCGAGTACCTGCCCGACGGCCGCATCGGCCGCGTCGTCCCGAACCGCTCCGGCGTGCCGTGGCGCGTGTCCAAGCACACCGTCATGGACCTCGACGAGTGGCCGTACCCGAAGCAGCCGCTGGTCCCGCTCGCCGAGACCGTCCACGAGCGGATGTCGGTGGAGATCTTCCGCGGCTGCACCCGCGGCTGCCGTTTCTGCCAGGCCGGCATGATCACGCGCCCCGTGCGGGAGCGAAGCATCACCGGCATCGGCGAGATGGTCGAGAAGGGCCTGAAGGCGACCGGCTTCGAGGAGGTCGGCCTGCTGTCGCTGTCCTCCGCGGACCACACCGAGATCGCCGACATCGCCAAGGGCCTCGCGGACCGCTACTCCGACGACAAGGTGGGCCTGTCCCTCCCGTCGACCCGCGTCGACGCCTTCAACGTGGACCTGGCCAACGAGCTCGCCCGCAACGGGCGCCGCTCCGGCCTGACCTTCGCCCCCGAGGGCGGCTCCGAGCGCATGCGCAAGGTCATCAACAAGATGGTCTCGGAAGAGGACCTGATCCGGACCGTCTCCACGGCGTACGGCAACGGCTGGCGCCAGGTGAAGCTGTACTTCATGGTCGGCCTGCCGACCGAGACCGACGAGGACGTGCTCCAGATCGGCGACATGGCGGTCAACGTCATCGCCAAGGGCCGAGAGGTCTCCGGCCAGAACGACATCCGCTGCACGGTGTCGATCGGCGGGTTCGTGCCGAAGCCGCACACCCCGTTCCAGTGGGCGCCGCAGCTGTCGGCGGAGGAGACGGACGCCCGCCTCGGCAAGCTCCGCGACAAGCTCCGCGGGGACAAGAAGTACGGCCGTTCCATCGGCTTCCGCTACCACGACGGCAAGCCGGGCGTCGTCGAGGGCCTCCTCTCGCGCGGCGACCGCCGCGTCGGCGACGTCATCCGCGCCGTGTACGAGTCCGGCGGCCGCTTCGACGGCTGGCGCGAGCACTTCAGCTACGACCGCTGGATGGAGGCCGCCGGGAAGGCGCTGCCCGCGCACGGCGTGGACGTCGCCTGGTACACGACCCGCGAGCGCACCTACGAGGAGGTCCTGCCCTGGGACCACCTGGACTCCGGTCTCGACAAGGACTGGCTCTGGGAGGACTGGCAGGACGCCCTCGACGAGACCGAGGTCGAGGACTGCCGCTGGACCCCGTGCTTCGACTGCGGCGTGTGCCCGCAGCTCGACCTCGACATCCAGATCGGCCCCACCGGCAAGAAGCTGCTGCCGCTCACGGTCGTGAAGTAGCCGGACCCGAAGCGGCCGTTCGCCAGGACGGATCCGCCGGCGCCGCGTAACACCTGCGCATCGGGAGGCCCCCACCCGCAACGGTGGGGGCCTCCCGTGCGTCGTCAGGGACATGATCGTCGACATGCGGAAACGACCGGGCCCCGATCCCGAACCCCGTCCCGGGCCCGGGACCCCCGCCCGGCCGGAGGGCCAGGGGTGCGTCTTCGCCGTCGTGCGGATCCCCGTACGGATCGTGGCCGTGCTCATCCTGCTGCCGCTGCGGATGGTCTGGGACCTGCTGGTCCTCTGCGCCCGCGCCGTGCACCGCCGCGCCCTGCGGCCGGCCGGCGACGCGGTGGCCTGGCTGTTCGCGCGGCTGTACCGGTACGTCCTGACCCCGCTCGGCAGGGCGGCCGCCCGGCTCGCACGGGGCACGGGACTGGTCCTGCGCTGGGTGTTCCTCGCCGTCTGCTACTGGCCGTGGGCCGCCGCGTGGCGTCACCTCCTCGTACCCGCCGGTTCCGCGCTGTGGCGGTACGTGCTGACTCCGCTCGGGCGGGGGCTCGCGTGGTGCGGGCGGTGGGCGGCCGTGGTGGTGGAGTGGCTGGCGAAGGCCGTGTGCGTGTGGCCCTGGACCGGGCTCTGGCGCCATGTCCTGACGCCGCTCGGCCGGCGGCTGCTCCTGTACCTGCTGCGCCCGGCCGGCCACGGGCTCGTACGGGCGGTCCGGGTCTTCGGCCGCTCCGTGCTCCGGCCGCTCGGCGCGGGCACCGTCCGGCTCCTCGCCGCCGGCTACCGCCACCTGCTGGTTCCGCCGGTCCGCGGCGCGGGCCAGCTGGCCCGGTGGCTGTACCGCCACGTCCTCACCCCGGCCGGGCACGGCCTCGCCCGGTTCCTCCCGGCGCTCCTGCGCGCCGTGTTCGTCTGGCCGTGGGCAGCGCTGTGGCGCTACGTCCTGGTCCCCGCGGGGCGCGCCCTCGCCTGGCTGGCCAAGGCCCTGCTCGTCTGGCCCTGGGCCGCCGCCTGGCGGTACGTGGTGGGCCCCGGCGCCGCCGCGGCCCACCGCTACCTGCTGGCCCCGCTCGGCCGGGGGCTCGCCCGGACCGCGCGCGGGCTGTACGCGTACGTGCTCACGCCGCTCGGGCACTTCCTCCTCGGCGCCTGGCGGCTGGCCGGCCGCGTCAGCCGGGCCGTGGGGCGCGGGCTGCTCCTGCTGTGGCGCGGGCTCGTCGCCCGTCCCGCGGCCTGGGCCTACCGGCAGGTCGCCACTCCCGCCGGGCATTTCGCGCGCGAGGTGTGGCGCACGGCACGCGCCGCGGTACGGGAGGCACGTGCCGGCGTACGGCAGGCACTGTTCGGTACCCCTTCCCGGGAACCGGTGAGGTCAGGGGCGCGTACTCTGGGTAGTAAGAAGGCCGCAGGCAACACGCCCGCTCCCGAGATCTCCCTCCACGAACGGCAGGGGTGAGCCGGAGGCGGGGCGTGGCCCGCAGGCCCCACAGACCTCAGGGCGACGCGCCGGCCGCGGAGCCCCGCACAAGGAGAAGAACCACTGGGCAAGCGACAGACCGAAGGCCCGCCACCCGCACCGGTGGTGCAGCGCATCCGACTGCGCTACACCAAGCGCGGCCGCCTCCGGTTCACCAGCCACCGCGACTTCCAGCGGGCGTTCGAGCGGGCCCTGCGCCGCGCCGAGGTGCCCATGGCGTACTCGGCCGGCTTCACCCCGCACCCCCGCGTCTCGTACGCCAACGCCGCCCCGACCGGGACCGGCAGCGAGGCCGAGTACCTCGAGATCGCCCTCGCCGAGCCGCGCGACCCCGAGAAGCTCCGTGAGCTGCTCGACGAGTCGATGCCGGCCGGCCTCGACATCATCGACGCCGTGGAGGCCCGCACCTCGGGCCTCGCCGACCGGCTCACCGCCTCCGTGTGGGAGCTGCGCCTGGACGGAGTGGACCCGGCCGAGGCCGAACGCGCCGTCACGGCCTTCCTCGCCGCCGAGACGGTGGAGGTCCAGCGCCGGACGAAGAACGGCATGCGGACCTTCGACACGCGCGGCGCGGTGGTCACTCTGGAAGCGCTTCCCGCCCAGGTTGATAGGCCTCTGGACCATGCTTGTGCGATACTGCGGCTGGTTGTTCGGCATCTGACACCTGCCGTGCGACCCGACGACGTCCTGTCCGGTCTCCGAGCTGTGGCCGACCTGGCGCCGCCGGTCCCCTCAGCGGTGACCAGGCTGGCGCAGGGGCTCTTCGACGAGGAGTCCGGCACGGTGACCGACCCGCTCGCGCCCGACCGCGAGGCCGACACGGCCGCCCCACAAACGGCCGCCGTAGCGGCCGACGCGAAGGCGCCGGAAGGTCCCGCCGCGTAGGGAACGTCGTCGTCGCGCAGCCCTGGTACTCGGGAGCCACCTGGGTCGGGCAGCGCATTGACCTGAAGACTTCCGCCAGGCCGTACGCACACACACGTACGGAACCGGCGGCCATGGACTACAGCTCCCGTGTGGCGAACGCGCCCCGGAGGCCGGTTCCGCGCTCATTACGCGAAACCGAGCCGGACCGGATGTCAGCCGCGGCGCCCGGGAGCGTGACGGGAGAACCGCCCGCAATGCTCAACAACGAAAACACCACCACCCCCGGTAACGCCGACAGCGGCAGCCCCAGCGACAACCTGCCCCCGCGCAGGCGTCGCCGCGCCGCCTCCCGGCCGGCGGGCCCGCCCGGCGCGACCGCCGCCGAGAACACCCCGGTGGCCGAGGCCGTTCCGGCCGCCCCCGAGGCGGAGGCCGCTCCGGCCGCCGCTCCCGTTCGCGCCCGTCGCCGTGCCACGCGTGCCGTGACCGCCCCCGAGGCGCCGGCCGCCGTCGCCGCTCCGGCCCCGGCCCCGGCCGCCACGGCCCCGGCCGTCGAGGCCCCCGCCGCTGCGGTCGTCGCCGAGGAGTCCGCCGCTCCGGCCCCGCGTGCCCGTCGCCGTGCGACCCGTGCCGTGACCGCGCCGGAGGCTGCTGTCGCCGCTCCGGTCGAGGCCGCGCCGGTGGTCGAGGAGGAGGCTCCGGCCGCTCCCGCCCCGCGTGCCCGCCGCCGTGCCACCCGTGCCGGGACCGCCCCCGAGGCACCGGCCGCCGCCGTCCCCGCTCCGGTCGAGGCCGCGCCGGTGGTCGAGGAGGAGGCTCCGGCCGCTCCCGCCCCGCGTGCCCGCCGCCGTGCCACCCGTGCCGGGACCGCCCCCGAGGCACCGGCCGCCGCCGTCGCCGCCCCGGCCGAGGCCGCCCCGGCCCCGGCCGTCGAGGTCGTCCCCGCCGCGGTCGCCGCCGCAGAGCCCGCCGCCGAGGAGTCCGCCGCTCCGGCGCCGCGCACCCGCCGCCGTGCCACCCGCGCCGTCGCCGCTCCGGCCGGCGCTGGGCAGCCCGCCGCCGTCGCGGACGAGGCCCCCGCCGTCGTGGAGGAGGCCCCCAAGGCCGCCGCCCGCGCCGTCACCGTCGCCGACGCCGTGGACTCCCCGAAGCGCGGCGGCCGCCGCCGCGCCACCCGGTCCACCACCGCCCCGGCCACCACCGCCCCGGCCACCACCGCCCCGGCCGCCGCCGCGCAGCCCGACGCCGCTGCCGAGGACGAGGCGGCGCCCGCCGCGCCGGCCCGCTCGCGCCGCGCCACGCGTCCCGCCGTGGCCGTCTTCCAGGCCCCGGTCTTCGCCGAGCCGATGTTCCAGACCCCCGAGACGGCCGCCGTGGCCGCCGCGGCCGCCCGCGCCGCCGACCCGGCCGACCAGGTCGAGGAGGAGGACGAGCTCACCGAGGCCGCCGCCCCGGCCGAGGCCGTCGAGACCCCCGCCCCGCAGCCCGCGGGCCGCCGCCGTCGCCGCGGTCGCGGCGCCGCCGAGGCCGCCCCGGTCGCCGGGAGCGGCCCGGTCTCCCTGCCCGAGGTACTCGCCGAGGAGGAGCCGGAGGCCGAGACCGCCGAGCTCGACGAGGAGTCCGCCGAGTTCGACGACGCCGACGAGTCGGGCGAGCGCCCCTCGCGCCGTCGCCGCCGCGGTGGCCGCCGTCGCCGTCGCGGCGAGTCCGCCGACCTCGACGAGTCCGCCGAGGACGACGCCGAGACCCCGGCCGCCGAGCAGGAGGCCGAGGAGCAGGAGGACGACGAGGACGACGACACCGGCGCGCTCGGCTCCAGCTCCAGCCGTCGCCGCCGTCGCCGTCGCCGCCGCAGCGGTGACTCCGGCTCCGACGCCGCCGAGGGCGGCGAGGACGACGGCGTACGCACCGTCGTCAAGGTCCGCGAGCCGCGCCCGGCCCGCGAGCGCGCGGAGTCCGCCTCCACGTCCACCTCCTCCGACGAGGTCCAGTCCATCAAGGGCTCGACCCGTCTGGAGGCGAAGAAGCAGCGCCGCCGCGAGGGCCGCGAGCAGGGCCGCCGCCGCGTCCCGATCATCACGGAGGCCGAGTTCCTGGCCCGCCGTGAGGCCGTCGAGCGCGTGATGGTCGTCCGCCAGGCCGGCGAGCGCACCCAGATCGGCGTCCTCGAGGACAACGTGCTCGTCGAGCACTACGTCAACAAGGAAGAAGCCACCTCGTACGTCGGCAACGTCTACCTGGGCAAGGTCCAGAACGTGCTGCCGTCGATGGAGGCCGCCTTCATCGACATCGGCAAGGGGCGCAACGCGGTCCTGTACGCCGGCGAGGTCAACTTCGAGGCGCTCGGCATGGCCAACGGGCCGCGCCGCATCGAGTCCGCCCTCAAGTCCGGCCAGTCGGTCCTGGTGCAGGTCACCAAGGACCCGATCGGCCACAAGGGCGCCCGCCTGACCAGCCAGGTCTCGCTGCCCGGCCGCTACCTGGTCTACGTGCCCGAGGGCTCGATGACCGGTATCAGCCGCAAGCTGCCCGACACCGAGCGCGCGCGTCTGAAGACCATCCTCAAGAAGATCGTCCCCGAGGACGCGGGCGTCATCGTGCGCACCGCCGCCGAGGGCGCGAGCGAGGACGAGCTGCGCCGCGACGTCGAGCGCCTCCAGGCCCAGTGGGAGGACATCCAGAAGAAGTCGAAGCAGATCTCGACCTCTTCGCCGAGCCTGCTGTACGGCGAGCCGGACATGACGGTCCGCGTCGTGCGCGACATCTTCAACGAGGACTTCTCGAAGGTCATCGTCAGCGGTGACCAGGCCTGGGAGACCATCCACGGCTACGTCGCGCACGTCGCCCCGGACCTGTCCAACCGGCTGTCCCGCTGGACCTCCGAGGTCGACGTCTTCGCGACGTACCGGATCGACGAGCAGCTCGCCAAGGCGCTCGACCGCAAGGTGTGGCTGCCCTCGGGCGGCTCGCTTGTGATCGACAAGACCGAGGCGATGATCGTCATCGACGTCAACACCGGCAAGTTCACCGGTCAGGGCGGCAACCTCGAGGAGACCGTCACCAGGAACAACCTGGAGGCGGCCGAGGAGATCGTGCGCCAGCTGCGGCTGCGCGACCTGGGCGGCATCGTCGTCATCGACTTCATCGACATGGTCCTGGAGTCCAACCGCGACCTGGTCCTGAGGCGCATGCTGGAGTGCCTGGGCCGCGACCGGACGAAGCACCAGGTCGCCGAGGTCACCTCGCTGGGCCTGGTCCAGATGACCCGCAAGCGGGTGGGCCAGGGTCTGCTGGAGTCCTTCTCCGAGACCTGCGTCCACTGCAACGGCCGCGGCGTCATCGTCCACATGGAGACGCCGACCGTGGTCGGCGGCGGTGGCAACGGCAAGCGCGCCAAGCGCCGCGGCGGCAAGTCCGAGTTCGACCAGCACGACCACGACCACGACGCCGACACCGTCGAGGCGGAGTTCGAGGCGGAGGGCGAGAGCGCCGCCGAGGTGGCCGCCGAGGCCGCCGCTCCGCGGGCGCTGCCCGAGCCGGAGTTCGTCGCGGACGAGGAGCTGTACAGCAGCCCCGCCGAGGCCGAGGCGGGCGTCAGCGGCCGTCGCAACCGCCGCCGTGCCACCCGCAAGGCGACCGCTCCGGCGGGCGCCCCGCGCGGTGCGGCCACCCCGGCCCCCGTGGCCGAGGCCGTCGCGGAGCCGGTCGCCGAGCCCGCGCCCGTCGAGACGGCGCCGGTCCCGGAGCCGGTCGTGGAGGCCGCCCCGGCCCCCGTGGCCGAAGCCGCCGCGGAGCCGACGCCGGAGGACGCCCCCAAGGGCCGTACCCGTCGCCGGGCGACCCGTAAGGCGACCGCTCCGGCGGGCGCCCCGGCCGAGGCCGCGCCGGAGCCGGTGGTCGAATCCGCGCCGGCCGTCGCGACCGTCGCCGAGCCCGAGCCCCAGCCCGTCGCTGCGGCCGTCGTCGAGGAGGCGCCCGTCGCGGACGCCGCTCCGGCCCGCCCGCGCCGTCGTGCCACCCGCAAGGCCACCGCACCCGCCGGTTCCCCGGCAGGCGCGGCGGAGGCGGCCGTGGTCGTCGTCGAGACCCCGGTGACCGAGCCGGCCGAGCCGGCCGAGCCGGCCGAGCCGGCCGCTCCGGCCGGGGAAGACGCTTCGGCGGAGGAGGCTGCTCCCGCCAGGAAGGCCGCCAAGAAGGCCCCGGCCAAGAAGGCGACCGCGGCGAAGAAGGCGACCACCGCCAAGAAGGCGACGGCGGCGAAGAAGGCCACCACCGCCACCGCCAAGAAGGCGGCCACCACGAAGAAGACCGCGACCAAGCGGGCCACGAAGAAGACCGCGGCGGCGGAGCAGCAGGCGCTCCCGTCCGTCTCGGCTCCCACCGAGGCCTGATCCCGCGGTCCCGCCCGAACGGCCCGGCCCGGCACCGAGAGGTGCCGGGCCGGGCCGTTTCCGTACGGGGGACCTCGGTACGGGGGACCTCCGCACGCCCCGCCCGGCCCGCAGCGGCCCAGAGGCGGCCTCCGCGTCCCCGCCCGCGCCGGGGACGCCCCGGCTGCCCGCCACGGCCTCCCGGGGAGCTTCCTCCGCGTCCCCGGCGGCCTGACCGGAGTCCTCCCGTCCGGCCGCGGGGCCGCGCCGGGCGGGCGGTACGGGTGTCGGCCGCCCGGGTGATCAGGTCCCGGTTTGACCCCTCAGACGGGGCCCCGTAACCTGGGCCGCTGGCGTGTCTATGTGCGCGCCGTCCACTGAGCACCTCACCTCCCGGACCGCCTTGCGGTATGGGGGAGGCCGGCCTGCGGTTTCTTCGCGGGGCCGGCTGGCTTCAGGGGTTCCCGAATCGAGCGAGAGAGAGATCCGCGTGTACGCCATCGTGCGCAGCGGTGGTCGCCAGCACAAGGTTGCTGTTGGTGACATCGTTGAGGTTGACAAGATTCCCACTGCCAAGGTCGGCGACACGGTCGAGCTCTCGACCCTGCTCGTTGTCGACGGCGAAGCCGTGACCAGCGACCCGTGGGTGCTCGCCGGGATCAAGGTCCAGGTCGAGATCGTGGACCACCACAAGGGTGCCAAGATCGACATCCTGCGGTACAAGAACAAGACCGGCTACCGCCGTCGCCAGGGTCACCGCCAGCAGTACACGGCGATCAAGGTCACCGGTATCCCCGCGGCTGCGAAGTAAGAGGGACTGAGACATGGCACACAAGAAGGGCGCATCGTCCACTCGGAACGGGCGCGATTCCAATGCCCAGCGGCTCGGCGTGAAGCGCTTCGGCGGTCAGGTCGTTTCCGCTGGTGAGATCCTCGTCCGCCAGCGCGGTACCCACTTCCACCCGGGTTCGGGTGTGGGCCGTGGCGGCGACGACACGCTGTTCGCGCTGCTGGCCGGTTCGGTCGAGTTCGGCACGCACCGTGGCCGCAAGGTCGTCAACATCGTTCCGGCCGCCTGATCCAGCTCCTGCTGATCACGGCGTACTGAACTTCCCGAGGGCGGATCTCAGCTCTTCCCGGCTCAGGCCGGGAAGAGAGGTCCGCCCTCGGCGCGTTGTCACATAGACACGTTTAATGGGTAGCAAGGCCTACCCCCCGGGCTTTCCGGGATATTCCCGCTGTATCTGGAGGAACAACCATGACCACCTTCGTGGACCGCGTCGAGCTGCACGTCGCCGCGGGTAACGGGGGCCACGGCTGCGCCTCCGTTCACCGGGAGAAGTTCAAGCCGCTCGGCGGCCCCGACGGCGGCAACGGCGGCCGTGGCGGCGACGTGATCCTGGTGGTGGAGCAGGCGGTCACCACCCTGCTCGACTACCACTTCAGCCCCCACCGCAAGGCCACCAACGGCAAGCCCGGCGAGGGCGGCAACCGCTCCGGCAAGGACGGCACGGACCTGATGCTGCCCGTGCCGGACGGCACCGTCGTCCTTGACAAGGAGGGCAACGTCCTCGCCGACCTCGTCGGCCAGGGCACCACGTACGTGGCCGCCGAGGGCGGCCGCGGCGGCCTCGGCAACGCCGCGCTGTCGTCCGCGCGCCGCAAGGCGCCCGGCTTCGCGCTCCTCGGCGTCCCCGGCACCGCCGGCGACGTCGTCCTGGAGCTCAAGACCGTCGCCGACGTGGCGCTTGTCGGCTTCCCCAGCGCGGGCAAGTCCTCGCTGATCTCCGTGCTCTCCGCAGCCAAGCCGAAGATCGCGGACTACCCCTTCACCACCCTCGTCCCGAACCTCGGCGTGGTCACCGCCGGCTCGACGGTCTACACGATCGCCGACGTCCCGGGCCTGATCCCGGGCGCCAGCCAGGGCAAGGGCCTCGGCCTGGAGTTCCTGCGCCACGTCGAGCGCTGCTCGATCCTCGTGCACGTCCTGGACACGGCCACCCTGGAGTCCGACCGCGACCCGCTGGCCGACCTCGACGTCATCGAGGAGGAGCTGCGGATCTACGGCGGCGGCCTGGAGAAGCGTCCGCGCCTCGTCGTCCTCAACAAGGTCGACATCCCCGACGGCAAGGACCTCGCCGACATGGTCCGCCCGGACCTCGAGGCCCGCGGCTACAAGGTCTTCGAGGTCTCCGCGGTCGACCGCACGGGCCTCAAGGAGCTGTCCTTCTTCCTCGCCGAGGTCATCGCCAAGGCGCGTGCCCGCAAGCCGAAGGACGAGGCGACCCGCATCGTCATCCGGCCGAAGGCCGTGGACGACAGCGGCTTCACCATCGCCTACGACGAGGTCGAAGAGGTCTACCGGGTGCGCGGCGAGAAGCCGGAGCGCTGGGTCCGCCAGACCGACTTCAACATCGACGAGGCCGTCGGCTACCTCGCGGACCGCCTCAACCGCCTCGGCGTCGAGGCCGCGCTGCGCAAGGCCGGCGCCCGTGCCGGTGACGGCGTCGCCATCGGCGCGGACGAGAACGCGGTCGTCTTCGACTGGGAGCCGACCATGATGGCCGGCGCCGAGATGCTGGGCCGCCGCGGTGAGGACCACCGCCTGGAGGCCCCGCGCCCGGCGACCACGCGCCGCAAGGAGAAGGAAGCCGAGCGGGACTCCGTGCAGAAGGAGTACGACGAGTTCAAGCCGTTCTAGCCCACCTCCCGAGACGGGAGCCGGTTCGGGTTTGAAGGTGCCTTTACATCGTTCCCCTAGGATCCACAGGGTGAACAGCACCAACACGCCCACGGTTTCCGTCGTGGTCATCGCGTACAACGACGCCGGGCTCGTGGGCGAGGCCGTTACCTCGGCCCTCGCCCAGGGCCCGGTGGTCGCCGAGGTCATCGCGGTCAACGACGCCTCGTCCGACGACACCGGGCGGGTCCTGGACGACCTGGCCGCCGTACACCCCCGCCTGAAGGTCCTGCACCGGGCGGAGAACAGCGGGGGGTGCGGCACCCCCCGCAACGACGGGATCGCCCTCGCCACCGCCCCGTACGTCCTCTTCCTCGACAGTGACGACGTCCTGCCGCCGGGAGCCGCCGACGCCCTGGTGCGCACGGCCGTCCGGCACCGGGCCCCGGTCACCGTCGGAACGGCGGTCCGGCGCGAGCTGCCCCAGCACCACGACGTGCCGTGGATGCCCGGCCTGCACACCCCCGGAGAGGTGATCGAGCGGCCGGCCGACCGGCCCGGCCTCGTCCGGGACACCCTCTGCGTCAACAAGCTCTACGACCGCGCCTTCCTCGACGAGCACGGCCTGCGTTTTCCCGACGGCCGCTTCGTCTACGAGGACTTCGTCTTCACCGCCCGCGTCCTCGCCGCGGCCCCCCGCATCGCCGTCACCGCAGACCTCGTCTACATCTGGCACGTACGCCGCTCCGCCGCCCAGGTGTCGATCTCCCTGGACCGCAAGGACGTCGGCAACTGGCGCTCCCGGATCGAGGCCCACCGCGCCGCCTCCCGGATCCTGGCCGACGCCTCCCCGGAGCTGGGCCGCGCCTGCCAGGTGAAGTTCCTGGAGTACGACCTGCGGATGTACCTGCGCGAACTCGGCAAGGACCCCGGGTACCAGCGCGCCTGGTGGACCCTGACCCGCGCGTACCTCGCCACCTTCACCGAGGCGGACATCGAGGCGGCCGCCCCGCACGCCCGCTGGATCGTACGGGTGCTGCGCGCCGCCGAGACCCCGCCCGCCGACGTCGAGCGGCTCACCCGCCTCGCCGCCGAGCCGCCCCGGCTGCTGCCCCCGTACGCGGCCACGGCCGACGGGAACCCGGTGTGGAGCACGGAGCTCCCGGTCCCGCTCGACGGGCTGCTCGCCCTGCCGACCTCCGCACTGCCGGTGACCATGGACGCCGAACCGGCGGGCAAGACGGCGGTGCGCGTCCGCCTGCACGACCTGTACGGGCGCCTGGGCGCGGCCGTGCCGCGGACCGCGCAGCTGCGCTTCCTGCCCCGCGCCGGCGGCGATCCCGTGCTCGCCAAACCGGTGGAAATGACCCCCGGCGAGGACGGCGGCTGGACGGCCCTGCTGCCCTTCCGCCTCTCCGACCTGGCATCCACCGGCCGGAGCCAGGGCCTGCGCAGGCTCCAGACGTGGAACGTGGAGGTGGGCGTGGAGTGCGCCGACGGGAGCTCCCTGCTCACCCCGCTGCGCCCCCGCGGCCCGCTGCTTCGCCGCCGGGCGCTGCCCAGCAGCCGGTACGGTGTTCTGCTGACGCAGCCGTACCGCACGGCCTCCGGAGCGCTGGCCCTGCGCCTCGCACCGGGTGCCGCGGGCGCGCTGTACCTCGTACGCAACCGATTCGACCGGGCCAGGGCGGGCCGCGCGTCGGGCTGAGGCACCAGGACCTCAGCGCCAGAACACGGACAGGACCAGGGAGATACACATGACGTTTCTGATCACCGGGGGCGCCGGATACATCGGCGCGCACGTCGTCCGGGCGATGCTGCTCGCGGGGGAGGAGGTCGTCGTCCTCGACGACCTCTCCACGGGCAACGAGGACCGCGTACCGGAGGGCGTACCGCTGGTGATCGGCTCGGTCCTGGACCGGCTGGTCCTCGACAAGACCATCGCCGACCACCGGATCACCGGTGTGGTGCACCTGGCGGGCAAGAAGCAGGTCGGCGAGTCCGTCGAGAAGCCGATGTACTACTACCACGAGAACGTGGGCGGCCTCACGGTCCTGCTCCAGGCCGTGGCCGCCGCGGGCATCCGCAACGTCCTCTTCTCCTCGTCCGCCTCCGTCTACGGCATGCCCGACGTGGAGCTGGTCACCGAGGACACCCCCTGCGCGCCGCTGAGCCCGTACGGCGAGACCAAGCTGGCCGGCGAGTGGCTGGTCCGCGCCGCCGGCAAGGCGCACGGCATCTCCACCGCCTGCCTGCGCTACTTCAACGTGGCGGGCGCCGCGACGCCCGAACTCGCCGACACCGGCGTCTTCAACCTGGTCCCGATGGTCTTCGAGCGCTACGACGCCGGCCAGGGTGCCAAGATCTTCGGCGACGACTACGCGACCCCGGACGGCACCTGCGTCCGCGACTACATCCACGTCGCCGACCTCGCGGACGCCCACGTCGTGGCGGCCCGCAAGCTCGCCGAGTGGGCCGCGGCCGGCGACTACAAGGACCTGACCGTCAACATCGGGCGCGGCGAGGGCGTCTCCGTGCGGGAGATGGTCGAGCTCCTGAACGCGAACACCGGCCACGACTACGCCCCGGTCGTCTCCCCGCGCCGCCCCGGCGACCCGGCGAAGGTCGTGGCCTCCGCCGAGCGCATCGGCAGCGAGCTGGGCTGGAAGGCCCGCCACGACGTCCGCGAGATGGTCACCTCCGCCTGGGCCGGCTGGGAAGCCCACCGCAAGGCCTGACCCCGGGCGGCTCCGTCGTGTCCGGGGCGGGGCGGGTCGGCGCTCCGGGAAGGTCAGCGCTCCAGGAAGGAGAACAGCTCCTCCCACCGGTCGGTGATCCCGGCGCTCGAGTACCGCCGCACCGAGCGGAAGGCCGACTCCCCGAGCCGGTCGCGCAGTTCGCGGTCCGACATCAGGGCGCCCAGGTGCCCGGCCAGCTCCATGGTGTTGCCCAGCCGGGCCAGCAGCCCGTCCTCGCCGTGCGTGACGATCTCCCGTACGCCCGGCGCGCAGTCGAAGGCCGCCGCCGGCACGCCCGCCGCCATCGCCTCCAGCAGCGTGATCGGGAAGCCCTCGGCCCGCGAGGCCTGCGCGAAGACCGAGGCCCCGCGCAGCGAGCCCAGCACGTCGTCGGTACTGCCCATCCACTCCACGGAGTCGTCCAGCCCCAGCGAGGTGCAGTGCGCCCGCAGTACCGGCTCCTCCGTGCCCGCCCCGTAGATCCGCAGGACCCACTCGGGATGGTGCGGGGCGACGTCCGCCCACGCGTCGAGCAGCAGGTCGACGCCCTTCTCGAACGCGAGGCGGCCGACGCTGGCGACGACCTTCTCCGTGCGCGGAGCGGGCCGCTCCGGCATGAAGGGCAGCGGGTTCGGCATGCTGCCGACGTTCTCCATGCCCGCCCGGATCCACAGGTCCGCGTCCTCGGCGGTCAGCACCAGCAGCCGGTCCACCTCGCGGTAGTGGCGGCGGACCCGGTCGCCGCGGCTGGACTTCTGGCTGGCCTCGAACGACTCGTGGCTCATGCCGATGACGCTGAGCCCCTTGGTGTCGGCGAGTGCCACCCACTCCATCGCCCAGACCTGGGTGACGATCACGACGGCGCCCGGTGCGGCCGCCCGGAACAGGTCGCTCAGCTGTTCGGCCTTGGTCCGCATCAGCGCGCGCCGGGCCGCCTGGCGGCGCCGCTCGGGCGCGTTCAGCCGGCCCTTGAGCCCCTGCAGCCGGCGTGCGGGCGGCGGCTGGGAGGCGTACAGGGTCGTCGTCGCGTACGGCAGGTCCGCCGGCAGCTTCTGCCGGATCTCCTCGGCGACCGGGGCGATGCCGACGATGTGCACCCGGTGGCCGCGGTCGGTGAACAGCCGGGCCATCTGGTGCGACCAGGTGGTCACGCCGCCCAGCTCGTCGACGTTGTTGGAAACGAGGAAGATGTCACGGCCGCCCGGGGTGGCGGTCTGCTGGCTCACTTGCCGCTCCTGGTGAAGAACTTCTCGACGATCTGGCGCGCGGCGTCCCCGCGGTCGTACTCGCCGAACTCGGTGAGGAAGCGCTGGCGGGCCTCGGCGTACTTGGCGTCGGCCTCCTCGAAGGCGGAAAGCGCCTGCAGCAGCTCGTCCGCCGTGGCCACCACCGGGCCCGGGGCCTTCTCCTTCAGGTCGAAGTACGTGCCGCGGATGTCGGTGGCGTACTTCTCGTAGTCGTAGGCGAAGAACAGCATCGGCCGGTCCAGGACCGCGTAGTCGAACATCACGGACGAGTAGTCGGTGATCAGACCGTCGGCGAGGGCCAGCAGCGGGGTGATGTCGTGGTGCCGGGACACGTCGAGGACCCGGCCCGCGACGGACGGCGGGAGGGAGACGCTGTTGAGGTAGTGCGTCCGCACCAGCAGGGTGAAGCGGTCACCGAGCCGGTCCGCGAACTCCTCCACGTCGAACGGGAACTCGAAGCCCTCCACCGCGCCGTCCGCGTTCGCCCGGAACGTCGGCGCGTACAGCAGCACCTTCTTCTCCGGGTCGATGCCCAGCTCCGCCGCGAGCGGGCCGCGCACCCGCTCGCCGCTCTGCACCTCGGACCGGTGGGCCTCGACGAGGGCGTCGTTGCGCGGGTAGCCGGTGCGCAGCAGCACCTCGTCGCGCAGCCGGAAAGCCTTGGCGAGGGTGCGCGTGTCGTGCTCCGAGCGGATCAGGAAGTGGTCGAAGCGGTTGACGGCCGCCTGGAACCGGTCCTGGCCCGCCCGCCCCTGCGCCTTGGTGCGGGGCTCGTGGAAGCCCATGCGCTTGAGCGCGGAGCCGTGCCAGGTCTGGATGTACGTGGTGCCCGGGCGCTTGGCGAGGGCCAGCGGGAACCCCTGGTTGTCCACCCAGAACTCGGCCTGGGCCAGTGCCCGCAGGTAGGGCCAGCTCCAGCGCCGGACCAGGGTGGCCTCCTTGGGGAAGCCGGTGGGCTTGCCGCCCGCGTACGACCAGATCGCCTCGAAGGGGACGCCCTGGCGCACCATCTCCTCGTAGATCGCCTTGGGGCTGTCGCTGTACTGCTTGCCCATGTGGCTCTCGAAGACGACCGTGCCCTTCTTGACCGGCAGTTTCGAGAAGACCTCGTGGTAGAGCTTCACCTTCTGCTCGCCCGAGCCCATGTTCCGGCGGGTCCGCAGGGCCTTGCGCAGGCCCCGCTTGACCACTCCGGCGGCCTTGCCGTGTATGGCGTTGTTGATCAGCGTCTGGGTGCGGACGGCCGCGGCGCCCTCGGCGGTCAGGACATAGGAGAGGTTGCCCTTCTTGGTCACCTCCGGCTCGAAGCGGTCGGAGACCAGCCGGGTCAGCCGGGGGCGCACGCGCAGCCGGGACGCCGCGTCCAGGTCGACCCCGCCGACCGACACGCGGGTGGTGACGTGGTCGCGGCCGGCGTTCAGCCGCAGCCGGACGTCCCACACGGCGTCGATGATGCCGAGCGGGCGGACGGTGCCGCCGATGTCGGCGCTGCCGCTCCACTCGATCGTGTCACCGGCGTGGCGCACGGTTGCCACCGGGAAGCTGAACGAACGTACGCCGATCTGCCGCCGGGCCCGGAATTCCAGCGAGGCCGACAGCTCCGCGTCGGGCCGGATGCGGCCCAGCGGGTTCACGACGGCGCCGGAGAGCATGACGGTGCCGCGCCCGTCGTCCTCGTAGGAGGTGAGGCGGTTGCCCAGCTGGAGGGAGGCGAGCGGGGTGGTGTGGAAGCCGTCCCCGGTGACGTCCAGTATCCGGCGGGCCTCGGTGTCGTCCGGGTCGTCGATGTGCCGCTCGCACCAGTAGATGCGGCCGTCGCGCTCGGCGAGGGGGGAGGAGAGCCGGCCCTTGTTCGTCATGGCGTCGGCGGCCGGGAGCAGGTTGTCCCAGTCCTCCTTGCCGAGCAGGTAGGCGCAGATCGCCTGGAGGTGCGTGACGTTGTCGTACGCGGTCCGGTCGATCCCGGCGAGGTAGCCGTTCGCCAGGCGGGCGAACTCCTGGCGGTACGCGTCGCTCAGCAGGGGCAGGTCGCGCAGGTGCAGCACCAGGTCGTGCTTGAGGAACTTGGCGTCCTTCGCGGACTTGATGTCCGTGTGGCCCTTGGCGGCCAGCAGTTCGTCCACCCGGCGGTGGATCTCCATCCGGTGGACGAAGTTCGCGATCTCGTGGCGCCGGTTGCTGATCGACTTGGCGGAGGCCTTCTCGATCACGTTCCAGAAGTAGACGTGGTTCGGGATCAGCGTGATGCGGCGGGCCGCCACGTAGGCCTGCGCCGAGAACAGCAGGTCCTCGTAGTGGATGCCGACCGGGAACTCCAGGCCCTGCTCCAGCAGGAACGCGCGCCGGTAGCACTTGTTCGTGGAGAGGGTGTCGTAGACCAGCAGGTCGGGGAACTCGGTGATCGACTCCAGCGTCCGCGTCCGCGAGTAGATCCACGGGTACCACTCGGTGGTCTTGCCCCACCGGTTTTCGAGGTGCACGCGCACGCACATGCCCGAGACCAGGTCGGAGCCGGTCCGCTCGGCGGCGTCCAGCATGTTCCGGCAGGCGTTGCGCTCCAGCACGTCGTCGCTGTCCAGGAACATGACGTATGTGCCGGTGGCCTGCGCGATGCCGTGGTTGCGCGGGGCGCCGCAGCCCCCACTGTTCTCCGGAAGTTGGAACGCGCGCACTTTCCCCGGGTGCGCGGCTTCCAGTTCCTGGGCGACGGTGAAGGACCTGTCCTTGCTGCAGTCGTCGACGATCACGACCTCGACCCCGTGCAGGGTCTGGTCCAAAACCGACTGGACTGCTGTCGACAGACGCTCTGCGTCGTTGTAGACGATGACGACCACGGAGACGTCGGGCACGTGCACCTCGATCCCTTCGATTCGTTTCGCTCAGCTGATTCCGCTTATTCAGTCAAAGCTACCGCGTACCGCACTCGACTCAGGCAGGCCGACTCTCGGCGTGCGGGTTCTGGGGAAGAGGTGAGTGGCAGGGCCGGTCGTCCGCAATCACCCGTTCGGACCCAGCAGGATGTGTTCATGACCAAGCTGTCCGTAGTTGTCCCTTGTTTCAACGAAGAAGCCGTCATCGACAGCTTCGACGTCGAGATCCGCAGGGTCCTGGACGCCCTCCCCGTCGACTACGAGGTCTGTTACGTCGACGACGGAAGCTGCGACGGCACCCTCCGAAAGCTCCGGAAGATCGCGGCCGAGCACGGCGAGCAGACCCGCTTCGTCTCCTTCAGCCGCAACTTCGGCAAGGAGGCCGGCATGCTCGCCGGCCTGCGCGCGTCGACCGGCGACGCCGTCGTGATCATGGACGCGGACCTCCAGCATCCGCCGGAGCTCATCGCCACCATGCTCGAGCACCACCGGCAGGGGCACGACCAGATCATCGCCCGCCGAACGCGCGAGGGGGACAAGAGGCTCCGCTCCGTGCTGAGCCGCCTCTACTACCGGGGGGTCAACCGCTGGGTGGACGTGGAACTCACCGACGGGGTCGGCGACTTCCGCATGCTCTCGCGCCCGGCCGTGGACGCGCTGCTGTCGCTGCCCGAGTACAACCGCTTCTCCAAGGGCCTGTTCTCCTGGATCGGCTTCGACACGGTCCACTTCGACTACCGCAACGCGCGGCGCGAGGCCGGCGAGACGAAGTGGAAGTTCGGCGCCCTGCTGAACTACGGCATGGACGGCCTGATCTCCTTCAACAACCGGCCGCTGCGGACGGGAATCTGGCTCGGCGTGTCGCTGGTCGCCCTGACCGCCGTCTACGCCCTGTGGATCACGGTCGCGGCGATGACCAACGGGGTCGAGTCGCCGGGGTACGTCACCCTCGTGGCGATCATCGTGGGCCTCGGCGGCGTACACATGATCATGCTGGGCCTGATCGGCGAGTACATCGGCCGCATCTACTATGAGACCAAACGGCGGCCGCACTTCCTGGTGAAGGAAGCACACGGCTCCGACCCCGTCCCGCACGTGGCGCTGACCGCGGAACCGGGGAGGTCCGGCCCGGTCGCCGGGGCGGCGGCCGCCCCGCACAACGCGGAGCGCAGCACCGGATGAGCAGACGAGAGCAGCTCGGCCAGATCCTCCGCTTCGGCCTGGTGGGAGCCGTCAACACGGGCACCTTCTACCTGCTGTACCTGCTCCTGCACCCCTGGATGCCGTACTTCGCCGCCTACACCCTCGCCTTCCTGCTCTCGATGGTCGGCTCGTTCTTCATGAACACCTACTTCACCTACCGCACCCGGCCCACCTGGAAGAAGTTCCTGCTCTTCCCCCTGACCAACGTCACCAACTACGTCGTCCAGTCGGTCGGCCTGTACGCCCTGGTCACCTGGGCCGGCCTCGGCACGCGGATCGCCCCGCTGGTCGCCGCGGTCGTGGCCATCCCCTTCACCTACCTGATCTCCCGCAAGATCCTCGTCCCGGGCACCGCACGTGACGAGGAGGCGGAGGCACAGCCGGTGCCGGCGGGGCCTGCGGGAGCGACGGGAGCGACGGGAGCGACGGGGTCGGCCGACCGGGCGGGGGAGGGCGGCCAGGGTGGACACGGCGGCCAGAGCGGACACGGCGGTCAGGGCGGGCCGTCCAGGGTCTGAAACCCCCGCGCAGCCGCTCCCGGCCACCCCGTAGATTGAGGTCACAGGCATTTCGGCAAGGGGCAAGGGGACACACGTGTCAGCGGCTAGGCAAGGTGTCGTGGACGCCCGCAGGATCGTGGTCAAGGTCGGCTCCTCCTCCCTGACCACGGCGGCGGGCGGCCTCGACGCCGACCGGGTGGACGCCCTGGTGGACGTCCTGGCCAAGGCGCGCGGCGGCGGTGACAAGGAGATCGTCCTCGTCTCCAGCGGAGCCATCGCCGCGGGGCTCTCCCCGCTCGGCCTGCGCCGCAGGCCCAAGGACCTGGCCCGGCAGCAGGCCGCCGCCAGCGTCGGACAGGGCCTGCTCGTCGCCCGCTACACCGCCTCCTTCGCCCGCTACGGCCTCCGCGTCGGCCAGGTCCTGCTCACCACCGACGACACCAGCCGACGGGCGCACTACCGCAACGCCTACCGGACCCTGGACCAGCTGCTCGCCATGGGCGCGCTGCCCGTCGTCAACGAGAACGACACCGTCGCCACGGACGAGATCCGCTTCGGCGACAACGACCGCCTGGCCGCCCTCGTCGCCCACCTCGTACGGGCCGACCTGCTGGTCCTGCTCTCCGACGTGGACGGCCTGTACGACGGCGACCCCTCCCTGCCCGGCACCACCCGCATCGACGAGGTCCGCGGCCCCGGCGACATCGCGCACGTCTCCATCGGCAGCGCCGGAAAGGCGGGCGTGGGCACCGGCGGCATGGTCACCAAGGTCGAGGCGGCGCGGATCGCCGCCGCCGCCGGCATCCCCGTGGTCCTGACCTCCGCCAGCCAGGCCGCCGACGCCCTGGCCGGCCGCGCCACCGGCACCCACTTCCACGCGACGGGCCGCCGCTCCGGCGACCGGCTGCTCTGGCTCCAGCACGCCTCCACCCCCCAGGGGCACCTCGTACTGGACGACGGCGCGGTGCGCGCCGTCACCGAGCGCGGCAGCTCCCTGCTGCCCGCGGGCATCGCCTCCGTCGAGGGCGACTTCATCGCGGGGGACCCGGTGGAGCTCCGCGACACCTCGGGCCGGGCGGTCGCGCGCGGCCTGGTCAACTTCGACGCCAAGGAGCTCCCGCAGCTCCTCGGCCGCTCCACCCGCGAGCTCGCCCGGGAACTCGGACCCGCGTACGAGCGGGAGGTCGTCCACCGCGACGATCTGGTCCTGCTACAGGGCTGAGGTTGGGTAAAACCGCCGCGCGGGGGGCCGGGGACTGGTCAACTGTGAGGGGCGGGTGGACACGCGTAGCGGAGACAGGAGGCGGCTGGTGAGACGAGCGCTGACCAGCGTCGGTACGGGGGACGGTGAGGGCGCCGGGCACGAGCAGGAGCCGGACCACGACTCCCGCCTGTGGCACGTCACCCTGAGCGTCTCCGGCAAGCCGGCGCCGCTGTCCGAGGTCCGGCGCGGGCTGGAGCAGCTCGCCCACGACCACCCCTTCCTGCTGACGAGCCGCTACGCCGACGACCACGCCGAGATCCGCTACTGGGAGGAGGCGCGCGACCTCCACGACGCGGCGGCCGTCGCCCTGCGGCTGTGGGGCGAGCACCGCTCATCGGCGCAGCTGCCGCCCTGGGAGATCGTCGGGCTGGAGGTCATCGACCGCTCCACCTACCACCAGCGGGTGGCGGAGGGCTACGGCCCGCCCCCGGCCCACCCGGTGGGCGTACACCCGTACTGACCCCGCACCCCTGCTTCCCGACGGGCCCCACCGACCCCTGCGGGTGGCCCCCCACTCCTCTGGGATTCCTCCCTCCCGCTGGCAGCCGCCCGGCCCCGCCGCGCCGGCGTGTGAGGCGCGGGGTCCGGGCCGGAGCCCCAGGGATCTCCGGCCGGGGGAGCCCCGCGCAGCGGTACCGGCGGCGGGGTGGACAGCCGCCGTGCGCAGGCCGTCTCGGGGGGTGGAACCCCGTCCGGACCGGCCGGGCCGGGGATTACCCTGGCGGCATGACCTCGCCCGACGCCACCGCCACCTCGCCCGTCCTCGCCACGGCGCGAGCCGCCCGCACGGCCGCCGCCGTCCTGGCCCCCCTCCCTCGGTCCGCCAAGGACGCCGCCCTGCTGGCGGTCGCGGACGCGCTGGAGGCCCGTACGGCCGAGATCGTCGAGGCCAACGCCGTCGACACCGCCAAGGCGCGGGCGGCCGGCACCAGCGAGACCGTCATCGACCGCCTCACCCTCACCCCGGAGCGGGTCGCCGCCATCGCCTCCGACGTGCGGGACGTCGCCGCCCTCCCCGACCCCGTCGGCGAGGTCGTCCGCGGCAGCACCCTGCCCAACGGCATCGACCTCCGCCAGGTCCGGGTCCCGCTGGGCGTCGTCGGCATCATCTACGAGGCCCGCCCCAACGTCACCGTCGACGCCGCCGCCCTGTGCCTCAAGTCCGGCAACGCGGTCCTCCTGCGCGGCAGCTCCTCCGCCTACGCCTCCAACACCGCCCTCGTCGCCGTCCTCCGCGACGCCGTCGAGGGCGCCGGGCTGCCCGCCGACGCCGTCCAGCTGGTCCCCGGCGAGTCCCGCGAGTCCGTTCGCGAGCTGATGCGCGCCCGCGGCCTCGTCGACGTGCTCATCCCCCGCGGCGGAGCCTCCCTCATCAAGACGGTGGTCGAGGAGTCGACGGTCCCGGTCATCGAGACCGGCACCGGCAACTGCCACGTCTACGTCGACGCGCAGGCCGACCTGGACATGGCCGTGGACATCCTCGTCAACTCCAAGGCGCAGCGTCCCTCCGTCTGCAACTCCGCCGAGACCCTCCTGGTCCACCGCGACATCGCCGACGCCTTCCTGCCGCGCGCCCTCGACGCCCTCGCCGACGCCGGAGTGACCGTGCACGGCGACGCCCGCGTCCTGGCCGCCGCCCGGGACGGCAAGGTCACCGCCCTGCCCGCGACCGACGAGGACTGGGCCGCCGAGTACCTGTCCTACGACATCGCGGCCGGCGTCGTGGACTCCCTGGACGACGCGGTCGCCCACATCCGCCGCTGGACCTCCGGCCACACCGAGGCGATCGTCACCACCTCGCAGGCCGCCGCCCGCCGCTTCACCCAGCTGGTCGACTCGACCACGGTCGCCGTGAACGCCTCCACCCGGTTCACGGACGGTGGCCAGTTCGGCTTCGGCGCCGAGATCGGGATCTCCACCCAGAAGCTGCACGCCCGGGGCCCGATGGGCCTTCCGGAGCTCACTTCCACCAAGTACATCGTCACCGGAGACGGTCACATTCGGTAGTCGTCGGTCCCACACCGGGTGGCCGGATTCGCCGCACACCCTGCCCAAAGCAGCCCCCCAGGTCTACGCTGGTCCTGTGCCGGACGACGTGGGGGGCAAGCCGTTCCCGGACGACGGGGAGCCCGACGACGACCGCGGAGGCGCGGATCACGACTTCGCCTCCGTGGTGTTCGACGAGGACTTCGTCCGGAACGCCGAGATTCATGAACAGAGCGCCGCCGAGCGCCAGCGGGCGGCCGACTTGGCGCGCGCCGAGGCCGAAGCCGCCCGGGCCGCCGTCGCGGGCGGCTGGACGGCCGACGACGACGCCTACGGGTACGGCCGCCCCGACGGGTACGAGGACCACGGCTGGGACCACGGCCACGACCGCCAGGGATACTCCGACGGCCCGTACGGGGCCTACGGGGGCAGTCTGCGGCCCTACCGGGGCCGCTCGCCCTGGCTCCGGCCCGTCGCCTGGGTCCTGGCCTTCGTGCTCGGGCTGGGCATGGTCGCGCTCGCCTTCAGCGCCGTCTACCGCAGCGCCTCGGGCCAGGCGGACCCCGCTCCGGCCCCCGCCAGTACCCCATTGGGGGAAGTCAGCGGGGCCGGTGCGTTTATGGACCCCGTCGGCCGCCAACCCTGAAGGTACGACCCCACTCGCACTTCCTCCGGAGCTGGGGGCTTCTCTGAAGCGGGAACAGCGGGGAGAAGCGATGGCCGTTCCAGGAGACCCGCCCAACGGCGCCCCCGAAGGCACCGGCGGCGACGACGACGAGTTCCGGGCGGACGAGTACCGGTCGGTGGTGTTCGACGAGGACTTCGTACGGGCCGCCCGGATCCAGGAGTACTCCGCGCAGGAACGCATGGGCGAGCACGCCCGCGCTGTGCGCAGCCGCTCCATCTGGTCGACCGGCAGCGCCTCGGGCTCCCGGGGCGGGGCGCCGGGCCGGGGCGCCCGGCAGGGCCGGCTGCTCGTGCTGTTCATCGCCATGGCCTTCGCCGCCGCGGTCTACATGGGGCTGCGCAACCCGTACGTGCCCCCGCCCGACGGCGTGGCCCAGCCGCTCACCAGCACTGTCGTCCCGCTGGCACCCGGCACGCCCGTGCCCGGCGGGCGGCCCGCCGACCTGTTCGCGCGGAGCCCCGCGGCCGACTACCGCATCGGGGCGGTCGGGATCAACATGCCCGCCGTGCGCCGCACCCCGCACTTCACCGACGGCCAGGTGGCCATCGCGCTGTCCATCGCCAAGGACTACCTGGTGCAGTCCTCCCTCGACCCCGACGTCCTGGCCGGCACCGCCTCCCGTCCGGTCCGGGTGCTCCTCGACCCCGACCAGCTGGCGCAGTTCGACCGGAGCATGGCCTCGCCCTCCGGAGACGGCCGGCACGCGGCGACGGGCTGGCTGGTCCGCTTCGACCCGGCGACCGCCGTCCTGGCGGACCCCCGGGTCCGGGTCAGCGGAACCCTCGGCGTCGAGGAGGCGGCTCCCGACGTCCTGGAGGTCACCACCGACCACACCTTCGTCTACGCCGTCCGCCCGGCCACCGGATCACCGGCCGCCGCGGAAGGCGCCTCGCTCTTCACCGTCCGGCGCGAACTGCGGCTGCGCTTCGACCGGGACGACCTGGGCGCGCGCCGGGCGGAACTGGCCTCGGCGTACGTGATGGCCGGACCGCAGGACTGCTCGGCCGACCCGGCCGCGGGCTTCCGCCCGCTGCTGGCCGGAGCCGGCCCAACCACGGTGGGCCCGGCCGCGAGCGACCCGTACGCCAGCGGCCACCCGCGGCGCGCGGCCGGGCTGTGCGGCGTACTGGCGGCGCCCGCGACCCCGCAGGCCCCGCCCGTCAGCCCTGGTCCGTAGCCCCTCCCTTGCCCTCGGGGCCGGCGGCCGTGCCACCGCCCGCACCCGCTCCGCCACCGGCACTCGCTCCGGCACCCGCTCCGGTGAACTTGTCGCGCAGCTTGCCGCCCAGGTCGGCCGTGCCGCCCGCGATGTCGCCGACCAGCTTCATCAGCGGGTCCTTGCTGGTCCGTACCGCATCGGCGTAGTGGGTGGCCGACTGCCGGAACGAGTCGCTCACCGAGGCGTCCTTGTCCTCGTCCCGCCGCGGGTAGTGGCCGTCCATGATCCGCTGGTAGTCGCGGCTCTCCGCCCACTTCTTCAGCTCGGCCGCGCGCACCGTGGTGAAGGGGTGCGTCCGGGGCAGCACGTTGAGGATCTTCAGCACGGAGTCACGCAGGTCACCGCTCGACTCGTACTCCTCGGCCTGGGCGAGGAAGGCGTCCACGTTCATCTCGTGGAGGTGGTTGCCTCCCGCGATCTTCATCAGCCCGCGCATCGAGGCCCGCAGGTCCTGGCCCGCGAGCAGCCCCGCGCGGTCCGCCGAGAGCTCCGACTTGCGGAACCACTCCCGCAGCGCGGTCACCAGCGCCATGATCGCCACGTTGCCCAGGGGGATCCAGGCCACCTTCAGCGCCAGTCCGGTCAGGAACAGCAGGATCGTGCGGTACACGGCGTGACCCGAGAGGGCGTGGCCCACCTCGTGGCCCACCACGGCCCGCATCTCCTCCTCGTCCAGCAGCTCGACGAGGCCCGTCGTCACCACGATGATCGGCTCGTCGAGGCCGATGCACATCGCGTTGGGCTTCGGGTCCTGCTGCACGTACATCTGGGGGACCTTCTCCAGGTCCAGGATGTAACAGGCGTCGCGGAGCATCGTGTGCAGGTGGGGGAACTGCGTCTCGCCCACCCGCACCGATTCCGACAGGAACAGCAGCCGCAGGCTCCGCTCCGGAAGCAGCCCGCTCAAGGTCTTGAACACCGTGTCGAATCCGCTCAGCTTCCGCAGCGCCACCAGCGCCGAGCGGTCCGAGGGATGCTCGTACGCCCGCGAGGAAATACCGGGGAACCTCCTGCGGTCCCGCGCCGGTGCCTTCTCGAAACCCGTCTTCTCCGTCATTGCGCCCTCCCCTGGATCGGCCTGCTGGCCATGCGTCTATCCTCTCCAACGCCTGAGTCGGCGTGAGCGTGCCCCGGGCCCCCGCATACGATGTGAGCGAAGTCTCCGCCCGCTCCCCCGACTCGATAGGTACCTGCCTGATGAGCCTCTCCTCCACCGCCCACAACCTGGTCGTCCTCGCCTCGGAGGGGGCCGAGCACGGCGGCAACCACAGCAGCCTGAACCCGTACCTGACCGGTGGCGCCGCGCTCGGCATCCTGCTCCTGATGCTCTGGATCACCACCCGCCTGAACCGCGACCGCTAGACCGCGGACGGTTTCGCACCGGTGTCCCGAACGGGCTCGCAAGCGGGTCCGGGCCGCTCCACCGGGCCAGTAGGCTCTGCGCTCATGGGAGAGCAGGAAATGCCTACCGGCCCGGTCAAGCGCCGGCTCGGCGTCATGGGCGGGACATTCGACCCGATCCACCACGGACACCTGGTGGCGGCGAGCGAAGTGGCCGCGCTGTTCCACCTCGACGAGGTGGTGTTCGTACCGACCGGCGAGCCGTGGCAGAAGTCGCAGGGCGCCGTGTCCGCCGCCGAGGACCGCTATCTGATGACGGTCATCGCCACGGCCTCGAACCCCCAGTTCTCGGTGAGCCGCATCGACATCGACCGCGGCGGCCCGACGTACACGATCGACACCCTGCGCGACCTCAAGGCGCAGAACGACGACGCGGACCTGTTCTTCATCACCGGTGCCGACGCGCTCGCACAGATCCTCACCTGGCGGAACGCCGACGAGCTCTTCTCCCTGGCCCATTTCATCGGGGTCACCCGGCCGGGCCACGTGCTCACCGACGACGGCCTGCCCGAGGGCGGCGTCTCCCTGGTCGAGGTGCCCGCGCTGGCCATCTCGTCCACGGACTGCCGGGCGCGGGTCGCCAAGGCGGACCCGGTCTGGTATCTGGTTCCGGACGGTGTCGTGCGTTACATCGACAAGCGTGAGCTGTACCGGGGAGCCTGAGCTTCCGGAGAGAGGGGCCCCGCGGTGAACGACCGACAGGACGCGTACGACCCGTACGCGGCCCAGGAGCAGCAGCTCATCGGCTACGACGCGTACGGGCGGCCGGTGTACGGCCAGGCGCCCGCGCAAGCCGCCCAGCCCGCCCCGCCCCCTCCCCGGTACGAAGAGCAGCGGTACGAGCCGCAGCAGTACGACCCCCAGCGGTACGAGCCGCAGCAGTACGACCCGCAGCGGTACGGGCAGCCGCACGAGGACCAGTCGTACGGCTACGACCAGCAGGGATACGGGCGGCAGCCGCAGCAGGACCACTACGCCCAGCAGCCGCCCGCCCAGGAGTACGCGCAGGAGTACGCGCGGCAGGAGTACCCCCAGGCGCCGCCCGCCTACGGGTACGACACGCAGCAGGCCCAGCAGTGGATCCCGCAGCAGGCCGCCCCCCAGGCGCCGCCGGAGCCCGCACCCCGGCCCGAGCCCGCCGCCGGGCCGCCCGCGGCCCAGGTCCCCGAGCCGCGCCGCTCCGACGCGGACGCGGACGCCGCTCCCGACTATCGCACCGAGCAGTTCTCCTTCATCGACCAGCCGGACGAGGACTCCGAGGACGTCATCGACTGGCTCAAGTTCACCGAGAGCCGCACCGAGCGCCGCGAGGAGATCCGCCGACGCGGCCGCAACCGCGTGGTGGCGCTGATCGTCGTCCTCGCCCTGTTCGTCGTCGCGGGCCTCGGCTACCTCTGGTACCAGGGCAAGCTGCCGTTCCTGGACGGCCCGGGGAAGGACAAGACCGCAGCGACCGCCGACGCCGGCGCGCAGAAGCGGGACATGATCGTCGTCCACCTGCACAACACGAAGAAGGGCGGCACCTCCTCGGCGCTGCTCGTCGACAACGTCACCGCCAAGCAGGGGGCCACGGTCCTGCTCCCGAACGCCCTCGGCGTCCCCGCCGCCGACGGCACCGCCACCACCCTCGGCAAGTCGGTCGAGGACGGCGGCCTCGGCACCCGCGAGTCCCTGGACTCGGTGCTCGGCACCAGCATCGGCGGCACCTGGCGGCTGGACACGCCGTTCCTGGAGAACCTGGTCGAGCTCGTCGGCGGAATCGAGGTCGACACCGACACCGCGGTCCCGGCCGACGACGCCGCGAAGACTCCGGCCGTCGCCCAGGGCGAGAAGCAGAGCCTGAGCGGCCCGATGGCCGTCGCGTACGCCACGTACCGCGCGCAGGGCGAGCCGGAGGCCAAGCAGCAGGAACGCACGGGCAAGGTGCTCCAGGGGGTCCTGCGCAAGGTGCCGGGCGATCCGAAGGCGGCGGCGGTGACGGTCGAGAGCATCGGCCAGATCCTCGACCCGGCGCTGAACGCCCAGACCCTCGGAGCCCTGCTGTCCCGGCTCGGCGCGCACGCCAAGGTGGGCGCGTACCGGACGGACGTCCTCGCGGTGAAGGCGGACGGCACCCTCACGGACGAGACCAACAAGAAGGTGGTCAAGGAGGTCCTCGGCGGCTCGGCCTCGGCCGCGCAGCCCGGAGCCACCCCCAGGGTGGGCCTGAAGGACGCCACTGGTGACGACAAGACGCAGGCGGCGGCGAGGGCCGCACTGCTGAACGGCGGCTACGCCTTCGTGGACGGCGGCAAGGCCGACAGGACGGCGGCCGCGTCGCAGATCACGTACCAGGACGACGCCCAGCGGGACCGGGCCGTCGAGGTCGCCAAGACGCTGGGCCTGCCCGAAACGGTCGTGAAGAAGGCCGAGAACGCGGTGAACGCGGACGTCGTGGTGATCATCGGGAAGGACTACAAACCGTCCTGACCGGGCCCCGAGCGGGCTCGGAGGGCGGTCACCGCCCGCGCTGGACGTTCCGCGCGGGCGGTGTCGGCGGTACATGAGACCCTTGTAAGGATCTGCCCGCCAACCCGAAAGCATGGCCAGTGACCGCCACGGACCGCTCCATCGAGCTCATCACCGCCGCCGCCCAGGCCGCGGCCGACCGGCTCGCGCACGACATCATCGCGTACGACGTCAGCGACGTGCTGTCGATCACCGATGCCTTCCTGCTCGCATCGGCGCCCAACGACCGCCAGGTCAAGTCGATCGTCGACGAGATCGAGGAGCGCCTCCTCAAGGAGCTCGGCGCCAAGCCGGTGCGCCGCGAGGGCGACCGCGACGCCCGCTGGATCCTGCTCGACTACGTCGACATCGTCGTCCACGTCCAGCACAGCGAGGAGCGCGTGTTCTACGCGCTGGAGCGCCTGTGGAAGGACTGCCCCGAGATCGAACTGCCCGAGGACGCCAAGCTCACGCTCGGCAAGGCCGAGGAGCACGCCAAGCTGCGCGAGGCGGCGGGCGACGACGAACTGGACGGTGATCTGTTCTGAGCGGGACCACCTCGGGCAAGACCACCAGGAAGATCGTCCTCTGGCGGCACGGCCAGACCGCGTGGAACCTGGAGCGCCGGTTCCAGGGCTCCACGGACATCGAGCTGACCGAAGCGGGCGTGGCGCAGGCGCGCCGCGCCGCCCGGCTCCTCGCCTCGCTGAAGCCGGACGCCATCGTGGCCTCCGACCTCAGCCGGGCCTCGGCCACGGCCGCCGAGCTGGCGGCCGTCACCGGCCTGACGGTCGAGCACACCCCGGCGCTGCGCGAGACGTACGCGGGTGAGTGGCAGGGCCTCACGCACGACGAGATCCTCGAGAAGTACGGCGAGCAGTACGCGGCGTGGAAGCGCGGCGAGGCGGTCCGCAGGGGTGGTGGCGAACTGGAGACCGAGGTCGCCGACCGTGCCGCGCCCGTGGTGCTGGAGCACGCCGGCCGGCTGCCGCAGGGCGGCACGCTCGTCGTCGTCAGCCACGGCGGCACGATCCGTACGACCATCGGCCGTCTGCTGGGCCTGGACTCGTACTACTGGGAGGGCCTCGGCGGGCTCTCCAACTGCTGCTGGTCCGTCCTCGGCGAGGGCGCGCGCGGCTGGCGCCTGATGGAGCACAACGCCGGAACGCTGCCCGAACCGGTGCTCGGCGACGACGACTGAGCGGCTCCCCGCGGCCCTCCTGCCGGGGCAGCCGCCCGGATTTCACTTTCCGGCTGGTCGCAGGCTAGAGTTCTTCTTGTTCGCAGCGCGGAACACCGGAGACGGGGGAGCGCGGCGGAGAGCGGGGCTATAGCTCAGTTGGTAGAGCGCCTGCATGGCATGCAGGAGGTCTGGAGTTCAATTCTCCATAGCTCCACAATCGGAATCCCGTCCCCAAGTGGGGGCGGGATTCTTGCTTTTGCCCCCTTTGTGCTTGCTGGCCGGGCCTGTACCGGCATGGCAGAATCGGAGCGCCGGAGGGGGACACGACGGCCCGACGCGGGAGGGAGTCGCTGACGGATGGGTGCACACCGGCGGCGGTGCGACTGGTGCAACAACGGCACGCCGATCGTGCGGGACATGGACCCGGTCAACTCCGACTACCAGTACTGGTGCGAGGAATGCGCACGGGCGCTGATCATAAAAGGCGATCCGATCGAGACGTACCGTGAGCTGGAAGGGGAGCCGATCTACGGCCGGCTGCTCGACGAACACTGCACGCTGAAGCGGTTCTACCAGTTCGCCCGAGCGTGATGTAAGCAGGCCAAAACGGACATGGCCCGTGGTCGGTGGAAACCGATTTTTGGACCAGGGCCATGACCGTGTAATGTTTGAGATGTCGCCGAGGGGAACCGGCAAGGAACACCGAGCGACAGGCAGTACGAGGGGCTATAGCTCAGTTGGTAGAGCGCCTGCATGGCATGCAGGAGGTCTGGAGTTCAATTCTCCATAGCTCCACAGTGAAGAAGCGGGCCACCCGGATCGGGTGGCCCGCTTCTCGTTGTTCCGCTTCGGCGTCCGTCGCCGCTTCCACGACGCGGTCGCTCCGAGCGGGCGTCGGGGGCGCTGCGGTACCCTGGCGCCATGCGTGCCGTACGCCTTCTGCTTACCGAGCCGCGCTGATCAACGCCGACCCTCCGGTGGTCGGCATCGGCGCGGCGTCCCCTCCTGTGCGAGGGGTTTTTTCGTTTGGGCAGGCAGAGACGGCAGAGACGATCGATGGAGCTTCAGAAATCATGAGCGAGACGAACACCCCGGCCCCCGAGGCGGCCGAGGCGCACCGCTACACGGCTGCCATGGCCGCCGACATCGAGGCACGCTGGCAGGACGCCTGGGACGAGCAGGGCACCTACGAGGCGCCCAACCCGACCGGGGACCTGGCCGGGGACCCCGCGGTCGTCGCCAAGCCCAAGAAGTTCATCATGGACATGTTCCCGTACCCGTCCGGCGCGGGGCTGCACGTCGGCCACCCGCTCGGGTACATCGCCACCGATGTCTTCGCCCGCCACCAGCGGATGACCGGCCACAACGTCCTGCACACCCTGGGCTTCGACGCCTTCGGCCTGCCGGCCGAGCAGTACGCCGTCCAGACGGGCACGCACCCGCGGGTGTCGACCGAGGCGAACATCGAGAACATGAAGGTCCAGCTGCGCCGGCTGGGCCTGGGCCACGACAAGCGCCGGTCGTTCGCGACGATCGACCCGGACTACTACAAGTGGACCCAGTGGATCTTCCTGCAGATCTACAACTCCTGGTATGACGTGGACGCCGCCAAGGCACGGCCGATCGCCGAGCTGGTCGCCGCCTTCGAGGACGGCTCCCGTGAGGTTCCGGGCGGCCGCGCGTGGGCCGGGCTGACCGCGGGCGAGCGGGCCGACGTACTGAACGACTTCCGGCTGGCGTACGCCTCGGACGCGCCCGTGAACTGGTGCCCGGGGCTGGGCACCGTACTGGCCAACGAAGAGGTCACCGCGGACGGCCGGTCCGAGCGCGGCAACTTCCCGGTCTTCAAGGCCAAGCTGAGCCAGTGGAACATGCGGATCACCGCGTACGCCGACCGGCTGCTGGACGACCTGGACGCGCTGGACTGGCCCGAGGCCATCAAGCTGCAGCAGCGGAACTGGATCGGCCGCAGCGAGGGCGCGCGCGTGGACTTCGCCGTCGGCGGCGCCGGCGCAATCACCGTCTTCACCACCCGCCAGGACACGCTCTTCGGCGCCACCTACATGGTGCTGGCGCCCGAGCACGAGCTGATCTCCACCATCGTCCCGGCCGCCTGGCCCGAGGGCACCCACCCCGTGTGGACCGGCGGTCACGCCACCCCGGCCGAGGCCGTGAACGCGTACCGCAAGCAGGCCGCGTCGAAGTCGGACGTCGAGCGGCAGGCGGACGCCAAGGAGAAGACGGGCGTCTTCACCGGCGCGTACGCGACCAACCCGGTCAGCGGCGAGCAGGTCCCGGTCTTCATCGCCGACTACGTGCTGATGGGCTACGGCACCGGCGCGATCATGGCCGTCCCGGCGCACGACAGCCGCGACTTCGCCTTCGCGCGCGCCTTCGAGCTGCCGATGCGCTGTGTCGTGCAGCCGTCCGACGGCCGCGGCACCGACCCGGCGGAGTGGGACGACGCGTTCGCCTCGTACGAAGCGAAGCTGGTCAACTCCACCGGCTCCGGCCTGTCGCTGGACGGGCTGGGCGTGGTCGAGGCCAAGGCCCTGATCACCGGCTGGCTGGCCGAGCGCGGCATCGGCGAGGGCACGGTCAACTTCCGCCTGCGCGACTGGCTGTTCAGCCGCCAGCGGTACTGGGGCGAGCCCTTCCCGATCGTCTACGACGAGGACGGCGTCGCGCACCCGCTGCCCGAGTCGATGCTGCCGCTGGAACTGCCCGAGGTCGAGGACTACTCGCCGCGCACCTTCGAGCCGAACGACGCGCTGTCGCAGCCCGAGACCCCGCTGTCGCGCAAGGCCGACTGGGTCGAGGTCGAGCTGGACCTGGGCCGCGGCGAGGGCGTCAGGCGCTACCGGCGCGAGACCAACACCATGCCGAACTGGGCCGGCTCCTGCTGGTACGAGCTGCGCTACCTGGACCCGCACAACGCGTCCGCGCTGGTGGACCCGGAGATCGAGCAGTACTGGATGGGCCCGCGCGAGGGCCAGCCGCACGGCGGCGTCGACCTGTACGTGGGCGGCGCCGAGCACGCGGTGCTGCACCTGCTGTACGCGCGCTTCTGGGCGAAGGTGCTGTTCGACCTCGGTCACGTCTCCTCGGTGGAGCCGTTCCACAAGCTGTACAACCAGGGCATGATCCAGGCGTTCGTCTACCGCGACGAGCGCGGATTCCCGGTCTCGGCCACCGACGTCGAGGAGCGGGACGGAAAGTTCTACTTCGAGGGCGAGCCCGTCAAGCGCGAGCTGGGCAAGATGGGCAAGTCCCTGAAGAACGCCGTCACGCCGGACGAGATCTGTGAGGAGTACGGCGCGGACACCCTGCGCCTGTACGAGATGGCGATGGGCCCGCTGGACGTCTCGCGTCCGTGGGACACCCGCGCCGTCGTCGGCCAGTACCGCCTGCTGCAGCGCCTGTGGCGCAACATCGTGGACGAGGAGACGGGCGCGGTGACGGTCGTCGACGCCGAGCCCGCCGAGGACACCCTGCGCGTGCTGCACAAGGCGATCGACGGGGCCGGCACCGACCTGGCCGCGCTGCGCTTCAACACCGCCATCGCCAAGATCACCGAGCTGAACAACGCGCTGACGAAGGCGGGCCGCCCGCTGGAGCGCACGGTCGCCGAGCGGCTGGTGCTGCTGGTCGCCCCGCTGGCCCCGCACATCGCGGAGGAGCTGTGGCACCGGCTGGGGCACAGCGATTCGGTGGTCCACCAGGACTTCCCGGTCGCGGACCCGGCGTACGTCGTCGACGAGACCGTGACCTGCGTGGTCCAGGTCAAGGGCAAGGTCAAGGCGCGGCTGGAGGTGCCGCCGACGATCTCGGACGCGGACCTGGAAAAGCTGGCCGTCACCGACGCCGGAGTGGTCGCGGCGCTGGGCGGGTCGGAGATCCGCAAGGTGATCGTGCGCGCGCCGAAGCTGGTCAACATCGTCATCTGACGGGTTCGGGCTCCGGCCTAGGGGTATTCCCGTACGGGCAGGTTGGGGGTTCGATTGGAACCCCTGGCCTGCCCGTGGCGTTTACGGTGGAGGAGACGGACTAGGCAGGGGAGAGGAACCTCATGGAGGAGGCGTTGATCATCTTCGCGCTGCTGGTACTTTTCGCCTTCCTGGGCCTGGGCGCGTACGTGACCGTCAAGGTGGTGGGGGCCGCCAAGCGCGGTGTGGACCGGACGATCACGCAGGCCCGGCGGACGGTCGAGGACACGACGCTGCGGGCGAAGAGCTTCGGGCAGGTCGGGGTGAGCGGCGCGCTGGCGCAGCTGCGGCTCGACCTGCGGACGTCGATGCGGTCCACGCAGCAGGCGCTGTACCAGGGCGTTCAGGCGGACGCCTCGCTGCGGGAGTCGATCGGCTTGTTCGAGCGGCTGAGCGCGCACGGCTACGAGTTGGACGATGAGCTCAAGCGGCTGGAGCAGGAGCCGGACCGGCAGCGGATCGCCGCCGGACTCCCGGACCTGCGGGAACGTACAGCCAAGATCACAAAGGCGGCGGATTCGCTGCGGTGGGCGGCGCGCGACCGGGCCCGCCGGTTCGCCGAGGACGAGCTGAGCGTCCTGTCGGACCAGATCGAGATGGAGTCGGGCGCGCTGCGGGACTGGTCGCCCGAGGCGGTGGACGAGCTCGCGGCGGCGGCCGCGGCGTGGGACGCGCAGCAGGCCGGGCCGGCGCGCGACCGCGCACCGCACGGGTCGGCGCAGGCTCCGGCCGCGGGCGGTCGGGGTGCTGGTAGTCGGGGTGCGGACGGCCGGGGGGCGGGAGCCGATCAGGCGGCGCTGAACCAGGCGCCTCCGGCGGCGTCCTATCCGTGGCAGAAGACGCGCCGGCCGGAGAGCACGACCTGAGCACCACCTGATGCCGGCCTGACGCCGGTGATGCCGGCCTGAGGAGTGCCTGATGCCGGCCTGAGGAGTGCCTGGGCGGGGCAAGGGGCGGGCTCGAGCGGGGGCGGTGGCGGACCGCGCGGGGCGGGGGCTGGGGGTGCCCGGCGCGGCGGTGCCGTGGCGATGCTCGTCGGGGAGTCCGGGGCGGTGCCGGGGGAGCGGGTGAGGACACCGAGTAGGGAGAGTCCGGCGCGGTGTCGGGGGGGCCGGTGAGTACACCGAGTCAGAGCCCCAGGCTGCCGCGGAACGCCCACGGGCGGTACCCTCCGGCTCATGTCCCGCCATGTCGCCATCGTCACCGATTCCACGGCCTACCTGCCCCCACCGGCCATGGCGCGGCACGGAATCACCTCCGTACCGCTCACCGTGGTGCTCGGCGACGAGGCGCTGGAGGAGGGCACCGAGATCTCGGCGCGCAGTCTCGCGCTGGCCTTGCAGAAGCGCCGCTCGGTCACCACCTCGCGCCCCGGCCCGGAGGAGTTCGTCCGGGCCTACCAGGCCGCGGCGGACGCCGGCGCGACCGGCATCGTGAGCCTGCACCTGTCCTCCGAATTCTCCGGTACCTACGATTCCGCGGTGGTCGCCTCCAGGACCGCGCCCGTACCCGTCCGCGTCGTGGACACGGGCATGGTCGCGATGGCCCTCGGGTTCTGCGCCCTGGCCGCCGCCGAGGTGTCCGAGGCCGGGGGCTCCCTGGACGAGGCCGTGGCGGCCGCGGAGAAGCGGGCGGCGGACATGTCCGCGTACTTCTACGTCGACACCCTCGACTACCTCCGGCGCGGCGGCCGGATCGGGGCCGCGCAGGCCCTGCTCGGTTCGGCCCTGGCGGTGAAGCCGCTGCTGACGCTGGACGGTGGGCGGATCGAGATGCTGGAGAAGGTGCGTACCGCTTCGAAGGCCATCGCCCGGCTGGAGGAGCTGGCCGTGGAGCGTGCCGGTTCGGCCAGCGTCGACGTGGCGGTGCACCACCTGGCGGCGCCGGAACGGGCCGAGAAGCTGGCGCAGCGGCTGCGTGAGCGCATCCCGGGCCTGGTGGAGCTGCACGTCAGCGAGGTGGGCGCGGTGATCGGCGCGCATACCGGACCGGGGCTGCTGGCGGCCGTCGTCTCGCCCCGGTGAGGCGCTGAACGCCTCAGGGGCCCGAGGGACCCGGTGCGAGTGCCTCAAGGCCCCATGGCGAGGGCCCGCGGGCTCGCGGTGAGCACCGGAACGGGTGACGGGGTTATCCACAACGGGGCTTTCGTCCACCGGAATTGAGGGTTCCGAACGGCGGTCGGGTTCGGCTCGTACGGTCGTTGCATGACTCTTCGAACGCGAACGCGTACTCCGCTCCAGTCCCGTGCCACCAGCGGTCCCGGCCGCTCCCGCTCCTCCGACGGCCGCCTGCGGTTCAGGGGGGACCGGCCCCGTCGCGCGCCCGCCGAGCCGGGCGCGGTGCGCCGACGGGCCGAAGCGCTGCTGGGCGGCAGCAGCCCGCCCGAGGGGTCCTCCGGGGGCCTGCCCGGGGCGTCGCCGCCCGGGGAGTTGGCCGGGGCGCCGCCGATTGCGGGGGACCTGCCCGTGGCGCCCCTGCGCGTACGGGCCGAGGCGCTGTCGGTCGAGCCGTCCGGGGCACCGTCAGCGGCCTCGGCCGGATCGTCCGCCGGGCCGTCCGCCGGGCCGTCGTCCGGGTCGCTTGCCGGGCCGTCGTCCGGGTCATTGCCCGGTGAGGCGGTGGGGCTCTCGGCCGGGGAGGCTCGGAGGCTGGCCGTGCGGGAGCGGCTTCCGGTGTGGTTCCAGGCCCGCTGCGGAGTGGAGCCGCGCACGGTGGGGGCCGTCGCGATCGTGCTCGTGGTGGCGGTCGGCTTCGCGGGGCAGCAGTACTGGTCCGCCCGGCCCCAGCCGGTGACGGCCCCCGCGGTGATCGCCCCGGCTCCTGCCCCGGTGCCGGTCTCGGCCCTGGCGCCGGTCGCCGCGTCTCCCGGGGGCCCGGCACCGCCCGGCGGTGCGCGGATCGTGGTCGACGTCGGCGGCAAGGTACGGGAGCCGGGTGTGCGGCGGCTGCCCGCCGGTTCGCGGGTGGAGGACGCGCTGGCCGCCGCCGGCGGAGTGCGGCCGGGCACGGACACCACCGGGCTCAACCGGGCCCGGGTGCTGGTGGACGGCGAGCAGGTGCTGGTCGGCGTACCGGCACAGCCGCAACCGCAACCGCCGGCGCTGGCTCTACCGGGCGGGGGCGGGGGCGGGGGTCCGACTGCCGGTCCGCTCAGCCTCGGTTCGGCCACGGTGGAGCAGTTGGACGGGCTGCCGGGGGTCGGGCCGGTGCTGGCGCGGCACATCGTTGACTTCCGCACGGCCCGCGGCGGCTTCCGCTCGGTGGAGGAGCTCCGCCAGGTGAACGGCATCGGCGAGCGGCGCTTCGCCGATCTGCGCCGTCTGGTGCGGCCGTGAACCGCCCCGACGGGCCGGGCCCGGTGGATCTGCGCCTGGCCGTGCCGGCCCTGGCCGCCTGGGCGGCCGCCGCCCTGGCCCTGGGCGCGCCCGCCGCGTGGACGGCCGCCGGGGCCGGGCTGGGCGGCGTCGGCGCCGGACTGCTGGTGCTGGCCGCCTGGCGGCTTCCGGGAGCGCGGTGGAGGATCGCCGCCGCCGCGGGCGCCGCCCTGCTGTGCGCGGCGGCCGGAGCCGGGGTGGCGGGGCTCGAGCGGGCCGAGGCGCGGGCCGGGCCGGTCCCTGGGCTGGCCCGGGAGCACGCCCGCGTCCTCGCCGACCTCACCGTCGGCTCCGACCCCCGGGTGCTCCGCGGCGGGAACGGGCCGCCACTGGTGCTCCTGGACGCCGTGCTCACCCGCGTGACCGGGCCCGACGGGGCGCGTACCCGGGTCGAGACCCCGGTGCGGGTGCTCGCCGGACACCCGGGCTGGGCCCGGCTGCTGCCCTCCACCCGGGTGGAGGCGGTCGCCCGGCTGGCCCCGGCCCGGGGCGGTGAGCGGGCGGTGGCGCTGCTGCGGCCGGGTGGGGACACCCCGCCGGTGGTCACCGGCGGACCGAGCACCGCCCAGAGGGTCGCGGGGCGGTTGCGGGCCGGGCTGCGCGAGGCCACCGAGGGGCTCGCGCCGGACGCGAGGGCCCTGCTGCCGGGGCTCGTCGTCGGGGACACCTCCAGGGTGCCGCCCGATCTGGACGAGGCGTTCCGGGCCACCGACCTGCTGCACCTCCTGGCCGTGTCCGGGTCCAACCTCACCGTGGTGCTGTTCCTGCTCATCGGGCCGCCGGCCCGCGCGCAGCAGGCCGAGCGGCGCGGGCTGGCCCCGCTCCTCGGGCTCTCGCTGCGGGCGACCGCCCTGTGCGGGGCCGCGCTGACCCTCGCCTTCGTGGTGGTCTGCCGGCCGGAGCCGAGCGTGCTGCGGGCCGCGGCCTGCGGCACGGTCACCCTGGCCGCCATCGCCACCGGGCGGCGCCGGTCCCTGATCCCGGCCCTGGCCGCCGCCGTGCTGCTGCTCGTGCTGTACGACCCGTGGCTGGCCCGCAGCCAGGGCTTCCTGCTCTCCGTCCTGGCCACCGGAGCCCTCCTGACCCTCGCCCCCCGGTGGAGCGGAGGCCTGCAGAGACGCGGGATGCGGCCCCGGCTCGCCGAGGCGCTGGGAGCCGCGGCGGCCGCCCAGGCGGTGTGCGCCCCCGTGGTCGCCGTGCTCGCGGCCCGGGTCAGCCTGGTGGCGGTGCCGTGCAACCTGCTGGCCGAGCTCGCGGCGGGCCCGGCGACCGTCCTCGGCTTCGCGGCGCTCGCCGCGGCTCCGCTGTGGATGCCGGCCGCGGAGCTGCTGGCCCGGTGCGCCGGTGTGCCGGCCGGGTGGATCGCCGCCGTGGCCCGGGGCGGGGCCCGGCTGCCGGGAGCCGAGCTGCCCTGGCCCGGCGGGCTCGGCGGGGGTCTGCTGCTGGCCGCCGCGACCCTGGCCGTCGTGGGGCTCTGCGCCCGGTTCGGCCTGCGGCGGTGGGTCTGCGCCGCCCTGGCCGTGCTGCTGCTCCTCGCCGTCCTGCGGCCGCCTCCGCTCGTCCGTACGCTCGCGCACTGGCCGCCGCCGGACTGGCGGCTCGTCCAGTGCGCCGTGGGGCAGGGGGACGCGGCCGTGCTCGCCCTCGGCCCGGGCACGGCCATGGTGGTCGACGCCGGCCCGGAGCCCGGCCCGGTGGACGCGTGCCTGCGGGCCCTGGGCGTGCGCAGGGTGCCGCTGCTCGTGCTGACGCACTTTCACGCGGACCACGTGGGAGGCCTGCACGGGGTGCTGCGCGGGCGGTCCGTAGGTGTGATTCAGGCCACCACGCTGGAAGAGCCGCCGGGACAGGCGCAGTTCGTCCGCCGGGCCGCGGCCGGCGCGGGCGTGCCGGTCGTGCCGGCGGCGGCGGGGGAGCGGCGGCGGGCCGGGCCGCTGGACTGGGAGGTGCTCTGGCCGCCCGCCGGACCGCCGCCCGAGGGAGCCAACGACGCGAGCATCGCCCTGCTGGTGCGGGGTGCGGGGCTGACCCTGCTCCTGCTGGGGGATCTCGAACCCCCAGCACAGCAGGCCCTTTTGAGGCATCATCCGGAGCTGGGACCCGTGGACGTCCTCAAAGTCGCCCACCACGGCTCGGCGCACCAGGACCACGAACTGCTCGCCCGCGTCAGGCCGAGGTTCGCCATCGTGCCGGTCGGTGCGGGGAACCGCTACGGACACCCCGCACCAGGTACGCTCACGCGACTGCGGGCGATGGGTACGGCCGTGCTGCGCACCGATACCGACGGCTCGATCGCCATCACCGGGGCCGGCCCCGGGATGCGAGCGTTTCCGGCCAACCGCCGTCGGAGCCGGCGCGGGCACACCGGGCACGACCGTTCTGTTTGCCCGCAACCCGACAGCATGATCGAATTCGTTTTCGCCAGATCGGTACGAGTCCACACAGCACGGGGGTGCATAGACCTTGTTCGGGCGACGACGGGCGATGGAGACGGCCGGAAGTTCCAGCCCGCACACATCCGCCACACTGACGCTCCCACCGACGGCGCGGCTGCTCAGCTGCCGGGTTCTCGACACGGTCCACCAGCCGGTCCGGCTGGCCGCGTTCGAGGTGACCGACCCGATCGGCCGCCGGATCGTCGGCGGGGAGACCGACCCGTACGGCGGGTTCACGGCGGCCGTGCCGGAAGGGGAGTACCGGCTCTCGGTCACCGCCGAGGGGTACGCGCCGTTCCACGGGGCGACGATCGTGGGGGATCCGGCGCAGCCCGGCACCGCCGAGATCATCCTCGACGCGGTGGAGCCGCCGCTGCTGCCGCAGCCCGGCCACTGGGAACTCGACCCGACGCATTCGTCGATCGGCTTCTCGGCCCGCCACATAGGGTTCGCGCGCGTCCGCGGCCGCTTCAACACCTTCGCCGGCGCGGTGCGGATCGCGGAGCGGATGGAGGACTCCTCCATGCACGTGATCATCGACGCGGCGAGCATCGACACGGGTCTGCGGATGCGGGACGACCACCTGCGGTCGGCGGACTTCCTGGACGCGGTCCGGCACCCCACGGTGGAGTTCTACAGCGAGCGGTTCATCCACCGCAGCGGCAGCCGCTGGGCCGTCGCGGGCGCTCTGACCCTGCACGGGGTCAGCCGCTCCGTCACCCTGGACACCCAGTACCTGGGCCTGGGCACGGGCCTCGAGGGCGAGCCCAGGGCGGCCTGCCGGGCCACGGCCGAGCTGCACCGCGAGGACTTCACCCTGAACTGGCAGTCGATGCTGGCGCACGGGGTCGCGGCGATCGGGTCGAGCGTCGACGTGACGCTGGACATCCAGATCGTCCACAAGGCCTGACGGGGTCAGGGAGCTTCGAGCCAGCCCTCGTAGGCGTCGGCGAGGGCGTCGAGCGCGTCGGGGTCGAGCCGTTCCCGCGGGTCCTCGACCACCACCAGCCACTGGGCGTCCTCGGCGTCGTCCTCACCGGCCAGGGCGTCGCGGACCAGCTGCGGTTCCTCCGGGAGGCCGAAGCGGTCCGAGGCCTCCCGCGCCACCTCCTCGGCGGCGTCGCGGTCGGGCAGGACGAGTACATGTCGCAGGTTCACGCGACCATTCTCGGGCACGCGGCGCGTGGGGCTGTCAGTGCGGCGTGGGATGCTGGAGCCGATGGCCACCAGGAAGAACTCCACCGACGATCCGCTCGCCCCGCTCACCCTCGCGGTGGGGCAGGAGGACCTGCTGCTCGACCGCGTCGTCCGGGAGATTGTGACGGCCGCCCGAGCCGCCGACTCCGACACGGACGTGCGCGACCTCGCCCCGGAACAGCTCCAGCCCGGCACGCTGGCCGAGCTGACCAGCCCGTCGCTCTTCTCCGAGCGCAAGGTGCTGATCGTGCGCAACGCGCACGACCTGTCGGCGGACACGGTCAAGGAGGTCAAGGCGTACCTCGCCGCGCCCTTCGAGGAGATCACCGTCGTGCTCCTCCACGCGGGCGGAGTCAAGGGCAAGGGACTGCTCGACGCGGCCCGGAAGGCGGGGGCCCGCGAGGTCGCCTGCCCGAAGATGACGAAGGCGGCGGACCGACTGGCCTTCGTACGTGGCGAGTTCCGCACGCTGGGCAGGTCGGCGACGCCCGAGGCGTGCCAGACCCTGGTGGACGCGATCGGGAGCGACCTGCGGGAGCTGGCGAGCGCGGCGGCGCAGTTGTGCGCCGACGTCGAGGGCACGATCGACGAGGCCGTGGTCGGCCGGTACTACACGGGCCGGGCCGAGGCCTCCAGCTTCACGGTGGCCGACCGGGCCGTCGAGGGGCGCGCGGCGGAGGCACTCGAAGCGCTGCGCTGGTCCCTTTCCACCGGGGTGGCCCCGGTGCTGATCACCAGCGCCCTGGCCCAGGCGGTCCGTGCGATCGGCAAACTGGCCTCCGCCCCGCGCGGTGCCCGCCCGGGCGACCTCGCCCGGGACCTGGGCATGCCGCCGTGGAAGATCGACCGGGTCCGCCAGCAGATGCGGGGCTGGTCGGCCGACGGTGTCGCCGACGCCCTGCGCGCGGTGGCCGCCGCCGACGCGGGGGTCAAGGGCGGCGGCGACGACCCCGAGTACGCCCTGGAGAAGGCAGTGGTGGCGGTCGCCCACGCGGCCAGGCCGGCCCAACGCTAGCGCGGTGACCGGAAAGGTTCACCGTGTCGCGGCGCCCCGCACGGTACCTCGCCGCGTTGTCGGGCCGGCCGAGTGCCGGACGTACTCGCCCGGCCCGACGACGTGGCGGCCGACGTCCCGTTGACGGTAATCCCGGGCCGCGCCGGCCTGTCCGGCTGCGGGTTCGGCGTGCTCAGCCGGTGCTGTGCCGCGTACGCCCCACGGGTGATCACCCGGCCCGGCCGGGTCCCGCTGCGCGGTGTCGTGGGCCGGCGCCTGGCGGGGGCCTCCCGCATCCGGACGCAAAGAAGCCCCCCAGTGGGGACCAGGGGGCTTCCACGCTGGTCAGCGTGGCGTACTAGCCAGCGTGCCGTGTCGATAAAAATGTCACGAGGTGTGCCGCACTTGCCGCGGCTTGCGCGAGCAGAGCCGCGTGCGGCGCGGTGTGCCGGTCCGGAGCGGAAGAGAGGGTCCGCTGAGTCCTTACCGGCGATTCACATCGAGAGCTCAGCCCTGCAGGGCGGCAACCTTGATGGCCAGCGCCGACTTCTTGTTGGCGGCGGCGTTCTTGTGGATGACGCCCTTCGAGACAGCCTTGTCGAGCGCACGCGCGGCGGCGCGAGAAGCCACGGTGGCCTTCTCGGCGTCACCGGCGACGACGGCCTCGCGGGCCTTGCGGATCGCGGTCTTGAGCGAAGACTTGACGGCCTTGTTGCGCAGGCGCGCCTTCTCGTTCGTCTTGTTCCGCTTGATCTGGGACTTGATGTTCGCCACGAAAGAGCCTTTTCAGGTTCAGAGTTTTGTTCTTCGGATTGTGTCCCGACAGCTGAGAGGGCATACGAGACACAGCTACCCAGGCTACCAGGCACTCTGCGGGTGGCCCAAACCGAGCGCACTGCCCCGTCCATGGGACCATGGGAGTCTGCGTACAGATCCGAGATCCCGCCGCCGAGAGCGACGGGAGCCGGATCCACGCTCCGACCGACGCTCCGCAAACGCTTCCGACTGCGACCCGAGAATCAGGACACTGCGTGCCCGCGATCCCCAGCCACGTGCCCGAGCCGAGCCGTACCGACCCGGCGCTGATCCGCAACTTCTGCATCATCGCGCACATCGACCACGGCAAGTCGACCCTTGCCGACCGGATGCTCCAGCTCACCGGTGTGGTCGACCAGCGGCAGATGCGCGCCCAGTACCTCGACCGCATGGACATCGAGCGTGAGCGCGGCATCACGATCAAGTCCCAGGCGGTCCGGCTGCCCTGGGCCCCCACCACGGGCGAGGGCCTGGGTACCACCCACATCCTCAACATGATCGACACCCCCGGGCACGTCGACTTCACCTACGAGGTCTCGCGCTCCCTCGCCGCGTGCGAGGGCACCGTCCTCCTCGTGGACGCGGCCCAGGGCATCGAGGCCCAGACCCTCGCCAACCTGTACCTGGCGATGGAGAAGGACCTCGCGATCGTCCCGGTCCTGAACAAGATCGACCTGCCGGCCGCCCAGCCGGAGAAGTTCGCCGAGGAACTCGCGAACCTGGTCGGCTGCCAGCCGGAGGACGTGCTGCGCGTCTCGGCGAAGACCGGTCTCGGCGTGGACGTGCTGCTCGACAAGATCGTCGCCACGGTCCCGGCCCCGGTCGGCCCCAAGGACGCCCCGGCCCGCGCGATGATCTTCGACTCGGTCTACGACTCGTACCGCGGCGTGGTCACCTACGTGCGTGTGGTCGACGGCCAGCTCAGCAAGCGCGAACGCATCCGCATGATGTCCACCGGCGCCACCCACGAGCTGCTGGAGATCGGCGTCTCCTCCCCGGAGATGACCCCGGCCGACGGCATCGGCGTCGGCGAGGTGGGCTACATCATCACCGGCGTGAAGGACGTCCGTCAGTCCAAGGTCGGTGACACGATCACCAGCCTGCACAACGGCGCGACCGAGGCCCTCGGCGGCTACAAGGACCCGCGGCCCATGGTTTTCTCGGGCCTGTACCCGCTCGACGGCTCGGACTACCCGGACCTGCGCGAGGCCCTGGACAAGCTGCAGCTCAACGATGCCGCGCTGGTCTACGAGCCGGAGACCTCGGCGGCGCTCGGCTTCGGCTTCCGCGTCGGCTTCCTCGGCCTGCTCCACCTGGACGTGGTGCGCGAGCGCCTGGAGCGCGAGTTCGGTCTCGACCTGATCGCCACCGCGCCGAACGTCGTCTACCGGGTCGTCATGGAAGACGGCAAGGAAGTCTCCGTCACCAACCCGAGCGAGTTCCCCGAGGGCAAGATCTCGGACGTGTTCGAGCCGGTCGTCCGGGCCACCCTGCTCGCGCCCTCCGAGTTCATCGGCGCGATCATGGAGCTCTGCCAGCAGCGCCGCGGCACCCTCCTCGGGATGGACTACCTCTCCGAGGACCGCGTCGAGATCCGCTACACCCTCCCGCTCGCGGAGATCGTCTTCGACTTCTTCGACCAGCTGAAGTCCAAGACGCGCGGCTACGCCTCCCTGGACTACGAGCCCACCGGCGAGCTGTCCGGCAGCCTGGTCAAGGTCGACATCCTGCTGCACGGCGACAAGGTCGACGCCTTCTCCGCCGTCTGCCACAAGGACGCCGCCTACGCCTACGGCGTGCGCCTGGTCGCCAAGCTGCGCGAGCTCATCCCGCGGCAGGCCTTCGAGATCCCGATCCAGGCGGCCGTCGGCTCCCGCGTCATCGCCCGCGAGACCATCCGCGCCATCCGCAAGGATGTCCTCGCCAAGTGCTACGGCGGTGACATCTCCCGTAAGCGGAAGCTGCTGGAGAAGCAGAAGGAGGGCAAGAAGCGGATGAAGATGGTCGGCTCCGTGGAGGTCCCGCAGGAGGCCTTCATCGCCGTCCTGTCCAGCGACGAATCCTCCGGCAAGAAGAAGTAGCGACCGGTACGGAACGAGGCCCTCACGCTCAGGCGTGAGGGCCTCTTTCGTTATGAACCGGCCGCCTGCGGGCTCTTACGCACCGGCCTGGCGGCCTCTAGTCTGATCACTGCTCGACGGTTACTCGCCAGTCACTAACCGGCACGTCTCAAACCCGCCAGTCCCAAGCGCCCCCCAAGCGCCCCACGCCCACGCACTGCCGCGTGGACCGGTCCGGAGGATGTCGTGAGCGACACACAGACCTTGATCGAGAACCGCCCGCCCACCGTGGCGGCCCTCTTCCTTGAGCGCGTCGCCGCCACGCCCGACGCGGAGGCGTACCGGTTCCCGGTCCCCGCGGCCGGCGGCGGGGGCGCTCCCGACGACTGGAAGTCGCTCAGCTGGGGACAGGCGGCCGAGCGCGTCTTCTCCATCGCCGCCGGCCTGATCACCCTCGGCCTCGAAGCGGAGGACCGTGTCGCCCTCGCCTCCAACACCAGGGTCGAGTGGATCCTCGCCGACCTCGGCGTGATGTGCGCGGGCGCCGCGACCACCACCGTCTACCCGAGCACCAACGCCGAGGAGTCGGCGTACATCCTCGCCGACTCGGCCAGCCGGGTACTGATCGCCGAGGACGCCAAGCAGCTGGCCAAGGCGCGCGAGCACCGCGCGGACCTGCCCGGGCTGGCGCACGTCATCGTCCTGGAGGCCGCCGACGCGGTGCCGGCCGACGGGGACCCGGACGGCTGGGTGCTCTCCCTCGCGGACCTCGAGAAGCGCGGTGCGGCGCACCTCGCCGAGAACCCCGGGGCGGTGAAGGAGCGGATCGCGGCGATCACCGCCGACCAGCTCGCCACCCTCATCTACACCTCCGGTACCACCGGCCGCCCCAAGGGCGTACGGCTGCCGCACGACAATTGGTCGTACATGGCCAAGGCGACCGTGGCCACCGGGCTGATCACCAAGGACGACGTCCAGTACCTGTGGCTGCCCCTGGCCCACGTCTTCGGCAAGGTGCTGACCTCCGGCCAGATCGAGGTCGGGCACGTCACCGCCGTCGACGGACGCATCGACAAGATCATCGAGAACCTGCCGATCGTGCAGCCGACCTACATGGCGGCCGTCCCGCGCATCTTCGAGAAGGTCTACAACGGGGTCGCCGCCAAGGCGCGGGCCGGCGGCGGGGCCAAGTACAAGATCTTCCAGTGGGCCGTCGGCGTCGCCCGCGAGTACGCGAAGGTCACGCAGGACAACTTCCGGCGCACCGGCAACGCCACGGCGCCCTTCGGCCTCACCACCAAGCACAAGATCGCCGACGCGCTCGTCTACTCCAAGCTCCGCGAGGCCTTCGGCGGCAACCTGCGCGCCGCCGTCTCCGGGTCCGCGGCCCTGGCGCCCGACATCGGCTACTTCTTCGCCGGCGCGGGCATCCACATCCTGGAGGGCTACGGCCTGACGGAGTCCAGCGCCGCCTCCTTCGTCAACCCGGGCGAGGCCTACCGCACCGGAACCGTCGGCAAGCCGCTCCCCGGCACCGAGGTCCGCATCGCCGACGACGGCGAGATCCTGCTGCGCGGCCCCGGCATCATGGAGGGCTACCACGGGCTGCCTGAGAAGACCGCCGAGGTGCTGGAGGCGGACGGCTGGCTGCACACCGGGGACATCGGCGAGCTGTCGGCCGACGGCTACCTGCGGATCACCGACCGCAAGAAGGACCTGATCAAGACCTCGGGCGGCAAGTACGTCGCCCCGGCCGAGGTCGAGGGCCAGTTCAAGGCGATCTGCCCGTACGTGTCGAGCATCGTGGTGCACGGCGCGGACCGGAACTTCTGCTCGGCGCTCATCGCGCTCGACGGACCCGCCATCCTGGGCTGGGCCGCCGAGAACGGGCTGGAGGGCAAGACGTACGCGCAGGTCGTGGCCGCCCCGCAGACGACGCGGCTGATCGAGACGTACGTACAGACCCTCAACGAGGGGCTCCAGCGCTGGCAGACGGTCAAGAAGTTCCGGCTGCTGCCGCGGGACCTGGACGTCGAGCACGGCGACCTCACGCCGAGCCTGAAGCTGAAGCGGCCCGTGGTCGAGCGTGAGTTCAAGCACCTGATCGAGGAGATGTACGAGGGCTCCCGCGAGGCGTAGCGCCTGCCGCGGGCTCGGCGGGGCGGGCCGGTGGCCCCTCCCGCCGCGCCCGCCGTTCCCGGGGGGTGTGGCGGGTGCGGGACAATGGGCGCATGCCTTCCGTACTGCCCGACGGTGAACCCATGCCCGAAGACGGCTCGCTGCCGTCGCACGCCCTGGCGGGCGCAGGCGAGCGGCCGCTCGGCTTCTACCTGCACGTCCCGTACTGCGCCACGCGCTGCGGGTACTGCGATTTCAACACCTACACGGCCACCGAGCTGCGGGGCACCGGCGGAGTGCTCGCCTCCCGGGAGAACTACGCCGACACCCTGATCGACGAGGTCCGCCTCGCCCGCAAGGTGCTCGGCGACGACCCCCGCGCCGTCCGCACCGTCTTCGTCGGCGGCGGCACGCCCACGCTGCTCCCGGCCCGGGACCTCGTACGGATGGTCGCGGCGATCCGGGACGAGTTCGGCCTGGCCGAGGACGCCGAGGTCACCACCGAGGCCAATCCGGACTCCGTGGACCCGGAGTACCTGGCCGAGCTGCGCGCCGGCGGCTTCAACCGGGTCTCCTTCGGCATGCAGAGCGCCCGGCAGCACGTCCTGAAGGTGCTCGACCGCACCCACACGCCCGGGCGGCCCGAGGCGTGCGTCGCGGAGGCGCGGGCGGCGGGCTTCGAGCACGTCAACCTCGACCTGATCTACGGCACGCCGGGGGAGTCGGACGAGGACTGGCGGGCCACCCTGGACGCCGCGCTCGGCGCCGGGCCGGACCACATCAGCGCGTACGCCCTCATCGTCGAGGAGGGGACGCAGCTCGCCCGCCGCATCCGCCGCGGCGAGGTCCCGATGACGGACGACGACGTGCACGCCGACCGCTACCTGATCGCCGACGAGGCGATGGCGCAGGCCGGGTACCACTGGTACGAGGTGTCGAACTGGGCCACCACCGAGGCCGGGCGCTGCCTGCACAACGAGCTGTACTGGCGCGGCGCCGACTGGTGGGGCGCGGGCCCCGGCGCGCACTCGCACGTCGGCGGCGTCCGCTGGTGGAACGTGAAGCACCCCGGCGCCTACGCCGCCGCCCTGGCCGGGGGCAGGTCCCCGGGCGCCGGTCGCGAGCTGCTGTCGCCGGAGGACCGGCGGGTCGAGCGGATCCTGCTGGAGCTGCGGCTGCTGGACGGCTGCCCGCTGACCCTGCTGGCCCCGGCGGGGCTCGCGGCGGCCGGGAAGGCCCTCGCGGACGGGCTCCTGGAGCCCGGCCCGTACGCGGCCGGGCGGGCCGTGCTGACCCTGCGGGGGCGGCTGCTGGCCGACGCGGTGGTCCGGGACCTGGTGGACTGACGCCCGCCGTACGGGGTGACAGGTGACGGGTCACGGGCGGCCGAGGGGAGAACGGCGGCCTCAGGGGGCCGTCACGAAGTCGATCAGCTCCTCGACGCGGCCCAGCAGCGTCGGCTCCAGGTCCTTGTACGAGGTCACCCGCGACAGGATGTGCTGCCAGGCGGCCCCCGTGTTCTCCGGCCAGCCCAGGGCCCGGCAGACGCCCGTCTTCCAGTCCTGCCCGCGCGGCACCACCGGCCACGCGGCGATGCCCAGCGCGGACGGCTTCACCGCCTGCCAGACGTCCACGTACGGGTGGCCCGCGATCAGCACGTCCGGCGAGGTCACGGCGGCCGCGATGCGGGACTCCTTCGACCCCGGCACCAGGTGGTCCACGAGGACGCCGAGCCGGGCGTCCGGACCCGGTCCGAACTCCGCCACGATCGCCGGGAGGTCGTCGATCCCCTCCAGGTACTCCACCACCACGCCCTCGATCCGCAGGTCGTCGCCCCAGACCCGCTCCACCAGCTCCGCGTCGTGCCGCCCCTCGACGTAGATCCGGCCGGCCCGCGCCACCCGCGCCCGCGCCCCCGGGACGGCGATCGACCCCGACGCCGTACGGGACGGTGCCACCGGGCCGCGCGGCGGGCGGACCAGGGTGACCACCGCGCCGTCCAGCAGGAACGCGGCGGGTTCCATCGGGAACACCCGCCGCTTGCCGAACCGGTCCTCCAGGGTCACCGTGCCCGCCTCGCAGCCCACCACCGCGCCGCAGAAGTCCGTACCGGCGGCCTCGACCACCAGGTCGGGCTCCGCCGCCACCTCGGGCACGGCCTTGGGGCGCTTCCACTGCGGGGTCAGGTCGGGGGAGTACTCGCGCATCCGGCCGACAGTAGGAGAGGCGCGGCGATCACGCCTCCGACACGCCGAAACGCGCGGCCAGTGTGGCGCGTTGCGCACGGACGAAGGCCGCGTCGACCACCGCTCCGTGACCCGGTACGTACAGCGCGTCGTCACCGCCCAGGGCCAGCAGCCGGTCCAGGGCGTCCGGCCAGCGGGCCGGCACCGCGTCGCCGCCCGCCTGCGGCTCGCCCGACTCCTCCACCAGGTCGCCGCAGAAGACCGTCTCGCGCTCTCCCGGGACGAACACCGCCAGGTCGTGCCCCGTGTGCCCCGGCCCCAGGTTGGCCAGCAGCACCCGCACACCGCCCAGCTCCAGCGTCCACTCGCCCGACACCGCGTGCCGGGGGAGCACCAGCAGCTCGACGGCCTCCGCCGCCTCCGACGCGGCCAGCCCGTGCCGCACCGCGGTCCGCCGCAGCGGCTCCCGCCCGGCGTCCAGGACGGAGTCCAGCCCGACCGCGGCGTACACCTCGGCCCCGGAGAACGCCGCCGCGCCCAGAACGTGATCGAAATGCCCGTGCGTGAATGCGATATGGGTCACGCGGCGACCCGTCAGCCGCTCGGCCCCGGCACGGATCTCCACACCCTCCCGCAGGCACGAACCGGGGTCGATCAGGAGCACCGACTCGTCCCCCACCACCAGTCCCACCGTGCAGTCCCACACCGGAAGACGCCGCCGTCCGGCCCGTCCGGTCAGCCGTTCCCAGCCCGCCTCTTCCCATCGCACGTCCATGCGGCGACGCTACCCTGACGGGCCGCCCTTGCCAGGGCGTCACCACCCGGCCGTACACTGACCGGGGGGTCTCTGGCACTCGAACGACCAGAGTGCCAAACGGAGTGCCAACGAACGCCGGCGCAACACGGCGACGGACCACAGCTGGAGGTGTGCGCGATGCTCAGTGAACGCAGGCTCGAAGTGCTGCGCGCCATCGTCCAGGACTACGTCGGGACCGAGGAGCCGGTCGGCTCCAAGGCTCTGACCGAGCGGCACCGGCTCGGCGTCTCACCCGCCACCGTGCGCAACGACATGGCCGTGCTGGAGGACGAGGGCTACATCGCCCAGCCCCACACCAGCGCCGGCCGCATCCCCACCGACAAGGGTTACCGGCTCTTCGTCGACCGGCTGGCGGGTGTCAAACCCCTGTCGACGCCCGAGCGCCGGGCCATCCAGAACTTCCTCGACGGCGCGGTGGACCTCGACGACGTCGTCGGCCGTACGGTGCGGCTGCTCGCGCAGCTCACCCGGCAGGTCGCCGTCGTCCAGTACCCCTCGCTGACGCGCTCCACCGTGCGTCACGTCGAGCTGCTGTCGCTGGCCCCGGCCCGGCTGATGCTCGTACTGATCACGGACACCGGGCGCGTCGAGCAGCGGCTCATCGACTGCCAGACCCCCTTCGGGGAGACCTCGCTCGCGGACCTGCGGGCCCGGCTCAACAGCCGGGTCGTCGGCCGCCGCTTCACCGATGTGCCCCCGCTCGTCCAGGACCTCCCCGAGTCCTTCGAGGCCGACGACCGCGCCACGGTCTCCACCGTGCTCGCGACGCTCCTCGAAACCCTGGTCGAGGAAGCCGAGGAACGGCTGATGATCGGCGGAACCGCCAATCTCACCCGCTTCGGACACGATTTTCCCCTGACGATCAGGCCGGTGCTCGAAGCGCTGGAGGAGCAGGTCGTGCTCCTCAAGCTGCTGGGCGAGGCCAGTGAGTCGGGAATGGCCGTACGGATCGGGCATGAGAACGCCTACGAGGGACTGAACTCCACGTCGGTCGTCTCGGTCGGTTACGGTTCGGGCGGCGAAGCCGTCGCCAAACTCGGCGTGGTCGGACCGACCCGCATGGATTACCCCGGAACGATGGGAGCGGTACGCGCAGTGGCACGTTACGTCGGACAGATCCTGGCGGAGTCGTAAGTGGCCACGGACTACTACGCCGTTCTCGGCGTGCGCCGCGACGCTTCCCAGGACGAGATCAAGAAGGCATTCCGGCGGCTTGCGCGCGAGCTGCACCCGGATGTGAATCCCGATCCCAAGACGCAAGAGCGTTTCAAGGAGATCAACGCGGCGTACGAGGTCCTCTCGGACCCGCAGAAGAAGCAGGTCTACGACCTCGGCGGCGACCCGCTGTCCTCCTCGGGCGGCGGCGGCGCGGGCGGATTCGGGGCGGGCGGCTTCGGCAACTTCTCCGACATCATGGACGCCTTCTTCGGCCAGAGTCAGCAGCGCGGCCCGCGCTCGCGGACCCGCCGCGGCCAGGACGCCATGATCCGCCTGGACCTGGAACTGGACGAGGCGGCCTTCGGGACCACCAAGGACATCCAGGTCGACACGGCCGTCGTGTGCACGACCTGCTCCGGTGAGGGCGCCGCCCCCGGCACCTCGGCGCAGACGTGTGACATGTGCCGCGGCCGCGGTGAGGTCTCGCAGGTCACCCGGTCCTTCCTGGGCCAGGTCATGACCTCGCGCCCCTGCCCGCAGTGCCAGGGCTTCGGCACCGTCGTCCCGACCCCGTGCCCCGAGTGCGCGGGCGACGGCCGGGTCCGGTCCCGCCGCAGCCTCACGGTCAAGATCCCGGCGGGCGTCGAGAACGGCACCCGCATCCAGCTCGCGGGCGAGGGCGAGGTCGGCCCCGGCGGCGGCCCCGCCGGAGACCTGTACGTGGAGATCCACGAACTGCCGCACTCGACGTTCCAGCGCCGCGGGGACGACCTGCACTGCACGGTCACCATCCCGATGACGGCGGCCTCGCTGGGCACCAAGTGCCCGCTGGAGACGCTCGACGGCCTGGAGGAGATCGACATCCGGCCCGGCACCCAGTCCGGGCAGGCGATCCCGCTGCACGGGCGCGGCGTCACGCACCTGCGCGGCGGCGGGCGCGGCGACCTCATCGTGCACGTCGAGGTCACCACCCCGAGCAAGCTGGACGCCCAGCAGGAGGAACTGCTGCGCCAGCTGGCGAAGCTGCGCGGCGAGGAGCGGCCCACGGGGCAGTTCGCGCCGGGCCAGCAGGGCCTGTTCAGCCGCCTGAAGGACGCCTTCAACGGCCGCTGAACGGCCCGCGAGCACGCGTACGAGCCCGGCCCGGGAACACCCCGGCCGGGCTCGCCGCATCCGGCCCGGCCGGGGCGTTCCCGGGCCGGATGCGGACTATGCCAGGCGAATGCCGTGATTCGGTGCGATGAGCGGGACATGGCACGATGCAGTCCATGTCCACCGCACCGAACGGTCTTTCTCCGTACCCGATCGTGCAGGCTCCCATGGCGGGCGGCGCCTCGTGTCCCCCGCTCGCCGCAGCCGTGTGCGAGGCGGGCGGACTGGGCTTCCTGGCCGGCGGGTACAAGACCGCCGACGGCATGTACCAGGAGATCAAGCAGGTGCGCGCCCTCACCCGGCGCCCGTTCGGCGTCAACCTCTTCCTGCCGCAGACCGGCTACGTGGACCCGGCCGCCGTCGAGGCGTACCGCGGCCAGCTGGCCGGCGAGGCCAACTGGTACGGGATCTCCCTCGCCGCCGAGGACATCATGGGCACCTCCGACGACGGCTACGACGCCAAGCTCGCCATCCTCCTGGAGGACCCCGTCCCCGTCGTCTCCTTCACCTTCGGCCGGCCCTCCGGCGCGGCGCTCACCGCGCTGCGCAAGGCCGGTACGTACACCGTCGTCACGGTGACCTCGGTCGAGGAGGCCCGCGACGCGCAGGAGGTGGGCGCCGACGCGGTCTGCGTCCAGGGCGTGGAGGCCGGCGGCCACCAGGGCACCCACCGCGACGACCCGCAGGCCGACGGCACCGCGGCCGTCGGACTGCTGGCGCTGGTGGCGCAGGTACGGGAATCCGTGGCCCTCCCGATCATCGCGTCGGGCGGGCTGATGCGGGGCTCGCAGGTCGCGGCGCTGCTCGCGGCGGGCGCCGAGGCGGCCCAGCTCGGGACGGCCTTCCTCGCCTGCCCCGAGTCGGGGGCGCACCCGCTGCACAAGAAGGCGCTGACGGACCCGCTCTTCGTACGGACCGAACTGACCCGCGCCTTCTCCGGGCGGCCGGCCAGGGGGCTGGTCAACCGCTTCATGCGCGAGCACGGGCCGTACGCCCCGGCCGCGTACCCGCAGGTCCACCACCTGACCTCGGGGCTGCGCAAGGCGGCCGCCGCGGCCGGCGATCCGCAGGGCATGGCCCTGTGGGCCGGCCAGGGGCACCGGCTGGCGCGGGCGCTGCCGGCCGGAGAGCTGGTGGAGGTGCTCGCCGCCGAACTGGCCGAAGCACAGAACACGTTGAAGGCAAGGCAGATGAGGAGCGTGTCATGACGGCCCCGGTGTTCGTGGTCGAAGAGGTCCCCGCGGGGGCGGAGTTCGTCCTGGACGGCCCCGAGGGCCGGCACGCGGTGTCCGTGAAGCGGCTGAACCCGGGCGAGGCGGTGGTCCTCGCGGACGGCCGCGGCCGCTGGGCGCAGGGCGCGGTCAAAGCCGCGGAGGGCAAGGACCGGCTCGTCGTGGCGGTCTCCGGGGTCTTCGAGGAACCCGAACCGGCCGTCCGGATCACCGTGGTCCAGGCGCTGCCCAAGGGCGACCGGGGCGAGCTGGCCGTCGAGACCATGACCGAGACCGGCGTCGACGCGATCGTGCCGTGGCAGGCCTCGCGCTGCATCACCCAGTGGCGCGGCGACCGCGGCGCCAAGTCCCTGGCCAAGTGGCGGGCCACGGCACGTGAGGCGGGCAAGCAGTCCCGCCGGGTCCGCTTCCCGGAGGTGGCCGAGGTCCTGTCCACCAAGCAGGTCGCCACGCTGCTGGCCGGCGCCGACCTGGCGATGGTCCTCCACGAGGACCGCGACACCCCCTCGCAGGCCTTGGCCTCGGCGGCCCTGCCCGCGGCTGGCTCCGTCGTCCTGGTGGTCGGCCCGGAGGGCGGGGTCTCCCCGGACGAGCTCGCGGCGTTCGCGGCCGTCGGGGCCCACCCGTACCGGCTGGGCCGCTCGGTCCTGCGCACCTCCACGGCGGGCACCGCCGCGACGGCGGTGCTGCTGGCGCGGACGGGGCGCTGGTCCTGAACGGGCCGGTGGCGCCGGGGCGCCGGCACTGAAACGGCCGGTGAAGCCGGGGCGCCGGTCCTGAAAGGGCGCCCGGCGTGACCGGGGCCGGGCTGGATACGATGCCCGGACCGATCACCGTCACGGAAGGCGTACCAATGGCCGGGGAACCGCAGGCCGACTGCCTGTTCTGCAAGATCGCCACGGGGGACATCCCGGCGACCGTCGTCCGGGAGACCGAAACGACCATCGCCTTCCGGGACGTCAGCCCGAAGGCGCCCACGCACGTACTCGTCATCCCCAAGGCCCACTACCCGGACGCCGCATCGCTCGCCGCCGCCGAGCCGGGCATCGCCGCCGACGTGCTGCGCGAGGCCGGGCAGGTGGCGGCGGACGAGAAAGTCGACGGACAGGGCTACCGGATCGTCTTCAACACCGGCGCCGGCGCCGGCCAGACCGTCTTCCACGCGCACGCGCACGTCCTCGGCGGGCGCGGCCTCGAGTGGCCCCCCGGATAGACCGTGTCCGTACGAGAGTTCGTGGTGCTGGGCACCGCCAGCCAGGTGCCCACCCGCCACCGCAACCACAACGGGTACCTGCTGCGCTGGGACGGCGAGGGCATCCTCTTCGACCCGGGCGAGGGCACCCAGCGCCAGATGCTCCGCGCCGGGGTCGCCGCGCACGACATAAACCGGATCTGCGTCACGCACTTCCACGGCGACCACAGCCTGGGGCTGGCCGGGGTGATCCAGCGCATCAACCTGGACCGGGTCCCGCACCCGGTCACCGCGCACTACCCGGCCTCGGGACAGAAGTTCTTCGACCGGCTGCGGTACGCGACGGCCTACCGGGAGACGGTGGAGCTGCGCGAGGAGCCGGTGGCGCGGGACGGGGTCCTGGCGCGGGAGGCCTCGTACACGCTGGAGGCGCGGCTGCTCTCGCACCCGGTGGAGTCCTTCGGGTACCGGCTGACCGAGCCGGACGGGCGCCGCATGGTGCCGGAGCTGCTCGCGCGGCACGGCGTCAAGGGACCGGACGTGGGCCGGCTCCAGCGGGACGGGCGCCTCGGCGAGGTCACCCTGGACGACGTCAGCGAAGCCAGGCCCGGGCAGCGGTTCGCCTTCGTCATGGACACCAGGCTGTGCGACGGGGTGGCGGAGCTCGCCGACGGCTGCGACATGCTGGTGATCGAGTCGACCTTCCTCGACGAGGACGTCCGGCTGGCGGTCGACCACGGCCACCTCACCGCGGGCCAGGCGGCCGGTGTGGCGCGTGAGGCGGGCGTACGGCACCTGGTGCTGACGCACTTCTCGCAGCGCTACCCGGACCCCTCGGAGTTCGAACGGCAGGCCCGTGCCGCGGGGTTCGAGGGGGAGCTGACGGTGGCGGCGGACCTGATCCGCGTACCGGTCCCCAGGCGGGCGTCCTAGCCCTGGCGAAGCGTCGCGCTCCACGCCGCCCCGGCCCGCCCCTGCCCCGGGAGCCGTCCTGGACGCGCGCGCCGTCGCGGGGGCGGGGGCGGCGGGGGGCCGGCGCGCGCAGCAGTACGCGGCGGGGGAGCCGGCGCAGCGGGATCTCCGCGACCTCCAGCTCCGCGACCTCCAGCTCCGCGGCGCCCACCCGCGGCACCGCGCCCGACGGAGCACCCGCACCGGCCGCCAGGACCGCCGCCGCGGCCCCGCCCCGGCGGCGGACCGAACCGGCGCCCCAGGCGGGCGCCGAGGGCGGAGGCCGCCGTCACCCCGAGCGGGCCCGCGCCCAGCGCCGCGGCGAAGGCCACGCCGAGGGTGACCTCCGACAGCCCGGCCTGCCGGCCACCGCGAGCAGCAGCCCGGTCCGGGCGGCCGGGCGCGGCCCGTGGGCCACGAGGGGCCGGGCGGCGGAAGGGCGCGGAGGCGCGGTGCTGCACGCGTGTTCCAGGAGGTACGCGGGAGGTGCCGCAGAGTGAGCGGGGCCCCTGTCCGTCAAGGGGCTGGAGTTGAGGAGAAGAGCGTTCCTGTGGTGATCTGCGCCACACTGGGTTTTGCTGCCGTCCGGCACGGGCAGGGCTGGCAGCTTTCCACTGCAGGCCCGCACGTAGAAACGACCCTTCCAGAACAACGGGGAGCACACCGTGACCAGTCGGGACAGCTTCGACAGCCTCTCAGCCGCCGTGGATCCGCTCGGTCCGGTGCGCGACCCCGAGGAACCCGGCTGCGACGTCTTCCTGACCGGAACCGTCTTCCTCGACATCATCTTCACCGGCCTCGACTCGGCCCCGGTGCGCGGCACGGAGTCCTGGGCGCGAGGAATGGGCTCCAGCCCCGGCGGCGTCGCCAACATGGCGACCGCGCTCGCCCGGCTCGGCCTGCGCACCTCGCTGGCCGCGGCGTTCGGGGACGACCACTACGGCGAATACTGCTGGGACGCGCTCGAACAGGGCGAGGCCATCGACCTGTCCATGTCCCGGACCGTCCCCGGCTGGCACAGCCCGGTCACGGTCTCGATGGCCTACGAGGGCGAGCGCACGATGGTCTCGCACGGCCACGAGGCCCCGCCGCCGGCCGGCCCCGGCCCCTTCCCGCAGTGCCCGCCGAGGGCCCGCGCGGCCGTGGCCTCGCTGGGACCGGGCCGCGGCGAGGAATGGATCGGCGAGGCCGCGCGGCGCGGCTCGCGGGTCTTCGGGGACGTGGGCTGGGACGAGAGCGGCCGCTGGGACCTGGGGGCACTGGCCGACCTGGAGCACTGCGAGGCCTTTCTGCCGAACGCGGGTGAGGCGATGCGGTACACGCGGACCGAATGCCCGCGGGCGGCGGCCCGGGCGCTGGCCGAGAAGGTGCCGATCGCGGTGGTGACGATGGGCGCGGAGGGCTCGTACGCCGTGGACGGGCGCACCGGGGAGAGCGCCCAGGTCCCGGGGATCGCGGTGGAGGCGCTGGACCCGACGGGGGCGGGGGACGTGTACGTGGCGGGCTTCGTCACCGGGACCCTGGCGGGCTGGCCGCTGGCGGACCGGCTGGCCTTCGCCGGGCTGACGGCGGCGCTGTCGGTCCAGGAGTTCGGCGGCTCCCTGTCGGCCCCCGGCTGGCCGGAGGTCGCCTACTGGTGGCACGCCGCGCCGCACGACCTGCGCGGCCGGTACGCGTTCCTGGACGACCTGATGCCGCCGGGAACGACCCCGGCGGCGCGGCGCCGCGCGGTGCCGACGATCGGCTTCCGGCACTCCGCGTAGGCCGTGTCGCCGAGGTCCCGTCCGGCCGGCGGGGCACGCCCCGGGCCGCCCCGCCGGCCGGTGCTCCCCGCCCCGTAGCGGGGGCCGCGGGGGTGCGCGCGGTTCCGGCGGCCCGGGCGGGCGTAAAACCCCTCGGGGAAGACGCGCCGGAGACGTAGGCTTGGTAGTCCGAGGCCGTCGATCGGCGCGGCCCCCCAGCGGGAGGTATGTGCAGGCCACAGTGCCGGCCCATGACTCAGACACCGACATCCCACACCCCGGCGCCGGGCCAGGCGCGCGCCCACTTCACCGTTCCCGCGACGCACCCGATGGTGACGGTGCTCGGTTCGGGCGACGTCCTGCTGCGCGTGATCGAGAGGGCCTTCCCGAAGGCCGACATCCATGTGCGGGGCAATCAGGTCAGCGCGATCGGTGACGCGGCGGAAGTCGCCCTGATCCAGCGCCTGTTCGACGAGATGATGCTGGTGCTCCGCACCGGGCAGCCGATGACGGAGGACGCAGTGGAACGCTCGATCGGCATGCTCAAGGCGAGCACCAACGGCAAGGGCGGCTCCGAGGAGACGCCCGCCGAGGTCCTCACCCAGAACATCCTCTCCAGCCGCGGCCGCACCATCCGCCCCAAGACCCTCAATCAGAAGCGGTACGTCGACGCGATCGACAAGAACACGATCGTTTTCGGCATCGGCCCCGCCGGTACCGGAAAGACCTACCTCGCGATGGCCAAGGCCGTCCAGGCGCTCCAGTCCAAGCAGGTCAGCCGGATCATCCTGACCCGGCCCGCCGTCGAGGCGGGGGAGCGGCTCGGCTTCCTGCCGGGCACCCTCTTCGACAAGATCGACCCGTACCTGCGCCCGCTCTACGACGCGCTGCACGACATGATCGACCCCGACTCGATCCCGCGCCTGATGGCCGCGGGCACCATCGAGGTGGCGCCGCTGGCGTACATGAGGGGTCGCACTCTGAATGAGGCGTTCGTCGTCCTCGACGAGGCGCAGAACACCACCACCGAGCAGATGAAGATGTTCCTGACCCGCCTCGGCTTCGATTCGAAGATCGTCGTCACCGGTGACGTGACGCAGGTCGACCTCCCCGGCGGGGCCAAGAGCGGGCTGCGGCAGGTGCAGGACATCCTGGAGGGCGTGCCCGACATCCACTTCTCGAGGCTCACCTCCGAGGATGTCGTCCGGCACAAGCTGGTCGGCCGTATCGTCGACGCGTACGAACAGTACGACGAGACCCGGCCGGCCCCGGACGGCCATCAGCGGAAGTAGAACCCAGCGCACCATGTCGATCGACGTCAACAACGAGTCCGGAACCGAGGTCGACGAGCGGGCGATCCTCGACATCGCCCGCTACGCGCTCACCCGGATGCGGATCCACCCGCTCTCCGAGCTCTCCGTCATCGTGATCGACGAAGGGGCGATGGAGCAGCTCCACATCCAGTGGATGGACCTGCCCGGACCCACCGACGTCATGTCCTTCCCGATGGACGAGCTCCGTCCGCCGACGAAGGACGACGAGGAGCCCCCGCAGGGGCTCCTCGGTGACATCGTGCTCTGCCCCGAGGTCGCCAAGAAGCAGGGCGAGGACGCCCCGACGCAGCACTCCATGGACGAGGAGCTCCAGCTCCTGACCGTCCACGGGGTGCTGCACCTGCTCGGGTACGACCACGAGGAGCCGGACGAGAAGGTCGAGATGTTCGGTCTCCAGGCGGCCATCGTCGACGGCTGGCGCGGTGAGCGCGGAATGACCGGTCCGTCCCCGGCCCCGACCGTTTCGTGAACGCCGCCCAGCTCATCACCGGCGCGGTCCTGCTGGTGGTCGTGGCCTGGTTCGCGGCGTGCGCCGAGTCCGGGATCGCCCGGATCTCCAGCTTCCGCGCCGACCAGGCCGTACGCGAGGGCCGGCGCGGCAGCGCGAAGCTCGCCCAGGTCTCCGCCGACCCCACCCGCTACGTCAACGTGGCGCTGCTGGTCCGCGTCACCTGCGAGATGGCGGCGGGCGTGCTCGTCACGTACGTCTGCCTCGACGAGTTCGGGGAGAACTGGACCGCGCTGCTCGTGGCCATCGCCGTGATGGTGCTGGTCTCGTACGTCGCCGTCGGCGTCTCGCCCCGTACGATCGGCCGCCAGCACCCGCTGAACACCGCGACGGCGGCGGCGTACGTGCTCGTGCCGCTCGCGCGGATCATGGGTCCGATCCCGCAGCTGCTGATCCTCATCGGCAACGCGCTCACGCCCGGGAAGGGCTTCCGCAAGGGGCCGTTCGCCTCCGAGGCCGAGCTGCGGGCGATGGTGGACCTGGCGGAGAAGGAATCGCTGATCGAGGACGACGAGCGCCGGATGGTGCACCAGGTCTTCGAGCTCGGCGACACCCTGGTGCGCGAGGTGATGGTGCCGCGGACCGACCTGATCTGCATCGAGCGGTACAAGACGATCCGTCAGGCGACCACGCTGGCGCTGCGGTCGGGCTTCTCGCGCATACCGGTCACCGGGGAGAACGAGGACGACATCGTCGGGATCGTGTACCTGAAGGACCTCGTCCGCAAGACGCACGTCAGCCGGGAAGCGGAGTCCGACCTCGTGTCGACGGTGATGCGGCCCGCCCTCTTCGTGCCCGACACCAAGAACGCGGGCGACCTGCTCCGCGAGATGCAGTCGGTGCGAAATCACGTGGCCGTCGTCATCGACGAGTACGGCGGCACCGCCGGCATCGTCACCATCGAGGACATCCTCGAGGAGATCGTCGGCGAGATCACCGACGAGTACGACCGCGAGATCCCGCCGGTCGAGGACCTGGGCGAGGACAGCTACCGGGTCACGGCGCGCCTGGACATCACCGACCTCGGTGAGCTGTTCAAGGTCGAGGCCTTCGACGACGAGGACGTGGAGACGGTCGGCGGGCTGCTCGCCAAGGCGCTCGGCCGGGTGCCGATCGCGGGCGCCTCGGCGCTGGTGGAGCTTCCGGACGGGCGTCCGCTGCGCCTGACGGCCGAGTCCCCGGCCGGCCGCCGGAACAAGATCGTGACGGTGCTGGTCGAACCGGTCGCCCCGGCGGCGGCCGAGGGCGAGGAGGGCGAATGACCCCGGAACGGCTGCGCGCCCTGTGCCTCGGTTTCAACGCGGCGGTGGAGGAGTTCCCCTTCACCCCGGAGACCTCGGTGTTCAAGGTGCTGGGCAAGGTGTTCGCGCTCTCCGCGCTCGACGGGGAGCCGCTGAAGGTCAACCTCAAGTGCGAGCCCGAGCTGGCGGTGCGGCTGCGCGAGGAGCACGAGGCGATCGTGCCCGGCTATCACATGAACAAGCGGCACTGGAACACCGTGACGGTGGGCGGGCCGGACGGGCTGCCGGACGCGCTGGTGCGGGAGCTGGTCGAGGACTCGTACGACCTCGTGGTGGCGGGCCTGCCGAAGGCGGAGCGGCTGCGGCTCGACCGCCCCTGATCCGGTCGCGGGGCGGGGCGGCGCGGCGGGTCCGCGGCGCGGCCCCGCCCGGGCGCTCCGTCCGGGAGCTCCCTATGCTTCCGCCCATGACCGACAGCACCGGGATCGACCCCGAGGACAGCAAGATCATCACGCTGGCGCGCAGCGCCCGGGCCCGCAACGGCGTGCCCGAGGGGGCGGCGGTGCGCGACGAGACGGGCCGCACGTACGTCGCCGGGACGGTGGAGCTGGACTCCCTGAAGCTCAGCGCCCTGCAGACGGCCGTCGCGATGGCCGTGGCCAGCGGGGCGCAGTCCCTGGAGGCCGCCGCCGTGGTCAGCGCGGCCGACGCCCCCGCCGAGGCCGACCGCGCGGCCGTCCGCGACCTGGGCGGGCCGGACACCCCGGTCCTCCTGGCGGCCCCGGACGGCACCCTGAAGTCCACCACCCCGGCCGGCTGACACCCGTACGCCCCCCGCCGGCCGGCCCGGACCTGGGTCAGGCCGGGGCGGGCAGCGGCGGCTCGGGCCGCGCGGGGGACCGGCGGATGACCATCGCCATCAGCGCGGCCATCGCGCACAGCGCTCCCGAGGCGTACCAGACGACGTCGTACGAGCCGAAGGCGTCCCGCGCCAGGCCGCCCAGGAAGGCCACCACGGCCGCCCCCACCTGGTGCGAGGCCAGCACCCAGCCGAAGACGATCGCGCTGTCGTCGCCGTAGTGCTCCCGGCACAGCGCGATGGTCGGCGGGACGGTCGCGACCCAGTCCAGGCCGTAGAACACGATGAAGAAGATCAGCGGGGGCTGGACCGACGGGGCCAGCAGCATCGGCAGGAACAGCAGCGACACCCCGCGCAGGGCGTAGTAGACGGCCAGCAGCCGCCGGGCCTCGAAGCGGTCGGTGAACCAGCCCGAGGCGATCGTGCCGACGACGTCGAACACGCCGATCACCGCAAGCAGCCCCGCCGCGGCCGTCACCGGCATGCCGTGGTCGTGCGCGGCCGGTACGAAGTGGGTCCGCACCAGGCCGTTCGTCGAGGCCCCGCAGATGGCGAAGGTGCCGGCCAGCAGCCAGAAGGGGCCCGTGCGCGCGGCCTTGAACAGCACCGTCACGGCCCGGCGCGCGGCCCCCGGGACGGGGGCGGGCTTGGCGGTGTACGCGCCCCCGTACGGGGCGAGGCCCACGTCCGCCGGATGGTCGCGCAGCAGAAGCCATACGAACGGGACGACGGCCGTGGCTGCCAGCGAGACGGTCACCGCCGCCGGGCGCCAGCCGTGGTGCTCCACCAGCCAGGCCAGCAGTGGCAGGAAGATCAGCTGGCCGGAGGCGCCGGCCGCGGTCAGGACGCCGGTGACGAGCCCGCGCCGGGCCGTGAACCAGCGGTTCGTCACCGTCGCGGCGAAGGCCAGAGCCATCGAGCCGCTGCCCAGCCCCACCAGGACGCCCCAGAACAGCACCAGCTGCCAGGACGCGGTCATCCACACGGTGGCGAGCGAGCCGCCGGATATGACGAGCAGGGCCACCGCCACGACCCGGCGGATGCCGAAGCGGTCCATCAGCGCGGCGGCGAAGGGCGCGGTGAGTCCGTACAGGGCGAGGTTCACCGAGACGGCGAAGGCGATGGTGCCGCGGGACCAGTCGAACTCGGTGTGCAGCGGCTCGATGAGCAGTCCGGGCAGGGAGGCGAACCCGGCGGCCCCGATGATCGTCACGAAGGCGACGGCCGCGACGAACCACGCGCGGTGGATCCGTCCGGCCGGGCGCGGGGCGGGCGGGGTGGCCGTGGAGGCGGGGGCTGTCTGTGTCACGGGGCCAGCATCCGGCCCACGGGGATGCGGACGACAGTGGCCTGACTGTCATGCTTCGCTACGATCGGGCCATGCCAGCCATGGAGCCGAAGGTGAAGCCGCAGTCCTCCTCGCTGCCGCTGCCGCTGCCGCTGCCGCTGTCGTTGCCGAAGTCGCCGCAGCCGTCGGGCCGGCCGGGGCCGGAGCGGCCGGAGGCGCGGTGCGTCGCGGCGCACCGGGTCGTCGTGCTCGCCCTCGCCGGACTGCTGCCCTTCGAACTCGGCATCCCGCACCGGATCTTCGGGCGCGCGAAGGACCCCGCCGGGCGGCCGCTCTACGAGATCCTCACTTGCGGGCTGGCCCCGGGGCCGGTGCGCACCGACGCCGACTTCGCCGTCCACGTCGAGCACGGTCCCGAACTGCTGGCCACGGCCGACACGGTGGTGGTGCCCGCCTCGTACGAGCTGGGGCCGGTCTACGACCACGGCCGGCTGAGCCCGGAGCTCGCCGCCGCCCTCGCGCACATCCGCCCGGGCACCCGGCTCGTCTCCATCTGCACCGGGGGGTACGTGCTGGCCGCCGCGGGGTACCTCGACGGCCGCCCGGCCACCACCCACTGGGCCTCCGCCGAGCACTTCCAGCGGCTCTTCCCGGCCGTACGGGTGGACCCCGGGGTGCTCTACACCGACGACGGGGACGTGCTGACCTCGGCCGGGGTCGCCGCCGGGATCGACCTGTGCGTGCACATCGTGCGCCGCGACCACGGGGCGGCCGTCGCGAACGAGGTGGCGCGGCGGACCGTCGTACCGCCCCACCGGGAGGGCGGCCAGGCCCAGTTCATCGAGCGCCCGGTGCCCGAGCCGCAGCTCGCGAGCACCACCGCGGCGCGCGCGTGGGTGCTGGACCGGCTGCACGAGCCGCTGCGCCTGACCGACCTGGCCCGGCAGGAGGCCATGTCGGTACGGACCTTCACGCGCCGCTTCCGGGAGGAGTCCGGGATCAGCCCCGGGCAGTGGATCACCGGGCAGCGGGTGGAGCGGGCCCGGCGGCTGCTGGAGCGGACGGACCTGCCGGTGGAACAGGTGGCGCGGGAGACGGGCTTCGGGACGGCCCAGTCGCTGCGCAAGCACGTGCAGGCGGCGCTGGGGGTGAGCCCGACGGCGTACCGGCGCACGTTCCGCGAAGGCGGCACGGGCAGCGGGGGCGGCACGGGCGCCGGGGGGAACGCGGACGCCGGTGGCGCGGGCGCGGGCGCGAGCGAGGGCGCGGGCAAGGTCGAGGCCGAGCCCGTGGCCGTGGCCGTGGTGCGGGCATCCTGACATCTCCTGATGGGCCATCAGTTGATGCCGGGTCCGCGCATTGACTTCTTCCGCCGCCCGCTCGTGAATGGCCCCCTGTCGGCGGGACGGAACCCAGGGGGCGGGCAGTGCTAGCAGGGGCGCGGAACCGGAGATGGTCGGCGGCCGTCGGCATGGCCGTGCTCGCGGCGGCGACCGGGGGAGCGCTGGGCCCGCCCGCCGCCGCCGAGGGGGAGCCCCCCGCGGGCCGGGTGCCGGGCCAGGTTGACTTCCCGACCCAGTGCGCGGCGCCGCAGGAGGCCGGACTCCCGCCCGCCGAAGGCCACACCACCGCCCGGATCACCGTCGACGACCCGGCGCCGCGGGTCGGAGACACCGTCACCGTGACCTACCAGGTGACCCGGACCCCCGCCGCGAACCCGGTGGGCGCCGGACTCCCCGCCGACGTGGTGACCCCGACCGGGCGGATCCTGCTGGCCGGCGCGCAGAGCGGGGAGGTCACCGTCGTGGGGGCCGAGCGCAACGACCCCGTCGGGGCGGGCGAGCCGCTCCCGCCCGTCGCCATGACCGGCACCTTCACGGTCACCGCCCGGGGCGAGATCACTCTCGCCCCGGGCGGCTACACCCTGCACACGAGCCACCTCATGGACCTCGACACCGTGTGCACGGCCGCCGGGACCCCCGTCTCCGCGCGCCTCACCTCGACCGCGCTGCCCACGGCCAACCTGCGCAGCGTCTTCCTCGCCGCCGCCCACGGGAGACCGGGCGCCGTCGTCGAGGTCACCGCCGCCGGCTTCCCGCCGGGCACGTCCGTGACGGTGGCCGGCCGCGCGGGAGCCGCCGAGACCGCCGACCGGGTCACCTCCACCGCCGACGAACGGGGCGTGGTCCTGGCCCGGCTGCCCGTCACCGACCGGGCCACCACCGGCGTCGTCGCGTACGAGGGTCCGGCCTGGTCGGCGGGGCTCGGGTCGGGTCCGGCCGCGTACGCCGTCATCGACGCGGCCCCGCCGCCCCCGGGGACCCGTAAGGTCACGGCCACCGTCGAGCCGGGGGTGCTCGGCATGACCCAGGCCGGCGAGGACATCGTCCTGGGCCCGGTGCCGTACGGCGACGGCGGCGCCGCCCCCGGCCGAATCGGCACGGTCACCGTCAAGGACGCCCGCGGCGGCCCGGCCGGCTGGTCCCTGACCGGCAAGGTCACCGACTTCACCGGCCTGGGCGGTGTCCGCATCCCGGGCGCCTCCCTCTCCTGGACCCCGTCCTGCACCGCCGCGGCCGGCAGCCCCAGCCCCTGTACGCCGGGCAGCGCGGGCCCCGTCGGCCCCGACGGGGCGGTCCTCGCCTCGACCCCCGACGCGGCCGCGGTGGGCGGCGACTTCACGGTCGATGCCGCCGTCACCCTCCAGGTGCCCCCGTACACCCCGCCGGGCGCGTACACGGCGGTCCTGACCCTCACCCTGTCGTGAATCTTGTCGCGAACCCTGTCGTGACCGCCCGGCCGTCACCCCCGCCGCCTCCTTCGCGGCCGGTGCGCCCGCGGGGCGGTCCCGCCGTGCGGGCGCTGCTGCTCGGCGTCCTCGCCCTGGCCGCCGTCCTGCTGGGGGCTCCCGGGACGGCCGCGGCCGCCGACAACGGGCAGTGGTCCGTGCTCCCCGCCGCCACCACCGTCGGCCAGCGCCCGTACTTCTACCTCGCCGCCGCACCCGGCGGCGCCGCCGCGGACTCCGTCACCATCGCCAACCGCACCGACCGCCCCCGCACCTTCCGCCTCTACGCCGCCGACGCCTACAACACCGCCCGCGACGGCGGCTTCGCCCTGCGAGGCCCCGACGAACCGCGCCGGGCCACCGCCGCCTGGGCCAGGCTCGGCCGGGAGCGGGTCACCGTGCCCGCCCGCGGGGCCGTGAGCGTCGGCTTCACCGTGACCGTCCCGGACCGGGCCGAACCGGGGGACCACCCCGGCGCCATCGTGGCCCTGGAGGAACGGCCCGACACCGTCACCGACCGGGGGATCGGCGTCCGGCAGGCCGTCGCCGCGCGGCTCTACCTGAGGGTGACCGGCCCGACCGCCCCCGCCCTCGCCGTCCGGGGAGTCGCCGTCAGCCGCCGGGGCTCCGGCGCGGAGGTCGCGTACACGCTCCGCAACACCGGCAACGTCACGCTGCGCCCGAACGCCACCCTCACCGCCACCGGCGTGCTCGGCCGCACCCTCCTCGCGCGCGGGCACACCGGGGTGCCGGCCGAGCTGCTGCCGGGTCAGGAAGTCCGGCTCCGCGCCCCCTGGGCGGACCCGCCCGGTGCGGAATGGGCCGAGGTGACCGTACGGGCCGCGGCCGACGGAACCACAGCTCAGGGCCGTGCCGACCACGCCGCGCACCCCCTCCTGGCCCCCCTCCTCGCGGGCGGGAGCGGCCTCGTGGCCGTGGCCTGGTCGGCGCTGGGAGCCGCATCGGGGAGAATGGCCCGTATGAGCGATCGTTCCCCCGAGTCCACCAGCCCGCACCGTGCGGGCTTCGCCTGCTTCGTCGGCCGCCCCAACGCGGGCAAGTCGACCCTCACCAACGCACTCGTGGGCACCAAGGTCGCGATCACCTCCAACCGGCCGCAGACCACCCGCCACACCGTCCGCGGGATCGTGCACCGCCCCGACGCGCAGCTCATCCTCGTCGACACCCCGGGGCTGCACAAGCCGCGCACCCTGCTCGGCGAGCGCCTCAACGACGTCGTTCGCGCCACCTGGTCCGAGGTCGACGTCATCGGCTTCTGCGTGCCCGCCGACCAGAAGCTCGGCCCCGGCGACAAGTTCATCGCGAAGGAGCTCGCGGGGATCAAGAAGACCCCCAAGATCGCCATCGTGACCAAGACCGACCTGGTCGAGTCCAAGCAGCTCGCCGAGCAGCTCCTCGCCATCCACCAGCTCGGCGCCGAGCTCGGTTTCGAGTGGGCCGAGATCGTGCCCGTCTCGGCGGTCGGCGACACCCAGGTCCAGCTGCTGGCCGACCTGATCGCACCGTTGCTGCCCGTGAGCCCGCCGCTGTACCCGGAGGGCGACCTCACCGACGAGCCCGAGATGGTGATGGTGGCCGAGCTGATCCGCGAGGCCGCTCTGGAGGGCGTGCGCGACGAGCTCCCGCACTCCATCGCCGTGGTCGTCGAGGAGATGATCCCGCGCGAGAACCGCCCCGCCGACCGGCCGCTGCTCGACATCCACGCGAACGTCTACATCGAGCGGCCGAGCCAGAAGGGCATCATCATCGGCCCGAAGGGCGCCCGGCTGAAGGAGGTCGGGATGAAGTCGCGCAAGCACATCGAGGCGCTGCTCGGGACCCCCGTCTTCCTCGACCTCCACGTGAAGGTCGCCAAGGACTGGCAGCGCGACCCCAAGCAGCTCCGCAAGCTCGGTTTCTGACCGGCCTGCCGGAATCTGACGGAATCTGCCGGTACCGGCCGGGGTCGTGCGCGAGCACGGCCCCGGAACCGGCCCGTTCAGCCTCGCCCCGGCGTCCCAGCCAGGCCCTGCCTCGCCCCGGTGTCCCAGCTGTATGGCCCCGCCTCAGCGCAGCCGGCGGACCTTGACCGCGTTGTCCGTGCGCGTGCCGGGCGTGCCGTCGGGCTGTGCCTGGATCCGCTCGTGCTCCTCGGCCACCAGCACCTCCCAGTCGCCCTCGGGCAGCTCCAGCTGCTCCACGACCTCGCCGGGCGTCGGGAAGTGCACCTCCGGGTGCGGGTTCTCCTGCCAGGACGCCCAGCCGCCGTGGCCGACGATCAGCAGGGTCCCGCCGGGGGCCACCGCGGCGGCCGCGGTCCGCAGGATCCGCTCGCGCGGGAACTCCCCGTACGTGTGCAGGAAGCACGCCGACACCAGGTCGAATTCCCCGGCCGGGAACGACTCGGCCAGGTCGTGCCGCCGCCACTCCACGAGGTCGCCGACCCCCGCCTCGGCGGCGTGTCCGGCCGCGCGCTCCAGCGCCACGCCGGAGATGTCCGTACCGGTGACCCGCCAGCCGCGCCGGGCCAGCCAGATGGCGTCGCCGCCCTCGCCGCAGCCGAGGTCCAGGGCCCGGCCGGGGGGAAGCTGTGAAGTCTCCCGGACCAGGGCGGCGTTGGCGTCGCCGCTCCAGATCCGGTCGCTCTTGCCGTAGCGGCCGTCCCAGTACCGCTCCCCGCCCTCGGCGACCTGCTCGTGCTGCTCGTGCTGTACGTGTTCGGCGTGCGCGTGCGGCTGCGGCTGCTGGTGCTGGTGCTGTGCGGACACGGGATCACTCCTCGACCGGTGGCTGTGCGGACACCGCCGATGCTCCTCCCGGCCCGCCCGGACGGGCAAACCCCGTTGCCGTTCCGGCAAACTATCCGTCCTGGGGCTCCGCGATCAGCGCCGTCGCCACCCGGCGGAAGCCGATGCGGCCGTAGAGCCGGGCCACGTCCTCGTCGCCCGCCGAGAGGAAGACCGTACGGACCCCCCGCTCGCGGGCCGTCGCGACGAGCGCCGCGGTGACCCCGAGGGCCAGGCCCTGCCGGCGGGCCGACGGCAGCGTGCCCACGGCGACGACCTCGGCCACGTCGCCCACCGGGTTGTACAGGCCGGAGCACAGGACCACGCCGTCCCGGACGGCCGCCGCCATCACCGTACGGCCCGACACGATCTTGTCCGCGACGCGCTCCCGGCCGGCCTCCGCCGCCGGATCGGCCAGCGCCGCGGCCAGCTCGGCGGGACCGGCCGCGCCCACCGCCGTGCCCGGCGCCGCGAAGGCCAGGGCCGGGACGGCCACCGCCGCCGCCAGCAGCGGGTCGTCCGCGCCGAGCAGCCGTACCTCCGGGTGCGCGGGCGCCCGTACCGCGGCCGGGTCCAGCACCATCAGCGGGTGCGCGTGGACGTGCAGCCCCGCCTCCTCCACCGCCGCGCGCAGCGAGGGGGTGGTCTCGGCCACCCACTCGAAGGCCTCGGGGACCCCCAGCTCGCGCTGCCGCGCCACGACCCGCCGTACGTCGTCGGCGGTCGCGTCGGGGCCGCCGGGTGCGGGCCGCGCGTAGTACGGCCAGCCCGCGCCCTCCTGCACGAAGAGGGTCAGCGGTCCGAAGTCCTCGGCCCGGGCCCCGCCTTCGCGGGGCACCGTGTCGTAGTACCGCTCCAGCTCGGACAGTGTCGTCCTGTCGGTCACTCGCTCGCTCATCGGGTCATCCAAGCAAAGCGGCCGGGCTCAGGCACCTTCTTTCAGGACGCGCGAGACCAGCGCCCGCTGCGCGTCCGAGAGGTGAGGGTCGCGGAACGACACCGTCCGCCCGTCCACGGTGACCGTGTACGAGAACCCGTCCCGGACGCCGCCCGCCGGGTCCGCCGGATCGCAGGGCGGGCCGGGCCGCAGCGCCCGCAGGGCCAGGGCCCGCCACTCGTCCTCGTCCGGCCGTCCGGAGGTGTCCACCTCGCCCCGCCGCTCGATGCCCGCGAAGCCGCCCGTCCGCACCACTGAGATCCGCATGTCCCCCCTCCTACCCCAGCCCGACCGCGGACCACGCCTTCTGGAGCGCCTGGTGCTCCGCGCCGCCCTCCCCGTACCGGGCCACGGCGGCCGCGGCCGTCACCCGGGCGAAGTCCCGGAAGTCGGCGTCCGTGGCGAGCTCCCCGCCGGTCAGGGCGTCGTACCAGATCTGCCCGGCCCGCTCCCAGGCCTTGCCGCCCAGCTCGCTCGCCACGATGTAGAAGGCGTGGTTCGGGATGCCGGAGTTGATGTGCACCCCGCCGTTGTCGCGGACGGTGTCGACGTAGTCGTCCATCGTGGCCGGCTGCGGGTCCTTGCCGAGCTCGTCGTCCTCGTACGCCGTCCCGGGCGCCTTCATCGACCGCAGGGCCTGGCCGCGGTCGACGGCGGGCCCCAGCAGCCCGGCGCCGATCAGCCAGTCCGCGCGGTCGGCCGTCTGATCGAGCGCGTACTGCTTGATGAGGGAGCCGAAGACGTCCGACACGGATTCGTTGAGGGCGCCCGACTGGCCGTGGTACTCCAGGTTGGCCGTGTACTGGGTGACCCCGTGCGCGAGCTCGTGGCCGATGACGTCCACCGACACGGTGAAGTCGAGGAAGAGCTCGCCGTCGCCGTCGCCGAAGACCATCTGCCGGCCGTCCCAGAAGGCGTTGTTGTAGTCCTCGCCGTAGTGGACGGTCGCGTCGAGCGGGAGCCCGGCACCGTCGATCGAGCGGCGCCCGAAGGCGGTCAGGAACAGCTCGTACGTCGCACCCAGCCCGGCGTACGCGCGATTGACGGTGACGTCCCCGCTGACGGGCCCGCCCTCCTCGCGGACCTTCCGCCCGGGCAGCCGGGTGCGGTGCTGGGCGTCGTACACGGTCCGTTCGGGCCGGTCGGGGGCGGGCGCGGCCGGGGCGGGGGCCGCGAGGCCCCGGACGGTGGTGACCCGCCGGCGGGTGCGCAGGAGGGAGTCGCGTTCGAGGGTGGCCTGCGCGAGATCGGCGAACCGGGGGTTGCGGGACCGGGCGATGCGGTCGAGCAGGTGCGGCGGCACGACCGTGCAGAAGACGGGGTGGCGGTGGGTGGGAGAGGCGTCCATGCTCGGCAATGTGGCAGTGGGTCACCTTTATGTCACTACCTGCAACCATGATTCATTCGCACGTCTGAACGCGGGTGCTCCGGATTGACGGACCCCACTGACTTGCACCGCACCTTAAGCGGCGTAGCTCACATTTGGTATAAATCGGACTGGGGGGTCTTGCATACTGAAACAGGACCCCCGCGTACCGCGCGGCTCGGCTAGGCTCGGCCCATCATGCGTTTCGGGCTGCTTCTCCTTAGCTGCCGCGGCGAGGGTCTGTAGTCGTAGGCCGGCCCCCTCCCCGCGGAGTTTGGTGTCGCGGTTTTGCGACCGCCCGTCGGCCGTCCCAGCGAACTACACGCGGACACGCGAGGAGCCCAACGCCATGAGCCAGCAGTCTTTTGTCGGTCGCCCCACGCCCATCACGAACGCGACCCACGCCCAGCGGCCCTCCGGGATGCCGATCCACAAGTACGGCTTCTACGAGCAGGTCGAGATCCCGGACCGCACCTGGCCGAACGCCCGGGTGACCCGGGCTCCCCGCTGGCTGTCGACCGACCTGCGCGACGGCAACCAGTCGCTGATCGATCCGATGACCCCCGCCCGCAAGCGCGAGATGTTCGACCTGCTGGTGCGCATGGGCTACAAGGAGATCGAGGTCGGCTTCCCCTCCTCCGGCGAGACGGACTTCGCCTTCGTGCGCTCCATCATCGAAGAGGGCGCGATCCCGGAGGACGTCACCATCTCCGTACTGACCCAGGCCCGCGAGGACCTGATCGAGCGGACCGTGGAGTCCCTGGTCGGCGCCCACCGCGCCACCGTGCACCTGTACAACGCGACCGCCCCGACCTTCCGCCGGGTCGTCTTCCGTGGCTCCAAGGAGCAGATCAAGCAGATCGCTGTCGACGGCACCCGCCTGGTGATGGAGTACGCCGAGAAGCTGCTGGGCCCGGAGACGACCTTCGGCTACCAGTACAGCCCGGAGATCTTCACCGACACCGAGCTGGACTTCGCCCTGGAGGTCTGCGAGGCCGTCTGCGACGTCTGGCAGCCGGGCGAGGGCCGCGAGATCATCCTGAACCTGCCCGCCACCGTCGAGCGCTCCACGCCGTCCACGCACGCCGACCGCTTCGAGTGGATGGCCCGCAACCTGACCCGCCGCGAGCACATCTGCATCTCCGTGCACCCGCACAACGACCGCGGCACCGCCGTCGCCGCCGCCGAGCTCGCGCTGATGGCCGGCGCCGACCGCATCGAGGGCTGCCTGTTCGGGCAGGGCGAGCGCACCGGCAACGTCGACCTGATCACCCTGGGCATGAACCTGTTCTCCCAGGGCATCGACCCGCAGATCGACTTCTCGCAGATCGACGAGATCCGCCGCACGAGCGAGTACTGCAACCAGATGGAGGTCCACCCGCGCCACCCCTACGCGGGCGACCTGGTCTACACCGCCTTCTCCGGCTCCCACCAGGACGCCATCAAGAAGGGCTTCGACGCGAGGGAGGCCGACGCGGCCGCCGCGGGCAAGACCGTGGACGACATCGAGTGGGCGGTCCCGTACCTGCCCATCGACCCGAAGGACGTCGGCCGCTCCTACGAGGCCGTCATCCGCGTCAACTCGCAGTCCGGCAAGGGCGGCATCGCCTACGTCCTGAAGAACGACCACAAGCTGGACCTGCCGCGCCGCATGCAGATCGAGTTCTCCCGGATCATCCAGGCCAAGACCGACTCCGAGGGCGGCGAGGTCACGCCGAAGGCGATCTGGTCCGTCTTCCAGGACGAGTACCTGCCCAACCCCGAGAATCCGTGGGGGCGCGTCCAGCTGCGTTCCGGCCAGACCACCACCGACAAGGACGGCACGGACACGCTGACCGTCGAGGCGGTCGTGGACGGCGTCGACACCGTGCTGGACGGCACCGGCAACGGACCGATCTCGGCCTTCTTCGACGCGCTGGCCGGCATCGGCATCGACGCCCGCCTGCTGGACTACACCGAGCACACCATGAGCGAGGGCGCCTCCGCCGTGGCCGCCTCGTACATCGAGTGCGCGATCGACGGCCGCGTCCTGTGGGGCATCGGCATCGACGCCAACACCACCCGCGCCTCCCTGAAGGCGGTCATCTCCGCCGTCAACCGCGCGGGCCGCTGACACTCCCGCGACACGACCCCGCCGCCTCCCTCCGGGGGAGGGGCGGGGTTTCCGCCTTTCCAGGGGCCGGAGCGGCCGGGATACGGGGGCGTGCGCGGGGGCGCAGACCGGCCAAGTCCCCGTCCCGCGCCATGTTGTCTTGTCACACGACTGACGCATCCTCACCGATGTGGCTAGCATCACGCCCACCGGCGATGTTGCCGGAAGGTTACGGAGGTGCGACGTGCTGCCAGTTCGGGGTGGGGACGGCCGGAAGCTGAGGGTCTGGGGCACCCGTACCACCTGGAGCACCGTGGGTGACGGGGAGTTCTTCTGCCCCGCCTGCGGTGGGGACCGCAATTACCGCAGGCGAACCGGGCGCCGCCGCTTCGCCGTCCTCGGCGTGCCGCTGCTGCCCCGCGGTCTCGCCGGGCCCGTCGTCGAGTGCCACGCCTGCCGCGAGCGCTTCGACACCGACGTGCTCGACCACCTGACCACCACCCGCTTCACGGCCCTGCTGCGCGACGCGGTGCACACCGTGGCGCTGGCCGTGCTGGCCGCGGGCGGGACGGCCTCCCGCAGCACGCTGGAGGCCGCCGTGTGCGCCGTACGGGCCGCGGGGTTCCAGGACTGCGGGGAGGAGCAGCTGGAGTCCCTCGTGGACGCGCTGTGCAGCGACGAGGGCCGGCTCGGCCTGTACGACGTGCCCGAGTGCTGCGGGGCCGCGCTGTCGATAGAGCTCCACGAGGCCCTGGAACCGCTGGCCCCGCACCTCGCCGCCCCGGGCCGCGAATCGATCCTGCTGCAGGGCGCGCGGATCGCGCTCGCGGACGGCCCGTACATCCCGGCCGAGCGCGAGGTGCTCGCCACGGTGGGCGCGGCGCTGCGGATCGACGCGGACGAGGTGGCCCGGCTGCTGTCGGCGGTACGCGCGCCCTGACGCCCCGCGCCGGGGATGCCCGGCGGCGGGGTCCGGCGGCGGGGTCTGAGGGCGGGGTCTGAGGGCGGGTCCCCGGCTGGGTCCGGGGCGGCCGCTCCGGCTTGATCTTTTCGGTTCCGGTCGCTCTCCGGGCCCCCAAATCGGTTCGGAACGGCCTCTTCCGACGTAACGATCCGGCCTCGCGGGGGCTGAACCGGCCCGGCCCGCTGTCCGTACGCCCCGTGGAGGAGATCACTCCGGGCTCGGCGGCGGTGCCGCCGGGATCCCGGTGTCGCGCCGCGGGTTTGCTGTGCGGAACGCGGTGGACGCGCGTAGCGGCATGGTGTGGCGCAGGTCACTTCACAGTCGCGCAGCCGGGCCGACTGTCGCCCGGGTGCGCGCCCTTACTCCTGTGCCCCGGTGCTTGGCCATGGGGGGAACCTATGAATCGGATGCCCTGGAGAGTCAACAGTTTGTAGAAGTTGACGATATGTGTGAGGACCCCCACAGGCGTTCAATTCCGGTCACACGACGAGACGCCGCCGGTAACACCGCGGGGCTTCGATGCACGTGAACTCACTGACAACCCTGACGGATCAACGGGTTAGCGACCCACTCCGGCCAGGGATCACCAGATCTCCTCTCACTTACCTCACCTCTTGAAGGGCAAGGCAGAGATGGCACGTGTCGCCGCCCGGCTTTCCGCCAACGGACAGCAGAGCACGCACCCGGTCGACGAGGTGCTCCCCCTCCCCAAGCTCGCGCTGTACGGCTTCCAGCACGTACTCGCGTTCTACGCCGGCGCGGTGATCGTCCCGATCATCGTCGGCAACGCGCTGAAGCTGAGCCCCGAGCAGCTCGTCTACCTGATCAACGCGGACCTGTTCACCTGCGGCATCGCCTCGATCATCCAGGCCTGGGGCATAGGCCGGGTCGGTGCGCGGCTGCCCCTGATCCAGGGCGTCACCTTCACCGCCGTCTCCCCGATGATCGCCATCGGCCTCGGTGCGGGAGGCGGTACCGCCGCGCTGCTGGTCATCTACGGCGCGGTCATCACCGCCGGCATCGCGACCTTCGCCTTCGCCTGGCTGCCCGCCAAGGCGTTCCGTTCGGTCATGCGGCTCTTCCCGCCGGTCGTCACCGGCACGGTGATCACCGTACTGGGCATCGTCCTGATCCCGGTGGGCCTCAACGACGCGGCGGGCGGCGTCGGCAGCCCCGACTTCGGCAACCCGAAGCACTTCGCCTACGCGGGCGGCACGATGCTCTTCATCCTCGTCCTGATGAAGATCGGCAAGCCGTTCCTCTCCAGCATCTCCATCCTCCTCGGCCTGGTCGGCGGCACCGCGGTCGCGTTCCTCCTCGGGGACGCGAAGTTCGGCGCCGTCGGCGACTCCGGCTGGATCGGCGTCACGACCCCCTTCCACTTCGGCGTCCCGAAGTTCGAGTGGTTCCCGATCGTGCTGATGCTCATCGTCATGCTGATCACCATGGTCGAGACGACCGGTGACACGTACGCCGTCGGCGAGATCGTCGAGAAGGACATCGACAGCGAGACCGTGGCCCGCGCCCTGCGCGCCGACGGCGCCGCGACCGCGCTCGGCGGCGTCCTCAACTCCTTCCCGTACGTGGCCTTCGCCGAGAACGTCGGCCTGGTGCGGATGACGAAGGTCAAGAGCCGGTTCGTGGTCGTCGCCGCCGGTGTCTTCATGATCATCCTGGGGCTGCTCCCCAAGGCCGCCGCGATCGTCGCCGCCGTGCCCCACGGGGTCCTCGGCGGAGCCGCGACCGTCATGTTCGGCATGGTCGCCCTGGCCGGCATCCAGACCCTGGGCAAGGTGGACCTCAAGGAGGAGAAGAACGCGCTGATCGTCGGCGTCTCCCTCGCCTTCGCCCTGCTCCCCGCGACCGTCCCGGTGTTCTTCACCCAGCACATGGACGCGGACCTGTCCTCGCTGCTCAACAGCGGCGTCACCCTCGGAGCTACCGCCGCCATCGTCCTCAACCTGATCTTCAACGGTCCGGCCAAGGGCGACGCGCAGTCCGTCCCCCGGGTAGAGCTGCCCGCCCAGGCGGCGGCCCCGGCGGGGGACGGCCCGGCGGACGACGCTGCCGCAACGGCGGACGACGGTGCCGGGAAGGCCGCCGCCGCGACCGAGAAGGCGGACGGCAGGGTCGCCACACCGGGGGACGCGGCAACCCCCGCCACCTGATCCCTCCCAAGGGGTATCCGCCCCCCGCCCGGACTCCGGTCCGCGGCGGGGGCCGGCGCCGTCCGGCCCCGTCCGTGCGCGCGTTCCCGTACGGGTGGACCGCAGGGGACAATGGGCGCATGAGTCTGTTCCGCGACGACGGCATCGTGCTGCGCACCCAGAAGCTGGGCGAGGCGGACCGCATCATCACGCTGCTCACCCGGGGCCACGGCCGGGTGCGGGCCGTCGCCCGCGGAGTCCGGCGTACGAAGTCCAAGTTCGGGTCCCGGCTGGAACCTTTCTCCCACGCCGACGTGCAGTTCTTCGCCCGCGGCGGCGAACTGATCGGCCGCAGCCTGCCGCTCTGTACCCAGACCGAGATCATCGCCCCGTACGGCAACGGCATCGTCACCGACTACGCCCGCTACACCGCCGGCACCGCCATGCTGGAGACCGCCGAGCGGTTCACGGAGAACGAGGGCGAGCCCTCCGTACAGCAGTACCTGCTCCTCGTCGGAGCCCTGCGCACCCTCTCCCGCGGCGAACACGAGCCGCACCTCATCCTCGACGCCTTCCTGCTGCGCTCCCTCGCCGTCAACGGCTACGCGCCCAGCTTCGAGGACTGCGCCAAGTGCGGCATCCACGGCCCCAACCGGCACTTCTCCGTCGCCGCGGGCGGGGTGATATGCGGGGACTGCCGCGTGCCCGGCAGCGTCGTACCCTCTTCGGAGGCCATCGCCCTGCTCAGCGCGCTGCTGACGGGCGACTGGAGCCATGCCGACGCGTGCGAGCCGCGTCACGTGCGGGAGGGCAGCGGGCTGGTCTCCGCCTATTTGCACTGGCATCTGGAGCGCGGGCTACGCTCCCTTCGATACGTCGAGAAATAGGAGCTGGGCACATGGCACGACGCGGGATTCTGGGACGCTCTCGCCGCGAGTACAAGGTTCCCGAGCCGCACCCGTCCGGTGCGCGTCCGCCGAAGATCCCCGGCGAGCTGGTCCCGAACCACGTCGCGGTCGTCATGGACGGCAACGGCCGCTGGGCCAAGGAGCGCGGTCTGCCGCGCACCGAGGGGCACAAGGTCGGCGAGGGCGTCGTGCTCGACGTGCTCAAGGGCTGCCTGGAGATGGGCGTCAAGAACCTCTCCCTGTACGCCTTCTCGACGGAGAACTGGAAGCGCTCGCCCGACGAGGTCCGCTTCCTGATGAACTTCAACCGCGACGTCATCCGCCGCCGCCGCGACGAGATGAACGAGCTGGGCATCCGGATCCGCTGGGTCGGCCGCATGCCGAAGATGTGGAAGTCGGTCGTCCAGGAGCTCCAGGTCGCCCAGGAGCAGACCGTCGACAACGACGCGATGACCCTGTACTTCTGCGTCAACTACGGCGGCCGCGCGGAGATCGCGGACGCGGCGCAGGCGATCGCCCGCGACGTGGCGGCGGGACGGCTCGACCCGTCGAAGGTGAACGAGAAGACCTTCGCGAAGTACATGTACTACCCGGACATGCCGGATGTGGACCTGTTCCTGCGGCCGAGCGGCGAGCAGCGCACCTCCAACTACCTGCTCTGGCAGAGCGCGTACGCCGAGATGGTCTTCCAGGACGTGCTGTGGCCCGACTTCGACCGCCGCAACCTCTGGGCGGCGTGCCTGGAGTACGCCCAGCGCGACCGCCGCTTCGGCGGCGCGCTCCCGAACCAGGCGGAGGGCTCCGCGGGCTGAAGCGCCCGCTGGGCCGTCTAGGCTCCACCGTCATGGACATGACTGACTGGGCGGTGGAGCTGCACTACGGCCCGGCCCGCGGCGACGTACGGGAGGTGCTGCGCTGGCGCGCGGTCCGGGCGCCGGCCGGGCGCGGGCAGGCGCTGCTGTGGCTGGTACTGGTTCCCCTGGTGCCGGTCCTGCTGATCGTGGTCCGGCACGGACGGGGGACGAGCCCGGCCGGCCTGGCCTTCGCCGCCGGGGTGGGGTCGGCGCTGGGCGCCCTCTGCCTCGGTCTGGACCTGTACCGGCTCGCACGCCGGATGTACCGCTGGGCGGCGGAGCACCCGGAGTACCGCTGCGTGGTCACGGAACGGGGCGTGTCCAACCACCGGCCCGACGGCACGGTGGCCGCGTACCGATGGGACAGGTACCGGGGGTGGACGGAGACCCGGAACCTGTTCGTCTTCGTCTTCGCCAACGGAACCCTGGGCTGGCTCCCGAAGCGGGCGGCCGCGGCCCCCGGGGACATCGACCGGATCCGCGCCGCCCTCGACCGCAACCTGAGCCGGATCTAGCCGGCGGGGGCAGCTAGCCGGCGGCCGCGCAGTCCGCGCAGGTGCCGAAGATCTCCACCGTGTGGGCGACGTTCACGTAGCCGTGCTCGGCCGCGATCGATTCCGCCCACTTCTCCACGGCCGGACCCTCCACCTCGACCGCCTTGCCGCACTTGCGGCAGACCAGGTGGTGGTGGTGGTCCCCGGTGGAGCAGCGGCGGTAGACCGACTCGCCGTCGCTGGTGCGCAGGACGTCGACCTCGCCGGCGTCCGCGAGGGACTGGAGGGTGCGGTAGACGGTGGTCAGGCCCACGGAGTCGCCACGGTGCTTGAGCATGTCGTGGAGTTCCTGGGCGCTGCGGAACTCGTCCACCTCGTCCAGCGCCGCCGCCACGGCGGCCCGCTGCCGGGTGGACCGTCCTCGTACTGGCGCGGTGTTCGTCTCGCCAGGCGCAGTCGCCACCGGTTCCTCCTCGTGTCGGCCTCGGGCGTTCGGCTCGGGCCCATTGTGCCAGGCGGTCGGCCCTCCTAGACCTTCACGTCGTCCCGGGTGCACACCTCTTCGGCCGCGCGTGCGGCTTTTGCCCGTCGCCTGGCCAGCGGCGTCGACAGGGCGGTCATCGCCATGAAGACGCCGATGGCGAGCAGCACGATGGCCGCGCCCGAGGGCGCCTCGACGTAGTACGTGGTGACCGTGCCGGTCAGGGAGACCACCAGGCCGATCGCCATGGCCAGCGACAGCGTCGCGGTGAACCCGCGGGTGACCCGCTGGGCGGCCGCCACCGGGATCACCATCATGGCGCTGACCAGCAGCAGGCCGACGATGCGCATCGCGACGGTCACGGTGACCGCGGCGGTCACCATGATCAGCAGGTTCAGCAGGCGCACCGGCAGGCCGGTGACCCGGGCGAACTCCTCGTCCTGGCAGACGGCGAACAGCTGCCGGCGCAGGCCGATGGTGACGGCGAGGACGAACGCGGAGAGGACCGCCACGGCGGTGACGTCCTCGGTCGCGACCGTGGTGATCGAGCCGAACATCGCGCTGAGCAGCTTGGCCGTGGAGCCCCCGCCCACGCTGATGATCATGACGCCGCCGGCGAGGCCGCCGTAGAACAGCATGGCGAGCGCCACGTCGCCGCTGGTCTTGCCGCGGGAGCGGATCAGCTCCATGCCGACGGCGCCGACGACGGCCACCAGGGTCGCCATCCAGACCGGGCTGGTGTTCAGGACGAAGCCGAGCGCGACGCCGGTCATGGCCACGTGGCCCAGGCCGTCGCCCATGACGGCCTGGCGGCGCTGGACGAGGTACGTGCCGATCGCGGGCGCGGTGATGCCGACCAGCGCGGCCGCGATCAGCGCCCGCACCATGAAGGGGTAGTCGAGGAGGTCCATCAGCTCAGGAGTCCCGTCCGCTGGGGCTCGGCGTCGTGCGCCGCGTGGGGGTGTACGTGGTCGTGGCCGGGCAGGGCGTGCTGCCCCAGGGCCTCCGGGGGCGGGCCGTCGTGGACGACGCAGCCGTCGCGCAGGACGACGGCGCGGTCGATCAGCGGTTCCAGCGGGCCCAGCTCGTGCAGGACGAGGAGCACGGTCGTGCCGGCGGCGACCTGGGTGCGCAGGGCGTGCGCGAGAACCGCCTGGTTGGCGAGGTCCACGCCGGCCATCGGCTCGTCCATGATCAGGAGTTCGGGTTCGACGGCGAGGGCCCGGGCAATGAGGACGCGCTGGTGCTGGCCGCCGGAGAGGGCGTTGACCGAGGCGTCGGCGTACGCGTCCATGTCGACGAGGGACAGGGCGCGGCTGACGGCGTCCTTGTCGGCCTTGCGCAGGAGGCCGAAGCGGGAGCGGGCGAGGCGTCCGGCGGAGACGACCTCCCGGACGGTGGCGGGGACGCCGCCGGCGGCGGTGGTGCGCTGCGGGACGTACCCGATGCGCGACCACGCGCGGAAGCGCTTGAAGTCCGTGCCGAAGAGGGACAGCTCCCCGTCGGCCAGCGGGACCTGGCCGACCACGGCGCGGACGGCCGTGGACTTGCCGGAGCCGTTGGCGCCGAGCAGGGCGACGACCTCGCCGCGGTGGACGGTGAGGTCTACGCCGCGCAGCACGGGGCGCGAGCCGAGCGAGGCCGTGGCCCCGCGCAGGGATATGACGGGCTGGTCCGCTGCCTGCCCCGGCGTGGACTGCATGGCTCGCGCCTCCGTTGCTGCTGCTGTCATTACTTGGCTCCGAGCGCCTTCTGGAGGTTCTTCAGGTTCGACCGCATGACCTCGAAGTAGTCAGCGCCCTGGGAGCCGTCGGTGATTCCCTCGAGCGGGTCGAGGACGTCGGTCTTCAGTCCCGTGTCCTTCGCGAGGGTCTTGGCCGTCTTGTCGCTGGCCAGGGTCTCGAAGAACACCGTGCTGACATTGTCCTTCGCCGCCACGGCCTGGAGGTCCTTCATACGGGCCGGGCTGGGCTCGGACTCGGGGTCGACGCCGGAGATGCCCTCCTGGTCGAGGCCGTAGCGCTCGGCGAGGTAGCCGAAGGCGGAGTGGGTGGTGATGAAGGTCCGGGAGGCCGTGTTCTTCAGGCCGTCCTTGAACTCCGTGTCCAGCGCGCCCAGTTCGGCGACCAGGTCCGTGGTGTTCTTCTTGTAGTCCGCCGCGTGGCCGGGGTCGGCCTTCTCCAGTGCCGCGCCGACGCCCTTGGCGATCTCGGCGTACTTGGAGGGGTCGAGCCAGACGTGCGGGTCCTCGCCGGCCTCGCCGTGGCTGTGGTCGTGGCCCTCGTCCGCGCCCTCGCCCTCGCCTTCGGCGGCGTGGCCGTCGTGGCCGGAGGCGCCGTGGGCCTCCAGCGTGGTGAGGGTGGCGGCGTCGACGACGTTCTTCACGCCGGACTGCTCCACGGCCTTGTCGACGGCGGGCTGCAGGCTCTTGAGGTAGAGGACCACGTCGGCCTCGCTGAGCTGCGCGGTCTGCTTGGGGGTGATCTCCAGGTCGTGCGGCTCGACACCCGGCTTCGTCAGGGTGGAGACCTTCACGTGGTCCTTGCCGATCTTCTCGGCGAGGAACTGCATCGGGTAGAACGACGCCGTCACGTCGAGCTTGCCGTCGGCGCTCTTGCCGGCGGCGCTGGCTCCGGAGCAGGCGGTGAGGGCCGTGGCGCCGAGGGTGACGGCTCCGGCGAGGGCGGCTGCGGGTATGAGGCGTCGTACGTTCATGACATCCATTTTCATCAAAAATGGAAACCGTTGTCAACAAGCCAGGTGGGAGGGCGGCCTCCGGGCCGTGGAGGGGATCCGATTTGAAGGGGAGGGTGCGGGCGCCGGTAACCTAAAGGCTTCGCCGTTCGTCCTCGTTAATGAAGAGAGCACCGTGGCCGCCGACAAGATCGACACCATCGTCAGCCTGAGCAAGCGCCGTGGCTTCGTTTTCCCTTGCAGTGAGATCTACGGCGGCTCCAAGGCCGCCTGGGATTACGGCCCGCTGGGTGTCGAGCTCAAGGAGAACATCAAGCGCCAGTGGTGGAAGGCGATGGTCACCGGGCGTGAGGACATCGTCGGCCTCGACTCGTCCGTGATCCTGGCCCCGGAGGTCTGGGTGGCCTCTGGTCACGTCGCGACCTTCTCGGACCCGCTGACCGAGTGCACCGCCTGTCACAAGCGCCACCGCGCGGACCACCTTGAAGAGGCGTACGAGGCCAAGCACGGCCGCCCGCCCGTCAACGGCCTCGCCGATGTCAACTGCCCCCACTGCGGCGTGAAGGGCCAGTTCACCGAGCCCAAGCAGTTCTCCGGCATGCTGGAGACGCACCTCGGCCCGACCCAGGACTCCAAGGCGTACCTGCGCCCCGAGACCGCCCAGGGCATCTTCACCAACTACGCCCAGGTGCAGACCGTCTCGCGCAAGAAGCCGCCGTTCGGCATCGCGCAGATGGGCAAGTCCTTCCGGAACGAGATCACTCCGGGCAACTTCATCTTCCGCACGCGCGAGTTCGAGCAGATGGAGATGGAGTTCTTCGTCAAGCCGGGCGAGGACGAGCAGTGGCAGGAGTACTGGATGGCCGAGCGCTGGAACTGGTACCGCGGCCTCGGCATCCGCGAGGAGAACATCCGCTGGTTCGAGCACCCGAAGGAGAAGCTGTCCCACTACTCGAAGCGCACCGCCGACATCGAGTACCGCTTCAACTTCGGTGGCAACGAGTTCTCCGAGCTCGAGGGCGTGGCCAACCGGACCGACTACGACCTCAAGGCCCACTCCGCCGCCTCCGGCCAGGACCTCGTGTTCTTCGACCAGGAGTCGAAGGAGCGCTACACCCCGTACGTCATCGAGCCGGCGGCCGGCGTTAACCGCGCCATGCTCGCCTTCATGCTCGACGCGTACAACGAGGACGAGGCCCCCAACGCCAAGGGCGTCATGGAGAAGCGCACCGTGATGCGCCTCGACCCGCGCCTGGCCCCGGTCAAGGTCGCCGTCCTGCCGCTGTCCCGCAACGCGCAGCTGTCGCCGAAGGCCAAGGGCCTCGCCGCAGACCTGCGCAAGTTCTGGAACATCGAGTTCGACGACGCGGGCGCCATCGGCCGCCGCTACCGCCGTCAGGACGAGATCGGCACGCCGTTCTGCGTCACCGTCGACTTCGACACCCTGGACGACAACGCGGTGACCGTGCGCGAGCGCGACACCATGAAGCAGGAGCGCGTCTCCCTGGACCAGATCCAGAGCTACCTCGGCAGCCGCCTGCTCGGCTGCTAGGTCCGCAAGGCCGTAAGAGCCGAAACCGGTGGCCCGGTGCGCGACGCGCACCGGGCCACCGGCTTTTACGGGCGGGGCGCGCGGCGGCGGCCCCTATCAGGCGCGCAGGCCCCGGATGACGAGGGAGGTGACGGCTTCGAACTCCGGGATGATCGTCGGCGAGAGCCAGTCGGCCGCGTACTGCGGGTCGTGGAAGCGGCCGGTGGCGTCGAAGACCGCGCGGGCGGCGCCCGGCACGTCCCCGGCGGCGAGCGACCCGGCCGCGACGCCCTCGGCGATGATCCGCGCCAGCTGGGCGACCAGCTCGGTCAGGTGCTCGTCCACCACCCCGCTGTTCTCGGCGAGCAGCACGGTGTAGGTGGCGAACAGCTCGGGGTCGTCCCCGGCCTTGTGGCGCTTCGCCTCGAAGAGGGCCTCCAGCCATGCCTCCAGCTTGGAGGGGGCGCTCCCGCCGGGAGCCGAGGCGATCTCCTCCAGCAGCACCGCGCTCTTGGTGAGCCACCGCTCGGTGACGGCCTCGCGCAGCGCCGCCTTCGACGGGAAGTGGCGGTACACGCTGCCGTGGCTGACGCCCAGGGCGCGGGCCACGTCCACCACGGTCGCCTTGGTGGGACCGAAGCGGCGCAGCACCTCCTCCGTGGTCGCGAGGATGCGCTCGGGGGTCAGGGGCTCGGCGGCAGCGGGGGGCATGGGGACGACCGTACCGTCAGCTCAGTGCTCACTGTCGAGGTGGGCCATCTGCGCGGCCGGGTACCGCTCGCCGGACGCCGAGCCCGCGGGGACGGCCTCCTCGATCGCGACCAGGTCCGCGGCGCTGAGCGTGACGTCCATGGCACCCAGTGCCTCGGTGAGCCGGTCCCGGCGCCGGGCACCCACCAGCGGCACGATGTCGCTGCCCCGCGACAGGACCCAGGCGATGGCCGTCTGGGCGACGCTGACCCCCTTCTCGTCCGCGACCTTCCGCAGGGCGTCGACCAGATCGAGGTTCCGGTCGAGGTTGTCGCCCTGGAACCGGGGGCTCATGCCGCGGAAGTCGCCCGGCGTCAGCTCGCGGTCCCGGGAGAAGTGCCCGCTGATGAGGCCGCGGGACAGGACTCCGTACGCCGTGACGCCGATGCCCAGCTCGCGCGCGGCCGGCAGGATCTCCTCCTCGATACCGCGGGAGATCAGCGAGTACTCGATCTGGAGGTCCGCGATCGGAGCCACCGCGGCGGCCCTGCGCAGGGTGTCCGCGCCGACCTCGGAGAGGCCGATGTGCCGGACGTGCCCGGCCTGGACGGCCTCGGCGATGGCCCCGACGGTCTCCTCGATCGGCACATCAGGGTCCACGCGGGCGATCCGGTAGATGTCGATGTGGTCCCGGCCGAGCCGCTGGAGGGAGTAGGCCAGGAAGTTCCTGACGGCCGCGGGCCGGCCGTCATACCCGGTGAAGCCGCCCTCGACCGTGCGCAGCGCACCGAACTTGACGCTGGTCAGCGCCTGTTCGCGGGCCGCGGCGGGGGCGGTGCGCAGGGCTTCTCCGATCAGCAGCTCGTTGTGCCCCATGCCGTAGAAGTCGCCGGTGTCGAGCAGGGTGACCCCGGCGTCCAGGGCGGCGTGGATGGTCGCGAGGGACTCGGCGCGGTCGGCTTCCCCGTAGAGGGCGGACATGCCCATGCAGCCGAGGCCGAGCGGGAACATGGCGGGTCCGGCGCCGCCGAGCCGGCGGTGGGCGGTGGATGCGGGGGCGGATGCGTTCTCGTTCGTGGTCATGGGACGAGAATGACATGACGAGTGACAGATTTCAATATCTGTCACTCGTCAGGGCTACGCCAGGACGCGCAGGATCAGCGCGGCCGCCGCCAGGAGGGCCAGCACGGCCGCGGGGGCGAGCTCGTAGTCCTTGACGCGCAGGTGGGCGATGACCGCGCCGATGAAATAGAGGGTCACGCCGGCGGCGGCGGCCGCGCCGATCGGGAGGATCCAGAGACCCGCCACCAGGCCCGCGGCGCCGGCCGCCTTCAGGGCGGCGAGGCGTGGCAGCCAGGAATCCGGGACCTCGACCTTGCGCATGCTGGCCAGGATCTGGTCGTTGCGGCGGAGCGTGAAGGTGGCGGAGGCGGTGAGGGCGAGGGCGAGCAGGATGCCGACGACGGTGTAGGCGATGAACATGAAGAACCCCAATGGTCGATGCTGTCAGATCATTGAATAACATCAACGATCGTTAGACTGCAACCATTCCATGATTGCTACGATATGGACCATGACGGCAGATCAGGACGGATCGCACCCCCCGCAGCGGCTGGGCCTGCTGCTGGCCTGGCACGGTTCGGTCACGCAGACCCGCATGAAGCAGGCCTTCGGTACGGCCGGGCTCAGCCCGCGGCACGCCATGACGCTGATGAACCTGGAGGGCGGCCCCATCAGCCAGCGGGAGCTCGCGGAGCGGCTGGAGGTGGACCCGAGCGTGCTGGTCGGGATCCTGAACGACCTGGAGGGCGACGGCCTGGCCGAACGCCGCCGTGACACGGCAGACCGCCGGCGCCACAACGTGGCCCTCACCTCCGCGGGGTCCGCCGTCCTGGACACGACGAACGCGGCGCTCGACGAGGTCGAGCGGGGGCTCTTCGGGGACCTCTCCCCGGGCGACCGGACGGTGCTGCGCGACCTGCTGGGCAGGATCGACACGCGCGCGGAGGACTTCGACTGCCAGGAGTGAGCCGGGGGGAGCGGCGGGCCCCGTAGCGGGAGCCCGTCAGCCCGCCGGCCCAGAGCGCGCCGGCCCCCAGACCGCCGGACCCGGCCCGTCAGCCCACGCCGCCGCGACCGCGAGAGCGGTCAGGCGTCCGCCGGGGCCGGGGTGGCCGCGGGGTCGAGGGTGCGGGCCGTACGGGCCGCCGTCGAGCGGGCCCAGGGGCCGCTCGTGGCAGCCCCCACCACCAGGACGATCAGGCCGCAGGCCGTGATGATCCACCAGGCCGGCCCGGTCGCCTCGGCGAAGTCCGAACCGTGCGCCATCCCGGACGCCAGCACCGAGCCCACCACGGCGACGCCCAGGGTGCCGCCGGTCTGCCGGCTCGTGGACGCGATGGCCGCCGCGACACCCGCCTGGGAGCGCGGCATCCCGGACACCGCCGTATTGGTGACCGGGGCGTTGACCATGCCGAAGCCCAGCCCGAAGAGCATGTACCCGGCGAAGAGCAGCGGGGTGGACGTCTCCGCCTCGAAGACCGCGAAGAGCAGGCCGCTCGCCGCCATCGTCACGCCCGCGACCAGCAGCGGCAGCCGCGGACCGCGGGTCGCGACCAGCCGGCCCGAGAGCGGGGCGAACAGGAAGGTCAGCGTGGCCATCGGCAGCATGTACAGCCCCGCGTCCAGGGCGCTGAGCCCGCGCACGTCCTGGAGGTAGAGCGTGTTCAGGAACAGGAAGCCGGACAGCCCGGCGAAGGCGCTGACCGCGATCACGGTCGCCCCGCTGAACGGTGCGCTCCGGAAGAACCGGAGGTCGACCAGGGGCTCCTCCCGCCGCGGCTCGTACACCAGCAGCCCCACGAGCGAGGCGACGGCGATCACACCGCAGCCCACGATCAGCGGGGAGCCCCAGCCGACGGCGGGCGCCTCGATGATCCCGTACGTGACGCTGCCGAGCAGCGCCATGACCAGTACCTGGCCCACCGGGTCCGGGCGCCGCGGCCGGGCGGCCCGGGACTCGGGGATGTAGCGCAGCGTCAGTACGAGGGCGGCCACGCCGATCGGCAGGTTGAGCCAGAAGATGGAGCGCCAGCCCACGGAGTCCACCATCACCCCGCCGATCAACGGGCCGGCCGCCATGGAGACGCCCGCGACCGCGCCCCACACGCCGATGGCCCGCGCCCGGGCCGCGGGCTCGGTGAAGGTGTTGGTGATGATCGACATCGCCACCGGGTTGAGCATCGCGCCGCCGACCGCCTGGACCATCCGGAAGACGATGAGCCAGTCGAGGCTGGGAGCGAGGGAACACAGCAGGGAGCCGAGGGTGAAGAGCACCAGCCCGGCGACGAACACCTTGCGGCGCCCGATCCGGTCGGCCGTGGAGCCCGCGAGCATCAGCAGCGAGGCCAGGACCAGGGTGTAGGAGTCGATGCTCCACTGCAGCCCCGCGACCGACGCGTCCAGATCGCGGCGCATCGAGGGCAGCGCGACGTTCAGGACGGTGTTGTCGAGGCTGACGATCAGCAGGCTCATGCAGCAGATCGCCAGGACGAGCGTGCGCTGCCGGGGACTCGACTCGATCATGCGGCCGATGGTACGTCCGCCCCACCGCCCCGGCATGCGGGACAATGGGCGGATGACCACGCTTCCCCCGCCCCTCGCGATCGGCCCGCACACCGTGCAGCCCCCGGTGGTGCTCGCACCCATGGCCGGTATCACCAATGCCCCGTTCCGTACCCTCTGCCGGGAGTTCTCGGGCGGCAAGGGGCTGTTCGTGAGCGAGATGATCACGACCCGCGCCCTGGTCGAGCGCAACGAGAAGACCATGCAGCTGATCCACTTCGACGAGGCCGAGAAGCCCCGCTCGATCCAGCTGTACGGGGTCGACCCCGCGACGGTCGGCAAGGCGGTCCGGATGATCGTCGAGGAGGACCGCGCCGACCACATCGACCTCAACTTCGGCTGCCCGGTGCCCAAGGTCACCCGCAAGGGCGGTGGCTCGGCCCTCCCGTACAAGCGCCACCTGCTGCGCGCGATCCTGCGCGAGGCCGTCGCGGGCGCCGGAGACCTGCCGGTGACCATGAAGATGCGCAAGGGCATCAACGACGAGCACCTCACCTACCTCGACGCCGGCCGGATCGCCGTCGAGGAGGGGGTCACCGCCATCGCCCTGCACGGGCGCACCACCGCCCAGCACTACGGCGGTACCGCCGACTGGGACGCCATAGCGCGGCTCAAGGAGCACGTGCCGGAGATCCCGGTGCTCGGCAACGGCGACATCTGGTGCGCCGAGGACGCGCTGCGCATGGTCCGCGAGACCGGTTGTGATGGCGTCGTCGTGGGGCGCGGCTGCCTGGGCCGCCCGTGGCTGTTCAACGACCTGGTGGCGGCCTTCGAGGGGCGTCCCGAGGACTTCCACAAGCCCATGCTGCGGGAGGTCGCGGCGACCATGCACCGGCACGCCGAGCTGCTCGGGCAGTGGATCGGTGACGAGGCGCGCGGGGTGATCGACTTCCGTAAGCACGTGGCCTGGTACTTGAAGGGCTTCGCGGTGGGCTCCGAGATGCGCCAGAAGCTGGCGGTGACCTCCTCCCTGGCCGAGCTGGACGCTCATCTGAGCGAGCTGGACCTGGACCAGCCGTGGCCCGAGAGCGCGGACGGTCCGCGCGGCCGGACGTCCGGAAACAACCGGGTTGTCCTGCCCGAGGGCTGGTTGAAGGATCCGTACGACTGCGCGGGCGTGGGCGAGGAAGCCGAACTGGACACGTCAGGAGGCTGACAGTGCCTGGCAAAACGTGTCTTCGCGAGCGTGACATACGCCACGCATGGGTGGGCTTGCGCTCACATGAGCGTAAGAATCGCGGATAAGACTTTCAAAGGGTGGCACTGGGTGCCACCCTTTGTGCGTTCACTACTTGAAGGCAAACGGATCGATGATCGCTCATCCGAGCAGAATCAAGCCTCAGTGGGCACTTCGGCCTTCGGGAAATGAACGATCTTCGAGGTTCTAGCTACCGATGAGTCACTTTCGATCTCCTGGCGCATGGGTGGTTACGGCCGCATGACCGCCAAGTGGACGTACCCATAAGCCTTCGATCTGGGTATGTTCCTGGCCGTCAGGGCAGCCACCGAGTCCTCGAGGAGTCGAGACCCGTGTCGGAAAACAAAGATCAGAAGCTCGTCTACGACTTCACCGAGGGCAACCGCGACCTCAAGGACCTTCTCGGCGGCAAGGGGGCCAACCTCGCCGAGATGACCAACCTCGGCCTCCCGGTCCCTCCCGGCTTCACCATCACCACCGAGGCGTGCAAGGTCTACCTCGACAGCGGTACGGCCCCGGCCGCGCTGCGCGACGAGGTCAGCGCCCACCTGGAAGCCCTCGAGGCGAAGATGGGCAAGAAGCTCGGCCAGTCGGACGACCCGCTGCTGGTCTCCGTGCGCTCCGGCGCCAAGTTCTCGATGCCCGGCATGATGGACACCGTCCTCAACATCGGCCTCTCCGACGAGTCCGTCACCGGCCTCGCCGCGCAGTCCGGTGACGAGCGCTTCGCGTGGGACTCCTACCGCCGCCTCATCCAGATGTTCGGCAAGACCGTCATGGACGTCGGCGGCGAGCTCTTCGAGGAGGCCCTCGAAGAGGCCAAGGCCGCCAAGAAGGTCACCGTCGACACCGACCTCGACGCCGCCGACCTGAAGAAGCTGGTCAAGCACTTCAAGAAGATCGTGGCGAAGGAGGCCGGCCGCGAGTTCCCGCAGGACGCCCGCGACCAGATGGACCTCGCCGTCGAAGCGGTCTTCAACTCGTGGAACACCGACCGCGCCAAGCTCTACCGCCGCCAGGAGCGCATCCCCGGCGACCTGGGCACCGCCGTCAACATCTGTTCCATGGTCTTCGGCAACCTCGGCCCGGACTCCGGCACGGGCGTCGCGTTCACCCGCGACCCCGCCAGCGGCCACCAGGGCGTCTACGGCGACTACCTCCAGAACGCCCAGGGCGAGGACGTGGTGGCGGGCATCCGCAACACCGTCCCCCTCGCGGACCTGGAGGGCATCGACAAGGCCTCGTACGACCAGCTCATGACGATCATGGAGACGCTGGAGACCCACTACAAGGATCTCTGCGACATCGAGTTCACGATCGAGCGCGGCCAGCTCTGGATGCTCCAGACCCGCGTCGGCAAGCGCACCGCGGGCGCCGCCTTCCGCATCGCCACGCAGCTCGTCGACCAGGGCCTGATCGACGAGGCCGAGGCCCTCCAGCGCGTCAACGGCGCCCAGCTCGCCCAGCTGATGTTCCCGCGCTTCGACGCCGACGCGACGACCCAGCTCCTGGGCCGCGGCATCGCCGCCTCCCCGGGCGCGGCGGTCGGCAAGGCCGTCTTCGACTCCTACACGGCCGTCAAGTGGTCCCGCTCCGGCGAGAAGGTCATCCTGATCCGCCGCGAGACCAACCCCGACGACCTCGACGGCATGATCGCCTCCGAGGGCATCCTGACCTCGCGCGGCGGCAAGACCTCGCACGCCGCCGTCGTCGCCCGCGGCATGGGCAAGACCTGCGTCTGCGGCGCCGAGGAACTCGACGTCGACACCAAGCGCCGCCGCATGACGGTCGGCGGGACGGTCATCGAAGAGGGCGACGTCGTCTCCATCGACGGCTCCACCGGCAAGGTCTACCTCGGCGAGGTACCCGTCGTACCCTCCCCGGTCGTGGAGTACTTCGAGGGCCGCATGCACGCCGGCGCCGACGACGCCGACGAGCTGGTCGCCGCCGTCCACCGGATCATGGCCTACGCGGACCGCGTCCGCCGGCTGCGCGTGCGCGCCAACGCCGACAACGCCGAGGACGCGCTGCGCGCCCGCCGCTTCGGCGCCCAGGGCATCGGCCTGTGCCGCACCGAGCACATGTTCCTCGGCGAGCGCCGCGAGATGGTCGAGCGCCTGATCCTCGCGGACACCGACGAGGAGCGCGAGGGCGCTCTGGACGCCCTGCTGCCGCTGCAGAAGAAGGACTTCGTCGAGCTGTTCGAGGCGATGGACGGACTGCCCGTCACCGTCCGCCTGCTCGACCCGCCGCTGCACGAGTTCCTGCCCGACATCACCGAGCTGTCGGTGCGCGTCGCCCTCGCCGAGTCCCGCAAGGACGCCAACGAGAACGACCTGCGCCTGCTCCAGGCCGTGCACAAGCTGCACGAGCAGAACCCGATGCTGGGTCTGCGCGGTGTCCGCCTCGGCCTGGTCATCCCCGGTCTGTTCGCCATGCAGGTACGGGCGATCGCCGAGGCCGCGGCCGAGCGCAAGAACGCCAAGGGCGACCCGCGCGCCGAGATCATGGTCCCGCTCGTGGGCACCGTCCAGGAGCTGGAGATCGTCCGCGACGAGGCCGACCAGGTCATCGCCGAGGTCGAGGCCGCGACCGGCACCAGCCTCAAGCTGACCATCGGCACGATGATCGAGCTGCCCCGCGCCGCCCTGACGGCCGGACAGATCGCCGAGGCCGCGCAGTTCTTCTCCTTCGGCACGAACGACCTGACGCAGACGGTCTGGGGCTTCTCCCGCGACGACGTCGAGGCCTCGTTCTTCACCGCGTACCTGGAGAAGGGCATCTTCGGGGTCTCGCCCTTCGAGACCATCGACCGCGACGGCGTCGGCGCGCTGGTCCGCAGCGCCGTCCAGGCCGGCCGGGCCACCCGCCCCGACCTCAAGCTCGGCGTCTGCGGCGAGCACGGCGGCGACCCGGAGTCCGTCCACTTCTTCCACGAGGTGGGCCTGGACTACGTCTCCTGCTCGCCCTTCCGGATTCCGGTGGCGCGCCTGGAGGCCGGTCGTGCGGCCGCCGAATCGAAGGGCAGCGACAGCCGCTGACCCCCGCCCCGTGAAGGGGCCCCACAGACCGCGCCTGCCCCCGGGTTCCCTGACACCCGGAGGCGGGCGCGTCTATTTTTTCGTGTTCAACAAATCTTTACGCCAGCAGGCGGTGGACGGATCCCCACCCGTCCACCGCCGCTGTCATTCTGCCGGGCACGTCGGCGCTTCCCGGTGCGACCGACCGCCAGGCCCCGCAAAGCCCCCCACGGCCTTCGCGGAGCGTTTCGGTCGCATCGGAGTGTGCCCGGCGGAGTACAGGATTTCGGTTGTCACGCCTCCGCCGAAAGGGGTTTCAACTGTGGCCGAAAGGGCGTGGTGACCACGTGTGACGGCATGCATACTCATGGGGCGGGGGGATTGCGGTTGCACAGGTGGGGGTTCGGTGCTGCGTATCCATTTCACTGGAGTGGACCTGGCACGCGTACGGATGGCAGGTCGTCCCGATGCGTTGTGGGAAACGATTCTGAGCTTTCACCGCCTAAGGGACCGGCGCGATGCCCGGCTCTTCGGTGAATGGCGTACGGAAACCCGGAGCAGGTTGAATAGTGAAACACGCATGCTCGGTATGCTTATACCGAGCAGAGGTTATTTTCCCGATTTCCTGACCCCTGTGGAGGGGCAGTACGGGTGGGACGTGGGCCTCGACGCGCTGCGCGGCATACGTCCCGAACGGATGCGGCACGAGGTGCTGCTCCTGGGCGCGGGCACGGCCCCCGGCTCGGCGGTCGCGCCGCGGCTGCGGGAGTTCATGGACGGCGGCACCAAGCACCTGCCCAGGCTGCTGGGAGAGCTGCGCGGCTACCACCGCGCGGCCGTGGAGCCGTACTGGACGCACATCCAGGCCCAGATCGAGGCCGAACGGGCCGCGCGCGGCCGGGCCCTGCTCGACGGGGGCGCGGACGAGCTGCTGGCCTCGCTGCCGCCGATGCTGCGCTGGCACGCCCCGGTCCTGGAGTGCGACTACCCGGTGGACCGGGACGTACGGCTGCGCGGGCGCGGGCTGCTGCTCCAGCCGTCGTTCTTCTGCCGGCGCACCGCGGTGACGCTGCACGACCCGGAGCAGCCGCCCGTACTGGTCTACCCGGCCGCGGCGCAGCTGGCCTCGGCGCCGCCCGCGGGGGGCGAGGCCGCCCGGCCCGTGGAGGAGCGCCGCCAGCGCACCCTGGGCAAGCTGGTCGGGCACACCCGCTCGGTGGTGCTGCGTGCCATAGGGGACGGGGCCACCACGAGCGAGCTGGCCCGCCGGGCCGGGGTCTCCCTGGCCTCTGCGAGCCAGCACGCCTGTGTGATGCGGGAGGCGGGCCTGGTCACCACCCTGCGGCACGGGAACGCGGTGCTGCACACCGTGACCCCGCTCGGCGCGGCCCTGCTGAAGGGCGGGGCGGTGGCGTCGTGACCGCCCCCGGCCCCCGGACGCGCGTCCGGGGGCCGGGGGCACGGCCAGGGGATTGGGTCACGTGCGGAAGGGGCCGGTGACCTCGTACGTGATGCCGCCCGACGAGCTGCCGCTCGTCCCGCGCTGGCTGCTGAAGTAGAGCCGGGTGCCGTCGGGGGAGAAGGCCGGGCCGGTGATCTCCGAGGAGGACTGGCCCGTGATCCGCAGGAACGGGGCGACCACGTCGTCCGGGGTGATCACGCAGACCTCCATGTTGCCGCCGTCCTCGGCGACGTACAGGTCCCCGTACGAGGACCCGGTGACGTTGTCCACGCCCGTCAGCGGGGCCGCGCCGCCGGGGACCAGGGAGTCGTCGTAGGCCAGCTCGTAGGTGCTCGCGGCGAGGTTCAGCTGCCAGACCCGGTTGTCGCCCTTGGTCGTGAACCACACGGTGTCGTTGGCGTAGTGGCAGCCCTCGCCGCCGCTGAACTTCTTCGCGCCCGAGACCTGGCTGCGCGTGGCGGTCGGGTAACCGTCGCGGTCCGGGACGTTGGCCCAGGTGAACGAGCCGGAGGTGGCCGTGGACGCCTTCAGGACCTGGAGGGTGCCGGCGGAGAGGTTGCCCCAGGTGGTCGGGACGAAGCGGTAGAAGCAGCCGTCCGACTCGTCCTCCGTCAGGTAGATCACCTTGCGGACCGGGTCGGCGGCGGCCGCCTCGTGCTTGAACTGGCCCATCGCCGGGCGCTGGACGGCCGCGTTCACCCCGTACGGGTCGGTCTCGTACACGTAGCCGCGGGTGACCTCCTCGCAGGACAGCCAGGTGTTCCAGGGGGTTTTGCCGCCCGCGCAGTTCTGCCGGGTGTTCGACAGGATCCGGTACGCGCCGGTGATCGCGCCGGTCGCGCCGAACTTCACCGCGCTGGCGCCGCCGCTCGGGTTGATCTCCGAGTTCGACACGTAGATCCAGCCCGTGCCGTCCGCGAAACAGGCACCGCCGTCGGGCGCGCTGTGCCACTTGTACGTGGTGGAGCCGACGTTCTGGCCGGACCGGGCGATCACCCGGCTGCTGAAGCCGGCGGGGAGCTGGAGGCCGTTCGCGTCGGCCGCGCCGAGCGCCCCGTACGGGCCGGCCCCCGGCTGGGCGGGGGCCGCGTAGGCCGCCCCGTGCATCAGGGTGCCGCCGAAGGCGGCGGCGGACGAGCCTATGACTGCGCCGCGCAGAAAGGTACGACGTTCCACGGTCACTCCTGTGGGAGGAAGGCCCCGCGTCCGGTCGGACGCGGGGTCGCACGCGTCGAGGAACCTAGAAGAGCTGAGTTGACGTGACGTCAATTCCTCATGACGCGCGAGCGACCGGCTCGGGGTCAATGGCCGTGCGCCCTTCACCTGAAGGGATTTCGGCGTGCCGGAGGGCATTTTCCGGAAGGTTTTCCGCTTCTCACCGGCGGCGCCGTGCGCCGGACCGCGGACGATTCGATGTGCGTACGCCCAGGCACACCCCGCCCGCCGGCCTCCGCCGCCGGGCGCGCCGAGGGGCGGGTTCCGGCCGATTCCGGCGCCCGGGGTTTCACCCCGCGTACGGCGCGCGATGGCCGACGGGATGCCCTGCGGGCTCTCGTGCGGGCCTTCCAGAGGCCCCTCCAGAGGCCCCTCCCGCGGGACCTTCGCCCCGCACGCCGCGCTTGAGCCGTCCGGGTGGTGTGCTCGCGGGGACCGGACCCTCCTGACCTGCTGATTCGTCCCCGGCCAAAGAAATCGCGCGGGATTTTTCCCGGGAGCGATGAGTTTTCCGGCGCCCCCCGGTCTACCCCTCGAACGCGCCGCACGGTGCGAGCGCAGCCGAGGGAAGAGGGACCGAGATGTCCGCCACCATGATCTTCGTCAACCTGCCGGTCAAGGACCTGGACGCCAGCAAGGCCTTCTGGGGCGAGCTCGGCTACGGCTTCAACGCCCAGTTCAGTGACGAGAACTGCGCCTCCATGGTGATCAGCGACACGATCGTGGCGATGCTCCTGACCGAGGCCCGCTACAAGGACTTCACCCACAAGGAGATCGCGGACGCCACCAAGACCTCCGAGGTCCTGCTCTGTCTCAGCTCCGAGAGCCGCGCCGCGGTCGACGCGCTCGTCGACGCGGCCGTCGCCGCCGGGGGCACCGAGTCCCGCCCGGCCCAGGACCTCGGCTTCATGTACGGCCGGGCTTTCGACGACCTCGACGGACACACCTGGGAGATCATGTGGATGGACCCGGCGGCGGTCCAGGGCTGAGCACCGCCCTCACGAGGTGGCGGCGGTCCGCACCCGGTAGGTCCGGACCGCGACCTCCTCGTCGTCCAGGCAGCGCCCCGACTCCAGGTCGAAGCGCTGCTTGAGCAGCGGCGAGGCCACGAACGGCCGCCCTGCCGCGCACCCCAGCAGCCCCCGCGACAGCACGTGCGCCCCGGTGAAGGGGTCCTGGTTGCCGATGGCGTACGGGCGCCCCCCGCGGTCGAGGAACACCGCGGCCTGGCTCCCGTCGGGCAGCAGGGCCGCGACGCCCCGGCCGGGGACGAGCGCCGACAGCTCGCACACCGTCAGCCACCCCTCCTCCACCTCCAGTTCGACGGTCATCGGGTGCCTCCCAGCGGCTGAAGGGTGAGGACGGCCAGGTCGGGCTTGACCTGGTCGCGTTCGGGCACGAACTTCACGGTCGGGTCGGGGGCCCCGGGCGCGTTGACGAAGGACACGAAACGGCGCATCCGCTCCGGGTCCGACAGGGTCTCGGCCCACTCGTCGCGGTAGTGCGCGACGTGGTCGGCCATCAGGGACTCCAGCTCCGCGCACAGCCCGAGCGAGTCGTGCACGACCACGTCCCGCAGGTGCTCCAGACCGCCCTCCATCCGTTCCAGCCAGGTGGAGGTCCGCTCCAGCCGGTCGGCGGTGCGGATGTAGAACATCAGGAACCGGTCGATGAGGCGGATCAGCTCGGCGTCCGACAGGTCCTGGGCGAGCAGGTCGGCGTGGCGCGGGGTGGCCCCGCCGTTGCCGCCGACGTAGAGGTTCCAGCCGCTCGCCGTCGCGATCACCCCGAAGTCCTTGCTCTGCGCCTCCGCGCACTCGCGGGCGCAGCCGGAGACCGCCGACTTCAGCTTGTGCGGTGCCCGCAGGCCCCGGTAGCGCAGTTCCAGGCCGATGGCCATGCGCACGCTGTCCTGAACCCCGTACCGGCACCAGGTCTGCCCCACGCAGGACTTCACCGTCCGCAGGGCCTTCCCGTACGCGTGCCCGGACTCGAAGCCCGCGTCGACGAGCCGGGCCCAGATCAGCGGGAGCTGGTCCACGCTCGCGCCGAAGAGGTCGATCCGCTGCCCGCCGGTGATCTTCGTGTAGAGGCCGAAGTCGCGTGCCACCTCGCCGATCACGATCAGCCTGTCCGGGGTGATCTCGCCGCCGGGGATGCGCGGGACGACCGAATAGGAGCCGTTGCGCTGGATGTTGGCGAGGAAGTGGTCGTTCGTGTCCTGGAGGGCCGCCTGTTCCCCGTCGAGGACGTAGCCGCTGGCCCCGAGGGTCGGGGCGAGGGAGGCGATGATCGAGCCGACGGTGGGCTTGCACACCTCGCAGCCGTCTCCGCCGCGGGCTTCCGGGCGGCCGTGGCCGTCCAGCAGCTCCGCGTACGACGTCAGCCGCCGGGTGCGGACGATCTCGTACAGCTCCGTGCGGGTGTGCGGGAAGCAGCCGCACAGGCCCGGGTCGGCGGCCGGCGGCAGCAGCTGCCCGATCACCTTGAGGCAGCTGCCGCAGCCGGTGCCCGCCTTGGTGCACTTCTTGACCTCGGGGACGGTGGCGCAGGCGGCGATGGCCCGCTTGGTGACGTTGTGGCAGGAGCAGATCACCGCGTGGTCGGGGAGCGCGGACGGGCCGAGCGCGACGGGCGCGCCGAGGCCGGCGGGCAGGACCAGTTGCTCGGGGGCGACGGGCGGCACGCTGCCGGTGAGCGGGCGCAGCAGCCCGTACGAGTCGGCGTCGCCGACCAGGACCCCGCCGAGCAGCACCCCGTCGGGGGAGACGACCAGCTTCTTGTAGACGCCCGAGCGGGAGTCGGACCAGACCACGTCGAGGCTGCCGGGGGCGGCGCCGTGGGCGTCGCCGAAGGAGGCCACGTCGACGCCGAGGAGCTTGAGCTTGGTGGAGAGGTCGGCTCCGGTGAACTCCTTCTCGCGGCCCAGCAGGTCGTCGGCGGCGGTCTCGGCCATCTCGTAGCCGGGGGCGACCAGGCCGTACACCCGGCCGTCGACGGCGAGCGCGCACTCGCCGATGGCGTACACGCGCGGATCGGAGGTGCGGCAGCGGGCATCGACGGCGATGCCGCCGCGCTCGCCCACGTCCAGCCCCGCGGAGCGGGCCAGCTGGTCGCGGGGGCGGACGCCCGCGGAGAAGACGACGAGCTCGGTGTCGACGCGGGAGCCGTCGGAGAGCAGCATCCCGCTGACGCTGCCGTCCTCGCCGGTCAGCACCTCCTGGGTGCCCACGCCGGTGTGGACGGTGAGGCCCATGGCCTCGATGGTGCGCAGCAGGGCCGCGCCGCCGCCCTCGTCGATTTGGACGGGCATCAGGCGCGGGGCGAACTCGACGATCCGGGCGGTGAGTCCGAGGCCCTGAAGGGCGCCGGCCGCCTCCAGCCCGAGGAGTCCGCCGCCGACGACCGCGCCGTGGGTGCGGGTCTTGGCGTACTCCTCGATGGCGAGGAGGTCCTCGATGGTGCGGTAGACGAAGCAGCCCGGTGCGTCCTTGCCGGGGACCGGCGGCACGAAGGGGTGGCTGCCGGTCGCCAGGACCAGGACGTCGTACGGGAAGACGCGGCCGGAGCGGGAGGTGACGGTGCGGGCCTCCCGGTCGACGGATTCGGCGGGGTCGTCGAGGTGCAGGGCGATGCCGTGCTCCTCCATGAAGCCGGACGGCGTCATGGACAGGTCCTCGGGGGTGCTGCCGGAGAAGTACGAGGTGAGGTGCACCCGGTCGTAGGCCGGCCGGGGCTCCTCGCAGAGCACGGTGACCCGGTGGGTCGCGGTGGCGCCCCGCTCGGCCAGGGCTTCGAGGTAGCGCTGGCCGACCATGCCGTGCCCGATGAGCACGAGGGTGGGCAGGGGCTCGGTCATGTCAGTGGCCTCCGTCGTCGGTGAGCAGGCGGAACAGGTCGGCGGGGTCGTGCAGGGGCTCGCCGCCCTCCCAGCCGCGGGCGAGGGCGCCCACGCTGGAGAGCTCGCCGAGCAGGACCCCGCCGACGAGGCGGTCGCCGCGGACGACGACCTGCCGGTAGGTCCGGCGGGTGGCGTCCGCGAGGCGGACCACGTCGTCGCCGGGGAGCGGGGTGGTCTCACCGAAGGCGGCGAGGTCGAGCGTGCGGTGGCCGGCTCCGCCGAGCGTGAGCCGGGTGAGGGCCCGGGTGCCGGTGTACGGGGCCGCCCCGCCGGGGCGGGCGTCCGGGGCGGCTCCCGCGCCGGCGTGAGCGGCGGTCTCCGGGGCGGCGGTGACCCCGGCAGCGGGCGCGGCGTCCGGAGCCCCGTGCGGGGTCCGGCCGGTGAGGATCGCGGCCAGTGCGTCGGCCTGCTCCAGGGCCGCGCCCGCCAGGCCGTACACCCGGCCGGCGTGCTCGGCGCAGTCGCCGATGGCGTGGACGCGGGGGTCGCTGGTGCGGAGCCGGTCGTCGACGACGACGCCCGTGCGGACGTCGAGGCCGGCGGCCACGGCCAGACCCGTACGGGGGCGCACCCCGCAGGCCAGCACGACGAGGTCGGCCTCCAGCCGGTAGCCGTCGGCGAGTTCGGCCCCGGTGACCCGGCGGGAACCGCCCGGCGGGCCGGTCGTACTCAGGCCGCGCACCCGGCACTCCGTGTGGATCTCCACGCCCAGCGCGGTCAGGTGGGCGTGGAGCAGCGCCGAGGCGGCCGCGTCGAGCTGGCGCTCCATCAGCCGCTCCGCCTGCTGGGCCAGGACCACCTGCGCGCCCCGCGCCGCCAGCGCCCGGGCCGCCGAGACGCCCAGCAGGCCGCCGCCGATGACCACCGCGCGCACGCCCGGTCCGACGGCCGCCGACAGGGCCAGGCAGTCGTCCATCGTGCGGAACGGGTGCACCCCCTCGGGGAGTTCCCGCCCGTCCGGCACGAACAGCCCACGCAGCGGTGGCAGCACCGGGTTCGAACCCGTGGCCAGCACCAGGGTGTCGTACCGCTCCACGCTCCCGTCGTCGCAGTGCACCGCCCGCTCCGCACGGTCGATCCGGACCGCCCGGACGCCCCGCCGCAGCGCCGGGCCGGGTGCGGGCAGGGCCGTCACCTCCGGCGCGTACCGGCCCGCGAGGACCTCGGCGAGCAGCACCCGGTTGTACGGGACGTGCGTCTCCTCGCCCAGCACGGTCACCGCCGCGTCCGGGCCGCTCATCCGCTGCGCCAGCCGCAGGCCCGCCAGGCCGCCGCCGATCACCACCACACGCTGCTCCGAGGTCATGCCACGAGCGTGCGGGGGCGCTGTTTCCCCGCCGCATCGCCGTTGTTACCCGGACGGAACGCCCGCCTCAGCGCAGGGGTTAAGGGTCGGTGAGGCCTCCCTCAAGGCCGCCTTAAGGATCATCTGCGTGCCCGTCCGGGCGCTTAGCGTGACCCGTATGCGAGATGCGGTGGTGCTGGTCAGGGGCGGGATGCTGGGCGGGGCGGGGGTCGTGACCGCGCTCTGGGCGGCGCAGGTGCGCCCGTCGGCCCGGCCCGACGCGCTGTTCGCCACGGCCGCCCACCTGACCGGTCTGCTCGCCGGGTACGGGGTGCTGGTGCTGCTGTTCCTCATGGCCCGGGTACCGGCCGTCGAGCACGGCGTCGGCGCCGACCGGCTGGCCCGCTGGCACGCCGCCGGCGGCAAGCACGTCCTGCTCCTCTGCTTCGGGCACGGGCTCTTCGCCCTGCTCGGCTACGCCGTGCACGAGGGGGTCGACGTGGTGTCCGCCGTCCGGGACCTGCTCGGCTACCCCGCGCTCGCCGCCGCCGCGGCCGGGACCGTCCTCCTGGCCGCGGTCGGCGTGACCTCCGCCCGGGCGGTGCGCCGCCGGGTGTCGCACGAGACCTGGCGCGGGGTGCACCTCCTGGTCTACCTCGCCGCCGCCCTCGGGTTCGGCCACCAGCTCGCCGGACCCGACGTCGCCCCGGTCGCCTGGTTCTGGGCCCTCGCCCACACCGCCGTCGCCGTCCTGCTGGTCTGGTACCGCGCCGTGGTCCCCGTACGGCAGGCCCTGCGGCACGCGCTGCGGGTCGCCGAGGTACGGGTCGAGGGGCCGGGCGTCGTCTCCGTCACCGTGTCCGGGGAGCACCTCGCCGAACTGCGCGCCGAGCCGGGGCAGTTCCTGCGCTGGCGGTTCCTCCGGCGCAGGCTCTGGCACACCGCGCTGCCGTTCTCGCTGTCCGCGCCGGTCCGCGACGACACCCTCCGGATCACCGTCAAGGGGCTCGGCGGCCACTCCCGCCGCATCCGCAGGCTGCGTCCCGGGACGCGGGTCCTGGCCACCGGGCCGTTCGGGGCGCTCACCGCCGCCCGGCGGACCCGGGCCAAGGTGCTGCTGATCGCGGGCGGGGTCGGCATCACCCCGATCCGGGCCCTGTTCGAGACCCTGCCCGGCGGCCCCGGGGACCTCACCCTGCTCTACCGGGCCGGGGCTGAGGAGCACCTGGTCCTGCGTGCCGAGCTGGAGGCCATCGCCGCCGAGCGGCAGGCCGGGCTGCACTACCTGCTGGGGCCGTCCGGCGCCGCCTACGATCCGCTCGCCCCGCAGGCGCTGGCCGCGCTGGTTCCGGACCTCGCCGCGCACGACGTGTACCTGTGCGGGCCGCCGGGGATGGCCGGGGCGGCGCGGGCCGCACTGCTGCGGGCCGGGGTGCCGGCCGGCCACATCCACTCCGAGTGCTTCGCCTTCTGAGCCCGGTCGCCTGCCGTCCTGCCGCCTCCCGCCTGCCGTCCTGCCGTCCTGCCGAGCCTTCCGATGGCGTGGGTCCCCCCGCTCCCGCTCCGTTGTCCCGCCGCGTTCTTCCGCCCCGTTCTTCCGTCCCGCCGTCCGAGAGGTCGCCGCGCCATGCGCCACCCGTTGCACATCGCCCTGTCCGTGCCCGCGCCACTGTCCGTACCGCTGTCCGTACCGCTGTCCGTACCGCTGTCCACACCCCTGGCCGGGCCCGCCCTGGCGGGTCCCGCCCCGGCCCGGCACCGGAAGCCGTCGCCCTGGAGGTCGGTCGCGGCGGCCGTACCGCCCGCGCGGCGGCTGGCGGCGGGGCTGGGGCTGGTCAGCGTGCTGGCCGCGACCGCGCTCACGGCGGCCGTGGACCCGGCCGCGCCGGTGGCCCCGGACCGGGTGCCGGCCGGGCGAAGCTCAACGTTTGCGCAAGTTTCCGGGGATTGATGGTCCCTGCACCCAACTGCTCCATAGGGTCGGGGTCGTGCCTGACATATCAACGACCATGATCATCGTGCTGTGCGTGGCCGCCGCGGCGGCCGGATGGATCGACGCGGTGGTCGGCGGCGGCGGCCTGCTCCTGCTGCCCGCCCTGCTGCTCGGCCTGCCCCAGGCCCACCCCGCCACCGTGCTCGGCACCAACAAGGCGGTGGCCATCGTCGGCACCGCGGGCGCGGCGGTGACGTACGTGCGCAAGGCCCCGGTGAACGTGAAGCTCGCCGTACGGATCGGCCTCGCCGCGCTCGCCGGCTCGATGGGCGGCGCCGCGCTGGCGGGTGGCATCGACAAGGACGCCATGCGTCCGCTGATCATGGCGGTCCTCGTGGTCGTCGCCGCCGTGGTGATCTTCAAGCCCGGCTTCGGCGCCGCCCCGTCCACCTCGCCCGTTTCCCGGCAGCGGGTCCTGCTGGCCATCGGGCTGGCCGGTCTCGGCATCGGCTTCTACGACGGGCTCATCGGGCCCGGCACCGGAACCTTCCTGGTGCTGGCCCTCACCGCGCTGCTTCACCTCGACCTGGTGTCCGCCTCCGCCACCGCCAAGATCGTCAACGTGTGCACGAACGCCGGAGCGCTCGCGATGTTCGCCTACCAGGGCCGGGTGCTGTGGCAGCTGGCCGCGCTGATGGCGCTGTTCAACCTGGCCGGCGGCATGATCGGCGCGAGCATGGCGCTCAAGAAGGGCAGCGCCTTCGTCCGCGGCGTGCTCCTCACGGTGGTGGGGGCCCTGGTCGTCCGGCTCGGTTTCGAGCAGTGGGGCTGAGCGCGGGCGCCCCGCGCCGTCGTGCCGCCACCCGCTAATAGGTCCCCGTGAGGTGGGCGAAGACCACCACGTTGCCCCGGTAGCCCGTACGCGGGGAGAAGCCGCCGCCACAGGTGATCACCCGTAGCTCGGCGCGCGCGGACGGGCCGTACACGAGGGAGTCGGGGAAGTCCTTGGCGTCGTACACCCCGACCGCGTGGACCGTGAACACCGCCGTACGGCCGTCCGCGCGCGGGACCTCGACGGTGGCCCCGCGGCGCAGCGCGCCCAGGTGGTAGAAGACCCCGGGGCCGACCGCGTCGTCCACGTGCCCGGCGATCACGGCGGTGCCCGTGGCGCCCGGGGTGGTGCCCTCGCGGTACCACCCGGCCAGGTCGCGCCGGTCCGGCGGAGGCACTTCGAGGCTGCCGCCCGCCTGGAGGCCGAGCCCGGTCAGCGGCGCGTCGACCCGGATGGACGGGATCCGGATCCGGGCGGGCGGGGAGCCGGAGAGCGGGGCGATGCCGGGCCCGGACGCGCTGGCGGCGGTCAGCGCCTCGGCGGGGGAGGGCAGCGGCGGCCCCACGGGTTCGCGGGAGCCGCTGGTGACGAGCCAGATGCCGACGCAGGCGGCGAGGGCGACGAGCCCGCCGTGGCGGGCGGTGGCGGTACGGGGGGTGCGGGCGATGCCGCGGCCCGCCGGAGCGGATCCGGGGGTGCCCGTACGGGCGCTGCCGGCCGCGGGCCAGGGCCGGCGGTTCTGCGGCGGGCCGCCCGGGGAGCCCCGGGAGCCCCGGGAGCCCCAAGAGCCCCGGGAGCTGCGGACATCGCCACCCATGCGTACCCCCTCGGCTTCCGTTTCGGGGTGACTGGCCGTCGCCCGGCCCCGCGAACGGGGGGGACCTCGCGGGGGCGGGCGACGGGGACGGTACCGGTCGGACCGCGGCCGGAGCCGCGGTGGGCGTCCGTCAGCTCCGCGTGCCGCTCGCCCGGCGACGCAGGAGCCAGATACCGCCGACGGCGGTCGCGGCCAGTACGGCCGTTCCCGCCGCGATCGTGGCGGGGTCGGCGGTGGTGGTCGTGCCACCGCCCACCCCGGTGTGGACGGGGCCCTGCGGCCCGCGTTCGGTGACGACCAGGTCGCCGGTGGCGAACTTGCCGTTCGCGCAGGTGGCGCCGATGCCGTAGGTGCCGGGCCGGGTGCCGCGGGTGACCTGGAACTGCCCCACGACCACCTCCTTGTGGGTGCCCGGGACCAGCTTGAACCGGCCGCCGCCGACCGTGCTGGCGTCGCCCTCCGCGTGGCTGCCGTGGCCGCACGCGGTGGTGTTGACGGTGACGGTGGCGCCGGGGGCCGCGGACTTGGGCCACACCTCCAGCGGGGCGAAGTCACCGGGGGCGAAGCTGACGATGCCGAGGTCCGCGGCCGCGACCGCGCCGGCGACCGGGCCGGTGAACGCGGCGGCGGTCAGCGCGGTGGCGGTCAGCGCGTGAGCGGTACGTCGGCGCATGGGACTCTCCTGGAGACACGGGGTCGTGTTCCCGAGGTAACCCGGCCCGGCCCGACCGCGCCTGCTGATGTCCTGTCAGTTCGGTCCGCCGCCGCCCCCCGGACTGGGTGTTTCCGCAGATCAGCCGGGTCGGTGCGGCCATCGGTGCCACCCGCGCCGTCCGGGTGACCACGCAACCGCCTCACGCCCCGGCCCCCGGCCCCGCCCCGCCTCACGCCCCGGCCCCCGGCCCCGCCCCGCCTCACGCCCCGGACCCGGCTCCCGGCCCCGGCACCCGGCCCAGGCCCCCCGGCCCCGGCTGACGGCTCCGGCTCCCGGCCGTGGTTCCGGTGGCCCCGCCCCGCTCACGGCCCCGCACGGTCCGCCCGCCCCGCGGCCGGGTCGTCGGTCGGCGGGAGCGCCACCGTCGCCGCGGCCCCCGGCGGCTCCGCGTTCGCCAGGGTGACCCGCGCCCCGATGACCTGGGCCCGGCCCAGGGCGATGGTCGGGCCCGGCCCCGTGCCCTGACCGCGTTCGGGCGCGCCGGTCGGGAACCGCTGCGGCCCCTCGCGCGGCAGCTTCTCGGGTAAGCCCGGCCCCCGGTCCCGTACCGTCACCGTCGTCCCCGACGCGGTCACGGTCACCGGACCGCCGCCGTGCCGCCGCGCCGAGGCCGCCGGGCGCGCCGCACCCGCCCGTGGCGAGCGCGCGGGCGCAGGCACACAGGAGGGCGGAGGCGGGGCGGCGGAGCGAAGGCAGCATGGAGGCCGGACCGGAGGCTGGGGGGAGGGAGGAGGCCGACGGTGGACGTCGCGGGTCACGGGCGCCGGGAGGTCGCGCAACGGCCGTGCGTACGGTGGAGGCGCGCAGGGGAAGCCGGGACTTTCGGCAAGGCCTGCGGACCAGCCGCCCCACCCGAGGGAGTGCCCGCGTGACATCGGCCGTTCGGCCCGGGGAACCGCCCGCCCCGCTGCCGTTCTTCGTCTACGGAACCCTGCGCCCGGGGGAGGTCAACCACGACCTGTTCCTGCGCGGCCGCACGGCCCGCGAGGAGCCCGCCCGGCTGCCCGACGCGGCGCTCTACGACGGCCCCGGGTACCCGTACGCCGTCCACCGCCCCGGCTCGGCCGTCCTCGGCGAGCTGATCACGCCGGCCCCCGGCGCGTACCCGGAACTGCTGGCCGCCCTGGACCGGCTGGAGGAGTACGAGGGCCCGGGCCGCCCGGGGAACCTCTACGACCGGATCGCCCGCGAGGTGCTCCGCCCCGACGGCACCGCCGCCCGGGCCTGGGTCTACCTGGCCGCGCCCCTGCTCGCCCGCGACCTGCGCGCGTCCGGCACGGAGATACCCGGCGGCGACTGGCTCGGCCGCCGGGGGGCGTAGGCCCCGGCTACAGGCCCTCGGCGCCGCGGTTGCGCAGCCGGCGGCCGTACTGCTGGAGGACCCACAGCTCCTCCTGGACCGCGGCCAGTTGCTCCGGCGGGGCCTGCGGGCCGAGCCGGGACATCGTGCCCTGGATCTCGTGGACCCGGCGGTCCACGGCGCGCAGGCGCACCTGCACCAGCTGGACGCCCGCATAGATCTCGTCCACGGTCTTCGTGTGGATCGCCTCGACCGCGAGTTCCGTGACGAGCGCGCGGACGGTGTCGTTCGGGGCGGCCTCGCGGACCTTGGCCAGGTAGTCCTCGGTGCCCAGCGAGGCGCCGCCCGCGTCCAGGATGGCCTGGCGCACGGCCGCGTACGGCGGGGCGGTGAACTCGTCCATCCCGTACGCGTCGAAGGCCGGGGAGACCAGGGCGGGGCGCTGGAGGGCCAGCTTCAGCAGTTCGCGCTCGGTGCGGTGGGCGGGGCTGCGCAGGTTCAGCGCGGGGCCGCCGGCCGGCCGCTCGGGCTGCGCGGGGCCCGCGTCGTAGGACGGGCGTCCGCCTCCGCCGCGCCCCTGCTGCTGCGGCTGGCCGCCGCGGTCGCGGGCCCAGCGGGCCAGCTGCGCGACCCGCTTGACGACGAACGCCTCGTCGCGGATGCCCAGCATGCCCGCCAGCTGGACCGCCGACTCGTGCTGGATCGCGATGTTCTTGATGTGGGCGACGACCGGCGCCGCCTCGTCCAGGGCGGCCGCCCGGCCCGCCGGGTTCTCCAGGTTGTGCCGCGACACGATGTGCCGCAGCGCGAACTCGAAGAGCGGGGTACGGGTCTCGACCAGCGAGGCCACCGCCGCGTCCCCCTGAGCCAGGCGCAGGTCGCAGGGGTCCATCCCGCCGGGGGTGATCGCGATGGAGGTCTCGGCGGCGAACTTCTGGTCGTCCTCGAAGGCCCGCAGAGCGGCCTTCTGGCCGGCCGCGTCGCCGTCGAAGGTGAAGATCACCTCGGCGGTGGCGTTGTCCATCAGCAGCCGGCGCAGGATCTTGATGTGATCCCCGCCGAAGGCGGTGCCACAGGTGGCGATCGCGGTGGTGACCCCGGCCATGTGGCAGGCCATGACGTCGGTGTAGCCCTCGACGACGACGGCCCGGGAGGTCTTCGCGATCTCCTTCTTCGCCAGGTCGATGCCGTACAGCACCTGGGACTTCTTGTAGATCGCCGTCTCGGGCGTGTTCAGGTACTTGGGGCCGTTGTCGTCGTCGCGGAGCTTGCGCGCGCCGAAGCCGACGACCTCGCCCGTGATGTCCCGGATGGGCCACATCAGCCGCCCCCGGAAGCGGTCGATCGGCTTGCCGCTGCGGCTGTCCTGGGCGAGCCCGGAGGTGATCAGTTCCTTGTCGCTGAAGCCCTTGCCGCGCAGGAAACGGGTCAGGTGGTCCCAGCCGGCCGGGCTGTAGCCCACGCTGAAGTGGGCGGCCGCGGCCTGGTCGAAGCCGCGCTCCGCCAGGAACTTGCGGCCGATCTCCGCCTCGGGGGAGTCCAGCTGGTCCACGTAGAACGTGGCGGCGGCCTTGTGCGCCTCGACCAGGCGGATGCGCTCGCCGCGCCCGCTGGTGCCGGCGGTGTAGCCGCCCTCCTCGTACCGCAGGGTGATGCCGGCCTGGCCGGCCAGGCGCTCGACCGCCTCCGAGAAGGAGAGGTGGTCGATCTTCATGATGAAGTCGAGGGTGTCCCCGCCCGCCTGGCAGCCGAAGCAGTGGTAGAGCCCCTTACTGGGGCTGACCTGGAAGGACGGGGACTTTTCGTCGTGGAAGGGGCAGAGGCCCTTGAGGTTGCCGCCGCCCGCGTTGCGCAGTTGGAGGTATTCGGAGACGACGGCGTCGATCGGGACCGCGTCCCGTACCGCCTTCACGTCGTCGTCGTTGATCCGTCCTGCCACCCGTGAAGTCTACGGCCGGGCGGCGGCAAACCTGTCAGGCCCCCTCCGCCGTGACCAGGGACGCGAGCGGAACCGACGGGTCCGCGAGCTTGTCGCGGTCCACCGGGGCCTTGGACCTGATCAGGGCCTGGATGTGTTCGGTGACATCCCACACATTGACGTTCATACCGGCCAGCACCCGTCCTTCCGAGAGCCAGAAGGCGATGAACTCCCGCTTGCCCACGTTGCCGCGGATCAGCACCTGGTCGTAGCCCCCCGCGGGCGCGTACCCCGAGTACTCCAGGCCCACGTCGTACTGGTCGGAGAAGAAGTACGGCACCCGGTCGTAGCTGACCTCCTGCCCCAGCATCGCCCGCGCGGCGGCCGGCCCCCCGTTGAGGGCGTTGGCCCAGTGCTCGACGCGCAGCCGCGTTCCGAGCACCGGGTGGTGCGCGGCGGCCACGTCCCCGGCCGCGAAGACGTCCGGGTCCGAGGTGCGCAGGGAGGCGTCCACGGCGATCCCGCCGCCGTGCGCCCGGTCCACGAGGGCGAGCCCGGAGGTCTCGGCGAGGGCCGTCCGGGGCGCCGCCCCGATCGCCGAGAGGACCGCGTGCGCCGGGTGCTCCTCGCCGTCGTCGGTGCGGGCGGCCAGCACCATGCCGTCCTGGCCCACGATCTCCGTCAGCCGGGCGCCGAAGTGGAAGCGCACCCCGTGCCCGGCGTGCAGGTCCGCGAAGAGCCGGCCGATCTCCGGGCCGAGGACCGAGTACAGCGGGGTGGCCTCCGCCTCGACCACGGTGACCTCGGCCCCGTACCCGCGCGCCGCGGCGGCGACCTCCAGGCCGATCCAGCCGGCGCCCGCGATCAGCAGGTGGCCGTTGTCCCGGCCGAGGGCGGCCAGGACGCCGCGCAGCCGCTCCGCGTGGGCCAGGCGGCGCAAGTGGTGCACGCCCACCAGGTCCGTGCCGGGGAGGTCGAGGCGGCGCGGCTCGGAGCCCGTGGCCAGCAGCAGCTTGTCGTAGTGCAGCAGCGTGCCGTCGCCCAGGCGCACCGACTTGTTCTCACGGTCCAGGTGCACCGCGGGCTGGCCGAGGTGAAGCTCGACGTCGGCGCTCGCGTACCAGGACGGCTCGTGCACGAAGACGCTGTCGCGCTCCTCCTTGCCCACCAGGAACCCCTTGGACAGCGGGGGACGTTCGTACGGGCGGTCGTGCTCGTCGCCGATCAGGATCACCCGGCCCGTGAACCCCTCGGCCCGCAGCGTCTCGGCCGCCTTCGCCCCGGCCAGCCCTCCGCCGACGATGATGAACGTCTGGTGTGCGTCGACCACCTGATGCCTCCTCATTACCTGTTCGTCACGTGCGGCCACATGCGAGCGTCCCGCACTGAGCCTGCCGCGTGAAGGGGGAGTGGCCCGATAGGCTCACCCTTCGGCGCGTCGCGTGCGCCCGGTGAGGCGGCCGTGCAGGGAGCGGGCGGCGGCGTCCGTGAGGCACGCGATCTGGTCCACGACCGCGCGTTTCCTCGCCCGGTCGTCCGGGGCCGTGTCGAAGATGGCCCGGAACTGCGGGTCCAGCCCCTCGGGCGCGCGCCGGCTCAGCGCCTCGGCGAGTTCGGCCAGGACGACGCGCTGGTCTGCCCGGATCCGCTCCTGTTCGTCGCGCTGCATCACGTACAGGTCGGCGACCGCCTTGAGCACCGCGCACTCGTTGCACGCCTCGCGCGGGACCACCAGACCGGCCCCGTACCGGGTGAGGCGGCCCGGGCCGTACGCCTCGCGGGTGGCGCCCTCGGCGGCCTGGCAGAACCGGCCGATCAGCTGGCTGGTGGCGTCCTTCAGCCGGGCCTGGGCCACGGCCGAGCCGTCGTACCCGTGCGGCCACCACTCCTGCTCCATCAGCCGGTCCAAGGCCTCGCGCAGCTCCTCGGGATCGGTGTCCGCCGGGACGTAGCGGCCGATGGCGACCCGCCAGATCGCGGTCCGCTCGGGCTCGGCGTGCAGCAGGTTCGGGTCGAGGTGGCCCGCGTGCAGGCCGTCCTCGAAGTCGTGCACCGAGTACGCGACGTCGTCCGCCCAGTCCATGACCTGCGCCTCGAAGCACTTGCGGTCCGCGGGGGCGCCGAGGCGCAGCCACTCGAAGACCGGCAGGTCGTCCTCGTACGCCCCGAACTTCACCGAGCCGGGGTCGGTGGGGTGGTCGCCGCGGGCCCACGGGTACTTGGTGGCCGCGTCCAGGCAGGCCCGGGTGAGGTTCAGGCCGACGCTGACCAGCTCGCCGTCCGCGTCGGGCACGAACCGCTTGGGCTCCAGGCGGGTCAGCAGGCGCAGGGACTGGGCGTTGCCCTCGAAGCCGCCGCAGTCCTTGGCGAACTCGTTGAGCGCCTCCTCGCCGTTGTGGCCGAAGGGCGGGTGGCCCATGTCGTGGGAGAGGCAGGCGGCCTCGACCAGGTCGGGGTCGCAGCCCAGGGCCGCGCCGAGCTCCCGGCCGACCTGGGCGCACTCCAGCGAGTGGGTCAGGCGGGTGCGGGGGCTCGCGTCCCAGTCGTACGAGCGGGTGCCGGGGGTGACGACCTGCGTCTTCCCGGCCAGCCGGCGCAGCGCGGCGGAGTGCAGTACGCGGGCACGGTCGCGCTGGAAGGCGGTCCGGCCGGGTCGTTTGTCGGGCTCGGTGGCCCAGCGCTCGGTGGCGGCGGGATCGTACGGCTCGCGGGGGTCGGTGGGGTCTGCGGGAGCGTGCGCGGTGCCTTCCATGGTGAGACGTTAACCGGAGACCTGACAATCCGAGCAATACGACCGCACGCGGTCCTCACGAGCTCTTACGCGGAGGCCTGCCGGAGCCGGGTCTCCCGCCGGTTCTCCCGCCCGGCGAGGGCCTCGTCGTACCGCTGGAGGACGAGGCGGGCCAGGGCCGGGTGGGCGCCGAGCGGGGCGGCGGCCGGGCCGGGAGCGGCGGCGGCGCTGCGGGTGGCGAAGTGACCGGGGGCGGTGAAGTACGAGGCGATCGCGGGCCGGTGGTGCCCGCGGGCGGCGAGGGCGCGCACCGCCTCGGGGACGGTGGGGGAGGCGGCGGAGGCGTAGGCCGCGACGACGGCCACCCCGCCGAGGCGCTCGGAGAGCAGGGCGGCGGCGGCGCGGGTGTCGGCGGCCGCGTCGGGGTCACGCGATCCGGCGGCGGCCAGCACCACGGCCGTGCCGGGGGTCCAGCCGGCTTCCCGGAGCCGGTCGCGGAGGGCCTCGACGAGGAGCGGGTGCGGGCCGAGGGGGGCGGCGACGCGGACCCGGAGGCGGGGAGCACGGGCGGCGGCCGCGGGGAGGTCCCGTTTGACGTGGTACCCGCGTCCGAGGAGCAGCGGGACGAGCACCGCCCCGCCCGAAGCGCCGTCGGATGCCTGCCGGCAGGCCCGTTCGGAGGCCGCGCGCAGGGTGTCGGCGAGCAGCGGCGGGTTCAGCTCCAGGTGCCCGAGCCGTACGTCGAGGCGCGGGCGGAGTTCGCGGACCCGCTCGAGGAGGGCTTCGACGGCGCGCGGGGCGCGCGGGTCGCGGCTGCCGTGGGCCACGGCGACGAGGGTGGGCCGTTGCTCGTGCCGCTCGTGCTGCTGGTGCTGCATGGGTGGGCTCCGGGGTGACGGGCGCGCGGCGGGCGCAGCCCGCTGAGCTGCGTGCCGAGTTGGGCGGTGATCCGGGTGAGCAGCTCGACGGCGCTGCCGAAGGGGAGGGACAGGGTGTCGGAAGGGTGCACCGGCTCCGTCATGGACCGATCCTGCGCGCCGGAGGTTGCCGTTGCGTTGCGCCGGGGTGTCGGCTCTTTTCCGGCTGCTCACTCGCTCATTCGTACGGGTGAAAGGTGGGGGAGGTGGAACTGGGGGGCGGGGTCGGTTCGTCAATCCGTGCGAACGATGTTGAACGCAACGGGTCGAGCGCCGCGGATCGGGCGCGATGGGGGGACGGTCATGGGAATGCCGGGCTGGGTGCGGGCGGTGGCGGGGCGGCTGCCGGGAGCGGGACGGCGGCCGGGAGTGGGGTGGCTGCGGGCGGTGCGGTTCCCGGCGGTGCGGTTGCCGCGCGGGGTGCGGGCGCGGCGGCGGGCCGTCCAGACCGTGATGGCGGGGTGCGTACTGGCCCTGCTGCCCTCGGCGTGGACGCACGCGGCGGCCGCCGACCGGCTGCGGAGCACGGCGGACGCTCCCGCCGCCGAGGTGGCGGTGGTCTTCGGGGCGGGCCTGTGGAACGGGCAGCCCACTCCCTACCTGGCCAACCGGCTGGACGCCGCCGCCGAGCTGTACCGGACGGGCCGGGTCAAGGTCGTCCTGATCACGGGGGACAACAGCCGCACCGAGTACGACGAGCCCGGCGCGATGCGCACGTACCTCACCGGCCAGGGGGTGCCGGGCGACCGGATCGTCAGCGACTTCGCCGGCTTCGACACCTGGGACTCATGCGTCCGGGCCAAGGAGATATTCGGGGTCGAGCGGGCCGTGCTGATCAGCCAGGGCTTCCACATACGCAGGGCCGTGGCCCTGTGCGAGGCCGCGGGCGTGGAGTCGTACGGGGTCGGGGTCGACGACGAGCACGACGCCACCTGGTACTACGGCGGCACCCGCGAGGTCTTCGCGGCGGGCAAGGCGGCACTGGACGCGGCTTTCAAACCCGAGCCGCGGTTCCTCGGGCCGAAGGAGCAGGGGGTGTCGCGGGCCCTGGCCGCTCTGGCAGACTGACGCGCGATCAGCGACTATGCCGATTAGTCATATGCCGGTTGGTCCGTTCGAGCATCAGAGGGGGAACCGTGTCCGTGGTGGATCTGGGCGGCAAGGTCGTCGTCGTCACCGGTGGAGCCCGCGGCCTGGGCGCCGCCATCGCGCGGGCCGTCGTGGACGGCGGGGGCAGGGTGCTGATCACCGACGTGCTGGAGGCGGAGGGCGCGGAGACCGCCGCGAAGCTCGGCGAGGCGGCGCGGTTCGTCCGGCACGACGTCACCAGCGAGGCCGACTGGCAGGCGGCGCTCGACCACGCGGTCGCCGAGTTCGGCTGCATCGACGGGCTCGTGAACAACGCCGGCATATCCACCGGCCAGTTCCTGGAGCACGAGAGCGTCGAGCACTTCCGCCGGGTCGTCGAGATCAACCTGGTCGGCGTGTTCATCGGCATCAAGGCCGCGATACCGCTGCTGCGCGCCGGCGGCGGCGGATCCATCGTCAACATCTCCTCCGCCGCCGGCCTGACCGGCCTCGCGCTCACCGCCGGGTACGGGGCTTCCAAGTGGGCCGTGCGCGGGCTGTCGAAGATCGGCGCGGTCGAGCTCGCGGAGGCACGGATCCGCGTGAACTCCGTCCACCCCGGCATGACCCTGACCCCGATGACCGCCCCGGTCGGCATCCAGGCCGGCGAGGGCAACTACCCCGGGACGCCGATGGGCCGCGTCGGCGTCCCCGCGGAGATCGCGGCGGCGGTCGCGTTCCTGCTCTCGGACGCCGCCGGGTACATCACGGGCGCCGAACTCGCGGTGGACGGCGGCTGGACGGCCGGCCTGACCGTGAAGTACCTCACGGGCCAGTAACCCCGCGCGGCCGGTGCCCCCGTACGGCCGGTCCGTCCGTCCCCCGTGCCCCCGTTCCCCTCGCCCCCGTACGGCCGGGCCGCCGGGCCTCACCGCGGCTGCCGGACGGCGCTGAGGTGGCCGTACGGGAGGTGTAACCGGGGGCGGGGGTCCGTGTAACACCGCCGACGCAGGCTGGGGGCATGCACCCCCCGGAAGCCCCCGTCACCGCCACGCACTGCCCGTACTGCGCGCTCCAGTGCGGGATGAACCTGCGCCCCGAGCCCGGCGGCACCGGTGTCGCGGTCGAGGAGCGGGCGGACTTCCCGGTCAACCGGGGCGCGCTGTGCGGCAAGGGCCGCACCGCCCCCGCCGTGCTGTCCTCCCGGGTGCGCCTGACCGAGCCGCTCGTCCGCACCCACGCCGGGCGGCTGGAACCGGCCACCTGGGAGGAGGCCCTCGGCACAGTCGCCGAGGGTCTGGCCCGCACCCGCCGGACCCACGGCCGCGACGCGGTCGGGGTGTTCGGCGGGGGCGGGCTCACCAACGAGAAGGCGTACGCGCTCGGCAAGTTCGCGCGCGTCGCCCTGCGCACCTCGCAGATCGACTACAACGGCCGCTTCTGCATGTCCTCGGCGGCCGCCGCCCACCAGCGGGCCTTCGGCCTCGACCGCGGTCTGCCCTTCCCCCTGGAGGACATTCCGCGCACCGGCTGCGTGATCCTCGTCGGCTCCAACCTGGCCGAGACGATGCCCCCGGCGCTGCGCTACCTCACCGAACTCAAGGAGAACGGCGGCACCCTGATCGTCGTCGACCCGCGCCGCACGCGCACCGCCGAGCAGGCCGACCTCCACCTGGCGCCCCGGCCGGGGACCGATCTCGCGCTGGCGCTGGGCCTGCTGCACCTGGTGGTCGCGGAGGGCGGTACGGACGAGGAGTTCATCGCCGCCCGCACCACCGGCTGGGAGGAGACCCGGGCCGCCGCGATGGCGCACTGGCCCGAGCACGTCGAACGCGTCACGGGCGTCCCGGTCCCCAAGCTCCGCGAGGCGGCCGCCATGTTCTGTGCGCCCTCCTCCGCCATGGTCCTGACGGCCCGGGGCCCGGAGCAGCAGTCCAAGGGCACCGACACCGTCGGGGCCTGGATCAACCTGTGCCTGGCCACCGGCCGGGCCGGCCGCCCGTTCTCCGGGTACGGCTGCCTCACCGGCCAGGGCAACGGCCAGGGCGGCCGCGAGCACGGCCAGAAGGCCGACCAGCTCCCCGGCTACCGCAAGCTCACCGACCCGGCGGCGCGGGCCCACGTTGCGGGAGTCTGGGGCGTCGACCCCGACAGCCTCCCCGGCCCCGGCCGCAGCGCCTACGAACTCCTCGACGCCCTCGGCACCGACGTGAAGGCCCTGCTCCTGATGGGCTCCAACCCGGTGGTCTCCGCCCCCCGCGCCGCCCACATAGAGGACCGCATCCGCTCCCTGGACTTCCTCGCGGTGGCCGACGTGGTCCTCTCCGAGACGGCCGCGCTCGCCGACGTGGTCCTCCCGGTCACCCAGTGGGCGGAGGAGACTGGCACCACCACCAGCCTGGAGGGCCGCGTCCTGCTCCGCCGCCGCGCCCTCACCCCGCCGCCGGGGGTCCGCACTGACCTGGAGGTCCTGCACGGCCTGGCCTCCCGGCTCGGCGTGGAGAAGGGCTTCCCCACCGCTCCCGAGGAGGTCTTCGACGAGCTGCGCCGCGCCTCGGCGGGCGGTCCGGCCGACTACTCGGGCATCACCTACGCCCGGATCGAGGCCGAGCAGGGCGTCTTCTGGCCCTGCCCCGAAGGCGCCGCCGGCACGCCCCGCCTCTTCCTCGACTCCTTCGCCACGGACGACGGCCGCGCCCGCTTCGTCCCCGTATCCCACCGCGACGCCGCCGAGGTCCCCGACGCCCGGTACCCGCTCCACCTCACCACCGGCCGGGTCGTCGCCCAGTACCAGTCCGGCGCCCAGACCCGCCGGGTCGACGAGCTCAACGCCGCCGCCCCCGGGCCCTTCGTCGAGATCCACCCCCGCCTCGCGGCACGCCTCGGCGTCGCCGACGGCACGCCGCTGGCGGTGACGTCGCGCCGCGGCCGCGCGGTCGCCCCGGCGCGCATCACCGACACCATCCGCGCGGACACGGTCTTCATGCCGTTCCACTGGCCCGGCGAGGGCCGCGCCAACACCCTCACCAACCCGGCCCTGGACCCCGTATCCCGGATGCCCGAGTTCAAGGTCTGCGCGGTCCGCGTCGAGCCCGCCTGACCGCCAGGTTGATGTCCGTGGACTCCAACTCCCTTGATCCGGAGCGGGTTTCGAGGTGGGTGAATGCCGCCGGTCCGCGGAGCGCACCGGCACGCGCGTTTCGTACGGGGACGTGGCGGCGATCCTCTCGGACATGAGTCCGATCCGCATCGGGGTTGCCGCCGGGGGGTAGCCATCCGGTCACGTACCGGACCCAGAAAGTGCTCGCACGCCCCTCGTGGCGGTGATGTGCCGTACGCCACACTGAGGTGCGGTGCCCCCGTCCTCGGAGCCCTGGAGGCCGCCCCCGTGCAGACCCAGCCCTTGACCGTGAACGTGAGCGAGCCCTCGGAGGCCGACGAGGCCGAGGCAGAGGCCGACGTCGTGGACGACGCAGCGGACGAGGTCACGGCCGAAGCGCAGAACGAGGCGGCCGAAGCGAACGAAGCGGACGAAGCGGACGAGGAGCCCGGTGTACCGGAGCTGTACGAGCCGGTACCGGTACCGGCACCGCGCAGGCGCAGCGGCGGCAGCGGCGCCAACAGCGGCGCGGGCCCGTCCGCCGACCTGTTCCGGCAGTACCTGCGCGAGATAGGCAGGATCCCGCTCCTCACCGCCGCCGAAGAGGTTGACCTCGCCCGGCGCGTGGAAGCCGGACTGTTCGCCGAGGAGAAGCTGGGCAGCACCCCGGACCTCGACTCCCGGCTCGCCCTCGACCTCGACAAGCTCGTCGTCATGGGCCGGATGGCCAAGCGCCGTCTCATCGAGTCGAACCTGCGGCTCGTCGTCTCCGTCGCGAAGCGGTACGTCGGCCGCGGGCTCACCATGCTCGACCTCGTCCAGGAGGGGAACCTCGGACTCATCCGGGCCGTCGAGAAGTTCGACTACGCCCGCGGCTACAAGTTCTCCACCTACGCCACCTGGTGGATCCGGCAGGCGATGTCCCGGGCCCTCGCCGACCAGGCCCGGACCATCCGTGTGCCGGTCCACGTCGTGGAACTGATCAACCGGGTCGTCCGCGTCCAGCGCCGCATGCTCCAGGAACGCGGGTACGAGCCCACCGCCGAAGAGGTCGCCACCCACCTGGAACTGACCCCCGAGCGGGTCATGGAGGTGCTGCGCCTCGCGCAGGAGCCGATCTCCCTGCACTCCCCGGTGGGCGAAGAGGACGACGTCGCCCTCGGCGACCTCATCGAGGACGGCGACGCCGCCTCACCCGTGGAGTCCGCCGCGTTCTTCCTGCTGCGCGAACACCTCGAAGCCGTGCTCTCCACCCTCGGCGAGCGCGAGCGCAAGGTCGTCCAGCTGCGGTACGGGCTCGCCGACGGCCGCCCCCGCACCCTGGAGGAGATCGGGCGGATCTTCGGCGTGACGCGCGAGCGGATCCGCCAGATCGAGTCCAAGACCCTCAACAAGCTGCGCGACCACGCCTTCGCCGACCAGCTCCGGGGCTACCTCGACTGACCCGGACCAGGACCAGGACCCCCAGGACCAGGACCAGACCAGGATCAGACCAGGACCCGGACCCGGACCCTGGTCCGGGCCCGGCGGCCCGTTCTAGTCCACCTCCGCGACCGCCTGCGCGAACTGCGCCGCGTACAGCCGCGCGTAGGCGCCGTCCGAGGCCAGCAGCTCCTCGTGCGTGCCCTGTTCCACGATCGAGCCGCTCTCCATCACCAGGATCACGTCCGCGTCGCGGATCGTGGACAGCCGGTGCGCGATCACGAAGGACGTACGGCCGTGCGCGAGCCGCGACATCGCCTTCTGGATCAGTACCTCGGTACGGGTGTCCACCGAGCTCGTCGCCTCGTCGAGCACCAGGATCACCGGGTCCGACAGGAACGCCCGGGCGATGGTGATCAGCTGCTTCTCGCCCGCGCTGACGCCCGCGCCCTCGTCGTCCAGCACGGTGTCGTAGCCGTCCGGCAGGGTGCGGATGAAGCGGTCCGCGTGGGCCGCCTTCGCCGCCTCCTCGATCTCGGCGCGCGTGACCTCGCGCGAGGCCCCGTACGCGATGTTGTCCGCGATGGTGCCGCCGAACAGCCAGGTGTCCTGGAGCACCATGCCGATGCCCCCGCGCAGTTCCTCGCGCGTCATCTTCGCTATGTCCACGCCGTCGAGCGCGATCTCGCCGCCCGTGACCTCGTAGAACCGCATCAGCAGATTGACCAGCGTGGTCTTGCCGGCCCCCGTCGGGCCGACGATCGCGACCGTGTGACCCGGCTCGACCGTCAGCGAGAGGTTCTCGATCAGCGGCTTGTCCGGCTCGTAGCGGAAGGCCACCTTGTCGAGCGTGACCTGCCCGCGCAGCCGCTCCGGCCGCTCCGGCACCACCGCGTCGGCCTCCTGCTCCGGCGCGTCGAGCAGCTCGTACACCCGCTCCGCCGAGGCGACGCCCGACTGCACCAGGTTCGCCATCGAGGCGACCTGCGTCAGCGGCATCGAGAACTGGCGCGAGTACTGGATGAAGGCCTGCACGTCACCGATCGACAGGGTGCCCGAAGCCACCCGCAGACCGCCGACGACCGCGATCAGCACGTAGTTGATGTTCGAGATGAAGAACATCACCGGCTGCATGATCCCGCTGACCAGCTGCGCCTTGAACGTGGCCCGGTACAGCTCCTCGTTCTGCTCGGCGAACAGCGCCGCCGACTCCTTCTGCCGGCCGAAGACCTTGACCAGCGTGTGGCCCGAGTACATCTCCTCGACGTGGGCGTTGAGCGTGCCCGTGGTCTTCCACTGCGCCACGAACTGCGGCTGCGACCTCTTGCCGATCTTCGCCGCGACGAAGATCGAGACCGGTACGGTCCCCAGCGCGACCAGCGCCAGCAGCGGCGAGATCCAGAACATCATCGCGAGCACGCCCACGATGGTCAGCAGCGAGTTGAGCAGCTGCCCCATCGTCTGCTGGAGCGTCTGCCCGATGTTGTCGATGTCGTTCGTCGCGCGGCTGAGCACCTCACCGCGCTTCTGCTGGTCGAAGTACGACAGCGGCAGCCGCGACAGCTTCGCCTGCAGCTCCTCGCGCATCCGGTACACGGTGCCGTTCATGACGTGGTTCGACAGCCGCGTCGCGACCAGCATCAGCAGCCCGGCCAGGGTGAACACCACCAGCGCCCAGACCGCCACGACCCCGACGGCACCGAAGTCGATGCCCTGCCCGGGGGTGAAGGCGGTGCCGGACAGCATGTCGGCCATGCCGCCCCGCCCGTCGGCGCGCATCCGCTCCAGGGCCTGTTCCTTGGTGATCCCGGACGGCATCTGCCGCCCCACGATCCCCGCGAACACCAGGTCGGTGGCGTCGCCGAGTATCTTCGGCCCGACGACCGCGCAGCCGACGCTGCCGACGACCGCGCCGACCATGCCCCACAGCTTGGCCCGGTCCTGCGCCAGCTGGCCCAGCAGGCGCTTGCCCGAGCCCTTGAAGTCCATGGACCGCTGGGCCGGCCCCATCATCATCCGTCCTCCGGGCCCGCTCATGCGGCCTCCGCTTCCGTCAGCTGGGAGAGCACGATCTCCCGGTAGGTCTCATTGCCGGCCATCAGTTCGTGGTGCCGCCCCTCGCCCACCACCTGGCCCTCGTCCAGGACGACGATCCGGTCCGCGTCGCGGATCGTGGAGACCCGCTGGGCGACGATGACCACGGTCGCGTCCTGCGTCTCGCGGGCGAGCGCCGCGCGCAGGGCCGCGTCCGTGGCGTAGTCGAGCGCCGAGAACGAGTCGTCGAAGAGGTAGATCTCCGGGCGCTGCACCAGGGTGCGGGCGATGGCCAGGCGCTGGCGCTGCCCGCCGGACACGTTGGTCCCGCCCTGGGTGACCGGAGCCTCCAGGCCGCCCTCCAGCTCGGACACGAAGTCCCTGGCCTGCGCCACCTCGAGGGCCTGCCACAGCTCCTCGTCGGTCGCGTCGGGGCGCCCGTAGCGCAGATTGGAGGCGACGGTTCCGGAGAACAGGTACGGCTTCTGCGGGACCATGCCGACCGTCCTGGCCAGCAGTTCCGGGTCGAGCCGGCGTACGTCCTCCCCGTCGACGAGCACCTCGCCGCCGGTCGCGTCGAAGAGCCGCGGGACCAGGCCCAGCAGGGTGGACTTGCCGCTGCCGGTGGAACCGATCACCGCGGTGATCTCGCCGGGGCGGGCCACCAGATCCACCCCGCGCAGCACGGGCACCTCGGCGCCCGGGTAGCGGAAGTCGGCGCCGCGCAGTTCGAGCTGTCCGTGCCGGGCGAGTTCGCGCACCGGGTCCACGGGCGGGACGACGCTGGAGTCGGTGTCCAGGACCTCCTGGATGCGCTCGGCGCACACTTCGGCACGGGGCACCATCATGAACATGAAGGTGGCCATCATCACGGACATGACGATCTGCATCAGGTAGGCGAGGAAGGCCGTCAGCTGGCCGATCTCCATGTCGCCGCTGTCGACGCGCATCGCGCCGAACCAGATGACGGCGACGCTGGAGATGTTCACGACCACGATGACGGTGGGGAACATCAGCGCCAGGAGCTTGCCGGCGGCCAGCGAGACGCCGGTCAGGTCCGCGTTGGCCTCCCGGAAGCGGCCCTTCTCGTAGTCGTCGCGGACGAAGGCACGGATCACCCGGTTGCCGGTGATCTGCTCGCGCAGCACCCGGTTCACCGTGTCCAGGCGCTCCTGCATCTGCCGGAACAGCGGCCGCGTGCGGAAGACGATCGCGCCGACCGACAGGCCGAGCACGGGGACCACGGCGAGCAGTACACCGGAGAGCTTCACGTCCAGGGAGAGCGCCATGGCGATGCCGCCGACGCACATGATCGGCGCCGAGACCATCAGCGTGAAGGTCATCAGCACCAGCATCTGGACCTGCTGGACGTCATTGGTCGTACGGGTGATCAGGGACGGGGCGCCGAAATGGCCGAGCTCCCGCGCGGAGAAGCTCTGGACCCGGTCGAAGATCGCGGCGCGGACGTCGCGGCCGAAGGCGGCCGCGGTACGGGCGCCGTAGTAGACGGCGCCGACGTTGCAGACCAGCTGGACGAGCGAGACGGCCAGCATCAGGGCGCCGAAGCGCAGGATGTAGCCGGTGTCCCCGTTGACGACACCGTTGTCGATGATGTCCGCGTTCAGGGTCGGCAGGTAGAGGCTCGCGCTGGTCTGCAGCAGCTGGAGCAGGACCAGCAGAGCGATGGGTTTCCGGTACGGACCCAGATGGGTCCGCAGAAGTCGTATGAGCACGCGCAGGCTCCGGTCGGCAAGATCGAGGGGGGTTCACCCCATCTTGGGCCAACCGGTGGCCCGATCCCCACCGGATTTCGCAAAGGCCGGTCAAAAGGAGTAGGCCACCGTGCGCCCCGCGCCTTAGGCCGGAACCCTCAGGAGCCCCGCTCGCCCGCACCGTCTCCGAACCCGCCGGTGCCGCCCGTCCGCGCCGTCTCCGAAACCCGTACGCGCCGCCCGTCCGCGCCTACGGGAACGCGCCCGGGTGGATCTGCTCCCGCGTCGCGGTGTACTGCTGCCGCACCGCCTGCCAGGCCGGGAAGTCCTCGCCCGGCTCGAAGACCTGCGCGGACGGGTCCGGCCAGACCGGCGGGGTGTGCGGGGCCAGCGTGCCCCGCGCCGCGCCGAGCGCCCAGGCCGCCTGGCGGGCCGCGCCGAGCGCCGCGTAGTCGGCCGGGGCGGGGACCACGACCTGCGTCCCGAAGAGGCCCGGCGCGAACGCCTGCACGGCGGGCAGCTCGGCCGCCGCGCCGAGCAGGAACACCCGGCGGATCCCGACACCGCGCGAGCGCAGCACGTCGAGGGCGTCCACCAGCCCGCACAGCATGCCCTCGAAGGAGGCCCTGGCCAGGTGCTCCGGCTTCATCGAGTCCCGGCGGAGCCCGGACAGGGTTCCGGCGGTGTGCGGCAGGTTCGGCGTCCGCTCACCCTCCAGGTACGGCAGGAGTACGAGGCCGTGCGCGCCCGGCGTCGACTTCAGCGCGAGCGCGGAGAGTCCGTCCAGGTCGGTGCCCAGCAGCTCCGCCGTACCGCGCAGGGCCCGTACGGCGTTCGAGGTGTTCACCACCGGCAGGTGCAGGCCGCTGGCGTCGGCCAGCGAGGTGATCAGACCGCCCGGCTCCGCCAGGGCCTCGCGGTGCACGGCCATCACCGAGCCGGAGGCGCCCAGGGAGACCACGGCGTCGCCGGGGGCGAGGCCGAGCCCGAGCGCGGCGGCCATCGTCTCGCCGGTGCCGGCGGAGATCAGCAGCCCCTCCGGCGTCGTCCCGGCGGCGTCGGCCGGCCCGAGCACCTCGGGCAGCAGCGCCTGGTGCCCGAGCGCAAGGTCGACCAGGTCGGGGCGCCAGGAACCGGTTGCCGCCGACCAGTACCCGGTCCCGGAGGCGCCGCCCCGGTCGGTGGTCCGCCGGGCCGGCCGGCCCAGCAGCTGCCAGACCAGCCAGTCGTGCGGGGACATCAGTACGGCGACCCGGCGGGCGGCGTCGGGATCGGTGCGGGCCAGCCAGGCCAGCTTGGCTATCGGCTGCGCGGAGTGCGGGACCGCGCCCACCGCCTCGGACCAGGCCTGCCGGCCGCCGAGCGAGTCGATGAGGTCGGCGGCGGCCACCTGGCCGCGCTTGTCGTTGCCGACCAGCGCGGACCGTACGAGAGCGCCCTGCGCGTCCAGGGGCAGCAGACCGTGCTGCTGCGCGGAGACCCCTATGGCCTGCACGCCTTCGAGGAGCCCGCCGCCGGCGGCCTCGCCGAGCGAGAGCAGCCAGGCCTGCGGATCGGCCTCGTGGGGGTTCGCGCCGTCGGGTTCGCCCGTGGGCTGTGGATGGGGTGCGTACCCCTGGCGCAGTACGGCGCCCGTATCGGCGTCGCAGACGACGATACGAGTGAAGGTGGAAGAGCTGTCCAGCCCGGCGACTATCCCCATGCGGAGGATTCTGCCGCACGCGCGGCCGGACTCCACCGCCGCGGACCCCGCGAAGACCCCTCGAAGACCACGCGAAAGACCCCGCGGAGCCCGGGGGCTGCCGCGGGGTCCGCGACGGGGTCAGGTGTTGCTGGTGCCCCAGTCGTCCTCGGCGCCGCCGCCGACCCGGTCGCGCAGGCCCCGCACCCGCTCGGCCAGGCCCTCCGGCACGGCGTCGCCGACCTTCTGGCTCACCGCCGCGAAGGCCTTCCCGGCGAACTCGCGCCCGTTGTGCCCGGCGGTCTCGGCGGCGTTGCGCACCACCGGGTGCTGGGCGACTTCCCGCGCGGACTTCTTCAGCTGCTCGTACCGCTCGCGCCCGGCCCTCGTCCCGAGCACGTAGCCCAGGGCCAGTCCGACCACGAACGTGACCTTGTACCGCATGCCTGCCACCCTTCGTCGTGGGGAGCCCGGCCCGCTGGCGATACCGATTGGCGGAGCACCCCCCTGCTTGCGCTAATCTATGTCTCGCAACGGACGGTCGCCCCCCGGCAAGGCCGGAGGTGGGCTGTTCGATGCACCGCAGCAATCCCCTGTAGCTCAATTGGCAGAGCAGCCGACTGTTAATCGGCAGGTTACTGGTTCGAGTCCAGTCGGGGGAGCGCGGTCCCCTGTAGCTCAATTGGCAGAGCATTCGGCTGTTAACCGGAGGGTTGCTGGTTCGAGTCCAGCCGGGGGAGCAAGGAAGAAGAGGGCCCCGGGTGGGTCCTCTTCTTTTTTTGCCCTCTTCTGGAACCGGGCAGCCGTCAGCGCGGTCTCTCTGAACGGGCGAAGCCGATCATGCGAGGCATCCGAGGCAGGAGATCGTATGAGCGGCTATGCTGCGGCAGACGGCGCGCACATGTGTACGCGCCACGCCGTGAAGGGGCGGTAGCTCAGCCGGTTAGAGCAGCGGACTCATAATCCGTCGGCCGTGGGTTCGAGTCCCACCCGCCCCACTGCGAGCCGCAGGTGAAGAAACGATCTCACCTGCGGCTTTGGCGTTTCCGGAGTCTGTCGTGGCCGAGGGCTCAGAGACGTCGATGCTCGGCCGTACCGTCGTAGCGCTTGCCAAGGAGGCAGTTCGGGAGGGCGCCGCATGAACGCTCACGACCGTTCCCAGCGCGTTCCCAACCCCCTCGCGACCTGCGCCAATGATGCCCGCAGCGGATACCAAATCCGTCGGTTCGATGGCTCGGATCGGGCGCGACCGGGCCGTTCGATGCTCCGGCCCGATGGATCGGTGATCGTGCCACCCGCGCTGGCGAGTGAGGTCGTCCGCATCCTCTCGGGTCACCTTGACGCACGGGTGCGTACAGATGGGGGCGAGCTCTCCACAGAAGCACGGCGCCTCCTTGTCGCACTACAAGCTGGCGCCGAGCACACGACCACGGAGCCCGCACGGCCCGCCGCTACCGGAAGCCCCACGGCGGACCCTGGCACGGTCGAGGTGACCGTGATCGAGGCGGCGGCGCTCATGGAGTGTTCGCCGCGCTGGATTCGGTCCCTGGTCAAAGCCGGGTGCCTGCCCGCCCGGCGGGCCGGCGAGCGTCTGTGGCTCGTCGACCGAGTAGCTCTCGACCACTACCGCCAAGGAGGAACCGCCCTATGACCACCGCCGACGTCGACCGCTCCCAGTGGGAGGACACCACACCTGACGACCGCAAGATCCCTTGGAAGAGGATCACGGCCCCGGAGGCCCGCTCGGGCCCCGTCAGTACGCACCCCGTCATGGCAGACCGGGGCTTCGTCCACACCGCACCGTGGTGGGTCGACGGCACTCTCTACACGGACAACGCCCGCTGGTTCGGGCACGTCCGCGAGCACGCGCAGCAGAGCGGGCAGCAGATCGTCGTCGAGGAAGTCCCGGACGGTGCGCCGGCCGAGCACCGCGCCCAGGTCGAGGCCATGCGCCGATACGCCGAGCTGCACACCCTGCGGCCGGCCCGCCCTCTGCCGCGCGATGAGCAGGGGCAGCCCCTGCTCATCCGCTTCTACTGACCAGCCCCCGCCGCCGAAGGACCCCACACTATGACCAGCCTCACTGGCCCGAGCATCATCGACGCACAGCTCTCCCTCGCCACCGTCCGCCGTGCCCGCGAAGCGGACCTCACCGGACTGCGCCGGCGCCTCGACGACGGGCTCAGCCAGGCCCGAACCTTCCGTGACCCGACCTCACCGACGAGGCGAACGTCCGTCGCCGGGCGGAAATGGAACGTGCCGCCCGCGAGCACGCAGGCATCGAACTGGACGGCATCGAGCGCACGACCAACGCGGCGGCCGAACAGATCCGCGCGTACGCCGAACGCACTTCGGCGCCGACCGCGGGCACCGCAACCGAACAACTCCTCGCCGAGACCCGCCGGGGGCGCGCGTGGGACCGCACCCGAGCCTTGCTCGACGCCGGCCGCAGCGCTGCCGATGTGATCGGCTCGGCAGACGTCGACACCCTGCGCGCTCTGCGCGTCGAACTCCCGTCGTACCTCGCTGCCAGGAGAGCCAAGCCCGAGGGCTTGGCCGGCCGCGGCTGGACCGAAGCGGACCCGGCCCCGGTGCTGCGCACGATCGACCGGGCCCTCGTCGACCGCCTGCCCAAGGATCAGAGCGCGGCCCTGCGCATCCGCCTCGACCTCGACCAGGCCGAGCCCGGTCTGCGTGAAACCGTCGCGGGCTTGCGGCGCCAGGTCGACGGCTCAGCCAGTGACGGCGACGGGCTGCGCAGCGCCATCGCTGCCCGCTTTGCCGATCAAGAAGCGGCACAGCTCGATGCGTAGCTGACAGAGTGCGCCCTACAAGCACAGCCCCGCCAACTAGCGGAGCTGTGCTTTGTAAGGGAAGACTTCAGGCCCAGTCAGCCGACGGCTGGACTGTTTCCCATCCGCCCAAGTGAGGCTGAGGAGCGTGCTTGGCGGCGCCGGGGGGCAGCGCGGCGACGCAGGCGGTCGAGCAGGCATTGACGAGCAGCGGTAGGACGTCGGTGGCGACCACGAGCGAGATCCACCGCTGGTGAAGCTCTCGTCCCTCCACCGGCCCGTCACAGACACTGCACGTGCTGATTGCTGTCGTGCCCCACTGCTTCGGGTCCAGTGCGGCGAGGCGGTCGCCGGACTGGACCTCGCTCGTCTTCCGCAGCCGGGGGAAGGGCGGACGAAGCTTGAAGTTGCCGAACAGGGAGCGGGTGCTGACCGTGCTGTTTGCCAGCTTCGAGCACCGGGTGATCTCGTACGGGAACCAGTGCAGCCGGTGGGAGGTGTACGGGCTGAACTCCTCCAGATTGGTCATCGCGCCGATCTCCGGAGGAATCCGCACGAGATTGCTGCCGTAGAGCCTCAAATGCTTTACCTCGGTCAGCCGGGCGATGCTCGCTGGCAGGGTGATGACGTCGCGCCGCTCATGTGGGCTGAGCTCGACGAGCGGGTTGAACTCCTCCCTGCCGTCCGCAGCCGCCTCTTCGACGAGCGAGAGAAGGCGCAGCCAACCCGCCGAAGACGTGTCCTGATGCTCTCCGTGAAAACCGACCCGGGCACGTGGCTGCGCCTTGTACTGATTGAAACAGGTGCAGCGTTCCCGGTGGATGGGTCGACCGTCCGGCCCGATTCCTTCGGGCCATCGGTTCGCGAACAGGCGGGGCTCGGGGGGTGTGGCATCCATACGATCAAGATAGAAACCCGGCAGGACGATCGCACTGGGTTTCGGTACTAAGCGCTGTGTACCTCCTGGCTGCTGCGATGCATGGTCCAGGCTCGGGCGGCAGCGATCAGGGGGGCGCGGTGCGGCGCCGGGTCGGTAGCGGCACGACTCTCCCAGACGCCACAGAGGGTGGCTGCGAAGGTGGCGACGGCCGAAGGCTCGGCGGTGCGGTAGGCAGGCACTGCTCGGGCGAGGGCTTCGGCTTGCTCCGCGGTGTGGCCGGCGTGAATGAAGCGTGGGATGGCGAAACCTGTGTCTGCCCACGCTGGGCCGGGGCAGGCAAGGGCCCAGTCCAGTACACGGATTCCGTTCGCGGTGGCCAGCATGTTCAGCGGCGACACGTCGGAGTGGACGAGGGCACGGCCTTCGAGATCGGGGCAGCGGTCGTCAGGGAAGAACCCGGCCCAGCGGACGTGCAGCGGCTTCTTGCGCACCTGCTCCAGCCACGGGGCCTCGGACATCGTGGCGAGTGTGTCGAGGAAGGGACCGATATCGGGTGAGCTGGGGCTGAGGTCTGGGTGTGTGCCGACGAGGTACTCGTACCCGGTGAGCAGCCAGCCGCCGGCGTTGACCTGCCAGAGCACGCGGGGGGCGAGCGGTGCGACGCGGGTCACGCGCGCCTCGTAGTCGTACATCCACGCTGCGGGCTCGTCGCTGCGGGTGCCCTTGACGAAGACGGGCCCGGCGGCGGTGTGGAGGGTGCATGCGAGGCGGGCCATCACGCCGGTCTCTGCGGTCTCGGCGTGCTCGACGGGGCCGGTGTAGGCCTCGACGGCGCTACGGGACTCGGGCGGGAGCTCAAGCCATGCGGTGCGGTCCACCCGCGTACTCCTCGTGTAGAACGGAAGCCGGTCCCCGGCTCGGCCACAGAGTGGCATAAGCCGAGGACCGACCGCAGGCGGTACGTCAGGCGTACTTGGGGCTGTTGTGGCAGTTGGCGTGGCACTGCGAGCAGTCGGCGAGGTCCAGCTCGGGCCAGAACTCCATGTCGATCACGAATCCGGACGCGACGATCGCGTCGACCGTCCGGGCGCGCAGGGCCTTGCCACCGCCGTGCTCCTCCTTGTCGAGGAATCCGGGCTGGTGGTGGACGCACTTGCCGATCGTCCCCGAGCAGAAGTCCTGGTACGCCTGCGTGTGCAGCAGGAAGGCGTGCCAGAAGTCATCGACGAGCGGCGACGGGCTGAGCGGGGTATCGCTGTACGCGCCAGCCGCGAGGAAGGCGATCATCTGGCCGACGCCGCGGTCGGCCTTGGCGTCCGTCAGCTCGGGGAACTTGGCCTGCATGTTGGACACGAGCGTCGCGCGCAGCTTGGCGCCGATCAGATTCCGCGCGTCGGTCGCGGGACGTTCCTGGATTACGGTCACGGTCCTTGCCTCCTTGGTCAGTGGTGCATGGGACGTGCTGTGAAGCGCCTCGGCCGGCGCGACTGGGGACCGTGCCGACCGAGGCGTGCCCCGCCCGCCCGGGATCTGTCGGGTCATCCGAGCGGACGGGGAGATCAGAGCGCCGGGAGTCCGGCGTCAGGGATGGCCATTGCCGACGGTGCGTCGCGGTGGCCAAGCTCACCCGTGGTCAGGGTGGCGAGCGCAGCGAATCCCGCGGCGGTGCCAAGCACCCATATCCAGCTCAGGAAGCGGCCCACCGGATCGCCGGACGTGGCCCCGCGCTGCAGAGCGTGGCGCGCGGTCATGCTGCGTTCCCCTGTGCCTGCTCGCGCTGGGAGATGAGCCGCTCGAACTGGATTGCGTACAACTCGACCTGGTCCGGAGTGAGGACGAGCAGGGACTCGGCCGTACCGCCGTCGTCGAAGTGGACCAGGACCGGCAGCGCGCTCTGCTGGGCCCGATGGTCGTACACGGCGTCGCGTCGCATAGGGGTCACGTACGTGGCCTGTGCCGGGACGGGGCGCAGAGTAGTTCCATCGGCCGGCGCCGACCACTCGTCGCCACCGCCCGGCGGACGCAAGTGATACGTGCTGGCGCCCACTCTGGGCAGCGTCACGACGACGCCGATTCGGCCGTCCTTGGCGGTGTCGCGGGCGAGGTCGCCAAGTCGAGGGTAGAACGGTCCGGCCGTCCCTAACTCGCTGCCGTGTGAAGGGAGATGGGGTGTTGGTCGTCCTGTCATGCCCCAGAAGTTAGGGGCGCATCAGGGGCCCAATATGAATGGGAGGAATACCGCCCTCATCCGTCCAGGTGGAAGCGGTCTGACATGCGGCGCAGCTTCTCGCGGGTGGCGATTCGCTCGGCGTAGACGATGCCTCGGAGGGTCGACCGGGCGATCGGATGGTTCCGTACGAGCTGGGGGGCGATCCGCTCTGCGGTCTCCAGCTCGGCGAGCGCGCGGTCGCGGTTGCCGTCCCACAGCCACGCGCGGGCAAGGTCCATGTGGTGGTGGCCCTGACGGGAGTTGGGGAGCGCGGCAACGAGCTCGGGCGCGGTGCGTCGGTTTATGGCGAGGGCCTTGGTCTGCTCACCGGTCTCCAGGGCGACGCTGATCGCGTGGATCTGTACGTTGCCGGGGGAGAAGGTTACCGAGTGCCGGTCGTAGATAGGTGGGTTGTGGTTGCCTGCCATCCGGCGGGCAGCATCACGGGCGTGGTTGATCCGCTCGTCGGCCTCGGACGGTCGGCCGGCACGGGCTGCGGCGACGGCGGCGCGCAGGTGGAGCGTGCCCCACATTCGCAGGGCGAGCGGCTCGCCGAGCTCGTACTCGCGTTGCACGCTGGCGATGGCCTTGTCCGACAGGGTGAGCGAGTCGTCCCAATCGGCCGTGGCCCACATGTCCCAGACGCGCATCCAGTCGGCGAGCGCGGGCATGACGGGGTCGGCTGAGAGGCGAGCCGCCCATGCGGCGCGCTCGGCCGCCATGGCGACGAGCTCAGGGTGCCCGAGGGCGTGCGCGGCGGTGTGGGCGAACTTGCACGCCACGGCGTAGATCCCGAACGCTTCCTCGCGCTCGTGGCCGGTCGAGGCCTCGGCCAGGGCGCGAGCCTCGCGCAGCAGGTCGGGGAGGGTAGCGAGGATCGCTGTGTTGGCCGCAGCGTCCCGCAGGCGGTGCAGGCGGGTCATGTCCCGCCACAGTTCGCCGGACGCGCGCGGTGCGCCGTCGAAGATCGGCGCGAGGTCGTAGCGGCGCAGCTCGCGCAGGATGGACGCCGCCGACACCTGCCACTGATTCTCGGCGGGGCTGCTCGCGTACGGCCGGCCGATCAGGTCATTGGGATGCACGTGCAGCTCGGCGGCGACGAGGTTCAGCAGGCCGACCCGGTCCAACTCGATCAGGCCGCGTTCCATCTTGGACACCCAGCCCTGGGTCTTGCCCAGCGCGGAGGCGAGGTCTGCCTGCGGCATCCCAAGCCGCAGCCGTGCCCGCCGGACTCGCCGGCCGATCTCCTCGGCTTCCTCCAACATCAGCGCACCCCCTGTGCCTGCGCGGCCTGGCGTACCTGTCGACGTGACGGCGCCTTCGGCCAGCTCACTAGCAAGGTACCGACAGGAGCAGTCGCGCGGGGAGTGTTGTCGTTCTGGCGGGGGCGGCAGCGAGTGTCAATCGCGGTTGTGTAGCAGGCCCTGCAATCCTATGAAACAGCGGATATTCTCCTCGTCAGCCTGCATCATGTTGCCAACACTGGGTTTTACGGATGGAGCAACATGGGGATTTCTGCAGTCGACCGCAAGCATCTCTGGGGTCGATCGGGCGGAAGGTGCGCGTTTCCGGAATGCGAGAAGAAGCTAATCAGAGAAATAGGGGAGTATGTCGAAACCTCGACGGCGCAAAGTGTAACCCTGGGAGAGGAGGCTCACATTGTCGCGGAGTCGGATAGTGGGCCGCGGGCTGATCCGGAGATGTCACAAAAGAGCAGGGATAGCTGCGCTAATCTAATTCTACTCTGCGAAGAGCATCATAAAGTGATCGATGCGGCCGGAGGTCGGTACTTCTCGGTCGACGTCCTCCGCGAGATGAAACGGGAGCATGAAGCGGCAGTCGATCGCAATATGGAAAGGTCGTTGGGGGGAGGTGAAGAAGCGGCCGAACGTACCAGCAGGTTCATTGGTGAGTGGAGTCGGCGCGTTGACTTGGATGAATGGGATGCCTGGACTTCCTCGCTGTTGGTGCCGTCGCCAGTTATCGACCGAGACAGGTTCGACCGCTATTCGGCAACCGTTATCTGGTTGAGTAACCGCGCTTGGCCCACGTCGCACTTCTCAGGTGTTCAGCGAGCCGTGAAAATCTTCGCGGACGTCTGGAGGGATCTGATCGGCGTGATCGATCGAGAGTTCGCATATCATCGGAACATGCGGGACCGGTTTTGCCTCCGAGAGAAGCACAAGGAGATCGACTGGGACGAAAAGCTTTACAAGCAATATGGAGACGAGTTCGATTTCCTAGTCGACTTGATTCATGAGCTCGTTTACCATGCTACGGCTGCCGCGAACTTGATCTGCGATCGAGTTCGCGATGAGGTTGATTATGGGTATCGGTTTGATGAAGGCAGGATTTCCGTCACTCGTGGGCCGAATGAATTCTTGAGGTTCGAGCACTTCCGGCCTTCATATGCTGATGAGCATCGTCTATCGGGTGACCCATACCCTGGATTGACTGGAGTCAAGAAATTTGTTGTCGAAACCTACGGGCATCGCTTGTAGCTAGCGGTTAACGCTTGCCTTCAAGGCGCTGCTGACGGCTGTGAGCTGAGCCGGGGTTAGGGTGAACCCATTCAATGGGTTGCGGAAGCTGTGGGAGCCGTCGCAGACCCATTGGTCGCCCTTTTGTTGCCAGTTAGGGGCTTCTCACTGGCCCTGATTTAGAAGCAACAGGCGAGCGAGTTGGGCAGGGTCTTCGACGAGAGTGAGGGCTGCAACCGCTGCGGCGAGACGAGTTGCCGCGGTTTCGGGTACGTCGGCATCTCCCAGCATGGGGAAGAGCAGCAGCAGCCGAGCGTTCGGGTCGAGGGCGCCGGCGGCTTGAGTTGCTACGGATTCGAGCTCGCGCCATGACAGGCCGGGCCCCATGAAGTGGCCATCGTCGGTGGCGAGGGTGACGGCTTCCGTCCAGTCGGGGTGGGAGAGCAGGTAGTCGACGCCGTGGTCGCCCTCCAAGTTGCGATAGACGACGTGGAGTGCGTACCCGGAGTGCAAGTGCACGGTGAACGTCGGCCACGCATCGGGGGACGACAGGGTCTTGTACAGCTCTTGAGCGTCGTCCCAGTCGGGGCCGAAGGCGATGGCCTGTGCTTCCTCGCCCCAGAGGCTTGAACCGAGGTGGCACGGCCAGAAGAGAGGGAGGTCGAGGAACCTCGAACCGTCCACCAGTGGGCCGTCTTCGTAACCTGCGATCTCCAGAATTGGCAGATGATCGCATAGCGGGTCGGCACGGCCTCAGGCTGGCCGAGCGGCGCCGCCAAAGGCCAGGGCGGCGCCGCATAAAGGCTGCTCAGGGCTGGTGCGTCTTGAGAACGAGCTGAGAACCCGATGGGAACGGACGCACCAGAATGAGGCGGCAGATGGCGTCACGCCGAGGCGGTGCGCGCAGCCTGTGACCAGCCGGAACGGCAGAGTGGATCATCCGGCGGCATCCTCCGGATCGTCCTTGATCGGACTCATAATCCGTCGGCCGTGGGTTCGAGTCCGACCCGCCCCACCGAGCATCCCCAGGCAGAATCGTTCTGACCTGGGGAAACGTGTTTCTTTGGGGGCATTTCGCGTGTGGCGTTTGCCTCGCGGGGGTGTGGCGAACGTGTGTCTTCGCGCATCGAAGACGAGCCCTGAGCGGCTTTGGCCTGGGGTTTTGGCGACGCCTCCGTGGGAGCGCCGTGGAACGGTCCCACGGTCGTTGCGGGAGACGCCGCACTCCGCCCAACCCCACCGCATCGACGCTTGTGGCTGCCGTCTCGTGGTCTGTCTGTCTTGTGCGCAATAAGCTGCCGCGGAATGTGATGAGGGGCCGGCGGTCGATCTGACGGCTGCCGGAGCAACCGGCGTAGTCCCTCGACGCCTCCACCCCGGCTCCGGAACCTGTACTTCCGCACCTGAAACTCGCGCACGCTGAAGGATGGCTCTCCAGTCCTGCCTGGCAGAGGTCCGGCACTGTCCATTCATCCGGGGTGTTCCGCGAGTTCGGCGGACGTGAACTCGCCGCTTCCCTGTGGTAGGCACGTGTGTCCTACATCACTCAGGGGTTTTTGTGGTGCGTATGAATCCTGGAGTGATGTCCTGGTTTATATGGGTGGACCCGCGTCTCTCCCGTGCCTACCGCCACAGCGCCCTCGCAATATGCGAGCGGACGGGGTGAGTCGGGGAGGGGCTGTGTGGTTGGCAGGAGAGGCGGCGCGAGCCGCCCTGCGCGCGGTCACGGTGATGGCCGCATCCGTCGCACGAGGGAGGGCCAAAACCCCTCGCTCCGGCGATCCGCCAGGAGGCCGGACGCTCCAGGATGAGTGATGTTCCCGCCGGGCGCACGAACGCCCGGCGATCACACTGGAGTTGGGAGTCACTGATGAATTCTCGTACGGTCATGCTCGCGGTACCCGCGCTCACCTTCAGCTACGGCCTGTTCCGGATCGTGGACGGGCTGGACGGCGAGCGGGGCCCTGGCCCCGCCTGGACCCTCGGGCATCTGGCGTTCAGCGCGGCACTGGTGCTGTTCGTGGTGGTGTTCCGCCGGCTGAGGGGGCTCGCCCCGTCAGGGGACCGCGTCGCGGCGGTGGCGCACTGGGCGGCGACGGCCGGAGCCGCTGTCCTGCTGGTGCAGTTCGGGATCGACCTGGTGGCGGGGGCGGTGTCCGCGGACCACCTGGAGATGTCGCTGTTCACGGAACGGGTCTCGCAGGCCCCCGGCGTGGCACCGGTCGTCTACGACTTCGGACCGTACCTCTTCTACGTGGGGATGCTCGCCCTCATCGTGCGGCTGGCCGTGCTCCGGGTGCTCAAGTCGTGGACGGCGCTCCTCGTCCTCGCCGACCTGGTGATGCCGCTGGCCGACAAGGACCTGATCCCGGTCGGGGCGCTGCTACTGTCCGTCTCCTTCGCGCAGATCGCGCGGGTGATGGAGTCGAGGCGGGCCGCCTCCGGCACGGCGGACGGCCGTGGTGCGCAGAGCCAGGCGGTGGCCGGTGCGCGGTGACGCGTCAGGGGGAGTTGTGGCGGGGAGAACTGCGGCCTGGGGAGACGTGAGGGCGCGGGCCGACCGGATACGGGAGCGGCTCGGCCCGATGTCCCCGCAGGCCGTCGACACCGGGCTCACGGTCCTCGTGGCCGCCGCCCAACTCTGGCCCTTCGCCGCACGGGCCGACGGGGGCGGCGGGCCATGGGACGGGTGGGGTGCCCTGGTCGTGCTGGTCTCGGCGGCGCCGCTGTACTGGCGGCGGAGCCACCCGGTACCCGTACTGATGGTGAGTCTCGTGGCGACCAGCAGCTACGACCACGTCGGCGAGGTGCCGGCCCAACCGGTTTGGTACGCCGCCCTGGTGGCGATCCACTCGGTCGCCGAGCGGTCGGGACGATGGGCCCGTCACACCGTCGTCGCCGTGACCGTACTCGGCAGCTTTGCGCTCGCCTCCTCCGAATCCGGACTGCGGATGAGCGTGCTATGCGTCGCGGCCTACGCGCTCGGCAGGGCGTCCGCCGCCGGCCGGGCCCACGCGGAACGGCTGGAGCACGAGCGTCAGGCAGAGGCCGAGAAGGCCGCACTCGCCGAACGCGCCAGAATCGCCCGGGACATGCACGACATCCTGTCCCACGCGGTGAGCCTGATGGTCGTCCAGGCCGAGGCCGGACCCGTGGTCCTGGCCACGGACCCGGCTCGCGCCGAACGCACCTTCGATGCCATCGCGGGTGCGGGACGCGACGCGATGGTGCAGCTGAGAGGGATCCTGGAGGTGCTCGCCCCGGACCGGGCCCCGGAGCCCGAGCGCACCCCTCAGCCCGGCCTCGCCGACCTGCTCGTCCTGACTGCCGGATCGGGGCTCACCGTCGAGTGCACGCAGGCCGACGGCTCGGGAATCACCGTCGAGTACCCGCAGCCCGACCGAGCGGGCCCCCGTCCGCTCGCCCCGCATGTGGAGACCGCCGCGTTCCGCATCGTCCAGGAGGCGTTGACCAATATCGTCAGGCATGCGGGCACCGATCGTGCCCGGATTCACTTCCACTGGCAGGAAGACCGAGGCATCGTGCAGCTCGACATCACCGACGGCGGAGCGGTCGCCGGACAGCGGCCCGCCCGCTCCCTCCTCTCCGGCGGCCACGGTCTGATCAACATCCGGGAACGTGCGCGTTCGTGCGGCGGGACCGCCGAATGCGGGCCCTGTCCCGACGGCCCCGGCTTCCGGGTCCGCGCTCGCCTCCCGCTCCTCCCCCCGTCATGAGCGGCGGTACGGCGGCCGAGCCGCTGCGCGTGCTCGTCGCCGACGACCAGGAACTGGTCCGTGCCGGCTTCGCGATGATCCTGGACGCCCAGTCGGACATCCACGTCGTCGCGGAAGCCGCCGACGGCGCCGAAGCGATCAGGGCGGTACGGGACCACACCCCGGACGTCGCACTGCTCGACATCCGCATGCCGGGAACGGACGGCCTCACCGCCACCGCCGAAATCTGCGCCACCAGCGCCACCCGCGTCATCATCCTGACCACCTTCGACCTCGACGCGTACGTCTTCGAGGCGCTGCGCGCGGGTGCGAGCGGTTTTCTGCTGAAGGACGTCCGGCGCGACGATCTCGCCCACGCGGTACGGGTCGTCGCGGGCGGTGAGTCCCTCCTCTCGCCCTCCATCACCAGAAAGCTCATCACCCATTGCACCAGCGCACCCACCGCGGTGTCGCTGCTCCCGGACCCGCGCCTCGGCTCCCTCACCGCGCGCGAGACCGAAACCCTGCGCCTGCTCGCACGCGGCCTCACCAATCCGGAGATAGCCGCGACCATGGTCATCAGCGAACACACCGTGAAGACCCACGTCAGCAGCATTCTCGCCAAACTCGGCCTCCGTGACCGCATCCAGGCGGTGATCGCGGCCTATGAGTCGGGCCTGGCGGTGCCTGGCCGCCGAGAGCCGACGAACTCCGCGGACAGGGCTTCTTCTTGCGGCTAGTGCCACAGCCCCGTCGGGGTGGCGTGAACGGCGTATCCGGCGAGCTGTCGGCCGTTCTTAGGGCCCACGGGCCGCTTCGTCGCTGTTCGCAGGATCGGACATCCCGATGGCGGACCGTCACCCGGTGGACGAGCCGCGGGAGCCATCGCCACGCACCCCACCGAGGAACCGACCCGAAGCGGATACCGGTCGGCACGGTACCCGTTGCCTGGAGTCGTCCACCGCGGACGACTCATCGGCGGCGCGGGCCCGGTGCGGCCGCGACCGGCGCGGCATCCGGGGCGTGTTCCTCGACCCTCTGCCGCATCCGGGGCAGCGGGCCCCTGCCAATCACCTTGCCCTCGACCGGCGGAGCACCCAGCCCACGCCTTGACGCTCCGGTGCACGCCAATGAGATCCTTTCACCGTGAGGGCGGGACCGTGCCCTCGCTCCTCCTCACCTTCGTCCTATTCACCGCACCCGTGCCAATCCCGACGAGACAGCTCCCCACCCTGGTGCGCCGACCGCTGCCGCTTCTCAAGGGGACCGTCGCCAACGACGTCGTCCCTGCTGCCTGGCCGTCGGCATCGTCCTCGCCTCCACCCTGATCCGCCCGCTCACCATCCCGCTGACCCTGGGTGCCGCGTCCGCCGTGACCAGCGGTCAGCGCTCCCAGGATCTGATCCGCCCGACTGCGGCCGGGTTCGTCAGGTACGGCAACCGGAGCACTCGGCCACTTTCTCCGTGATCCACGGCCTGCGCTCCCTGCCGCCGCCGTCCTGACCGCGACCGGGACGTGCGCCGCATCCTGGCCGTCCGGTCGCCCAGGCGGCCGGGGATCTCGGGATTCACGAAGCCTTGCGGCTGTGGGTCCTCCATGCCGAGGCCGACCACGGCAGTCGGCCTGATCTGCTCACTACGGTCGAGCGGACGGAGCTCGTGCGCCCCCCAAGGGGCTGGTGGCTTCGCTACGCAACGTAATTGCGTGCGCGACTGGGACTGGCCGTGGCCTGTAGGCGTTCTCAAGGAACCTACTTGGCGATTCGATGATGCGGCAGGCGGTCCCACCCTGGGCTTATCGGAGTTTGGCAGGTTAGTAGGAGTGAGCGTCGGCGGTGTGGCGAACGCCTAACCGATCCCCGTTCGAGCTGGATCGAGGAGGATGCAGCTGGATGGAAACGGGTGGCTATGTCCGTTGTTCCGGTATCTTCGCACGTGAGACGCGTCACCGGTTTGGGTTCGAGTCCCACCCGCCCCACCGCAGGGCTGGTCCGCAGAAACGTTGCGACCAGGGTGTTCGGTGCCCCCACCCGGGATTGCTGGGCCGGGGCACCTTTTGTATTCCGCCTTGTGGGCGATGCGTGGGCAGCCGGGTGGCCAGTGCTGTGACCGCAAGGGTTGACCGTGCCGCGGGGCTAGAAGTTCTCCGTCTCGTCCGCCAAGTGCCGCAGTACGTCCGTCAGGTCCTGGCGGCGGGCGAAGGCCGCGCGTTGGCGGTGGGCGCCCGAGCCGTCGCGCAGGAGGCCCGCCAGGGTCTTCGCCGCGTGGTCCAGGTCGCCCACGGCCGCCAGTTCCGGGGCGACCAGGTCCAGCAGGGCCTCCGCGAGGTCGGCCGCCGGGAGTTCCGCGCCCGAGTAGGGGTCGAGGCCGAACCCCTCCAGCCCGTCGTGGGCCGCCCGCCAGCGCGCCAGGCGCAGTACGTCGTCCCGCACCGCCGGTTCGGGGCGCCGCTCCGCGATCTCCCGCAGGGCCGTGGCGACCAAGGCCCGGGCCAGCTCGGCCTGGAGGATGGCCGTGTCGATGTCCGGGGACATGTCCGGCGCCCGGATCTCGAGCGTCGGCCAGTGCCCCGAGGGGCGGAGGTCCCAGTAGACCATCTTGGTGTCCAGGGCCGCCCCGGAGTCGAGGAGCGTCCGCACCGAGCGCCGGAAGTGCGCGGTGGAGGTGTAGTGCGGTGGCAGCCCCGCCGAGGGCCAGCCCGCCCAGGCCATCGCACGCCAGCTGGCGTGGCCGGTGTCGCGGCCGCCCCAGAAAGGCGAGTTGGCGGCCAGCGCGATCAGCGTGGGCAGCCAGGGCCGGACCCGGTTGGACACGGCCACCGCCGTGTCCACGTCGAGCGTGCCGACGTGGACGTGGCGGCCGCAGCTGACGAGGGTCTCGGTGAGCGAGCCGAAGCGGTGGTGCTGCTCGCGCTGGCGCGGCTCGTCGTCGGTCAGGCGCAGCGGTCCCTCCACGGCCAGGACCGGCGAGGGCGAGGCCAGCAGCCGGCAGCCGTGGGCGCGGGCCGCGCGGACGAGGGTGCGGCGGAGGGCGGCGAGTTCCTCGCGCAGCGCGGCCGCCGAGTGCGCGACGGGGGTGGACAGCTCCACCTGGTAGCGGGTGCCCTCGGGGTGCAGCTCGCCGGGCAGCCCGCCGGCCGTGGCGAGGACGAGCTCGGCGGCGGGGACCACCCGGAACGTGCGGGCGTCGACGAGCAGGAACTCCTCCTCGACTCCGAGGGTGAGGGGGACGGCGGGCGGGACGGCGGGCGGGACGGCGGGGCGCACCGTGCGGTGCGCGGCGCCGGTACTCGTGGTGCTGTCGCTCGTGGTGCTGTTGCCAGGTTCGATCACTACGCCTCCCTGGACATACGAGTCTTTTCATCATGAGCCGAACACGAGGTGAGGAGCGCACGTCGATTCGGTCAAATGTCCGGTGATAGTGGCGAGTTAGCGGCAAGCACCCGTCGGCGCCGGGGTTGCGGAGCCGAGTGGGGCGACTGTGACCTGTGTGTGAAGCGCGGGAAATCGTCTGGGGTGCGCGGCCGGGTGGTGGTTACCATCCGCTGTGAACCGTACGACCGCACCCGCGCGCACCCGGCCCCGCATATTCGCCGACCTGACTCCACTGCGCACCTCCCCGGACTACCGGCGGCTGTGGACCGGCAGCATGATCTCCTGGGTCGGGCAGGCGATGACCGCGCTCGCGATCTCGCTCCAGGTCTACGACATCACCGGCTCCAGCTTCTCCGTCGGGCTGGTCGGTCTCTTCTCGCTCGTCCCGCTCGTCGCCTTCGGCCTGTACGGCGGGGCCATCGCCGACACCCTCGACCGGCGCAAACTCGGCCTGTACGCCTCCCTCGGCGCGGCCGCGCTGTCCATCGCGCTCGCCGCGGCGGCCCTGCTCGACTACCACCGGGTCTGGTTCCTGTACGCCGTCGTCGCCCTCCAGTCGGTGTGCGGCGCGCTCAGCGGACCGGCGCGCTCGGCGATGATCCCCCGGCTGCTCCCGGCCGAACAGCTGCCCGCCGCCAACGCCCTGAACTCCGTCACCATGACCACCGGGACCATGGCCGGCCCGATGCTCGGCGGCCTGATCGTCGGCTGGTGGGGCTACCAGGCCGCCTACCTCGTCGACGCCGTCACCTTCTGCGCCGCCCTGTACGCGCAGTGGCGGCTGCCGCCGATGAAGCCCGACCGCGCCGAGGGCGTGCGCGGGCGGGCCTCCGTCCTGGACGGCCTGCGCTTCCTCGGGACCCGGCCCAACATCCGGATGACCTTCTTCTCCGACCTGGCCGCGATGGTGCTCGCCCAGCCGAAGGCGCTGTTCCCGGCCATCGCCGCCCTGTGGTTCGGCGGCGACGCCAAGACGGTCGGGCTGATGGTGGCCGCCCCCGCCCTGGGGGCGATGCTCGGCGGGGTGCTCTCCGGCTGGCAGGGCCGGATCCGCCGGCACGGGCTGGCGATCCTGCTCGCCGTCGCCTCGTGGGGGCTGGCCATCGCCGCCTTCGGGCTCACCCGGAACCTGTGGATCGGGCTGTTCTTCCTCGCCCTGGCGGGGTGGGCCGACACCATCTCCATGGTGTTCCGCTCCACGATGATGCAGGCCGCGGCCCCGGACGAGATGCGGGGGCGGCTCCAGGGCGTGTTCATCGTGGTCGTCGCGGGCGGCCCCCGGCTCGGGGACTTCGTCGCCGGCTCCGTCGCCGACCTGACCTCGCCGACCGTGGCGATCACGGGCGGCGGGCTCGCGTGCGTCCTGGTGCTGGGCCTGCTCGCGCTCCGCTGGCGCGGTTTCGCCCGCTACGACGCGAGGTCGCCGCAGGCGTGACCCCGTGTGAAGGGGAGTTGGCGGGTTCGGTTCAGTTCGGTCCTGTTCACGCTGAAGACCGGCCGCGGTCCGGTTCGCGGTGGCCCCGACCCTGGCGCGGGAGGCGGAAGGCGTCAGGGACCGGCAGCGTGCCCAGGACCTGGCCGGTGCGGCTGTAGCGCCGGATCGCGGGCACGAACTCGTCCGTCAGGTACGTCCCGTCCCCGTCGACGACTATCCCCGGGAGTCGGTTCACCCGGCAGTTTTTTCGCGATCACTGACTTCGGCGACTGCCCCGCGCCGGGCGCCCCGTCGAAGCTGCCGCAGGGCCAGCTGCTGGTGGACACCATCGAGGGCACGGCCGCGTCCGGCCACGACGGGGCCGGGCGGCTGCGCCCGCTGCTCGTCAGCGACGACAACGAGCTGGCGCAGCAGCTCACGCGGCTCCACCGGATGGACGTACGGCTGCCGTCGCGCCGCCGCTGACGGAGCCCGCGCGCCGGCGCCCGGCAGGACGGGGCCGTCCGTTCAGCCGGTCCGGGGCGCGACCACGCCGCGTGCCACGCCCAGGGCCACCAGGTCCTGGGGGCGGATGCGGAGCTGGTCGGCGGTGGCCGGGGCGGCCTCCGGGGGCCGCTTGAGGATGGCCGCCGCCAGCTCCGGGGCGATCACCGAGAAGTAGCTGTCGGGGGTGACCCACGTATTGCCCGGCGCGGCCAGCGCGAGGGCGCCGCCCGAACCGCCCTCGCCGATCAGCAGGGTGGTGACGGGTACCGCGGCCGAGGCCAGTGCCGCGAAGACGTCCGCGATGGCGGGCCCGGCGCCCGCGTGCTCGGCGGCGGCGTCGTTGGCCGCGCCCGGGGTGTCCACCAGGGTGAGCACGGGGATGCCGAGCCGGTCCGCGAGCCGGACGACGCGGGCGGCCGTACGGTACCCGGCCGGGCGGGTGGCGGTTCCGCACTGGGCGGCGTACGCGACCGCGCGGCCCTCCCGCAGCCCGAAACCGCACAGCATCCCGGGGTCGGTGCCGCCCGCCCGGTCCCCGGAGAGGGGCAGGCGCAGGGTGAAGTACGCGTCCAGGTACGCCCCGGCGCGCGGCCGGTCCGGGTGACGGGCCTGGCGGACGGCGTCCCAGCCGGTCTCCGGCGGTGCCCCGTCGTGTACGCCGCCCAGCGCGGCCGGCGGCTCGACGGGCCCGCCGGGCCTGGGCGCGGTCAGCACGCGCAGCCAGCCGGCGAGGGTCCCGGGCAGCTCCGCCGGGGGCACGACGGCGTCGACGTGCCCGGCGGCGTACTGCCCCTCGGCCGTGTAGGCCGCCGGGTCCGCGTCCGCAGGCCGGACCCGTGAGCCCGCGAAGCCGACCTGCGCCCCGGGGAGCGCGAGGACCACGTCGGCCCCGGCCCCGAGGGTGGCCCAGCCGCCGCCGGTGGTCGGATCGCGCAGGACGGCCAGCTGGGGGAGTCCGGCGGCCCGGGTCAGGACGCACTGGCGGGCCACGCGCTGCAGCTGGGTCAGCGCGAGCATGCCCTCCTGCATGCGGGAGCCGCCGGTCGCGATCAGGGAGACCAGGGGCAGGTGGTGCGCGCGGGCGTGCGCGTAGGCGGCTTCGAGCCGGTCGCCGGTGCGCTGGCCCAGGGAACCGCCGAGGAAACCGAACTCGAAGGAGATCACGGCGGCTTCGACGCCCCCGAAGCGGGCGGCGCCGGTGACGACGGACTCCACCTCGCCGGTCCGCCGCGCGGCGCGGGCGCGGGAGTCGTCGTACCCGGTCCAGGCCAGCGGCCCGTCGGGCGTCGACTGTCCCGGGGGCGGGGGGAGTTCGGCGAAGCTGCCGGCGTCGGCGAGGGAGGCGATGGCCGCGCGGGCCGAGAGGCGGGTCGTCGTCACGGGGCCACCCTAGGCGGTGCCCTCGCGGTCAGGGCCGGCCCGGTGCGGAAGGGTGCCCGACGGGCAGGGCGCGGGACGTGGTCGACCCCGAGCCGCCCCGGACCGCACCCCGGCGGGCCACCCGGAGGTGCCCCGGGACGGACCGGCGCCACGCCCGCGTCCGCCGGAGCGGTGGAACCGATGGACCCGGAACGGCGACTCCCCGCACGCCTCCGGAGCGGCTACGTCCCGCACCTCTGGAGCGGTGACTTCCCGTATGCCTCTGGAACGGCGACTCACCGCACGCCTCTGGAGCGGCGGCTCCCCGTACGCCCCTGGAGCGGCGACTCCCCGTACGCCTCAGAGCGGTGACTCCCAGGTCACCGTCGTGCCCCGCGTCGCCGATTCCGTACGGCCGTCGTCCGAGACCGTCAGGCGGACCCGGGACGGGGTCGCGTCCACCTCCACCTCGATGGAGGCGACCTCGCTGCGGCGGTGCGCCGCGGCCAGGGCGCCGCGCAGGACGGAGAGCAGATCGCCCGCCACCGGCTCCGGCAGCAGGGCGTCCAGCGGCCCCGCGAAGTGCACCGACGGCTGGAAGCCCAGCAGGACCGCCGCACCGCCCGTCTCGCGCAGGACCCGGCCCCGGAAGGTCGTCGGGGCGTCGGTCGGCGGCTGCTGGAGGGCGAAGATGGCGGTGCGGACCTCCTGGATGGTGGAGTCCAGTTCGTCGACCGCGCGGGCCAGTTCGTCGCCCACGGTGTCCCCGGACGGTGCGTTCGAGGACCTCCGCCGGGTGCTCTCCAGCATCATCTCCGTCGCGAACAGCCGCTGGACCACCAGGTCGTGCAGGTCCCGGGCGATCCGGTCGCGGTCCTCGTATACCGCCAGCTGCTCCCGGTCGTGCTGGGCGTCCGCGAGGACGAGGGCCAGCGCCGCCTGGGAGGCGAACTGCGAGGCCAGCAGCCGGTCCACCGCGTCGTACGCCGGCCCGCCCCGGTCCCGAGGCAGGGCCAGCGTGCCGATCAGCTGCCCGCCGCTCTGCAGCGGCAGCATCATGCTGGGGCCGAAGCGCTCCCGGACGTGGGTGGTCATCCGGGGGTCCGTCGCCGAGTCCTCTATGAAGACCGCCTCGCCGCCGAGGAGTTGTTCCAGGACCGGGGAGCCGGGCGCGATCGCCGTCCCCACCAGGTCCCCGGGTTCGCCCTGGGTGGAGGCGGCGACGATCTCCATGCCGCCCTCGGGAGTGGGCTGGAGCACGACCCCGGCCGCCGCGTCCGCCAGCAGCCGGGCCCGTTCGGCCACGCACATCAGCGCGTCCGCGGCGGGGCGCCCGGCCAGCAGGGTCGTGGTCACGGCGGCCGCGCCCTCGATCCAGCGCTCCCGGCGGCGCACGGTCTCGTACAGCCGGGCGTTGCCGATCGCTATGCCCGCCTGCGAGGCCAGGACGCGCAGCAGGGCGAGGTCCTCGTCGGTGAAGGAGCCGCCCCCCTGCTTCTCGGTGAGGTAGAGGTTCCCGAAGACCTCGGTGTGCACCCGGATCGGAACGCCCAGGAGGCCGCGCATCGGCGGATGGCCGGGCGGGAAGCCGGCCGACCGGGGGTCCCGGGTGAGGTCGTCGAGCAGCAGCGGACGCGGATCGCCGATCAGGGTTCCGAGGAGGCCGGAGCGGCCGTCCGGCAGGTGGGGGATGGCGGCCCGTTCCGCCTCGGTCATCCCGGAGGTGAACAGCCCGGTCAGCCGGACGCGCTCGGGCTCGATGACCCCGAGCGCCCCGTACCGGGCCCCGCACAGCCCGGTCGCCGAGTCCACGATGTGCTGGAGGGTGGAGTGCAGCTCCAGCTCGGAGCCGACGCTGAGCACCCCCTCCAGCAGGACGGGCAGGCTGGGCTGCTCCCCGTCCCGGTCCGGGTCGCGGGCGGGCTCCCGGCCCGGGGCAGGCTGCCGTCCCGTGGCGGGCTCCCGGCCCGTGGCGGGCTGCCGTCCCGCGTCCGTCATCCGGCCAGCGGGTTGAGAACCATGGGTGCGATCTTCCCTTCGAGCATCGCGCCGAGACCGAGCACGGCGCACACGTCCGGCCGCTCCGCGATGGCGACGGGCATGCCGGTCGCGTCGCGCAGCATCTGGTCCAGACCCGGCAGCAGGGCGCTGCCGCCCACCATCATGATCCCCCGGTCCGTCAGGTCCGCGACCAGGTCCGGCGGGCAGTCCCGCAGGACCTTGCCGATGCCGTCGAGGACGGCGGTCAGCGGGGTGAAGATCGCGTCGCGCACGGCGGCGGTGTCCACCTGGACCGAGCGGGCCAGGCCGGTGGCCACGTCGCGGCCGTGGATCAGGGTGGAGGCCGGTCCCCCGGCGGTGATGCCGTTGCCGTGCAGGGCCAGCTGGAGCGGACGGACCGCCTGGCTGGGCAGCATCAGCTCGTGCGCGTGGCGCAGGTGCTGGACGATCGCGTGGTCGATGGCCTCGCCGCCGACCGGGATGCGCTCGGCGGTGACGATCGAGCCGAGGGAGAGGACGGCCACCTGGGTGGCCGCCGCCCCGCACACCATGATCATCGTCGCGGTCGGCTGCTCCACGGGCAGGCCGCAGCCGACGGCCGCCGCGATCAGGGTGTCGACCAGCTCGACACGCCGGGCGCCGAGTCCGACCAGGGTCTCGACGGTCGCCCGCTGGGCCAGCGGGTCCGCGTCGTGCGGGGTGCAGGCCGCGGCGCGCAGCCGGGGCTTGCGGCGCAGGGCGCGCCGCAGCTTCTCGCCGAGGAGGTGACGCAGCATCCGCTGCGCCATCTCGATGTCGACGACGGTGCCGCCGGAGACGGGGCGTACGACCCGGATGTAGTCAGGCGTACGGCCCGTCATCCGCTCGGCGAAGGTGCCGACGGCGATGAGCGCGCCGGTGCGCGTGTTCACCGCCGCGACGCTGGGCTCGTCGACGACGAGGCCGGCTCCCTTGACGTACACGCGGGTCCTGGCCGCGCCCAGGTCGACGGCGACGTGGCAGCGGCGCAACTGCTCAAGACTGACGGTCACGGCAGATCCTCCCGAGAGCGCTGACGCAAGAAGACCGGCGGACCGCCGGTCGCTTCTCATATCATCCCGGGCATATGGGGTGGACCGCCTGTTGAGCTGCTCCGGCCGGGGGTGCCGGGTGCCTGCACGGGGGTGGATTTCTGTACCGACAGACAGCACCATGCGCGCACCGCACGCACTACTCGCGCGTAACAAGGTAAAGGGGGACCTGATGCTGACGGCCCGCCAGAGACTGCTGGCACTTCTGACGCTCTGCCTGGCGCTGCTGGCGCCCATCCCGGCCCATGCCGCCGACCGGGGCACCGGGAGCGCCGCTGACCAGGCATCATCGCGCAATCCGGTGGTCTTCGTACACGGTTACAACGCCGACCCGGGCGTCTGGGGCTCCCTGCGCGAGGACCTGCGGGCCGCCGGGTACGCCGACTCGGAGCTCTTCTCGTGGGGTTACGACACGCACCGGTCCGTCAACGAGGTCCTCGCCGGCCGGCTCGGCGCGTACGTCGACGAGGTCCGCCGGCAGACCGGCGCCGCCCGCGTCGACGTCGTCGCGCACTCCTTCGGCTCGCTGGTGAGCCGCTGGTACGTGAAGTTCGGCGGCGGCGCCACCACCGTCGACCACTGGGTCTCGCTGGCCGGCCCCAACCGCGGCACCTCCACCGCCTGGGCCTGCGCCCTGTGGGACCAGGCCTGCCGGGACATGACGCCCGGCTCGTACGTGGTGAAGAACCTGAACGCCGGGGACGAGACCCCGGGCGCGGTGAAGTACGCGACGTTCTGGTCCCCGTGCGACGAGGTCGTCAACCCGGACGACAGCGTTCCGCTCACCGGGGCCGCGAACACGCGGGTCGGCTGCATCGAGCACAACGACCTGCTGGGCGACGACGCGACCTCGGCGGGCGTACGGGCCTTCCTCGCCTCCTAGGCCCAGGGCACCTTCAGGGGGTGCCGGCGAACCCGACCCGCTGGAGCAGGCCGTACGTGAACTCCGCCACGCAGGGCCGACCCCCGGCGGTGAACGCGAGGCGCCAGCGGGTCGGCGCGGTGCCCTCCATCGGCCGCACCGGCGCGAAGGCGCGCGCCACCTCGTCCACCGTCGCCGACCAGGGCAGCAGGTCGTCCGCCGACTCCAGTACGGGACCGGCCGCGCCCGGGGCCCGGACCAGCCACTCGTTCCACACCGCCCCGTCCGGCGCGGCCAGCACCTCGAACCGCAGGTCCGGCCAGAGCGGCACCGGCCACAGCAGGGCCTCGCACTCCAGATCGCCGATCTTGCGCCGCTCGGCGGACTCCGCCGGGCCCAGCACCGAGCGGTACCGGGCCAGGGCTCCGCGCGAGCGGGACTGGGGGTCCCCCCGGACGGAGTCTGGGGGATGGACCATGGCCTGCCAGCGCTTGTTGGCCTCGCGCTGGTCCGCGAGCGAGGCGCCCAGCCGGTGCCGGGCCCGGTCGGCGAGGTCGGGCTGGAAGTCGGCCATCCGGCGCAACAGCACCAGCTGGAAGGCTTCCGGCCCGAAGGGCCCCGGGCGTCCGGGCGGGGTCGCTGTCATGGAGGCCACGATTCCACACAGGATCCTTACGTTCCCGCGTTACGGATGTGGCCGGTGACCGCATAGCCTGCGGGCGCCATGAACTACTGCCACGCCTGCCGGAGGCATCTCAACGGCGCACTGGCGTGCGCCGGGTGCGGAACCCCGGCCGAATACCTCGTCCCCGCCGCCCCCGTCCAGCCGGGCGCCCCGGGGGCCCCCGACCCCTTCGCCGCAGGCCAGGCCCCGGCCCCCGCCCCCGCCCAGGGTTACGGCGGGCCGCACGTGCCCGGCGGCGTCCACGCGGACTCCGGCGGCGTCCACGCCGACTCCGTCGTCGTCCACGCCGACTCCGTCGTCGTCCTGTCGGCGCCGAACGAGCGCCGCCCCGGCGCACGCCGCCGCTCCGCGCACCGCAGGCGCCGCCGGACCGTGCTGAACGTCGGGCTCGGGCTGCTGCTCGCGACCGGCGGCGCGCTCGTGGCGGTCCGCGTGGCGACCGACGGGGAGCGCGGCGACCGCGCCTCCACCGTGGTGCTGACCGACGACTCGGCGCCCGGCGTGCCCGTGCCCGACCCGAGCGCGCCGCCCGCCGCGGCGTCCCCGTCCGGTGCGCCGGGCCGGGCCACCGCCTCGGGGAAGACCGCCGGCGGGGGGACGAAGACGGCCGGTCCCGCGGCGTCCTCCGCGAGCGCGGCGAAGCCGGGTCCGACGTCGTCGGCGCCCGCGCCCGCCCCGACGGGGCCGTCCTCCGGGACCCCCGACGCGGGGGCCACCGTAAAGCCGGAAACGTCGGCGAAGCCGTCGCCCAGCACCTCCGGGAGCGCGAAGCCGCCGAAGCCCTCGGCGTCGGCCAAGCCCAAGCCGACGAGGACCCCGTTGCCCACCCCGACGAAGACCCCGCGCCCCTGCGAATGGTGGGACTTCACCTGCTGGTGAGCCGGGTCGTCAGCCCAGCATCCGCTTGAGCAGGTCCCGCAGGGCCGTCCGTTCCTGCGACGACAGCCCCGCCAGGGGTTCGCGCGCGAAGTCGAGGGACTCGCGCAGCCGGTCGGCCGTCTGGAGGCCCTCCTCGGTGGGGGCGGCCAGCTTGACCCGGCGGTCCGCCGGGTCCGGGCGGCGCTCGACCAGGCCGCGGCTCTCCAGCCGGTCGACGATGCCGGTCACGTTCGAAGGCTCGCACCGCAGCTTCTGGGCGATCCGGCGCATCGGCAGCGGCTCCAGGGCCAGCAGGTTCAGGACCCGGGCCTGGGCGCCCGTGAGCTGGTGGCTTGCGGCCACGTGCTCGTACTCCATGTGGTAGCGGGCCACGACATCGCCGATGAGTTCGACGACCTCGAGGGTCACTGGGTCTGCGCGACGACTGGGCATGGAACCAGCGTACCCATTTACTTGACAACATGAAATATCCAGGCGCATGGTTGTTTCACGTTGTAAAGCATTTCTTCCGCACCCAGGAGTCCCCATGACCGAGATCCCCGCCGTCAGCCGTGAGTGGCACCTCGTCCGTCGCCCGCAGGGCTGGCCCGTCGCCGAGGACTTCGCCCTGCGCGAGGTCCCTGTGTCCGCCGAGCCCGCGGCCGGCCGGATCCTCGTGCGCAACCTCCACATGTCGGTGGACCCGTACATGCGCGGCCGGATGAACGACGTGAAGTCCTACGTACCGCCCTTCCAGCTCGACGAGCCGATGCAGGGCGGCGCCGTCGGCGAGGTCGTCGCCTCCGCCGCCGAGGGCTTCGCGGTCGGCGACCACGTCCTGCACCACCTGGGCTGGCGCGAGTACGCCGACGTCGACGCGAAGCACGCCACCAAGGTCGACGCCGCCCTCGCCCCGCTCTCCGCCTACCTCGGCGTGCTCGGCATGCCGGGCCTCACCGCCTACGCGGGCCTCTTCGAGGTCGCCTCCTTCAAGGAGGGCGACGCCGTCTTCGTCTCCGGCGCCGCGGGCGCGGTCGGCGGCCTCGTCGGCCAGTTCGCGAAGATCAAGGGCGCCTCCCGGGTGATCGGCTCCGCCGGCTCGGACGAGAAGGTGACCCTCCTCACGGAGAAGTACGGCTTCGACGCCGCCTTCAACTACAAGAACGGCCCGGTCGGCGAGCAGCTGCGCGCCGCCGCCCCCGAGGGCATCGACGTCTACTTCGACAACGTCGGCGGCGACCACCTCGAAGCCGCGATCTCCTCCCTCAAGGTGCACGGCCGCGCCACCCTGTGCGGCGCGATCGCCGGCTACAACGACACCGAGGCCGCGCCCGGCCCGCGCAACCTCATGCAGGTCATCGGCAAGCGGCTGCGGCTCCAGGGCATCCTCGTCGGGGACCACGCCGGACTCCAGCAGCAGTTCGTCCAGGACGTGGCCGGCTGGCTGGCCTCGGGCGAGCTGCGCTACGACGAGACGGTCGTCGAGGGCGTCGAGAACGCCACCTCCGCCTTCCTCGGCATGCTGCGCGGAGAGAACACCGGAAAGATGATCGTTTCTTTCACCGGTTAGGCTCACTCCACACCGTCGCGGCCCGTGGGCGCGAGTCGCGACGATCACCAGGAGGATTTTCCTACATGTCCATCCAGCAGTCCGATGTCGCGTACACCGCTGTCGCCACCGCCGCGAACGGCCGTGACGGCCGCGTCGCCACCAACGACGGCCAGCTCGACGTCGTCGTGAACCCGCCGAAGGAGCTCGGCGGCAGCGGCGCCGGCACCAACCCGGAGCAGCTTTTCGCGGCCGGCTACAGCGCCTGCTTCCAGGGCGCCCTGGGCGTCGTCGCGAAGAACGAGAACGCCGACATCTCCGGTTCCACCGTCACCGCCGAGGTCGGCATCGGCAAGAACGACGACGGCTTCGGCCTGATCGTCAAGATCTCCGCCGTGATCCCGAACGTGGACGCCGCCACCGCGAAGGACCTCATCGAGAAGGCCCACCAGGTCTGCCCGTACTCCAAGGCGACCCGCGGCAACATCACCGTCGAGCTCGCCGTCTGATCCAGCGGCTCCCGCTGATCGCACGCCGCGCACGCCGGAACCGGCGCACGCACGCCTGAAGGCCGCACCCCCGAACGGGGGTGCGGCCTTCGCCGTAAACTGACCCCCATGCGTGATCTTGCGGGGGGTTTCCGGTATCTGCTGGCCGGCCAGCGATGGGTCTTCGGGCACGGCAGGTGGCTCGGTTTCGGGCTGCTGCCCGGACTGGTGTCGCTCGTCCTCTACACCGCGGCCCTGATCGGGCTCTCCTACGGCGCCGACGACCTGACGGTGTGGGCGACGCCGTTCGCCGACGACTGGACCTCGCCCTGGTCCGGACTCTTCCGCGGCTTCCTGTCCGGCCTGTTCTTCTGCCTCGGCCTCTTCCTCGCGGTCATCACCTTCACCGCCGTGACCCTGCTGATCGGCCAGCCCTTCTACGAGTCCCTCTCGGAGCAGGTCGACCGCAGCGAGGGCGGCGACGTGCCCGAGTCCGGCCTCCCGCTCTGGCGGGAGCTGTGGATCTCGGCCCGGGACAGCGTGAAGGTGCTCGGCCGCGTCCTGCTGTACGGCATCCTGCTCTTCGCCCTGGGCTTCGTCCCGGTCATCGGGCAGACGGTGGTCCCGTTCCTCGGGTTCTGCGTCTCCGGCTACTTCCTGACCCAGGAACTCACCGCCGTCGCCCTCCAGCGCCGCAAGGTGGACCTGGCGGAGCGGCTCGTCATGCTCCGGGCGCGGCGGATGATGGTGCTCGGCTTCGGCGTGCCGCTGGTGCTGTCCTTCCTGGTGCCGATCGTCGCGGTGTTCCTCATGCCGGGAGCGGTGGCCGGGGCCACGCTGATGGCGCGCGACCTGATGGGCGAGTCCGGCGCGGACGCCCCGGGGGAGGGGCCGGCCGGTGAGCCGGCGCCGCCCGCCGCCCCGGCGACGCCGCCCGCCGCCCCCGCGACCGGCTTCGGGCCGCCGCCGGTCTACTAGGGCGTGCGGAGCCCGGAGCGCAGCAGGGTGATGGCGCCGACCGTGTCCTCCACGCCGTGGGCCGCCGGGTCGGCGTCCAGCCGGCGCCGCATCAGCTCCAGGTAAGGGGCGATCAGCTCCGCGCTGACGCCCTGTTCCGCGGCGGTGCGCAGCAGGGTGCCGCTGGCCGCGACCTGCATGGCCAGGTTGGACACCACCCCCGTGGTGAGGTTCCGCGAGGTGAGCCGCTCGCCGGCGTTGCCGACGAAGAAGCCCATCGCGCCCAGCCACTCGGACAGCAGCGGCGCCAGGTCGTTCGGGGCGATGTCCTCGCCCTCGATCAGCGCGTAGGCGTGCGAGATACCGGCGAACATCCCGTACATCGCGCTCAGCAGCGCCACGTCGTGAAGGGCGGCGTGTCCGGGGTCCTCCCCGACGAAGCGGGCGCCGGCCGGGACCTCCAGGGCCGTCCGGTGGGTGTCGAAGAGGGCGCGCGAACCGCTGTAGAAGACGTAGCCCCCGGCGTCGGGGACACCGATCATCGTCGGGGTCGCCATGATCCCGCCGTCGACGAAGCGGGCCCCGCGCTCCGCGGCCCATGCGGCCCGGGCGCGGCCCTCGGCGGGCGTGCCGGTGGTGAGGTTGACCAGGTCCCGGCCGCTGAGGTCCACGTCCTTCAGGACGGAGTCGATACTGGCGTCGTCCAGCAGGCAGAGCACGACCAGGCCGTTCGCGGCGACCGCCCCGGCGGGGTCGGCGGCGACGGTCGCGCCGTCGGCGGCGAGGGCCTCGGCTTTGGCGGCGGTGCGGTTCCAGACGGTGAGGGGGTGCCCGGCGGCGAGCCAGGTGCGGGCGAGGGCGGTACCCATGTCGCCGAGGCCGAGCAGGGTGAGCGGGTGCTTCGTCGTGTGGTTGTCGGTCATGACGTTTAGCCTGGTGGCAGGCCGTGAGACGCTCAAGTACGCACTTTGGGGTGGGTGGTTACCCCGAGGTGAGCGAGCAGGTGGGAGGGGTGCGTGATGGCGGTGACGCGAAGGCCCGGCGCGGATCACTGCGGGATCGCCGCGGCGATGTCCGTGATCGACGGCAAGTGGAAGGTCTCGCTCCTGTGGGAGCTGGAGCAGTGCCCGCGCCGCTTCGGTGAACTGCGGCGGCTGGTCCCGGGGGTGTCGGAGAAGGTGCTCGCCGCCCAGCTGCGCGAGCTGGAGACCGACGGCATCGTCCACCGCGAGGTGTACGACGAGGTCCCGCCGCGCGTGGAGTACTCGCTGACGCCGCTCGGCCAGGACCTGAACGCCGCGCTGGAGGCGCTGGGGCAGTGGGGCGCCAAGCACCTCCTGCCCGACTCGGCGTAGCGGGGCCGCACGTCGCGCCGGCGCCGCCCGCGCGCCGGCGCCACGGGCCCGGATCCCGCGTACGGCCGCCCGCCGTAAGGCCGGACGCGTACGGCCGGACGCCGAACGGACCCCGCGCAGGGGGTCGGCGTACCGGCCGACGGCACCCTGCCCGAGGGGAGGCGGTCCCACCTGCCGCCGGGCCCGGACTGCCCGTTCCGCCTGCTGGAGGAGCAGGTACGGGAGGACGCGGGGGCGGGGGACCCGCTGCTGGACGAGTGCCGGGCCCACCTGGCGGCGGGCAGCAGCCGCCGCCTGCTGCTCCGGCGCCGGTCGCCCGCCGAGCCCTGGACGGGCCGGCTGCGCGGCCGCGCCCACGCCGGGCGCCCGCGCGCCGCCCGTCCTGCCCGGCCCTCGATCCGCTGCTCGGCGTACCGCCGGGACGGTAGGGCCGCGCGGGTCAGCCGGGCGGGCGGCCGGGTTCCGGGCCGCTGAGCAGCGTGAGGAACGAGCGGAACGCGGCGGGCATGTCCACCGACTCCGGGGCCAGCAGCCACTGGTACTGCAGGCCGTCCATCACCGCGGTGAGCAGGGGCGCGACCTGATCGGGGGTCAGGCCCGAGGGGAGCCGCTCGCCGTACTCGGCGCGCAGCACCGCGGCCATCTCGGAGCGGACCTGCGCGTAGCGCTCGGTGAAGAACTCCCGCGCCGGGTGCCCGTCGGTCACGCTCTCGCCCAGCAGCGCCGAGAAGGTCTGCACGATGCCCGGGCGCATGGCGTTGTACTCCACCAGCGACGCCAGCAGGTCCAGTCGCCAGGTCCCGGCCGCGGCGCGCGAGCCACCGCCGGTGTCCCACCGGTCGCGCTCCTCCAGCACCGCGACGAGCAGGGCGTCCTTGGTCGGGAAGTAGTGCAGCAGCCCCTGCTGGGTCAGGCCCACGCGCTCGGCCACCGAGGCCAGGGACGCGCCCCGGTAGCCGCGCTCCGCGATCACCTCGACGGCCGCGCGGACGATGTCCTCGCGCCGTTCCTCGCTCCTCGCCCTGGCCATCGCCCGGTCCCTCTCCTCGTTCACAGCCGCCAGCAGGACCGTACGGCATGTGAATGTCACGAATGCATTACGAAGCCTACCGCTCACCAGGTATCGGGTCCACGATGGGGGCGACCGCCCCGCGCAACCGCACGCACCGCACCCAACGCACCCAACGAGGAGGCACGGCCGTGACCGATGCCGATCAGGTCCGCGAAGTTCAGGCCCGCGACGACCAGGCCCGCGAAGACCAAAGCCGTGAAGACGCCGTGGAGGCGGCGCTCGACAAGCTGGACCTCGACGCCAAGACCCGGCTCCTGGCGGGCCAGGACATGTGGTCCCTGCCCGCCGTCCCCGAGATCGGGCTGCAGTCCCTGGTCATGTCCGACGGCCCCATCGGGGTGCGCGGCGTGCGCTGGACCGCCGACGACCCCTCCGTCGCCCTGCCCTCCCCGACCGCGCTCGCCGCCGCCTGGGACCCCGCGCTCGCCCGCCGCGCCGGCCGCCTCCTCGCCCAGGAGGCGCGCCGCAAGGGCGTCCACGTCCTCCTCGCGCCCACCGTGAACCTGCACCGCTCCCCGCTCGGCGGCCGGCACTTCGAGTGCTACTCCGAAGACCCCTACCTGACCGGGGCGGTCGGCAGCGGCTACGTGAAGGGCGTCCAGGACGGCGGCGTCGGCACCACCGTCAAGCACTTCGCCGGAAACGAGGCGGAGACCGACCGGTTCACCGTCGACTGCGTCATCGACCCGCGCCCGCTGCGCGAGCTGTACCTGGCCCCGTTCGAGGCCATCGTCGCGAACGCCCACCCCTGGGGCATCATGACCTCCTACAACCGGGTCAACGGCACCTCGATGACCGAGAACCGGTACCTGGTGAACGAGGTCCTGCGCGCCGAGTGGGGCTTCGACGGCTACAACGTCTCCGACTGGATGGCGGCCCGCTCCACCACCGGTGACATCGAGGGCGGCCTCGACGTGGCCATGCCCGGCCCCGCCACCGTCTACGGGCCCGCCCTCGCCGAGGCCGTGCGCGCCGGGGAGGTCCCCGAGTCCTCCGTCGACGCGGCCGTCCGCAACGTCCTGCGCCTCGCCGCCCGCGTCGGCATCCTGGAGGGCGCCCCCGCCGCCGTCGCCGAGCCGCCGTCCGGCATCGACGGCCAGGCCCTGGCCCGGGAGCTCGCCACCCGCGGTTTCGTGCTCGTACGCAACGAGGACGGCGCCCTCCCGCTCGACGCCTCCGCCGGACGCACCGTGGCCCTCATGGGGGCCGCCGCCCGCGACGCCCGGGTCCTCGGCGGGGGCTCCGCCACCGTCTTCCCCGAGCGGATCGTCTCGCCGCTGGACGGCCTCACCGCCGCGCTCCCGCAGGGGGCGCTGACCTTCGCCGTCGGCGCCGACCCCTCCGAGGAACTCGTCCCCGCCGACCAGGGCTTCGGGCTGCGCGCCGTCTGCCGCGACGCCTCCGGCGCCGTCCTCGGCGAGGGCAGCCTGCCGTCCGGCCAGGTCCAGTGGATCGGCGACGACCTGCCCGCGGGCGCCGCGTACGACACGATGGCGAGCATCGAGGTCACCGGTACGTTCCTGCCGCGCGAGAGCGGCGAGCACGCCTTCGGCACCCGCGGCCTCGGCGCCTTCACCCTCGCCGTCGGCGGCGAGACCCTGTGGGAGGGCGTCCAGGAGATGGGCGACGAGGCCGACCCGTTCGAGGCGTTCTTCGGCGCCCCCAGCGAGCGCGGCCGCGCCACCCTGACCGAGGGGGAGCCCGTCGAGGTGTCGCTGACCTACCAGGTCCCCGACATGACCGCGCTGCCCCTCAAGGCGATCATGTTCTCGCTGCTCCACCTCGCCCCGCAGCGCGACGCCGACGAGCTCATCGCCGAGGCCGTGGCGGCCGCGCGCGCCGCCGACACCGCCGTCGTGGTCGTCGCCACCACCGAGCGCGTGGAGTCCGAGGGCTTCGACCGCCGCGACCTCGCCCTCCCGGGCCGCCAGGACGACCTGGTCCGCGCGGTCGCCGCCGCCAACCCGAACACCGTGGTCGTCGTCAACGCGGGCTCCCCGGTCGAGCTCCCGTGGCGCGAGGACGTGGCCGCCGTCCTGCTGACCTGGTTCCCGGGCCAGGAGGGCGGGGCCGCGCTGGCCGACGTGCTCCTCGGCGACGCGGAGCCCGGCGGGCGGCTGCCCACCACCTGGCCGGCCCGGTTCGCCGACGCGCCCGTCACCGAGGTGCTGCCCGTCGACGGCCGCCTGGAGTACCGCGAGGGGCTCTTCGTCGGCTACCGGGCGTACGAGAAGGAGGGCATCGCCCCCGCCTACCCCTTCGGGCACGGCCTCGGCTACACGGACTGGGCGTACGAGTCGCTGGAGGCCACCGCCGGCACGGTCCGGGTCCGCGTCACCAACACCGGCACCCGGCCCGGCCGCGAGGTCGTCCAGATCTACCTGGCGCCCGGGGAGGGCTCGGAGGGCGGCGCGCCGGGCGCGGCCGTGGAGCGTCCGGCGAGCTGGCTGGCCGCCTTCGCGGGCGTCGAGGCGGGCCCCGGCGAGAGCGTCGAGGCCGAGATCGGCCTGCCAGCCCGGGCCTTCGAGATCTGGGACGAGACCGCCCGCGGCTGGCGGCGGATCGGCGGGGCCTACGAGGTCCGCGCGAGTCACGCGCACGGCGACACCCGGCTGACGGCCACGATCGACGTCGCGTGACGCACCGGCCCGACACTCCGGCGGGGCACCACTAGCGGGTGGCGTCCGGATTGGCCGGAAAACACCCAAGAACCGGACCGGGAGCGGGCCCTGACACCCGCTCCCGGTCCTCCCGCGTCAACGCGGCGGATCGGCCGCCGTCACCTGGCGGTGCGCCAGTTCCGCGAGCCGCGCCTGACCGTCCCGGCCCGGGTGGAACCAGTCCCAGCGACTCAACTGCTGTGCGTCGAAGGGGTACTGGAACACCGCTCCGCCGTCGTAACGGCACAGCGGGTCCTTCGCGCAGACCTCGCGCAGCACCTCGTTGTACTCGACCACCCGCGCCCGCACCTGCTCGCGCCGGGCGGTCGCCCCCGAGGCCGCCGACAGCGGGTCGGCGAGCATCGACTGGCAGATGCCCAGCTTCCAGACCTGGCGGACCATCGGGAGGTCCTTGCCCTGCTCCCACAGCCGCTGGAGGTCCGGCACGCTGGAGACGTACACCTGGGAGGCGGGCGACGCGGCCCGCAGCCCGGCGAGCGCCTGCTCGAAACCGGACCGGAAATCCGCCACCGGCGTCATCGACGAAGCGGTCGGACGGCAGGCGTCGTTGGAGCCGACCATGACCGTGACCAGCTCGGGCTTGTTCGCGGCGGCTTCCGCGAGCTGCCCCGTCAGGTCCGCCATCCGGGAGCCCGTCACCGCGTGGTTCCAGCTGCGGGCGGGCGCCTGCGCCTCCCCGAGCAGCCGGGTGGCCAGCGAGCGGACCGCGGGGTCGTTGCCGGTGGCCCAGGACACCTCCGGGCAGTCCGCCAGGACCGAACAGGCGTCGAAGCCGCGCGTGATGGAGTCGCCCACGGCCGCGACCGAGGCGGGCGCCGTGTTCCAGCGGGGCGCCGACCGCGCCCCGCGGTCGCCCTCGCCCCCCGACCCGCCCGGGCCGCACCCGGCCAGCGCCCCGCCCAGGAGGACCGCCACCGCTGCCGCGCCCGCGAAGGTCCGGCGCGCGCGGCGGCGCGGAGCGGTGGTGCGCATGGGTGGGGTCCCTCCTCGTCGCCCCCTCGTCGTACAGGGACGTCCTGCTGAGTGAAAGCTCTGTGATTAGCGGCCTTGGAGCGACCGTACGTCACACCGCGACCCCTGACGCACGGTAGCTTTTTCCCGTGATGTTTCGGCCGCAGGTTCCGTAGCGCAATGTCAAAAAATTTCCGTTACATTACATCACGTCACATACTGTCCGTTTTCTGGAGTTTTATTCCCGACCTCGTCCCAGACTGGAGGTCCCGGTGACGACACGTGGAGTTCTGTACGTGCATTCCGCGCCGCGCGCGCTCTGCCCGCACGTGGAATGGGCTGTTGCGGGCGTACTCGGGGTGCGGGTGAACCTCGACTGGATCAGGCAGCCCGCCTCTCCCGGAACCTGGAGAGCCGAGTTCTCCTGGCAGGCGGAAGCCGGCACCGCCTCGAAACTCGCCTCCGCCTTGCGCGGCTGGCACCTGCTGCGCTTCGAAGTGACCGCGGAACCCTGTCCGACGGCCGAGGGCGAGCGCTACAGCTCCACCCCGGAGCTCGGCATCTTCCACGCCGTCACCGGCATGCACGGGGACATCCTGATCCCCGAGGACCGGCTGCGCGCAGCCCTCGCCCGGTCCGCGCACGGCGAGACCGACCTCGAGGCGGAGATCGCCAAGCTGCTCGGCAAGCCCTGGGACGACGAACTGGAGCCCTTCCGGTACGCGGGCGAGGGCGCCCCGGTCCGCTGGCTCCACCAGGTCGTCTAGGGGGCGTCGTCCCCGACACGCGGAAGGCCCGCCCGGGATCCCGGGCGGGCCTTCCTGTCCGGCCGTACTAGACGGTGCGGAACGCCAGGGTGACGTTGTGTCCGCCGAAGCCGAAGGAGTTGTTGATCGCGGAGATCGGACCGTCGGCCGGCAGCTTGCGCGGCTCGCCGCGCACGATGTCCGCGTCGATGTCGTCGTCCAGATCGTCGATGTTGATCGTCGGCGGGGCCAGCCGGTTGTACAGCGCCAGCACGGTCGCGACGGTCTCGATGCCGCCCGCACCGCCCAGCAGGTGGCCGGTCATCGACTTGGTGGCGGAGATCGCGATGTGGTCGAGGTCGTTGCCCAGCACCTTGCGCAGCGCCTTCAGCTCGGCCGTGTCACCCTGCGGGGTCGACGTGGCGTGCGCGTTCAGGTGGACCAGCTCGGCCGGGTCCAGGCCCGTGTTGTCGAGCAGGTTCTGCACCGCGGCCGCGACACCACGGCCGGTCGGCTCCGGCTGCGCGATGTGGTGGCTGTCCGCGGACAGGCCCTGGCCCAGCACCTCGCAGTAGACCCGGGCACCGCGCGCGGCGGCGTGCTCGGCGGACTCCAGGATCACGACGCCCGCGCCCTCGCCGAGGACGAAGCCGTCACGGCCCTTGTCGTACGGGCGGGAGGCCTGCTCGGGGTGTTCGTTGTTCTTGGACATCGCCATCATGTTGGCGAACGCGGCGATCGGCAGAGGGTGGATGGCCGCCTCGGTACCGCCGGCGACGACCACGTCGGCACGGCCGGTACGGATCATCTCGACGGCGTAGCCGATGGCTTCGGCACCGGAGGCACAGGCGCTGACCGGGGTGTGCACGCCCGCGCGGGCGTTGACCTCCAGGCCCACGTTGGCCGACGGGCCGTTCGGCATGAGCATGGGAACGGTGTGCGGGGAAACCCGGCGCACGCCCTTCTCCTTGAGTACGTCGTACTGGTCGAGCAGGGTCGTCACACCACCGATGCCGGAGGCGATCACGGTACCCAGGCGCTCGGGAACGACGGCCGGGCCGGCATCCTCGCCGTCCGCGGCCTCGGTGCCCGCCGGAGCGGTGTAGCCGGCGTCGGCCCACGCCTCGCGGGCCGCGATGACGGCGAACTGCGCCGAGCGGTCGAGCTTGCGGGCCAGCGGCCGGGGCAGGACCTCACTCGGGTCCACGGCGGCACGGGCGGCGATGCGGACCGGGAGTTCGGCGAAGCGCTCGCCCTCCAAGGGCTTCACGCCCGAACGGCCGGCGAGCAGGCCTTCCCAGGTCGAAGCGCTGTCGCCACCCAGCGGAGTGGTTGCGCCGATACCGGTGACGACCACGGTGCGATTGGTCGGGCTCACAGGAATTCTTTCTCCACGTCTCAGGGGGTGCTGAATTGTCACGGCGCCACCGCCAGGTGGCGACAAACGCTCGTCAGGCTCAGGCCTGGTGCTTCAGGATGTAGTCGGCGGCGTCGCCGACCGTCTTGAGGTTCTTGACGTCCTCGTCCGGGATCTTCACGTCGAAGCGCTCTTCGGCGGCGACGACGACCTCGACCATGGACAGGGAGTCGACGTCGAGGTCGTCGGTGAACGACTTCTCGACGGCGACGTCCTCGGGGGGGATGCCGGCGATCTCGTTGACGATCTCCGCGAGGCCTTCGACGATTTCTTCCTGGGTGGCGGCCATGTGGCGCTCCTTCTCAGTAACTGGGTGTGAGGACCGGAATGCGCATCCCGGTCCTAGGGGAGGGTAACGACCGTCGCGGCGTAGACGAGTCCCGCCCCGAAGCCGATGACGAGCGCGGTGTCGCCGCTCTTCGCCGCTCCGGTCGCCAGGAGCCGCTCCATAGCGAGCGGGATCGAGGCGGCCGAGGTGTTGCCGGTGGTCTCCACGTCACGGGCGACCGTGACGTGCTCCGGCAGCTTCAGAGTCTTCACCATCGAGTCGATGATCCGCATGTTTGCCTGGTGCGGGATGAAGACGTCCAGGTCGTCCGCGGCGATTCCGGCGGCGTCCAGCGCCTGCTGGGCCACCTTGGCCATCTCGAAGACGGCCCAGCGGAAGACCGCCTGGCCCTCCTGCGTGATGGCCGGGAACTTCTCGCCGCCGTCCTTGCCGAGGTACTCGTCCCACGGCACGGTCTGCTTGATGGTGTCGGACTTGTCGCCCTCCGAACCCCACACCGTGGGGCCGATGGCCGGCTCGTCCGACGGACCGACGACGACGGCGCCGGCGCCGTCGCCGAACAGGAAGGCCGTCGCGCGGTCCTCCAAGTCGGTCAGGTCCGAGAGCCGCTCCACGCCGATGACGAGGACGTACTCCGCCGACCCCTCCACCACGAGACCCTTGGCCAGGGTCAGGCCGTAGCCGAAACCGGCGCAGCCGGCGGAGATGTCGAACGCGGCGGGCTTGCCCGCGCCGATCCGGTGGGCGATCTCGGTCGCGATCGCCGGGGTCTGCTTGAAGTGCGAGACCGTCGAGACGATCACGGCCCCGATCTGCTCGGGGGAGACACCGGCGTCGGCCAGGGCCTTGCCCGAGGCCTCCACCGACATCGCGGCGACGGTCTCCTGGGGCGAGGCCCAGTGCCGGGTCGCGATGCCGGAGCGGGAGCGGATCCACTCGTCGGACGAGTCGATCGTCTCCAGGATGACCTCGTTGGGCACCACGCGGGTCGGGCGGTAGCCGCCGACCCCGAGGATGCGGGCGTACGGGGAGCCCTTGGCCGGCTTGATCTTGGACATGCTGTGTGGGCTCCTTCTCTCAGACCGACTGCTCGGCGACGAGCGCCGCGGCCTTGTCGAGATCGTCCGGGGTCTTCAGCGCCACGCTCGGCACACCCTTGAGCGCGCGCTTGGCCAGACCCGTCAGCGTGCCGCCGGGGCACAGTTCGACGATCCCGGTGACGCCCAGCTCGGCGAACGTCTCCATGCACAGGTCCCAGCGGACCGGGTTGGCGACCTGGCCGACCAGGCGGGCGACGACGTCGGCGCCCTTGGTGACGACGAGGCCGTCCTTGTTCGACACGTACTTCAGCTCCGGGTCCGCCGGGGAGAGGGCCTCGGAGGCCTTCGCCAGCGTGGCGACCGCGGGAGTCATGTGGTGCGTGTGGAAGGCGCCCGCGACCTTGAGGGCGACGACCTTCATGGAGCCTTCGGGCTTCTCCGCCACCAGGGCGGCGATCTGCTCCGTGGTGCCGGCGGCCACGATCTGGCCCGCGCCGTTGATGTTGGCCGGGGTCAGACCCAGCTTCTCCAGATGGGCGAGGACCACGTCCTGGTCGCCGCCGAGGACCGCGGCCATGCCGGTCTCGGTGACGGCGGAGGCCTCGGCCATCGCCAGTCCGCGCGTGCGGACCAGCTGCAGCGCGTCCGTCTCGGACAGCACGCCCGCGTACGCGGCGGCGGTGATCTCGCCGACGCTGTGGCCCGCGACGGCGCCGAACGCCGTACGGGAGCCGAGCGCGGCGGCGGACAGCAGACCCGCGGCGACGAGCAGCGGCTGGGCCACGGCCGTGTCGCGGATCTCGTCGGCGTCGGCGTTCGTGCCGTAGTGGGCAAGGTCGAGCCCGATGGCGTCCGACCACGCGGCGACGCGGTCAGCGGCGCCGGGCAGGTCGAGCCAGGGAGTCAGGAAGCCGGGCGTCTGAGCGCCTTGGCCGGGAGCGACGAGTACGAGCACCCTCACACTCTCTCTTGTTTGAGGCCCCCGCCGCCCGTGGGGACAGGGACGAAGAACCGTCGGGGTAATTGTTGATGTCCGACAAAAGTCTAGGACTGAAGATCGCCGTCGGCCAGACGCCCGAGGATCAGGGCGATCCGCAGGGTGAACGCGGAACGGACATCGGAGGGTGACCAGCCGGTGACATCGGTCACACGTCGGAGCCGGTAGCGCACCGTGTTGGGGTGCACGAACAGCATCCGGGCCGCCCCTTCCAGGCTGCTCGCCTGCTCCAGGTAGACGCTCAGCGTCTCCAGCAGCGCCGACCCCGCCTCCTCCAGCGGTCTGTAGATCTCCTCCACCAACTGCTCGCGCGCAGCGGGATCGGAGGCGATCGCCCGCTCTGGAAGGAGATCGTCCGCCAGGACCGGGCGCGGGGCGTCCTGCCACGCCGTGCAGGCCTTCAGCCCGGCCGCCGCGGCCTGCGCGGACTTCGTCGCGTTCAGCAGGTCCGGCACCACCGGGCCGGCTACCACCGGTCCGGCCGCGAACGGGCCGATCAGGGACTTCGCGACCTGCATCGGGTTGTCGCTGCCGCCCGCGATGACGACCAGCCGGTCGCCGAGGACGCCGGTGAGGACCTGGAGCTTGTGGTGGCGGGCCGCGCGCCGGATCGCCTCGACGGTCAGCTCGCTGTCGCCCTCCGGAGCGGTACCGAGCACCACGCACACGTACTCGGGCGAGTTCCAGCCCAACGCCGCCGCCCGCGACAGCGCACCCTCGTCGGCCTCGCCGGACAGCACCGCGTTGACCACGAGGGACTCCAGTCGGGCGTCCCAGGCCCCGCGCGCCTCGGCGGCCTGCGCGTACACCTGGGCCGTCGCGAAGGCGATCTCCCGGGCGTACACCAGCAGCGCCTCGCGCAGGATCGACTCGTCGCCCGGGGCCGCCACCTCCTCGATCGCGGTCTCCATGACCTCGATCGTCGTGCGGACCATCTCGACGGTCTGGCGCAGCGTGATCGCCCGGGTCAGCTCGCGCGGAGCCGTCCCGAACACGTCGGTGGAGATCGCCTGAGTGGTCTCCGGGTGCCGGAACCACTCGGTGAACGCGGCGATGCCGGCCTGTGCGACCAGGCCGATCCACGACCGGTTCTCCGGGGGCATCGCCCGGTACCACGGCAGGGTCTCGTCCATCCGCGCGATCGCGTTGGCCGCGAGCCGGCCGGCGGACTTCTCCAGCCGCCGCAGGGTGGCGACGTGCGGGTGGGCGGGTACGGGATGCGCGGGATGGGTCGCGGGGGAATGCTCACGTTCGGGTTGAGGCACGTGACAAGACTGCCCTATCGGCGAGGCCGAGCGGAGTCCGGTCCCGCGCCGGGCCCGTGCCCGGGGGCTACGGTGGCCCCCATGATTGATGTACGTCGCGGCGCCGACCGGTACGAGGGCGGGGACGTGCCCGCCGGGATCACCACCCGGCACGCCTTCTCCTTCGGGTCCTTCTACGACCCGGACAATCTGCGCTTCGGCCCCGTCCTGGCCTGCAACGAGGAGACCCTCGCCCCGGGCGCCGGCTTCGACGAGCACCCGCACAGCCACACCGAGATCGTGACCTGGGTGGTCGAGGGCGAGCTCACCCACCAGGACACCACCGGCGAGAAGGGCCTGGTCGGGCCCGGGGACGTCCAGCGGCTCGGCGCCGGCTCCGGGGTCCGGCACGCGGAGCGCAACGACGGCGAGCGGCGGCTGCGCTTCGTACAGCTGTGGCTCGCGCCGCTCGCCGCGGGCGGCGCGCCCTCGTACGAGGTGGTCCGGGGCCTCGCCGACGGAACCCCGTACGCGGTCCCCGCGGCCGGAGCCGTCCTGCACGTCCGGCGGCCCGGCGCGGGCGAGCGGGTGGCCGTACCGGCGGCGGAGCGGGTCTACCTGCACGTGGTGCGCGGGGACCTGCGCCTGGACGGCGAGGAGCTGGGCCCCGGGGACTCGGTGCGGATCACGGCGGAGAAGGGCTTGGAGGTCACCGCCGGATCCCCGGGGGAACTGCTGATCCTGGAACTGCCGTAGCGGCCGGGCCCGGCGAGATCCGAAGGAGACGGGCCTAAGCGCGGGCAGCGGCGAGCTCGGCCAGGACCGCGTCGGTGAACGGGGGCCAGGCCGACACGGCCCACGGCCCGAAGGCGCGGTCGGTCAGCGCCACGCACGCGGCGCCCGCGTCCGGGTCCACCCACAGGAAGGTGCCGGACTGGCCGAAGTGCCCGAAGGTGCGGGGCGAGGACGCGGCGCCCGTCCAGTGCGGGGACTTCCCGTCGCGGATCTCCAGACCGAGGCCCCAGTCGTTGGGGGACTGGTGCCCGTAGCCCGGCAGGACGCCCTTGAGACCGGGGTGGACCACGGAGGTGGCCGCGGCGACCGTGCGGACGTCGAGCAGCCGGGGGGCCTGGAGCTCCGCCGCGAACCGCACGAGGTCGCGGACGGTGGACACGCCGTCCTTGGCTGGCGAGCCCTCCAGGGTGCTCGACGCCATGCCCAGCGGTGCGAAGACCGCCTCGTTCAGGTACTGCGCGAAGGGGATGCCGGTGGCCTTCGCGATGTGGTCGCCGAGGACCTCGAAGCCTGCGTTCGAGTACAGCCGGCGCTGCCCGGGCGGGGCCGTCGCGCGGTGCTCGTCGAAGGCCAGGCCGCTGGTGTGCGCGAGCAGGTGACGGACCGTCGAGCCCTCGGGCCCGGCCGGCTCGTCCAGCTCCACCGCCCCCTCCTCGTACGCGACGAGCGCGGCGTACGCGGTGAGCGGCTTGGTGACCGAGGCCAGGGGGAAGCGGTGGTCGAGGGGGCCGTGCGCCCCGGCCAGGCTCCCGTCGGCCCGGACGACGGCCGCCGCCGCGGCCGGCACCGGCCAGCTCTCGATGATCCGCAGGCTTTCCATGCTGTTCACGGCCTCCACGCTCTCCATGCGGCCGAGCCTACTTGCTTGGAGTGCACTCCAAGGTTTTAGCGTGGAGCCATGAGCCAGAGCCTGACGCAGACGCGGTACACGATCAGCGAGGTCGAGGCGCGGACCGGTCTGACCCAGCACACGCTGCGCTGGTACGAGCGGATCGGCCTGATGCCGCACGTGGACCGCTCGCACTCGGGCCAGCGCCGCTTCAGCGACAAGGACCTCGACTGGCTGGCCTTCGTGGGCAAACTGCGCGCCACCGGGATGTCGGTGGCGGACATGGTCCGGTACGCGGGGCTGGTGCGCGAGGGCGGGCACACGGTCGACGAGCGGCGCGAGCTGCTGGAGCGGACGCGGCGTGAGGTGCGGACGCGGATCACGGAGCTGACGGACGCGCTCGCGGTACTGGACTACAAGATCGACATGTATGCGGCGAAACCGGCCCCGCACCACGCGGCGCCGGCGGACTCCGCCCCGATGAACGCGACTCCGGTGAACGCGGTCGCGGGGAAGGTACGGCCATGACGGAACACGGCACCACCATCGACCGGGTCGCACTCGGCAAGGGGGGCCCGCAGGTCGGCGTCCAGGGCCTCGGCTGCATGGGCATGAGCGAGTTCTACGGCGACACCGACGAGGCGGCGGCCCGGGCGACGCTGGAAGCGGCGCTGGACGCCGGCGTCACCCTCATCGACACTGCGGACGTATACGGCCGGGGGCGCAACGAGGAGTTCCTCGCCCCGTTCGTGGCCGCGCACCGGGACGGGATCACCCTGGCGACCAAGTTCGCCATAGAGCGCACCGATGACCCGCACTACCGGGGCATCCGCAACGACCGTGCCTACGTGCGCCGGGCCGTCGAGGACAGCCTGCGCCGGCTCGGCGTGGACGTCATCGACCTGTACTACATGCACCGCCGCGACCCGGCCGTGCCGTTCGCCGAGTCCGTGGGCGCCATGGCGGAACTCGTGAGCGAGGGCAAGGTGCGCCACCTCGGTCTCAGCGAGGTCACCGGCGCGGAGCTGCGCGAGGCGCACGCCGTGCACCCGATCGCGGCGCTCCAGTCCGAGTGGTCGCTGTTCAGCCGGGACGTGGAGCGCAGCGCGGCCGGCGCGGCGGCCGAGCTGGGCGTGGCCTTCGTCCCCTACTCCCCGCTCGGGCGCGGGTTCCTCACCGGCGCGTTCGCCGACGCGGGCAAGGACCTGCCGGCGGGCGACTTCCGCGCGTACCAGCCGCGGTTCACCGGCGACAACGCGAAGGCCAACGCGGAGCTGCTGGACCCGGTCCGGGAGGTCGCCCGCGCCCACGGTGCCACCCCGGCGCAGATCGCCCTGGCCTGGGTGCAGCAGCGGGCGGCCGTGCACGGGCTGACCGTGGTGCCGATCCCGGGCACCCGCAGGCCGGAACGGCTCGCGGAGAACGCGGCGGCGACGCGGATCACCCTGACGGAGGCGGAGCTGGCCCTGCTGGAGCCGATCGCCGGCCGGGTCGCGGGGGACCGCTACCCGGACATGAGCTCCACCTCGGCGGCCCGCGAGGGCTGAGGGCCGGCGCGGCCGTGTCCCGTACCGGCGGGCCGTGTCCCGTACGGGGCGACCGCGGCCGCGGCCGCGGTCCGTACCGGGGCGACCGCGGCCCTACCGGGACTCGGCCGCGAACCGCTCCCGCAGCGCCGCGTACTCGGCGTCCGTCAGCAGGCCCGCGCCGTACAGCTCGCTCAGGTGGCGCAGCCGGTCGTCGCCGGACCCGGCCCGGGGCACCGAGGCGACCGGGGTGCGGCCGGGCAGCGCGGCGAGGACGGCCGCGGCGAACGGCAGGGACTCGTGCACGGCCCCGCAGCCCACGCCGAAGACGGCGGCGGCGAGGTCGTGGTCCGGGCGCGGGTCACCGGGGGCGTCCCGCAGGAGCAGCCGCAGGTGGCCGCCCGAGCCGCCGGGGGAGACCCACTCGACCCCGGCGAGGGCGGCCAGGGGGTACCGCTGGTCGCCCGCCTTCCACTTGGTGCCGGTGGCGCCCGTACGGGACCACTGGAAGGTCACCGCCGAACCGTCGAAGCCGACCCGCGCGTCGTACGCCTTCAGCTGGACCGGGGGCTGCGCCGCGCCGACCAGGAACTCCCCGGCGGGCTCGGCGGCGTCGGGGCCGAGCCGGGCGCGCAGGGCGTCGGCGAAGGCCTCGGCCCGCGCCGCCCGGTCACCGGGCAGCACCAGCCGGTAGGGGTCGCAGGACTCCCGCAGCTGCCCGTCGGCGGCCTCCATCAGCGGATCGGCGCCCGGCCGGGGGAGGGCGCGCAGAACCACCGTGTTCCGCTTCCCCGCGGTCACGGTCAGCCCCGACACCGCTTCGAGGGGGATTCGGCGCGAGCCGAGGGCATGCCAGAGTCTTGGTGTCCTGATCCCCCGTGCGAAGCGGATGAGCACCGAGCCCGAGTCGAACTCCCAGACGGCATGGTTTCCGGCCAGTACGTCACCCATGCGGCACATCGTAAAGGGCGGCGCCCCCGCGCGTCCCCCTCGGTGCGGAGTCCGTTTACCGGGGCTCTACGCGCGTCCGTCCCGCTCGGCTCCGGAAATATCGCTCCGGCACGCGTCGTCCCCGGTCCCGCAGACAATGGAATCGAACATACCGGTTCCGATCTTCGCGAAGTTCTCCACGGACCCCGTCCCTGGCGCGAAATAGCCGGTGTGGGTCCTGGCCCCGGCCGAGGACAGCAGCCGCGCGCCGAACTCCGGGGACACCGGATCGGCCCCGTGGCCCAGCCCGCCGAACTCCAGGTGCGGTACGTCCGCGATCCAGTCGTCCTCGTCGCGGGTGGCCCACACCCGGGCCGGGGTACGCAGCCCCTCGACGTTCTCCGCGCGCATCCCGGGGCTCCCCAGCACCACCACGTCGGTGACCCGGCGCGGCAGCGCGTGCGCGGCGACCCCGCACACCACCGAGCCGTAGCTGTGGCAGAACAGCGCCACGCTCGCGTTCCCGGGCAGCGCCGCGGCCAGCGAGTTGAGCCGGACGGCGCCGTCCACGGCCATCCGGCCGGTGGCGGCGTCCACGCCGACCCCGGTCGGCGCCGTGTAGCCGGCCCAGGCGATGACCGCGGTGCGGCTGCCGGGCGCGGTGGCGCGCTGGGTCTCGTACAGGGACTCGGCCATGCCGACGGGGGCGGTGAAGCGGCGCTGGGTGCGCTCGAAGGTGATCAGGTCGGTGTCGACACCCGGTACGACCACCGAGACCCGGCGGGCCCGGTCGAGGTCGCCGAAGACCTCGGCGACGCGGCCGCCGCCGGTGGGGTCGAAGGAGAGGATCTGCCGGCCGGACTCGGAGAGCGAGGCGAACCGGTGCGCGCGACGGGTGGCCGCGGCCCGGTCGGCCGGGGTCAGCGCCACGTCGTGGCTGCGGGCGTTCTCGACCTGCTCCGCCTGCGCGAGGCCGCGGAGGTTGGCCTGGTAGCGGACGGCGGTGGGCACCCCGCCGAGATTGCCGACCACGAGCGGGTACCCCTCGGCCAACCGGGTCCGCTGGGCGCGGTCCAGGCCCGTGAAGAAGCGGGCGACCGTCCGTACGGGTGCGTCCGCGGGCGGTACCGGGCGGCCGTCGATCCTGGCCTGCGCCCAGGCGGCGAGGGCCGCGGCCCGCAGGGGGGTGCCGCCCTCGGGGCGGTGGACGGTGGTCCAGCCCGTGGTCGCCAGCATGACGAAGACCACCGCCAGCGCGAGCAGGATGCGCAGTGCGGCGGGGCGCGGGTCGGCGCCTTGAGCGGCGGGGAGGGCGGGGCCGGGCAGTTTCACTGAGACCAGCGTAGGAGAACCCCCGGGGCTACGGCCTGCGGGGTGACGGGATTCACGGCCGACCGTGGGCATGGACGCGGGCGGGCGGGGCAAGTGCTGTGGCCGGGCCGGGTCAGGCCCCGGCGCGGTCAGGCACCGGCGCGGCCAGTCAGGTCAGGTCCGGGCCACGGGCGGTGCGGTCCGCCAGTCCGCCGCCAGGGCCGGGCCGATCTGGTCGAGGTACGCCTCGGTCATCCGCCGGATCGCGGCCACGCTGGTGTCCTCGCCCTGACCCCACAGCCGCCCGGTCACCCGCATCACACCGGAGAACGCGGCGACGGCGACCCGCGGCCGGGGGTCGCCGTCCACGTCGAGGCCCTCGCGCTCGGCGATCAGCCGGGAGATCCGTTCCTCCAGCTCGGTGGAGCGGCGCAGGTGCACGGCGAGCAGGGCCGGGGTGGACTCGATCAGCCGGTAGCTGCGCATGTAGAGCTCGACGGGGACCACGTCGGAGAGGGCCTCCTCGACCGTGTCCCAGGCGGCGAGCACGGCGGCCCGCATCGCCCGCAGCGGCCCCTCGGTGGCCGGTCGGGCGCGGAGTTCGGCCACGAAGTGCGACTCGACCAGGTCCTGGACCGCGAAGACGGCCTCCTCCTTGTTGGCGAAGTACCGGAAGAAGGTGCGCTGGGAGACGTCCACGGCGTCGGCGATCTCGTCGACGGTCGTCTGCTCGTACCCCTGGGCGATGAAGAGCAGCAGCGCGGCGCGCAGCAGCGCGTCCCGGGTGCGCCGCTTCTTGCGTTCGCGCAGCCCGGCCGCCGGGGCGGCCGGAGCCGGCCGCTCGTCGGTCATCACCGAGGTTCCCTCCCGCTGCTGTCTGAGGTGGATCTGACGCTGAGTGAGCGGTCAGGGTACCTGTGACCGACGCGACAGTTACCGTCTGGTTAAGCCGTCTGTGAAGTGTCAGTCGCTGTCACTAGCCTGGTCGCATGACTAGTCAGATCACCGTCGACGACCAGGTGCCCGCCAAGGAACCAGGATCGGCGCCGGCCCCCACCGGGCTGCGCGGCCACCCCTGGCTGACCCTCTTCGCCGTCGCGATCGGCGTCATGATGGTCACCCTGGACGGCACGATCGTCGCCGTCGCCAACCCCGCGATCCAGAGGGACCTCGGCGCCTCGCTCGCCGAGGTGCAGTGGATCACCAACGGCTACCTCCTCGCCCTCGCGGTCTCCCTGATCACCGCGGGCAAGCTCGGCGACCGCTTCGGCCACCGCCAGACGTTCCTCATCGGCATCGCCGGCTTCGCGGTCTCCTCCGCCGCCATCGGCCTGTCCACCGGCGTGGAGCTGGTCATCGGCTTCCGTGTCGCCCAGGGCCTCTTCGGGGCCCTGCTGATGCCCGCCGCGCTCGGCCTGCTGCGCGCCACGTTCCCCGCCGAGAAGCTGAACATGGCCATCGGCATCTGGGGCATGGTCATCGGCGCCTCGACCGCCGCCGGCCCCATCGTCGGCGGCCTGCTCGTCGAGCACGTCAGCTGGCAGTCCGTCTTCTTCATCAACGTGCCCGTCGGCATCGTCGCCCTGCTCTTCGGCCTGTTCATCCTGGTCGACCACCGGGCCGCGAAGGCCCCGCGCTCCTTCGACGTCCTCGGCATCCTGCTGCTGTCCGGCGCGATGTTCTCCCTCATCTGGGCCCTGATCAAGGCCGCCGAGTGGGGCTGGGGCGACTACAAGACCCTGCTCTTCCTCGCCGCCGCGGTACTCGGCTTCGTGCTCTTCACCTTCTGGGAGGGCAGGGTCCGCGAACCGCTCATCCCGCTGGGCATGTTCCGCTCGCTGCCGCTGTCCGCGGGCACCGTGCTGATGGTGCTGATGGCGTTCGCCTTCATGGGCGGCCTGTTCTTCGTCACCTTCTACCTGCAGAACGTGCACGGCATGAGCCCGGTCGACAGCGGTCTGCACCTGCTCCCGCTCACCGGCATGATGATCATCGGTTCGCCGCTGGCGGGCATCGCCATCACCAAGGTCGGACCGCGCGTCCCGCTCGTCGCCGGCATGGTCGCCACCGCCGCCGCCTGCTTCGGGATGGCCCAGCTCACCCCCGGCACCGGCACCGCGGTCATGTCCCTCTGGTTCGCGCTGCTCGGATTCGGCCTCGCGCCCGTCATGGTCGGAGCCACCGAGGTCATCGTCGGCAACGCCCCGCTGGAGCTGTCCGGAGTGGCCGGCGGCCTCCAGCAGGCCGCCATGCAGGTCGGCGGCAGCCTCGGCACCGCCGTCCTCGGAGCGGTCATGGCCAGCACGGTCGGCAACTCGTTCGGGGACAACTGGCGGGCCGCGGAACTGCCCCCGCTCACCCCCGAGCAGATGGAACTCGCCGAGCGCGGCATCCAGGTCGGCATCGCCCCCGTACCGCCCGGCGCCCCCGAGGCCGTCGCGCAGGCGATCACCAAGGTCGCGCACGACACGTTCGTGGACGGCATGGGGACGGCCTTCACCGTCGCCGGGGTCGTCGCGGTCCTCGCCGCCGTCGTGGCCTGCTTCACCAAGCGCGGCGAGAACGCCCCCGAGGGGGCGGGCGCGGCCCACATCTGACGGCCGCCCCGACGGCCCCCGCGGACGTCAACCCCGTAGGCACGACAGCCCCGCCGGAGGTGCCCGGCGGGGCTGTCGCCTATCCGGGTGGACCCGGGCCAGGCCTCTTCCGTTCGCCCGTCACCGCAGGTCAGCGTGGTGGGGACGGCGCTCCGGAACGGTCCGGGGCGCCCCTCGTCCACAAGGAGTTGACCCGTCATGCGTACGTGTAACACCCCCCGCGGCACCACCGTCCTGGCCGCCGCCGTCCTGGCCTTCACCGCGCTCGTCCCGAGCACGGCGCCCACCGCCCACGCCGCGACCGCCCAGGCCGCCCCGACCCACAGCCTCCCGGGGCGGCCCGTCGCCGGGCCGGCGCCCGCCGCGCTCGGCACCTGTGCGGCCGGCCAGCTGTGCCTGTGGGCGAAACCGGAGTTCAAGGGCGTCCGGTACGTCCACGAGCTGAGCACCCTCGACATCAACAGCTGTACGGCCCTGCCCGCCGGCAAGAGCGCCCAGGCCCTCGCCAACCGGACGGGCCGCCCGGTGACCACGTACCAGTCGGCCGAGTGCGCGGAGACCGGGGAGTTCCAGACCTATCCCGGCGACGGGGTTTGGCTGCCCCAATCGCCCTACCAGGTGAGGGCCTTCAAGGTGTGGGAGCACTAGGCCGCACGGCCGCGGCGGCGCCGGGCACCGCGGCCGGTACGCCGGCCACCGCACCCGGCGCCGCACCCGGTCCCCCCAGCCGGGCGACCTCCGCGCGCAGCGCCCGTACCTCCGCGGCGAGTTCGCCGATCGCGGCGGTCTGCTCCCGCTCCGTCCGGTCGTCGCGCTCGAAACGGGAGATGAACCAGGCCGCGATATTGGCGGTGACCACACCCAGCAGCGCGATCCCCGACAGCATCAACCCCACCGCCAGCAGCCGCCCCAGACCGGTGGTGGGGGAGTGGTCCCCGTAGCCGACCGTCGTCATGGTGGTGACCGACCACCACAGGGCGTCGCCCAGGTTCTTGATGTTCCCGCCGGGGGCGTCCCGCTCCACGCTCAGCACCGCCAGCGAACCGAACATCAGCAGCCCGACCACCGCCCCCGCCACGTACGTGGTCAGCCGGATCTGCGGAGCCATCCGGGCCCGCCGCCCCACCAGCAGCAGCGTGGAGACCAGCCGCAGCAGCCGCAGCGGCTGGATCATCGGCAGCAGGACCGCCGCCAGGTCCATCCAGTGCGTCCGTACGAAGGCCTTCCGGGCGGGCGACAGACCCAGCCGCACGAGGTAGTCGCAGGCGAACGCCGACCACACCACCCACTCGGTGACCAGGCACGCCCGGTGCACGGGCGGGGGCGCGTCCGGCGCCACGATCGGCACGGCGTACGCGACGGCGAAGCCCACGGCGAGCACGAGCAGCGGGGTCTGGCTCCGCCGCTCCCACAGCAGCTGGCGGGAAAGTTCCTTCATGCGGAGCATCGTAAGGAACCCATAAAGCCGAGACGGCCCCCGGGGAGTCCCCGGGGGCCGTCCTCAGCGGTTCCGCGCGATCAGCCTGAGCCTGAGCCTGAGCCTGAGCCTGAGCCTCGGCCGCCCCGCAGCGCGTACGTCAGGCGTCGCCGCCCGCCGCACCCGGCTCGGCGGCCGCCACGTCCAGCAGCTGGTAACGGTCGACGGCCTGCTTGAGCACCGACCGGTCGATCTTCCCGTCCCGGGCGAGCTCGGTCAGCGTCGCCAGGACCACCGACTGGGCGTCGATGTGGAAGAAGCGCCGGGCCGCGCCGCGCGTGTCCGCGAAGCCGAAGCCGTCCGCGCCCAGCGAGGTGTACGTACCGGGCACCCACCGCGAGATCTGGTCCGGGACCGCCCGCATCCAGTCCGAGACCGCCACGAACGGCCCCTCGGCACCGGACAGCTTGCGCGTCACGTACGGCACGCGCTGCTCCTCCTCCGGGTGGAGCAGGTTGTGCTCCTCCACCTCGACGGCCTCGCGCCGCAGCTCGTTCCAGGAGGTCGCCGACCAGACGTCCGCCCGGACGCCCCAGTCCTGCGCCAGCAGCCGCTGCGCCTCCAGCGCCCACGGCACCGCCACGCCCGAGGCCATGAGCTGCGCCCCGATGGTGCCCGAGGTGCCCTTGGACACCCGGTGGATGCCCTTGAGGATGCCCTCGGCGTCGACGCCGTCCGGCTCCGCCGGGTGCTGGATCGGCTCGTTGTAGACGGTCAGGTAGTAGAAGACGTCCTCGGCCTCGGGACCGTACATCCGCCGCAGGCCGTCCTTGACGATGTGCGCGATCTCGTACCCGTAGGCCGGGTCGTAGGACACGCAGCCCGGGTTGGTCGACGCGAGCAGCTGGGAGTGGCCGTCGGCGTGCTGGAGGCCCTCACCCGTGAGGGTGGTCCGGCCGGCGGTGGCGCCGAGGACGAAACCGCGCGCGAGCTGGTCGGCCATCTGCCAGAACTGGTCACCGGTGCGCTGGAAACCGAACATCGAGTAGAAGACGTAGACCGGGATCAGCGGCTCGCCGTGCGTCGCGTACGCCGAACCCGCCGCGATCAGCGAGGCCGTGCAGCCCGCCTCCGAGATGCCGTCGTGCAGCATCTGCCCGGTCGGCGACTCCTTGTACGCGAGCAGCAGGTCGCGGTCGACCGCCTCGTACTGCTGGCCCAGCGGGTTGTAGATCTTGGCGCTCGGGAAGAAGGCGTCCATGCCGAAGGTGCGGTACTCGTCGGGCGCGATCAGCACGAACCGCCGGCCGATCTCCTTGTCCCGCATCAGGTCCTTCAGGATGCGGACGAACGCCATCGTCGTGGCGATCGACTGCTGGCCCGAGCCCTTCTTCGCGGCGGCGTACGTCTTCTCGTCCGGCAGCTGCAGCGGCTTCGCGCGCACCACGCGGGTCGGCACGTAACCGCCCAGCGCGCTGCGCCGGTCGTGCATGTACTGGATCTCCGGGGAGTCGCGGCCCGGGTGGTAGTACGGCGGGGCGCCGGCGTCCAGCTGCGCGTCCGTGATCGGGATGTGCAGGCGGTCGCGGAAGCGCTTGAGGTCGTCGACCGTCAGCTTCTTCATCTGGTGCGTCGCGTTGCGGCCCTCGAAGTTCGGGCCGAGCGTCCAGCCCTTGACCGTCTGCGCCAGGATGACCGTCGGCTGGCCCTTGTGCGCCTTGGCCGCCGCGTACGCCGCGTAGACCTTCTTGTGGTCGTGGCCGCCGCGGCCCAGGTGCTGGATCTGCTGGTCGGTCATGTTCTCGACCATCGCCCGCAGCCGCTGGTCGCCGCCGAAGAAGTGCTCACGGATGTACGCGCCCGACTCGGTCGCGTACGTCTGGAACTGTCCGTCGGGCGTGGTGTTCATCTTGTTGACCAGGATGCCGTCGCGGTCCTGGGCCAGCAGCGGGTCCCAGGAGCGGTCCCAGATCAGCTTGATGACGTTCCAGCCGGCGCCGCGGAACTGCGACTCCAGCTCCTGCATGATCTTGCCGTTGCCGCGCACCGGGCCGTCGAGGCGCTGGAGGTTGCAGTTGACGACGAAAGTCAGGTTGTCGAGGTTCTCGCGGGCCGCGATCGACAGCTGGCCGAGCGACTCCGGCTCGTCCATCTCGCCGTCGCCCAGGTACGCCCAGACGTGGGACTTCGAGGTGTCCGCGATGTCACGCGCCTGCATGTACCGGTTCATCCGCGCCTGGTAGATCGCACCGAGCGGGCCGAGGCCCATCGAGACGGTCGGGAACTCCCAGAAGTCCGGCATCAGCCGCGGGTGCGGGTAGCTGGAAAGGCCGTACGGGGCCTTCGACTTCTCCTGGCGGAACGCGTCGAGCTGCTGCTCGGAGAGCCGGTCCAGGAGGTAGGCGCGGGCGTAGATGCCCGGGGAGGCGTGGCCCTGGAAGAAGATCTGGTCGCCGCCGTCACCCTCGTCCTTGCCCCGGAAGAAGTGGTTGAAGCCCACGTCGTAGAGGGAGGCGGAGGAGGCGAAGGTGGCGATGTGGCCGCCGACGCCGATCCCGGGGCGCTGGGCGCGCGAGACCATGACGGCCGCGTTCCACCGGGTGGCGTTGAGGACCTTGCGCTCGATCTCCTCGTTGCCGGGGAAGAACGGCTCGTCCTTGGTGGCGATCGTGTTGACGTAGTCCGTGGAGCGCATCTCGGGCACGGCCACGCGCTTCTCGCGGGCCCGCTCGATCAGCCGCAGCATCAGGTAGCGGGCGCGCTCGCGGCCCCGCTCGTCGACGGCGGCGTCGAGGGAGTCGAGCCACTCCTGCGTCTCTTCCGGATCGAAGTCCGGGACCTGGCTCGGAAGACCGCCAATGATGATCGGGTTGCGATCGGATGCGGAAGCCACGCTGTTCCTTCACTGTCGGGGTGGTCGTGCCGGAGTCGCACCTGGGGGCGCCGCCTCCCATGGTCTTACGCTCGGCCGGGATCGTCATCTTTACCCCCGGGTAATGCCCGGAGCGGACGGGGTTTCCGAGGCGGGAGACCGGTGACGATCCGGCCAAAACGCAACCTTACGCCCAAGCCGGGCGATGATTTCGTAAGGCCGTTCGTCCCTCAAACAGGTAGGAAAGTCCTCAAGCGATGCCGAATGAGCTGGAATGGTGTGGGATGAATCACCAGAGGTGCACGCGGGCAGGCTGAAAGTTGCGGCGAGACGGCCGCAATCGTCACCGTTTCGACGGTCTCGGTGGCCGGGTACTTGCGCGATCCGCCGCGTCCGTGTGGACTACGCCCAATGCTGCGCGTACGCGCGCCGCCGAAGACATTCACCGAACATGAGCAGGAGGCACCCCGTGAGCGCGACCGCGGACCACGCGGAGAGCCCGGTCACCCGACTTGGCTTCCAGTCCGACCAGGTGGTCCAGGAGATCGGCTACGACGACGATGTCGATCAGGATTTCCGTGAGTCCATTCAGGACCAGATCGGCAGCGACCTCGTCGATGAGGACTACGACGACGAGGTCGACGCCGTGGTCCTCTGGTTCCGGGAAGAGGACGGCGACCTGACCGACGCACTCGTCGACGCCATCGAGCTGGTCGACGAGAGTGCAGTCGTCCTGCTGCTGACTCCGAAGACCGGCCGTGCCGGCTTCGTGGAGGCCAGCGACATCAGCGAGGCCGTCGAGACCGCCGGCCTCTCCCAGGCCAAGCCCGTCAGCGTGGGCAAGGACTGGACCGCCACCAAGCTGGTGACGCCCAAGGCCGCAGCCAAGAAGCGCTGAGCCGCGCCCCGCAGTCGAAGCGGACACGCACGCCCCGCCGATCCGGGTGATCCCGGCCGGCGGGGCGTGCGCGTTCGCGGCCCGTCGGGCCCCCAGGGCCTAGGCTGGCATCACCCGAACGGCCCAACGCGGCGAAGCAGGAACGAAGGGATGCGAGAGATGGCGATCGAGGTCGGCGACAAGGCCCCGGACTTCGAGCTCAAGGACAACCACGGCGCCACCGTGCGGCTCTCGGACTTCCGGGGGGAGAAGGCCGTCGTGCTGCTCTTCTACCCGTTCGCCTTCACCGGGGTCTGCACCGGCGAGCTGTGCGAGCTGCGCGATCAGCTTCCGCGCTTCCAGAACGACGACGTGCAGCTCCTCGCGGTCTCCAACGACTCCGTGCCGACCCTGCGCGTCTTCGGCGAGCAGGAGGGGCTGGAGTACCCGCTGCTGTCGGACTTCTGGCCGCACGGGGAGACCTCCCGGGCGTACGGGGTCTTCGACGAGGACAAGGGCTGCGCGGTTCGCGGCACCTTCGTCATCGACAAGGACGGCGTCGTGCGGTGGACTGTCGTCAACGGGCTGCCCGACGCGCGTGACCTGAACGAGTACATCGTGGCGCTCGACAGCCTCTGAGAGTCTCCGAGCGGCATCCGCACCAAAAACGCGTACAGGCGGGAACCCGTCACTAGGATCGAAACGTTGATCCGGTAGCAAACGCACGACGGGGGCACCGCCCCACACAGACACCAATGGAGGACCCGTGGGAGTCAGCCTCAGCAAGGGCGGCAACGTCTCGCTGACCAAGGCCGCGCCTAACCTGACGGCGGTCATCGTCGGTCTGGGCTGGGACGCTCGTACCACCACCGGCGGCGACTTCGACCTCGACGCCAGCGCGATCCTGACCAACGACCAGGGCAAGGTCGCCAACGACTCGAACTTCGTCTTCTTCAACAACCTGAAGAGCCCCGACGGTTCGGTCGAGCACACCGGTGACAACACCACCGGTGAGGGCGAGGGAGACGACGAGGCGATCAAGGTCAACCTCGCCGGTGTCCCGGCCGACGTCGCCAAGATCGTCTTCCCGGTCTCGATCTACGAGGCCGAGAGCCGCCAGCAGAGCTTCGGCCAGGTCCGCAACGCCTACATCCGCGTCGTGAACCAGTCCGACAACACCGAGCTCGCCCGTTACGACCTCTCCGAGGACGCCTCGACCGAGACCGCCATGGTCTTCGGCGAGCTGTACCGCAACGGCGCCGAGTGGAAGTTCCGTGCCATCGGCCAGGGCTACGCCTCGGGCCTGCGCGGCATCGCGCAGGACTTCGGCGTCAACGTCTGAACCCCAGAGCTGTTCACCCGTCCGGCGCCGTGCACTGTGTGTACGGCGCCGGACGGGCTTTGGCCGCTTGTGCCGGGCTGAGTTGTCACACCGCCGGCCGCGGTTCGCCCGTAGCACCGCCAGACCGGCCGCAGCAGTCACAGCAGTCACAGCAGCCACACCAGGCACACCGTCGTCCGGGGAGGACCACAACATGGGCGTCACACTCGCCAAGGGGGGCAATGTCTCCCTCTCCAAGGCCGCACCGAACCTGACCCGGGTTCTGATCGGCCTCGGATGGGACGCGCGCTCGACCACCGGAGCGGACTTCGATCTCGACGCCAGCGCGCTGCTGTGCAACAGCGGCCGGGTGCTCGGGGACGACTACTTCGTCTTCTACAACAACCTGACGAGCCCCGACGGATCCGTCGAACACACGGGGGACAACCTCACCGGCGAAGGTGACGGCGACGACGAGTCGATCACCATCGACCTGTCCAAGGTGCCGGCCCAGGTCGACAAGATCGTCTTCCCGGTCTCGATCCACGACGCCGAGGCCCGGCGGCAGAGCTTCGGCCAGATCAGCAACGCCTTCATCCGTGTGGTGAACCAGGCGGACGGCCAGGAGCTGGCCCGCTACGACCTGTCCGAGGACGCCTCCAGCGAGACCGCGATGATCTTCGGCGAGGTCTACCGCTACGGCGGCGAATGGAAGTTTCGGGCCGTGGGGCAGGGGTACGCGTCGGGGCTCCGGGGCATCGCTCTAGACTTCGGGGTCAACGTTTCGTAAAGCCGTACAAGACGATGGGGTGCCAGTGGTTCTCAAAACCTTCGGCTGGTCGTTCGCAATCACTGCGCTCGGTCTGGTCGCAGCGGTGTTCTACGGGGGGTGGCAGGCTTTCGGGATCGTGGCGATCCTGTCGATCCTCGAGATCTCGCTGTCTTTCGACAACGCGGTGGTCAACGCCGGGATCCTGAAGAAGATGAATGCCTTCTGGCAGAAGATCTTCCTCACCATCGGCATCCTCATCGCCGTGTTCGGCATGCGGCTGGTCTTCCCCGTGGTGATCGTTGCGATCAGCGCCAAGATCGGGCCCATCGAGGCCATCGATCTGGCCATGAACGACAAGGACATGTACGAACAGCTCGTCACGGACGCGCACCCGTCCATCGCCGCCTTCGGCGGCATGTTCCTCCTGATGATCTTCCTCGACTTCATCTTCGCGGACCGTGACATCAAGTGGATCGCATGGCTGGAGCGTCCGCTCGCCAAGCTCGGCAAGGTCGACATGCTCTCGGCGTGCATCGCGCTGATCGTCCTGGCCGTGACCGCGATGACCTTCGGCGCCAACGCCCACCAGCACGGCGGCGCACACGTGGACAAGGCGCAGACCGTCCTGATCTCCGGGATCCTCGGTCTGATCACCTACATGGTCGTCGGCGGCCTCTCCGGCTACTTCGAGAACAAGCTGGAAGAAGAAGAGGAAGCCGAGCACGAGGCGGAGGAAGCGGCCAGGAAGGCGGGCAAGCCGGTCTCGGCCGTCGCCATGGCCGGCAAGGCCGCGTTCTTCATGTTCCTCTACCTCGAGGTCCTCGACGCCTCGTTCTCCTTCGACGGGGTCATCGGCGCCTTCGCCATCACCAACGACATCGTGCTCATGGCCCTCGGCCTCGGCATCGGTGCCATGTACGTCCGGTCGCTGACGGTCTACCTGGTCCGCCAGGGCACCCTCGACGACTACGTCTACCTGGAGCACGGCGCGCACTACGCCATCGGCGCGCTCGCCGTCATCCTGCTCGTCACCATCCAGCACGAGATCAACGAGGTCATCACCGGACTCGTCGGCGTCCTGCTGATCGGCTGGTCCTTCTGGTCCTCGGTGCGCCGCAACAAGCGCCTGGAAAAGGAGGGGGTCGCCGTAGAGGCATGACCCCGGCGTTAATGCGGAACGCTCCATTGCGGGGCGGCCCAGGGGGTCCCTCCCGGACGGAAGTCCAGGGGAGGGGCCGTGGACCCGGCGGGCCGCCCCGCTTGCCGTAGGCATCCAGGGCACCAGGGAAACCAGGGGGGTAGTGGGGGATGGGCTTCTTCGACGGCATCTTGGGCAGCCGTGCCGTGCAGTTCCAGTCGGGCAGCGCCTCGTCGAACGCGATCGAGCTGACCAAGCGCCAACCGACGGTGTCGCTCACCAAACAGGGGGCGGTCCACGGCAACCTGCGCGTCAACCTGTCCTGGCGCATGCGCACCTCGGACATAGGCGGCCGCTCCGGCCAGAGCGGGCAGCTCTTCCGCCACCCGTTCAAGCTCTTCAAGCCCGACATGGTGCAGGCGCACACCCAGGGCATGGTCAACGTCGACCTCGACATGGGCTGCCTGTACGAGCTGACCGACGGCACCCGCGGCGCCGTCCAGCCCCTGGGCAACCTGCTCGGGGACCTCAACGACCCGCCGTTCGTCAAGCTCAGCGGCGACGACCGGTTCGGTTCGGCGTCGGGGGAGACCCTGTACGTGAACCTCGACCACGCCGATGACATCAAACGGCTGCTGGTCTTCGTCTACATCTACGACCAGACCCCTGCCTTCGACCGGACGCACGCCATGGTGACCCTCTACCCGGTCACCGGACCGCGGATCGAGATCCCGCTCGACGAGCGGCAGCCGCAGGCCCGCTCCTGCGCCGTCGTCTCCCTGGAGAAGGTCAAGGGAGAGCTCATCGTGCGCCGCGAGGTGAAGTTCGTCTACGGGTTCCAGGCCGAGCTGGACCGGCTCTACGGCTGGGGGCTCCAGTGGGGGCGGGGCTACAAGAGCACCAAGGCCTGACGCACCGCGCCCGGGCCCGGCGGCGGACCGCCCGGGGAGCCGGTGCCGGTCAGCGCGCCCGGGGGAGCCTCGCCGTCAACGCGCCCGGGAGCGGCCGCCGGTCAGCGGCGGATGAACTGGGGGCCCTGCACCGGCAGCCGGAAGGACGGGTCCCCGCCCGGGCCCGGCACCGGCACCGGGGACACCGGCTGGGGGTACCCGTACGCGGGCGGGACCGGCGGCGGGGCCTGCGTGGGCGGCGCCATCGCGGCCGTCTGCTCGGAGGTGGGCCCGGCCGTCGGGCTCCCCGCGGGCTCGGGCGCGCCCTCCGCGGCGTTCTCGTCGACCGAGATGCCGTGGTCGGTCGCCAGCCCCACCAGGCCGTCGGAGTAGCCCTCGCCGAGCGCGCGGAACTTCCACCCGTCGCCGCGGCGGTACAGCTCCCCGCAGATCACGGCCGTCTCGGCGCCGGTCTCGGGCCGGACGTCGAAGTACGCCAGCGGCTCCGAGGCGCCGGCCGAGGCGGCGTCGTAGAGCAGGATGCGCAGGTCGCGGACGTGCTCGAAGGGGACGTCCTCGGCGGAGGCGACCACCAGGACGCGATCGACCGACGGGGTGACCGTCCGCAGGTCCGCCTGCACGGCGTCGGTGACCGCGTCGCCGATCTGCTTCTTCCCCAGGCGCCAGACGGCTCCGGAAGGGTGCCGGGGCTGGTTGTAGAAGACGAAGTCCTCGTCCGAACGCACCCGGCCGTCCGAGCCCACGAGCAGGGCGGACGCGTCCACGTCCGGCACGTCGGGGCCACCCGTCCAGCGCAGCACCGCCCGGACCGCCGTGGCGGCCACCGGGATGTTGGAGCCCTTCTGCATCGCGTGCGTCATGCCCGTCATCCTGCCCTCCCGGGGGCGACCGGGACAATGCGGCCCCCCGTAGGACCTTGCTCTCGAACGCGAGACCTGGGCATGGTGCAAGAGGGTTACCTGAACTTCATGTGCTCGAGGAACTCTTGACTCAGGTTCGTACGTACTATTACCGGCCATGCCAGATGGGCCGCCGAGGCAGTACGGGGGAAGCACATGCGTCACTTTGGGCACATATCGCCTACCGTCCGTAAGGACCTCTTCCATCAGGAGCCGGTGGTTTTCACCGCCGCCTCACCCGCCCGCATCCTCGCCGCGGCCCTGGGCGCCACGCTCTACAGCCCCGCCACCCGCCCCCAGCTCGCCGCGGACGTCCGCAAGCAGGCCGGCCGGGGAGTCGTCTCCATGGTGCTCTGCCTGGAGGATTCCATCAGCGACGGTGATGTCGCCGGGGCCGAGGAGAACCTCGTCCGGCAGTTCGCGCAGCTCGACCGGGAGCAGGCCGCCTACGACACCGACGACCCGGACGCCGCGGAGCTCCCGCTGTTGTTCGTCCGCGTGCGTACCCCCGAGCAGATCCCCGACCTGGCGCGCCGCCTCGGCCGCTCCGTGCGCCGACTGGCCGGATTCGTACTCCCCAAGTTCGACGAAAGCCGCGGAATCGCCTTCCTGGAGGCCGTCGCCCACGCGGAGGCCGCGAGCGGAGTGCCCCGCCTGTACGCGATGCCCGTCCTGGAGACCCCGGAGCTGCTCCACCTGGAAACCCGCGTCGAAGCCCTCGCCGGCATCTCCCGGGCGGTCGGCAGGCACCGCGAGCGGGTCCTGGCCCTCCGCCTCGGCGTGACCGACTTCTGCTCCGCGTACGGCCTGCGGCGCACCCCCGACATGACCGCCTACGACGTCCAGATCGTCGCGGGCGTCATCGCGGACGTCGTCAACGTCCTCAGCCGCGCCGACGGCACCGGATTCACCGTGACCGGCCCGGTCTGGGAGTACTTCCGCAGTCAGCAGCGCCTCTTCAAGCCCCAGCTGCGCCGCAGCCCCTTCCTGGAGGAGGGTGTGGAGGAGCTGCGCACCGCCCTGATCGAGCACGACCTGGACGGACTGCTGCGCGAGATCGAGCTCGACCGGGCCAACGGGCTGCTGGGCAAGACGTGCATCCACCCCGCCCACGTCACGCCCGTGCACGCGCTGTCGGTGGTCTCCCACGAGGAGTTCAGCGACGCCCAGGACATCCTGCGCCCCGAGCGCGGTGGCGGCGGAGTGATGCGTTCCGCTTACACGAACAAAATGAACGAGGTGAAGCCCCACCGGGCCTGGGCCGAGCGCACCATGCTGCGGGCCGAGGTGTTCGGGGTGGCGAAGGAGGAGGTCGGATTCGTCGACCTCCTCACGGCCGGGCTCCAGGTGTGAGTCCGTCCTTGACGACGAGGAAAGGCAAGACGATCGACGAGGTCGACGAGGTCTGGTCGGGAACCTGGGTCGCGCAGCGGCTCGGCGTGAGCCTGGAAGAAGCTCCGGGCGCCGGGAAGCCGCGGCTGGACGAACTGCTGGGCCTGGCGCTGCGGCGCAACCCCAAACGGGCACACCTGCTGGTCTCGCAGGTGCTCGGCAAGCACGTCCCGCAGTCCCCGCGGACGGTGTACGCCGCCGGGTACGGGCTCGGCGAGCGCGTCCGCGCGCTGCTGGGCGAGGACGCGGCCTCCGCCGTGGTCCTCGGCTACGCCGAAACCGCCACCGGCCTCGGCCACTGCGTCGCCGACGGCCTGGGCCCCGCCCCCTACCTGCACTCCACCCGCCGGCCCGTGCCGGGAGTGGAGCCCGCCGGCGGGTTCGAGGAGGCCCACTCGCACGCCACCTCGCACCTGCTGCTGCCCGAGGACCCGGGGCTGCTCGCGGGCAGCGGGCCGCTGGTCCTGGTCGACGACGAGTTCTCCACGGGCAGCACGGTCCTGAACACCATCCGCGACCTGCACGCCCGCCACCCCCGCCGGCACTACGTCGTCGTCGCCCTCGTCGACATGCGCTCCCCGGCCGACCGCGACCGGCTCACCGCCTTCGCCGCCGAGCTCGGCGCCCGCGTGGACCTGGTCGCCCTGGCCTCGGGCACGGTGTCCCTGCCCGAGGGAGTCCTGGCCAGGGGCCAGGCCCTGGTCGAGGAGTACGAGGCGTATGAGGCCTCCGGGGCGCATCAGGCCTCCGGGGTGTCCGACGGGTCCGGGGCGCGCGAGGCGTCCGGGACGAGCGCCCGCGGGGCCGCCTGGCCGGCCGCCGGGGACCCCCGCGAGCCGGCCCACGAGCCGGCCCGGGAGCCTGTCCGGGAATCGGCCCGCGAGTCGGCCCGGGAGCAGACCCGCGAGCCCGCCCGCGAGTCCGGCTACGAGCAGGTCCCGCTGGACTGGCCGGCCGGTGTCCCCGACGGCGGCCGGCACGGCTTCACGCCCGCGCACCGCGCCCGGCTGGAGGCCGCCCTCCCCGCCCTCGCCCGGCAGCTCGCGGCCGCCCTCGGCACGGACCCCGGACGGGTCCTCGTCCTGGGCAACGAGGAGCTGATGTACGCGCCGCTGCGCCTCGCGAAGGCCCTGGAGGAGGCGGGGGCGGCCCGCGAGGTCCGCTTCTCGACGACCACCCGCTCGCCCGTCCTCGCCGTGGACGACCCCGGCTACGCCATCCGCACCCGCCTCGTCTTCCCCGCCCACGACGCACCCGCCGACGGCCCCGGCGACCGGTACGCCTACAACGTGCGCGGCACGGCGGGCGCCCGCTTCGACGCCGTCGTCGCCGTCGTCGACTCCGCCGGGGACACCCCCGCCCTGCGGACGGGGCTCCTGGCGGCCCTCGCCCCGCACACCGGCCGGGTCCTGCTGGCCGTCCTGCCCTCGTACGTACCCGACCGGCAGGAGCCGATCATGTCCGAGCCCCTGCGCGGCCCCGCGTTCTCCTCCTACGCCCCCGAGGACGTCGGCTGGCTGCTCCAGGACTTCTCCGACGTCGAGCTGGAGGCGCCGACCGAGGAACGCGAGGAGGCCATCCAGGCGGGCGGCGCCCACTACGCCGAGTCCCTGCCCGTCGAGTACCAGCCGTCGCCGCAGTACCAGCAGCTCTACCAGAGCGCCCTGAACGACTCCGCCGCCCGCATCGCCCGGGCCGTCGGCACGGTCACCGAGACCGTCCTCGCGGAGCGCTCCCCGTCCCCGGTCCTGGTCTCCCTGGCCCGTGCCGGCACCCCCGTCGGCGTGCTGATGCGCCGCTGGGCCCAGGCCCGGCACGGCCTGGACCTCCCGCACTACGCCGTCTCCATCGTCCGCGGCCGCGGAATCGACGCCAACGCGCTGCGCTGGCTCGCCGCCCACCACGACCCGGCCGACGTCGTCTTCGTCGACGGCTGGACGGGCAAGGGCGCCATCACCCGCGAGCTCCGCGAGGCGCTCTCCGCGTTCGAGGGCTTCAACCCCGAGATCGTCGTCCTCGCCGACCCCGGCTCCTGCGTGGAGACGTACGGCACCCGCGAGGACTTCCTGATCCCCTCCGCCTGTCTCAATTCCACCGTTTCCGGTCTCATCTCGCGTACGGTTCTCAGGTCCGACCTGGTGGGCCCCGCCGACTTCCACGGCGGGAAGTTCTACCGGGAGCTCGCCGGAGCCGACGTCTCCGTCGACTTCGTCGACACCGTCGCCGCCCGTTTCGACCAGGTGGCCGACGCCGTCGGCGAGGAGGTCAAGGAACTCCTCGCCGCCGACCGGACCCCCACCTGGGAGGGCTGGGCGGCGGTCGAGCGGATCAGCGAGGAGTACGGCATCCACGACGTGAACCTGGTCAAGCCGGGCGTCGGCGAGACCACCCGGGTCCTGCTGCGCCGGGTGCCGTGGAAGATCCTCGCCCAGCGCGGCGCCGGAGCCGACCTGGACCACGTACGGCTGCTCGCCGAGCAGCGCGGCGTACCGGTGGAAGAGGTCGACGGCCTGCCCTACACCTGCGTCGGACTCATCCACCCCCGTTTCACGCGCGGCGCCACGGGCGCCGACGGGAAGGCAGTGTCCTCGAAGTGACCCTCCTGATAGCCAGTGACCTCGACCGCACGCTCATCTACTCGGCGGCCGCCCTCGGTCTGACCATGCCCGACCCGGTGGCCCCCCGGCTGCTGTGCGTGGAGGTCCACGAGAGCAAGCCGCTGTCCTACATGACGGAGACGGCGGCGGGTCTGCTGACGGAGCTGACGGCCGACCCGTCGGTGGTCTTCGTCCCGACGACCACCCGGACCCGCAAGCAGTACCAGCGCATCCGCTTCCCCGGCCGCCCCGCCCAGTACGCGATCTGCGCCAACGGCGGCCAGCTGCTGGTCGACGGGGTCCCGGACCGCGACTGGCGGCGGCAGGTCGCGGCCCGGCTGGCCGCGGAGTGCGCCCCGCTGGACGAGGTCCACGCGCACCTGCAGGCCACGGCCGACCCGGCGTGGCTGCGCAAGACGCGGGTGGCCGAGGAGCTGTTCGCGTACCTCGTCGTCGAGCGCGCGCTGGTGCCCGACGAGTGGCTGAAGTCCCTGGCGGAGTGGTCGGCCGCCCGCGGCTGGACCGTCTCGCTCCAGGGCCGCAAGATCTACGCCGTGCCGCGCCCGCTGACCAAGAGCGCGGCGATGCACGAGGTGGCCCGCCGTACGGGCGCCACCACCACGCTCGCCGCCGGTGACTCGCTCCTGGACGCGGACCTGCTGCTCGCGGCCGACCGGGGCTGGCGCCCGGGCCACGGCGAACTGGCCGACGCGGGCTGGGAGTCGCCGTCCGTGACGGTCCTGACCGAGGCGGGGGTGCTCGCGGGCGAGGCAATCGTCCGCGCGTTCGCCCGCGAGGCCGGGCGACTCGGCAGACTGGGTGCATGACCAAGGGAAACAGCACCAAGATCACTGATGAGCTCTACGGGTACATGCTCGCGCACAACCCCCCGCTGGACGCGGTCCAGCGGGGGCTCGTGGCCACGACGTACGAGAAGTTCCCCGACGTCGCCGGAATGCAGTCGGCCGAGGAACAGGGGCCGCTGCTGGCCTTCCTCGTCCGGCTGACGGGCGCCCGCCACATCGTCGAGATCGGCACCTTCACCGGCTTCTCGGCGCTGTCGATGGCCCAGGCCCTGCCCGCGGACGGCCGCATCATCGCCTGCGACGTCTCGGAGGAGTGGACCCGGTACGGCCGGGAGGCCTGGGAGGCGGCCGGGGTCGCCGACCGCATCGACCTGCGGATCGCCCCGGCGCTCGACACCCTGCGGGCCATGCCGGCCAACGAGCACATCGACCTGGCGTACGTGGACGCGGACAAGCAGAGCCAGATCGCGTACTGGGAGGAGCTCGTGCCGCGGCTGCGTCCGGGCGGCCTGATCGTCACGGACAACACGCTCTTCCACGGCACGGTCCTCGACGAGTCGGCCACGGGCGCGGCGGCCGGCGTCCGCGCCTACAACGACCACGTCGCGGCGGACCCGCGCATGGACTCCGTGCTGCTGACGATCTCCGACGGCCTGACGCTCTCGCGCAAGCGGTAGCGGTAGCGCGCGGGGACGGGCCTGCGTGACGGGGGGCGGGGTCAGCCGCAGCCGCCGCCCCCGCAGCAACCGCCGCCGCCGCTCATGGCCGGGGCGGGGGCGCCGGTGGAGCCGGTGGAGCCGCCCACGGCGACGGCCGAGAGCAGCTTGACGGTGTCGGAGTGCCCGGCGGGGCAGTCGGCGGGCGCGGACGACTCGGCCATGGGCCGGCTGACCTCGAAGGTGTCTTCACAGGTCCGGCAGCGGAATTCGTAACGGGGCATGCCCACAGGCTAAGCCTCGGGACCCCGTACGGGTATCCCCGACCGGCGCGACACCGCGGCGGCCGCGGCGGAGGGCGTCGCCGGGGCCTCGACGGACGCCGCGGCGGAGGTGCCGCCCAGGCCCGCGCGCGCCCGTTGCTCCCGGGCCGCCTGCTCGGGGTGGCGGGCCCGCCAGTACGGATTGTCGTGCGGCAGGGCGCTGCCCACCCGCCCGTACATCCCGAACCACATCAGCATCACGCCGACGACGAAGCTGAACAGCACGTTGGGGATCTTGAAGGCCAGGAAGTTCAACCCGGTGTCGAGCAGGGCCAGGTTGATGAACCCGCTCGCGATGAACAGCAGGCCCAGGACGATGTTCAGCGTCGAGGCGAAGTTCCCGCCCACGGCCATCCCGCACAGCAGCAGCAGTCCCGCGAGGATGGACAGGACGCTCAGCGCCCCGTTGGTGTTCAGCGTGAGTACCGTGTCCCCGCCCGTGTCGAAGAAGCCGATCCGGTCGATCAGCCCCAGGATCCCGAACACCACCAGCAGCAGCCCGGTCAGCCCGGCCCCGATCCGGTACACCTTGCTCAGCTTGTGATCGACCGGCAGGTGCTCGTCGAGCCGGGCACCGACCGGCTTGCGGATACGCGGCGCCGCACGGGAAGCCATGCCGCCCTCCTCTGCCTCGGGCTGTACGCCACTCCCAGCATCCGCCGCCGGAGGGCCCCGGACAACCGGAACGCCCGGACACCGCCCCGCGCGGGGCGTGAGGGGCCCGTACCCGCCGATCGGGGCTGTGCGGTGGGGCCGGTCTGCGGGGCTGGTCTGCCGAAGCCGGTACGGGCCGCCGGCCGGACAGGCCCTCCAGGCCGGACACCGCCCCCGTGCCCACCGAGCAGCCCGCCCACCCAACCGCTCACTCGCTCGTCGGCCGTCGGCCGTCGGCTCGTCGGCCGTGGGCCCGTCGCTCTCGCCCGTCGGCCGTCGGCCCGTCGGCTCAGCCGTGTCCGAGGTCCTCCCGTATCTCGGAGACCACCCGGTTCACCGAGACCCGCACGGCCTCCATCTCCTGGAGGAACGCCCAGTAGTCCGGGTGCCGTTCCTCAAGCCCCGCCACTGCCCGCTCCACCCGTGCCACCGACTCGTCCAGCGGCCGCGCGTGCCGCGGATCGGGCACGCTCCGGCCCGCCATCGCCAGCCGCTGCGCGTCCCGGATGGCGAACCGCGTACGGTCCACCTCCGCCCGCGGATCGCGCGCCACCGCCTCGAGCCGCGTCAACCGGTCCTGTGCCGCCGACACCGCCTCGTCCACCGCGTCCAGCGAAGCCCGGACCGCCTCGATCGACGCCCCCACGTCCGCCCAGCGCTGCTCGTCGCGCGCCCGGCCCGCCTCCGCCAGCCGGTCCTCCGCCTGCGCCACGTCCCGTACGGCCTGGTCCGGTACCTGTTGGAGGTCCTGCCAGCAGGCCGCGCTGAAGCGTCGGCGCAGCTCGCTGAGCACCGGGTCCACCCGGTCCGCCCGGTTGCGCAGCGCCTGCGCCCGCGTCCGCAGGCTCACCAGCCGCCGGTCGATCTCGGCGGCCCGCTCCGGCAGCCGGGCCGCCTCGGCGCGCACGCCCTCTGCGTCCCGGAGGATGCGGTCGGCGCGCTGCACCGTCGCCTGCACGCCGTGGAGCGCGGCCCCCTGGTTCAGCATCGTCAGCTCGGGGCCCAGTGCCGCGAGCCGCGCCGCCAGCTCGTCCGCCCGCATGCCTTTGGCCCGTACGGCGTCCAGCGCGTCACTGGCCGCCAACAGCGCCGCCTTGGCCCGCTCCCGGGCCGGGGCCACCCGGGCCAGCTGCGTCTCCGCCTTGTCCAGCAACGGCCGCAGCCCCTGCTCGAACCGGTCCAGCTCCGCCCTGACCCGTACGAGCTCCTCGCGGGCCAGGGTCAGCTCCCGGGTCGCCTGCGCGGCGACCGAGGCCTCCAGCTCGGGCCGGTCCAGGTCGTGCGCGTCGACCGCCTCGATGTACACGTGGCTGACCTCGTCGATCCGCCGCCCGAGCGCGGCGAACCCCTCGCCGACGTGCCGCGCGGCGGGCGAACCGTCCGCGGCGGCGATCGTCTCCACCGAGATCCGCAGGTCCCGCTGCGCGGTGTCCAGCTCGTAGAAGGCCGCGGCGGCGGCGTCCTTGGCCGCCTGCGCATCCGCCCGCTGACTCTCGTCCCGCCCACCGAACCAACGCCGGGATGCCGTCGTCACAATCCCTCTCCCGTACCGCGTCCGCCTTGCCCCGGTCCATTCTCCCCCACCGGAACGGGTTTGCGTGGGGGGTGTGCCCGCCATGTAGGCTGTCCACTCATTCACGGGTGCGTAGCTCAGGGGTAGAGCGCTGCTCTTACAAAGCAGATGTCGGCGGTTCGAAACCGTCCGCGCCCACCAGCACGAAGGCCCCCCGCCGATCATGGCGGGGGGCCTTTTGCATCCAGATCTGACACCCGCGGGAGCGGTCGGGAACGGTCTGCGATCCGCCGGGCGGACAACGCGACTTGGGAGCTGACGGGTGGATCCTCCCACGTGCGAGTCGACGGGCGGAGTCGACGGGCGGAGTCCACGGGCGGGTGCCGTTCGGGTCAGGTGGTGAGCCAGGCTTTGCGGTGGCGGGCCACCGCGTAGACGAGGTCTATCTGTTCCGGTGCGAGGCGGCCGGTGAGCGGGCCGAGGGCCGCGACTTCGCGCTCCCGGTACACGCGGACCTGGAGCTGGGTCGTCTCCTTGGGGAGGTCCCGGGCGCCCACGAACACGAGGACCGGCTCCACCTCCACCGGGAAGGGACAGTGCCGTTCGAGGATGCCGCGGGCGTGCTTCGCCTCGGCGCGGCTCTTGGCCGGGTAGGGGTGCGGGGGACCGTGGTCGACCTTGACCACGTCGTCTCCGATCCACACCGACCTCCCCCGGAAGTTCTTTGTGTTGACCGTGAAGACCCCGCCGGGGCCGACGAGCAGGTGGTCTATGTCGCCGCCGCGGGTGAGGGGGATCGAGTGCAGCACCCTCCATCCCCGGGCGGTGAGGCGGTCGAGTTCGGCGCCCACGATGCGCTCGCCGGCCAGCCCCTTGAACCAGGGGTCCCACTCGGTCTCCCTGCGGAGCACACGGTCCAGGGCGCGCCTGACGCGCCCCGGTCCCTTCGAGCGGAGCATCTCCTGGATCCCGGAGCCCGGCCGGTTCAGCGCGAGGTCGTCGGGCGCGCTCAGCGGCGGGAGCCGCCTCGTCGCCGGGGGAGCCGGGGGAGCCGGGGGCTTTGCCCGTACGGGCCTGGCCCTCGGGGGCGGGCCGGGAAGCGGGGCCGCGGGTTCGGGGAGGTCCGCCAGGTACGCCTCGAGGAGGGCCGTGGCCGCCCGGCGGTGCGCTTCGACGAGGACCGTCACCCGGCCGGTGCGGCAGTCGGCCCAGGCGACGGCGGATCCGCCCGGCAGGTTCACGTACAGCCGGTCATGACCGGACTTCCGCCAACGAGACACCTTCAGCTCAGCCACGCCGCCCCCTGACATGTCGACCCGGGACCATGGGAACAGCCGGATCGCGCCCCCACAAGACGACCTCCCCGCCGGCGAGGAGCAGGGAGGTCACGGGCCGGGCGTCGCGCAGGCCCCCGGTCGGGTGTGCGCGGGGGCCTTCGCGTCAGGGGTGGGTCAGGCGTTGGGGCGCTTGCCGTGGTTCGCCTTGTTCTTCCTGCGGGCGCGCCGCTTGTTGCCTCGCTTCGCCATGATGCGCATCTCCCTCAATCCGGGATCCTTCACGACTCCGCCAGTCTAGATTCCGCCTGCCACACCCGCATCAGCGCCGGCGGAACCCCGCCTGGGCGCTGCCCGTAGGGGCCTTGGCCGCGCGGCCCGCGCGTGGGATCGTCGGGAGATGGGCGAGTGGCTCGCGTGGGGCGGGGTGGTCGTGGCCGGTCTCGCGGCCTCGGCGTTGCTGGTGCTGTTGCGACGGGCCGCGGGTGCCTCCTTCGAGCGTAGACGCGCCGAGGAACGGGACCGGCTGCTCGCGCGGCTCGCCGCGCCCGCCGCCGGGACAGCCGCCGCCGGGCCGGGCCACCCCACGTTCCACGACGTCGGCGGCCTGCCGCACGACTCCGGCGGGCAACTGGGCGACCGGAGGGACGAGTTCACGCCCCTCCTCGTCGAGTACTACGCCTACGGACTGACCCAGGCCCGCAGCAGTTTCGCCACCAGCCAGAGCTTCGCGGCGGCCGGAGCGGCGGTGCTGCTGTCCGGGGTCGGGCTGGCCGTGTGGAAGGCCGAGAACGGCGGCGAGCTCTACCTGGGGATCGTCACCAGCTCCGTGGGCCTGGTCACCACACTCGCCGGACAGCTCTTCCACCGCCGGGCCGACATCGCACTCAAGCACATGACCGATCAGACCACCGCCCTGCGCGACGACCGGCGGGCCGCCGAGTCCACCCAGCAGGCCATCGGTCTCCTCGACGAGGTCGCCGACCCGGAACTGCGCGCCCGGCTCCAGGCCGGCCTGATCCTCAAACTTTCCGGGGCCGAGCTGCCGCGCTAGCGGGATAGTGGAGATATGTGCCGTTCCATTAAGACCCTGCGCCCGCCCGCCATCCCCGAGAAGGCCACCGACGAGGAGATCCGCGCCGCAGCACTGCAGTACGTACGGAAGGTGTCCGGCTTCCGCGCACCGGCCGCACACAACCGTGAGGTGTTCGACGAGGCCGTGGAAGCCGTCGCCGAGGCCACGCGGGTGCTGCTGGACGGGGTGCACGTACGGGGGCGGACCGCCGCCGCGTAACCGCCCGGCTCTTCCCGCCCGGGCGCCCCGGAGCGGGTCCCGCTTCCGGGGCTGTGCCGGGCCCGGCGGCCGTCAGACCGAGGCCGCGCGGCGCCGGATCACCCACACGCCCGCGCCGAGTGCGCCCACGACCAGGGCGCCGCCCATGGCGATCTGCGCCGGGCTCATCGAGCCGATGCTGCCGCCCTCGCCGCCGCGTGCGGCGCCCGGGGACACGTACAGGTTGGCGGTGACGCGCTGACCGCCGGCGCCGCCGCACTCGAAGGTGACGCGGTGGGTGCCCGCGCCGGCGTTGCGGTGGACGGTGGCGTTGCCGAAGAGGTTCGTCGCCTCCAGGTTGCCGGGGGTCAGCTGCACCTCGCCGAACGCGCTGGACGTGGCCCGGCCGGTCTTGGTGCCGCAGCCCTCGACGTTGAGCCCCACCCGGCCGCCCGGGGCAACGGTGCTCGGGGAGACGCTGGCGGAGGGCGCGGCGTAGGCGACGGCGGCCGGGGTCGCGGCGGCGACGGCCAGCGTCACGGCCGCGACGGCCAGCAGACGGCGCGGGGCGGAGTGGGCGGAGCACCCGGCGTACGCGGAGTGCTGGGCGGGCTCGGACTGCGGCGTGGCGTGCGGCGTGGCGGGCATGGAGAGAACTCCTCGGCTCCTCGAAACGGCGCGGCCAGGGCACGGATGTGACGCGGATTCGGTTGCGCACCGTGCTCTGCACGCTAGGAGCCGGACCCCGGGGCGGCGATCGGGGCCGGGTGAACGGGTGACGCACTGCTCCGCCCGGGGGAGCCGATTCACCCGGACGAGCCGATCGCGGCCCGCTACGCCGCCGGGGCCGCCGCGGTCCTCGCCGTGTACGGGCGGCGCACGAGGTACGCGGCCAGGGCGCCGCCGGCGAAGAGCGCGACGAGGGAGACCGCGGTACCCAGCCACTGGGTACCGAGCCACTGCGTACCGAAGTAGCCCAGCGCCACGCTGTACCCCGCCCAGGCCATGCCCGCCAGCACCGACCAGGGCAGGAACTCCATCACCTTGCGGTGCGTCTTGCCCGCGCCCAGCGACACCACCGAGCGGCCCGCCGGAGCGAAGCGGGCGATCACCACCAGGGCGCCGCCGCCCCGGGCCAGCGCCGTCCCCAGGCGGTCCTGCGCCCGGGTCAGCCGACGGGAGCGGGCGATGGCCCGGTCCAGCCGGGCCCCACCGCGCCGGGCCAGCCGGAACGCGGCCATGTCACCCAGCACCGAAGAGGCCGTGGCGATCACGAGCAGGGCCAGGATGTCGGGCACCTCGGCGGTCACCGGCACCGCCACGGGCACCGGACCCGCCGCACCGGCCGCCGCGGCGGCCGCGGCCGCGGTGATCACCAGCACCCCGCTCGGGAGCACCGGCAGGAAGACGTCGAGCACGACGGACACCGCCACCACGGCGTAGATCCATGGGCTCGCGGTCAGCGACCCCAGAGTCTCAAACAAGGCGGGACTCCCCAGTCCGGTTGACGTGCAGCGGCATGAAGCGCCGCGACGTCGCGGGGGAGCGGCAGGAGCGGCTTGACAGCCCTACAGGGTACGCCGGGCGCCCACCCCCCGGACGCCCGGGGCCGCCCCCAAGCCCCCGGCCCGGTGGACCTGCCCCACCGCACCGCCCGCCCGTGCGCCTCCCCCCTCGACACCGAACCGCGCCGAAAGCCGCGCCCACCCCCCGACCCGACACCTCTACGCCGTCTCCGCCCCGGTCAGCTCCCGGTCCAGCACCGTCACCAGCCGGGCGCCCTTGCGATTCCTGTGCGCCTGGTCCAGCCGGAGCCGCGCCGTCCGCCCGGCCAGCGCCAGCGTCATCAGCTGATTCCCGAACCACGGACCACCCGTACGCCGCCAGGTCACCGGCGGCCGCCCCGTCCGCCCGTGCCGGGAGAAGCCGCGCCCCAGCCACCGCCCCATCCGCGACCAGCCCAGCCGAAACCCCAGCTTCACCGCCGTGTGGATGGAGTTGTGCACCGGCGAGCACGTCAACTGGAACAGCCGCGCCGTACTGGGTATACGGGGCTCGGCCACATACGCATGGTGCACGTCGCCCGACAGCACGCACACCGTCGCCGGCGCCCGCGGCCCCGTCCCCACCTCCTCGATCAGGTCGGTCAGCGCCGCGAACGAGGCCGGGAACGCCGCCCAATGCTCAAGATCGCTGCGCCGGCGCAGATTCTCCCCGATCCGCGCCCAACGCGGCCCCCGCACCCCGCGGCACAGCGCTGCGTTCCACGTCTCCGCGTCGTGGATCAGCGGAGGCATCAGCCACGGCAGCGAGGAACCGATCAGCAGGTGGTCGTACCCCCCGTGCCCCGCGAGCGCGTTGTCCCGCAGCCACTGGTGCTCGGTCGGATCGAGCATCGCCCGCCCGTCCTCGGCCAGGACCCGCGCCGCCCGGGTGTCGACCATCAGCAGCCGCGTCCGCCCGAAGTCCCGCCGATAGCTCCAGCGCACCGTCGCCGGATCGTTGTCCGCCGAGGCCGCGAAGGCCCGCAGTGGCTCCGTACCGTCCGGGGTGGCGCATATCTCGGCATACAGCCCGTCCCGCTCCAGCTCGGCCGGCGAGAGATTGCCCAGGTGCTGGTACACCCAGTACGACATCAGCCCGCTGAGGATCCGCTCCCGCCACCACGGGGTCGCCCGCATCTCCTCGACCCACGCCTCGCTCGTGTTCCAGTCGTCGATGACGTCGTGGTCGTCGAATATGTGCAGGCTCGGAACGGTCGACAGGAGCCAGCGGATCTCCGGATCCAGCCAGGACTCGTAGTAGAGCCGGGTGTACTCCTCGTAGTCCGCGACCTGCGCGCCCGGGGCCTCCCGCAGGTCCCGCCGGGCCGCGATCCACGCGCGGGTCTCCCGGGACAGGGCGTCGGCGTACACCTGGTCGCCCAGCAGCAGCAGAACGTCCGGACGCACCGCCTCCGGGTCGGCGGCCAGCCGCGCCGCGAGCGTGTCGAGCGCGTCCGCGCCGTGCGGCCCGCGCAGCCCGCCGGCCGGCGGCGCGGCCTGTCTGCAGGAGCCGAACGTGACCCGCAGTCCGGGCCCGGGCGCGGACCGGCCAGGGCCCGCCACCGCCGGGGTGCTGATCGTGCTCGGCGGGAAGGAGCTGTCGGGCAGCGGCCACACCCGCGCCCCGTCGAGCAGCACCTCGTACGCCGTCGTGGCCCCCGGCGTCAGGCCGGTCACCGGCACCAGCGCGTAGTGGTGCCCCGCCACCTGGAAGGTGCGCGCACGGCCTCCCGCCCCGTCGGCGCACCGCACCTCGGCCGTGCACGGGCGGTCGGCCTCGACCCATATCGTGGCCGAACCGCCCGTGTCCCAGTCGACGTGGCGCAGCAGCGGCCCCAGACGCAGTCCGGCCATGTGACTCCCCCTCCTTCGTATCCCCTTTGATCACGGTACGACGGGGAAGGGGAGCCACGCCTCCCCCTGGCGGGGGATAGATCGGGTGCGGGGACCGTCCGGCGGGTGGGTCAGCAGCCGTTGAGGACGTTGACCAGGGCCGTCTTCTCCCCGGAGTCCATGCTCAGGGCCCAGTGCTGCTTCACCTGGACCCACATCCGCGCGTACGTACAGCGGTAGGCGGTGCGCGACGGCAGCCACTTGCCGGGGTCGAGGTCGCCCTTGGCCTGGTTGACGTTGTCGGTGACCGCTATGAGCTGGGGGCGGGTGAGGTCGTTGGCGAACTGCTGGCGCTTGGAGGTGGTCCAGGAGTTGGCGCCGGAGCGCCAGGCCTCGGCGAGCGGGACCATGTGGTCGATGTCGATGTCGGAGGCCGCGGTCCAGGTGGCCCCGTCGTACTCGGAGTACCAGCTGCCGCTCACGGCGGCGCAGGCGGAGTCCTGGACGACGTTCACTCCGTCCCGCTTGAGGACGGTCTCGCGGGTGTTGCAGGTGCCCGAGACGGTGCTCCAGTGCGGGAAGAGGTCACGGCTGTAACCGCTGGTGGAACCCTCGGCTTTGGGCGTGACCGTCGCGAGGTAGGAGCGGGCGGCCGAGGCGCTGATGGGGGTGGGCGGGGCGGCCTGGGCGGCGGGCGCGCTGACGAGGGAAGTCAGGGCCGCGAGCGCGGCGGCCGAGGCGAGCACGCCGATTCGACGCGCGTAGACAACAGAGCTGAGTGCCATGAGGGCTCCCTGGGTGCGGGGGGTACGGCCGTGAGGCCCCGGTGGGGCGTGGCCATGTTTGCGGCGCCGGGTTGCGCGGAGGTGGGCGCCAGATGACAGCCTGACGACATGAGCACGTCACATCAAGGCGTGCAAGGCCCCTTATTTAAGCGGAAGTTGAGATTCCGAACTGTTGGCGGCCGCCATGACGCGAGGCCCGCCGGGCGTTCTGGGTCAAGAGCCCATTCCGGACCCCCCCCCGGCGTCACCCAGCCGTCGCCCTCGCCCAACTCCCCGACAAGGCGCCCCTCGCCGGTCGTTGCCGCCGAAGGCGTACTCGCGCTGCTCCCGTACCGGCTTGAAGAAGAGCGATGGGGGTGGGGAGGTCAGGGCGCCTCAAGGCCTCCGGGCCGTCTTCCCGCTGTGCGGGGCGATCGCGGGCGGACCGTCCGCCGGGCACTCCTGGCACCAGAAGACGTCAGCCGCCCACCAATCGGTGGGCGGCTGACGTCATTTGGCGGCGTTCGAACGGAACTCGCCGAGCTGCAGGATGTGTGTGGCAGCCGGGGAGAGCGCTCGCACCCGCCTCAGGTTGCCCTGGTCGACCCCGGGCGACAGCGGTCGGCCACTGTGCTTCGTGGGCGGTCCATGCCCAGCCCCGGACGGATCGCAGTCGCTGTGCAGAGAGGAGTGCGTGGCGATCTCATGCGGCCTGTGCCCAGCCCCAGGCGGACCGCAGTCGCTATGCCGGGCGCAGCGTGTAGCGATCTGGTGCGTGCGGGAGCGGGCCGTCCCTCTCTGGCTGGACCCAGGGGGCATCTCTCGCCCGGTGCCGTTCTTTTGAGGGGCCGGCCCGAACCGGAGAGACGATGAGACTGACGGGAACCCCCCAGCACCTCGCGCTTCCGGCCGGTGTGGGCCCCCGTTCAGCCGCCCCCCTGAACCGTCTACGCCTCCGGCACCGACACCGACACGAGGATCGAGCCGTCCGGAGTCGATGTGACGCGCAAGGTCGTCAGGTCCGGGACGTGGACCGTGGGTGCGTGGGCGGCCGCGCGCGGGCCCACGCCGATCACGCGCATGCCTGCCGCCTGACCTGCCGCGATGCCCGCAGCGGAGTCCTCGAAGACAATGCAGTCGGCCGGGTCCACGCCCAGGGCGGCGGCGCCCTTCAGGAAGCCCTCGGGGTGGGGCTTGCTGGACTCGACGGACTCGGCGGTGACCCGTACGTCGGGCATCGGCAGGGCGGCGGCGGTCATCCGGGCCGTGGCCAGGGCCGCGTCGGCAGAGGTGACGAGGGCGTGCGCCAGGCCGTCGAGGGCGGCCATGAACTCCGGGGCGCCCGCGACCGGGACCACGCCGTCGGTGTCGGCGGTCTCGCGGGCGAGCATCACCGCGTTCTCGGCGCGGTTGACCTCCATCGGGCGGTCCGGGAGCAGTGCGGCCATGGTGGCGTAGCCCTGACGGCCGTGGACCACCTTGAGGGCTTCCTGCGGGTCCAGGCCGTGGGAGACAGCCCAGTCGCGCCAACAGCGCTCGACCACCGCATCGGAGTTGACGATGGTGCCGTCCATGTCCAGGAGCAGGGCCTTGGCGGTGAGGACGACGGGTGCGGTGGTGGCGGCGGTGCTGGCCGGCATCGGCGGGGCTCCAGACGGGCGGGAAAAGAGAACAAGTGGTTCCGCCCACCGGTCAGGGAGTGAGGGCGGAACCACTTTGTTCCTACACGATACAAAACGTGGGGCGGTTCGCGCCACCGCAGGAGGTGTGACCCCCGTCCCTCCAGTACCAGGCCGCCTCTTCCGCCCCGGGTTCGGCCCGGGTTCGGCCCGGGGGCGTCACACTCGCTCCCCGCCCCCACGGGCGTAAGGAACGACTTCGACGGCGCCCCTAACCCTCCAAGGCGCGCCGGGTCACGGGACCGTAGACGCCCCATTCCTCGTCGTCGATGCCGTTCTCGAACTGGAACGTCGACACCGCCCGTTCCACCCTCGAATCGAACTGGCCGTTGATCCTGCCGCGGTACAGGCCCTGATCGGCCAGCAGCCGCTGCAGCTTCTCCACGTCCGCGCCCGAGTCCCCGAACCGCAGGGTCGGGCCCTGCACCGGCGCCGAGGGCTTGGGGCTGGGGGAGCGGCTCGGGCTCGGTGACGCCACACCCGGTACCGGGGGTGCGGACGGCGGCGCCGCCACGCGCGGTATCGGCGGTACGGGCGGCGGGGACGCCGGGGCGTCCGGTGCGCCGAGGTCGGGCATCGTCACGTACGGACGGATGCGCAGGGGCATGGGGTCGATACCCGCACCCGGCGCACACCCGCAGCCGGCGCCGGATGCGCCGCAGTCCGGACAGTGTTTACCGCTCACTGGAATCCCTCCCTGGCCATTGCCTGCGATTATGCAGACCCGTCAAGGCCCCTCCCCACCGGCCCGAGAGGCCATAACCGGACACACCGCTCAGGATGGATATGTTGATCCGGCCTGAGGAGGAATCGATGGCGCAGGATGTGACCAAGAAGGCCGCGGACTCCGGTTCCGGCCCGCAGGTGTCCGGCCCCGCCGCCGAGCACGCCTCCCGCGAGGTGCTCGTCTCCATCGGCGCGTTGCTGCTGGGCCTGCTGATCGCGGCGCTCGACCAGACCATCGTCTCCACCGCCCTGCCGACCATCGTCAGCGACCTCGGCGGCATGGCCCATCTGTCCTGGGTCGTCACCGCCTACATGCTCGCCTCCACCGCGGCCACGCCGCTGTGGGGGAAGCTCGGCGACCAGTACGGGCGCAAGAAGCTCTTCCAGTACGCCATCGTCCTCTTCCTGATCGGGTCGGCCCTGTGCGGTATCGCCCAGAACATGCCCCAGCTCATCGGGTTCCGCGCCCTGCAGGGCCTGGGTGGCGGCGGTCTGATGGTGCTGTCGATGGCGATCGTCGGTGACATCGTCCCGCCTCGTGAACGCGGCAAGTACCAGGGCCTCTTCGGTGGCGTCTTCGGCGCGACCAGCGTGCTGGGCCCGCTGCTGGGCGGTCTGTTCGTGGACCACTTGTCGTGGCGTTGGGTCTTCTACATCAACCTCCCCATCGGGCTCGTCGCGCTCGTCGTCATCGCCGCCTCCCTGCACATCCCGGCGCGCTCCTCGAAGCACACCATCGACTACCTGGGCACCTTCCTCATCGCCTGCGTCGCCACCTGTCTCGTGCTCGTCGCATCGCTCGGCGGCACGTGGGGCTGGGGCTCCGCACGGATCATCGGTCTCGCCGTCCTCGGCGCCGTCCTCCTCCTCGTCTTCGTCTTCGTGGAGCGCAGGGCCGCCGAACCCGTCCTGCCGCTCGGACTGTTCCGCGTCCGCACCTTCACGCTCTGCTCGGTGATCAGCTTCGTCATCGGATTCGCGATGTTCGGCGCGATGGTCTACCTGCCGACCTTCCTCCAGGTCGTCCAGGGCGTGTCACCGACCATGTCCGGTGTCCACATGCTGCCGATGGTGCTCGGCATGCTGATCTCCTCGACCGCCTCCGGCCAGATCGTCAGCCGCACCGGCCGGTGGAAGGTCTTCCCGATCGCCGGCACCGCTGTCACCGCCGTCGGCCTGCTCCTCCTGCACCAGCTCCACCGCACCAGTTCCACCTGGGAGATGAGCGTCTACTTCTTCGTCTTCGGCGCCGGACTCGGCCTGGTCATGCAGGTGCTCGTCCTGGTGGTGCAGAACGCCGTCAGCTACGCCGACCTCGGCGTCGCCACCTCCGGTGCCACCTTCTTCCGCTCCATCGGCGCCTCCTTCGGCGTCGCGATCTTCGGCACGGTCTTCACCAACCAGCTCGACGACGAACTCACCTCGGCCTTCGCCGGGGTCACCCTGCCGCCCGGAGTCGGCCCGGCCCAGCTGGAAGCCGACCCCCGCTCCATCTCCGCGCTTCCCGCCGAGCTGCAACCGCGCGTGCTCGACGCCTACTCCACCGCCATCACCGACGTCTTCCTCTACGCGGTGCCGATCGTCCTCATCGCCTTCGTCGTCGCCTGGTTCCTCAAGGAGGACACGCTCCGCGGCTCGGTCACCGCGCCCGACGTGACCGAAACCCTGGCCTCCAACCCCGTCCAGCGCTCATCCCGCGACGAGGTCGCCCGCGCGCTGTCGGTGCTCGGTACCCGGGAGGGCCGGCGCCACGTGTACGAGAAGATCACCGAGAAGGCCGGCTACGACCTGCTGCCCGCCTCGAGCTGGCTGCTGCTGCGGATCAACAAGTACGGCTTCGCCGACCCCGCCCAGCTCGCCGAACGTACGAACGTGCCACTGAAGGTCATCACGGACGCCGCCCGCCAGGTCGAGGGGCGCGGCCTCGCCGTACGGGACGGGCTGCCGCTCGTCCTGACCGACGCGGGCCGGGAGAGCGCGGCGAAACTGTCCGCGGCCCGGGAGGAGTCCCTCGCCGAACTCCTCGGCGACTGGTGGGGTCCGGACCGCCCGACCGACCTGATCGCACTGGTCCGCGAGATCAATGCGGAGCTCTGCGGTTCCGACGCCGAGGAGCCGTACGACGCCGCCCCGCGGCGCGACCACGCCGCTCCCTAGCCGCGCCGTGCCGCTTCCCGGCCCCGCCGCGCATCGGCCACGCCGTCCGCCGGCGGCGCGGGGAAGGCCGGTGCCAAGGGCGGGACGTTCAGGCCGAGGGGGTCGCCAGCAGGCTCTTCTCGAACCAGTGCTCCGCATACGGGCCGGAGTTGTACGCCGGTATCTCCGCATACCCGTGCCGCGCGTACAGCGCCCGGGCTTCCACGAGGTCCGACCGGGTGTCCAGCCGGACGCGCTCGACGCCCATCTCGCGGCCCTGTGCCTCCAGGGCCGCGAGCAAGGCCGCCCCGCCTCCGGTTCCGCGGGCGCGCGGGTCGACGTACACCTTGGTGAGCTCGGCGGTGACGGGGTCGAGCCTGCGTATCCCCCCGCACGCCAGGGGCTCGCCGGCCCACCGGCCGACGACGAACCCGCCCGCCGGCGCCACCAGGCCGTCGTCCGGGAACTCAAGGAGCCCCTGGTCGATCTCGGACGCGGTGACCTGCCGGTTCCAGTAACGCCCGGCGACCTCCGCGTAGTACGCGCGGCGCAGGACGACGGCATCCGGTGTCGTGACGTGCTCGGGCACCACGGTCCACGAACCGGACCGCGGCAAGCCCGCGCCGGGCGCGATCGTGCCGCCGGTACGGCGCGCCCCGGTGCCGGCGGGGGGCACGGCCCTCGCGCTCTGTACACGCTGCTCGCTGTAAGTGTTCATGCGGCCATTGTGGGGTTCGCGCCGGAACTCCCGCGTGGAATATCCACAGCCCCGGACCGATGATAGGAACAAGAGAATCCGCGCACGTGGAGGGTGTGAACCGTCATGTCGGAGCATCCGGACTGTGCCCTGATCCGCCGCGGTTACGAGGCGTTCGGCAGGGGCGACATGGAGACGCTGAGCACGCTGATGACGGCCGACGTCATCCACCACGTGCCCGGCAGCAGCCCGCTGTCCGGGCACCACAAGGGGCGCGAAGCCGTCCTCGACCTCTACCGGCGGCTCGGCCAGGAGACGAACGGGACCTTCCAGGTCCACCTGGAGACGGTCCTCGCCGACGGTCGCGGGCACGTGATGACGTTCCACACGTCCCGCGGCGACCGCGGGGACCGCGGCATCGAGATCCGCGGCGGCCTCTTCTTCACGGTCATCGGCCACAAGATCACCGACATCGACGAGTGCACCGAGGACATCGACGAGATCGACGCCTTCTGGAGCTGACCGGTGCCGGACCGGACCTGAACGCGTCCGTCTGTCCGTCCGTCCGTCCGGGTATCGGCGGCCGGTTCTGCGCCGGTCGTGGTACCGCGCCCGAGGTCGGCCACACGCCCGGGTCCGGCCGCGTGCCCGAGGTCCCGCCCGGCGGCCCGAGGTCCGTGCCCCGGGCCCGGGCCGCCGCATGCCCCGTGCCCCGTGCCCCGGGCTCCGCTACGTGTACGTGTACGCGGACGGGCCCGGGGCCTGGACGTCAGGCCTGCTGCTTCGGCGCCGCCTGCTGCACGACCTCGAACGACCACACCGACGAACCCGAGGCCGCGGGCTTCGGACGCTCGCCGCCGCCCTCGCCGCCGCCCCCGCCCTGGTGAGCGGCCTTCATCGGCCCCTCCATCCACGCCTGGAAGTCCTCCTCCGAACGCCACCGCGTGTAGACGAGGTACTGGTCGGTGCCCTCCACGGGGCGCAGCAGCTCGAACCACTCGAAGCCGTCCGAGTTCTCCACGGTGCCCGCCCGCGAGGCGAAGCGCTTCTCCAGCACCTCCCGCTGCTCGGTCGGGACGGTGAGTGCGTTGATCTTTACCACGCTAGGCACATGACACCTCTCAGGAACACAGGCCGGGCCTCGGACCAGGCCTCGACGACGTGCCTGCAGTCTCCTACACCGGTCCGTCGAAGCGCCGTGAAGACGTCTCCGGGCGTTGTCGATCTTCGGGCTGTCCGGGCGGGCCGTCCGGGGCCTCCCGTGGGGGATATCGTCGTCCGGTAATCAAACGCGGTATGAAGCGCGGCAGCCAGGCGAAGTCGGGGTTGCGGTCAACAGGGCGGGAGGCCGGCGAGGCGTGGCGAACGCGGCGGAGCACAGTGGTGCGAACGGACATGCCGGGGACATAGGCGGTAGCGGCAGACTCGGGGCGGCCCGCCTCCTGCTGTGGGCGCTGGCGGGCGCGCTCGCCGTCAGACAGGCCGCCGCGGTACTGCGCGTGCCCCCCGGAGACTGGCTGAGCGGGTTCCATCTCCCCGGCAGTCTGCCCGGCTCCCTCTACGAGGCCGGAGCCGGCCAGTTCACCGGAACCCCCTTTGGGGGACTGGTCCTCAAGCCGCTGACCGGCTTCGCCGCACCGTCGCTGGAGGTCGCCTGGACCTGCGTGACACTGCTGTTCGTCGCCGCCATCGGGCTCGTCGCCGCGCGCGCTCTGCCCGACCCTGTGCCGCGGCGCACCGCGGTGCTGGCCGCGCCCGTGCTGACCGCGCTGATGATGGTCTCGCTGCCCGTCCGCGAGGCCGCGTCTCCCGGCCAGACCGCCGTCCTGCCGGTGCTGCTGGTGCTGCTGGCCGTCTTCCGGGTACCCGCCGACCGGCCCGCCGGGCTCCTGATCGGGCTCGCCGCCGCGCTCCAGCCGGCGCTGCTGCTCTTCGCCGCGCTGCTGTGGCTCTCCGGGCGCAGGCCCGCCGCCCGCGCCGCCGCCGTGACCTTCGCCGGCGCCACCGCGCTGTCCTGGGCGGCCCTGCCGCGCGACTCGTGGACGTACTGGTCCCAGCACCTCGCCGGCACCGGCCTCGGCGGCGCCCCCGACGGCCTCGCGAACCAGTCCGTGCACGGCGCGCTGCTGCGCCTCGGACTCACCGGCCCCGCCGAGATCGCGCTGTACGCCGTCCTCGCCGCCGTGGTCGTCTGGATCGGGCTGCGCCGCGCGGTCCGCTACGCCCGCGACGGGCAGCTGCTGCTCGCGGTCGCCATCACCGGGTGCGTGGCCGTCGCCGTGTCCCCGGTCGGCTGGCGCCACCAGCTGCTGTGGGTACTGCTCGCCGTCGCCGGCAAGGTCGGCACGCGTGCGGCGGACCGGCCCGTGTGGCCCGTGGCCGTGGTCCTCGCCCTGACGCTGCCGAGCGATGTGCTGCTGCCGAACCTGGCCGCCCTGGCCCCCGTACGGGACAACGTGCTGCTGCTCGCCGCGCTGGCCGCGGCCTGCGCCGTACCGTTCCTGCCGCGTACGGCGCCGCACTGGAGCGCACCCGTACCGACCGCGTACGGGCGTCCGGCGGCCGCCCGGTGGTCGTGGGTGCCGCTGCTGCCGTTCTGGCGCAGGGTGCTCTCCCGGCCGAACCTGCTGCTGGAGCTGCTGCTGATACGGGTCGGGTACTCGCTGTACTCGCACATCCGCGCCGCCGCGCCGACGAGCCGGTCGCTCGCCGAGGGGAACGCCGACCAGATCCACGGGATCGAGAAGGCGCTCGGCATCGACATCGAGCACGCCGTGAACCACGCCGTGGTGAACACGCCCTGGCTGGAGGCGTTCTTCAACTTTTACTACACCTCCTTCCACTTCGTCGTCCCGCTGGCGATCCTCGGCCTGCTGTACTGGCGCCGGCCCGGCGACTACCGGTGGGCGCGGGCCTCCCTGGGGCTGGCGACCGTGCTCGCGCTCGCGGGGTTCTGGCTGTACCCGCTCGCGCCGCCGCGGCTGATGCCCGCGCTCGGCTTCATCGACACCGTGCACGGGCCGCAGGACCTGGCGAACCCGTCGTACGGGGCCATGACCGCGATCTCCAACCAGTACGCGGCGATGCCCTCGCTGCACTTCGGGTGGTCGCTGTGGTGCGGCATCGTCATCGTGGTGCTGGCCCCGAAGGGCTGGCAGAAGCTGCTGGGTGCGCTGCACCCGCTGATCACGGCGTGCGCGATCGTCGCCACCGCGAACCACTGGGTGCTGGACGCGGTGGGCGGGGCGGTCGTGGTGGCCGCCGGATTCGGGCTCGTGTACGTGCTGTCCGGGCCGCGCGGGGCGGTCGCCTTGGCGGCGGGCGCGTCCGTGCCGAAGCCGCGCGGGGCGGCGGAGCTGGGAGTGCCGGTCGCTGCGCGGCGGCGCTGAGGGGCGGGGCGGCGCCGCCGTCGGCCGGCGGGGCGCCGTTCCCGGGGGCGCTGCCCCCGGACCCCCGCGCCTCAAACGCCGGCGGGGGTGGAAGCGGGCGGGGGCGGTCGGTGGTAGGGGTCAGCCGCGGGTTACCCGTAGTTCCTTGATGCCGTTCAGCCAGGCCGCGCGCAGGCGGCGCGGGTTCTCGCCGGTCAGGCGGAGGTCTGGGAGAGCGTCGGCCAGGGCGTTGAAGATCAGGTCGATCTCCATGACCGCCAGGGACTTGCCGAGGCAGAAGTGCGGGCCGCCGCCGCCGAAGCCGAGGTGGGGGTTCGGGTCGCGGGTGATGTCGAAGAGCTCCGGGTTCCGGAAGACCTCGGGGTCGTGGTTCGCGGAGGAGTAGAACATCCCGACCCGGTCGCCCGCCTTGATCTTCTGCCCGCCCAACTCGGTGTCCTGGGTGGCGGTGCGCTGGAAGGACACCACCGGCGTGGCCCAGCGCACGATCTCCTCCGCCGTCGTCGAGGGGCGGGTGGCCTTGTACAGCTCCCACTGCTCGGGGTGGGTCAGGAAGGCGTGCATGCCGTGGCTGATGGCGTTGCGCGTGGTCTCGTTGCCCGCGACGGCCAGCAGCAGCACGAAGAAGCCGAACTCGTCGGAGCCCAGGTTGCCCTGGCCCTCGGCCGCCACCAGCTGCGTGACGATGTCCTTGGCGGGGCACTCCTTGCGGGCGGCGGACAGGTTCATGGCGTAGCCGATGAGCTCCATGGCCGCGTTGGCGCCGACCTCTTCGGTGATCGCGTACTCGGGATCGTCGTAGGCGATCATCTTGTTCGACCAGTCGAAGATCCGGGAGCGGTCCTCCTGCGGTACGCCGATCAGCTCGGCGATGGCCTGGAGCGGGAGCTCGCACGCGACCTGGGTGACGAAGTCGAAGCTGCCGTCGGCCGAAGCGGCCACGGCCTCCTCGACGATCTGCCGGGCGCGGTCGCGCAGGGCCTCCTCCAGGCCGCGGACGGCCCGCGGGGTGAAGCCCCGCTGCACGATCTGGCGTACGCGCGTGTGCTCCGGCGGATCCATGTTCAGCATGATCAGGCGCTGGGCATCAATGGCATCACGCGGGATGTGCTCGTTGAAGCGGATGATCGCCGTGTTGGTGGTCGAGGAGTACAGCTCGGGGTGCGTGGACACGTACTTGACGTCCGCGTGCCGCGTCACGACCCAGTAGCCCTCGTCGTCGAAGCCGGTGATCCCCCGCCGCTGCGGACACCACCACACCGGTGCCGTCTGCCGCAGCTGGGCGAACTCCGGGAGCGGAACGCGGCTTTGGAGCAGGTCGGGGTCGGTGGCGTCGAAGCCTTCGGGCAGCGCGGGGCAGGACATCGGGCGACTCCAAAGTCTGACGGCCCATCAGATGTTGGCTTGAAGGTAGTAACGAGTTCCAGAAGTGACAAGGGTCGGCGCGCCAACTGTTGCGTGTGGAATCCGTGCAGGCCGCGTGCAAGACCCTTGCGTGGCGGGGCTCCTAGTCATAAGACTGCAGAGAGAACTAGAACGCGTACTAGTTCGGGCGGGGCGCCGGGACGGCCCGCCGCGCTGGCGCTGTGCAGGAGAGGACGAGCTCATGGCCGCGGAACCCGTCATCGTCGAAGCCGTACGCACCCCCATCGGCAAGCGCGGGGGCGCGCTCGCCAACCTCCATCCCGCCTACCTGCTCGGCGAGACCTACCGCGAACTCCTGGCACGGACCGGAATCCAGCCCGACTGCGTCGAGCAGATCGTCGGCGGCACCGTCACCCACGCCGGCGAGCAGTCGATGAACCCCGCCCGCAACGCCTGGCTCGCCATGGGGCTCCCGTACGAGACCGCCGCGACCACGGTGGACTGTCAGTGCGGCAGCTCCCAGCAGGCCAACCACATGGTCGCCAACATGATCTCCGGCGGCGTCATGGACATCGGCATCGCCTGCGGCGTCGAGGCCATGAGCCGGGTGCCGCTGGGATCGGGCTCCAAGCACGGCCCGGGCAAGCCCTTCCCGGACGAGTGGAACGTCGACCTCCCGAACCAGTTCGAGGCCGCCGAGCGGATCGCCCGCCACCGCGGCCTGAGCCGTGAGGACGTCGACCGGCTGGGGGTGCTCTCCCAGGAGCGGGCCGCGGCCGCCTGGGCGGAGGAGCGCTTCAAGCGCGAGACGTTCGCCGTGCAGGTGCCGACGACCGAGGAGGAGCAGGCCGCCGGGCAGGGCATGTGGCGGCTGGTCGACCGGGACGAGGGGCTGCGGGACACGAGCATGGAGGCGCTGGCCCGGCTCAAGCCGGTCATGCCGACCGCCGTGCACACCGCCGGGAACTCCTCGCAGATATCCGACGGGGCCGCCGCCGTGATGTGGGCCTCGCGCAAGATGGCCCGCGCCCTCAAGCTGCGGCCGCGCGCCCGGATCGTGGCCCAGACGCTCGTCGGCTCCGACCCGCACTTCCACCTCGACGGGCCGATCGACGCGACGCGCGCCGTGCTCGGCAAGGCCGGGATGTCGCTCAAGGACATCGACCTCGTGGAGATCAATGAGGCCTTCGCCTCCGTGGTCCTCAGCTGGGCCCAGGTCTTCGACCAGGACCTGGAGAAGGTCAACGTCAACGGCGGCGGCATCGCGCTCGGCCACCCCGTCGGCGCCACCGGCGCCCGGCTGATCACGACGGCGCTGCACGAGCTGGAGCGCCGCGACAAGGAGTTCGCGCTGATCACCATGTGCGCGGGAGGCGCGCTGGCGACCGGCACGATCATTCAGCGCCTGTGACCCCCGCGGGCGCGCACTGAACCCAGTGGGATGGGAAAGACGAAGGCCCCGGTGGCCGGACCTGGGGAGGTCGGCCGTCGGGGCCTTCTCATGAGTACAGCTCGTGCTGTTCGTGCTGTTCGTACAGTTCGTGTTGCTCGTGCTGTTTGGGCCGAGCGGGCTGTGGGTGCTGCTCGTGTCGAGCGTTCTGCCGCGTTCACTCCTGCTTCTACCGCTGGTGCGGGAGCAGGGACGGGTGGTGCTGGTGATGCTGTTTCGGTGTCTGCTGCCACGGGGATGCCAAGCCGGGTTCGGCTTAGTACCAGTGGTGCGACTGCCAGAAGTTCCAGGCGCCGACGGGGCTGCCGTAGCGGGAGTTCATGTAGTCCAGGCCCCACTTGATCTGGGTGGCCGGGTTGGTCTTCCAGTCGGAGCCCGCGGAGGACATCTTCGAGGCCGGCAGGGCCTGGACCAGGCCGTAGGCGCCCGAGGAGGAGTTCGTGGCGGTGTGGTTCCAGCCGCTCTCGCGGGACACGATGTTGTTGAACGCCGCGAACTGCGCGGGGTCCTTGATCATCTGCTGCGCGATCGCCTTGGCGTTCATCGGGGCGGCCTGCGCGGGGACCGTGGCGAGCATCGAGCCGGCGACACCCAGGGCGAGAACGGAGCCCACGAAGGTCTTCTTGGAAGCGGCGATGCGGCGGATGACGGTGTTGGACACGGAAAGCCTTTCGCAGGGGACAGGATCTGCCGCAGGCATGCCAGAGACATGCGTGAGCCACTCACGCGGTGGAGAGGGGTTCGTCGGCGGCGGGTGAACCACCCGTGCCGCCTTGCGACTCATCCAGTTCTACAGACGCCCCGACCCCCTGGCAACGAGGCCACTTACTAGCGCCCCTCGCAGTCGGTGCGGATCGGCCCCCCGGGGGCGGGACCCTCGTCCGTGCAGGTGGGGGGTCGTCCATAGGGGTCGATAAAGGGCCTTTAAGGGCTACTATCCCGGCTCGTATGTGACCTGGGTCCTGTGGGGCGGGTCACCGGCGATGGCCCTGAATCTCACGCTGCGCGACTGCCCGTACCCGTTTCAGGGGGTGGTGCAAATGGGACTAAACCCCTGAATCGAAGGAAACCGGGGCATCGAACGCCGCTTTACGAGTCGCCCGCCGCAGCGCCTTCAGCAGCGTGGCCCCCAGCGTCAGCGTCAGTACGACGGTCAGCGCGGCCCGGCCCAGGTCCCAGCCCAGCGAGGTCGCCAGGCAGTACGCGACGAAGCGCGCCAGGTTCGCCCCCACCGGGTCCCCGGGGTGGAAGGAGATGCCCTGCCCCATGCCCTGAAGGATCACCCAGCCCTGCAGGTTCATGATCGTGCCGTACGCGAACGAGCCCACGAAGCCGTACGCCGCCAGCATCAGCAGCTCCACCCGGCCCCGGATGCGCTCGGGGCCGGGCAGCAGTCCCGCGCCCAGCGAGAACCAGCCCAGCGCCAGCATCTGGAACGGCATCCACGGCCCGACCCCGCCGGTCAGCAGCGCGGACGCGAACATGGTCACCGAGCCGAGGACGAACCCGAAGCCCGGCCCGAGGACGCGGCCGCTGAGCACCATCAGGAAGAACATGGGCTCCAGGCCGGCGGTCCCCGCGCCCAGCGGTCTCAGAGCCGCCCCGACGGCCGCGAGCACGCCGAGCATCGCCACCGCCTTGGCGTCCATGCCGTTGTCCGCGATGGTCGCGACGACCACGGCGACCAGCAGGGGCAGCAGCACGGCGAAGAGCCACGGGGCGTCCTGCGAGTGCGCGAGGCCGGACTGCCGGTCGGCGAGGAGCGGCCAGCCGAAGGCGGCGATGCCGATGAGGGTGACCAGGACCAGCGCGGCCGCGGCCCGGGGGCCGATCCGTACGGGGCGGGTCGCGGTACGGCCCGCCGCGCGGCCGGCGGCGCGGCCCCCGGGGTGGCCTGAGGCGTGGCCCGAGGGGTGGCGGCTCACGGGGCCTCCGCCGAGTTGAGGGGGTCCCGGGTGGCGGAGTCCCGGGGGGAGGGGGCCCGGGTGGCGGGGGTCTGCGTGGCGGGGTCCCGGGTGGCGGGGCCGTCGGCGCCGAGGGCCCGGGCCACCTGGGTCACCGTGAGCCAGTGGCCCGGCGCCAGGATCTTGGCCACCTGGGGGGCGAAGGCCGGGGAGGACACGACGACCTCGGCGGTCGGCCCGTCGGCGACGATCTCGCCGCCGGCCAGGATGACCACCCGGTGCACCAGCTCGGCGGCGAGCTCCACGTCGTGGGTGGCCAGGACGATCGCGTGGCCCTCCGCCGCCAGGGCCCGCAGGATCTCGATCAGACGGGCCTTGGCGGCGTAGTCCAGGCCGCGGGTGGGCTCGTCGAGGAGCAGCAGCGCGGGGCGGCCGGTCAGCACCAGGGCCAGGGCGAGGGCCAGGCGCTGGCCCTCGGACAGGTCCCGGGGGTGCGTGTCGTCGGCGACGTCCGGGAGCAGGGCCGTGACCAGGTCCCGGCAGGTCCCGGGGGCCGCGCCCGCGTCGGAGTCCGCGGCGGCGCACTCGCCGGCGACGGTGTCGGCGTACAGGAGGTCGCGGGGCTCCTGAGGGACGAGGCCCACGCGCCGGACCATCTCCGGCGGCGGGGTGCGGTGCGGGGTGCGGCCGCCGACGGTGACGGAACCGGAGGCGGGGGCGACGGTGCCGACGAGGGCGGACAGGAGGGTGGACTTGCCGGCGCCGTTGCGGCCCATGAGGGCGATGACCTCGCCGGGGGCCACGGCGAGGTCGATGCCGTGCAGGACCTCCGCGCGGCCGCGCCGGACGGTGAGGTTCCTGGCGTCGGCCGGGCCTGTTCCGGTCCCTGGGCCGGGGGCTGCGGTGGTGGGGCCCGTACGCCGGAGCAGGCGCGCGAGCAGCCCGGGAGCTCCGCTGTCGGGTGCTCCGCCCCCGGACCCCCGCGCCTCAAACGCCGGCGGGGCTGGAT
>NZ_JAPNLM010000029.1 GCF_026627255.1 Streptomyces antarcticus | reverse complement strand
CCGTTCGCCGGAAGGGGTGGGTCGGGTGGGGGTGGGGTGTTGCGTGGTGTGGGGCGGGGCTGGATGTGCCGGTTGCTGTTTGTTGGGAGGGCTGGGCGGTCGGCGTGGGGGGTGGTGCCCGTCCGGGGTAGGGGTGAGGCGGGTGCGGAGGGGGGTGGCCAGGCGGCGGGCGTCGCGGACCGACAGGGGGAGCGGGGACCAGCCCGCCAGGCGGCCCAGGGAGACCACCGGCGGGTGGACGGGCGAGACGGCCATGATCCCGGCCGGGGTGCCGAGGACGGGGGGCGCCCCCGGGGCGGGCAGGAGCAGTACCCGGTCGGCGTACTGCACCACCCGCTCCAGCCGGTGCTCCGCCATCAGCACGGTGGTGCCGAGGTCGTGCACCAGTCGCTGGAGCACGGCCAGGACCTCCTCCGCGGCCGCCGGGTCCAGCGCGGACGTCGGCTCGTCCAGCACCAGGACCTTCGGGTGCGGGGTCAGTACCGAGCCGATCGCCACCCGCTGCTGCTGGCCGCCCGAGAGGGTGGCGATGGGCCGGTCGCGCAGCTCGTTCAGGCCGAGGAGGTCGAGGGTCTCCTCCACCCGGCGCCGCATGACCGCGGGCGCCAGGCCCAGGGACTCCATCCCGTACGCGAGCTCGTCCTCCACCACGTCCGTCACGAAGTGGGCCAGGGGGTCCTGCCCGACCGTGCCCACCACGTCCGCCAGCTCGCGCGGCCTGTGCGTGCGCGTGTCGCGGCCCGCGACCGTCACCCGGCCGCTCAGCCTCCCGCCCGTGAAGTGCGGGACCAGCCCGGAGACCGTGCCCAGCAGGGTGGACTTGCCGACGCCCGACGGCCCCACGAGGAGCGTCAGCTCGCCCTCCGGGACCTCCAGGTCGACGCCGCGGAGGGAGGGGGCGTCCGCTCCCTCGTAGGTGACCGACACCTGTTCGAAGCGGATCACTGCGAAGACTCCTTGGGCGGTACGGGTGCCACGAAGGCGGGCAGCAGGCCAATCAGGACCGCGGCCGCAGGCCAGACCGGCAGGGTGGGGGCGACCAGCGGGACCACACCGGGGTGCAGGCCCTCCGGGTCGAGGGTGCCCGCGTAGACGAGGAGGGCCGCCACGGCCGCCCCCGACCCGGCGACCAGCCAGGCGCGCGCGCCCCAGCGGTCGGGGCGGTAGCGGGTGCGCACCGACCGGCGGCCGCCGAGCCGCAGGCCCCCGAGGGCGAGGACCAGGCCGATGCCGAGTACGGGGAGCCCGTACGCCGCCCCCTGCGCGGCCAGCAGCCCGTATGTGCCCGCGCACATGCCGAGCAGGCCGCCGAGGGTGAGGACGTTGGTGGTGTGCCGGACGGCGGACGGGACGTCGGCGGTGCGGCCGTAGCCGCGGGCGTCCATCGAGGCAGCGGTGGCGACGGAACGCTCCAAGGCCCCCTCCAGCACCGGCAGGCCGATCTGCAGGACGGCCTTGACCCCGCCGGTGGGGCGGCCGCGCAGCCGTCGGGCGGTCCGCAGCCGGACGACGTCGGCCACCATGTTCGGCGCGAAGGTCATGGCGACGACTACGGCGACCCCGGCCTCGTACAGGGCGGCCGGGAGGGACTTCAGCAGTCGGGCCGGGTTGGCGAGGGCGTTCGCGGCGCCCACGCAGACGAGGAGGGTGGCGAGCTTGGCCCCGTCGTAGAACGCGAAGACCAGCTGCTCGGCGGTGACCCTGCCGCCGAACCGGATGCCCTGCGCCCACGCGGGCAGCGGGACCTCGGGGAGGGTGAACAGGGTGTGCGAGCCGGGGATGGGGGAGCCGAGCAGCATGGAGAAGAGGAGGCGCAGGCCGATGACGAACAGGCCGAGCTTGAGGAACGCCCCGTAGGAGCGGGCCCAGGGCGCGGCGGTGCGGCGGGCCGCGACGACGTAGCCGGCCACGCCGACGATCAGGCCGAGGAGGAGGGGGTTGGTGGTGCGGGAGGCGGCGGTGGCCAGGCCGAGTGCCCAGAGCCACCACGCACCCGCGTGCAGGGCGTTGCCGCGGGTCGCCCGCGGCGGCTGCCAGGGCCTGCGGCGCGGGTGCTCGTACGGGACCCCCCGCGCGGGGCCGCCCTGCGGCCGGGCGCCACCGCCGCGCCGACTGTACGGAACCCCGCGCGCGGACCCGTTGTCCGGCCGGGCGGGGCGGGGGCCGGAGCCGGCGTGGGGGCGGGGACGGTCCGGCGCTCCGGCGGGCGGGCCGGCCGGTCCACCCGGTCCACCCGGTCCACCCGGTCCACCCGGTCCACCCGGTCCACCCGGTCCACCCGGTCCGTCCGGACCGGCCTGGGCCGCGCCCGGCTCCGCCCCGGCCGCGGGGCCGCCGCCGGAACGGGCCCGACCCGCGTCAGCTCGTGCCGCGTCGGGCTGCCCCGCGCCGGGCTGTGCCGCGTCGGGCTGTCCTGCGGCAGCTCGCGCCGCGCCGGGCTGTGCCGCGTCGGACTGCGCAGGGCCGGGCGGGGCGGGGTGGGTGTCGTCGGGGGCGGGGTGCGCGGACCGCGCCGCGACCGCCGGGTTGCCCCGCGAGCCGGGGGCCCGGTCCGGGCTGGGGGTGGGCGGGGTCATCGGTTGCGGCGGCGGGACTGCCAGACGCCGGCCGCGGCCAGGGCCGCCACCGCGGCGATGCCCGCCAGCAGGCCCGCCGAGGGGCCGCCGCCCGGGGACGCCGTGGACGAGGACGTCGTGGACGAGGGCGCCGCGGAGGGGGAGCCGGTGGCCGCCGGGGCGTCCGCCATCGGCTCGCCGCAGCCCTGCTTCGGGTAGCCGGAGATCGCGCACAGCAGCGCCGCGCTGTTGTAGCGCAGCGGTTTGGCTACCGCCGCGAGGGCCTCGGCCGTGGTGGCGTCCGGGGCCACCTGGGCGCAGGCCGTGCGCGGCGCGTCCTGCGGCGGGGCGTCGCCCGCCGGGGCGTCCGCGGGGACGCCGAAGTCGACGACCAGGGCCACGCGCTTGCGGCCCGCGACCGGGTCGGTGCTCCCGCAGACCGCCGCGAAGTCGGCCGGGGACCGCGGCCGGGCCGCCTGGTCCGCGGCGTCCTTGCTCACCGCGAAGCGGAAGCCCTGTACGGAGCCGTCCGCCGGGCGGGCCAGCGAGGGGCCCTGGGTGGCGTACGCCCACGGCCCGCCCGCGCCGTCCCAGAAGGACCAGTAGCGGTAGCCCGCCGCCAGCGCCGGGCCGGCGGCCAGGAGGGAGAGGACCGTACCGAGGGCCAGGGCGAAGGCCAGGACCCGGGCGGCCGGACCGCGCCTGCCGGCGGGCCGGCCCGGGACGGGCCCCCGGGAGCGGTGCCCCTCCGGGCCGGTCGGGTGCGGCGGCGGACGGCGGCGCATCAGAGCTGGTTCTTCTTCCGGCGGCCGCTCAGCAGGATGCCGATACCCATGCCGGCCGCGGCGCCCGCACCGATGATCCACCAGAGGTTGTCGCCGCCCGAGTCGCCGTCCTTGCCGCTGTCCACCTTCGTGGCGCCGGTGTCCGCGCCCATCGGGGCCGGGCCCGTCGCGTTCAGCTGGGCGACGAGGTCGGCGCCGCCGAAGGACTTCGGGTCCGTGCCCGTGGCGTGCGCGGCCAGGATCAGCGTGCCGAGGGCCGCCGGGCTGTCCTTCGCCCACGCCGCCGAGTTGCTCTTGAGCCACTCCAGTGCGCCCGCCGCCGACTGCTCGTGTCCGGCCGCGGCCAGGGCGATCACCGCGTCGGCGGTGTTGCCGGTGTCGGCGGTCGGCTGGTCCGCGCCCGGGGTCAGGGCCGTCAGGTGGCCGTCCTTCTTCAGGGCTTCCGCGAGGTAGCCGGCCGCGCCCTGGGCGGCGGCCGCCGGGTCGGCGGCGGCCGCCGGGCAGACCAGCGGGGCCGCCGGGGTGTCCGTGGCCGACCGGGGTACGGCCGCGCCCCTGCCGAGGCCGGCGAGCGTCGCGGCGGCCGTCGCGTCGGGGTTGGCGAGGAGCTTGCCGTCGACCGGCTGGTACGCGAACGCGCCCCGGTCGGCGGCCGGTTCGGCGGCGCAGCCGAGCTGGAAGGGGAACAGGCCCTCGTACGCCGTCTTGCCCGCCTTTGAGCGGACCTCGGCCGGCTTCTCGCCGGCCACCGCGAGCGCGCTGATCACCAGGGCGGTGGAGTTGGCCTCGCTCGGGGAGCCCGGGACGTACGCCCAGCCGCCGTCCTCGTTCTGCACCGACTTCAGCCAGCCCACGGTCTTCGCGACCGCGGCGTCCTGGCCGCCGAGGGCCTTCAGCGCCTGCACGGCCGCGGCGGCGGCGTTGGTGTCGTACATCGTCTTGTCGTCGCACGCCGCGGCCGTGTCGGCGCGGAAGGAGGCGAAGGCGCCGTTGGCGCAACTCTGGCCGACCAGCCAGTCGACGGCCTGCGGGGCGGGCTTGACGCCCACCGTGTGCTGGGCGAGCAGCGCGAAGGACTGCCGCCACACGCCGTCGTACGTGGGGTCGCTCTTGCCGTACAGGCCGGAGGGGATCACCGGAGGCGCGGACGGGGAGGCGGGCGGCGCGGTGTCGGCGAGGGCTGCGGGGGCGGCGCCCACGCAGAGCACGGCGGAGGCGGCGAGCGCGGCGGCGCTGCGGCGGACGGTCATGGGGCGGGTGCCTCTCGTGCTGGGGAGCGGGAGGCAGGCACGCGCAGGCACCGGGCTCCGGCTCCGTATACCTCGACGGTGCCGGCCGCCGGGGGGCCCGGCGGCACGAGCCGCGCACTCCGCTACGGGGCATTCCGGCTCCCCGTCCCGGTGGGAGCCGGGGCGGGTCACGGTTGCGGGTCAGCGCCGGAATCGCACCGGCTTCCCCCCGTACGGAAGTGTGGACGACCTGCCCACTGTACCGGCCCGTAGCTCCCGTGCCCGGGGCGCCGGCCTGCCGCACCCCTTACCGGGCCGCGGCCGCGGGGGTGCCCGTACGGCTCACAGCGCCCGGTACGCCACCGGGTCGCTGCCCGGGACCGCCTCCGCGCGGCCCTGCTTCACCAGGCGCCGCAGGTGCGCCTCCGCTTCCGAGACGGCGATGTTCCGGGAGCCGTACGGGATCTGCTCCCAGGGCCGGTTCCACTCCATCCGCTCCGCCAGCGCCCACGGTGTCAGCGGCTCGGCGAGCAGCTCCCACAGCCCGGTCAGCCGCTCCTCGTGGTGGTCCAGCAGCTCCCGTACGCGGGCGGGGGCGTCGGTGAAGGCGTGCTGGTGGGCCGGGAGGACCTCGGCGGGGCGCAGCCGGCCGATGCGTTCGAGGGAGTCGAGGTAGTCGCCGAGGGGGTCGGTGACGCGGGTCACGCCGTGCTCGTCGGGGGCCTCGTACAGGCCGATGTGGGGCGAGATGCCGGGCAGCAGGTGGTCCCCGGAGAAGAGGCGGCCGTTGCCGGGGAGCCGGGCGGGGTGCTCCTCCTCCAGGTGGAGGCAGACGTGGCCCGGGGTGTGGCCGGGGGTCCAGATGGCCCGCAGCCGGCGGCCGGCGAGGGGGAGCAGCTCGGTGGGGACGATCTCCCGGTCGGGGACGGCGGCCCGCAGTCCGGGCAGGGTCCGCATGCGGCCGCTCGCGCGGGCGGCGCGGAGCGGGGCGACGTGTTCCTCGGGGGCTCCGGCGGCGGCGAGCTTCTCGCTCATGTAGTCGAACCAGACGCCGGGCTCGGAGGCGCGGGTGCGGACGACGACTTCGGTGTCGGCGGCGTGCATGGCGATCCAGGCCCCGGAGGCCTCCCTGACCTGGCCGGACAGACCGTGGTGGTCGGGGTGGTGGTGGGTGATGACGACGCCGTGGACGTCGGAGACGGAGGTGCCGAGGGCGGCGAGGCCGCCGGCGAGGGCGTCCCAGGAGTCGGGGTCGTCCCAGCCGGTGTCGATGAGGACCGGGCCGCGGTCGGTGTCGAGGACGTGGACGAGGGTGTGCCCGAGCGGGTTGTCGGGGATGGGGACCTTGACGGCCCAGACGCCCCCGCCGTGGTCGGTGACCTGCGGGGCCGCCGTCGGGGCCGCAGGCGGGGCGGGGTGCGGGGCCGCCTGCGGCGGTGCTTCCGGCGTCGCCCGTGGCGGTGCCTGCGGGGTGGTGTGCGACGTGTCCTCCGGCATGAGGGCCCCTTGTCTGTGACCTGTCGGTGCACCTGTCCGTACACCCGACGGCGAACGAGAACTTGTTGCAGTAGTCGCCCAAGTCGACCATCTCCGGGCGCGTCTGACTAGTCGTTGGATCTTCTCCGCCGTTCTGTCCTGTCCGTGGACTCCTGGAACTAGAACTGGTATCAGTTCGGGAACGCCAAGCCGCAGGAGGCATCAGCCATGACGGAGCTCGTGGAACACGGACAGCTGTTCATCGGCGGGGAGTGGACGGATCCACTGGGCACCGGGACGATCCAGGTCGTCTCCCCCCACACCGAGCAGGTCATCGGCTCCGTCCCGCACGCCTCGGAGGCGGACGTCGACCGCGCGGTCGCGGCGGCGCGCAAGGCCTTCGACTCCGGGCCCTGGCCGCGGATGAGCCTGGAGGAGCGGATCGAGGTCGTCTCCCGGATCAAGGACGCCATCGCCGTCCGGCACGAGGAGATCGCCCGCTCGATCAGCTCCCAGAACGGCTCCCCGTACTCCTGGAGCGTCCTGGCCCAGGCACTCGGCCCGATGATGGTCTACGACGCCGCGATCACCGTGGCGCGCGCCTACCCGTACGAGGAGCACCGCCAGGGCGCCCTCGGGCCGATCCTGGTGCGCCGCGAGCCCGTGGGGGTCGTCGCGGCCGTCATCCCGTGGAACGTGCCGCAGTTCGTGGCGGCGGCCAAGCTCGGCCCCGCGCTGCTCAGCGGCTGCGCCGTCATCCTCAAGCCCTCCCCGGAGGCCCCCCTCGACTCCTACATCCTCGCCGACATCGCACGCGAGGCCGGGGTGCCGGAGGGCGTGCTGTCGATCCTGCCCGCCGACCGGGAGGTCAGCGAGTACCTGGTCGGGCACCCCGGCGTCGACAAGGTGGCCTTCACCGGCTCGGTCGCCGCCGGCCGGCGCGTGATGGAGGTCGCCGCCCGCAACCTCACCCGCGTCACCCTCGAACTCGGCGGCAAGTCCGCCGCCGTCGTCCTGCCGGACGCCGACGTGGCGGCCGCCGTCGCCGGGATCGTGCCCGCAGCCTGGATGAACAACGGCCAGGCCTGCGTGGCCCAGACCCGCGTCCTCGCACCGCGCGGCCGGTACGGGGAGGTGGCCGAGGCCCTCGCGGCCGCTGCGGGCGCCCTCGTCGTCGGCGACCCCCTCGACCCGGCCACCCAGCTCGGCCCGCTGGTGGCCCGGCGGCAGCAGCAGCGCTCCCTGGACTACATCCGCATCGGCCAGGAGGAGGGCGCGAAGATCCTCACCGGCGGCGGCCGCCCGGCGGACCAGGAGCGCGGCTGGTACGTGGAGCCCACCCTCTTCGGCGACGTCGACAACTCCATGCGGATCGCGCGGGAGGAGATCTTCGGGCCGGTCGTCTGCCTGATTCCGTACGGGGACGAGGCGGAGGCGGTGCGCATCGCCAACGACTCGGAGTTCGGCCTGAGCGGGAGCGTCTGGACGGGGGACGTCGAGCACGGCATCGACTTCGCCCGGCAGGTCCGCACCGGCACCTTCAACGTCAACACCTTCAGCCTCGACATGCTGGGCCCCTTCGGCGGCTACAAGAACAGCGGCCTGGGGCGGGAGTTCGGCCCGGAGGGGCTCGCCGAGTACCTGGAGCACAAGATGATCCACCTGCCCGCGGGCTATGCGGCGGGTGCTGCCGAGGCGGGGGCCTGATGGGCGACCGCTGGCAGGTCGAGGTGGACCGCGGGGTCTGCATCGGCTCGGGGATGTGCGTCAACCACGCCCCGGACGGCTTCGCCCTCGACACGGCGCGCCAGTCGCACCCGCGCACGCCGCAGACGGACGCGAACGAACCGGTCCTCACGGCGGCGGAGGGCTGCCCGGTCGAAGCCATCCTGATCACCCTGGCCGCCACGGGCGAACCGGTCTTCCCGCCGGAGGACTAGGCCGCCTCTATACCCCGTTCAGACCCGGTCCGGGGCCTGTGGCACACTCCTGCGACGATCACCGGCGGACCCGCCTCCGGCGACGTCGCCGGAGGCGGGGGCCACATGCGCGCGAGGACATGGGCAGGGGCCGCGGCGGCTGCGGCGGCCGCCCTGCTGACGGCCTGTGACCCCGGCCCGGCCGCCGCGGGCGCCACCCTGGGCGCCGAGGCGGAGCCGGCGCGGTCGGCGGTGGCCGCCGAACTGTCGGAGGTGGCCGAGCGGGCCGGACTGAGCTCGGCGCCGCAGCTCGACCTGCCGCACCAGCGGGACATGCGTGCCGCCACGGGCGAGTGCATCGCGGCCTGGGACAGCCGCGTGGATGCCACGGCCGAGACCGTCGACGCCCTGGCGGACGACCTGGCCCGCCGGGGCTGGACTCCCGCCAGCGGGGGCTGGTACGAGCAGAACGGGACCCGGACTCTCGGAATGACCAGGGCGGATTGGGAGATGGAGGTCGCCCATGTCGCCCCGGGTGCTGACGGCCGGCTGTCGCTGATCGCGACTCAGCGCACCGTCGAGTGCCTGGACGCGCTCTCGGAAACCGTGGTGAGGAACGCCGGGAGCGGGAGCCCGTCGTCCTGACGGCCACCACGTCATCCAAGGCGACGGAGGGGGCGGGCACCGGCAGGATCAGGCCTTTTCCGGGGACGTCAGGTCGATCAGGCGGCAGACCGTCTCGATGTCGATCTTGACCTGGGCTATCGAGGCGCGGCCTGACAGCCAGGTGATCAGCGCCGAGTGCCAGGTGTGCTCGATGACGCGGACCGCCGAGAGCTGTTCCGCCGTCGGCGGGGCCTCCAGCCCCATCGCGTCCAGGATGATCGCCGTCGTCAGCCGGGACACCGTGTCCACCTCGGGGCTCACGCTGCGGTCCGCGAACGTCAGCGCCCGCACCATCGCGTCGGCCAGGTGCGGTTCCCGCTGGAGGGCGCGGAAGGCGCGCATCAGCGTCTCCGCGACCCGGGCCGCCGGGTCGTCGCCCGCCGGCGGGCGTTTGCGCAGGGTGGCGTGCATGTGCTGGAGCTGGTCCTGCATGGTGGCGACGAGCAGGTGCACCTTGGACGGGAAGTAGCGGTAGAGCGTGCCGAGCGCGACGCTGGACGACTCCGCGACCTCGCGCATCTGCACCGCGTCGAAACCGCCCCGGCTGGCCAGTTGGGCGCTGGCGTGCAGGATCCGGCGGCGGCGCGCCTCCTGGCGCTCCGTCAGGGGCGGGGACGCCGGCGTGGTGACGCCCTTCGCTTCCGCTGTCATGTGTCCCGTTCCATGGCGTTCCGTGTCGTGTGCGGGGGGCAGATGGGGGCAGATGGGGGGCAGGTTCCGGGCTGATCCGGGGCCAGCATGCCAGGCGCCGGAGTCGTGGCGCGAATCACCTGCTCCGCCTCTTACGGTGTAGTTTCCGGCCGGTAGATTCAATGGTCTTCGACGGATCAAGTCTGAAACTTGTTCTACATTATCCGAGCGGTTACGCTCCGGCGAAAGTGCAGGGAGATGGGGGCCGAGAGTGACCGCTGAGGCCATGGTGACAACCCCTTTCGCGGGTTCCGCCACTGACGGCGACCGTCCGATGCGCATCGCACTGCTCACCTATAAGGGGAACCCGTTCTGCGGCGGGCAGGGCGTCTACGTCCGTCACCTCTCGCGCGAGCTCGTACGCCTGGGACACTCCGTCGAGGTCATCGGCGCGCAGCCCTACCCGGTCCTCGACACGGGCGCCACGCTCACCGAGCTGCCGAGCCTGGACCTCTACCGGCACCCCGACCCCTTCCGGACCCCGGGGCGCGACGAGTACCGGGACTGGATCGACGCCGTCGAGGTCGCCACCATGTGGACCGGCGGCTTCCCCGAGCCGCTGACGTTCTCGCTCCGGGCCCGGCGCCACCTCGCCGCCCGCGCGGGCGAGTTCGACGTCGTCCACGACAACCAGACCCTCGGCTACGGCCTGCTGGGCGACCTCGGCGCGCCCCTTGTCACCACCATCCACCACCCCATCACCGTCGACCGGCAGTTGGACCTCGACGCCGCCAAGGACCGCCGCAAGCGCGCCTCCGTGCGCCGCTGGTACGGCTTCACCCGCATGCAGGGCCGGGTCGCCCGCCGCCTGCCCTCCGTACTGACCGTCTCCGGCTCCTCCAAGCAGGAGATCGCCCAGCACCTCGGCGTCCGGGACGAGCGCATCCACGTCGTCCACATCGGCGCCGACACCGGCCTCTGGTCGCCCGACGCGTCCGTCGCCGAGGTCCCCGGCCGCATCGTCACCACCTCCAGCGCCGACGTCCCGCTCAAGGGCCTCGTCCACCTCGTCGAGGCGCTCGCCAAGCTGCGCACCGAGCAGCCCGCCGCGCACCTCGTCGTCGTCGGCAAGCGTGCCGAGAAGGGGCCGGTCGCCCGCGCCATCGAGACGTACGGGCTCCAGGACGCCGTGCGCTTCGTCAAGGGCATCACCGACGCCGAGCTCGTCGACCTCGTCCGCAGCGCCCAGATCGCCTGCGTCCCCTCCCTGTACGAGGGCTTCTCGCTGCCGGCCGCCGAGGCCATGGCCACCGGCACCCCGCTCGTCGCCACCACCGGCGGCGCGATCCCCGAGGTCGCCGGCACCGACGGCGAGACCTGCCTCGCCGTACCGCCCGGCGACGCGGGCGCCCTGGCCGCCGCGCTGGGCCGGATGCTCGGCGACCCCGAGCTGCGCGCGAGACTCGGCGCCGCCGGGCGCGAGCGGGTCCTGACCCGCTTCACCTGGGCCAAGGCCGCCGAGGGCACCGCCGCGCACTACCGCGCCGCCATCGCGGCGGCGGCCGTCGCCCGTACCCCCGGTACCCGGTGACCTTCCGCTCCGCGCGGTCCCCCCGGTCTCCCCGGTCCCCCCGATCCACGCCCCACCCCCACCCCCTCCACTCCCGCGACCGCGAAGGCAGGACCCCGTGCTGACCGTCGATTTCTCCCGGTTCCCGCTCGCCGCAGGCGACCGCGTACTCGATCTGGGCTGTGGCGCAGGCCGGCACGCCTTCGAGTGCTACCGGAGAGGCGCCCAGGTGGTCGCCGTCGACCGCAACGGCGAGGAGATCCGCGAGGTCGCCAAGTGGTTCGCCGCCATGAAGGAGGCCGGTGAGGCCCCGGCCGGCGCCACTGCCACCGCCATGGAGGGCGACGCGCTCGCGCTGCCCTTCCCCGACGACTCCTTCGACGTCGTCATCATCTCCGAGGTGATGGAGCACATCCCCGACGACAAGGGCGTGCTCGCCGAGATGGTCCGCGTCCTCAAGCCCGGTGGCCGCATCGCCATCACCGTCCCGCGCTACGGCCCGGAGAAGATCTGCTGGACGCTCTCCGACGCCTACCACGAGGTCGAGGGCGGCCACATCCGCATCTACAAGGCCGACGAGCTGCTCGGCAAGATGGAGGCCGCCGGCCTCAAGCCGTACGGCACGCACCACGCCCACGGGCTGCACTCCCCGTACTGGTGGCTCAAGTGCGCCTTCGGCGTCGACAACGACCAGGCGCTGCCCGTCAAGGCGTACCACAAGCTCCTGGTCTGGGACATCATGAAGAAGCCCCTCGCCACCCGCCTCGCCGAGCAGGCCCTCAACCCGGTCATCGGCAAGTCCTTCGTGGCGTACGCGACCAAGCCGCACCTCCCCGTCGGCGCCGCCCAGTGACCTCACCCGGGCGCACCGAACCGGAACACCTGGTCCTGGACGGCGTACTGACCGCCGAAGAGGCCGCGCTGACCGTCGCCGGCATCCTCGCCGCGCAACGGCCGGACGGCGCCATCCCGTGGTTCCTCGGCCACCACCTCGACCCGTGGGACCACACCGAGGCCGCGATGGCCCTGGACGCGGCCGGCGAGCACGAGGCCGCCGGGCGGGCGTACGCCTGGCTGGTCCGCCACCAGAACCGGGACGGCTCCTGGTACGCGGCCTACGCCGACCGGCCCGACGGGGTGGACACCGCCGAGCCGCAGGACGCGGGCCGGGAGAGCAACTTCACCGCGTACATAGCCGTCGGCGTCTGGCACCACTACCTGTCCACCGGCGACGACGCCTTCCTGGACCGCATGTGGCCGGCCGTCCGCGCGGCCGTGGAGTGGGTGCTGGCCCTCCAGCAGCCCGGCGGGGAGATCGGCTGGAAGCGGGAGGCCGACGGCACGCCCGTCACCGACGCCCTGCTGACCGGCTCCTCCTCCATCCACCAGGCGCTGCGCTGCGCCCTGGCCATCGCCGAGCACCGCGAGGAGCCGCAGCCCGACTGGGAGCTTGCGGCGGGCGCCCTGCGCCACGCCGTCCGGCGCCACCCGGAGCGGTTCCTCGACAAGAACCGCTACTCGATGGACTGGTACTACCCGGTCCTGGGCGGCGCCCTGACCGGCGCCGAGGCGGCGGAGCGCCTCGCGGAGCGCTGGGACGAGTTCGTGGTCCCCGGTCTGGGCGTGCGCTGCGTCCTGCCGAACCCGTGGGTCACGGGCGGGGAGTCCTGCGAGCTGGCGCTCGCGCTGTGGGCGACGGGGCAGTCCGACCGGGCGCTGGAGGTCCTGAGGTCGATCACGCACCTGCGCGCCGACAACGGCATGTACTGGACGGGTTACGTGTTCCAGGACGGGGCGGTCTGGCCGGTGGAGCAGACGACCTGGACCGCCGGGTCCCTGCTGCTCGCCGTCGCGGCGCTGGGCGGGGACGAGGCCACCACCGAGGTGTTCGGCGGGGCCTCGCTCCCGACCGGGCTGGAGCCCGACTGCTGCGGCTGACCGGACGCCGCCGACGCCGACGCCGACGCCGGCGTCGGACCGGACCGGACCGGCTGGGGTGTCAGCGGCAGGGTGTCATCAGCGGGGCGTCAGCGGCGGTAGAGCCAGCCGGCGACGGCGTGGCCTATGAGGAGATAGGCCACGGCCGCGACGCCGTAGCCGACGACGACCTGGACCCATTCGCGGCTGAAGGTGAACAGGTCGTAGGACCATCCGGCCAGCCAGGAGGCGGCGTCGTGGATGAAGTCGACGAGGCCGTTCGCCTGGTTGGCCTCCAGCAGGTACAGCAGGATCCAGAGGCCGATCACGAAGGCGAGCACGTCCGCCACCAGTGCGACGGCACGGCCTGCCTGACTGCTTCCCCGGGTACGCGTCCGCGTGTGTGATGTCATACAGCCCGTGTTGCCGCCCGGGCGTGTCGTAAACGTGCCGTAAAGACGAACGTGCACCCGAACGGGCCGTCCTGGAGGGCGGATCAGGACATCCCGGGCGAGGCTGCGGAAGACACCTCAGTCCCCGGAGGCAATCGTGTCCGTACCCACAACCGTCCGATTCCGTCGATCCCTCGCCGCCGTGGTCCTGTCCACGTCGTTGTTGGCCGGTGCCACCGCGTGCGGCGGCGGCGGTGAGAGCAGGGCCCAGGGCGAGAGCGTCTCGATGGCCTCGGCCGCCGAACTGGCGGCCCTCGCCGCGGCCGTGCCGGCCGCGAACGAGGCCGACGAGGCCGCCGCCGTGACGCCGTCGCCCAGTACGAGCGCCGAGAAGCAGAAGTTCGCCAAGACGCGGTTCGTGGCCAACGCCGGGCTCGCGGCCGGGGCGACGTACCAGTGGATCATCAAGCCGTACCAGGCGGGCAAGTTCAAGAAGGGCACGAAGGGACGTACGTTCGCGCTGGTCAAGGCCGGTCTCGCCGGTGCCTTCGCCTACAACAGGCTCAAGGCCGCGGGCGAGAACGCCAAGGGCGACCCGCTGCTGTCCAAGGCCATGGTCCCGCTGACGGCGGGCATCGAGTCCCTCAAGGGCCTCGGCACCAAGCTCCGCAAGGGCCAGTCGGGCGACGCCGACGTCGGCGCCTTCCAGGACGTCATCAACGGCGTCAAGGAAGCGGGCAAGAGCGCGGGAGCCACGGTGACCGACAAGGTCCCCAGCGTCTCCCAGCTCGGCGGCTAGCCGGCGGCCCCGCGATCGGGAGTCGGGCGGCCGGCGGTCCCGGCCGCCCCTTCCGGCTGCTCCTTCCGGCTGCGCGGAGCGTCGTCGGGCCTGTTTCAATGGGGCGTGATCGAAATCGTGGCTGTCGTCCTCGGGGCGGCCGGGGCCGGCTGGCTGCTCCGCCGCAAGCACCTGCGCCGGGCGGCCGCCGGACCGGCGGCCGGGATCCCCTGCATGGTGCGGAACCCGGCCGGGGCGGGCCGCTGGCGCCCGGGCCGGGTGTACGCCGACCAGGGCACGGCCCGCTGCGTCCCCGGGCGGGGCGACCCCGTCCCGCTGCCGGGCGGCCGCGCCACCGCCGTACGGGCGCCCTCCGTGAAGGAGGGGATGTCCATCAACCCCGGCTCGCGGATCGTGACCTGCGCGTACGGGGACGGGGACGGCGGGACCATCGAGATCGCCGTCATGGCCCTGGACCTGAGCGAACTCCTGGAAGCGATTCCGCGGTCCGAGACCGAGTCCCCGAGCTAGGGCGTCCCTTTCGGATCTTGCCGGGTCCGCGGGCGTACGGCCGGAGCCCCGGCCGCCGCGTGGTCGCGGTGGCCGGGGCTCCGGTGTGCTGCGGGGGCGGGGAACCGGTGGCGCGGGACGGGGTCCGGCCCGTCGGCGCCCTTCTTGGTGCCGTCACCGAAGGCCACGTCCACCCGGGCGACCGGCCAGGGCGTGCGGAGGTCCGTGCGTCGACGGAAATCCGTGGACGGACCCGCGGAAGATCTCGTACGGTGTGGCTCCACGCCCTGAGATGGACGGAAGGAGGCGAGTGCCGTGCGGTTCACACCTTTCCAGCGCTCCCTTTTCCGCCCTCCCTGCGTGGTTCGCCAGTTCTGACCGGGAGCGCTCCAAGCAGCCTTTATCCCGGAGGAATCCATGACCGATCCGGTCATCCGCGCGCTCTCCGCGAGCGACGCCCATCTCTTCGACGCACTCCCCGACCCCCTGGGCGCCCGTGAAGGCCACCGGCGTACCCGGTTCCGCCCCGACTGGAAGCGCGTCGCCCTGCGCGACGGCGAGGTCGTCGCACGCGGCGCGTGGTGGGGCGGCCCCGACGACTCGGAGCCCGTCAACATCAACTGGTTCGACGTGGCCGAGGGCGAGGAGGAGGCCGGGGCCGAACTCCTGCGCTCCGCTCCCTGGCAGGTCGAACTCGAGATCAACCTGCCCGGCGGCTGGCGGGAGGAGAGCCGCCTGCGCGCCGGCGCCGAGGCGCGCTTCGCCGCCGCACGAGCCGCGGGGTACGAACGCCTCGTGGAACGCTTCCTGTACCGCTGGACCCCCGAGCGAGGTCTGCCCGAGCGGCCCGGACGCCTGCGCTTCAGCACAGAACCCGACGACACCGTGTTCTTCGACGCGTTGCGCCGCATCCACTCCGTCACCCTGGACGCCCACGCGCTCAGGGCCATCGAGGAGGGTGGCCCCGACCAGGCCGCCCAGGAGGAACTCGACTTCTTCCACTGGTGCCCCTCCCCACGGGAGTGGTGGCAGACCGCGCACACGCCGGAGGGCGACCTGGCCGGCATCCACATCCCGGCCCACAACCCCTCCGGCCCGACCATCGGCTTCATCGGAGTCGTCCCTGAACAGCGCGGTCGCGGCTACGCCTACGACCTCCTCGCCGAGTGCACCCACCTCCTCGTCGGGCAGGGCGCGGAGTTCGTCAGCGGGGCGACGGACCAGGGCAACTTCCCCATGGCCGCGAACTTTGCCAGGGCCGGCTTCCCCGTCGTCCGTGAACGCATCAACTTCCACCCGGTGGGCCGAGCGGCGACGGAGGGCTAGCTGTTGAGTTCGGCCAGGACGCGCAGGGTGTGGGGGTCCGGGGCCGCCAGGAGCAGGTCGGTGACCGGACCCTTGCGCCACAGCTCCAGGCGTTCGGCGATCCGCTCCCGGGGGCCGATCAGGGAGATCTCGTCGGCGAAGGCGTCCGGGACGGCGAGGACCGCCTCCTCCTTGCGGCCGGCGAGGAACAGCTCCTGGATGTGGCGGGCCTCGTCCTCGTAGCCCATGCGGGCCATCAGGTCGGCGTGGAAGTTGCGGGCCGCGTGGCCCATGCCGCCGATGTAGAAGCCGAGCATGGCCTTGACCGGCAGCAGCCCCTCGGCCACGTCGTCGCAGACCTTGGCGCGGGCCATCGGCGCGATCATGAAACCGTCGGGGAGGTCCGTGAGGGAGGCCTGGTAGACGTCGGTGCGGGTCGGCGACCAGTAGAGGGGGAGCCAGCCGTCCGCGATGCGGGTGGTCTGGGCGATGTTCTTCGGGCCCTCCGCGCCCAGCAGGATTGGCAGGTCGGCGCGGAGCGGGTGGGTGATGGGCTTGAGCGGTTTGCCGATGCCGGTGCCGTCCCCGCCTCGGTACGGGTGCTGGTGGAAGCGGCCGTCCAGGGCGACCGGGCCCTCGCGGCGCAGGACCTGGCGGATGACGTCGACGTACTCGCGGGTCGCGGTCAGCGGGCTCGCGGGGAACGGGCGCCCGTACCAGCCCTCGACGACCTGCGGTCCGGACAGGCCCAGGCCCAGCATCATGCGGCCGCCGGAGAGGTGGTCCAGGGTGAGCGCGTGCATGGCGGTGGCGGTGGGGGACCGGGCGGCCATCTGCGCGATGGCCGTGCCGAGGCGGATGCGTGAGGTGTGAGCGGCGATCCAGGTCAGCGGGGTGAAGGCGTCCGAGCCCCAGGCCTCGGCGGTCCACACGGAGTCGTAGCCCAGGCGCTCCGCCTCGGTGGCGAGGTCGAGGTGGTCGGGGGCGGGGCCGCGGCCCCAGTAGCCGAGTGCGAGTCCCAGACGCATGTACGGTCCCCTCCGCGATGCCAAATCTGACGGTGCGTCAGGCGACTGTAAGGCAACGGCCCCCCGCCCGGAAGGGGGCGGGGGGCCGTTGCCGACGGGCCGAGGCGCGGAGGGCGCGGGGGCTCAGCCCCGCTGGATGTTCGACGTGTCGTTCAGGACGCCGCGGCGGCCGTCCTGGGTCTGGGCGATCAGCGTGGCCGGGCCGCGCTGGTCGACGGCCAGGTACCAGGTGCCCGGGGCGAGCTCGGCGATGGGGGCGGGGGAGCCGTCCTCGCCGAAGAGGGGCCGGGCCACCGGGACCGCGAACCAGAACGGCGTGAAGTCCGCGGCCGGGGCCGGGGCCGGCTGGCCCCCGCGGGACGCGTCCTGCGGACCCGGGCCGGGGGCCGGGGCCGGGGTGGGCTCGTGGGAGCCGCCGTAGGGCGGGACGGGCTGCGGGGTGCTGCCGTACGGCTGCTGCTGCTGACCGCCCGGGTAGCCGTAGCCGGCGCCCGGCTGGGGCTGGCCGCCGTACGGCGGGATCGCGGCCGGCTTCGGCTCCGGCACCAGGCCGCCGGCGAGCGCCGGGACCTTCGAGCCGAACAGGGCAACGCCGGCGAGGAGCAGCGTCGCCAGGAAGGCGATGACGGCGCCCGCGCCCAGGTCGATCCCGCTCGGGCAGGTGATCAGCGCCCACAGCGCGGACCAGGCCGCCGACACCGCGAGTACGGTGCCCCAGGCGCCGAGCGGAAGGCCCAGCACCTTGCGGGTCTCCGGCTGGAAGCGGGCGGCGACGAGCAGGCCGGCCGCGATGAAGCCGATCAGGAAGACGCTGGGGAGGACGAGCCGGTAGGCGTCGGTGTCCCACGCGCTCGGGGTGTCGATGCGGGGGGAGGAGTAGAAATCGAGGAACGAGGCGATGAACAGCAGCACCGCTGCTCCGATCACCACGCCGTCGCCTCGAGTGAGGGAGCGGATGTTCACGTCTTAGGTGTCCTTCTCGGTCTCGGTCGTGTCGTGGTGCCGCGGTCGCAGAGCGTGCCTGGAGCGGGGCGGGCGGCACCATGGTACGGAGGTCACCGGGGTCCGAGGGGATCGGGGCGGCGAGCGGTCCCGGAGGGACCGCCCGTGGGGACTACCCGCCGAGGAAGCCGACGATGCCGTTCGCGATGCCCTGGGCCGCCTTCTGCCGCCACTCCGGACTCGTCAGCTGCGCCGCGTCCTTGGCGTCACGCATGTTGCCGCATTCGATGAACACCTTGGGGCGGGTTGACAGGTTCAGTCCGCCGAGATCGTCGCGGACGACCAGTCCGGTTCCGCTGCCGAGGTAGTTGGCGGGGGCGGAACCGGTGGTCCGGGCGAAGTTCCCGGCGATCCGCTCGCCGAGTTCGCGGGAGGGTCCGACGATCTTCGCGGTGTCGGCGCCGCCCGCCTTGACGGTGGCCGGGAGGATGACGTGGAAGCCGCGGCTGCCGGCCGAGACGCCGTCCGCGTGGACCGAGACGACGGCGTCGGCGGCGGCCTCGTTGCCGATGCGGGCGCGCTCGTCGATGCAGGGGCCCCAGGGGCGGTCGGCCTGGTGGGTGAGGACGACCTTGACGCCCTGGGCCTCCAGGACGGCCTTGACACGCAGCGAGACGTCGAGGGTGAACTCGGCCTCCATGTAACCGGAGTTCGTGGTGGTGCCGGTGGTGTCGCACTCCTTGCGGTTGGTGCCGATGTCCACCTGCTTGTTGATCTCGGTGCCGTGCTTGAAGTTGCCGGTGTTGTGGCCGGGGTCGATGACGACCGTCCGGCCGGTCAGCGGCCCCTTGGCCGGAGCGGGCGCGGAGGCCGCCGGGGAGGGTGACGCGGATGTGGAGGCGGAGACGGACGCGGACGTCGAGGCGGAGGCCGAGGGGCTGCCCGTCGCCGGGGCGCCGGGCTTCGCGTCCGGGCCGGACGCCGCGGACGCCCCGGCGGGCCGCTCCTCGGCTCCGCCGGAGGCCAGCACCTGGGTCAGCAGCCAGCCCGCCAGGCAGGCCGGCGCGACCGCGGCGGCCGCGACGACGAGCGTGGAGCGGCGGGCGTACCAGGGACGGTCCGGGCTGACCGAAGAGCCGGACTCGGGGGTCGGGGAACTGCCGTCGTAGCGCACGCGGCGATGCTAGACCGGCCCTCCCGCCCCCGTACGGACCCTGGGCCATCCGGGGGCGCGGTGTGCTTATGTGCCGGGGCGGTTGTGCCGGGGTGGCCCGGCTACAGGCCGGGGCCGGTCCGGCGCAGTACGCGCAGCGAGTCCGTGACGGACGTCTCCTCGAAGGCCCCGGAGGCCAGGGCGCGCTGGTGGATCCGGTACGGGGCCTGCCCGCCGTCCGCCGGGTCCGGGAACACGTCGTGGATGACGAGCGTCCCGCCCACCGCGACGTGCGGGGCCCAGCCCTCGTAGTCGCCGGTGGCGTGCTCGTCGGTGTGGCCGCCGTCGATGAAGACCAGCCCGAGCGGACCGGCCCAGGCCGCGGCGACCCGCGGGGAGCGGCCGACGACCGCGATGACGTGGTCCTCCAGGCCGGCCGCGTGGAGGGTGCGGCGGAAGGTGGGCAGTGTGTCCATCAGGCCGACCTCGGGGTCCACGACGGTCGGGTCGTGGTACTCCCAGCCGGGCTGCTGCTCCTCGCTGCCGCGGTGGTGGTCGACGGTGATCGCGGCCACCCCGGCCTCGCGGGCGGCGTCGGCGAGCAGGATCGTGGAGCGCCCGCAATACGTGCCGACCTCCAGCAGCGGGAGCCCGAGCGCGGCGGCGCCGACGGCCGCCTCGTACAGGGCGAGGCCCTCCCGTACGGGCATGAACCCCTTGGCGGCCTCGAAGGCGGCGAGGGTCTCCGGCTTGGGCGTGGCCATGTCGTCTCCGGCGGGGTGAGGGGTGGTCGGGCCTGGGCGCTCATGTTGCCCTACCGCCCGGTAGCGGTCCATGGCGGGGGCCGGGCGGGAGGGGCAGGGCTGCCGCGGGCCGTGGGTGGCTGCGGCGTTGCCGCCGGGGCGCCACCCCGGAACCCGTGCCTCCATGACCGGCGAGGGTGAGAGGGTGCGGCTCGAACAGGAGCGCCTGAGGTGGGGGTGGCTCAGATGGGGGTGGCTCAGGTGGCCGGGGCGCCCGGGGCGTCGCACTCGAACCAGACCGTCTTGCCGACGGGCAGCGGCAGGCAGCCCCAGCGGTCGGTCAGCGCCTCGACGAGGAGCAGGCCCCGGCCTCCCTCGTCGGGTTCCCCCGGTCCCGTGTGCGCGGGAGCGGGGCGAACCGGGTCCGGGCAGGCGTCCGACACCTCGACCCGCAGGCCGCCTGGCTGCCGCAGGATCACCACCCGGCAGACCCGCCCCGGCACGTGCCGCACGACGTTCGCGACCAGCTCGGACAGCGCCAGCTCCGCGTCCCCGGCCAGCCCGGCCATGTCCCAGTGGCGCAGGAACGCCCGCAGGATCCGCCGTATCGGCCGGGCCGAGTGCTCACCGACGGTGAAGCCCATGCGGTAGCTGTCGCCCATGCCTGTGGGGAACAGGTCAGTTGCGTGATTCATGTCACCAGAATGGAGAGGGATGGTTACGCTCGGCTACGGCCTGAAATGAACGCCGCACCGCGTGAACTTGGGGGTGACCGCCTCATGGTCAACATCCGTGATCTGGACCCCAGCGCCTCGCCGCTGGACTACTACGGCTCGGAACTCCGCCGTCTGAGGGAGGGTGCCGGACTCAAACAGGGTGCGCTCGGCAGCATCATCTTCTGTACGGGCTCTCTTATCGGGCAGATCGAGACGGCTCGCAAGGTTCCAACCCGGGACTTCTCGGAACGGGTGGACGCGGCGCTGGGGACGGGAGGAATGTTCTCGCGGCTGGTGGGCCTGGTGCTGCGGAGTCAACTCCCGACGTGGTTTCAGGCGTACGCCGAGATGGAGGCGAGGGCGGCGTACATCTCCTCGTTCCAGGCGCAGCTGGTGGACGGGCTGATGCAGACCCCGGCGTACGCGCGGGCCCTCTTGGGCGGACGGTCTCCAAGGGGACTCGACGCGAAAGTGGAGGCTCGGATGGACCGCCAGCGCATCCTGGACCGCGAAAACCCGCCACTGATGTGGGTGGTACTGAGCGAAGCGGTGCTACACCAGGAGATCGGTGGCCGGGAGGTCATGCGGAATCAACTTTCCCACCTGTTGGCGGAGCGAGAACGGGAGTGGGTGAAGGTGCAGATCCTGCCCTTCGAGGCTGGCGCCCACGCCGGGTTGATGGGTTCCTTCAACCTGCTGCGGTTCGACGACGATCCCGATCTCGTCTACACCGAGGACTTCGTGCAGGGCCACATGACGGCCAATCCGCAAGCGTTCAGGGAAGGTTCGCTCCGTTACGATCACGTGCAGGCCGCCGCCCTGTCCTTGGAGGATTCGGCGGCGCTGATCGCCCGCGTAATGGAGGAGCGCTATGGAAACCATCCAGAAACTGATGGGCGTGCGGTGGCGTAAGTCCTCGTACAGCGGCGACACCGGCGGTCAGTGCGTCGAGTGCGCCCCCCTGGGCGGCGCCGCCTGGCAGAAGTCCTCGTACAGCGGTGACACCGGCGGTGAGTGCGTCGAGGTCGCCGCGCAGCCCTGCCGGATCGCCGTGCGGGACTCCAAGAATCCCGGCGGGCCCGCCTTCACCGTCGGCCCCGCCGCCTTCGCCGCCTTCGTCAGGGCCCTGTAGCACCCGCGTCCCCGCCCTGGAGGACTCCCCGGCGGTGTCGCCGCGAAGCCGCTGGGGGGCCGGGTCGGACCGGCGGCTCGTCGCCGTCGAGCACGTGCACGCGGGGTCGCCCGTGGGCGACGGGTTCCGTGCCGGCCCCGCTGACGGCGGGGCCCCGATCAGCCCGCCGGGCCGGGCTGCCCGCGAGGGGGTTCGGCGCGGCGGGGGTTGCTCGTACCGCATCCGAGGCGGACCAGCCGGTCCAGTCACGTCCCCGTCGTCCAGCATTCACGGCTTCCCGGCGACGTCGCACTCCTCGTCGCCGCAGAAGAAGCAGTCGCCCCCGTCGCCCGGCAGGCTCCGTACCGGCCGCAGCGGTACGCCCTCCGCGCGCCGGTAGCCGAGCCGGCCGTACCCGGGGCACTTCCACCACTGCTCGGGCCGGGGCGCGGGCGTCGCCCCGCCCCGGCGGTTGCGCGTGTATGCGACCCGCTGTCGAAGAACACGTTCCAATCTGACCTTCCGTCAGATTGGAACGTGTTCTAGTCTGCCGCGCATGGGCATCGGAATCACGCAGGAACAGCGGGAGTTGGCCGAAGCCGTGCGCGGCTGGGTCGCGCGGGTCGTGCCGCCCGAGGAGGTGCGCAAGCTGCTCGACAGCCCGCCGCGGACCGGGGTGCGGCCCGCCTACTGGGACGCGCTGGCCGAGTCCGGGCTGCTGGAGCCGCACCTGGAGGGCGGCACCCTGCTCGACCTCGCCGTCGTGGTGGAGGAGGCCGCGCGGGGGGCGCTGCCGGGGGCGTACCTGCCGAGCGCGCTGGCCTCCGTACTGCTGGACCGGGCCGGGGCCGAGCCGCTCGCCGGCCGGGTCGGCGCGGTGGCGCTGGGGCCCGGCAGCCTGACCGCCGTAGCCGTCGAGGGCGGCGGCCACCTGCTGGACGGGGACGCGCCCCCGGTGCTCGGCGCCGGCGAGGCCGACCTCGTGCTGCTCGCGGCGGAGGCCGCGCACGGCACCCGCTGGTTCGCCGTGGACGCCGCCGCGCTGGACATCCGTACGCACGAGGCCGCCGACCCCACCCGGCCCACCGCCGAGGTGCGGGTGCGCGGGGTCACCGTGCCGGCCGGGCGGCTGCTGGAGCTGGACGCCGCCCTGGTACGGGACCTGGCGTGCACGCTGTTCGCCGCCGACGCCTGCGGCACCGCCGCCTGGGCGGTGCACACCGCCGCCGAGCACGCCAAAGTGCGCGAGCAGTTCGGCTGGCCCATCGGGCGGTTCCAGGGGGTCAAGCACCTGTGCGCCGACATGCTGGTGCGCCTGGAACAGGCCCGGGCGCTCGCCTGGGACGCCGCGCGGGCGGCGGACGAGAGCGCCGACGTACGGTCGCTGACCGCCGCGCTGGCCGCCGGGACCGCGCTCGACGCCGCGTACTCCTGCGCCAAGGACTGCATCCAGATCCTCGGCGGCATCGGCTTCACCTGGGAGCACGACGCCCACATCTACCTGCGCCGGGCCCTCGTCGCCCGCCAGCTCCTCGGCCCCGGCGACGGGCACCGCGTACGGGCCGCCCGGCTCGCGGCGGCCGGTGCCCGGCGCGAGCTGCGCCTGGAACTCCCGCCGGAGGCCGAGGCGCACCGGTCGCGGGCCCGGGCCGCCGTCGAGGACGCGCGCGGCCTCGACCCGGCGGCCGCCCGGCGGGTCCTGGCCCCCACCGGCTACGCGGCGCCGTACCTGCCGCCGCCGTACGGGCTGGGCGCCGGACCCGTCGAGCAGCTCGTCGTCCAGCAGGAGCTGCGGGCGGCCGGGGTCAAGGTCGCCGACCTGGGGATCGCCACCTGGGTCGTGCCCTCGCTGCTCGCCTACGGCACCCCGGAACAGATCGGGACGCACCTGCCGGCGACCCTGCGCGGGGACGCCACCTGGTGCCAGCTGTTCTCCGAACCGGAAGCCGGCTCCGACCTGGCCTCACTGAGGACCAGGGCGGAGCGCACCGGGGACGGCGGCTGGAAGGTCAACGGACAGAAGGTGTGGACGAGTTCCGCGCACAGCGCCGACTTCGGGATCCTCCTCGCCCGGACCGACCCGGCCGCGCCCAAGCACAACGGCCTCGGCTACTTCATCGTCGACATGAAGAACACCCCCGGCATCGACGTCCGGCCGCTCAAGGAGCTCACCGGCGAGGCCCTCTTCAACGAGGTCTACTTCGACGACGTGTCACTGCCCGCCGACGCGCTCGTCGGCGCGGCCGACGGCGGCTGGAAGGTCGCCCGCAACACGCTGGGCAACGAACGGGTCCACATGGCCGACCAGATGACCTTCGACACCGGCCTGGAGGCGCTGATCGCCCGCTCCGACGCGCTCGACGGCGCGTACCGGGCCCGGATCGGGGCCCTGGCCGCCGAGGCGCACGCGCTGGCGTGCATCGGGATGCGGACCACCCTCCAGCAGGTGTCGGGGCTGGAGCCGGGCGCGGGTGCGTCCGTACGCAAGCTCGTCCAGACCCCGCACCAGCAGCGGACCGCCGAGCTCGCGCTCGAACTGCTGGGGCCCGCGGGGGCGGTGCGGGAGGGGGCGGGGGAGCGGGCGGTGCACGGGATGCTCATGTCCCGCTGCCTGACCATCGCCGGGGGCACCACGCAGGTCCAGCTCAACGTCGTCGCCGAGCGGATCCTCGGCCTGCCCCGGGACTGACCGGGCTCACAGGGACTGAAGGGACAGCAGGGACATGAAGTCGTACATCGTGGGCGTCGGCATGACGAAGTTCGAGAAGCCGGAGTCGAGGGACTGGCAGTACTGGGACATGGCGAAGGAGGCCGGGTCGGCGGCGCTCGCAGACGCGGGCGTGGACTACGGGCTGGTGGAACAGGTGCCGGTGGGCTACTGCTTCCAGGCCTCCACGGCCGGCCAGCGGGCGGCGTACGAACTGGGGCTGAGCGGGGTCCCGGTCTACAACGTCAACAACAACTGCGCGACCGGTTCGACGGCGCTGATGATGGCGCGGCAGTTCGTCGAGGGCGGGATCAACGACTGCGTGCTCGCGCTCGGCTTCGAGAAGATGAAGCGCGGCGCGCTGGGCGGCGGCGCCGACGGCGGGGACTTCAAGACCTCGCCGGTGGCCCGGCACTACGGAATCATGGCCGCCGGGCACGGCTTCGAGATGTCCCCGCCCACCGCCCAGATCTTCGGGAACGCGGCGCGCGAGCACATGGAGCGGTACGGGACCACGGCCGCGCAGCTGGCGGCGGTGGGCGCCAAGAACCACCGGCACTCGGCGAACAACCCGAACGCGCAGTTCCAGGACGTGTACTCGGTGCAGGACATCCTGGCGGCCAAGCCGATCCACGACCCGCTGACCAAGCTCCAGTGCTCGCCGACCTCGGACGGCGCGGCGGCGGCGCTGGTGGTCTCGGAGCGGTTCGTGGTGCGGCACGGGCTGCACGACAAGGCGGTCGAGATCGTGGCGCAGTCGATGACGACGGACACGGAGGCGTCGTTCGCCTCGGGTTCGTGCATCGACGTGGTCGGCAAGCCGATGACCGCCGCGGCGGCGCGGCAGGTGTACGAGGCGTCGGGGCTCGGGATCGAGGACGTGGACGTGGTGGAGCTGCACGACTGCTTCTCGATCAACGAGCTGCTGACGTACGAGGCGCTGGGCATGTGCGGGGACGGCGCCGCCGGGGAGCTGGTGGAGAGCGGGGCGACGACGTACGGCGGGCGGTGGGTGGTCAACCCGTCCGGCGGGCTCATCTCGAAGGGGCACCCGCTGGGGGCGACGGGGCTCGCGCAGGCGGCGGAGCTGGTGTGGCAGCTGCGGGGCGAGGCGGGCCCGCGCCAGGTGCCGGGAGCGGGGGTGGGCCTCGCCCACAACATCGGGCTGGGGGGTGCGGCGGTGGTGACCTTGCTCCGGAGGTAGCGGAGCCGCCCCCGAGGCTCGGCCGGTGCCGTGCGGTGCGGTGCCTTGCCGTGCGGTGCCGTGCGGGGCCCGATCCGCCGGGGCGGCCTGGCGGTGAACGGCCTGATCGACAAGCACGCCTGGACGTTCTGAGTCCTGGACGCGCTGCTGACCGCGCTCAAACGCCGGGACGTCTTCGCGGTGGGCGGCGACGTCTGGGGCGACCCCAGGGCGCGGCTGCTGTCCGGTCCGACCTGGGCTGTCACCCGGCCCAGGGTGCTGACCGCGCTGGAGCTGCCCGGCACCGCCGAAGAGCACCTGGGCGAGCTGGAAGTGCTGCTGGACGAGATGTACCGGCACGTCGCGGAGAACCTGCCCGACAACGCGGCCGTCGACATCGTGGACGGGAAGATCCGCCTGGACCGCCTGGACGCCGACCCGCTGCCGGCGGGCTACCAGGTGGTCCACGACGCGGTGCAGGCGATGATGCCCCGAGTCGACTGGTCTCGCGCCAGCGAATCCAGGTGGCCAGGGTGCGCGACCACTGGGAAGACATGCTCCGCGTGGCCGGCTCCCTGACCACCGGGACCGTGCGCGCCTACGACCTGCTGCGGATGATGAACAACGGCGACCGGATGACCGGCCTGGGAGACGCGTTCGCCGCCTACGGACGGATCTTCAAGACCCTGCATCTGCTGCAGTTCATCGATTCCGAGGTGTACCGCAGGATGATCGGCGTTCAGCTGAACATCGGCGAGGGCCGCCACGCGCTGGGCCGCGCGATGTTCTTCGGCCGCCTGGGCGAGGTCCGTCATGCCTACCGGGACGGGATGGAGAACCAGCTTGGGGCGCTGGGCATGGCGATCAACGCCGTCGTTTTCTGGAACAGCCTGTACATGGATGCCGCCGTCACGGAGTTGGAGGCCGGAGGGCTGACCGTCTCCCCCGAGTCCGCTCCCGGCTCTCCCCGCTGATCCATGATCACATTAACTTTCACGGACGGTATCCGATCGTCCGCTCCCACGGCGCCGACGCGCTGCGGCCCCTGCGCGATCCCGGTGGTGCCGAGGACTAAGCCCTTGGCGTCAGGAACTGGCGACCGGCCACGGGCCGGTCAGGGCCCCGCCTCCGTGGGCCCACGGGGGTCAGACAGCGTGGGGCAGGTCGGCGACTCCCGATGCACCGCTGCCCTCAGACCGGCACATGGGAGGGGAAGGGGAGGGCGCTAGGCTCTTCTACGGCTACCGCCCAGGTGGCCGGGGTGCCTGTCGGGAGGGGAAGAGTTCGATGGCAGTACCGGAGCCCGTCCCGAAGCTGAGCCGGATACCGCGTGCGCCGAAGGCGCTGGTGGAGGACCGTCGGATGGAGGCGGTGCGCCGCTACGACATCCTCGATACCCCGCCGGACGGGGCGTTCGACCGGGTCGCGGCGCTGGCGGCCCGCCTGTTCGACGTGCCGGTGGCGACGGTGACGATCGTGGACAGCGACCGGATCTGGTTCAAGGCCACCCGCGGGCTGGACGGAGTCACCCAGATCGGCCGCGACCCGGGGCTGTGCGCCTCGGCGATCCTCGGCGACGACACCCTGGTGATCCCCGACACCCTCACCGACCCCGTCGCCTGCGCCAACCCCCTGGTCACCGGCGCTCTGGGAGCCCGGTTCTACGCGGCCGCCCCGATCATCACCTCCGACGGGCACCGCCTGGGCACCGTCAACATCCTCGATACCACACCCCGTAAGATCACCGAGGCCGACACCGCCACCCTGGCCGATCTGGCGGCGATGGTGATGAGTGAGCTGGAACTGCGCCTCTCCGCGCTGCGCCTGGTACGCGCCGAGCGCGAGCGCGCGGAAGTCGAACGCGTGATGCGCCAGCAGGCGGAGAAGGACAAGGCTGAGCTCGCCGCGTTCGCCTCCACTTTGCAGCGCACCCTGCTGCCGCCCGCCCTGCCGGCGATCCCCGGCATGGAGCTGGCCTGCCATTATTTCACCGCGTCCGCCCGCGCGGTCGGCGGAGACTTCTACGACGTGTTCTCCCTGGGCGGCGGCCGGTGGGCATTCTTCCTCGGTGACGTGTGCGGCAAAGGCGCCGACGCCGCCGCGGTGACCTCCCTGACCCGCTACACCCTGCGCGCCGCCGCCTGGCACGACCCGGACCCCGTCACGGTCCTTCAAGCCCTGAACGCAGCCCTGCTCATGGACCCCAGCGTCGGCAGCCGTTTCTGCACGGCCGTCTTCGGCACCCTGGAACCCGCGGCGCAGGGGGGCTTCGCTGTCACCCTGGGCACCGGCGGCCATCCCCCGGCCTACCACCTCCATCCCGCCGACGAGGGTTCACCCGCCCATGTGGATGCGGTGCGGGCGCAGGGCGGCATGCTGATCGGGGCCGTGGCCGGCGCCCGTTTCGCCTCACACACCGTGCACCTGGCCCCCGGCCAGGCCCTCCTGCTCTACACCGACGGGATCACCGAAGCCCGGAACGCCAAGGGCGAACTGTTCGGCGATGACGCCCTGAATGATCACCTGACCCGCCACGCCGCCGCCTGCGGCCCCAGCGTCAGCGCGGTCACCCTCATCGACGACCTCGCCGCCCTGCTCGACACCTTCCCCGACGGCCCCGGAGACGACGTGGCCCTCCTGGCCCTCACCGCCCTGCCCACCTCACCGGCCGGCCCCGCACCCACCGCGGCAGCCACCGCCCACACCACCGCCGGCCCCGCCCAGCGCCGCCCGAACGAGCAGGAGCACTGACCACCATGGCTCCCGCCGTACACCTCACCTGCCACCACACCGACGGCCCCCTCGCCCTGGCCGCCGTCACCGGCGACATCGACTTCGACACCGCCCCCAGCCTGCGCGACCGCGCTCTGAACCTCCTCGCCCAAGGCCACCACCACCTGATCCTGGACGTCGCCGACGTCAGCTTCTGCGACTCCTCCGGCCTCAACGCCCTCATCGGCATCATGCGCTGCGCCCAGGAACAAGGCGGCACCCTCTCCCTGGCCGCCGTCCCCGACCGCCTGCTGCACCTGCTCCAGATGACCGGCCTGGACACCGTCCTGCCCACCCACCCCACCGCCACCGAAGCACTCACCGCTCACCAGGCGCAACAGCACAACCCAGCCACAGCCTGACGCCGGTAACGGACCTCGCTGGCGAAGAGCGCATGTCCGCTCAGCGGGGGCCCCGGCGTACGGAAACGATCGTTCGCGATACACAAAGATCCACATGACGTTCCCCCGGGTCGCGACTGTAACGCTTCCCGCGTACGCACCTATGTAACGTACTACCCCGTTCACGTTACAGTGCGGGCATGAGAATCGGCGTCGCCCGGGTCAGCACCCGTGATCAACATCCCGAAGCCCAGCAGGACGCGCTCCGAGCCGCCGGCTGCGAGAAGGTCTTCACCGACAAAGCGTCCGGCAAGCTCGCCCGACGCCCCGAGCTCGACAAAGCGCTCATGGTCGCCCGCGATGGCGACCAGCTCGTAGTGACCAGGCTCGACCGGCTCGGCCGCTCTCTGGAAAACCTCATCGAGCTGTCCAAACGGCTGGAGGCCGAGGGCGTCGACCTGGTCGTGCTCGATCAGGGCATCGACACCTCCACCGCGGCCGGCCGGATGTTCTTCCAGATTCTGGGCGCGGTCGCCGAATTCGAGCACGCCCTGATGTCCGAGCGCACCGTGGACGGCCTGGAGGCCGCCCGCGCCCGGGGCCGCACCGGCGGACAGAAGCCCAAACTCGGCCCCCGCCAGGTCCAGCTCGCCCGCGAGATGTACGACTCCGGCGACTGCACCGTCCAACAGATCGCCAACGAGTTCGGCGTCACCCGCCCCACCATCTACCGCCACCTCGACAGGACCGCCACACCATGATCAATCCTTAGCGTTCAATCCGGGGCGAATATCGGCGTGACCCGGCTCCGCCCCGGACCCCGCGCCTCAAACGCCGGCGAGGCTGGATTTGGCCGGCGCGGCCACCGGATTTCGGCTGACGCCAGGCACATTCAGCCCCGCCGGCGTTTGAGGCGCGGGGGTCCGGGGGCAGCGCCCCGGGGGTTCGGGGCGGAGCCCCAGGGGGTTACGGGGCGCCGGGCGTTCGGGTTCGGGGCGGAGCCCCGGGCCGGGTTATGGGCCCGTCAGGGTCGGGTCCACCACCGTTTCGCCGCGGGAGGCGCGGCGGACCGCGTCGGCCAGGTCGTCCACCGGACCGTCCCGCAGGACCAGGCCCGCCGCCCCGGCGGCCAGTGCGGCGGCGGCCAGCCCCGGGTGCGCGGACCCCGTCAGCACCAGCACCCGGCACTCCGGGTCCTCGGCCAGCAGTTCCCCGACCGAGTCGGCCTCCTCCACCAGCGCGACCGCCGGGCGGGCCAGCTGGTCCCGTACGACCTCGATGTCCGGCTGGAGGCCCAGCTGTATGGCCAGCGCGGGGTTCGGCGGGTGCAGCAGCACGCGCAGGGATCGGGCAGGCCGGTGCGCAACGGGCATTTCGTCCACCTGGTCAGGGTAGGCCTCCGACCTCCGATCAGGCCAGGGGGCGCCAGCCGGACATCACATCTGACGTCCAATCAGGAGTCGGGCCGCGAGTCTTCCCAACTGCTGGGGGGTGCATTATACATTCCTTCACCGGCCCAGTCCTAGAACGCGTTCTAGAACGTGCTCACCGAGCCGGTCCCGCATACGACCTCGGTGCGACCGACGGTGCGGACGGCCGCACCGAGGTCTTCCACAGGACAAGGAGCAGCATCCTCATGCCGATCGATGCCGCCAAGGCCCTCGCCGCAGACCCCCGCCGGGGGGACATCGGCTGGGACCACAAGGACATCCAGCTCTACCACCTCGGCCTCGGCGCGGGCCTGCCCGCCACCGACCCCGACGAGCTGCGCTACACCCTGGAGTCCAAGCTCCACGTCCTCCCCAGCTTCGCGACCGTCGCCGGCGCGGGCATGGCCATGATGGGCGGCCTCGCCGCCCCCGGGATCGACGTGAACCTCGCCGCCGTCCTGCACGGCGGCCAGTCCATCCGGCTGCACCGGCCCATCCCCGTCAAGGGCGAGGCCACCACCACGGCCAAGGTCGCCGCCGTGTACGACAAGGGCAAGGCGGCCGTCATCGTGCTGCGCTCCGACGTCGCCGACGCCGAGGGGCCGTTGTGGACCAGCGACGCGCAGATCTTCGTACGCGGTGAGGGCGGCTTCGGCGGCGAGCGCGGGCCCTCCGTCAGGGAGGAGCTGCCCGAGCGGGCGCCCGACCGGACCGAGGAGCGCACGATCCGCGAGGAGCAGGCGCTGCTCTACCGGCTCTCCGGCGACTGGAACCCCCTGCACGCCGACCCGGAGTTCGCCAAGCTGGCCGGATTCGACCGGCCGATCCTCCACGGCCTGTGCTCGTACGGCATGACCCTCAAGGCCGTCGTCGACACGGCGCTGGACGGGGACGTCTCCCGGGTCCGCGCCTACCGCACGCGCTTCGCCGGGATCGTCGTCCCGGGCGAGACGCTGCGCATCCGGATGTGGCGGGAGCCCGGCCGCGTCCTGGTGTCGGTGACCGTCGCCGACCGGGACGACGCGCCGGTCCTCGCCGACACCGTCGTCGAACACGCGTAAGACAGACCGACAGAAGGAGCCGCACCGTGCGCGCAGCACTGCAGAGCGAGATCGGCCAGGACAAGCTGGAGGTCGTCGACGACATGGAGGCCGTGGGCCTCGGTCCCGGCAAGGTGAAGATCCGCGTCAAGGCCACCGGCCTGTGCCACTCCGACCTCTCCGCGATGAGCGGGATCCTGCCGCAGCCCGCCCCCTTCGTGCCCGGCCACGAGGGCTCCGGGGTGATCGCCGACGTCGGTGACGGCGTCACGGACCTGAAGCAGGGCGACCGGGTCCTCGTCTGCTGGCTGCCGCCGTGCGGCCGGTGTCCGTCCTGCAAGCGCGGCCAGGGCCACCTCTGCCTGGCCAGCCTGGTCAACGCCGGCACCCCCAACTTCCGCCGCGCGGGCGGCGACATCTTCGGCTTCGCCGCCACCGGCACCTTCGCCGAGGAACTGGTCGTCGACGCCGCGTGCGCCGTACCGATCCCCGACGACGTGCCGTTCGACATCGCCGCCCTCATCGGCTGCGGCGTCACCACCGGCCTCGGCGCCGCCATCAACACCGCCAAGGTGGAGGCGGGCTCCTCCGTCGCCGTCATCGGCTGCGGGGGCGTCGGCATCTCCGTCATCCAGGGCGCCAAGATCCAGGGCGCCGCACAGATCGTCGCCGTCGACCCGGTGGAGTCGCGGCGGGACGCGGCCCTGCGCTTCGGGGCCACCGAGGCGGTCGCCCCGGACGCCTTCGACGACGCCAAGAACCGCATCACCGGCGGCGAGGGCTTCGACTACGTCTTCGAGGTCGTCGGCAAGTCCGCCACCGCGCAGACCGCGTACAAGATGACCCGCCGCGGCGGCACCGTGTGCGTGGTCGGCGCCGGCGCCATGGACGACACCTTCCAGATCGACATGTTCTCGCTGTTCTTCGACGAGAAGAGGATCCTGCCGTCGATGTACGGCGGCGGCGACGTGCTCCGCTCCTACGAGCGCACCATCGCCCTGTGGCGGGCCGGCCGGGTGGACCTGGAGAGCCTGATCACGCACCGGGTGCAGCTCGCCGAGATCAACGACGCCCTCGACCAGATGCGCACCGGAACCGCCCTGCGCACATGCATCGAACTCTGACCCGTCTCGAGAGGAACCGTACGGATGTCACTGCCACTTGAGGGACTCTCCGCCATCGTCACCGGCGCCGGCCGCGGCCTCGGACGGGCCGAGGCGGTCGAACTGGCGCGGCTCGGCGCGAGCGTGGTCGTCAACGACTTCGGCCAGCCCGGCCGGGACGGCTCCGGGGAGGCCTCGGCCGCACCGGCGGAGGAGGTGGCCGCGGAGATCCGCGCCGCGGGCGGGCAGGCGGTGGCGCACCTGGGCGACGTGGCCGACTTCGAGCAGGCGCGCGAGCTCGTCGAGCTGGCGGTCAGCAGCTTCGGGAAGCTGGACGTCCTGGTCAACAACGCGGGCATCCTGCGCGACCGGATGGTCTTCTCGATGTCGGAGCAGGAGTGGGACTCGGTCATCCGGGTCCATCTCAAGGGCCACTTCAACACCACCCACTTCGCCTCCGTGCACTGGCGGGAGCGCTCGAAGGCGGCGGGGGGCCCGGTCTACGGCCGGATCGTCAACACCTCCTCCGAGGCCTTCCTCGGCGGCTCGGCCGGCCAGCCGAACTACGCGGCGGCCAAGGGCGGCATCGTGGGCCTGACGACCTCCACCGCCCTGGCCCTGGCGAAGTACGGGGTGACGGCCAACGCCATCTGCCCGCGCGCCCGCACCCGGATGACCGAGGACGTCTTCGCCGGGTTCCAGGTCCCGGAGGAGGGCAAGCTCGACGCCCTCGCCCCCGAGCACGTCTCGCCGCTCGTCGGATACCTGGCCTCGCCGGCCTCCGCCAAGGCCAACGGGCAGCTGTTCGTCGTGCACGGCGGGATCGTCGTCGTGATGGAACGCCCCAGGGTGGCCGCCAAGTTCGACACCGCCAAGGAGTCCTTCTCCTACGAGGAACTCGACGAGCTCCTCACCCCGCACTACGAGGCGCGCCCCGCGAACGAGACCTTCGCGGCGACGGAGGTGCTGGGCCTCAAGCACGGCTGACCGGTACCGGTGCCCTCACAGGTGCCGGTGCCGGTGCCGGTCGCCGATGCCGCCGCCGGCCCCCGCGCGCCCGGTGTCACCGCAGCGGAGCCTGCTGCAGCGGCACCGGGCGCGGCGCCGCCGGCGGCGGCGGGTCCACGCGGACCGGCGCCGGGGGCGCCACCGGCAGGCTCATCCCGAGGACCCCGCAGGGCACCTCGGGCGTCGCGTACGGCAGGTGCAGCCGGCCCTCCGCGCTCCACAGGCCCGTCCCCCCGAGCCAGCCCACCGGGGCGCCGAGCCGGAACACGTGCCGGTCGGCGGGGCGCCACAGGGCGAGCCCGCCCCCCTCCAGCCGCAGCGCGACCCCGCAGGTCTCCGGCATCAGCGCCTGGCCAGGCTGCACGGCGAACGGCACGGCCGTGGCCCCGTCCGCGCGCAGGCAGTCCGGGAAGCGCACCGGAAGGGAGCTGCCCAGCACCCCCCAGCCGAGGCGCGGTTCGCCCGGCGCGTCGGAGCGGAGCAGCAGCAGCCCGCTGTCGGGGTCGGCCAGCAGCAGCCGGTCGTCGCTGTCCTCGGTGATCTGGAGCAGCGGGGACACCTCGCCGCACCCCAGGTCCACGGCGACGGCCTTGACGGCGCCGTCCAGTTCGCGGTCCAGGGCCAGCAGCCGGCCGGACCGGTCCAGCCAGACGCCGCCGGAGCACCGGCCCGCGACGCGGGCGACCTGCTGGGGCCCGAAGGGACCGCCGGCCACCCGCCAGACCGTGGTCCCGGCGTCGGACGCGGCCAGGGCGAACGCCGAGTGGCCGTCCGGCGACGGCGGCAGCATCGTGACCAGGACGCCCTCCTCCCAGTCCACCGCCCCGAGGGACAGCTGCCCGGTGCGCGGCCCGGAGGCGGCGCCGGTCGGGTACAGCAGGGCGAAAGCGTGCCGGTCCGCCACCCGCCGGTGGATCAGCACCCGGCCGTCCGCCAGCGGCAGCACCTCGCTGTCGGCCTCCTCGGGCTGCGCGAGCGGCAGCGGCACCGCGTACGCCTCGGGCCCGGCGAGGGTCCAGCGCTCCACGTACCGCGCCTGCCCGTCCCCGGCGAGCCGGGCGGCGTACGACCCGTCCGCGGCGATCGTGAACGGGGTCGTGGTCGTCATCTCGATGGCACAGACAGTCATCCGTGCGTCACCTCCGGAGTGGAAGCTAGTTTTCGCACGTCACGCCGAACAACACCAGCAACTCCGCTTCACACATACGGGTGGCCGCGCGGGGATTCGGCTGTACGGGAGGCGGCGATTGTGCTGTGCGATAACGGGGCGTTTGGGGTGCAGAATCGGTTAGGCGGGCCGTACCGGACGTCCGGCCGGCCTTCGACCCGCTCCCGACCCGCGGCCGGGCGGCTCCGTCCGACCCCCGGCCCGCCCCCGGCCGGCGGCCGGCCCGGCCCACGCCCGCCGCCGGCCCGGACGACGCGTGGACCGGCCGCCGCCCGGCGGCCCCGCGGCCTCCGGGGCCGGTGGGGCCGTGGGCCGGTCGCCACGGACGGTAGCCTTGGCCCGTGCCCCGTCTCTCTGAAGTCATCGCCGCGCTGGACGCTCTCTGGCCCCCCTCGCGGGCCGAGCAGTGGGACGCCGTCGGCACCGTCTGCGGCGACCCCGATGCCGAGGTCACCCGTGTCCTGTTCGCCGTCGACCCGGTCCAGGAGATCGCCGACGAGGCGGTGAAGCTGGGCGCCGACCTGATCGTCACCCACCACCCCCTCTACCTGCGGGGCACCACCACCGTCGAGGCCGGCACCTTCAAGGGCCGTGTCGTGCACACGCTGATCAAGAACGACATCGCGCTGCACGTGGCCCACACCAACGTCGACAGCGCCGACCCCGGAGTCTCCGACGCCCTCGCGGGGGCCCTGGACCTGCGGATCACCGGACCCCTCGTGCCCGACCCGAGCGACCCGGCCGGCCGCCGCGGCCTCGGCCGGATCTGCGAGCTGGACCACCCCGAGACCCTGCGCGAGTTCGCCGCCCGCGCCGCCGCCCGGCTGCCGCGCACCGCGCAGGGCGTCCGCGTCGCGGGCGACCCGGACGCGGTCATCCGTACCGTCGCCGTCAGCGGCGGCTCCGGCGACAGCCTCTTCGATCAGGTGCGGGCCGCCGGCGTCGACGCCTTCCTGACCGCCGACCTGCGCCACCACCCCGTGTCCGAGGCCCGCGAGCAGAGCCCGCTCGCCCTCGTCGACGCCGCCCACTGGGCCACCGAGTGGCCCTGGTGCGAGCAGGCCGCCGCGCAGCTCGACGCGATCTCCGAGCGCCACGGCTGGGGTCTGCGGACCCACGTCTCGCGCACGGTCACCGACCCGTGGACGGCGCACGCGCCGTCCGTGAGCACCCCTTCTATCTCTGGAGCCCCCAACTGAACGCCGAGCCCGCCGACCAGATCCGACTTCTCGACATCCAGGCCCTGGACGTCCGGCTGTCTCAGCTCGCCCACAAGCGCAAGTCGCTGCCCGTGCACGCCGAGCTGGACACGCTCACCAAGGACCTCGTCCAGCAGCGCGACCTGCTCGTCGCCGCCCAGACCCAGGCCAGCGACACCGCGCGCGAGCAGACCAAGGCGGAGCAGGACGTGGACCAGGTGCGCACGCGCGCCGCCCGCGACCAGCAGCGGCTGGACTCCGGCGTCGGCGTCTCGGCGCGCGACCTGGCGAACCTGCAGAACGAGGTCGTCTCCCTCGCCAAGCGCCAGGGCGACCTGGAGGACCTGGTCCTGGAGGTCATGGAGCGTCTGGAGGCCGCGCAGGAGCGGGTCTCCGGTCTGACCGGGCGGGTCACCTCCCTGGAGGCCGAGACGGCGGACGCCACCGCGCGCCGCGACGCGGCCACCGCCGAGATCGACGCCGAGGTCGCCAAGATCGAGAAGGACCGCGAGGTCATCGTCGGCTCCATGCCGGACGCGCTGATGGCGCTGTACGAGAAGATCCGCGTGAAGCAGGGCGGGGTCGGCGCCGCGCGCCTGTACCAGCGCCGCTGCGAGGGCTGCCGCCTGGAGCTCGACATGGCCGAGGTCAACGAGATCAAGGCCCAGCCGCGCGACCAGGTCGTGCGCCACGAGAACTGCGGCCGCATCCTGGTCCGTACGGCCGACTCGGGCGTCTGATGCAGAGGCTCGCCCGGGTCGTCGTGGAGGCGGACGGCGGCTCCCGGGGCAACCCGGGGCCCGCCGGCTACGGCGCGGTCGTCCTCGACCCGGCGACGGGCGAGACGCTCGCCGAGCGCGCCGAGTCGATCGGCGTCGCGACGAACAACGTGGCGGAGTACCGGGGCCTGATCGCCGGGCTCCGGGCGGCGCGCGAACTCGCCGCGGACGCGCGGGTGCTGGTCCGGATGGACTCCAAGCTCGTCGTCGAGCAGATGTCGGGCCGCTGGAAGATCAAGCACCCGGACATGAAGCCGCTCGCGGCGGAGGCGGCGAAGATCCTGCCGCGCGCGCAGGTGACGTACGAGTGGATCCCGCGCGAGCAGAACAAGCACGCGGACCGGCTCGCCAACGAGGCGATGGACGCGGGCAAGCGCGGCGAGCGGTGGGAGCCGTCGGGCTCCACGGCCGTCTTCGACCGGGGCGCCGCCCGCGCCCTGGTGACCCCGCCGCCGTCGGGCCCCGTCGGGGACGCGACGGCCGGTGCGGCGGCGGTACGGGCCGCCCTCGCCTCCGGCGCGGGCACGCGCGCCCGCGCGGCGGCGGAGCCCGCCCGCGCCGACACGCTGTTCGCGGACGAGGAGGCGGACGCGGGCGGGTACGCGGGCACGGCTCCCGCCTCCGGGACCTCCGGGACGGCGGCTGCGGCGACGGCGGCCGCGGCGGGTACGGCCGCTCCCGGCTGGGGACCCGACATGGGCGCCCCCGCCACCTTCGTGCTGCTGCGCCACGGCGAGACCGCCCTCACCCCGCAGAAGCGTTTCTCCGGCAGTGGCGGCTCCGACCCGGAGCTGTCCCCGGCCGGCCGTCGCCAGGCGGCGGCCGTCGCCGGGTCCCTCGCGGCCCGCGGCACCGTCCAGGCGGTGGTCAGCTCGCCGCTGCGCCGCTGCCGCGAGACCGCCCAGGCCGTCGCGGACCGCCTCGGGCTCACCGTGACGGTCGAAGAGGGCCTGCGCGAGGTGGACTTCGGCGCCTGGGAGGGCCTGACCTTCGCCGAGGTCCGGGAACGTTTCCCGGACGACCTCCAGGCCTGGCTGGACTCCCCCCGGGCCGCCCCGACGGGCGGCGGCGAGAGCTTCGCGGCCGCCACCCGCCGGATCTCCGCGACCCGGGACCGGCTGCTGGCCGCGCACGCGGGCCGCACGACGCTGCTGGTCACGCACGTGACCCCGGTCAAGATCCTGGTCCGGCTGGCCCTGGGGGCCCCGCCGGAGTCGCTGTTCCGCATGGAGCTCTCGGCGGCCTCGGTGTCGGAGGTGGCCTATTACGCCGACGGCAACGCCTCGGTCCGCCTGCTCAACGACACCTCGCACCTGCGCTGACGCCCCGTCCCGCCACCGGCCGTCGCCCCGCCACCGGCCCGGCGGCACGGGCCGCGCGGGGCACGGGTCGGCCGGGGCGCGGTCCCGCCGGGCCGGATCAGCCGAGGAAGTGCTCGCAGTCCGGACAGCGCCGCCGGGCCGTAAGGGCGAGGTTGCCCGCGGTGGCCCGCGCCGGGCGGTCCTCGCCCAGCCCCGCCCACTGCCCGGCCGGCGGGTCGGGGATCCACCCCCACCCGGCCTCCTCCGGGGACTCCACGCAGTGGACGCAGCCCTGCGGGACGTGCGCGTACCCCTGGGGAGAGATCAGGATCCTGTCGAAGGCGAAACCCTGACGGGCCCGGGGGGCGGCCGTGGCCGCGTCCACCGCGCGGGGGCTGCTTCCGTTGGCGGGACAGTCGCACCCTTCGCCGACGATCAGTTCACACCTGTCGCACCGTTCTCTGCTCATGGGTCAAGGATCCGTCCCGGGGAGGACCCGGTGCGACCCGGTCCGCCAGGCGAGACCGCCGCCCTCCCGCGGGGGGCCGGGCCGGGCAGGCGGCGGACCGGGCCGGACGGGGCCTGGCCGGACGGGACCGGGCGTGAAAAAACCGCCCCGGGCCCGGGGTGAGCCGGGGCGGGGCGGAAAGCGGCAGACGAGCCGGCCTGTACGCCGGGTTCTGTCTCCCGGAGACCTCGCGGTCGCCGGGGAGACGGCCATCCATCTAGGACCGGCGTTGCCGCCGGCCTCGTGCGGTCTACCCGCGAACATCGGGCGGGCAGCCCTCAAGCGTTCGCGCAGACCCGTCCGGGGACGGATCCTCTTGACCTTGCTCCGGGTGGGGTTTACCTAGCCGCCTGGGTCACCCCAGGCGCTGGTGGTCTCTTACACCACCGTTTCACCCTTACCGGGGACCGAAGCCCCCGGCGGTCTGTTTTCTGTGGCACTGTCCCGCGGGTCACCCCGGGTGGGCGTTACCCACCACCCCGCCCTGTGGAGCCCGGACGTTCCTCGGCGGGATCCGGAGACCCCGACGCGGCCGCCCGGCCGACTCGTCTGTCGTGCCGACCATGCTACCCGGGGCCGCGCCGTGCCTTGACCTTGACGCAACGGCAAGGTTTCTACTGGGGGCATGCGGATCGGAGAGATCGCCGCGCTCGTCGGGCTCACCACCCGGGCGATCCGGCACTACCACCATGTCGGGCTGCTCCCGGAACCGGAGCGGCGCCCCAACGGATACCGGGCCTACAGCGTCCGCGACGCCATCCTGCTGGCCCGCGTGCGCCGGCTCACCGAGCTCGGCCTGAGCCTCGACGAGGTCCGCGACGTGCTCGCGGACGACGCCGGGCGCGAGCTGGCCGACGTACTGGCCGAGCTCGACGCCGACCTGGCGCGCCAGGAGGCCGCCCTGCGGGAGCGGCGCCTGCGGCTGGCCGCGCTGCTCGCGGAGCCGCCCGGCGACACCGGGCCCGTGTCGCCCGCGCTCGCCGCGCTGCTGGCGCGGGCCCCCGAGACGGCCTCGCCGAGCGCCGCCAAGGACCGCGAGTACCTGACCCTGCTGGACACCACCGGCACCGGCGGCCGCCAGGTCTACGAGGTGCTCGGCGCGGTGGCCGCCGACCCCGCGATGCTCGCCCTGTACGAGCGCCTCGACGCGCTCGCCGGGGCCCCCGCCGACGATCCGCGGATCGCCCCCCTCGCCGACGACCTGATGGCGGCTGTCCCCGAGGGACTGTTCGCCGCGATCCCCGCCGACGGGGCGGTCGTGGCCGGATTCAAGGAGGCGCTGCTCGCCGAGTACGCGCCCGCGCAGGCGGAGGTCGTCCGCCGGCTCATGGACGCTTTCATGGAGAGGGGCCGGGGATGAGCGACGGCGGAGCACGTGAACAGGCACGGGAACGGGCACGGGGCGTACGGGCGGCACGGATCGCGGTCGCCGCCGTCCTGCCGGGGGAACTGGCCCTGGCGGTCTGCCTGGTGGCCGGGGTCCGGCCGCCCGGATGGGCGCTGGCGGGCGCCGAGATCCTCGTCCTGGCGGTGCTGCTGCTGGAGGCCTGGGTGCTGTACTCCCTGTACGCCGCCGCCCTTGCCCGCGGCGAGGACCGCGGGGCGGCCCGGCGGTCGGCGCTGCGGCAGGTGGTGCCGGTGGCGGTGCGCCGCCTGCTCGTCCACGAGCTGCGCTCCGCCGGCTCCCTCGGCCGGTGGGCGCTGCGCAGGAAGCACGGGGTGCGCCCCGGGGACCTCGCCGGCGCGTACACCGGACCCCAGACGGCGATGATGTACGGCCTGCTCTTCGTGTCGGTGATCGAGACGGTGGCCCTGGCCTTCCTCATCCCCTGGCCGGCCGTCCACCGGGTGATGCTGGTCCTGGACCTGTACGGCATCGTGGCCGTCCTCGCCCTGCACGCCGCCTGCGTCACCCGGCCGCACGTGGTGAGCCCCGACGGCTCGCTGCGGATCCGCTACGGAGCCCTCTTCGACCTCGCCGTCCCGCCGGACGCGGTGGCCTCGGTCCGGGTCGACCGGCGCTACCCCGAGGGCCGGCTCGTCACCCTCTCCGAGGACGGGGTGCTCGACCTGATCGTCGGCAGCCAGACCACGGTGACCGTGGAGCTGAACCGGCCCCTGCCCTTCACCCGCCCGCTCGGCGGGCGCGGCGAGGCCCGTACGATCCGCTTCCACGCCGACGATCCGCGCGCTCTGGTCGGCGCCCTGCGGCAGCCCGCCTGACGGCCGAGCAGCCGGGCGCCCGCCCGTTCAGGCCAGGGCGAACAGGACCTTCGCCGTGCCCGGGTCCGCGTGCGTCAGCCGGACCCGGACGCGTTCGCCCAGCGGGAGCGCCGGACCGGCGGACTCGACGCGGCCGACGACCGCCGGGTCCGCCAGCTGGACCGTGCCGACCAGCGGCTCGGCGTCCCTGACGTCGATCACCGTCGCCTCGAACGCCTCCCCGACGCGGTCCTGGAGCAGGGCGGCCTCGACCAGGTCCACGGACTCCCGTTCGGCGGTGTTCGCCAGCCGGGTGCCTTCGGTCATCTCCCGGGGCAGGGCCGCCAGCGCCGACAGCACCCACTCGGGGGTCCCGGCCCCGGCGGCGGCCGCCACGCACAGCTCGCCGGTGTAGCGGTCGACCAGCCGGCGCAGCGGCGCCGTGCAGTGCGTGTACGGGGCCGCCACCGCGGCGTGGACCGCCGGATCGGGGGTCTGGCCGCCGGTGAAGACGGTGTAGCCCGCGCCCCGCAGGAGCGACGTGCACTCCTGGAGGAAGGCGGCGTGGGCGGGGCGGTGCGGGTCGAGCGAGCGGACGAGTTCGGCGTACGGGACGTGGTGCGGCCAGTCGATGCGCAGGGCCTTCGCCGCCCGCCGCAGCCGCCCGACGGCGCCGTCGGGCGCGGTGGGCAGGGTGCGCAGGATGCCGGTCCCGGCGGCGAGCATCAGGTCGGCGGCGGCCATGCCGGTCATGAGGGAGATCTGCGCGTTCCATCCGTCGGCGGGCAGCGGCGCCCGGTAGCCGAGGCGGTAGCCGCCGTCGTGCCCGACGATCTCCTGTTCGGGCACGTTCAGCGAGATGCCGCCGCGCTCGCGCTCCAGGGCCTCGCGGAGCCGGCCGATGTCCTTCAGGAGGGCGAGGGGTTCCTCGGCGGTGCCGGTGTCGATGGCCTTCTGGACCCCGTCGTAGTCGAGTTTGGCCCGGCTGCGGACCAGCGCGCGGCGGACGTCGACGGCCTCGGCCCGGCCGTCCGGGTCGAGGTCGAGCCGCCACAGCAGCGCCGGGCGGGTCCGGTCGGGCAGCAGACTGGCCGCGCCCTCCGAGAGCGGGGCGGGATGCAGCGGGACCCGTTCGTCGGGGAAGTACAGGGTGGTGACGCGGCGGTGGGCCTCCGCGTCGAGCGGGCCGCCGGGGGTGACGAAGGCGGCGACGTCGGCGATGGCGTAGTGCACGCGGTAGCCGCCGCCGGGCCGTCTCGCCAGGTGCATGGCCTGGTCGAGGTCGACGGAGGCCGGCGGGTCGATGGTGAAGAGGGGCAGCTCGGTGGCGTCGTACTCCGGCAGCCGGGGGCCGCGGGCGGCCCGCTCCGCCTCGGCGAGCACCTCGGCCGGGAACTCCCGCGGCACCCCCAGCTTCGTCCGCAGGTCACGCAGCGCCGCCCGCAGGGCAGCCCCGTCTGTGCCGGTGATGTGCAGGTGACGGCGTGGCATGGACCGAGCCTAGGGCCGTCCGGCCGGAGCGGCACGGCGAGCCGTCTACCCTGGCTCCGGGGCCGCATCCCCGCGCCGTGCCGTACCGAAGGAGAACCACCGTGCTCGTGCTGCTGCCGCCCTCCGAGGGAAAGGCCGCCGGCGGCTCCGGCGCACCGCTGAAGCCCGAGTCGCTGTCCCTGCCCGGACTGGCCCCGGCGCGTGCGGCGGTACTGGAGGAACTGGTCGCCCTGTGTGGCGCGGGCGAAGACACCGCGGCGCGCGAGGTGCTGGGCCTGAGCGAGGGACTGCGCGGCGAGGTCGCCAAGAACGCGGAGCTGCGCACGGCGGCGGCCCGCCCGGCGGGCGAGGTCTACACGGGCGTCCTGTACGACGCCCTGGACCTGGCCGGCCTGACCCCGCAGGCGCGCAAGCTCGCCGATGACGCGCTGCTCGTGTTCTCCGGCCTGTGGGGCGCGGTACGGGTCACCGACCGCATTCCGTCGTACCGCTGCTCGATGGGTGTGAAGCTGCCGGGGCTGGGCGCGCTCGGCGCGTACTGGCGCGGCCCGATGGCCGAAGTGCTGCCGCGGACGGCCGGGGAGGGCCTGGTCCTGGACCTGCGCTCGTCGGCGTACGCGTCCGCCTGGAAGCCGAAGGGCGAGGTGGCGGGGCGGACCGCGACCGTGCGGGTGCTGCACGCGCAGATCGTCGACGGCGTGGAGAAGCGGTCGGTGGTCAGCCACTTCAACAAGGCGACGAAGGGGCGGATGGTCCGGGACCTGCTGCTGGCGGGGGCCGTTCCGGCCGGACCCGCCGAGCTGGTCGAGGCCCTGCGGGACCTGGGCTACACGGTCGAGGCCGAGGCCCCCGCGAAGGCCGGCAAGGCCTGGCCGCTCGACGTGGTCGTCTCCCAGATCCACTGAGCCGGATCCACTGAGCCGGATCCACTGAGCCGGATCCACTGAGCCTGATCCGGTGAGGCGCCGCGGCCGGCCCCGTCCGTCCGACGGGGCCGCACGCGTCGTCGGTCCGCCGCCCGCCGGGGCTACGCGCGGCCGAGGGGCCAGGCGACCGTGGCCGGGACCTGGTCCGAGGCACCGGCGTACTGGGCGCAGGCGTCGGTCAGGGTCTCCAGCAGGGTCAGCGGGTCCGGCAGGGGGTGCTCGATGCCGCGGAGCCAGGTCACCGCCTCGTCACCGGGGAGGGCCGCCGGCGGTACCAGGACGTAGCTGCCGCGGCAGTGCCAGCGCAGGCCCGGATGCTCGTCCATGGTCTCGGGGTGGCAGTCCAGCTCGCAGGGCCACCACTCGTCCTCGTCCTCGGGGGTGCCGCGGGTGGCGGTGAAGAACAGCATCCGGGCCTGGTCGCCCGTACCGCCCGACTCGGCGACCGGGCCGACGTCGATCCCTGCCTCCAGCAGGCGGGCCAGTGCGGCGGCGCCGGCTTCGAGGGGGACGTCGAGGACGTCGTGGACCATGCCCGTCGCGGTGATGAAGTTGGCCTGGGGCTCGTTGCGGGCCCACCGCTCGACCTGTGCGCGGTCGGTGGTGGACTGGGTCTGCCAGGCGAAGGAGACGGGGTGCCGCGCGGGCGTCGGACAGCCGATCCGGTCGCACGAACACCGGTAGCCGACGGGATGGGCGGCGGGGGAGATCGGCAGGCCGGCGGCGGCGACGGCCAGGAGGAGCGCCTCGCGCTCGCGTCCGGGATCCTCGGCGGTGGGTTTCTGCCGCCGGCGCAGCCACTGGGACATCCTGCTCTCGCCGCGTTGGACGCGGCCGGACTCAGACCCCATCTATCCCCTCACCAAACCGAACCGTTAACCCGGCAGACGTTTCCATGCTCCCACCATCCTGCGCCCCGGGTGACCGGACTCCTCAACCGGGGGGTTGGGGAGGGGCAGTGGACAACCCCAAGATAAGCACACTATTCGGGCATATGTTCCCGAGGTGCCGTCCGTCCCGCCCCGCCTAGCCCCCGGTGACGTTTGACACCCCGCCCAGCACCCGGTCGACGAGCGCGTCGGTGTACGCGTGCGTGAGCGGGCCCGTGCGCAGCAGCCAGCGGTACGTCAGCGGCCCGAGCAGCATCTCCACCGTCAGGCGTAGATCCGTGTCCGGTGCGATCCGGCCCGCCTCCCGCGCCGTGCGCAGACGCTCCTCGTACAGTGCGAGCTGCGGCTCCAGCAGCTGCTCCGTGAAGCGGGCGCCGAGCCCGGGGTCGGTCGCCCCGGCCGCGGCCAGGGCGCGCGCGGGGGCCTCGTACCTGGCGTCGCCGAACTCGTCCACGGTCGCCCGCAGTACGTACTTCAGGTCGGCCGCGAGGTCCCCGGTGTCGGGGAAGCCGGTCCACCCGCCCTCCGTCTCCGCGTCCCCGGCGAGGGCCAGCGAGGCGTCCAGGAGGACCGCGGCCTTCGACGGCCACCAGCGGTAGATGGTCTGCTTGCCGACCCCGGCGCGGGCCGCGATGGCCTCGATGGTCAGCCGGTTGTAGCCGACCTCCCCGACGAGGGCGAGCGCGGCGTCGAGGATGGCGCGCCGGGAGCGGTCGCTGCGGCGGGCGGCGTCAGGGGTCTTGGTCATGCCGGGAACGTACCAACCCGATACGTCTCGTCTTTTCCCGGCGTTCCCTAAACCACCCGGTCAGTTGACTGCGCCGTTCCCTCGGAGGGGAGACGATTCTCTTCACGCGCGACGCGTGGTCGCGCACGTCGTGCAAGTCGTGAGGAGCCTTCTTTGCGCAGAGACGCCACACCCCGGCGCTACCTGATGTGCCCACCGGCACACTTCAAAGTCACCTACTCCATCAACCCGTGGATGGATCCCACGAAACCGGTGGACCTGCCCCTCGCCCTCGCCCAGTGGGAGGACCTGAGGGACCGCTACCGCTCGCTCGGGCACACGGTCGAGACCCTCGTACCGGACCCCGCGCTGCCGGACATGGTCTTCGCGGCGAACGGCGCCCTCGTCGTCGACGGCCGGGTGCTCGGCGCCCGGTTCGCCCACCCGGAACGGACCGCCGAGGCCGCGATCCACCTCGACTGGTTCCGGTCCCACGGGTACCGGGACGTCCACGAGCCGGCCCACGTCAACGAGGGCGAGGGCGACTTCGCCGTCACCGCCGGCTACCTGCTGGCCGGCCGGGGCTTCCGCTCCAGCCCGCTCTCGCACGACGAGGCCCAGGAGTTCTTCGGACGCCCGGTCATCGGCCTCGACCTGGTCGACCCGCGCTACTACCACCTGGACACCGCGCTCAGCGTGCTGGACGGCGACGAGGTCATGTACTACCCGGACGCGTTCTCGCCGGGCAGCCGGGCCGTGCTCCGGCGGCTCTTCCCGGACGCCCTGATCGCCGACGGGCAGGATGCCGCCGCGCTCGGCCTGAACGCCGTCTCCGACGGCCTGCACGTCCTGCTCCCGCAGGCGGCCACCGGACTGCTGGAGCCGCTGCGGGACCGGGGCTTCGAGCCCGTTCCGATGGACCTGGGAGAGCTGCTCAAGGGCGGCGGCAGCGTGAAGTGCTGCACCCAGGAGCTGCGGCCCTAGGGCCGGGTACGGCTGCCCGCGGCCCGGCGGCGGCCCGGCGGCGGGCAGCTCCGGGCCGGCGGTCCTACGGGGCCGGCGGCCACTCCCGGCCCCAGTCGACGTCGCGCGCCGCCTTGTAGAGGTCGCCATGGCGCTTGGTCACGGTGGCCCGGGTCAGGCCCGTACCGTCCCCGTCCGCGTCCCGCGGACCGCAGAGTTCCAGCAGGACGAGCCCCTTGCGGATCTGCGGCCGCCGCGTGATCCGGTACGCGGCGGGCCGCACCGGGAAGCGGGTCGCGGCGACGTAGCTGAACTTCTCGTCCTCGTAGGCGAGGGAGCCGCCCTTGACCTTCCGGTGCAGCGAGGACCGGCTGACCCGCGCCGAGAAGTGGCACCAGTCCTGGCCGACCTCGATCGGGCAGGTCCCGTCGTGCGGGCACGGGGCGGCCACCCGCATCCCGGCCGCGATCAGCTGCTCGCGGGCCTCGCGGACGCGCAGGTACCCCTCCGGCGTGCCCGGCTCGATCAGCACCACGGCCTGCCCGGCCCGCGCCGCCTCCGCGACGACGGCCGTGCGCGCCTGCGGGGTCAGCTCGCCGAGGACGTACGAGACCGTCACCAGGTCGGCGTCGGGCACGGCCATCCCGGCGCCGATGACGGCCCGCCGCCACCCGGCCCCGCGCAGCGCCTGCGAGGAGGAGGCGCCCGCCAGCTCGCGGCCCAAGGCCAGCGCGGGCTCCGCCCAGTCCAGCACCGTCGTCTCGCGGGGGCCGTCCCAGGTGGCGTCCACCGCCCAGGTCGCGGCCCCCGTGCCGCCGCCCACGTCCACGTGCGAGGCGGGGGCCCAGCCGGGCGCCGCCTCCGCGAGCCCGTCCAGGGCGGACCGTACGGCTTCGAAGGTGGCGGGCATCCGGTAGGCCGCGTACGCCACCACGTCGGAGCGGTCGCGCAGGACGGGCGTGTCCGTCGGGGTCTGCCCCCGGTAGCTGGCGATGAGCCGCTCGACGGCGGCGGTGGCCTGCTTCGGGGGGAGCCCGTCGAGCAGCCCGCCGAGCACGCTGCGGAGGGACTCGGCGCTGGTGGTGGGGGTGGTGGCGTTCACCCGCGAAGTTTACGGCGCCCCCACGGGGCCCCGGGCCGCGAACGGGCGGCGGCCCGGTCCGTACGGGCTACGCGGCCTGCGGCTCGCGGCTCTGCCAGGGGCGGCACATCCCGAGGAAGCAGCCCACCGCCAGCAGCGAGCAGACCAGCTGTACCACCGCCATGGGCACCGCCGTGTCCTCGCCAGCGATCCCGACCAGCGGGGAGGCGATCGCGCCGACGAGGAACGAGGAGGTGCCCAGCAGCGCCGAGGCCGAGCCGGCGGCGTGCGGGGTCCGCATCAGGGCCTGCGCGTTGGTGTTCGGCAGCACCAGGCCCATCGCCGACATCAGCACGAACAGCCCGGCGGACACCGGGACGAGCCCGACCTCCCCGAACACCCCGGTCGACATCAGCAGCAGCACCACCGAGGCGGCGGTGATCACCCCGAGGCCGACGGCCAGGGCGTTGTCCAGGCTGACCCGGCCGACGAGCAGCTTGCCGTTGACCTGGCCGACGATGATCAGGCCGACGGAGTTGAGGCCGAAGAGCAGGCTGAACGTCTGCGGCGAGGCGCCGTAGATCTCCTGCACCACGAAGGGGGAGGCGGAGATGTACGAGAAGAGCACCGCGAACGCGAAGCCGCCGGCCAGGGTGTAGCCGGCGAAGACCCGGTCGCCGAGCAGCCCCCGCATGGTGCGCAGGGCCGAGCCGACGCCGCCGGTGTGCCGCCGCTCGGGCGGAAGCGTCTCGTCGAGCCGGCGCCACACCACCAGGGTGAGCACCAGTCCGACGGCGGTGAGGACGACGAAGACCCCGCGCCAGTCGGCGAAGCGGAGCACCTGGCCGCCGATGAGCGGGGCGACGATCGGGGCGGCCCCGGAGATGAGCATCAGGGTGGAGAAGAACCGGGCCATCTCGACGCCGTCGTACAGGTCGCGCACGACGGCGCGGGCGATGACGATCGCCGCCGCGCCGGCCAGGCCCTGGAGCAGCCGGAAGGCGATCAGCAGCTCGGTGGTCGGGGCCAGCGCGCAGATCGCGGTGGCGAGGACGTAGACGACCATGCCCGCGAGCAGGGGCCTGCGGCGGCCCCACTTGTCGCTCATGGGGCCGATGACGAGCTGGCCCAGCGCCATGCCGGCGAGGCAGGCGGTGAGCGTGAGCTGTACGGTCGCGGCCGGGCTGTTCAGGGCGGTGGTGACCTGCGGCAGGGCCGGGAGGTACATGTCCATCGACAGCGGCGGGAGGGCCGTGAGCCCGCCGAGGATGAAGGTGACCAGCAGACCGGTGCGGCGGGCGGCCGTCAGGGGTGCGGTGGCCGCGGGGGCGGAGGTGGATTCGGGCGACGACTCGTGCGACGGGGCCGTCGCGGGGCCTCTCTCCGACATGCGGAACTCCAGTCATCTCGTGTGTTTTCTGACCCCTGACCGACCCATGCTCTCAGCTGTCGGAACGTCCGGAGGCCGGCGCCCGGTGTGACGTAGCCTGCGGCCCCATGAACGAAAGTGGGAAGAAGACCGCCGTGGTGACCGGGGCCGGCTCCGGGATCGGCCGCTCCGTGGCCCTCGCCCTGGCGGCGGCCGGCTGGGCCGTGGCCGCGGCCGGCCGCCGGACCGGGCCGCTGGAGGACACGGCCGCGGCGGCGGGGGCGGGGGCGGACGTGTTTCCCGTACGGGCGGACGTGAGCGATCCGGACGACGTGACCGCGCTGTTCGGGGCGGTGCGGGAGCGGTACGGGCGCCTCGACCTCCTCTTCAACAACGCGGGCACCTTCGGCCCGGGCGGCGTCGCCCTGGAGGACATCACCCACGAGGCCTGGCGCTCCGTCGTCGACGTCAACCTCACCGGCGCGTTCCTGTGCGCCCAGGCCGCCTTCCGCCTGATGAAGGCCCAGGACCCGCAGGGCGGCCGGATCATCAACAACGGCTCCATCTCGGCGCACGTGCCGCGCCCGCACTCCATCGCCTACACGGCCACCAAGCACGCGGTGACCGGCCTGACGAAGTCGCTGTCGCTGGACGGGCGCCCCTACCGCATCGCCTGCGGCCAGATCGACATCGGCAACGCGGCGACCGAGATGACCGAGCGGATGCAGACGGGCATCCTCCAGGCCGACGGGCGGCTCGCCGTCGAACCGGTGATGGACGCGGCCGACGTGGCCCGCACGGTGCTGCACATGGCGGAGCTCCCGCTGGAGGCGAACGTGCAGTTCGCGACGGTGATGGCGACGAACATGCCGTACGTCGGGCGCGGCTGAGGCACCGGAGCCGGGCGGGCCGTCCGGGCCCGGGAATGGCCTGCGGACGGCGGAGGTTGAGCCGGTCATGACGACCGAAGTGCTGCGCTACACCGCTTTCTCCGACGACCCGGAGGGTGGCAACCCCGCCGGGGTCGTGCCCGACGCGGCCGGGCTGGACGACGCCGCGATGCTGGAGATCGCCGCCGGGCTGGGCTACAGCGAGACGGCCTTCCTGACCGCGCCCCCGCAGGGGCTGGGCGGCGAGCCCGGGCGGGCGTTCACCGTCCGCTACTTCAGCCCGAAGGCCGAGGTCCCCTTCTGCGGGCACGCCACCGTCGCCACGGCGGTGGCGCTGGCCGAGCGGATCGGCCCCGGGGAGCTGCTGTTCGCCACGCGGGCCGGGACCGTACCGGTCTCGGTCACCTCCGAGGGAGGCCGGCTGCGGGCCGTGCTGACCAGCGTCGAGCCGCACACCGAGGAGATCGCCGACGCCGACCTCGCCGAGGCGCTGGCCGCGCTCGGCTGGCCGGCGGCGGACCTGGACCCGGCGTTCCCGCCGCGGATCGCCTACGCCGGAGCCCGGCACCTGGTGCTCGGCGCCGCCACCCGGACCCGGCTCGCCGACCTCGGTTACGACTTCGCCCGGCTGGAGGCGCTGACGCGGCGCCTGGACCTCGTCACGGTCCAGCTCGTGCACCGGTCGGGCCCGGCGGAGTTCCACGTACGCAACCCCTTCCCCGCCGGCGGCGTCGTGGAGGACCCGGCGACGGGGGCCGCGGCCGCGGCGTTCGGGGCGTACGCCCGGGAGCTGGGCCTGGTCCCGCGGGACGCGGTGCTCACGCTGCACCAGGGCGAGGACATGGGCCGCCCGGGAGTGCTCACCGTGGAGCTGCGCGCCGGCGACCCCCGGGTGCGGGTCGGCGGCGCGGGCGTCCGGATCCCCTGACGGGGCAGGCCCCGGCGGGGGTCAGCCGCCCTGGGCGGCGCCCGCGCCCGCGGACGGGGTGGACGGCGCCGCCGGGGTGGACGGCCGGCGCGGTGTGCGCGGTCCCGCCAGGAACAGGGCCAGCACGGGAACCAGGTACAGCACCCACACGGTCAGCTGGAGCACGGTCGGGTCGGGCTGGAAGTTGAAGACGCCCTTGAGCAGGGTTCCGTACCAGCTGTCCGGCGGGACCGCGGCGCTGACGTCGAAGGCCTTGTTCCCCAGCCCGCCCAGGAAACGGGCCTCCTGGAGGTCGTGGACCCCGTACGCGAGCACGCCCGCCGCCACGACCACCAGCATGGCGCCGGTCCACGTGAAGAACTTCGCCAGGTTGATCCGCAGGGCGCCCCGGTAGAACAGCCAGCCCAGCACGATCGCGGTGGCGATGCCCAGCAGCACCCCGATCAGCGGCGCCGAGGTGCCCTCGCCGCTCGCCCGGACCGACGCCCACACGAACAGGGCGGTCTCCAGGCCCTCGCGGCCGACCGCGAGGAACGCGGTGGCGACCAGCGCGCCGGTACCCATGGCCAGCGCCGCGTCGAGCCTGCCGTGCAGCTCGGCCCTCAGGTGCCGCGCGGTGCGCTTCATCCAGAAGACCATCCACGTCACCAGGCCCACGGACATGATCGACAGGGTGCCCCCGAGGAGCTCCTGCGCCTCGAAGGTCAGCTCCTGCGTGCCGAATTCGAGCATCGCGCCGAAGGCCAGCGAGATCCCGCAGGCGATGGCGATGCCCAGCCACACGGGGCGCAGCGCGTCCCTGCGGTCGGTCTTGACCAGGTAGGCCACCAGGATGCAGACGACCAGGCTGGCTTCCAGCCCCTCGCGCAGGCCGATCAGATAGTTGCCGAACACGGCGGTTCTTCCTCTCCGGCGGGTGCTTACGCGAACAGCGTCCGGCCCCACCAGTCGCCCTTGTCGCGGACGCCCGGCGGGACGGCGAAGACGGCCGAACCCACGTGCTGGATGTATTCGTTGAGCACGTCGTGACGTGCCAGGTTGCGCTGGATCGGGACGAAGCCCGTGCGGACGTCGCGCTGGTAGGCCAGGAAGAACAGGCCCGCGTCGAGCCGGCCCAGCCCGTCCGTGCCGTCGGTGAAGGAGTAGCCGCGGCGCAGGAGCGTCGCCCCGGCGTTGCTGTCCGGGTGCGAGAGGCGCACGTGCGCCTCCGGCTTCATCGCCTTCAGGAACGGCTCGTCGCGCTCCTTCGACTTGCCGACGGGGGCGCCCTCGCCCTTGTCGCGGCCGAAGATGTCCTCCTGCTCCTGGAGCGAGGTGCGGTCCCAGGTCTCGATGTTCATCCGGATGCGCCGGGCCACCAGGTACGAGCCGCCGGCCATCCAGGCGCTGCCGTCGCCGGCCCCGGCCCACACGTGCTTGTCCAGGGCGGCGGCGTCGGTGCCCGCGATGTTCCGCGTGCCGTCCTTGAAGCCCATCATGTTGCGGGGCGTCTGCTCGTCCGGAGTGGTCGAGGAGGTCTTGCCGAAGCCGAGCTGCGACCAGCGGACCGCGACCCGGCCGAAGCCGATGCGGGCGAGCTGGCGGATGGCGTGCACGGCGACCTGGGGGTCGTCGGCGCAGGCCTGGACGCACAGGTCGCCGCCGGAGCGGGCCGGGTCCAGGTTGTCGCCGGGGAACTGCTCCAGGTCGACCAGGGCGGCGGGGCGGCTGCCCTCCAGCCCGAACCGGTCCCTGGCGAAGAGCCCCGGGCCGAAGCCGACGGTCAGGGTGAGGCGGGAGGCCTTCAGGCCCAGCGCCTCACCCGTGTCGTCCGGCGGAGCCTGCGGCAGGCCGCCGAAGCCGCCCTCGCCGACCGGAAGACCGGCCGTCATCAGCCGGGCCGCCTCGGTCCACTCCTTCAGGAGCTCCACCAGCTCGGCTCGGTCCTTCGTCTTCACGTCGAAGGCAGCGAAGTGCAGACGGTCCTGCACGGCGCTCGCGATCCCCGCCTGGTGCGCGCCGTGGAACGGTACGGACCCCCCGGCCGCGGCCACCGGCACGGTGTCCGGGGAGCCGCCGAAGGCCACCGCCGCGCCGCCGGCCGCGGCGGCGCCGAGCGCGAGCCCGGCGCCGCCCCAGCCGAGTACGGCACGCCGGGAGGGTGCGGCGGCGGAGGGCGCCGCCGCGGGGGTGTCCGGGCCCGCCGCGGAGGGGTCCGGGCTCGCGGAGGTGTCCGGGCCCGTGCCGCGGTCCTCCGGTTCCGGCCGCTGCTCCGGCTTCTGCTCGGTCATCGTGCTCTCCCGCCTGCTCGGTTGCCCGTACCGCTTACTTCGCGACCGCCGCGGCCAGCTTGGAGAGCGGCTCGGCGAGCGCGTTGACGCCGTCCGACAGCTCCTTGCGCTCGGGCTCGCCGACCTTGTCGTACGCGGTGAAGTCGTAACCGGTCTTGTCGGCGCGGTACTTGTCCAGCAGCGTGTTCAGGGCCGCGAACTGGGTGTCCAGCTGCTTGGACAGCTCGGGGTCGTTCTTCGCGGCGATCGGCTTCAGGAGCGCGTACGCCTTCTCCGCGCCCTCGACGTTCGCCTTGAAGTCGACCAGGTCGGTGTGGGAGTAACGCTCCTCCTCGCCGGTGACCTTGCCGGTGGCGACCTCGTCGAGGAGCTCCTTGGCGCCGTTGGCCATCGAGGTGGGGGTGATCTCCGCCTGGCCGACCTTCTTCTGCCAGTCGGTGAGGTCCGCGATCAGGGTGTCGGCGAGCTTCTTCTCCGCGTCGCCGATCGTGTTGTCGGCCCACAGGGCCTTCTCCAGGCGGTGCCAGCCGGTCCACTCCTGGCCGGGCTCCAAGCCGTCCTCGCGGACGTCGACCTTCGGGTCGATGTCGCCGAAGGACTCGGCGACCGGCTCGGTGCGCTCCCAGCCGATGCGCGAGGGCGCGTACGCCTTCTTCGCGGCCTCGACGTCGCCGGCCTTGACCGCGTCCGCGAAGACCTGCGCCTTGGGGAGGGTCTCCTCCGACTGCGCGACCACGTACTGGCGGTAGGCGGCGACCGCGGCGTCCGCCTCTGGGCTGCGCTTCTCGACGCCGCCCTGGCCGGTGGCCTTGACCTGCGTGCGCAGGCCGTCGCCCTTCATGCCCGGCTTGCAGACGATCTCGTAGTCGCCCGCCTTGATCTCGGCGGTGATGGAGGCCTTGGTGCCGGGGCCGATGTTCTCGCGCTCGGTCACGATCCGGTCGTCCGGGAACAGGACGTAGAGCTCGGTGACCTTGGCGCCCTTGTTCTCGACGTCGATCTGGACCTTGCCGGCCGGGAACTCCGTCTTCGAGACGTCGCAGGCGGTGTCCGAGGCCGCGACCTTGATCGCGCCGTCGCCGCCGGAGCCGCTCTTCTCGGCGCAGCCGGTGACGGCGGTGAGCGCGGCCACCAGGGAGGCGGCGGCGACGACGGTGAGGCGGGCGGGGCGCATACGGGACTCCTGGGCTTCGGACGAGGGCCGTCCCAGGGGTGGGGCAGGCCAGTGAGGCGGACCTAACTTAACCGAGGCTTACCTCACCCATACCCGCCCGTACAGTGATTCCGCTCTCACCTCTCCGTGCCGGACACAGGCGTGTCACGGACGCCCCACGACGGCCCCACGGGCAGGTCAAGCGCTCGTCAAACCCGGTTTGGCGCGCGGCGGGGAGGACTCCGCGAGGGGAGCCGTCCCGCGTACGGGAACCACCAGCGGAGCCCCGGAGCGGGGGTGCGCGAAGACCTCCACGGGCTGCCGGTAGACCCGGCTCAGCAGGGCGTCCTCGAAGACCTCGGACGGCGGTCCGTCCGCCGCCATCCGCCCGTCGTGCAGGACGGCGGCCCGGTCCGCGTACGCCGCGGCCAGCCCCAGGTCGTGCAGGACGACGACCACGGCGTCCCCGGCGGCGGCCCGTTCCCGGCAGATCCGCAGCACGAGCTCCTGGTGGCGCAGGTCGAGGGCGGCGGTGGGCTCGTCGAGCAGCAGCAGCGGGGCCCGCTGGGCCAGGACGCGGGCCAGCGCGACACGGGCCCGTTCACCGCCGGACAGGGCGGAGAACGGGCGTTCGGCGAAGTCCGTGACCTCGGTGGCGGCCATGGCCGCGGCCACCGCCTCCTCGTCGGACTCGGCGAACGGGGTGCCCGCCCAGGGCGCGCGGCCCATCCGTACGACGTCCTCCACCGGGAACGGGAAGGACAGCACGGCCGACTGGGGGAGCACCGAGCGGCGCAGGGCGAGGTCGGCGGCGCTCCAGTCGCCCACCGGCCGGCCGTCGACGCGGATCTCGCCGGAGGCGGCGGGCAGGTCGGCGGCGAGCGCCGCCAGCAGCGTGGACTTGCCGGCGCCGTTCGGGCCGACCAGTGCCAGCACCTCCCCGGCGCGGGCGGTCAGGTCGATCCCGGCGAGCACCTCGCGCTGCCCGAGCCGTACGTGCAGGCCGGTGACCTCGGCGAGGGCCGCGCCGGGGGCGGGCCGGGCCGGGACGGTCCGCTTGTTCCGGGTGAGCAGCCCGGTCAGCCTGCTGGTCACGCCCAGCCTCCTTGCTTGCGGCGGGTGCGGCGCAGCAGCCAGAAGAAGAACGGGCTGCCGATCAGGGCGGTCAGCACGCCGAGCGGCAGCTCGGCGGGCTGGGCGATGGTCCGGGCGGCCAGGTCGCCCGCGACGAGGACGACCGCGCCGGCGAGGGCGCTGCCGGGGACGAGGAAGCGGTGGCCGGGGCCGTTGGCCATGCGCAGCAGGTGCGGGACGAGCAGGCCGATGAAGGTGATGACGCCGGCGACGGCGGCCGCGGTCAGCAGGGCGACGACGAGGACGAGGGCCAGGCGCAGCCGCTCCACGTCGATGCCGAGGTGGCGGGCGGGCCGCTCGCCGAGGGCCAGCAGATCGAGGCGGCGGGCGTAGAACGGGGCGACGATCAGTCCGGCGAAGGCGCAGGGCAGGACGGCGAGGACCTTGGGCCAGGTGGCCTGGGCGAGGGAGCCGAGCTGCCAGAAGGTGATCTGGTTGACCTGGCCGCTGTCGGCGAAGAAGACGAACAGGCCGATGAGGGCGCCGGCGAAGGCGTTGACGGCGATGCCGGTGAGGATGAGGGTGACGACCTCGGTCCTGCCGCCGTTGCGGGAGAGCAGGTAGACGGCGCTGACGGTGATCAGGCCCGCGACGAACGCGCACACCGTGATCGTCCAGTTGCCGAAGAAGCTGAGCCCGAGGCTGATGGCGGCGACCGCGCCGACGGCCGCGCCGGCCGAGATCCCGATGACTCCGGGCTCGGCCAGCGGGTTGCCGAACACGCCCTGCATGAGCGCGCCCGCGCAGCCGAGGCTGGCGCCGACGAGCAGCGCGAGGACGACGCGGGGGAGGCGTACGTTCCACAGCACGCTCTCCCCGACCCGGTCGAGCGGCGCCCCGCCGAGCCCGGCGCGGTGCTGGACGGAGGCGAGTACGTCGCCGAGGGGGATGCGGTAGGCGCCGATGCCGGCGGAGACCAGGGCGAGCACGACGAGGGCGGCCACCAGGGCCGCGGTGAGCAGCAGGGCCTTGCGGCGGCGGGGCTCGCGGCGGCGGGGCTCGCGGGGGCGGGCCTTGCGGGGGGTGCCGGGTTCGGGCGGGCGCCGGGGCGTTTCCTCGGATGCAGAACGTGACGGGGCGTCGGAGGGTGAAGCGGCACTGTGTTCGGCACCCTGCGGGGAGCGCCCCGGCACCCGCCCGGACCCGGCGTCCCGCTTCGTGACGGGCGCGGCAAGTCCGGCTCGGGCCGGGGCCGCCGCCTTCGCGGGGGTGGGTTCGGGGGTGGTGTCCGTCGGGTGGGGATCGTAGGGCAGGGTCACATCAGGCGCCCTTGCCGTAGAGCTGGGTGACCAGGGAGGACAGCACCTGGTCGGTGCGCGGCCCGTAGTTCAGCAGGACGCCGTCGTCGACGGTGAGTACCCGGCGGTCCATGCCGGCCGGGGTCTGGGCGACGCCCGGGATCTTGACGAGGCCGTCGACGCCGCCGACCGATTCGAGGCCCTTGGACATGACCAGGATCGCGTCGGGCGCGACGGCCGCCAGGGCCTCGCTGGTGATCGGGGTGAAGTCCTTGCCGAGACCGGAGTCCTTGCCCGTGTCGACGGCGCCGGCCGCCTCCAGCAGCGAGGCGGCGCCGGAGTCGGAGCCGCCCAGCAGGTAGACGGAGGCGGTGCCGCGCAGGTAGAGGAACGCCACCCGGGGCTTCTTCCCGGAGGCGGCCGGAATGCCCTTGCGGACGGAGGCGATCCGGTCGGCGGTGCGCTGGTTCAGCTGCGTGCCCGCGTCCTTGACGCCGAGCGCGGCGGCGACCGCGTCGATCCGCTTCGGGACGTCCTCCAGGCTCTTGGCCGGAGCGACGACGAGGACCGGGATGCCGGCGTCGCGGATCTGCTGGACGGCCTCACCGGGGCCGCTGGTGGTCTCCGCGAGCACGAGCGTCGGGCGCAGCGAGAGGACGCTCTCGGCGGAGACGTCGTGGCCGCGCGTCACCACGGGCAGCCGGGCGGCCTGTTCGAAGGTGGCGGTGATGTCCCGGGCGACGACCTGCTCGCCGAGGCCCAGGGTGTGGACGATCTCGTTGAGGCTGCCGGTCAGCGGGACGACGCGGTCCGCCGAGGCGACCGTCACCCGGGCGCCGTCGAACGAGGACACGGTGACGGGAAGGACCGGGGTGGGCGACGGGGACAGCGGCTCGACCCGGTCCGGAGCGGCCGAAGCGGAGTGGGCGGGCTTGCCCGCGGGTGTGGCCGTACCCCCGCATCCCGTCGCGGCCAGGGCCAGGGCGACCAGAGTGGTCGTCAGGGCGAGGCGCGCGCGGGAGGGGCGGGAAGACGCGGCGGGCGTAGGCACGAATGCACCGTCCTGTTCGTGCGGCTGGCTGACTGGTGAACTTTCAACCAACCCGGGGGTTCCCTATCCGGGCTGAGGTAGCTTAGGTTAGCCTAACCTGAGTTGCTAGCCCCTGGAGGGGACCGTCATGTCCGCAAGGCCCGCCCGTACGTTCGCAGTCGCCCTGTTGGCGGCCTTGCTGGGTGCCCTGCTTCCCGCCACCGCCGCCCAGGCCGCCGACCGCGTCGTACAGGGGGGCCGGCTGGACTGGGGCATCAAATCGTCGTTCCAGAGTTACGTCACGGGGCCCATCGCGAAAGGCGGATTCAAGCTGAAGAGCGGCGCCGCCACCGTCGGCGGGAGCCTCTTCCGCTTCCACTCGGCGGCCGGCTCCTACGACCCGGACAGCGGCGAGTTCAGTGCCTCCTTCAGCGGCGGGGTGACCTTCCAGGGCCATCAGAAGCCCGACGGCACGAACGAGCTGGACATGACCGTCAGCCGCCCCACCGTCAAGATCTCCGGCGGTCGCGGCACGCTGTACGTGGACGTCTCCAGCAAGGCCAAGGACAGCGGCTCCGTCACGAACCAGTCCCAGGTCGCCTTCGCCTCGCTCGGCCTCGGCGGCATCGACATGAAGGGCGGCGGTACCCCGATCGCCCTCTCCAATGTCCCGGCCACCCTCACCGAGCAGGGGGCCAAGGCGTTCGCCGGCTACTACGCGGCCGGCGCGCAGCTCGATCCCGTCTCGCTCTCCGCCGACGTCAAGGCCCCGGCCGCCGACCCGGCGCGGCCCGCCGCGTCGGCCGGCCCGCAGCCGAGCACCTCCGCCGAGACCCCGCGGACGGCGGGCGCCTTCACCGACGCCGCCGTCGACTGGGGCGTCCGGCGCACCTTCCGCGAGTACGTCACCGGCTCCATCGGCCAGGGCGGGTGGACCCTCGCCGAGGGTGCCCAGGACGGCGGCGCGCTGTTCCGCTTCCCCCAGGGCAAGGGCGCGTACGACGGCCAGAAGGGCACGCTTGACGCGGCCTTCGCGGGCAGCGTCCAGTTCACCGGCGCCCACCTGGACCTCAAGCTCGGCAAGGTGAGCGTCAAGGTGGAGAACGGCAAGGGCGTCCTGTCCGCCGACGTCACCACCGCCGCCGCCGAGACGAAGCCCGCCGTCGCGCTCGTCGAGTTCGACGCCAAGGGCCTGAAGGCCGAGGGCGGCCTCGTCACCCTCGCCGAGGCCCCGGCCACACTCACCGAGGGCGGCTCCCAGGCGTTCAATTCCATGTACAAGGCGGGCACCGAGATGGACCCCGTCTCGCTCGCCGTCGCACTCGACGCCACCGCGAAGCTCCCGGCCCTCCCCGACCTGGGCTCCACGGACGCGCCCGCTGCGGCGCCGTCGACCCCCGCTCCCGCCCCCGCTCCGGCCGCCCGAGCGGAGGAGTCCTCGAACACCGGGCTGTACGCCGCCCTCGCCGTGGCCCTGCTGGTCCTGGCCGGCGGCGCGGCCTTCCTGGTGGTGCGCAGGCGCCGTACGGCGGCGGCCGAGGCCGCGCCCGCCGACGCGCAGTAGCGCACCCCCCTTCCCCTTTTTCCTTCCTCGCTTCAGGAGCAACCGCGCCATGTCGTCCACCCGTCGCCCGATCGCCGTCGCGGCCGCCATCCTCACCGCCGCCGCGCTGGGTACCACCGCCTTCGTCCTGCCCGCCACTGCCGCGGGCACTCCGGCCCTCGCCCCGCAGGCGGGCGGCGCCCCGACCGCGCCGATCAAGATCGTCGGCGGCACCCTCGACTGGGGCGTGCTCGCCAGCTACCGCGCGTACGTGACGGGCATGGCCAAGGGCGCCATCACCCCGGCCGACGGCGCCCAGGCCAACGCGGACGGCACCCTGCAGTTCGGCGAGGCCACCGGCCAGTACGACCCGACCGCCGGGCACGTGGTGAAGGCGGCCTTCAAGGGCAGCGTCACCTTCTCCTCGCCCGCGCCGCCGGCCGGTCACGGCTTCGAGGTCAAGCTCTCGGACTTCCGCATCGACACCGGCACCAAGAAGCTCACCGCCGACGTCACCAAGAGCGGGGCCACGACCCAGGACGTACCGCTCGCCGCGGTCGCCTTCGGCGGCCAGGCGATGGACAAGCTGGCGACCACGCTCACCAAGGAGGCCGCCGACGCGCTCGGTTCGGCGGGCTACGAGGGCAAGCCCGGCGATCCGCTGACCGCCAAGCTGGAGTTCGAGAAGCCCAAGCCGGCCCCCACGCCGACCCCCACCCCCACGCCGACCCCTACCCCGACCCCGACGCCGGCCGCGACGAAGCCGACGCCGACCCCGACGCCGACCGCGACGAAGCCTGCGGCGACGCCCACCGCGACCGCCACCGCACAGCCCACGACGCCGGCCGGCGCGCAGAAGGTCCTCAGCGCCAAGCTGACGTGGGGCGTGAAGGAGTCCTTCCGCACATACGTCCTGAGCGCGGGCTCCATCACCCCCTCCGGCGGCGCCGCCAAGAGCGGCGACCTGTACGACTTCGCCCTCGCCAAGGGCGAGCTCGACGCCGCCAAGCAGAAGCTGAACGTGTCCTTCGAGGGCAGCCTCCGCTTCCAGTACACGGGCCACGGCATCGACATGAGCTTCGGCAACCCCCGCGTCGACGCCACGGGCAAGACCGGCACCCTGTACGTGGACGTCAAGAACGCCTCCGGCAGCAAGGCGGCCGTCCCGTTCGCCACGCTCGACCTGTCGAAGACCGACTACAAGACCAAGGGCGGCGTGCTCGCCCTGGGCGGCGTCCCCGCGGCCCTCACCGCCGAGGGCGCGGCCGTCTTCGCCAACGACACCACACGCTCCGCGTACAAGGCCGGCGACGCCATCGACCCGCTGAGCTTCTCGGTGGCCGTGGACAAGGACGCCATCCTTCCGGCCGCGGGCGGCTCGACCGGCGGCTCCTCCTCCACCGGCGGTACCGGTGGTACGGGCAGCACCGCGGGCGGCGGCTCCGTCGGCGGCGGCTCGGTCGGCGGCAACCTCGCCGCCACCGGCGCCGAGATCCCGGCCGGCGCCCTGCTCGGCGCCTCCGGCATGGTCATCGCGGCCGGCGCGGGCGCGGTGTACTTCGCCCGCCGCCGTACGGCCCAGAACTGAGCCGTGCTTCAATGCCCGCGTGAACGATCTCGACGTCCTCAAGGTCTTCTGCGCGGGTGACGGCCGGTACGGCAACCCGCTCGGAGTCGTACGCGACGGCCGGACCTGCCCCGACGACGCGTCGCGGCAGGCCCTGGCCGCCGAACTCGGCTACAGCGAGACGGTGTTCGTCGACGACCCCGAGCGCGGGGTCGTCGACATCCGCACCCCCGGCACGCGGATGTCCTTCGCGGGACACCCGCTGGTCGGGGTCGCGTGGTTGCTGGACATCGAGGAACTGCACCCGCCGGCCGGCTCCGTATGGGCCCGTGACGACGGGGAGTTCACCTGGATCACGGCCCGCCCGGAGTGGGTCGGGGACAAGCGCACCGAGCAGTACGCGAGCGCGGCCGAGGTCGAGGCGCTGCCCGCCCCGCCCCCGGGCGAGGGCTGGCTGTACGCCTGGGCCTGGGAGGACGAGACCGCGGGCCGCGTGCGCGCCCGCGGCTTCCCGCGCAGGCATTCGTGCGGCGACAGCCGCTCCTGTGGAGCCGGGGCTTGCCCCGGGGGGGCCGTCGTCGAGGACGAGGCCACCGGGTCGGCGGCGATCCTGCTGACGGCCCAGCTGAACCGCGCCCTGAACATCATCCAGGGCGCGGGCTCCCAGATCCTCACCGCCCCCGGCCCGGACGGCACGATCGAGGTCGGCGGCCGCGTCCGCTTCGCGCGGGTGGGCTGATCGCGGCGAAGGGGCCGGCCCGGTGCGTCACGCACCGGGCCGGCCCCTTCCCCCGTCACGCCTACGCGCTGAGCGGGAACCGCTCGCCCAGCTCGCGGAAGACCGCGCCGTTGAAGTCGAAGGCGCGCTTGCACTCGTCGACGATGCGCTGCTTCTCCAGGTCGTCCGCGGCGATGGCGTCGAGCAGCTCCCGGTAGGTCCGCTTGAAGGCGGCCGGGTTGGAGATGTCGGCGAAGACGTAGAAGCGGACGCCGTCGCCCTTGCGCTCGAAGCCCCAGGTGCGCTCGGCCTTGTCGCGGATGATCTGTCCGCCGGAGAGGTCGCCCAGGTAACGGGTGTAGTGGTGGGCGACGTACCCGCCCGGCCACTGGGCGGCGCACTCGGCGACCCGGGCGGCGTACGCCTCGGTCGCGGGCAGCGCCACCACGTTGTCGCGCCAGGCGGCGCCCAGCAGGTGCTCGAGGTCGCGCTCGATCTCGGCGACGCGCATCAGCTCGGGCTGGATGAAGGGACCCGCGACCGGGTCGTCCTTCAGGGAGTCGGCCGCGTCCTCCAGGGCCCGGTACACGAACCACAGCTGTTCGGTGTACCGCGTGTAGGCGTCCACTCCGAGCCGGCCGCCCAGCAGGTCGCTCATGAAGGTCGACGTCTCGGCCTCGGTGTGCTGCTCGTGCGATGCGACGCGGATGACCGTAGAGAAGGCGTCCAAGACGGACCTCCAAGAAAAGGGAAACAGGCGCGGCGGCTCAGCCGCCACACCGATCTTCCTACTTAGGCATGCCTAAGTCAATGTGTTCCCGACGTCCTGTCGGTAAAACGACCGCCTCTTCCGGCGGCCCGCCCTACGGCAGGGTCAGGATCTCCGCCCCGGTGTCCGTCACCACCAGCGTGTGCTCGAACTGCGCCGTGCGCTTGCGGTCCTTGGTGACGACCGTCCAGCCGTCCGCCCACATGTCGTACTCGTGGGTGCCCAGGGTCAGCATCGGCTCGATGGTGAAGGTCATCCCGGGCTCGATGACGGTGGTGGCGTGCGGGCTGTCGTAGTGCGGGATGATCAGGCCGGAGTGGAAGGACGAGTTGATGCCGTGTCCGGTGAAGTCCCGGACGACGCCGTAGCCGAACCGTTTCGCGTACGACTCGATGACCCGGCCGATGATGTTGATCTGGCGGCCCGGCCTGACGGCCTTGATGGCGCGGGCGAGCGCCTCGCGGGTGCGCTCCACCAGCAGCCGCGACTCCTCGTCCACCTCCCCGCACAGATAGGTGGCGTTGTTGTCGCCGTGCACGCCGCCGATGTACGCGGTCACGTCGAGGTTCACGATGTCGCCGTCGCGCAGGACGGTGGAATCGGGGATGCCGTGACAGATGACCTCGTTGACGGAGGAGCACAGCGACTTGGGGAAGCCCCGGTAGCCGAGCGTCGAGGGGTAGGCCCCGTGGTCGCACATGTAGGCGTGGGCGACCTTGTCGAGCTCGTCGGTGGTCACCCCCGGCGCGATCAGCTTGGCGGCTTCCTCCATCGCCTGGGCGGCGATCCGGCCGGCGGTGCGCATGGCCGCGATGGTCTCGGCCGACTGCACCTCCGGTCCGGTGTACGGAGTGGGCGCGGGCCTGCCCACGTACTCGGGCCGGCGGATGTTTCCGGGAACGGAACGGACGGGAGAGAGCTCGCCTGGTACGAGCAGTGACTGACCGGACATGCAAGCGAGTGTATCCAGCGGGTATGGGAGAGCATGGCGGCAAGAGCCGCATCGAGAGGAGCCTGACGGCGATGGCCTTGTTCAAGAAGCGACAGGTGGGCAAACCGGGCGAGTGGTACTACTGCCTGGTCCACAAGAAGGTCGAAGAGGGCCCCGACTGCCCCGCCAAGGACCGATTCGGCCCGTACGGGACGCCGGAGGAGGCGAACCACGCCATGGAGACGGCGCAGGAGCGCAACCTCGAATGGCAGAACGACCCCAAGTGGAACGACAAGGCGTGCGGGGAAGAAGGGGACGCCGGGGGCACGGCCACCCCGTAGGGGTGTGCCCGACCGCCCCGGGGCGCAGCCGCGGGAGCCCCGGGGCGCACCCCGGGGGGCGTTCCGCGGGCCGTCGGGCCCGGACGGGACCGGTGCCGGCCGGTGCCGACCGGGACCGGTGCCGGCTGCGGCCGCGGTTCCTACCAGCGGCTGGGCGGCGGGGCGGTCAGCTGATCGGCCAGCCGCGCCAGCCGGTCCCGGAAGCGGCGCGGCCCGCGCTGCGCCGGCAGGCTGTTCTCCCCGGCGGCCGCGCTGACCAGGTGCTGCACCGTGTCCAGGTCCAGTTCGCCGCTGCCCTCCGCCACCGACAGCGCTTCGTGCGCGAGGGCCCCGAGATCCGGATCCCCGCCGTCCAGGGACAGTACGGTCGCCCCGGCGCGCCGGGCGTCGTGGACGCGCTGGAGCAGCCCCTCGCCGGGCGGCTCCGGGGCCACCACCAGCAGCGTGTGCCCGCGCCGGGCCGCCTCCAGCCTGCCCAGCCCCACCGACAGGTGCGGTGGCTCCCCGGCCGGCACCCGGTGGCGCACGAGCGTCGGGGCCAGCTCCGGCAGGCCCGACCAGGCGGCCTCGTCCACCAGGTGCGCCGCCAGGTGCCAGGGCTCGTACTGCTCCGTCCCCACCAGCAGCAGGTTCCCGCCCGCCGGCGCCACCGAACGCCGGAGCGACCCGGCGAAGCGGCGCGCGGCGCCCGGCCACTGCGTACCGGCGAGGACCTCGCGCAGCAGCGCGACTCTCACGGCATCCATGAGCGGCATCCTGCACCATGCGCGGGACGCGCGTGGCCGGTTCGCGACGCCCCGCCCGGCCGGCGGGCGCCGCGGCCGTTCGACTCTGATGATCTCGGGGTTGGGAGCTGTTGTTGTTTTGGCTCAGTCTTGTGAGTGATAGTGCGTTTTGGTGAGTGTCGTTACGTTGTGTCCATGAACCTGAAGGAGTGGGCGAAGGCGCAGGGTGTGCACCCGCATACCGCCTATCGCTGGTTCCGTGAGGGGACGTTGCCGGTCCCGGCGGAGCGCGTTGGACCGCGAACAATTCTGGTGAACATCGACGCACATACGTCATCGTCGTTGCCGGGTTGGCTGCGAAGGCCGGTCACCGTGTGGTGCGTGTCGAGTCGGAGATCGGCTCGGGTGTGAACGGCGCCCGTTCCAAGGCGAAGCGTCTGCTGGCCGATCCCGAGGTGACCACGGTCGTGGTCGAGCACAAGGACCGCCTCGGGCGAATGAACATCGAGCTGGTGGAAGCCGCCCTGTCCGCGACCGGCCGTCGCCTGGTGGTTCTCGATGACGGTGCGGCCGAAGACGACCTGGTCCGGGACATGGCTGAGGTGTTGACTTCGTTCTGGGCCCGCCTGTATGGCCGCCGCTGCGCGAAGAACCGGGCGAAGAAAGCTCTTGAGGCGGCTGCCGCCGATGGCTGAGCCGAAGAAGCTGCGGCAGATCGCCCGCGCGTTCGTCGCCGACCCGGCGTCGGGCGTGTGTGTCCGTGACCGTCTCAAGGGTTTCACCGTCCAGGACGAGAAGGTGCTGCGCCTGGTCGGCGCGCATCTCGGATCGTTGGCGTCGAAGGATCTCGCCGTGCGTGTCCGCGACGGCCTGGAGCACTCCACGGATACGCGGGCCGGGCGGAAGCGGGACCTGACTGCCCTGTCGTCGTCGCGCTGGGCGGGCAGTATCACCAAGGCCAGCCACGACCAGTGGGCGTTGTCCCGCCGGGCTCAGCATGCCCACCTGCAATCCCTCGACGCCGGTATCAAGACGATTGCGCACCGGCTGTCTCTCCCGATCGGGGAGAAGGGAAGCAAGCGGGCCCCGGGCGGCTACCGGTCCAAGGGGGAGTGGTTCCAGAAAACGCGCCGCCTGCATGTTCTTGAGGACCGGCTTGAGGCTGTCAGGGCCGACCGGGAAGCCGGGCGTGTCCGTGTGGTGCGGGGCGGCCGGAATCTCGCCATCACCCGCCACAACCTTGCCGCCGCGCAACTCACCGAGCCGCAGTGGCGTCAACGCTGGGAAGCGGCACGCTGGTTCCTCGCCTCTGATGGCGAGTCCGGCAAGCGGTACGGCAACGAGACGATCCGCGTCACCCCCGACGGCGAGATCAGTGTCAAGCTCCCGGCTCCGCTCGCCGGATACGCCAATGGCAAGCACGGCCGGTACACCCTGACGGCCCGCGTCGCTTTCCCGCACCGGGTCGACGAATGGCGTGAGCGTGTATCGCAGAACCGAGCTGTCGCCTACCGCATCCACCTGGATGTGACCCGGGGCCGCTGGTACCTGGACGCGTCCTGGCAGCGCAAAGACGCCCCCGTCGTGCCGCTGGAGTCCCTGCGGGCCGGCGAGATCATCGGCGTGGACATGAACGCCGACCACCTCGCCGCCTGGCACCTCGACACCCACGGCAACCCGGTCGGCGAACCCCGCCGCTTCGACTACAACCTGACCGGCACTGCCGGCCACCGCGACGCACAGCTCCGCCACGCCCTCACCCGGCTCCTCCACTGGGCAGGCGCGACCGGGGTCCGCGCTATCGCGGTCGAAGACCTCGACTTCACCGACTCCACAACCAGGGAGAAGCACGGCCGCAAGCGCCGCTTCCGCCAGTTGATGTCCGGTATCCCCACCGGCAAACTCAAGGCCCGGCTCCTGAGCATGTGCACCGAGGCCGGAATTCGGGTGATCGCCGTAGACCCGGCTTACACCAGCATGTGGGGCGGCCAGCACTGGCAGAAGCCCCTCACCACCAAGACCAGGCCCGTGACCCGCCACCAGGCGGCGAGCGTGGCCATCGCACGACGCGCCCTCGGACACCCGATCCGGCGACGGACGACACCGCCCCGCCAGCACCAGAGCGATGCCGGCGGGCATCGGAGCGCCCAGGCCGGATCAGGTGACCGGCGGCGCGAGGAAACCCGCCGCCCCGTCACGGACCGCAGCCGAGAGCTGCGTACCCGGACAGGGACAACACAAGGAACGCGGGCAACCAGGACACCCAAAACCGTTCGGGGTGTCCGCCGTGACCAGGAATGGGTCCAAGACTCACTCCTGCACGCTGATTAGGAACGGTTACCCTCGCCCCCATGACCTCCACAGACAGCACTCAGCAGCCCCCGGCCAAGGCGCCAGCGAAGAACCCGTGGGACCTCCCCGACGTCTCCGGCCTCGTCGTCGGTGTCCTCGGCGGCACCGGCGACCAGGGCCGGGGCCTGGCCTACCGGCTCGCCCGGGCCGGCCAGAAGGTGATCATCGGCTCGCGCGCCGCCGACCGCGCGCAGGGCGCCGCCGCCGAACTGGGCCTCGGCGTGGAAGGCGCCGACAACGCCGACTGCGCCCGGCGCAGCGACATCGTCATCATCGCCGTCCCGTGGGAGGGTCACGCCAAGACCCTCGAATCGCTGCGCGAGGACCTCGCCGGCAAGCTCGTGGTGGACTGCGTCAACCCGCTCGGCTTCGACAAGCAGGGCGCGTACGCCCTCCAGGTCGAGGAGGGCAGCGCGGCCCAGCAGGCGGCCGCCCTGCTCCCGGACTCCCGCGTCACGGCGGCCTTCCACCACCTCTCGGCTGTCCTGCTCCAGGACGAGTCGATCGACGAGATCGACACCGACGTGATGGTGCTGGGCGAGTCCCGCGCTGACACCGACCTCGTCCAGGCCCTGGCCGCCCGCATCCCCGGCATGCGTGGGGTCTTCGCGGGCCGCCTGCGCAACGCCCACCAGGTGGAGTCCCTGGTCGCCAACCTGATCTCCGCGAACCGCCGCTACAAGGCCCACGCCGGTCTGCGCGTCACGGACATCTGAACCGGGCGGCCGCCGGGGCGCCCAAGGCCGTCAGTTCCGGCGGCCCGGACGGCCCTCGGCGGCGCCCAGGTGCGCGATCACACCGTGATAGAAGCGGTCGACGGAATCGTCCACGCTCCGGATGAACCCGGACTCCGTGTTGCCGCGTGTGTTGCCCATGCCCTTGATCAGCGACAGGCGGAACCCGGTGACCGGCGCGCCGTCCCGGGGCAGCAGGTCGCCCGGCTCCGGACGAAGCCGCTCCAGCGTGCCGCGCGGCCCCTGTTCCGCGCCGAGCAGGCTCTGCACGTGGAGGTCCGCCGGAGCCTGTGCAAGCAGCCGCATCAGCCGTTTCGCGCCGGCCAGCGGGTACGCAGCCTCCGGCGCGGGTACGTCGACGGACGTGCGCACCTTCCCCGTCCGCAGATCGGCGCTGACCGCGATGACCCCGCCGGTCCCGTCGACACGCAGCTCCGCCGTCAGTCGGCCGTCCGCGCACAGCACCTCAGCCGCCTCCTCCCGGCGCGCCCGCGGATCGCTGCCGCGCCGGGCCCGCTGCACGGGCAGGGCCTTCTGGCCCAGCTCCCCGCCGAGGCGCAGGCAGACCTGGCGGATCAGACGCTCCCAGTTCTCCACGACGTCCACGGCGCGGGCGTCGCCCCGGCACAGGGTCTCGTCCTCGATCCCGTTGCGCACGGGCACCCACGCGGGGCCCATGTTCTGGAATCCGTGACATCCCGAGTTCTCGTGCTGCAGGTACGCGAGGAGCTCCTGTAGGAGCCAGGCGTGGGCGGCGTTCCCCACGCCCTCGTGGCGGATCAGCAGCTGCGCCTGGTGGGCCACCTCGGCCCACGACAGGTGCCAGAGGCTGACCTTGTGCTTGCGTCGGCCGTCGATCTTGACGTCGACCACGGCGGCGCCTTCGAGCGCCACGTCGTTCGAGAGCGTGATGACCGCCTCGTAGCCGCGGCGCGCGGCGATGTCCGCGTACCCCTGGACCTGATCGGCCTTCAGCGGGTTGCCATTGGTCTTGGTCTCCACCAGGGCGGTCCACAGCCGCCCCGCGCGCTCCACCCGGATCACGCCGTCGGGGCGCCGGGGGGCGTCGCCGTGGGGGAGGGCGACCTCGGTGAACGTCTGCATGCGCCCGGCGGGCGCACCGAACCCCGCCGTGAGGCGGCGCCCCAGCTCCGGTACCTGTGCCATGACGGACAGCAGCACCGAGGTCGCCCTTACCTCGCGTTCCTTGTCGCTCCTGAGGGATGGCACCGGGAACAGCCGGGCGGGCCGCCAGGAGTCGTTCTCGGCGAGCGACTTCCCGGCCACCTTGGGCAGGGTGACCTTCTTCTTCGTCGTGCGGGGACCGCGGCCGCGCGTCTGACCCGGAACGGGAACGGGGTCGGCCGCGGGTGCGGCCGATGGCGGTGCGGCGGCCAGGTCCCCGGCCGGTGGCGCGGCGACGGGCGGTGCGGCCGCGGCCGGTGCTTTGGGGACGGCCTCCGGGGACGGGGCGGCCGCCGGCTCCCGCTCGGCCGGTTCGTGCGTGTCGGGGTCGTCGTGCGCGTCGGCATCGTGCGCGTCGGGCAGGTCGGACTCCTCCTCGACGGAGATGCCGAAGTCCGTGGTCAGCCCCGCGAGGCCGGTCTCGTACCCCTGGCCGACGGCCCGGAACTTCCATTCCTCGCCGCGCCGGTACAGCTCGCCGAAGATGAACGCCGTCTCCACGCTCGCGTCGTCGATGCAGAAGCCGACCAGCGGCTCGCCCGAGCGGTCCGCGACGGTCATCCGCAGGTCGTCGAGGTCCCCGAACCGGGCACCGCCGTACTGGCTGGCGGCGATCACGATCCGTACGACGTCCTGCGGGACCGCGGCGAGGTCGACGCTGATCCGGTCCTCGTCGCCGCTCTCGCCGGGGGTCTTCCCCAGCAACTGCACACTGCCGTCGGCGGCGGCCGGGTTGTTGTAGAAGTAGAAGTCGTTGTCGCTGCGGACCCGTCCGTTCCCGTCGAGGAGCAGTACCGACACGTCGGCGTCGCCGGCTCCGGAGGCGCTGGTCCAGCTCAGGCTCACGACCACCGAGCCGGCGTCCTCGCCGAGGGCGGTCAGGCTGACGTTCGCACCCTTCGGGATCTCTTGCATGTCTTCCCCCCACTCCCGGCGCCGCCGGTACGGGCCGGGCGGGGCAGGGCTGTCGCTCCGTGCACGCCCGTGCGGGGCGCGTACCGCCGAACCGTAGTGCCGGGTCACACGGAAGACCGGGAAAAGACCAATAGGGACCGGATGTGACCGAAAGTGTCGCCTTCCGGTGCTGTCGTTGGTGCGCGCCTACCCCGGCGGCCCAGGTCAGTCGCCGCAGGATCCCCGGGTCGCGCGCTTTACGGAAGCACAGCGGGGCATGGGGGACACTGGTGGGGCTCTACCCCGTTCCGTGTTTCCGAGGAGCTCTTCCCATGCCCCGCCTTGCCGTCTTCGCCGTAGTCGTCTGCGTCCTCGCCGTGGCCGCGGCCGTCGTCGCCTTCGTGGAGGGCAGCTTCCTCGGGATCATCTGGGTCCTGCTGGCCGGCCTCACGTCCAACCTGGCCTGGTACTACCAGCGCAAGGCCAAGGCCGAGAAGGCCGCCGCCGCCCGCACCACCGCCTAGTGATGTGACCGGATCCTGCCGTGACCGGCCCGGTCAGCTCCGGGGCAGCGCGCAGACGCCGTCGGCGTCCTGCCAGAAGCGGTAGAGCTCGCGGCCGCAGTACGTGTCCAGGTCCGGGACGCCCAGCGCGGACAGCAGCCCGCGCACCACGTCGAAGAAGAACGTGTTCACCTCCGGGATCCACAGCAGTGCGAACACCGCGATCAGGCCGAACTGCGCCAGCGGCGCCATCTCGCGGCGCACCCGGTGCGACAGCCACGGCTCGATGACCCCGTAGCCGTCGAGGCCCGGCACCGGCAGGAAGTTCAGGATCGCCGCCGAGACCTGGAGCAGGGCGAGGAACGCGAGCGCGAAGCGGAACTCCAGCGGGACCCCGTCCAGCGCGTCCAGCCAGAACGGGGCGGTGCAGACGACCGCGAAGGCCACGTTCGTCAGCGGGCCCGCCGCCGAGATCAGGCTGTGCTTCCAGCGGCCCTGGATCCGGTCGCGCTCGATGAACACGGCGCCGCCGGGCAGGCCGATCCCGCCCAGGATCACGAAGAGCACCGGCAGGACGATGCTGAGCAGCGCGTGCGTGTACTTCAGGGGGTTCAGCGTCAGGTAGCCCTTGGCGCCCACCGAGAGGTCACCGCCGTGCAGCGCGGTGCGGGCGTGAGCGTACTCGTGCAGGCAGAGGGAGACGATCCACGCCGAGGTGACGAAGAGGAACACGGCCAGGCCGGCGCTCGTCGAGTACCCCGTCCACACCGCCCACCCGGTGACCGCCATGACGGCCGCGATGCCGAGGAACACTGCGCTGATCCGCCGCTCGCCGCGGCCTCCCTGATGACCCATGCGGCGAAACCTATCCCGTGACCCGGGCGTAAAGGGGTTCGGGTCAGGGTCCCGATCCGGGGACAATGGCCCGGTGCGTTACGCGATCCTCGGCACCACCCTGGCCCTCCGCGACGACGGGAGCCCCGTCGCCGTCGGCGGAGCGCGCCTGCGGGCGCTCCTGACGGCCCTCGCGCTACGGCCGGGGCGGGCGGTGCCGGTGCACCTGCTGGTCGCCCAGGTGTGGGACGGCGACCCGCCCGCCGACGCGCCCGCCGCCCTCCAGGCCCTGGTCGCCCGGCTGCGGCGGACGCTGGGGCACACGGCCGTGCGGTCCGCGGAGGGCGGCTACCTGCTGGCCGCCGAGCGCGAGGACGTCGACCTGTACCGCTTCGAGCGGCTCGCCCGGGCCGGCGCCGCCGCGCTCGCCGAGGGGGACGCGGCCAAGGCCACCGTCCTCTACGAGGACGCGCTCGCGCTGTGGCGCGGCCCCGCCCTGGCCGGCCTGCCGGACCCGGCGGCCGCGGAGTCCGCGCGCTGGGACACCGTACGGACGGACGCGCGCCGCGGCCGGCTCGCCGCGGCCCTCGCCCTGGGCGAGGCGGAGCACGTCCTGCCCGAGCTGACCGCGCTGTGCGCCGGGCAGCCGCTGGACGAGCCGCTCCAGGCGCTGCGCATCCGCGCGCTGCGGGACACCGGCCGGCCGGCACAGGCACTGGCCGCCTACGACGAGGTCCGCCGGGACCTGGCCGCCCGCCTGGGCGCCGACCCGGGCCCCGAGCTGCGCGCCCTGCACACCGCACTCCTGTCGCCCCCGCCCCCGGCCCCCGCGGCCCCGCCCGCTTCCGGCCCCGGGCCCGCCCCGGGCGCCGTACCGCAGGCTCCGGCCCCCGCGGCGCACGCCGCCGACGCCCGCCCCGGCGGCCCGGACCGGCCGGGGAACCTGCGGGCCCGGCTCACCACCTTCGTCGGACGCGAGGACGACATCCGCGTCATCGGGGCCGACCTCGCGCGGGCCCGCCTCGTCACCCTGCTCGGCCCCGGCGGTGCCGGGAAGACCCGGCTGTCCCAGGAGTCCGCCGAGGCCCACGCAGGCACCGGCCGGCCGGACGGGGCCTGGCCGGACGGGGTCTGGCTGGTCGAGCTCGCGCCCGTCGACGACCCGGAGGACGTCGCGGAGGCCGCCCTCGCCGCGCTCGGCGCACGCGAGACCAAGCTGCGCGGCGCCTCCGTCGAGGAGATGCGGGCGCTCACCGACCGCGTCGGGGACGACGCCCTCGACCGCCTCGTCGAGCACTGCGCGCGGCGCCGGCTCCTGTTGCTGCTCGACAACTGCGAGCACGTCATCGGCGCCGCCGCCGTACTCGCCGAGCGGCTCCTCACCCACTGCCCGGGCGTGCAGATCCTCGCCACCAGCCGCGAGCCCCTCGGCGTGCCGGGGGAGTCCCTGCGCCCGGTGGAGCCGCTGCCCGACCCGGTGGCGCTGCAGCTGCTGAACGACCGCGGGGCCGCCGCCCGGCCCGGCTTCAGCGTGGACGAGGACCCGGACGCCGCCGTGGAGATCTGCCGGCGCCTGGACGGGCTGCCGCTGGCGATCGAGCTGGCCGCTGCCCGGCTGCGGCTGCTCACCCCGCGGCAGATCGCCGACCGGCTGGACGACCGCTTCCGGCTCCTGACCAGCGGCGCGCGTACGGTCCTGCCCCGCCAGCAGACACTGCGGGCCGTCGTCGACTGGTCCTGGGACCTCCTCGACGAGCCCGAGCGTGCCGTCCTGCGCCGGCTCTCCGTCTTCGCCGGCGGCTGCGACCTGACCGCCGCTGAGGCGGTCTGCGCCGACCCCTCGTACGACACGGCCGACGTGCTCGGCTCCCTCGTCGACAAGTCCCTCGTCGTCGCCGCCCCCGGCCCGGACGGCTCCGGCATGCGCTACCGCCTGCTGGAGACCGTCGCCGAGTACGCCGCCGAACGCCTCGCCGGAGCCGGAGACGACCGCGCGGCCACCGAGCGCCGCCACCTCGTCCACTACCGCGAACTCGCCCGCACCACCGAGCCGCGGCTGCGCGGCCACGGCCAGCGCGCGGCCGCCGGCCTCGTCGCCACCGAGTACGAGAACCTGCGTACCGCCCTGCGCCGGGCCGTCGCCGCCCGCGCCGCCGAAGAGGTGCTGTGCCTGGTCCACTCCCTCGTCTGGTACTGGCACATGCACGACCTGCGGGCCGAGTCCCGCCACTGGTCCGAAGCGGCCGCCGCCCTCGGCCCCGACCCCTTCGCGGCGCCCGCCGTCCCGGCCGGGCCCGTGTACGAGCGGATCGTGGACGCGCCGCCGCCCTACGGCGGGGAGCTGCTGACCGAGGGCTGGCGCGGTATCCAGATGATCCGACTGGCCTCCCGCGACCAGGCCGACGGCTCCTGGGACACGCCCGAGGTCCGCACCCAGGTCGAGCGGATGCTCGACGTGTACCGGCCGGGGCTCCCGCAGACCTGCCGGACCCCCGCGGGCCTCTGGGTCTACGCCGTCATGATCGCCGGCGACGCCGACCTGCTGCGCCGGGTCGTGGACGAGACCGTGGACGTCGCCCGCGAGCTCGGCTACGACTGGGAGCTCGCCTCGGCCCTCCAGATACGCGCCAACATCCTCGCCAACCGTGCCGACTGGGGCGGCGACGCCGCCCGCGACGCCGACCAGAGCCTGGCCCTCTTCCGGGCGCTGGGCGACGACTGGGGCTGCGCCGAGGCGCTCTCCGCCCGCGCCGAGTCGCTGGAGAAGCGCGGCCTGTACGCGGCGGCCACCCGGGACTTCCGGGCCGCGATCGAGCACGCCGAGCGGCTCGGAGCCAAGGCCCAGGTCACGGTGCTGCGCGTACGGATGGCCGGGGCCCTCGCCGAGGCCGGCCGGTCCGAGGAGGCCGAGGAGATCCTCACGGAGATCACCGCGACCGTCCGGATGTCCGGCAACGACGCCATGCCCGCCGCCCGTATGTTCCTCGCGACCATCCTCGGCCGGACCGGGCGCATCCCCGAGGCACGCGTCCAGATCCAGACGCTGCGCGAGGATTTCTCCTTCGGTGCCTACGCCGTCTTCGAGGTGTTCCTCCTCGCCACGATCGCCTGGCTGGACAACCAGGAGGGCGAGTTCGAGGACGCGCTCGGCGTGCTCCGCGGCGGGGCGCCCGCCGCCCGGGACCCGCTGGCGCTGATGGTGGCCCCGCAGCTGCCCGCCGTCTACCTGCTGACGGCGTCCGTCTCCCTCGCCTCCCCCGGCGGCCCGGAGCGGCCGTACGACGCCGCGCGCCTCGTCGGCGCCTACCGGTGCCACCTGCCGCCCGGGCACGTCCCGGTCACCACCGAGCGCGCGGAAGCCGCCCTCGCCGAGAAGCTGGCGCGGGCGGCGCTGGGCGACGCGGCGTACGAGGCGGCGTACGCCGAAGGCGGCGGCCTCACCCTGGAGGAGGCCACCGCCCTCATCTGACCCGGCCTCGCCGGGGTCCGTCCGGGACGCGATCCGGAACGGACCGGTCCGCGGGTCAGGTCTTCTGGCGGAACTTGCGGACGGCGAGCGGCATCGTCACCAGCGTGATGCCGACCGACCAGGCGAGCGTGATCCACACGGAGTTCCCGAGCGGGGTCCCGTTGATCAGGGCACGCGCCGCGTCGGCCAGGTTGGACAGCGGGTTGACGTCGGTGAAGCTCTGCAGCCACCCGGGCATCGTCGTCGTCGGGGCGAAGATCGAGCTGCCGAACTGCAGCGGCATCAGGACCAGCATCGCCATGCCCTGGACGGCCTGGGGGGTCTTCATGGTGAGACCCAGCAGGATGAAGATCCACATCAGCGAGGAACCGAAGACGGCCGCCAGCCCGATGGAGAGGAGCAGGTCCAGCACGGAGGACTTGATCGACAGGCCGAGCAGGAAGCCCATGCCGAGCAGGATCGCGATGGCGACCATCATCCGGCCGAGCTCGACCACGATCTTGGCGATGAGCACCGAGGAGCGGGCGATGGGCATGGACCGGAAGCGGTCCATCACGCCCTTCTTGAAGTCGTCGTTGACCCCGGTGCCGACACCCATGGCGATGTTCATGCCCATCATGGCCATCAGGCCCGGGACCACGTAGTTGACGTACTCGCCCTGGTTGCCCTTGCCGGCGATGGCGCCGCCGAAGACGAACACGAACAGCAGCGTGAAGATGACCGGCATGAACACGACGTCGAACATCGACTCCGGGTCCTGCTTGATCTGCAGGACGTTGCGCCGGGCCAGGGCGCCGATGTGGCGGAGGTTGCCGCGCAGGCCGATCCGGCCCTCGCCGGCCAGGACGGGCCCGGCGGCCGGGGGGGCCGCGACGGGAGCGGGCTTCGTGGTTACGGTGCTCATGCCGCGACCTCCTCGGTCTTCTCGGCGGGAACGGAGTCCTCGGCGGAGGGCTTCTGTCCGGTGATGGACAGGAACACCTCGTCCAGGCTGGGCAGGTAGGTGCTGATGTCGGTGATGCCGTACCCGCGCGCGGCCAGCAGGCCCACCACGGCGGTCAGCTGCTCGTCGGCGAGGATCGGGACCAGCAGGGCGCCCTCGTCCGGGACGGCCTGGGAACCGGCGACCCCGTCCAGACCGGCCTCGGCCAGCGAGCGGGCCATGCCCGGCAGGTCGGCCGGGTCGGAGGGGCGGATCCGCAGGGTCCGGCCGCCGACGCGCGCCTTCAGCTCGTCGACCTTGCCGTTCGCGATGACCCTGCCCTTGTCGATGACCGTCAGCTCGCTGGCGAGCTGCTCGGCCTCCTCCATGTACTGGGTGGTGAGCAGGACGGTGGCCCCCTCGGCGACCATCCGCTGCACCTCGTCCCACACCTCGTTGCGGGTACGGGGGTCCAGTCCGGTGGTCGGCTCGTCCAGGTACAGCACGGCCGGGCTGCCGATCATCGAGGCGGCCAGGTCGAGCCGGCGGCGCATGCCGCCGGAGTAGTTCATCACGGCCTTCTTCGCGGCGTCCGTGAGGGAGAACCGCTCCAGCAGCTCGTCGGCACGCAGGCGGGCGCCCTTGCGGGAGAGGTCCAGCAGCCGGCCGATCATGTAGAGGTTCTCCCAACCGGAGAGCTTCTCGTCGACCGAGGCGTACTGGCCGGTCAGGCCTATGGTCCGGCGCAGCTGCCGGGGCTGGCGGACCACGTCGAAGCCGGCGACGAAGGCGGTGCCGGCGTCGGGGACGATCAGGGTGGACAGGCAGCGCACCAGGGTGGTCTTGCCCGCGCCGTTGGGTCCGAGCACCCCGAGGACGGTGCCCTCGCGGACGTCCAGGTCGACCCCGTCCAGGGCTTTGGTCTCGCCGTAGTGCTTGACCAGTCCCCGCACCTCTACGGCGTTGGGATTCTTGTCGTTTCGCGTCATGGCCACCATCAGAGCATCCGCCACTGACAAAGCACCGACAGACGGCCGACGGGGAACCGACGCCGGCGCACACGGATCCGGCGCGGCCCGGCGGCCCGGCGGCCGGGAGCCGCACGGCCCGCCGGCCTTCCCGCCGACGGGCCGTGCGCTCCGCTCACCTCGTCAGTGGAAGGCGTGCTCCGCCTGCGGGAACGTTCCGCCGACGACGTCCTCGGCGAACGCCTTCGCCGCGTCCCCCATGGTCTTGCGGATGTTCGCGTACTGCTTCACGAACTTCGGCATCTTCCCGCCGGTCAGACCCATCATGTCGGTCCACACCAGCACCTGCGCGTCGCACTCCGAGCCGGCGCCGATGCCGACCGTCGGGATGTGCAGGGACCGGGTGACCTCGGCGGCCAGCTCGGCGGGCACCAGCTCCAGCACCACCGCGAAGGCGCCCGCGTCCTGCGCCGCCTTCGCGTCGCGCAGCAGCTGGTGCGCGGCCTCGTCCCCGCGCCCCTGCACCCGGTAGCCCATGGCGTTGACGGACTGCGGGGTCAGGCCCAGGTGGGACATGACCGGGATGCCGGACTGCACGATCAGCTCGGTCTGGGCCAGCGAACGCTGGCCGCCCTCCAGCTTGACCGCGCCGACCCCGGCCTCCTTGACCAGGCGGGTGGCACTGCGCAGCGCCTGCACGGCGCCTTCCTGGTACGAGCCGAACGGCAGGTCGCCGACGATCAGCGCGCGGCTGGTGCCCCGGACGACGGCGGCCGACAACAGGGTCATCTCGTCCATCGTCACGGGAACGGTCGTCTCGTAGCCGAGGTGACAGTTCCCCATCGAGTCGCCGACGAGCATGACCGGGATGCCGGCGTCGTCGAAGACGGACGCGGTCATCGCGTCGTAGGCGGTGAGCATGGGCCACTTCTCGCCGCGTTCCTTGGCGAGGGTCAGGTCGCGGACGGTGATGCGCCGGGTGCCCGTGCCTCCGTACAGGGTGGGGGAGGCCGCTGATGCGGGTTCGCGGGCAGGCGAAACGGCATGCGTCATGGCAACTGCTCCTTGTGTCATCTCGAGGCGCCCTCACGGCGTCCCCGGACTCACCCACCATGGTGGCATCCGGGCGGCCCCGGACGGAAGTGGTACGGGCCACGCCCGACCCGCGCGATCCCAATGTGCGCGTTTCGTGACAAGCGGAACCCCGTGCGCACGGTCGTTCGTCCTCCGGAACGTACGGTCGCGAAAAGCGGCCGTGACGTACGGCACGGAAGGCCGCGTCCATCGCCTAGGGTCAAGGGGCGGGGACGCAGCGCGAGCACGGCAGTGAGGGCAGTGGCATGGCACAGGCGTACATGACGGAAACGGGAAACGGCGGCTCGGAGCCCGAGCCCTCCGAATCCCGCCTCCGGCGGCGTCTGGTCGCCCTGCGCGGCGACCGGGGAATCTGGCGGCGCGGGCTGGTGCTGGCCGCCGTCGCCGCGCTGATCTCACTCGTCATGGTCTTCCACGCCGACCTGCCCAACGACGTGGGCAACCTCGGCAGCCTCACCGAGACCTTCCTGCCCTGGCTGGGCCTGGCCGTTCCGGTGCTGCTGGCCTGCGCCGTGTACCGGAAGTCCGCGACCGCGCTGATCGCGATACTGCTCACGGCCGTGGTCTGGGCGAACATCTTCGGCGGCCTGGTCACCGACAAGTCCGGCGCCGGCGGCAACCTCACCGTCGCCACCCACAACGTCGACGCGGACAACGCCGACCCCCACGGCACCGCCGTGTCGGTGGCGGCGGCCGGAGCCGACGTGCTGGCCCTGACCGAGCTGAAGTCGGGTGCCGTCCCGGTCTACGAGAAGGCCCTCGCGGCCACGTACAAGTACCACTCCGTCGAGGGCACCGTCGGCGTGTGGAGCAGGTACCCGCTGTCCTCCAGCCGGCCCGTGGACATCAAGATGGGCTGGGTCCGCGCCATGCGGGCCACCGTGACCACCCCGGTCGGGGACGTCGGTGTCTACGTCGCGCACCTGCCTTCCGTACGGGTCAAGCTGAACGCCGGATTCACCGCCAACCAGCGCGACGACAGCGCCGACGCGCTGGGCGCGGCGCTGGCCTCCGAGCCGCTGAAGAAGGTCATCCTGCTCGGAGACCTCAACGGAACCATGAACGACCGGGCCCTGTCCGAGGTCACCTCGCAGATGCGTTCCACGCAGGGCGCGGCGGGCGACGGCTTCGGCTTCAGCTGGCCGGCGCAGTTCCCGATGGCCCGGATCGACCAGATCATGGTCCGCGGGATGAAGCCGGAGGCCTCCTGGACCCTGCCGCGCACCGGCAGCGACCACCTGCCGGTCGCGGCCCGGGTCACGGCCAGGCCGTAAGCCGGAGCCGTACCGCACGCGAAAAGGGCCCGGCTGCTGGAGACCGCCCCCAGGGAGCGGCCGGGCCCCTTTCCCGTGGTGTTACGCCTGCTCGCGCCAGCCGTTGGTGATGGGCAGCCGGCGGTCCTTGCCGAAGCCCTTCGCGGAGATCTTGGTGCCCGGCGGGTACTGGCGCCGCTTGTACTCGGCGGCGTCCACCATCCGCAGCGTCCCGGCGACCATCTCCGGGTCGAAGCCGGCCGCGACGATGGCGTCCAGGCCCTGGTCGCGGTCCACGTACATCGCCAGGACCGCGTCGAGCACCGGGTAGTCCGGCAGCGAGTCCGTGTCCACCTGGCCCGGGCGCAGCTCGGCGCTCGGCGGCTTCACGATCGAGTTCTCCGGGATCGGCGGGATCTCCCCGCCTCTCGCCGCGGCCCGGTTGCGGTACGCGGCGAGCCGGAAGACGTCCGTCTTGTAGACGTCCTTGATCGGGCCGTACGCGCCCACCGAGTCGCCGTACAGGGTGGAGTAGCCGACGGCCAGCTCGGACTTGTTGCCCGGGGCCAGCACGATGTGGCCCTCCTGGTTGGAGAGCGCCATCAGCAGGGTGCCGCGCAGCCGGGCCTGGAGGTTCTCCTCGGCGAGGCCGGTGAGGCCCAGGGAGCCCATGTACGCGTCGAACATCGGCGCGATCGGCACGGTCCGGAAGTTCAGACCGGTGCGGTCGGCGAGGTCGGCGGCGTCGCCCTTGGAGTGCTCCGAGGAGTACTTCGAGGGCATGGAGACGCCGTACACGTTCTGCGCGCCGACGGCGTCGCAGGCGATGGCGGCGACGAGCGCGGAGTCGATGCCCCCGGAGAGCCCGATCAGGACGGAACGGAACCCGTTCTTGCGGACGTACGCGCGCAGGCCCACGACCAGCGCGTCGTAGACCTCCTCGTCGTCGTCGAGACGGTCGGCGTAGCCGCCGGCCACCACCGGCTCGTACGGCTCCACGGGCTCCTCGGAGAGGATCACGCGGTCGATGCGCAGGCAGTCGTCCACCACGCCCTCGGGGGCGTCGGCGCGGGCCGCCGGCAGGTCGAGGTCGACGAGCACGCAGCCCTCGGAGAACTGCGGGGCGCGGGCCAGGACCTCGCCGGAGGCGTCCACGACGATCGAGTCGCCGTCGAAGACCAGCTCGTCCTGGCCGCCGATCATGGCCAGGTAGGCGAGGGTGCAGCCGGCCTCCCGGGCCCGCCTGCGGACCAGGTCGAGGCGCAGGTCGTCCTTGTCGCGCTCGTAGGGGGAGGCGTTGATCGAGATCAGCAGCCCGGCCCCGGCGGAGCGGGTGGCCGGGACGCGGCCGCCGTCCTGCCACAGGTCCTCGCAGATGGCCAGGGCCACGTCCACCCCGCGGACCCGGATGACCGGCTGGGTGTCGCCCGGCACGAAGTACCGGAACTCGTCGAAGACGCCGTAGTTGGGGAGGTGGTGCTTGGCGAACCGGAGCGCCACCCGCCCGCGGTGCAGGACGGCCGCCGCGTTCTCCGGCGAGCCGGCCGGTTTGCCGAGCCGGGGGACGGCCTGCTCGGTGCGGTCGAGGTAGCCGACGATGACCGGCAGCTCGCCGAAGCCCTCGGCCGCGAGGCGCTCGGCGAGCTCGCGCAGCGCGGTGCGGGACGCGTCGACGAAGGACCCGCGCAGTGCGAGGTCCTCGACGGGGTACCCGGTCAGCATCATTTCCGGGAACGCCACCAGATGGGCGCCCTGCTCGGCGGAGTGCCGGGTCCAGTGGACGACCGAGTCGGCATTGGCGGCGATGTTGCCAACGTGCGAGTCGATCTGATTCAGAGCGAGGCGTAGTTGAGGCACGGGGCCCAGTCTAATCGTCTTTCTGACGCGATGTCCTGGGCCCCGCCCTTTCCGGGGTCGGCTCAGCCGATCGGACCGGCGTACTGCACGTCGTCGAGCAGGGTGCCCGCGGAGATGTCCGCGCTGACGCTCTTGGTTCCCTCGGGGACCTCGAACGCCACGATCCCGCTGGCGGAGGCGCCCGGCAGGATCGTGCCGCTGATCATCTTCGGCACGGTGCCGTCGAAGAGGAGCTTGGCGGTCATGCCCTTGTCGTCGCGGACGTTGGGCACGGCGTAGACCACCTCGTGCGGCTTCGTCGAGCCGTTGGTGATGGTGACGGTCATCTGGACCGCGTTCTTCACCTTCTCCTGGCCGTACAGCGTCTCCGGCTTGTACTTCTTCAGCCCCGAGAGGCTCACCTTGACGCCGTCCTCGTACGTGAACGACTCGCCGAACGGCAGCGCGGTGTCCAGGCCGGGGACCTGGGAGGGCGACGGGGACGCCGACTGCGACGGCCACGCGTCGTCCTCGGGGTAGAGCTCGTCCAGTTCGCGCTGCTCGCGCTCGACGCTGCGCTCGATGCTGTCGGAGGCCCGTCCCACGACGTACGCGGTCAGGAAGAACCCGCCGACGGACGCGCCGAGGCCGAGGACGCCCAGGACGGTGCCGATGATGGACATCGTCTTGCGCGGGGCGCCGTTGGAGGCGCGGACGAGGGCGCCGATGCCGAGGCCCAGGCCGGTGGCGGCGAGGAGGCCGCCGACCCAGAAGAACAGCGGGACGAGGCCGAGCAGGACGCCGGCGATGCCGAGGACCAGGGAGGCGACGGCCATCCCGTTGGCCGTCGGCGGGCTCTGGACGTACCCGGCCCCGTCGCCGTACCCGTAGCCCGGGCCGGGCTGCGCCCAGGGGTTGCCGCCGCCGGGACCCGCGGGGGCCCCGGGGCCGCCGGGGGCCGCGCCGAACGGCGGCGGGGCCGGGGCCGCGGGCGGGGTGGGCGGCGCGAACGCGGAGGGGGCCGGGCCGAACGCGGGCGCGTCGGCGGGCGCGGGGGCGGCACCGGAGGCGTCCTGGGCGGGCGGCGCGTCCTGGGCGGGCGGCGCGTCCTGAGTGGACGGCGCGGCGGCGGCATCGTCCCGGGCGGGGGCGGCGGGGGCGTCGGCCGGGGTGGCGTCCGCCGGGGTCCCGGGGGCGGCCGGGGCCTGCTCCGGGGACGGGGTCTTGTCGAACGACAGCGTCCGCGCGGGCGGCGCCGGTATGGAGGCCGCTTCGGGTATCGGCGTACCGTCCGGCTCCGTCGGCGGGCCGGTCGGGTTGCTGGGCGGATTCGGCGGAGTGCTCATACCGGCGGAGACGTCCTTCTGTCGCGGCTGTCGTGATCTCCGTAAGAGTCCCACGCCGCCGCACCGCGTCCACGTGATTTCCGTACGGTACGGGCCCGGCCGGAGCCTGACCGGTACCGTACGGCCGGCGTCAGGGCCGGTAGTCGAGCACCGTCATCATCCCGGACTCGGAGTGGCAGACGTCGTGGCGATGCATCGTCCACAGGCCCGGGTTGTCCGCGTCGAAGTCCGCGGTCAGCCTTCCGTGCGGCAGGACGACGCCGGTGTCCTTGCGGGCCCCGCCGGGGCGGGGGTGTCGGCGGCGCCGCCGCCGTGGTTCACGGCGCCGCGTGGGCCGCCGCCGCGGCCGGTCCGGTCCCGGCTCGCAAGGGCCCCGGCGCCGGCTCGGAGTGGTGAGGCTCACGGTGGGCGGACGGGCCGGATGGGGCCGCCGGGGCAACGGAGTGGGCCGCGGGGCCGTCTTCCATGGCGTGGGACTCAGCCGGACGACCCAGGGTGTGCATGGTGACGATGCCGAGCAGCAGCGCGGCGAGCAGCAGCAGGCGGCGCCAGGGGGCGGCTCGCCGGGCTCCGCGCTTCATGATCGGTACCCTACCCGGGGTGGGTATCTGACCGCAGGACCGACCCCGCGTCTGCATAGGATCAGTCACACGATGTCCCCACACGGCCTCTCTCGGCGGACCGCCTGGCCGGTCGCGCTGCTCATCGGACTCGGCGCCGCCGCCTACACCGCGTGGGTCCTCGAAGTCGTCCTCTCCACCGGTCTCAACCCCATCCAGACGTACGTCAGCGAGCTCGCCGCCCAGAACCAGCCGCTCGGCGGCCTCTTCCGGGCCACCGACTTCGTCGCCGGCCTGCTCGCGTTCGCCGGCGGCCTGTTCGCCCTGCTCCGGCTGGTGCGGTACGCGGAGTCCCGCCGCCCGTGGGCCGTCCTCGGCTGGGCCGGGATCACCCTGTTCGGCGCGGCCACCGCCGCCGACGCGTGGCTGCCGCTGAGCTGCACGCCCACCGTCGACCCCGAGTGCGCCGCCCGCGAGACCGCCGGGCTGGTTCCCGCCACCCATCAGGCCCACGCCATCAGCAGCAGCCTCGCCATGTGCGGCGCCCTCGTCGGGATCGTCGCCCTCACCGTCGCCGCGCGCCGCTACGGCTGGTTCGCCCCGCTCGCCCGCTACGGGCCCGCTCTCGTCATCCTCGAACTGCTCGCCACCGCCTGGACCCTGACCGCCATAGCGATGTTCACCGCCGGGCACGGGACCTGGGCCCTCGGCGCCGGCCAGCGCACGCAGGTGCTGCTGGTGGCCCTCTGGCTGGGGCTGCTCGCGTACTCCGTCCACCAGGAGCGCCGTACGTGACCGGCCCCGCGCGGGGCGGCCGCTTCGTCCGGGTGGACGGGGTCCCGCTGCACGTGGTCGTCGAGGGCCGGGGACCCGTCTGCGTGCTCAGCGCCGGGCTCGCCATGGCCTGGTTCGACTGGGACCCGGTCGCCGCCCCGCTGGTCGCCGCCGGGCGCACCGTCGTCCGCTTCGACCGCCCCGGGCACGGCCTGAGCGGCCCGGCGCGCACCGCGCCGACCACCGCCGGGGAGGCCCACCGGATCGCCGCCCTGCTGGACGCACTGGGGCTGCCCGGCCCCGTCACCGTCGCCGGGCACTCCCTCGCCGGGTTCCACGCCGAGGCCTTCGCCCGGCTGTACCCGGACCGCACCGCCGCCCTGGTGCTGCTCGACTCCAGCGTCGAGGAAGACCCCCGTACCGTGCTGCCCGCCGCCCTGCGCACCGGCGCCGCCCGCACGCTGGGGCGGGTCGCGACCGCCGCCGGACTGCCCGCCGCGCTGGGGCCCGCCGCCCGGCGGGCCACCGTACGGCTCTCGCGGACCGGCGGCGGCGACCCGGCCGCGCGGGACCTCGTACGCCGCTGCTACCGCACCGGCCGCGTCTGGCGCGGGGCCCTGCTGGAGAACTCCCGCTACCCGGACATGGCCGCCGAACTCCCGGCCCTGCGCGCCGCGCACCCGCTGACCGCGCCCGCCACCGTGCTCGTGGGCCACGACGGCTCCCCGGGCCGGGGCGCGCTCGGCTGGCTGTCCCGGCAGGCCGCGCTCGCCGACCGGATCGGCGCCCGCTTCGAGGTCGCCGAGCCGTCCGGGCACCTGGTCATGCTGGACCGCCCGGACCAGGTGGCGCGGGCGGTCCGGCACGCCGCGGATCAGTCCCGGGCGTAGACGTTCTCCGCCCAGCCCGCTGTCCGCGCGTCCGTCAGGTGCTCGGCCGGATCGGCCTCGCGGATCATGCCGCCGGACTTGTCGTCCTAGATCACCGGCAGCCGCTTGATCTGGTGTCTGGTGGCCCCGGGCGCGGGCGCGCCGGTCCCGGCGCGCCCTCCCCCTCCTGGGGCGGCGCGCGGCGTGCGTGCGTACGCCCGTACGGGGGAGAGGATGTCCTCCCCTCACCGTACGGGCGTGTCCCGTCACCCGCGCGGCGCGGCCCCGCGCTGCTTCAGCATGTCCGCCATCAGGGTGAGCTCGGACTGCTGCGCCGCCACCATGCCCCGGGCCAGGTCCCGCTCGGCCGGCGTCACGCACTGGTCGGCGCAGCCCCGGGCCATCGCGACGCCGCCCACGTGGTGGTCGGTCATCAGCTGGAGGTAGAGAACCTCGGCGTCCCGCCCCGAGGCGGCGCCCAGCTGCGCGATCTCCTCCTTCGTGGCCATGCCGGACATCAGGGCGCCGGGCTTGGCCGCCCCGTGCCCGCCGTGCCCGCCGTGCCCGCCCGAGCCTTCGGACGGCGCCATCCACGTCATCGGCGGCTCGCCCGCCACCACCTTCGGCAGTTCCCACAGGTCCAGCCAGCCCAGGAGCATGCCCCGCTGGTTGGCCTGCGTGTTGGCGATGTCGTAGGCGAGGGTGCGCACCGCCTCGTCCTGGGTGCGGTCCCGGACGACGAAGGACATCTCCACCGCCTGCTGGTGGTGCACCGCCATGTCCCGGGCGAAACCGGCGTCCGCCGAGTGCAGCGCCGGCGTACGGTCCGCCGTGTCCGGGTCACCGCTCGCGGCGGCCACCGTGGCCGCCGCCGCGAACAGCAGCGCGAGCAGGACGGCGGTGCCGGCCGCCCAGTACGTGCGCGGCCTACGGCTCACTTGTCCGCCAGCCCGCTCGTGCAGGCGGCGCCCGGCTCGGGGGTCTGCGGGCCCTGCACGTACTTGGTGAAGAACTGCGCCACCCGGGGGTCGTCCGCCTTCTCCACCGTGAGCTGCTTGCCCCACGCGCTGAGCATGATCGCGCCGGCCTGCTCCTTGACCGGGCTCATCAGCGTGTACGGGGTCTTGGCCACCGTCTCGGCGAGTTTGTCCACGTCGCCCTTGGCGGCCTTCTCGTTGTACGTGACCCAGACCGCGCCGTGCTCCAGCGAGTGCACGGCGTTCACCTCGGGCAGCGGGTTCTTGTAGACGTCGCCGTTGCAGTTCATCCAGCGGGGGTGGTGGTCGCCGCCCACCGGCGGGTTCATCTCGTACTTCACCGGGGTCTCGACGTGGTTGCGGCCGAGGTTCTTGGCCTCCCAGGTCTGCTCGCCGTCGACCGGCGCCTTGCGGGCGGCGGCGGCCTTGTCCTGCTCGCGCTGCTGCGCCTCCTGCCGGTCGATCAGCACCCACGATCCGAAGCCGACGAGTCCGACGACGACGGCGGCGGAGGCGGTGATCGCGATGGCCTTGTTGCGCCGGTCGCGCGCTTTGTCGGCCCGGCGCATCTGGGCTATGCGCGCCTGGCGGGACTGGTTGTCTGAGGTCCGGTCGGACCTGCGGGGCTGGCTGGCCATGATGTGCCCTGGTTCCTTCTGCTGAGGGGGGTGGGTGGACGCGAAAACCGGACCCGTCAGGTCCGCAGCACTTGGAGGGCATGCAGGTCGGGGGCGCGCGCCAGCGCCCGCGGCGGCCTGACCATCCCCCGCGCGGCCGCCGCGGGCGCGGCGGGCGGCCCGCCGGCGTGCAGGACGACGGCGGGCGGGGGCACGGGCAGCACGGCCGGGACGACGTGCGCGAGGGGCGAGCAGCCGGGCAGTTCGTACGGGGAGGTACAGACGGCGTGCGCCCCGTGCTCCGGCGCCGCCGCGGGGACGGACACCTCACCGGGGCGCGCGCACAGGAACAGCGCGCCGACGAGCAGGCCGAGGGCCGTCAGGAGGAAGGCACGCCGAGGGACGGGGCGTACCTGACGCCCTGCCCGCGTGTGCTCCCGGCCCCCCATGGGCGCAGATGGTAATGCTCATGACGGGTCCACGGTCAGTGCGGGGGTGCGGCGGGCTTTGGCGGGTGCGTAATGTGGCGGAAACCACCGCTGGCGATACTGGGCCGGCCCCTCTGTGCCCCCGGCCCTCGGGGCGGTGGTGCACAGGCCGTCTGAACTGCGAGGATGAAGGCATGGACAAGCAGCAGGAATTCGTCCTCCGGACGCTCGAGGAGCGCGACATCCGCTTCGTGCGCCTGTGGTTCACCGATGTACTGGGCTTCCTGAAGTCCGTCGCGGTCGCCCCGGCCGAGCTGGAGCAGGCCTTCGACGAGGGCATCGGTTTCGACGGCTCCGCGATCGAGGGCTTCGCCCGGGTCTACGAGTCCGACATGATCGCCAAGCCGGACCCGAGCACGTTCCAGATACTGCCGTGGCGCGCGGAGGCCCCCGGGACCGCCCGGATGTTCTGCGACATCCTGATGCCGGACGGCTCGCCGTCCTTCGCGGACCCGCGCTACGTTCTCAAGCGCATCCTGGCCAAGACCTCCGACCTGGGCTTCACCTTCTACACCCACCCGGAGATCGAGTTCTTCCTGTTGAAGGACAAGCCGCTGGACGGCTCCCGCCCGGTCCCGGCGGACAACTCCGGCTATTTCGACCACACCCCGCAGAACGTGGGCATGGACTTCCGCCGCCAGGCGATCACGATGCTCGAATCGATGGGCATCTCGGTGGAGTTCAGCCACCACGAGGGCGCCCCGGGCCAGCAGGAGATCGACCTCCGCTACGCGGACGCGCTGTCCACGGCCGACAACATCATGACCTTCCGCCTGGTCATGAAGCAGGTCGCCCTGGAGCAGGGCGTGCAGGCCACGTTCATGCCGAAGCCCTTCTCGGAGTACCCGGGCTCGGGCATGCACACGCACCTGTCCCTCTTCGAGGGCGACCGCAACGCGTTCTACGAGTCGGGCGCCGAGTACCAGCTCTCCAAGGTCGGCCGCTCCTTCATCGCGGGCCTGCTGCGGCACGCCGCCGAGACGGCCGCCGTGACCAACCAGTGGGTCAACTCCTACAAGCGCATCTGGGGCGGCTCCTCCCGCACCGCCGGCTCCGGCGGCGAGGCCCCCTCGTACATCTGCTGGGGCCACAACAACCGCTCGGCCCTGATCCGCGTGCCGATGTACAAGCCGGGCAAGACGGGCTCCTCCCGCGTGGAGGTCCGCTCGATCGACTCGGGCGCCAACCCGTACCTGACGTACGCGGTCCTCCTGGCGGCCGGCCTGAAGGGCATCGAGGAGGGCTACGAACTCCCGGCGGGCGCCGACGACGACGTCTGGGCCCTCTCGGACGCGGAACGCCGCGCGATGGGCATCGAACCCCTCCCGCAGAACCTCGGGGAGGCCATCTCCCTGATGGAGCGCAGCGAACTGGTCGCGGAAACCCTGGGCGAGCACGTCTTCGACTTCTTCCTGCGCAACAAGAAGCAGGAGTGGGAGGAATACCGCTCGGAGGTCACGGCCTTCGAACTCCGCAAGATGATGCCGGTGCTGTAACGGCGGCCCAACACCCCACCGGGCACGTTCCACCCCTCCGGGCCGACGGTCACCGACCGCCGGCCCGGAGGTGTGTCACCGGCAAGGACGCGGGGGCGGTCGCACGGCTGGGACATGGAGGGGACCGTTCCCGCAAGCAAGATCCGTACGTTCTTCAATGCCCGCCGAGGCAGGGAGCGGGCACTTCGACACCGTGCGCGGCCCGGCGGTGCTCAAGGACGTGGCCCGGGTACACACGGGCGACGTCGTCGAGGTGGAGCGCGCCGACGGCCGGAAGGCCGAGTTCCGCGTGCGCGAGGTGCAGCAGGTCGACAAGAAGACGTTCCCGACCGAGAAGGTCTACGGCGACACCGTCCGGCCCGAACTCCGCGTGATCACCTGCGGCGGCGCCCTCACCGACGGCCACCGCCCCGACAACATCATTCTCTACGCGGACCTGGTGGCCTGAGGCAAGGGCCGCGGCCGGCCCCCGCTTCAGCCGGTCGCCGGGTGCCAGGCGGGTGGGGTGGGGGAGCGGTCCGCGGGGGTGGCCGTGACGTGGAGGCGTGCGTCCAGGCCGAGGACCGCCGTCGTCGTGGCGCCGGTGGGTTCCAGGACCGCCGCCGGGGCGCCCGCGTAGAGCAGCCGGGACTCCGCCCAGGCCGGCGGGCCGCCCGGGTCCGTGCCGCCGATGGTGCCCGTGCCGGCGCGGCCCGCCAGGTGACGGCCCGCCACGCCCACCGCGCCGTACCCGGCCCGGCCGCCCGCCTCCGCGAGGTGGGAGACCCGCGGGGCCGCCGGGCCCGCCGTGACCAGGGCGGTGCGCACGACCCCCGAGTCGGGGCGGCGGAAGTAGAGCCGGACGCCCGCGCCGTCCGGGGCCGCCGACAGCGGGACCGTCGTCGCGGGCAGGCCCGTCCGGAACGGGCCGGACAGGGGGGAGTCCGGGGTGCGCTGCGTCCAGGCGGTGACGGAGGTGGCGGTGGTGGCGTACACGTGGCGCCGCCCGGCGGAGTCGGCCGCCGTCACCGGGTCGCCCTGGAGGTCCCGGCCGCCCAGGCGCCGCCACGGCGAGAAGCCGCCGTCCGGCTGCTGGACGGCGGCGCGCAGGGTGCGGTCCGCGTCGCGGAGGTAGACCGTGAGGCGGCCGTCGGCGTCCGCGGCCGCCGCGGGCGCGCTGATCGCCGAGGTGCCGTCCTCGTCGGCCGCCTCGGGGGTGCCGAGCGAGTGCCACGGCCCGAACGGCCCGTCGGGCGCGGACTGGGCGGCGTACACCACCTCCCGCCGGTAGCCGGCCGGGCCCGCGCCGAGGTCCGTACGGGTGGCCAGGACCGCGATCCGGCCGCCGGGGAGCCGGACGCTCGTGGCCCCGGGGTCGATGCCCGTGCCCGGGAGGAGGACGGGCCCGGTCCACGCGCCGCCGGGGGACCGGGTCCAGTACGCGGTCCGGCCGTCCAGGGTGGCGAACGCCCAGAGGCGGCCCGGCGTGCCCTCCGTCAGCCAGGAGGTGTGGTCGGCGCGGGTGTAGCGCAGCGACTGGGCCCAGTCGCGCCCGGTGGGGCTGCCCGCGACCTTACGGTCGCCGCACCCCGAGGGGCTGCCGCAGTGGTTCTCGCGGTCCAGCCAGGCGTACGTCTTCAGGAAGCGGGTCTTCGTCGCGGCCGTCTGCGGGTCCAGCGCGTGCGGGAGGGCGCCGTTGTGGTAGCCGAGGTAGTTCTGGACCGTGAACCGCGGGCGGTCCCGCACCCGCTCCGCGTACGCGGCGGCCGCGGCCTGCGCGAAGCGCGCCCCGTACATGTGGTCCTGGTGGTCGGTGTAGCGGCCGGTCGCCGGGTACCGGCCCGGCGTCGGGTCCTGCATCCGGATCGTCGTCGGCCGGTACCGCTCCAGGACCCCGGCTATCGCCCGTACCGCCTGGTCCTTCGTGTACGCGGACGGCTCCCGGACGGGCGTGCCGGAGGCGAGCTGGGAGCCCAGCGCCGGTATCCGGCCGTTCCACAGGCCGCGCAGGCTGTCGGGGTTGTCCCCGGTGGTGCTGCGGGCCTCGCGCAGCTGCAGCCACACCAGGTTGACCTGCGGCTTCGCCATGAGGACGTCGACCTCGGCCCGGCCGCCGCCGTCGGTGGGCACGACCGTACGGCGCCACGTGCTGGTGCGGTCACCGGTGGCCATCTGGGCGTACGCGGCGCGGATGCCGTTCTGCCGGGCCTCCGCGTAGTGGGCGCGGTCGGCGGGCTGTTCGGGGTCCTTGAGGTGCTTGCCGTTCGCGGCGTTGCGGCCGTCGGACTCCCCTGAGGTGAGGTACGCGGTGGTCACGGCGGTGCCGGACAGGAGCGAGCGGCTGAGGTCGGGGTTCATGAAGAACAGGTCGTCGTCGGGGTGGGCGACGATCTGCACGACCGAGCCGGCCGTGGTGCTGGCGGGGAGCGCGGCCGGGCCCTGCTCCTGGGCGGCCCCGGCCGACGTCTGCCGGCCCGACGCCACGCTGAGGACACCGGTGGCCGCGGCGGTGAGCACGGCGACCAGCGCCGCGCCCCGCACGCCGCGGCGCACCGCCCCCCACGGGCCGGGCCCGGGTCCGGGTCCGGGACCGGCTGCGGGTACGGCTGCGGGTACGCGCCCGGGCCCCGACCGGGGTACGGTCCCGGGCCCCGATCCGGGCGTGGATGCGGGCCCTGATCCGGGTACCGGCACCGGCCCGGGCGTGGGTGCCGGCCCCGACCGGGGTACGGTCCCGAACCCCGATCCGGACGTGGATGCGGGCCCCGGCCCGGGCGTGGGTGCGGGCCCTGGCCCGGGTACCGGCACCGGCCCGGGTGTGGGTGCCGGTCCGGGCCCGGGTGTGGATGCCGGCACCGGCCCTGTTCCGAGCCCCGGCACCGGCACCGGCCCGGGTATCCGCCCGGGCTCGGATGTCTGCCGCGTCCCGGGTATCGGGCTCGGATTCGGGCTCGGGCTCGGCATCGGTATCCGCCTCGGGATCGGCCTCGGATTCGGCATGGGTCTCGCCTCGGGTTCGGTCCGGGCGGGGAAACCGCCGGCAGTCAGAGAGAGGCCGATATCGGGAACTTGGTTCTCCGACAGCCCTGTTGGCTGTCGCTGTTCGAGAAACCCTGCGAGACGACCGGCCGTCCGGAGTGCGCTTCCTGCGGCGGTCCGCGGAATTCTGGGACAACTCCCGGCGACGCCGCCCCCACAAACCGCGCCGGAGGTTCTCGCCGGGCCGAGCCCGACGGTTCTCGCCGGGCGAGCCCGACGGTCCCCGCGGCCCCCGGCGGCGTCCGGCCCGCCCCCGGCGTCCCTCCCGCCCCCGGCGGGAC
>NZ_JAPNLM010000028.1 GCF_026627255.1 Streptomyces antarcticus | reverse complement strand
TCGTCAACGTCGACCCCCCGACCGACCACAAGGACTACCTCCACCGCGGCGGCCGCACCGCCCGCGCCGGAGAGTCCGGCAGCGTCGTCACCCTGGTCACCCCCAACCAGCGCCGCGACATGACCCGCCTCATGGCCGCCGCCGGCATCGTCCCCCAGACCACCCAGGTCCGCTCCGGCGAAGAAGCACTCAACCGCATCACCGGCGCACAGACCCCCTCCGGGATCCCCGTCACCATCACCAACCCCGCCTCAGACCGCCCCAAGCGCAGCGCCGCCTCCTCCCGCGGACGCCGCAGCCGCCCCGCACAGGAGCGTCGGCGCGCGCACGGCATGGCCGCCTGACCGGGCTCCGCCCGCCTTCCGCTCCGTCGTTCCCGCGTATCCCATCCAGTCTGTGAGGCATCATGCGCTTCGTCATCGCCCGATACCCCTTCGACCTCGAGAAGAGCGAGGTCGAGCAGTCGATGAAGGGCATCAAGCCCGAGCCCGTCACGGGAGCGTCCGTGATCATCGGCCGCCGGTCCTACCCGGTCAAGCAGGTCGGTGAGGTCATCACCCGTCAGGACCGCCGCGACTTCACGGCCGCCGAGGTGACGCGGGCCCTGGCCCGCCTCGGCTTCACCTGCCGCGACATCGCCGCGCCCGTCCCGGCGCCCGCGCTCACCCCGCTGCAGGAGGCCTCGGCGCTGCTCGGGTCCCCGACCGGCGTCTGAGAGCCCCTTGCTAGAGTCCGTGCCCATGTCGATCCCTGATGACCTGCTCGTCGATATCGCCACCATGGTCGAGTCGGAGCAAAGCAATCAGATGTCCCTCACCGTCGTGGTGAACGGCGCCGTGATCACCGGCCGCCTCGCACCCGAGAGCGTCTGGCGTCAGCGCGTGGCCGAGGTCCTGCGGGACTCCGACCAACTGGGCCCGTTCGCGGACATCTTCAGGTCACCCGATCCGGCCGGCCCACCCGGGCCGGCCGCCGGGGCGGCCCCGTCCCATCTGCACTTCCACGTGGCGCGCATCCTCCAGGGCACCCTGGGCATCCCCGAGACGGGCGGGATGTACCGGATCGCGCTGAGGGACGTAGGAGCCTGGACGGTCGGGGACTTCAGCTACTCCGACAAGTGACACGAGACGCCCCCGGATCCGTTCCGGGGGCGTCTCCTCGTTTCCGTGCCCCCGCTACCGCCGTTCCTCCAGGAAGCGCCGCTGGTCGTCGAGGAGGCCCGGCGGGAACAGGGTGCGCGGCGCGAACACCGCCGTCAGCGCCAGCCGCCACGGGGAGCGCTCGACCGGGGTGCGGACCAGGGCGTGGGTGGCCCCCGGATAGCGGCGTACGGTCAACGTGCCGGGCGCGAGCAGGCCGCGGTAGACGGCCTCCGTCTCGGCGCCGTCCACGTTCAGGTCGTCGGCGCCCGAGATCAGCAGCACCGGCACAGGCGGCATCGCCCGCAGGTCGGCCGCGGCGTCCGCGGTGTGGTTCCGGCTGATGAACGCCCAGCGCTCCGCCGTGAGTTCGGGATCGGCGCCGGGGCTCGCCCGGTACTCCCCGTACGCCGCCCCGCGCCGCAGGAGCGCGAGCGTGGCCTCCCGGGTGCGCAGGGCGCCCGCCGTGCGCTCGGCGCCGGCGCCCTCGGCGCGCAGTCCGGCGCGCAGGTGGTACTCCCCCTGGCGGTGCCAGTTCACGGCGGTGCCGACCGCGATGACGAAGCGCACGCCGGGCGCCGGGGCCCGCGCCACCACCTTGGGCAGCACCCACCCGGCCTGGCTGGCCCCCCACAGGCCGATCCGGGCGGGGTCGACCTCGGGGCGGGTGCGGGCCGCCCAGGCCATGGCGTCGAGGGTCTCGCGGGCCCGGTCGTCCATGCTCTGGCCGAGCCAGTCGGCGGGCTTGTCCAGGGACAGCGAGGCGTATCCGGCCCGCGCGAAGGCCTCCCAGTACGGACGGTAGAAGCCCTCGTGGGTGGCGTCGGCCTCGCCGTCGCCGTGCACGAGGACGACCAGCGGGAAGGGCCCGGGACCCCGCCCGGCGGGGGTGGCGAGCACGCCGCGCAGCTCGTGCCCGGCGGCCGGGACGGTGACGCGTTGCTCGCGCAGGCCGTAGTCGTGCTGCCAGAGGACCACGCCGGTGAGGACGAGCGCGGCGGCGAGGAGGACGGCCACGGTGCGGAACAGGACGGTACGGAGCCTGCTGCGGGGCGTACCAGGCGTAACGGGCTTACGGGGCTTATTCGACTCATGGCGACTGTTGCGCCGGTTGCGGAGGCGGATCATGGGGAAACTCCCGTCATTCGCTCGTGTCAAAAACGATCGTAGCGACAATGAACGTATTAAGCTTGCCCGCATGACGACGGAGGAGAACACGGAAGTCTTGCGCGGGGTGCCCGAGGGCACCGGGGAGCGCGTCGCCGAGCTGTACTGGGAGGCTTTCGGGGCCAAGCTCGGCGCCGCACTGGGCCCCGCCGCGGCGGGGCGGCGCTTCATCGCCGGGCACCTGAACGCGGACCGGGCGGTGAGCGCGCTGTCCGCCGGGCGGGTGGTGGGCGTGGCCGGGTACCACCTCGCCGGCCGCGGCCTGGTCGGCGGCGACGCGGCTGCAGTCAGGGCCGCGTACGGGCGGGTCAGCGGGGTCTGGCGGGTGTTCCTGCTGGCGCTGCTGGAGCGCACCCCGGCCCGCGGCGAGCTGCTCATGGACGGCATCGCCGTCGACCCGGCCGAGCGCGGCCGGGGCATCGGCGGGCTGCTGCTGCGGGAGATCGAGGCGGTGGCCGTGGAGCAGGGGTGCCACCGCGTCCGGCTCGACGTGGTCGCGGAGAACCCGCGGGCGCGGGCACTGTACGAGCGGCACGGGTTCCGAGCGGTCGCGGTGCGGCGCACCCCGTGGCTGCGGGACGTCCTCGGCTTCGGGGCCGTGACGACGATGCACAAGGAGGTGGCGCGGTGAGCGGGGCGACGGCGGACACGGGTACGGGCACGACGGGCACGGGTACGGGCACGACGGGCACGGGTACGGGCACGACGGGCACGGGTACGGGCACGGGGGCGCCGGCGCCCGTGGCGGGGAGCGGCGTTCCCACCCGGATGGTCGTACACGCGCTGGTCCGGGAGGACGGAACGGTCGACGGCGGCGAGCTCTACGAAGTCGCGGGCCTGCTCGGGATGTCCGACCAGCAGGTGCGGCTGTGCGTGAAGCGGCTGGAGGCGGAGGGGCGGTTCGCCGTCGAGGGGCGCGGGCGGCGGGCCGTGCTGCGGATGGCGGCGGCGGCCGGGGCCGGGCCCGGGCTGCCTTCCGTACCGGAGGTGGAGTTCGTACGGCACGCGTACCGGCAGGACCGCGGGCTGGAGCCGTGGGACGGCACCTGGCACGCCTTCGCCTTCGCCGTACCGGAGTCCGCGCGGGCGGCCCGGGACTCCCTGCGGGACGCGCTGACCGGGCTGGGGGCCGCGCCGGTGCAGGGCGGGCTGTACGTCACCCCGAACGCGATCGGCCCGTACGTGCGCGGCCACGCGGCGGAGCTGGGCCTGCCGGAGGCGCTGACCTGCCTGACCACCCGCGACCTGGAGGTCGGCGGCACCGCGGACCCGGTGGCCGTGGCCGCCCGGCTGTGGCCCCTGCCCGCTATCGCGGCCCGCTACGAGCCGCTGCTGCGGCTGTCCGCCGACCCGGGCGGCTCGGGCGGTACGGGCGGCTCGGGCGGCCCCCTGGACGGGCCGGACGCCGCGGGCGACGGGACCGCCCGCGGGGGAACCGCCGGGGCGCGGCCGGATGGCGACCGGGCCGCCGGGGCGGCGGCGCTGGCACGCGCGGTCGCGCTCGCCTCGGCGTTCTCCGCCGCGATGCTCCCCGATCCGCTGCTCCCGCCCGAGCTGCTGCCGCGGCCGTGGCCGGGGGCCGTGGCGCGGGCCGCAGCGGCCCGGGCGTGGGACCGGCTGCGGGCGGACGCCCCGGCCGGAGGACCCCGGCTGTTCCGGCTGTACGCGGAGGCCGCGAGGTGACCGGGGGGACTCGCAGGTAGGGTATGGGTGGGTTCAAGCGGGTATATCCCCTGGGACAGCGCGACGACGCGCCCCGGGCGCCCCCGGGTCACACCGTCGGAGGAGCGCAGCGCCATGCACCGAACAGAACTCACAGACGTCGCCACGCACGAGGCCCGGTCCTTGTCCGTGGCCCTGTTCCACAGGCTGGCGGGGCTGGACGAGGGCGGTACGGAGTATTCGTATGTCCGCAACACCCTCGTCGAGCTCAATCTGAGCCTCGTGAAGTACGCCGCCCGCCGGTTCCGCGGTCGCAGTGAACCCATGGAGGACATCGTCCAGGTCGGCACGATCGGCCTGATCAAGGCCATCAACCGGTTCGACCCGGAGCGCGGCGTGGAGTTCACCTCGTTCGCGATGCCCACGATCAGCGGCGAGATCAAGCGGTTCTTCCGGGACACGAGCTGGGCCGTCAAGGTGCCCCGCCGCCTCCAGGAACTGCGGATCGACACCGCCAAGGCGCACGACGCGCTGGAGCAGGACCTCGGCCGCGAGCCGACCGACATCGAGCTCGCCGAGCAGCTGCACGTGAGCGCCGAGGAGCTCGTGGAGGGGCGGAAGGCGGCACACGCCTACTCCGCGCGCTCGCTGGACGCGCCGGTGCAGGACGACGGCGACCGCGACGCCTACGCCGGCCGGCCCGCCCTCGGTGAGGAGGACGGGGCGTACGACCGGATCGAGTGCCTTGAGTCCCTCAAGCCGATCCTGGCCGGGCTCCCGGAGCGGGAGCGGACCCTGCTCGCGCTGCGGTTCGGGGAGGAGCTGACGCAGTCCGAGATCGGCGAACGGCTGGGCCTGTCACAGATGCACGTGTCCCGGCTGCTGAACCGGACCCTGATGCGGCTGCGCGCCGGACTCCTCACCGACGAGGCGCCCCCGGCCGCGGACCACGACCACGCCGGACCCGAATCCGCCGGGGCCGGCTCTACCGCCGACCCCGCGCATACCGACTCCTCCGCCGACTCCGCGGGTACCGGCTCCACCGCCGACTCCGCGGGTACCGGCTCCGCCGCCGACTCCGCCGGGGCCGGCTCCGCCACCGGGGCTCGCGCCCAGGACCGCGCCCCCGCGGGGACGGCCGCCCGGGCCGACGGACCCGCCGCTACGCCCGGGTCCCCCGCGCAGGGATCTCCAGCCAGACGGTCTTGCCGGGCTGCCCGTCCGCGAACGGCTGCGCACCCCAGTTCCGTACGAGCCGTTCCACCACGATCAGTCCGTGCCCTCCCGGCAGCGACCGGTCGCCGGGCAGCCGCCGGCGGGGAACCTCGGGACTGTCGTCGCTGACCTCGATGCGCAGCCGCTCGGCGTTGTGCCGCAGCACCAGCTCGCGCGGGCCGCCGGCGTGCAGGCAGGCGTTGGTCACCACCTCGGACACCAGCAGCAGGACGTCCTCCGCGGACTCGTGTCCGCCCGGCCACGCCCAGTCATCTAGGGCCCTGCGCGTGAAGTCCCGGCAGCGGCTCACGACCCCGGCCGTGGCGCCGCCCAAGACCAGCCTCCGCGTTTGCTCGGCCACCGGTCCTCCTGTCTCCGCGCCCGTCCCGGCCGCACCTACCCCCGCCACAGGCGGCCAATCCCGAACCCCTGCTCCACTACATCCTCCAGAGTTTCACATCTCGGAAAGCAAATTCCGAGATGCGGCAGCGTGTGATCCGTACGGTCGATAGGATCAAGAACTGCCGGGGGAATGCAATGGCCGAGGGCCGCGTCGCCCTGATCACCGGCTCTTCTCCGGGTCTGCTCCGGGTCCATCCGGCTCTTCTCCGGGTCTCCTCCGGGCATCGGCGCCGCCATCACCGCCCATCACCCACAGCGCGTCGCTCACCGCCCATCGCCTGACGGCCCTCGGCCGGGGGCGCCGGACGGCGGCGCGGCCGCAGGCGCCCCGGGGTCCACATCCTGGACAACTACGCTCGTTTCATGAACCCAGAAGCCGACGCCCTCGCCGCCGTGAAAGAAGCCGACCGGAAGCACGTCTTCCACTCCTGGTCGGCTCAGGAGCTCATCGACCCGCTCGCCGTCGCGGGGGCCGAGGGCTCGTACTTCTGGGACTACCAGGGCAACCGGTTCCTCGACTTCTCCAGCGCCCTCGTCTACACGAACATCGGCTACCAGCACCCCAAAGTCACCGCGGCCATCGCCGAGCAGGCGGCCCGGCTGTGCACCGTCGCGCCCGGCTTCGCCGTCGACGTGCGCTCCGAGGCGGCGCGCTTGATCGCCGAGCGGACCCCCGGTGACCTGGACAAGATCTTCTTCACCAACGCGGGCGCCGAGGCCGTCGAGAACGCCGTCCGCATGGCCCGGCTGCACACCGGCCGCCCCAAGGTGCTGTCGGCGTACCGCTCCTACCACGGCGCCACTTCCACCGCGATCAACCTGACCGGTGACGCCCGCCGCTTCGGCAACGACAGCGCGACCGCCGGCGTCGTGCACTTCTGGGGCCCCTTCGCCTACCGCTCGCCCTTCTACGCGGCGGACCCGGCCGAGGAGTGCGAGCGGGCCCTGCGCCACCTCGAGGACACCATCGTCTTCGAGGGCCCGCAGTCCATCGCCGCGATCATCCTGGAGACCGTCGGCGGCGCCCCGGGCGTGCTCGTCCACCCCGACGGCTACCTGGCGGGCGTCCGGGAGCTCTGCGACCGTCACGGCATCGTCTTCGTCCTCGACGAGATCATGGTCGGCTTCGGGCGCACCGGTAAGTGGTTCGCCTCCGAGCACTGGGACGTCACCCCCGACCTCATCTGCTTCGCCAAGGGCGTGACCAGCGGATACGTCCCGCTCGGCGGCGTCGCCATCTCCGCCGCCATCGCCGGGACCTTCGCCCGCCGGCCCTACCCGGGCGGGCTGACGTACTCCGGGCACGTCCTGGCCTGCGCGGCCGCCGTCGCCACCATCAACGTCATGGAGGAGGAGGGCACCGTCGAGCAGTCCGCCCGCACCGGCGCCGAACTCCTCGGCCCCGGCCTGCGCGCGCTCGCCGAGCGGCACCCGTCGGTCGGCGAGGTGCGGGGGCTGGGCACGTTCTGGGCCCTGGAGCTCGTACGGGACAAGGAGACGCGCGAGCCGCTCGTCCCGTACAACGCGGCCGGGGCCGACAACGCGCCCATGGCCGAGTTCGCGGCCGCCTGCAAGAAGGGCGGGCTCTGGCCGCTCACCGCCGGGAACCGCATCCACGTCGCGCCGCCCTGCAACATCTCGCCCCAGGACGTGGCGAAGGGGCTGGCCATCCTCGACGAGGCCCTGGCCGTCGCGGATGCGCACACCGCCTGACCTGCTCTTCTATCGCTCTTCTGGTGCTCCCCTGGTGCTCTTCGGGTGCTCTTCTGTGGAGTCGCCCAATCCGTGAGTGCCGGTGTTCGGAGGATCTGTGCGGGTCACGCGCCGCCCCGCGCGTGCTGCAATCCGTACAGGCCGTGTCACCAGGAGCGGCCCCAGCACCTACGGACCGGGATGCACGTCAGTCCCGGGGCGGCCCTCCGGGGCCGAACGGCGGGGAGCGGGCTGAGACCGCTGGACGCCGGGCGTACGGGATCCAGACGACCGGACTCCGTGTTCCCGAGTACCCGAAGGAAGACAGCATGAGCAAGCACGTCCTGGCGCAGAACCAGTACGGCAAGGCCGAGAACCGCATCGTCAAGGTCACCCGTAAGGGCGGCGACGGTTCCTGGCACGAGATCCGCGACCTCAACGTGTCGGTCGCGCTCCGCGGCGAGTTCCGCGACGTCCACCTCACCGGTGACAACGCAAACTGCCTGCCGACCGACACCACCAAGAACACGGTGTACGCCTTCGGCAAGGAGCACGGCATCGCCTCCCCCGAGGCCTTCGGCATCCTGCTCGCCAAGCACTTCGTCTCCTCGCAGCAGCCGATCCGCGAGGCGCAGATCCGCATCGAGGAGTTCGCCTGGGAGCGGATCCCGGTGCCGACCCGCAAGGAGCAGCACTCCTTCGCCCTCAAGGGCACCGAAGTGCGCACCGCGCAGGTCACCTACAGCGAGACGACCGGCCTCCAGGTCATCTCGGGCCTGAAGGACCTGACGGTGATGAACTCGACGAACTCCGAGTTCCACGGCTACATCAAGGACAAGTACACGACCCTGCAGGAGGCGTACGACCGCATCCTGGCGACCAAGGTCACCGCGCGCTGGGCGCACTCGGCGCTGGCCGCCGACGACGCCGGGTACGACTGGGACCAGTCGTACAAGAAGGTGCGCAAGAACATGCTGGAAGCCTTCGCGGAGACGTACTCCTACTCGCTCCAGCAGACCCTGAACCAGATGGCCGAGCGGGTCCTCGACAACTGCCCGAGGGTCAACGAGGTGCGCCTCAACCTCCCCAACAAGCACCACTTCCTCGTCGACCTGGAGCCCTTCGGCCTCAAGAACGAGAACGAGGTCTACTTCGCCGCGGACCGGATGTACGGCCTCATCGAGGGCACCGTGCACCGCGACGGCGTGCAGCCGGTGATCGCCACGTCCGACTGGATCGTCGCGTAGCGCACCGCACCCGCGTTCAGCCCGGCCCGAACCGCCTCGCGGCGTCCGAGCCGTCCCGGCTCAGGGCCTGACCCGGGCCTTTTTCCTGGTCCGGTCCTTGGCCTTGGTCCGGGCCTTGGTCCGGGCCTTGGTCCGGGTCCCGTTCCCGGCCCAGCTGGAGGTTCCAGCGGCCCGCCCGGCCCGTCAGGGTCGTGACCGACTCCGGGCGTACGTCGAGCCACGGCCGTCGGGAACCCGGACACGGCGGCCCGGTGCACCGCGCTGTACCTGCTGATGATCGCGCTGAGTGCGCTGCTCGCGGCGGGCGCCCTGCTCCTCGGCCGCCGTCGCGCGCCGACGCTCGGGAACTGGAACGCGTCGGGTCGTCGCCTCCGTGGCCATCCAGACCGCCCTGTGGACGACTTTCGGCCTGGCCTTCGGATATCTAACCGAAGGGGCCCTTGCGCCGGCTGCCGGACCCAAGAAGGCTGTGCAGCCGACCGGTTGACGAGGAGGGGACCCGCAGCACATGCCCACGGCGATACGGGAGTGGCGGGGCTGGACGGGCGCCGCCCCGTTCTGGCTGAACGCCCTCCTGCTGCTCCTGGCCCCCTTCACCGCCGTCACGCTGTTCGGCCAGATCGGCGTCATCGCGGCCCTGGCCGCCCTGGGCGGCCTGGCCCGCCACCTCTGGTACGGCGACTACGGCCACCCGGCCATGCACCTCACCGCCGCGGTGATGGGCGGCGCGCTCATCGTGGTGTGACCCCCCTGGTCGGCACTCACCTGGCAGCGACCCGGACCGCGCTCAGCGGACGGCACCCCCCGGACGTGCTCGCCCACTTCGCGAAGCAGGCGTGCGCGGCCGCCGCCGAGCGCGGACTCCTCGCGATCGGCCGACCCCACCCGGGCGCGGGCGGGATCGTCACCTCGTACGAGGAGGCACTGAACGCGCTGGACATCGCCGACCGGATGGGCTTCGAGGGACCGGTGCCGCACGCCGCCGACCTGCTGGTCTTCCCCCGTGCTGGCCCGGTACCGGGCTGCGATCCCCGACCTGGTGGTGAGCGTGCTGGGGCGACACGGGATGCGTGTCCGCCGCCGCGGCCCGGCGGCTCGACCTGAGCGTGCGGGCCCTGACGTACCGGCTGGAGCGGGTCCACCAGCTGACGGGGACCGACCCGGGGGACCCATTGCAGCGGTACACACTCCCGACGGCAGCGGTCATCGGGTCCCGGCTGCTGGACTGGGCCGAACAGCCGCAGTAGCGGAGGGCCCCGGCTCGGCGGCGGCCCCGGATCAGGCGGACCGCGGCCCCGGCTCGGCGGCGGCCCCGGGCACCGGCGGCGCGGCGGGGGTGCTCGCGCGTCCGTCGGGGGAGCGGCCCGTGACGGGCGGCCGGGCGGGCGGCCCGGGCGGCGGGCCCGGCTTCGGGCCGGGCGACGGACTGGGCTTCGGCCCTGGCTTCGGGCCGGGTGACGGGCTGGGCTTCGGGCCGCCGGGCGGCGTCGTACGGGACGGCTCCGCCGGGCCGCGGGCCGGTGCGAACCGGGCGGCACCCATGGCCAGGGCATACGCGTGGGGATCGTTCATGGCTCAAGGCAAGACCGCCGGACGCACCCCCGCAACTCGAACCGACGGGCCGTCACATGCGTGTGCGCGCGACGGCGGTTCGTCCGCAGCGGGGCCGGTCGGCTCGCCCCGCCCCGCCGCAGGGCCGGTCCGGGCGGCCTTGCCCGTCCGTGCGGCCCTGCCGTCCAGGCGGACGTACCCGTCCGGGCGGACCTACCCGTCCATGCGACCTTGCCCGTCCATGCAGCCCTGCCCGTCCATGCGGCCTTGCTAGTCCGCGCGGACCTGCCCGCCCGCGACGGACCTGCCCGTCCGGGCGGGCTTTCCTGCCGCCGCCCGGGGCTCGACGTCGCCGACCGTGCGCCGTGGGAGGGCCGACTGTGCGCCGTGGGGGGTGACTTCCTCCGCCGGTCGGGGGCTTCTCGGGTGCCGGACGGGAGCCGCCCGGCGTGTCGGGGCACACCCCCCGCATGATCGGGAGGCGGAGCGCGCGGACAGCCCCTGCCGGGGCCCTGACCAGGGTCCTGACGGTGGTCTGCGTCGTGCTGCTGTGCGTGTTCGGCGCCGGTCCGGCCGCCGCGACGGCCGCCGAGTCCCGCCCCGCCCACTCCGCGCCCGCGGAGCCCGTCGAGGGATCGTCCGACCCGGCCGCCGACCCCGAGGTGCGGGTGGCCGTACGGACGGTGACGCGGGGGGCGCAGGGCGTACGGCGGCTGTCGGCGGCGGTGTTTCACGTGAAACACCCCCTCCTGCGGCCGGGCAGCGGACCCGCCTGGGCCCAGGACGAGCCGGTGCCGTCCCGGCGGGCGGTACGGAGTGTGGTCCTGCGCTGCTGAGCGGGCCGAGCCCCAGCGCACCCCACACCCCCCTCGAACACCGTGAGGTTCCGCCATGCCCATCGACCCGTACGCCGCTCTGAACGCCATGCTCCGCGCCGAGGCCGCCCGCTTCACCCCGCCGGCCCGCAAAGCCCAGCCCGCCGCGCCGCCGACGGTCCCTGACGCGGCCGTCGAGCCCGAGAGCGAACCGAAGCGAACCGCACCCGCGGACTCCGCCGCGTAGGCGCGCCCACCGGAGCCACCGGAGCCACCGGAGCAGCCGAAGCCGCCGACCCCGGCTCCGGCACAGGCTCCGGCTCCGGCTCCGGCTCCGGCTCCGGCACAGGCACGGCACCGGCTCCGGCCGTGACGTGGAACGGCGCCGGTTCCCGCGCCCCCGGCAGCGGGAGAGTGGTCGCGTGAGGTTCGACCACGAGGCACGGGAACCGGCGCCCCCGCCAGTGTCGGCCGCGCGGCCCGACCTCCGCCTCGGGCGGAGGTACCGGATCCACCCGGCCGGAAGTACGACTACTTGCGGTTGTAGAGCCGCATCGTGACGGGCCCGAAGACCAGGACCAGCAGCGCCGCCCACCCCAGCGACCAGGCGATCGCGGATGCCGGCCACTCCCCCGCCATCAGCCCCCGCACGGCGGTGGTGAGGTGGGTCACCGGGCTGTTGTTCACGAAGACCTGGAGCCAGCCGGGCATGGTCTTCGGGTCCACGAAGATGTTGCTGAGGAAGGTGAGCGGGAACAGCACCATCATGCTCACGCCCATGACGGAACCACGGTGGTCTTGCCCGCGCCGTTGGGGCCGAGCAGGCCGTAGACGTCCCCTCCGGGACCCGGAGGGGACCCCGTCGACGGCCCGGTTGTCACCGAAGATCTTGACGAGGCCGGTGGTCTCGACCGCGTGGGCGGAGGGCGGCGTGGGACTCAGTCCTCGTGGGTGTAGTACCGGTAGAACGCCACCAGTCCGACACCCGCGCCGACGGCGAGGCCGATGACGGTGGAGCGGAGCACGCTGGAGTCGGTGAGGCTGTGGAGATAGCCGACGGCGATGCCGAGGAACGCCCCGTACGCGGCGGCGTGGGCCTCGCGCCGCATCCGGGAGCCGATCCGGGCGAGGGCGAACATGATGCCCGCGAAGATCGCGCCGCACAGGATTCCGTAGAAGACGTTGCCCGCGTTGACCGGGCCCATCTGGCGCTCGATGAAGGCGGCCCAGACGCCGTAGACGAGTCCCGCGAGCAGGGGGCGCGCGTAGGCGCTCTTGCCCGGGTGGTGGGCCGTGTCCGCCGTCCGGCGGTGCTGCCGCCCGGGGGCGGTGGGTGCCGCATGTGCCATGACGGGCTCCTCTCTCCCATCATCCAGGGCACACCCGCGGCCGCCGACCGGCAACTGGATCAAGAGGTCAGCGCGCGCACCGCCACCGCGTCGACCTCGAAGAGCATGTCCGGCAGGGCGAGGGCGGCGACGCCGATCAGGGTCTGCGCGGGCAGTGCGGAGCCCCAGGTGGCGTGCAGCTCCTTGAGGAGCACCTCGAGCTTCCGCTCGTCGTGGCCGACGACGTACGTGCCGATGCGGACGACGTCGGAAGGGCCGAGGCCGACCGCCGCGAGGGCGGTGCGGAGGTTGCCGAAGGCCCGGGCGACCTGCTCGGCGAAGTCACCGGAGACGACGTGCCCGCTCTCGTCGGAGCCGTACTGGCCGGCGATGAAGACCTGCTCCCCGGGGGCGGAGACGATGTGGCTGTAGCCGTAGCCGGTCGGGTCGTGGAGTCCTGCCGGGTTGATGATGCCGCGCGTCATTGCTGGCTCCCTGGTTCCGTTGCCGTACGCGGGATGCGACTGCCGGTGGTGCGTGCGTGGGCTGGTCATGCGTGGGCTGGGTCATGCGTACTGCCGGTGCCCGTGCCCGTGCCCGTGCCGCCGGTGCTACCCCCGGGCTGTGGCGCCGCGAGCCACGCGCGGAGCCGGGCGGGGGCCTCGGGGGCCTGGGCTTCGGCCTGCCGCCGGATCCCGTCGAGGTCCTGGGCCGCGAGCGCCTGCCGCCAGGCCAGCTCGGCCCGGGTCATGGCGTGCGCGATGGCGCAGGCCGCGGCCGGAGCGGGCGGAGCGGGCACGGGTGTGCCGTCGGGTTCGCCGGGCTGCGCCGCCGGGACGCCCCCCGGGCCCCGCCTGCGGATCTCCGCGCACCGGAAGGCCTCGTCGGTGCCCTCGACGGCGGCGACGACGTCCATGAGCGAGATGTCGGCCAGCGGGCGGGCCAGCCGGAAGCCTCCCCGGGGCCCCGGGGAGGAGGTGACGATCCCCGCCCGCGCCAGCGCCTGGAGCTGCTTGTTGAGATAGGCGGCGGGCAGGTCGTGCCACGCGGCCAGCCGGGCGGCCGACACGGCCCGCCCGGGCCCGCTCCAGGCCAGGTTGACGCAGCTGTGCAGCGCCCACTCGACGCCCTCGCTCATCTTCATATCCTGGATGTTAGATGTCCAGAATGAGGAGGGCAAGGACCCCGCGCCTCCGGCCGCCCCCCGACATCACCCGTCCGCCACCCGACCGCAGCAACACCGCTCGCGCACCGCGCCCCGCCCGCATTCCCTGGTGACGTGCGCACCATCCTGTCGGCGGTCCTCATCGTGCTCGTGACGCTCCTCGTGCCCGCGAGCGCCGTCGCGTACTGGGCCGACCGCGACCTGGGCGACGCCGACCGCTACACCGCCGCCATGTCCCCGCTCGCCACGGACCCGGCCGTCCAGAACGTCGTCGTCACCCAGGCGGCCCGCGCCCTCACCGGGCAGATCGACGCCGGCCCCTTCCAGGGCGGGGTGGACGCCCTGCTGGGCGAGGCCCTGCGCTCCTTCGCCGGCACCCCCGCCTACCGGACCGCCTGGGACGCCGCGAACCGCGCCGCGCACGCCGCCTTCCTGGAGGCGCTCACCACCGGCGACGGCAACGCCGTGAGCATCGACCTCGCACCCGTCATCGCCGAGGTCAAGGGCGAGCTCGTCGACAACGGGGTGCCCTTCGCCGACCGCATCCCGGTGACCCACGTGTCCGTGAAGGTCATGGAGTACGACAACCTCGGCGCGCTCCGGAAGGGGTTCCGCATGCTCCAGATCGCCGGCGTCTGGCTCCCCGCCCTGACCATGGTGCTGGCCGCCGCCGCCATCGCCGTCGCCGTCCGGCGACGGCGCGCGGTGATCGCCACCGGCCTGGGACTCGCGGTCGGGGCGGGGCTGCTGTGGATCGCGGTGGAGGCGGGCCGCCGGCTCACCCTGGACGACCTGCCCGCCGACATCGACCGGCCCGCCGCGGGGGCCGTCTACGACGCCCTCACCGCATTCCTGCGCACCGCCGTCTGGGCGGTGCTGGCGGTCGGGCTCGCCACCGCCCTGGCCGCCTGGCTGGCGGGCCGGCTGCGCCGTACCCCATAAGCTCGGAAGGTACGGGCATCAACGTATGCATTACGGCGCAGAAGAGCCCAGAAGAATCGATTCGCGAGCGGCGGCACGGAAGCGGGAATGAGCACCGAACGCACCGGACGGATAGCGTCCCGGACCTCCCGGAACCATCCCCTGGCCCCACCCTCCTGGCTGCTCAACGGGCTGCGGCCGAGCAGTGCACCGATCCCGTGGGCCGCCGTGCTGCGCGCGGCCGTCGCCCTCGCCGCACCGCTCGCCGTCGGCTTCGCGCTCGACCAGCCCGAGTACGGCGCGCTCGTCTCCATGGGCGCCCTCTCCGGGGTCATCGGCGACACCGCCGACGCCTACCGGATGCGCGTCCTCAACATCGCCGTCCCCCAGTTCTTCGGCGCCGTCGGCGTCGCCCTGGGCACCCTGGTGTTCGGGCACGGCTGGCTCGCCGTCGGCGTCCTCACCCTGATCGCCCTCGTCTCCGGGATGATCTCCTCCATCGGCACGGTCGCCTCCGTGTCCGGGCTCCTGCTGCTGCTCAACGCCGTCGTCGGTGCCGGCCTCCCGCTGCCCAGCCCGTGGTGGACGGCGCCGCTGCTGATGACCGCGGGCGGGCTGTTCGTCCTCGCGCTGAGCCTGCTGGGCTGGCCCCTGCGCGGACGGCAGCCGGAGCGCGCCGCCGTCGCCGCCACCTACCGGGCCCTGGCCGGCACCCTGGAGACCGCGGGCGGCCCCGACTACGAGGAGCGCCGCGTCCAGGTCACCCAGGCCCTCAACCAGGCGTACGACCTCGTGCTGGCCCGGCGGGCCCGGGTGCACGGCCGCAGCCCCTCCCTGGTGCGGATGCTGGCCCAGCTCAACGTGGTCATCCCGCTCGTGGAGGCCGCGCCCGCCGCCCACCTGCGCGGCCGGCCGCTGCCGCCCGAGGTACCGGCGGCCGTGCGGGAGCTGGCGGCCGCCGTCGAGGCGGGCCGCACCGGGACCCCCGACCTCGACCTCCCCGCACCGCACGGCCAGGCCGAGCGGGCCATCGACGCCGCCCTGCGCCACGCGGCGGCCGTCGTGCTGCTCGCCGACCCGGACCCGTACAACGTCGATGACCGCCTCGGCCGGCCCGCCGCGCTGCGGGTGCGCGCCCGGCGCGCGGTCCGCGACATGATGTTCTCCCGGGCCTCCTGGCGGTACGGGCTGCGGCTCGCGCTGTGCATCGGGCTCGCGCAGTCCCTCGTCTCGCTGGTCGAGGTCGAGCGGTCCTACTGGGTCGCCCTCACCGTCACCTTCGTCCTCAAGCCCGACTTCGGCTCGGTCTTCTCCCGGGCCGTGCTGCGGGCGCTGGGCACCGCGGCCGGCCTCGTCGTCGCCGCCGCCGTGCTCGCCGAGGTGCCGCGGGGCTGGTGGGCCGTGCCGGTGATGATGGTGCTGGCCGCGCTGATCCCCGCCTTCTCCGCCAAGGGGTACGCCTTCCAGACCGCCGCGATCACCCCCGTGATCCTGCTGCTCTCGGACCAGCTCAACCACCAGGGCTTCGACCTGATCCGCCCCCGGCTGCTGGACAGCCTGATCGGCTGCGCCATCACCCTCGTCGCCGGGTACCTGCTGTGGCCCGAAAGCTGGCGCACCCGGATCGGGGACCGGCTCGCCGACACCGTGGACGACGCCGCCCGGTACGTCGAGCGGGCCTTCGCACCGCTCCCCGACCCGTCCGCGCTGCCCGCCGCCCGGACGGCCCGCCTCCAGGCCCGGCGGCGCATCTACCGGGACCTGTCGGGCGTGCGCAGCGAGTTCCAGCGGGCCCTGACGGAACCGCCGCCGGTCGGGGCGCGGGCCGCCGCCTGGTGGCCCCTGGTCGTCGCCGTCGAGCGGATCGTGGACGCGACCACCGCCGCGCGGGTCCGGGTCAACCACGGAGCCGAGGCTCCCTCGGCGGCCGAGGTCGAGCAGGTCACAGGGCAGCTGCGGTCCCTGGCCGACGGGGTCCGCCGCAGCACCGTCCCCGTACGGGTCGCCGTCGATGCCGGGGGCGACGCCTCGAGCGTCCTGGCCCCGGTCCGCCAGGAGGTCGCGGCGGCCCGCGCCCTCGCCCACCCGGCCCCCTGACCTCAGGCAAGCCCCGCCCGCGCCCACCAGGCCCCTGACCTCCGCCGGGCCCCCGCCGCCCCTGGGCAGGTACCCGAACGGACTCGCGGGCGGGCCCGGGGGCGCGCACCGGGAGAACATCGGTACATGCACCGCGCCCCGGCCGTGATCGCCCTCGCCGCCGCCCTGGCGGCCGCGGGTGGGTGCGCCGACGTGGACGGACTGCAGAACGACGGCGACCTCGGGACGGTCCGCGCCCCGCTGACCCTCTGGAAGGACATCCGCCCCGCCCCGCCCGGTCCGGGCGGAACCGCGGGAGCGGCCGCCGTCGTCCCCGGCCTGCCCAAGGTGCCCGGGCTGACCATGCGCGGCGTGGACCCGCTGGCCGTCGTACGCGCCGACATCACCTCAGCCACCGCCCAGGACGGCGGTACGGGCCGCCTCGCCGACCCGCGCGCCGCGCAACGCCTCGCGCTCTGCACCGGCGCCGCCGGCGCCGACTGCCCGGTGCGCCCCGGGGTCCTGCACGACCTGACGGGCGACGGCCGCGAGGAGCTGATCACCGCCGTGGACATCGACGGCCGGGTCAGCGAGCTGCGCGTCTACACCGTCCGGGACGACGGCTCCGTCGCCCGCATCCTGTCCCGGACCGCGGTGCTGGAGGGCGTCGAGGTGGCCGCCGAGCACCTGGCGGTCCGCGAGCCCACCTCGAACCCGGACTACGTCTCGGTCTCCGACTACGTGTGGGACCCCGACGCCGGGATCATGAACCTGTCCCAGCTCACCCTCGACGAGTGCCCCGCCATCCCCGCGACCCCGCTGCGGACCGACGGGGCCCGATGCGCGCGCTGAGCAGCCTGCGCTGGAAGATCGCCCTGACCACCACCATGGTGTGCTGCATGGTCGCCGCCGCGCTGGGGGTCCTGGTGCACAACGTCGTCGCCCGGCAGATCGTCGGCGAGGTCCGCAAGGACGCGGACCGGGACCTGGACCACGCCATCGGCCACTACCAGTACGGCACCGCCCACGGGGACGTGAACGTCGCCCTGGACCCGCCCTCACTGCCGCGGCCGCTGCGCGACGTGGTCGCGCGGGGGCAGACCGGGAGCATGGTCGGGGCGCGCGCCGGCCGGCCCGTCATGTGGGCCGCCACGCCCGCCGACGACAAGGCCCTCGCCGTCTGGGTCCCGTACGAGGAGACCCGCGAGCGGCTGCGCGACGTCGATACCGCGATCCTCGCGTCCTCGGCGCTCGCCGCCGGGGTGGTGGCGCTGGCCGGCCTGTTCCTCGCCGACCGGATCAGCCGCCGGCTCGCGACGACCGCCGCCGTGGCCCGCCGGATCAGCGCCGGTGACCTGGACGCCCGCGTGGGCCTCCAGGACGGCGACGGGCCGCGCTCGCCCCGCTCCCAGGACGAGGTACGGGACGTCGCGCAGGCGCTGGACTCGATGGCCGGATCGCTCCAGGAGCGGCTGGAGGCGGAGAAGCGCTTCACCGCCGACGTGGCGCACGAACTGCGCACCCCCCTCACGGGCTCACTGGCCGCGGCGGCGCTGCTGCCCGACGGCCGCCCCAAGGAGATGATCGTCGACCGGCTCAAGGCCCTGCACCTGCTCACCGAGGACCTGCTGGAGATCTCCCGGCTGGACTCCGGCGTCGAACGGGCCGACCTCGGCCGGGTGGAGCTCGGCCGGGCGGTGGAGCGGGCCGTCGCCGGCACCCGGCTGACCGTCTCGGTGCGGATCGTCCGCGACACCGTCGTCCTCACCGACCGGCGGCGCCTCGACCGGATCCTGACCAATCTGCTGGTCAACGCGCACAAGCACGGGCAGCCGCCGGTGGAGGTGACCGTGGACGGGCCGGTGGTGGTCATCCGCGACCACGGCGCCGGGTACCCGCCCGAACTCATCGGGCAGGGACCCCAGCGGTTCCGCACCGGGGACCCCGGACGCGGTCGCGGCCACGGGCTGGGCCTGACGATCGCGGTCGGCCAGGCCACGGTGCTGGACGTCGCGGTGGACTTCTCCAACGCCCCCGACGGCGGCGCGCTGACCACCCTCATACTTCCCGTCGGGCCGCTGGCGGATGGCAGTTGAACGGCCCGTGGGCCGTGTTTCACGTGAAACACGGCCCACGGGCCGGGTAGGTCCGGTCGACCCGCCCGGTCAGACACCGATGTTGCGGCCGTCCTTGCGCCACACGGAGACCACCGCCGGACGGACGATCTTGCCGGGGCCGTCGGGCCACACCGACTGGGGCTTCTCGACGGACGCGCCGTCGATCTCGCCCGGGTGCTGGACGGCGACCAGGACGCGCTTGTCCTGGATGATCGGGCCGCAGGTCTCGGCGCCGCGCGGGACGGTCAGGAACTGCTTCAGCTCGCCTCGGCGGTCACCGGCGGTCGCGACGCCGAACAGCCCGTCGTGGGAGCCGAGCTGGTTGCCGTCGGTGGAGATCCACAGGTTGCCGTGCGGGTCGAACGCCACGTTGTCCGGGCAGGAGATCGGGCTGACCTTGTCCTTCGGGAATCCCGCGAAGTACGTGGCCGGGTCGTTCGGGTCGCCGGCCACGAGGAACAGCCGCCAGGCGAATCCGTCGCCCGCCGGGTCGTCGAAGTTCTCGGCGAGCTCCAGGATCTGGCCGTGCTTGTTCAGGTTGCGCGGGTTGGACTCCGTCGCGCCTTCCTTGCCGGGCTTGCCGCGGTCGGTGTTGTTGGTCAGCGCGATGTACACGCGGCCGGTGCGCGGGGAGGGCTCGACGTCCTCGGGGCGGTCCATCTTGGTGGCGCCCACCTTGTCGGCGGCCAGGCGCGTGAAGACGTACACCTCCTCGGCGGTCATGCCCTCGACGTGCGAGACGTTGCCGGTGGCCAGCTTGATCCACACGCCGGAGCCGTCGAACTCGCCGTCGGCGGGCAGCTTGCCCGATCCGTCGAACTGCTCGGCCGGGGAGTCCCCGGAGAGCTTGGCGACGTAGAGGGTGCCCTCGTCGAGGAGCGTGAGGTTGTGCTCCTTCGCCGCGCGGCTGTTGCCCTTCTTCATCTGCTTGCTGGAGACGAACTTGTAGAAGTAGTCGAAGCGCTCGTCGTCGCCCATGTAGACGACGGGGCGGCCGTCCTCGGTCAGGCGGGGCTGCGCGGCCTCGTGCTTGAAGCGGCCCAGCGCGGTGCGCTTGCGCGGGGTGGACTTCGGGTCGTACGGGTCGAGCTCGACGACCCAGCCGTGGCGGTGCGACTCGTTGGGCTCCTGCGCCGTGTCGAAGCGCTTGTCGAACCGCTCCCACTTGCGCTCGGTGGCGCCGGAGGTCACGCCGTAGCGCTTCAGGCGGGCGGCCTGGACGGGGTCGGTGACCTGGCCGGCGTTGGCGAAGTACTGGTTGAAGTTCTCCTCGCCGTGGAGGGTGGTGCCCCACGGGGTGGTGCCGCCAGCGCAGTTGTTGAGGGTGCCGAGCACCTTCGTGCCGGTGGCGTCCGCGGAGGTCTTCAGCAGGGCGCCGCCCGCGGCCGGGCCGGTCATCCGGAACTCGCTGGTGGCGGTCAGACGGCGGTTGAGCTGGTGGCGCGAGACCGCGGTCAGCTTGCCGCTGCGGTGGTCCTCCTGCACCACGACCACGGACAGGCCGTGCGCGGCCCAGGCGATCTCGACCTGCTCGCGCGTCGGGTTGGCCGGGTCGTAGCCCTTGAACATGAGGATCTCGTCCGTGTACTCGTGGTTGGCCACGAGCAGCTGCTGACGCTCGTAGTCGCCGCCGAGCGGGAGGAGGCTCAGGAAGTCGTTGTTGTAGCCGAACTGGCCCGCCTGCGCCGCCGCGGTCTGCTTGTCCGCGTTGAAGCCCGGCGCTCCCTTGACGATCGGCTCGCCCCAGCGGATCACCACGTTCTGCTCGTAGCCCTCGGGGACGGTGACCTTGTCGGCGGTGTTCGGCGCGACGGACGTGAAGCGCAGGCCGCGGGCGGCCTCGCCTGCCCGGCCGGAACCCGTGGCGGCGTCGGCGGTGGGCGTCGCGTTGGCGCTCTGGCCCCCGCCGGCGCCGAGGGTGACGGCCGAGCCGGCGGCGGTGGCGACCGTGACGACGGCGGCCGAGCGCAGCATCGAGCGGCGGGAGTAGGCACGGGCTATGACATCGCCGGCGTACTCGTTGTCGCTGGTGTTCGGCACCTCGTGGAAGCATGCGTCACCGCAGCGGTAGCGGCAGGTGAGAGCGGAACGGCCGCTCCCATGCGGGTTGCCGATGAACGGCAGAAGCTTGCGCACGAGTGTCCTCCGAGGCTGCGTGGGCGCCGACAACGTGTCGGAATCAATCCAGCCGTGACGCTAGGCGGGGGGTGCGCCGATGCGGCGGCGGCAGGATGAACGGGCGGTGAACCCGGCACGGCGGAGGAGGAGTTCGGTGCCGGGGCGGGAACCTCGCGGGAGCCGGACGCCACGAAAGGCGCCCCTGCCGAAGTTCCAGCCGGGCGGCCGATAACCTTACGTGTCCACTCTGGGCAGGGATCATCCGCGCAGCACGGACATATGACTCACGCACTCATGCGAAAGGCCTGGCCCATGGGTATTCGGAGCTTGTTGCGCAAGGTGTTCGGACGGTCTACGGAGCCGGTTCCGGAAACGTCGGACGCCACTTCCCCGGCCTTCCCGAGCCAGGCGGAACGCACCCCCCTGGACGCGGCGGCCGAACTGGTGGCGGCGTCCTTCGACAACCCCACCGTTCCTCCGCAGTCCGCCCCCCGCGACCGCGAACCGGGCACCCTCCTCACGGCGACGACCACGGACCCCACGGTTCCGGAGGCCCGTCGGCCTTCGCCGTCCGCGGTGCAGCAGAACCCCGCGGCTTCCCCCGCTGACCCCGCCGAAACGCCGGCGGCGCCCGCTGCCGCCGAGCCGGCGGGGGCCGCGGCCCCCGCGCCGGAGGCGGACACCGCTGCCGCCGCTGCCGTTGTCGCCGCCGCTGACGTTTCACCGAAGCCGGAAGCGGAGCCGGAGCCCGTGGCGGCCGCTGCCGCGCCGGAGGCCCCGGCCGCCGAGGCCACCGCCCCGGAGCCCCAGGAGGCCGCCCAGGCCGCACCCCAGGCCCGGGACGGGGCCACCGCGCCGGAAGCCGACACCGCTGCCGCGCCGGAAACGGAAGCGGAAGCGGAACCGGTGGCCGCGGCCACCGAGCCGGTAGCGGCCGAGCCCGTCGTGGCCGAGCCCGTCGCCGCCGCGGCCCCCGCCCCGGAGGTGGACGCCACCCCCGAGCCGACCCCTGCCCCGGAAGCGGAAGCGGAGCCCGTCGCCGCCCCCGTGGCGGCCGAGCCGGAGGCCGCTGCCGCCCCCGTGGCAGCCCGGACGGAGCCCGAGCCGGCGGCCGAGCCCGTACCCGTGGCTGCCCAGCCGGAAGCCGAGCCCGAGCCCGTCGCCGTCGCCGCTCCCGAGCCGGTCGTCGCCCCCGAGCCCGTCGCCATCCCCGAGCCGGCGGCCGAGCCCGTACCCGTGGCTGCCCAGCCGGAAGCCGAGCCCGAGCCCGTCGCAGTGCCCGCGCCGAAGCCCGTCGCCGCGCCCGAGCCCGTCGCCGTGCCGGAGCCCGTCGCCGTCCAGGCGGAGCCGGTGGCACCGGAAGTCCTGGACGTCGTCGCGGCCGCCGTGCCGGGACTGGCGGGTTCCGCCCACGCGGCGGCCGCCGTACGCCGCCGGGCCCCCGGGGTCGCCGGTGCGTACAAGGCCGCCGCGCAGGTGCTCCGCGGCAAGGGCCGGGCGGGCGCCCGCGCCAAGGTCTACCTCGTCCTCGACCGGTCCGGCTCCATGCGCCCGTTCTACAAGAACGGCAGCGCCCAGCGCCTCGCCGACCACGCCCTCGCGCTCGCCGCCCACCTGGACGACGAGGCCACGGTCCACACCGTGTTCTTCTCCACGGAGGTGGACGGCACCGCCGACCTCACCCTCGACGGGCACCGCGCCAGCTGGGTCGAGGCCCGGCACGCCGCGCTCGGCCGGATGGGCCGCACCAACTACCACGTGGCCGTCGAGGCCGTCGTCGAGCACTACCAGAAGGCGGGCGGCGAGGGCCCGGCCCTCGTCCTCTTCCAGGTCGACGGCGCCCCCGACAACCGCCAGCCGGCCCGGCTGGCCCTCGCCGAGGCGGCCGTCACCGTACCCGGCGTCCACTGGCAGTTCGTCGCCTTCGGCGAGCACGAGTCCAAGGCGTTCGACTTCGTGCGCAAGCTGGACGCGGGCAACGCCGGCTTCTTCCACGCCGGCCCCGCCCCCGCCGACCTCCCCTCGGCCACCCTCCTCAAGGGCCTCCTGAACCGCTTCTAGCCCCACCGACAGACACAGGCCAGAAAGACAGAAGGGCGGCGCCCCCTCCACCCGGAGGGGGCGCCGCCTTTCGGTCCTACGCGGGCCGGCCGGCCCGACGGGTCAGCCGCGCGGCGACCCGGCGTCCGGGGTCACGGCGTCGGAGACCGGCCGCTCCGCGGCGGCCTTCGTCTCGACCGGCTTGCGCAGCGCGATGTTCAGCTCGCGCAGGCGGGCCTCCTCCAGCACCGTCGGCGCGCCCATCATCAGGTCCTGGGCGTTGCCGTTGAGCGGGAAGGCGATGGTCTCGCGGATGTTCGGCTCGTCGGCCAGCAGCATCACGATGCGGTCGACGCCCGGGGCGATGCCGCCGTGCGGCGGGGCGCCGAGGCGGAACGCGCGCAGCATGCCGGCGAACTCGCGCTCGACGGTCTCGGCCTCGTAACCGGCGATCTCGAAGGCCTTCAGCATGACCTCGGGCTCGTGGTTGCGGATCGCGCCGGAGGACAGCTCGATGCCGTTGCAGACGATGTCGTACTGCCACGCCAGGATGTCGAGCGGGTCCTTCTCCTCCAGGTCCTTCATGCCGCCCTGGGGCATGGAGAACGGGTTGTGGGAGAAGTCGATCTTGCCGGTCTCCTCGTCCTTCTCGTACATCGGGAAGTCGACGATCCAGCAGAAGCGGAAGACGTTCTCCTCGAACTGGCCCGCGCGCTTGGCCGCCTCGACGCGGACGCCCGACATGATCTTGGAGACCTCGTCGAACTCGCCGGCGCCGAAGAACACCGCGTGGCCGGCCGCGAGGCCCAGCCGGTCGGTGAGGACCTTGACGTTCTCCTCGGTGAGGAACTTGGCGATCGGGCCGGTCAGCGCGCCGTCCTCGCCCACACGGACCCAGGCCAGGCCCTTGGCGCCCAGCGAGATCGCGTACTCGCCGAGGCCGTCGAAGAACTTGCGCGGCTGCCCGGCGGTGTCCGGGACGGCCAGCGCGCGCACGTGCTTGCCGGCGAACGCCTTGAACTCCGAGCCCGCGAACACGTCGGTGATGTCGACGAGCTCCAGCTTGGCGCGCAGGTCAGGCTTGTCGTTGCCGTACTTCAGCATCGACTCGCGGAACGGGATCCGCGGGAACGGGGAGGTGACCTCGCGGCCCTTGCCGAACTCCGTGAAGATCTCGGTCATCAGGCGCTCGATCGGCTGGAAGACATCCTCCTGCTCGACGAAGGACATCTCGACGTCGAGCTGGTAGAACTCGCCCGGCGAGCGGTCGGCGCGGGCGTCCTCGTCGCGGAAGCAGGGCGCGATCTGGAAGTACCGGTCGAAGCCGGAGATCATCAGCAGCTGCTTGAACTGCTGCGGCGCCTGCGGCAGGGCGTAGAACCTGCCCGGGTTCAGGCGGGACGGAACGACGAAGTCACGGGCGCCCTCGGGGGAGGTCGCGGTGAGGATCGGGGTCGCCATCTCGTTGAAGCCGAGGGCCACCATCTTCGAGCGGATCGACGCGATGACGGCCGAGCGCAGCATGATGTTGCGGTGCATGCGCTCACGCCGCAGGTCGAGGAAGCGGTACTCCAGGCGCCGCTCCTCGTTCACGCCGTCGTCGGTGTTGATCGTGAAGGGCAGCGGGGCGGACGCGCCCAACACCTCGACGTCGGTGACCTCGATCTCGACGTCGCCGGTGGGCAGCTCGGGGTTGACGTTGTCCGCGCCGCGCGAGACGACCTTGCCGTCGATGCGGACGACGGTCTCCTTGGAGACGCTGCTGAGCGCCTCGTTCGCCGCGGTGCCGGGGCGGGCGACGAGCTGCGTGATGCCGTAGTGGTCACGCAGATCGATGAAGAGGATGCCGCCCAGGTCTCGACGATTGTGCAGCCAGCCGCTCAGCCGGACGTCGGAGGCGACGTCGGAGGCACGGAGCTCGCCGCACGTGTGGGACCTGTACCGATGCATCAGTCATCCAGTTCTACGGGATACCAGGGTGGATTCAACCGTCCCAAGGTTACCGTCCGGGCGGGACCGCGCGCGGGCCCGCCCGCAGCGGGTGGGCGAACAGGCACGTCAGGGGGATGACCTGTAAAGATGACCGGGTGCGCACCGAGGACGTCCTGGCCGCCATCGCGACCGGCTTGTGGAGATGGGACAACGCCTCCGGGACGGTCACGCTCGACGGCGAGGCCGCCCGGCTCCTCGGGCTGCCCGCCGAGCCGGTCGTGCTGCCGGAGGTCGCCGTGCGGTCCCGGTTCCACCCGGTGGACTGGAACGAGATCAACGGCATCGTGAACCTGGCCGTCGCCGAGAACACCCTCGCCGAGGCCCGGCTGCGGATCATGGACGAGGACGGCCGGGTCCTGCGGACGGTGCGCAGCCGCTCCAAGGCGCTGGAGAGCCGGGCCGAGGGCGGCCGCGTCGACTACGAGCTGATCGGCACGATCCAGGAGATCGCCGAGCCGCAGCCGGGCACGACGGCCGCCCACACCCCGATCACCGGGGACTGGCGGCGCTCCCGCGAGGCCTTCCTGCTGGACGCGGGGCGCGCGCTCGCCGAGGCCCGGTCCACCTCCGAGGTGCTGCGGGTCGCGGCCTCGCTATCCATGCCGGGCTTCAGTCCGGACGGGCTGGCCGTGTTCGGTGTGGACGGCGACCGGCTGTCGGTGATCGGGCACCACGGGCACGGTCCCGGCGACGAGGGCCCCTTCACGGAGATGCGGCTGGACACGGACTACCCGGCCGCGGAGGTCGTCCGTACGGGCCGGGCGATCTACCTCCCCACACCGGACGACTACAAACGGCGCTTCCCGGTCACCTGGCCGCTCGCCCAGCGCTTCGACCGCACCTCCTGGGCCTTCCTTCCGCTGATCGTGGCCGGGCGGACCATGGGCGCCTGGATGGCCGCCTTCAAGCACCCGGTGTTCTTCTCCCCCGACGAGCGCTCCGTCCTGACGACCGTGGCCCGGATGCTGGCCCAGGCCCTCCAGCGCGCCGGGGTGGCCGAATCCGAGCGGGAGCTCACCACGGGCCTCCAGCGGTCGATGATGCCGCAGCTCGGGCCGGAGATCCCCGGCATGACCATCGCCGCCCGGTACGTCCCCACCGGCGGCGGGCTCCAGGTCGGCGGCGACTGGTACGACATGATCCCGCTGCCCTCGGGACGGTTCGCGCTGGTCATCGGGGACGTGCAGGGTCACGACGTCCGCGCGGCCGGCCTGATGGGCCAGCTGCGGATCGCCGTACGGGCGTACGCCTCCGAGGGCCACCGGCCCGACGCGGTGCTCTCCCGGGCCTCCCGCTTCCTCGCCGGGCTGTGCTCGTCCCAGGGGCCCGGCTCCGAGGCGGAGCCCTATGACGACGCCGACTTCCACAGCCCCCGCTTCGCCACCTGCCTGTACGTGGAGTGCGACCCGGAGACCGGCGTGCTGGAGGTGGCCCGCGCCGGCCACCCCGATCCCGTGGTCCGGATGACCGACGGCACCGTCCTGATGCGCTCCACGGCGGGCGGGCTGCCGCTCGGGATCGTGCCCGACACCGACTACCCCACCACCCGGTTCGCCCTGGAACCGGGCGAGACGCTGATGCTCTGCACCGACGGGCTGATCGAGACGGGCGGGCACGACCTGGACACCGGCTGGGCGCGGCTGCGGGCCGTCCTGGAGTCCGATCCGTGGCCGTCCTCGGGCCCCGGCGACGGGGGCGACGCACCCGGCGGCCCCGGCGCCGGGCACCTGGAGAAGCTCGCCGACCTGCTGGTCCAGGCCGTCCACGGCCCGTCCTCGCACCACACGACCGGTCCGCTCGCCGACCGCCGCGAGGACGACATAGCCGTGGTGCTGCTGTGCCGCGAGAGCGCGGACTGCGGCTGCGGTACGGCGGCGCACCCGGTCCGGCCGTCCCGTCGCACGATGCTGACCGTGGCCCAGGCCGAGCCGGAGCGGATCTCGGGCGCCCGTCGGCAGGTGCAGGAGCTGCTGCACGACTGGGCGGACGCCGACCAGGTGGACTCGGCGGTGCTGATGGTCTCCGAGATGGTGACGAACGTACTCGTGCACACCGACGGCGACGCGCTGCTCGTGGCGGAGGCGGTGGGTGAACTGGGCGAGCGGCGGCTGCGCGTCGAGGTCGCGGACGCCAGCGACGAGCTGCCGCACAAGCGGCGGCCGGGGGAGATGGCGTCCAGCGGCCGCGGGGTGCTGCTGATGGAGATGCTGGCCGACACCTGGGGCGTGGACCCGCGGGGCGAGGGCAAGTCGATCTGGTTCGAGCTGTACGAGCGGTCCAAGCCGGACCCCGACGCGGCGGCCTGACCCCTCGGCGCCGCCGCCCGCGCCGCGCACCGGAGCCCCGGTACGCCGACGGGCCCGGTACGCCGGTGGGGCGTCCGGGCCCGTCGTGCGGGACCGCGGGTGCTGCGGGTGCTGCGCGTACCGCCGGTACGCGGCGGACCGGGAACGGCTAGCGCGTGGTCCCCGACGCCGTCGCGGTCCCGGCTCGCCGGACATGCAGCCGAGGTGATCACCCCGTGCAACCGGCCCTCCGTCGTGTGGCTCGCGCCTGCTCTGGCGGACTGTCTCGCCGGCGCGCGGCCCGACGGGCAGTGACCATGCCGCGACTGCGGCCCCTGACCCAGATGCCGGGACAGGGGCCGCGTTCGTTTCCGGATGCGGCCAGCCGGTCAGGAGGGCGGCCGTGGGAGTGCTTGCGACGACTGTGGTGATCCTTGTGCATGCGGGTACCTGGCTCGCGTATCGTCGTCGGAGTGACCGACGCGACCGTGACGGACAGGACGCACATCCCCACCGATGATCTTGCCGAGCTGATCAGCGCCTTCGATCTCGGCGATGTGCGGGACCGGCATCACCTGGCCGAGGGCCTGATGAACGTGAACTGGCGGTTGGACACCCCTGCCGGGCGGTTCGCTCTCAAGCGGGTCACGGACGTGCCGCTTGACCGGCTGCGTCGCAACCTCGCCGTCCTCTCCTCCCTCGCCGCTGACGGTATCCCCGTGTGTGCCCCAGTGACCACCGCTTCCGGTGACACCGTCGCCGAGATCGGCGGTGACGGGTACTGCCTGTTCCCGTGGTCCGCCGGAGAGCACGTCCGCGGAATCGACCTTCCCCTGTCGCAGGTGGCCACGCTCGGGGCACACCTTGCCAGCCTCCATATGGCACTCGGGCGCGCCGCCGGCGGCCACGCGCTGCCCGCCGCGCCCGACGCCGTTACCGCCGACGTGACCGCCCCGGAGCGGGCCCTGCAGAAGGCCGATCGGCTCGGGTCGGCCGTGCGAGCTCGGGGTGCGGGCGACGCCTTCGACGCGGTCGCGGGGGATGCCCTGGAACAGCGCCGGGTCCTGCTCGACAAGCACGCTCACCTGCGCCCCGAGGGCGATACTCCGGCGGGGCCGCACGGCTGGACGCACGGTGACTTCCAGTTCCGGAATCTGCTGTGGGAGGGCGGCGAGCTTGCCGCCGTCCTGGACTGGGACCGGCTCGGTGTCCGCCCTTACGCCGAGGAAGTCGTGCGCACGGCGCAGGTGCAGTTCGGCGTGGACGGCGTGTTCGATCTTGGCCGGGCATCGGCTTTCGTAGGCGGCTACCGGTCGGTGATCCCGCTGGAGTCGGCCGCGCTGACCGATGGTGTCCGCCGGCTGTGGTGGAAGCGGATGACGGATTTCTGGCAGCTTGAGTTCCACTACGACCGGCATGACCACTCCTGCGATGACCTGTTCACCGCCGATGAGGCCCTTCTTCACTGGTGGACGGACCGGCTCGGCCTTGTGGAGGAAGCGTTCGCCGAGGCCGCGTAGATCCCGAAGGCCTGCAGTTCGGGTAGGCACAGCCGAGTGAGCTGTGCCGCCCGCTGCCGAGCCTGCGCGCCGAGGGCCTGGTGGTCGGCCTCGCGGATCGCCCGCGCCCACGTCTCGGGCCCGACAGTGTGGGGCAGGACGATCCCGGCGCCGCCAATGGCCTCGGGGATGCCGCCCCGGTCGGTGCCAATGGTCGCCACGCCGTGCAAGGCCGCTTCGATGATCACTCGGGGGAAGGCGTCTTCCACCGTGGAAGGCACCAGGAGCAGGCGGTGGCTGCGGTAGAGCGGACCCATGTCGTAGACGCGGGGCACGAAGGTCACGTTCGGGTAGGCGGCGAAGTCTGCGGCGGTGTTCCACCAGCCTTCGACCAGGGTGAAGTGCTGTTCGGGCATGAGTTGGATGAGCTGGTGCAGCAGGGCGGATCCCTTGGCGGGGATCGGGTTGACCATGAGTACCGAAGCTGCGCGGTCCGAGTCCGGTCCCGGCACGGCCTGCGCGAACGGCGGGTAGAGCACCGCGAGGCGGGTTCCGTCCGTGCGGGGCGCACGCTGCCGGACGAACTCCGACACGGCGAGACCGTAGTGGGGGCGGCCGGCGAGAACTCCGAGTCCGGTGGCGGACACAGAGTGCAGCAGGCCCGCCACCAGAGCCGAAGGCCGGGTCTGTGCGGCAAGCCGCGCCGAGCCTTCCTGTGAGGTGAACACGATGTCCGGCCGGAGGCCAGCGAGCATGCTCCCCAGGACGGGATCCACGCGATCCTGGGGGACGGCGATGCAGTCCACTCCGTTCCACTGGTATCGCAAGGCCCCGCGTGCGTCCTCGCACGGGGCGCGGTGGGCGTCCAGGTAGGCGCGCATGTCAGCGCGCTGCGTGGTGCCGTCCCAGGGGGCTTCGTGGGAGCCGAGGTAGGTGACGCGCCATCCGGCGGCGGCGAGTTCTTCGGCGAGGAGTTGCTGGGTGACTTCCGCGCCGCCGATGAGGAACGGGGGCGGGGTGCGGCGCCAGGCGAACAGGGCGGTGGGCATCGCGGTCACCTCGCCCAGAAGGTGACGAGAGCTTCCGCTGCCTGCGCGACGTCGTCCGGGCTGGTGTCGGCCGCCATGACGGTGACCTCGCGCGACACTGGTGGGCGGGCCGTGCCTACGAAGTAGTCGCGGGCGTGGTCGAGGAAGCCGGGTTCGTGGAGGAAGTAGTCGGACTCGGCAGCGGTGTGGCCGGCGGTCTTGCGGCGCAGGTGGAGGACTTCAGCGGGAACGTCGAGGTGAGCGCGGTCGTCGCCAGGGGAGGAGTGCGCCCAGCAGCGCACGGTGTGGAAGACGGCCCACGTGGACAGCAGACGGGGGTCGAGCGCCAGGGGGTAGGCATCGGTGACCGTGCTGGCTCGGACGGAGGCGATGGCATCGGTCATGACGAGGGTCTGGGCGACGTCGGCCTCACGGGGTCCGACTGCGGCGTCGGTGAAGTCGACCATGTGGCGGACGGCGCGGGGTCCGGAGATCACGACGTTGTCGAGGTGCACGTCGCCGTGGCACCACACGGGCGCCGTGCGGGAGGCGTCGGCGATGGCTGCCAGGGTGGGGGCGATCCGGTCCAGGGTGCCGGGCGGGCACCGCCGGCCGAGGGAGGAGACCTGCTCGTAGAACGGGCGGCGCGGCGTCGACACGTGGACCGGTGTCCGGTGCAGGGAGCCCAGCAGGCCGCCCAGGTCTCGAAGGGCTCTGTCGTCGCGGACCTGACCGGAGCGGACGGCACTACCGAGGGTGATCGGGCCCAGATCGGCAGTGATCAGGGCCGTCGATCCGTGCCCGGGCAGCGTGCCGCACCCGAGGACGGCAGGCACCGGGACCCGGTTGGCCACGGCGCAGAACGCCGAACCTTCCGTGATCGCGTTGCGGTGTGCCGTGGCGGCGTACAGCTTGACCACGACGCTCCGCCCATCGGCCAGACCGGTCCGGTACACGGCAGTCCGCGTGCCGACGGCCAGGCGTTGCGCGGTGCGGGCCGGGACCCCGAGCAGGATGGCGCACGCCCGCGAGACCGCCGCCGGAACCTGCCCGGTCACCGCACACCCGCCGGTTCCGTGCCGACGGCGCCCAGGCGGCGAACGTGCCGCATGGTGCGGGCCAGGTGCACCCGGTACTCGGCAACGTCGTCCGTGACAGGGCAGGTGGTCTGCCACGGCTTCTCGGGGCCGACGAAGTGCACGACGGCGGCGGCCGGGTCGGGTCGCAGCGGCCGGGCTACGACGCGGCGCACCCAGTTCCCGCGTTCGAGGAACCGGCCGACCTCGAACCGGTTGTAGCCGCCCGCCACCGGCCGTACCCGGCCGGAGTGCAGGAGCCACAGGTTCAGGGCGTCCTGGTCGTTGTGGAGGATGTGGCGCCGACCGCGGATCAGAGCTCTCTCGACACCCTGCCGGATGTGGGGCATGTGGCTGGTGTGGGTCCAGAGCATGCCCGCGTTGAAGTAGGGGCGGCCGTGGAGGTGGGGCCAACGGTCGGCGGCGCCGGGCAGTGCTGGGCACTGCCCCACTGCGGAATTGAACTCGTCGCGCACGGCGCCCGTCTCGCCCGGCTGAAGGAGGCCGAGCGGTTCGGTGAGGTCTCCGCGTACGAGTACGTCGGCGTCCACATAGATCAGGTAGGGCCGGCGGACGAAGCCGGGCGTGAACTCGAAACGCAGGTAGGTGGTGATGGTGATGTAGGAGGCATCGGCCATGCGGGAGGCACGCAGCGGGGGGCGGTGGCGCAGGTCGAAGGAGCCGAAGCCGACGCGCTTGGCAAGGTCGGCCAGGAGGAGCGCCTGCGCGGGGTGAAGGTCGAGGGTGAGTACCCGTACCGCTGCGTTGCGGCGGGCAGCCGGGGTGAGGCTGTCGGCCAGGCCGGTGATGGTGGCCAGGCCGGGGGTGAGGTACTTCTGGTCGATGCACAGGCCGAACGCGTACACGGGGGCTTCGCCTTCCGGTCGTGGTGCGTGGGCATGACGGGGCGTTCAGGGGGTGTCGTGCTCGCCGCGGCGGCGGATCACTTCGAGGCGGTCGGGGTGAGTCGTCTGCCACTGGGCGGTGAAACCTCCCGCCACGGGCCGCAGCACCCAGACAGTTCCGGCTTCTTTGACGTCGGTGACGATCGCCCGCCGCCCTTGGTCGTCTTCCACCAGGTCCCCGACCCAGGGGTGCCCGGCGTTCACGGACTGTCTGCCTGTGGCGTGTCGCCCCATGGGGACCACCGCGAGGACGCGTCGGCGATGTCACGGCGCCGCTGTTGCTGGCCGGGGGTGCGGCGGGGCAGGCCGGCTGCGGCGTGCACGAGGAACCCGCCCCGGTCTCGGATCAGGACGCCAAGGCCGGCGAACTGGGCGGCATCGGCAGCGACGTGGGAGAGGGAGCCGACGATGATGCCCCGGATCATTCCGGTGGACAGGGCGGACGTTATGGCCTGCCAGCCGGAGCGCTCTGCGAGTGGCACCGCCGGGTCGGCATCGGACCACGCCCCGGCAACGTGCCAGTGCCGGGCGTCGGCGTAGTGGCGGCCGCGTTTCTCGCCGTCGCGGACGGCGGCGGCGGTGGAGGCGCAGGCGTAGACGGCGACGGGTACGTGCCCGAGGCCGCCGGGCGGATTGGTCGGCATGCCCACAAGGCTGCTGCGCACCGGCACGCGGGCCCAGACACGGCCCGTGGCAGCGGTGGCAGTCCGTGCTGGGTTTCAGTGCCATGGGGCGTGGCAGCGCAGGACCCGGCGGCCGGGCTTGTGCAACGCCCCGTAGCAGTCGAGCAGGTGGCGGCCGGTCGACTGCTACGAGGCGTGGTAGCCGGGCCGCGGGTCAGCGCACCCCGAGGGGGACCCCGGCGGCGTTGGCAAGACCGCGCAGACGACCGACGGAAACTCCGGCGAGCCAGCCGATGATGACACCGGGGAGCATCTGGTGGCGCACCCACCCGGGGGCCATCGTGCAGACGACTTCAAGGGTGTCGGCTGCGGCCTCCCAGCGCCGGCATTCCACGTGGGTGAGGGCGACGTCCAGGCCGTAGCGGGCACGGGTGGCCAGCGGCACGGCGTAGTCCAGGCGGACGGTGTCCATGAGGCGCAGCGCCCCGGAGGTGTCGCCGAGGGCCACGGCAATGCTCATGGCCTGGGTGGCGGCGTACATCGGCCCGTACGGCTGGGCGTGGGCACCGCGGGCGTGCTCCTCCCCGATACGGGGAGCCCCCAGCGTTCTGGGGAGCCGCGGCAGTTGCGACAAGCCGGAAGGCGGGCCTCCTTCCCACAGCCATCGCGTGGGGGACACCGGCGCCGGCCTTGCCCCTGCGCTGACCTGTGAAGCCGTGCTGCGCACAGGGGCTGACAGGGCACCGTTGGGTGCGTTGACTCACTGCGCAGCTCTGCGCCGCCGTCCTATGCCCCGGCCGGGGTACCTGTGCCCCCAGCCCCTCCGGTCAGTCATCCGCCGGGCCGGTGCCGCGGTGGCCCAGGCCGGTCCGCTCGGTCGGGATGACGCCCAGCCGGCCGGCCTGGAAGTCGTCGAAGGCCTGCTGGAGCTCGTGCTTGCTGTTCATGACGAACGGCCCGTAGTGCGCCATCGGCTCCCGGATCGGGCGCCCGCCGAGGATGACGACCTCCAGGTCCGGGGCGTTGGAGTCCTGGGACTCGTCCGCCCGCACCGTGAGGGAGCCGCCCTCGCCGAAGACCGCGGTCTGCCCGATCGTGATCGGGCGACGGTCCTCGCCCACCGATCCGCGCCCGGCCATGACGTAGGCCAGCGCGTTGAAGTCCTCGCGCCACGGCAGGGTGATCCGCGCACCCGGCGTGACGGTCGCGTGGATCATCGTGATGGGGGTGTGGGTGATGCCGGGGCCCTGGTGACCGTCCAGCTCGCCGGCGATCACGCGGAGCAGGGAGCCGCCGTCCGGGGTGGACAGGAGCTGGACCTGGCCGCCGCCGATGTCCTGGTAGCGCGGGGGCATCATCTTGTCGGAGGCCGGGAGGTTCACCCACAGCTGGAGGCCGTGGAAGAGCCCGCCGGACACGACGAGGGACTCCGGCGGGGCCTCGATGTGCAGGAGGCCGGACCCGGCGGTCATCCACTGCGTGTCGCCGCCGTTGATGACTCCACCGCCGCCGTTGCTGTCCTGGTGGACGAAGGTTCCGTCGATCAGGTACGTGACGGTCTCGAAGCCGCGGTGCGGATGCCACGGGGTCCCTTTGGGCTCCCCAGGCTGATACTCCACCTCGCCCATCTGGTCCATCATGATGAACGGGTCGAGGTACTGGTAGGTGATCCCGGCGAACGCGCGGCGTACCGGGAATCCCTCACCCTCGAACCCGGCCGGGGCCGTGGTCACGGCCAGCACCTTGCGCGGGACGGCGGCCTGGGGCTCGGCCACTCGCGGAAGGGTCAACGGGTTCTCAACAGTCACTGCGGGCATGGTCAGGACCTCCTTCTGCGTCGAGTTTAGTTGAAACTCGAACTTTCTGCCACACCCGACAGAACAGCACGCCCCCGCCCCCCATTCCCGCGTCGCCCCGAGCCCGGATCACGGCCCTCGACGGGAGCGCGGGCGTACGTACACCCCCGCGCGCGCGGCCACCGCCGCGGCCGTCGCGGCCCGGTCGGCGGCCGCCTCGTCCAGCGGGACGGCCGTGGTCAGCAAGCGGTAGTACAAGGGGGCGGACACCGCGCGGATCACCTCGTGCGGGTCGGTCCCGCGGGGCACCTCGCCACGGGCCGCCGCCTGCTCGACGCAGGGCGCCCACTCCTCGACGCGGACGGCATAGAAGCCGTGCAGAGCCTCCGCCGCCTTCGCGTCACAGGTGGCGGCCGCGATCACCGCCCTGAACAGGGCTCCCTGCCGAGGATCGGCCAGCGTCCGCCACACCAGACGGGCGTTGGCCGTCAGATCCCCGAGCAGCGAGCCGGTCTCCGTACGCGGCACGGACTGCTGCGCCATGTCCAGCAGCAAATCGGTCACGAGGCCGGTGACCGTGCCCCAGCGGCGGTAGACGGTCGTCTTCCCGACCTCCGCGCGGCGCGCGACATCGGCCAGGTCCAGGTGGGCGAAACCCTCCTCGGCCAACACGTCGCCAGCGGCCCGGAGCACGGCGGCGCGCACCCGCGCCGTGCGCCCTCCGGGCCGGGTGGCCCCCGGTCCAGCCTCGGGCTTTGCCTCCATAACGGGACTCCTGTTCCATTAATTGCCTGGAATTGCTACGCTGGGCCATCTTAACGGTGCTGCGGACCCATTAGAAGGTTCCGCGAGCGAGAGGGGAGACATCTCATGGAATACAGGCGGCTGGGTACGTCCGGACTGCAGGTACCGGCGCTGAGCTTCGGCGCAGCGACCTTCGGCGGACAGGGACCGCTCTTCGGCGCCTGGGGCACCATCGGCGTGGACGAGGCACGCCGCCTGGTGGACATCTGCCTCGACGCCGGGATCACGATGTTCGACAGCGCCGACGTCTACTCGGCCGGCGCCTCGGAGGAGGTGCTGGGAGCCGCACTCAAGGGCCGTCGCGACCAGGTGCTCATCTCCACCAAGGCCGGCCTGCCCATGGGCGACGGCCCCGCGGACGCGGGCACCTCCCGCTCCCGACTGATCACTTCCGTCGACGCCGCCCTGCGCCGCATGGACACCGACTACATCGACCTCTTCCAACTGCATGCCTTCGATGCCGGGAGCCCCGTCGAGGAGGTGCTCTCCACCCTGGACGACCTGGTCCGGGCCGGGAAGATCCGCTACCTCGGCGTCTCCAACTTCTCCGGCTGGCAGGCGATGAAGTCCCTCGCCACCGCCGAGCGCCGCGGCCGGGAGCGCTACGTAGCCCACCAGGTCTACTACTCCCTCATCGGCCGCGACTACGAATGGGAGTTGATGCCGCTCGGACTCGACCAGGGACTGGGCGCGATCGTCTGGAGCCCGCTCGGCTGGGGTCGGCTCACCGGCAAGATCCGCCGGGGCCGGCCGCTGCCCGCCGGCAGCAGGCTGCACGACACCGCCGACTACGGCCCGCCGGTGCAGGACGAGCACCTCTACCGCGTGGTCGACGCCCTGGACGAGATCGCACGGGAGACTGGCAAGGCCGTCCCGCAGATCGCCCTGCGGTGGCTGCTCCAGCGGCCGACCGTGTCCTCCGTGATCATCGGCGCCCGCAACGAGGAGCAACTGCGCCAGAACCTCGGCGCCGTGGGCTGGGAGCTCACCCCCGAGCAGATGGCGAAGCTCGACGCGGCGAGCCACCGTCAGGCTCCGTACCCCTACTTCCCGTACCAGCGCCAGGAGGGCTTCGCCCGGCTCAACCCGCCCGCGGTCCCAGGGGTGGGCTTCTGACCTCGCCGGATCGGCCGCGCGGTGCACGCCCCCTCAGCCGTATGCGCGGCCATCGCGTCTAGCCGTACATGCGGCGCATCGCGAAGTCGACCATCTGCTCGACGGCCTTCGCGTCGAAGACCATCCGGTGGTCGCCCTCCATGTCGAGGACGAAGCCGTAGCCGGTGGGCAGCAGGTCGATCACCTCGGCGCCGGTGATCACGAAGTACTTGGACTCCTTGCCGGCGTACCGGCGCAGCTCCTTGAGCGTGGTGAACATCGGGATGACCGGCTGCTGCGTGTTGTGCAGCGCCAGGAACCCGGGGGTGTCACCGCGCGGGCAGTAGATCCTTGAGGTGGCGAAGATCTGCTGGAAGTCCTCGGCGGCGAGCTGCCCGGTCGTGAAGGCGCGGACCGCGTCGGCGATCGACGGCGGCGAGGGCTCGGGGTACAGCGGCGGCTGCTGCGCGTAGCCCTGCTGGGGCGGGGGCTGCGCGTAGCCCTGCTGCTGGGCGCCCGGAGTCTGGTCGTAGCCGTACATGCGGCCCACCCTACCGAGCCCCCGCCGCCGTACCGGCCGGTACCGGCCACCCTGGTCCGGCGAGACCTCAGCCGGAGAGGCCCCCGGCCTTCAGCGCCCGTACGAAGGGCGCCCAGGCGGCGGCGGAGACGACCACGGCGGGTCCGTGGGGCCGCTTGGAGTCCCGGACGGGCACGACCCCGTCGAGGCCGTCAGCCACCTCGACGCAGTTGCCGCCGTCGCCGTTGCTGTAACTGCTCTTGCGCCAGCGCGCGGCTCCGGGGAATCCTTCCGCGACCTCGACGCAATCGCCACCGGTCCCGTTGCTGTAGCTGCTCTTGCGCCAGCAGGCGGACGTCAAGTCAATGCCGGTGCTTGCCATTTCGGTAGTCCTCTGCCGCAGCGTCGAGAAGAGTCAGAGACGCCTCCGGCGGCATGGCGGCGGCCCTCAGCAGATCGTAAGACCTGCGGTACTCCTTCACGAGGGCCGGAAAGTCGATGAGCTGCCCGCTGTGCAGACTCTCCACGTACACCACCGGTGGCGCCTCCAGGAAGGTCATGACCTTGGCCATCCCCATCATCAGGGAATGGGCAGCGGCGTTTTGCGGGACGATCTGCAGAATGGCACGGGTCCGGCGGACCATGGAGAGGATGTGCTCCAGCAGTTCGGCCATCTGCACCGGAGGGAGCACCGACCGGCGGATCACGGACTCGTCGAGGATCGCCCAGAACTCCGGCGGGTGCTCCCCATCGAAGAGCTTCGCCCGCCCCATCCGTGCGTCGACCAGGCGCTCGACCGTTTCATCGACCGCGCGAGGCATCGCGGCCCGCACGATCGCCCGTGCGTAGTCGGGCGTCTGCAGAAGACCGGGTACGAGCATCGGCGCCCATTCCTCGATCGTCTCCGCGAACGGCTCCATCTCCGCGACGTCCGCAAAATATTCGGCATGGTCGGACTGCTTCGCCTTGCGCGCGTCTTCACAGCGCCGCTCGAAAAACCCGTCCGTCCCCAGCTTCGCGTCCACGTGCCGGGCCAGGTCCAGCGGCATCCGGCGCTCGCCGCGCTCGATCTGACTCAGGAACGGGACGCCCCGAAAGCTCTCCTCCGCCAGCTGTTCCAGTGTGAGACCGGCGGCCTCCCGTTTGTAGCGGAGCTCCGCGCCGTAGAACGACGGAACGTTCGCCGACGCGTCAGGGTCCTTACGAGCAGGCACAACCCACCACCGTCATTTGCCACTTGTCCAGCGCAACTGGGAACCCTTCCCACGGTACGCACCGCGACGCCACCCTGTGAGGAGTTCGTCACACTCAGCCACAGGAACGGAACGCCCCCATGAGCAACCCCACCGGCGACCGCGTAGCGATCGCGGCCCTCACCGAGCTCCGCGGCGCGCTCGCCGCGCACGGGATCACCCTGCCCTCCCTCGACCTGCATCTGCCGTCCTACGCGGGGAGCCACCCCACCCCGCCGCTGATCGCCCTCGGCAGCTGCAACCCGGCCACCGCGCTCCGGATCGCCTCCGTGCTGAACCGGGCTCCCGGACGGTGAGGCCGTTCCACGCCTCCGCGCTCGCGCTGCCGCAGGAGCTGGCCGGGCTGCGGCGGGCCGTGCGGGAGCACGTCGGCGGGCCCTGCGACGACCTCCAGCTGTGCGTCAGCGAGCTGGTCGGCAACGTCGTCCTGCACGTCGGCGAGGGCACCCCCGTGACCCTCGCCGTCACCCGCACGGCCCAGGGCCGCACCCGCCTGGAGGTCGGCGACCCCGACCCCCGGCTGTGGCCCGTCCTGCGCCGGGCCCTGGACGGCGACGAGGGCGGCCGAGGCCTGGCCGTGGTCGGCGCCGTCGCCGCCCGCTGGGGCGTGCGGCCCGCCCCGGCCGGCAAGACCGTGTGGGCCGAGCTGCACCACCCGTAAGGCGGCGCGCGGCGTCGGCGGGGGCCTCGTACCGGTCCTGCGCGCCCAGCCGCCAGAAGTTCGTACGCAGTCCCCTTCCAGGGCCTGGACTTCCGGCGGCGGCGCGGTTCTCCTGGCTTGATGCTGGTCACAGTCAGCGGGTAAGGGTTGTTCTTATTACCGGTGGGTAGCATGATGAGGTTACCGATTGGTATGTACGAGGAACCCGTCTCACCGAGCCTTAACGGAGCCGTCGCCATGGGGCACTACAAGTCGAATCTCCGCGACATCGAGTTCAACCTCTTCGAGGTGCTCGGCCGCGACAAGCTGTACGGCACCGGCCCGTTCGGCGAGATGGACACCGACACCGCCAAGACCATCCTCAGCGAGATGACCAAGCTCTCCGAGAACGAGCTGGCCGCCTCCTTCGAGGACGCCGACCGCAACCCGCCGGTCTTCGACCCGGCCACGAACACCGCGCCCGTCCCGGCGTCCTTCAAGAAGAGCTACAAGGCCTTCATGGACTCCGAGTACTGGCGCCTGGGCCTGCCCGAGGAGATCGGCGGCACCACCTCGCCCCGCTCCCTGATCTGGGCGTTCGCCGAGACGATCCTCGGCGCGAACCCGGCCGTGTGGATGTACTCCTCCGGCCCGGCCTTCGCCGGCATCCTCTACGAAGAGGGCAACGAGGCGCAGAAGAAGGTCGCCGAGATCGCCGTCGAGAAGCGCTGGGGCTCCACCATGGTCCTCACCGAGCCGGACGCCGGCTCGGACGTCGGCGCCGGCCGCACCAAGGCGGTCGAGCAGGCGGACGGCTCCTGGCACATCGAGGGCGTCAAGCGCTTCATCACCTCGGGCGAGCACGACATGGAGGAGAACATCCTCCACTACGTCCTCGCGCGCCCCGAGGGCCACGGCCCCGGCACCAAGGGCCTGTCCCTCTTCCTCGTCCCGAAGTTCCACTTCGACTGGGAGACCGGCGAGCTGGGCGAGCGCAACGGCGTCTACGCCACGAACGTCGAGCACAAGATGGGCCTCAAGGCCTCCAACACGTGCGAGATGACCTTCGGCGACCAGCACCCCGCCAAGGGCTGGCTGATCGGTGACAAGCACGACGGCATCCGCCAGATGTTCATGATCATCGAGTTCGCCCGGATGATGGTCGGCACGAAGGCCATCGCCACCCTCTCCACCGGCTACCTCAGCGCGCTGGAGTACGCCAAGGAGCGCGTGCAGGGTCCGGACCTGGCCAACTTCATGGACAAGACCGCGCCCAAGGTCACCATCACGCACCACCCCGACGTGCGCCGCTCGCTCATGACGCAGAAGGCGTACGCCGAGGGCATGCGCGCCCTCGTGCTCTACACCGCCTCCGTCCAGGACGAGATCCAGCTCAAGCAGGCCAACGGCGAGGACGCCTCCGCCGAGATCGGCCTCAACGACCTGCTCCTGCCGATCGTGAAGGGCTACGGCTCGGAGAAGTCCTACGAGCAGCTCGCCCAGTCCCTGCAGACCTTCGGCGGCTCCGGCTACCTGCAGGAGTACCCGATCGAGCAGTACATCCGCGACGCCAAGATCGACACGCTCTACGAGGGCACCACGGCCATCCAGGGCCAGGACTTCTTCTTCCGGAAGATCGTCCGCGACCAGGGCGCCTCCCTGAACGTCCTCTCCGAGACGATCAAGAAGTTCCTGGCCGAGGCCGTCGGCGGCGAAGAGCTGGCCGGCGCCCGCGACGCGCTCGCCCAGGCCGCCGTCGACCTGGAGGCCATCGTCGGCGCGATGATCGTCGACCTCACCGCCACCGGTGAGGACGTCAAGAACATCTACAAGGTCGGCCAGAACACCACCCGCCTGCTGATGGCCTCCGGCGACGTCGTCGTCGGATACCTGCTGCTCAAGGGCGCGGCCGTGGCCGCCGAGAAGCTCCCCACGGCCTCCGCCAAGGACGTGCCGTTCTACACCGGCAAGATCGCCGCCGCGAAGTTCTTCGCCGCGCAGGTCCTGCCGGGCGTCTCGGTCCAGCGCCGGCTGGCCGAGGTCGTCGACAACTCCCTCATGGAGCTCGACGAGGCCGCCTTCTAGACAGCCCCACACGTACGCGGTGTACGCACAGCGGCCGGGTCCCCTCACCAGGGGCCCGGCCGCTGGTGTACTCCCGGACACCGGCCCGCGGGGCGGCGACACGCACGGCACCGGCTCCCGGAGCACCGGCTTTCCCCGTTGTCGGTCGTTCATGGGACGCTCGTAGACATGAGTCCACAGGATCAGCACGGCAGCAGGGGGTACTCCGTCCCCACCGGGCGGCCGTACGCCCTCAAGGAGCTGCAGGCGAGCCTGGGCAGCCTCGGCGACCACCTGCGCGAGCTGTACGACGGCGCGCACCCCGCCGAGTACGACGGGATCGCCGACGCCCTGTACGTGGCCTTCCAGACCGCCGGCGGCCTGGCACCCGCCAAGAGCTACACCGGCTGCTCCGAGCACCCCAACGGCGCCCTCGACCCCGAGGCCCCCGACGGATGGGGCCGCTGCCTCATCTGCAACGACCGGCGGCGCCTCGGGCTGCGCGGCCGCGGCGGCCGCGCAGGCGCCCCGACACCGCCCGCCGGGGAACAGCGCCGCCTGGGCTACCCCGTGCCGGACCCCCCGTACACCCTCACGGTGCTGCGCACCTGCCTGCGCACCGTCGAGGACCAGCGCTTCCACCTGAGCCTCTCCTCCCCGGCCGAGGACTTCGTCCGCATCGCCGACGACCTGCACCGCGCCTTCATCGTCGCCCGCGAACTGTCCCGGCCCCGCAACGCCTCGGGCTGCTCCGAGCACCCCGGGGCCCCCATCGACCCCGACGCGCCGCCCGGCGAGGCCTGTATCTTCTGCGCCGGACGCAAGAGACGCGCGCAGCGCTCCGCGCAGACCCCGGAGATGCTCCCGCGCATCCGCCGGGGCGAGCGCAGGCAACTGCAGCGCAGATTCGAGCGCCCGCCGGGCTGAGAACCGAAGGGACCGCAGATCACACACCCCGCGGCCCCCGACCTCTCGGCTATCAGCCGCAGTCCGGCCATGGCGAACACGACCGTCGTTAAGGTGAACCACATGAGCTCTCCCGCCCGCTTCGACCGCGGCCACACCGACGATCTGATGACCTTTTTGACGGCCAGTCCGTCGCCGTACCACGCCGTGGCCAACTCGGCCGAGCGGCTGGAAAAGGCAGGCTTCAGGCAGTTGTCGGAAACGGACGCCTGGGACGCGAGCACCGGGGGCAAGTTCGTGCTCCGCGGCGGCGCGCTCATCGCCTGGTACGTCCCGGAAGGCGCGGCCGCGCACACCCCGTTCCGGATCGTCGGCGCGCACACCGACTCCCCCAACCTGCGGGTCAAGCCGCTGCCGGACACCGGCTCGCAGGGCTGGCGGCAGATCGCCGTCGAGATCTACGGCGGCACGCTGCTCAACACCTGGCTGGACCGGGACCTGGGCCTGGCCGGCCGGCTGACCCTGCGGGACGGAACCGAGCGCCTGGTGAACGTGGACCGCGCGCTGCTGCGCGTCCCCCAGCTCGCCGTGCACCTGGACCGGTCGGTGAACACCGACGGCCTGAAGCTGGACAAGCAGCGGCACATGCAGCCGATCTGGGGCCTGGGAGAGGTCCAGGAGGGCGACCTCATCGCCTTCCTGGAGGAGGAAGAGGGCCTGCCGCAGGGCTCGGTGGCCGGCTGGGACCTGATGGTCCACTCGATCGAGCCGCCCTCCTACCTCGGCCGCGACCGCGAGCTGCTGGCCGGCCCCCGCATGGACAACCTGCTGTCGGTCCACGCGGGCGTCGCCGCGCTGGCCGCCGTCTCCACCTCGGAGGCGCTCGACCACATCCCGGTGCTGGCCGCCTTCGACCACGAGGAGAACGGCTCGCAGTCGGACACGGGCGCCGACGGCCCCCTGCTGGGGAACGTGCTGGAACGTTCCGTCTTCTCCCGCGGCGGCACCTACGAGGACCGCGCCCGGGCGCTCGCCGGCACCATCTGTCTCTCCTCGGACACCGGGCACGCCGTGCACCCCAACTACGCGGAGCGGCACGACCCGTCGCACCACCCGCGCGCCAACGGCGGCCCGATCCTCAAGGTCAACGTCAACCAGCGCTATGCGACGGACGGCAGCGGGCGCGCGGTGTTCGCGAGCGCCTGCGAGCGGGCCGGCGTGCCGTGGCAGGCGTTCGTCTCCAACAACTCCATGCCGTGCGGCACGACGATCGGCCCGATCACGGCCGCCCGGCACGGCATCCAGACGGTGGACATCGGCGTCGCGATCCTCTCGATGCACAGCGCCCGCGAACTGTGCGGCGCGGACGACCCGTTCCTCCTGGCGAACGCCCTGGTGGCCTTCCTGGAGGGCTGAGGTCCCCCGCCCCCCTCACGTATGACGCAACCCCGCCCCGGATGCCGCGTCCGGGGCGGGGTTGCGTCGTACGGGCCGTCGATCCGCCTACGCGTCGTCGTCCATGCCGGCCAGGACGAGCGGGAGACGGGCCGCCCCGCCGGGGGCGACCGTCACCGGGACGCCCCAGTCCTGCTGGTGGACGTGGCAGGCCGGGTACTCGTTGGCCGGGTCGTCGTCGCAGGAAGCCGCCATCGCGGACACGTGCAGGACGCCTTCGGTGACCTCCGGGTTCAGCTCCAGCTCCCGGAACAGGTCCGTCCCGGCCCCCTCGCCGCCCGCCAGCAGCGCGGGCGGGGTCGAGGAGACCAGCAGGCGGGTGGACGGCCCGTAGCGGGTGTCGAGCTTCTGCCCGGCCGGGGCCTGGAAGACCACGTCGAGGCGGAGCGTGCCGGGGGCCACCTCGGTCGCGGCCCGCTGCGTGCGGTGGGCGACGGCGTCGACCCGTACGGCCTCCTCCGGGAGCCGCAGCCGGGTCAGCCGGTGCCGGGCCGACTCGACGACGACGATGTCCCCGCCGACGAGGACGGCGTCGCTCGGCTCGCGCAGATCGGTCGCCAGGGTGGTGACCTCGCCGGTGGCGGGGTCGTAGCGGCGCAGCGCGTGGTTGTACGTGTCGCAGACCGCGACGGATCCGTCGGGCAGGGCGGTCACACCGAGCGGGTGCTGGAGCAGCGCCTGGGCGGCGTCGCCGTCCCGGTGCCCGAAGTCGAACAGTCCGGTGCCGACGGCGGTGGTGACGGCGTAGCCGCCGCCGTCGCCGTCGGCGGGGTGGACGTACCGCAGGGCGCTGGTCTCGGAGTCGGCGATCCACAGCCGGTCCCCGGCGGCGGCCAGCCCGGACGGCTGGGCGAACCAGGCCTCGGCGGCGGGACCGTCGTGCAGGCCCTCGTTGGTCGTACCGGCCGCGACCGCGACCGTGCCGGTCTCCGGGTCCCAGGTCCACAGCTGGTGGACGCCGGCCATGGCGATCCACACCCGGCCCCGCCACCAGGCGACGTCCCACGGCGAGGACAGGTCCACGTCCAGGGCCGGCCCGGAGGTCGGCGAACCCTGCCACCACTGGCGTCCGGTCCCGGCGACGGTCTCCACGGCCCCCGTGGCGGGGTCGAAGCGGCGCAGCGCGTGGTTGACGGTGTCGGCGACGACGACGGTCCCGTCGGGCAGCAGCGCCAGCCCCTGCGGCTCGCTGAAGGCGTCGGGCCCGAACCCGCGCTCGCCGCTGCCGACGCGCCGTACGACGCGCTCCCCGTCGGCGGCCAGCTCGACCAGCTGGTGCCGGGTCGAGTCGGACACCAGGAAGTTCCCGGAGGGCAGCAGCAGCGCCTTCCCGGGGAACCGCAGGTCGCTCGCCACCGGCTCGGGCGCCACGTACGGCCCGTCCCCGCGCCGCAGCGTCCCCTTGGCCCCGTGCTCGGCCTCCAGCTCCTCGACGAGCCGCGCGATGGCGTGCGCGTGGCCCTCGCCGGCGTGCTGGGCGACGACGTACCCCTCGGGGTCGATCACGACGAGCGTGGGCCAGGCCCGCACGGCGTACTGCTTCCAGGTGGCCAGCTCGGGGTCGTCCAGCACGGGGTGGTGCACCTCGTACCGCTCGACGGCGTCGACGACGGCGGCGTGCTCGGCCTCGTGCACGAACTTCGGCGAGTGCACGCCGATGATCACGACGGTGTCGCGGTGCTTCTCCTCCAGCTCGCGGAGCTCGTCGAGGACGTGGAGGCAGTTAATGCAGCAGAATGTCCAAAAATCGAGGATCAATGTGCGACCTCGGAAGTCGGCGAGCCTCAGGTCCTTCCCGCCGGTATTGATCCAGCCCCCCTTACCGATCAGCTCGGGGGCACGGACACGGGCACGCTTGCGGGGTGCGGGCGCGGGGGTGGGCGCCGGGGCAGCATCGTTCATGTTTCAAGCTTGCCAGGGGCCCATGAACACCGGATCACGGCCGTACGACGCCATTGTCCCGCGCAGCTATGGGATCCGCTCCACCACGGCGACCTCCGAGAATTCCCGGAGGTAGGTCATATGCCCGGTCCGGCCAGTGTGCTGTATGCACATGTCGGTGCACACGTCCGCGTTCCCGGTCGGTTCGGAGGTCCATCGGCAGTCCGGGTTCAGGCACCGCGCGGTTGCCGTGGTCTCGGCCGATGGGTGGCGGCGCATGACGTAGCTCACGTACCGCAGCACGGCTTTCACGCTCACGTCGACTCCCCGGGGTGCGGGTGGTTCCGGAGCTCCACGTTGCAGTCGCTGACCACGGAGCCGTCGCCTTCGAGGCGGGCCTCTCGCCGCTGCGCGGCCAGGGCGGCGCAGACTCCGCAGCCGTCCGCCGGTACGGGCTCCGGATCTGTTCGCAGCGGCAGCTCTACCGGGGGCTGCGCATAGGTGATGGGCTTCACGGCCCGATCTCGTGTCGTCCGCATGGTGACCACGCTAGGAATGCCGAGGTCGCACTTCCCATGAGATTGCATGAGGTTGCACGGCCATCACCGCAGGGTCTGAATGACGCTCGTGACAAGCGCTCGGGCCTTCGCCCCGTAGACCGCCATGTCGGCCAGCTCCCTGAACGTGTCCGCGTACGCGGCAACCTCACTGGGCTGGGTCAGCGTGAGGTAGCCCGAGACCAACTCGACGTTGACCTGTGCTGCGTCGAAAATCCAAAACCCCTCCACCGGCATCCGCGATCGCTCAGTACGCGTGGGGACCACCCCCAGACTGACGCTGGGCAGAGAGCCGACCGTGAGGAGGTGGCGGAGCTGTTCCTCCTGTACCTCCGCCCCGCCGAGCCCGTTCCGCAAGACCGATTCCTCAACCAGGAACGCGAACCGCCGATCACCTTCGTAGAGCACGCGCTGACGCTCCATGCGGACGGCGACCGCATCGGCAACGTCGTCCACTTCGACCCGTCTGCGCTGGACCGCGCGCAAAACGGCTTCCGTGTAGCCGTAGGTCTGGATCAGGCCCGGAACGAACCACGAGGAGTAGGCGCGGAACCGGCGGGTTCGCTCGAAGAGCGGGAGACGGGCTTCCTGGGCCCGCTTGAGCCCACCGCGCTCCATGCGCCGCCACCCGACCCACATGCCTTCGGCGGTACGCAGCGAGGCCAACAGGTCTTCCGTCTGATCTTCCGAGCCACACGCCCGGCACCACGCCCGGATGTCGTCAGCGGACGGGGGCGTGCGCGCGTTCATGATCCGCGACGACTTGGACGGGTGCCAGGAGCACAGACGGGCGATGTCCCGTCCGGTGAGGCCGGCATCCCGGCACAGCTCAGCGAGTCGGTTCGCCAGAGCCTGCCGGGCCTGCTGTGCGCTTGATGAGGGTGAGACGGCCATGGTGGTGACAGCTCAGCGCGGTCGGTACTCCTCGTGCGGTACGGCCCGTTGCCAGGCTGCTTCGAAGGCGATGGCGCACAGCTTCACCCGCTCGGGCTCGTCCGTGTACTCCCGCCCGTCCTGGTCGAGCTGCCCGTTCCCGGTGAAGTGGTGGAACAGCGCTTGCCCACCGTCGAACAGCCAGAAGTCAGTACCCGGCAAGGCCAAGTCCGTGGTCTGCCGCCGTGGCAGCCACCGGACCAGTTCACCCGCCGCGATGTTCGTGAAGGTGCAGTCGTACTCGTACCGCACGTAGTCGCTGATCGGCTCCGACACGATCCGAAGCCGCCGGACCACGACCCCTCGGGCCGTCGCTTCGCTTACCGCGTCGTGCCAGCCGCCCCACCAAGAAGACCGGTCAGCGGGGTCGAGGCGCTTTCCCTGCTGCCACGCGATGAACTCGGGGTCATCGAGCACGTAGCTGTCACGCAACTCAAGGTGCACCGCCGAGTGCTGTGCTCGTGCCAGTGCATGACGTGCGGGTGGCTGCACGGCCTGCCTCTCAGTTGTCGTCCGGGCGCGGGATGTACTTCAGCATCACCGCGGGCAGCCGGATGATCGTCTCGTGGTCCGGAACGTCCGTGGAGTGGCCCGGGATCGAACCGATCTCCTGGCACGCCTTCACCTCGTCCTCGGTCGCCTTGTAAGACTGAATCAGAAGGTCGCCGGTCTCCTCGTGGAGCCAGATCGTCGGAGACTCGTCAGTCGGCGTGTTCGGGATGATGCCGAGGAACTTTAGGGTCACGGTCGCTCCCGCCGTCGAGTGGGTTGCACCAGCGTGCACGAGCCTCACCCCTGCGGCTGAGCCGCGCAAGAGGGCCTTCAGACAAGGCGATTGGGGTGCCAGCGAAGGCACAAGAGCCCCCGCGCTCGCCGCCCCGATCAGGGGTGACGAGTGCGGAGGCTCGTGGTGTTGCCCTGCCCTCCGGACGGCATCATGGGGCGTTCGGCGGGCTTTACAGGGCGCTAACTCTGTCGCTCTCGCGCGTTCGGCGGTCGATATCCGCTGGTCAGGGCGATGATGGGCCCGAAAAACGGCGTCGCACCCAGCGTGCGTGTTCCGAGCTGGGGCCGGGGTCGGGATGGTGACCACAGCGCAACTTCGCGCCGACCCTCCGATGGCCCCAGTGACGAAGTGACGGAATGACGTTTTGTTCTCTTCCATCTACAGAGACTCAGAACACCTCTATAAAGAGGTAATGGGCTTCGACCGTCATTCCGTCACTTCGTCACCCGTTGACTCCGCCCCAGCACCGCCTCTGGTCGCCCAGACGATCCGGCAGCGCTCGTCACCGTTGAACCTCACGCCCACCCTCCCTCGCTGGACTTCCACGCGATCGATTGCGAGGCCAAGGCGTTCACGCCTTCCGGCCGCATCGTCGGCTTCCCAAGCTTCACGTAGCAGGCCGGCGTCCAGGAGCGGAGAAATATCCACGGAAGGGGTAGGCATCCGCAGTAGGTCTGCGCGCAACCCCTCGATCCGGGTACGAAGTCGTCCTGCGAGACGGTTGTACCGGTCGATCGCGTCTGCGCCGGTGAACTCGCCACGGACGTACCTGGCCTCCTCCAGGTCCGCCAGACGGGCTCCCTCGTCCACGATCTCCGCCTCGATCGCGTCCCGCTTCGCGAATACCTCCGGGTCCTCCCTCTGCACCCACCGATCGGCGATCACGGCGAGCAGCGGGTCCTGGGGCCCCAGGGACGGCAGGCGTGACAGGAACGCCCGGGTCACGTAGTCGTCGATGCTCTCCACCCGGGCGGAGACGCCGGAGCATCCTCGCCCCATCCGGTGGCTGGAGCACTGATACGACGTGCCGGCCTTGCTCATCCGGGCGCCGCAGAGCCCACAGCGCGCTATGCCGGTGAGCAGTGACTTGCCCTGCTTGTGGCCATGCCGCTTTCCCGCCAGAGGAAACGTCCGCGCTTCGAGCTGGCGGAGGATGAGTTCGCGCTCCCCGACCGTGATGATCCCCTCGCCGATACCCACGGTTTCGAGCGTCTCCGGGTCTCGGTAAGGGGAGACCCGGTTCATATACTTGCGTGTCCCGTCCGGCTGCTCCTCGTACTCGGTCTGCGGCATGAGACCGGCGAAGGCCGGTGAGCGAAGAAGTTGCATGACGCTGGACGAGTTCCACTCGCCTCCACGGGCGGACTCCACCCCGTGCTCGTTCAGCAACCGGGCGATGTGGACGAGGGCCTTCCCGGACAGCGCCTCATCGGCGATCAGGCGGGCGTAGACGGCGGTCTCGGGGTCGTGGATGAGCTTCTTCGCCTCAGGGTCCACCAGTAGCCCGTAAGGCGGCTGTCCGCCGATCCACTGGCCCCGCTGGCGTAGGTACCGCTTGGCGTTGCCGACGCGCATCCCGAGGTTGCGGGACTCGTTGCGCGCCAGTTCCGCCAGCATCGCGATGGTGACCCGGGCGCTGTCGTTCTTCGTGTCGAGGCCGTCCATGACGGAGACCAGCCGTCCGTCGACCCGGCCTATGTCGTCCAGAGCCTTGCCGACCTCGCCGATGCCCTTGCGGGACAGGCGGTCGAGCTTCCAGACGATCAGAACCCCCACGACGCCGGCCGTGGCTGCTGTGATCGCCGCATCGAACCCCTTGCGGCTGACGTTCTTGTAACCGGAACGTCCACGGTCGATGTGGACCTTGCGGACGGCCAGTCCGTTGCGCTCCGCCCACGCGCGGCAGTCGGCTTCCTGGCGGTCGATCGCAGTCTTGCCCTCCCGGTCCAGGGACAGGCGCAAGTACAGATCAGCTGTGGTGTGTTGGTGCACATCCTCACGCTAGCGAGGAGTGCGCACATTGGTTCAGGAAATCCAGAAATCTACAACACCGCACTTACCTCGCAGATCGGCGAGGGTGAGCTCTTGGCCTCCGGTGTTGAGCCAGCCGCCCTTGCCGATCAACTCAGGGGCACGGACACGGGCACGGCGGGGTGCGGGCGCGGGGGTGGGCGCCGGGACGGCATCGTTCATCCTTCAAGCTTGCCATCCGGGTATGAACACCGGATCACGCGCGTACGGCGACGCCGACTCCACCCGCAGGGGTGACGACGCGCGGCAACGCCCCGTGCGAGCCTGGCGGCAGGCAGCCGAGGAGGGAGCGGACCATGACCGCCGCGCACGACTACAGCGAGGGCATTGATCCCGAGCGTGCCCTGAAGTACGTCATCCAGCACTTCCTCGGGGATCGGACCGAGATCGTTGAGGGAGTCATCTCTCACGTGACGCCGAGTTGGGACCACGAGAACGCGGCCGAGGAGATCCGTGACCAGATCAGGCCGCGCGTCAAGGAGCTGGACTGCGTCACCGGGTCGGGCAACCTCGATCTGCCCGATTCGCCGAACTGGTACGTCCCGGACCTCGCCGTGGCGCCGAAGGAACTGGCCAAGGGAGGCGGGGCACTGGTCCCCGACCAGACCCTGCTCATCGTCGAGATCACCTCCCGGTCCAACGCCGAGACCGACCGCGTCGTCAAGCGAAAGCGGTACGCCGCGTACGGGGCCCCGTTGTACCTCCTGGTCGACCGGACGGACAAGACCGTCACGCTGTTCGCCGGCCCCGGGCGGCTCGGGTACACCAAGGTCGACGGGCCGCACCCGTTCGGGACGGCCGTACGGCTGCCCGAGCCGTTCGGGATCGAGCTGGACACCAGCGGGCTCTAGGCGCCCCACCGGCCGGGCGTCAGGCGCCGAAGGTGTGGAGGGAGCGGGCGAAGGCCTCGACGAAGGAGTCCCGGACCGGTTCGGGGAGCAGGTCGAGCGAGAGGTACGGGTTCAGGTCCTCCAGCTCCACCAGCAGCAGTTCCCCCGACGGCGCCCGGCAGGCGTCCACCCGCTGGATGCCGTGGTCCAGGGTGTTCCAGGCGATGAACGCACGGGCGAAGTCCAGGTCCGCCGCCGTCGGTTCGTAGGGCGTCAGCTCCCAGCGGCGGGCCGGGTCGGGGGCGTACAGGGCGTACTGGAAGGCGTCGTCGACGAAGTAGAAGGACACCTCGTACGCGAAGTCGATGCGCGGCTGGATGAGGATCTCCCCCGCCGGGCCCTGCGGGGTCGCGGTGAAGGCGAGGCCGATGGAGTCGGCGCCCTGCTTGGGCTTCACCGCGTACTCGGCCACCCGGGGCAGCTCGCAGAGGCGCGCGGGGTCGTCGACCGTCGGGATGACGGGGTAGCCGGCGGCCGTCAGGTCGAGGAGGTACTGCTTGCCGGCCATGTCGCCGCGGCCGGTGAGCGGGTTGTAGACGGGCGTCCCGGCGGCGAGCGCGGCGGCCCGGAAGGCGTCGTAGGCCTCCTGGTAGTGCAGGACCGGGCCGCTGTTGCGGACGACCACCGCGTCGAAGCCCGGCATCAGGGCGCGGGCGTCCCCCGGATGGCACAGGGCCACGTCGAAGTGGGCGCGCAGCCGGGAGGTGAGGAATATGTCCTCGTCGCAGTACCGGCGGCCGCGCGCCGGGTACGCCAGGTCGGTCACGTAGAGCAGAGGCATGACAGCAACCTATCGCGGGCACGGATCAGCGCATGAAATACCTCGTACGGGACAAAATGCTGGCCCTCGGCGACGACTACTGGATCGAGGACGAGGGCGGCCGCCACGCCTTCCTCGTCGACGGGAAGGCGCTGCGGGTCAAGGACAAGCTGGAGCTCAAGGACCCGGACGGGCAGATCCTGATCACCCTGCGGGAGAAGCTGTTCTCCTTCCGCGACGCGATGACCCTGGAGCGGGACGGGGAACGGCTCGCGGTGATCCGCAGGAAGCGGTTCTCGCTGCTGCGCAACCACTTCCGCGTGACCCTGGTCGAGGGCACGGAGCTGGACGTCAGCGGGCGGATCCTGGACCGGGAGTTCAAGGTCGAGTACGACGGGGAGCTGCTCGCGCTGATCTCGCGGCAGTGGTACCGGGTGCGCGAGACCTACGCGGTCGACGTGATCCGGGAGGACGCGGACGCGGCGCTGCTGATCGCGGTGGCGGTGTGCGTGATCCGCATGGCGGAGAAGGAACGGGACGACGGGGCCTGACGGGCGGGGCGCGCCCGCGGCGTCCCCGCCCCGCCGTCGGCCCCGCCCCCGCACGGGCATGGGCACGGGCACGGGCACGGGCGGGAGCGGGAGCGGGAGCCAACGGTCCGCCCGGCCCCCACGGGCGTCAGTGGGGCAGGCGGCGGTCCTTCAGGGCGGGGAACTGGGCGCGGGTCTCCGCGACCTTCGCCGGGTCGAGGTCCACCGTCAGCACGTCCTCGCCCGGCCCCGCCTCCGCCAGGACCTCGCCCCACGGGTCCACCACCAGGCTGTGCCCGGCCTGCTCGACCCCCGCGTGCGTGCCGGCGAGGCCGCAGGCCAGTACGTACGCCTGGTCCTCCACCGCCCGGGCCCGGCTGAGCAGGGTCCAGTGCGAGCGGCGGCGGGCCGGCCAGCCCGCCGCGACGACCAGCGTCGTGGCCCCGGCGTCGACCAGGCCGCGGAACAGCTCCGGGAAGCGCAGGTCGTAACAGGTGGCGATGCCGAGGGTCTGCTCCGGCAGGACCACCGTGGTCAGGGAGTCGCCCGGCGCCATAAGCACGGCCTCGCCCTGGTCGAAGCCGAACCGGTGGATCTTGCGGTACGTGGCGGCCAGCTCGCCCGCCGGGGAGATCACGAGGGCGGTGTTGTAGAGCGAGCCGTCGCCCGCCCGTTCCACGACCGAGCCCGCGTGGAGCCATACTCCGGCGTCGCTCGCCGCCTTGGACATGGCTTCGAAGGTCGGGCCGTCCAGCGGCTCGGCCTCGGTCTCGAACTGCTCGTAGGCGAAGGCGCCCACGGTCCACAGTTCGGGCAGCACGACGAGGTCGGAACCCGCCTGCTCCCGTACGAGGTCGGCCACCCGGGACCGCCGGGAAGTCACCGACTCACCGTCGTTCACCGCGATTTGGATCAGCGAGGCGCGCACACTACCACCGTCCTGGCATTCAAGCCGTCAACTCGGGCCTACGATCGTCACACGAAAGCACTGCCGGGGTGCTCACCGGCAGCGTAGTTTTGGAAACCAAGCCCGCAGCTTCCAAAAAACGCGTCACTGAACAGCACCGCGAGGGGTCCCGTTGACCGTCCATCCCAGCCTTCAGCCCTATGCCGACGCGTGGACGCACTCCATCGAGGCGATATCCGAGCTGGTCCTCCCGCTGCCGGAGCGCGAGTGGAACCGGGCGACCCCGTGCCCCGGCTGGTCGGTCCGTGACGTGGTGTCACACATCATCGGCATCGAATGCGAGCAGCTCGGGGACCCGCGGCCGATCCACACCGTGGCGCGGGACCTGCGGCACGTGGTCGACGAGTTCACCCGGTACATGGAGGTGCAGGTCGACGTACGGCGCCACCACACCGCGCCGGAGATGACCTCGGAGCTGGAGTACACCGTCATCCGGCGCATGCGGCAGCTGCGGAACGAGAAGCGGGATCCGGCCACGATGGTGCGGGGGCCGCTCGGGGAGCAGGTGACGCTGGAGGAGGCGCTGCGGATGCGTGCCTTCGACGTGTGGGTGCACGAGCAGGACCTCCGCCAGGCGCTGGGCGTGCCCGGGAACTGGGACGCGCCGGGCGCGTACGTCGCGCGGGACATGCTCCTGGCCGGGCTGCCGAAGGTCGTCGCGAAGACGGCCGGCGCCCCCGCGAACTCGGCCGTGGTGCTCGACGTGCACGGGCAGCTGGAGTTCATGCGGACGGTACGGGTCGACGCGCAGGGCCGCGGCACGCTGGACAAGGCGCCCTCGCTGGGTCCGGCCGTGACGCTGACCCTGGACTGGGAGACGTACGTACGGCTGGCTGCGGGCCGGGTCCGGGCGCACACGGTCGCCGACCGGGTGAAGGTGGAGGGCGACGCGGAGCTGGCGGACGCGATCCTGACGCGGTTCGCCGTCACCCCGTAGCAGTAGCCGTAGCGGTAGCCGTCGACCACGGCCGTACGGGCACCCCGTGGCCCCGGCCCCCGCGGGCGGTCAGGCCGGCGCGCGTTCCGGGGCCGGCGCCGCGGGGCCGGTCTTGGCCGGGGCCGGTGCGCGCAGCTCCCGTTCACGGGCGAGCGCGCGGCCGCGGAGCCGGAGGATCCGGGTGACGCCCAGGGCCTCCAGGGCGAACACGGTCGAGAAGGCGATGCGGTAGTTGTCGCCGGTGGCGTCCAGCAGGACGCCCACGGCCAGCAGGGTGGTCATCGTGGCGATGAAGCCGCCCATGTTCGTGATGCCGGAGGCGGTGCCCTGGCGTTCCGCCGGGTTGGCCGGGCGCGCGAAGTCGAAGCCGATCATCGAGGCAGGCCCGCAGGTGCCCAGCACCAGGCAGAGCGTGACGAGCAGCCACATCGGCGCCCGGTCGCCTGGGTGGACGAGGACGGCGGCCCACAGCGTGGCGGTCAGCCCGACCGTGCCGAGGGCGAGGGGGAGCCGCGCGGACTGGCGGCGGCCGACGAGTTGCCCGTAGACCAGCCCGAGCGCCATGTTCGAGGCGACGACGAGCGTCAGCAGGCCGCCCGCGGTGGTCCGCGACAGCCCCTGCGCCTCCACGAGGAACGGCATGCCCCACAGCAGCAGGAACACCATCGCCGGGAACTGCGTGGTGAAGTGCACCCACAGGCCGAGCCGGGTGCCGGGCTCCCGCCAGGACTCGGTGATCTGGCGGCGCACGAACCCCCCGGAGGCCCCGCCGTCCCCCGGCTCCCGGTCGCGTTCGTGTTCGTGTTCGCGCGGCCGCGCCGGCGGTCCGTACCCCTCCGGGTGGTCCCGCAGGAACAGCACCAGCGGGACCAGGACGACCAGTCCCGCCACCGCGCTGCCCGCGAACGCCGGCACCCAGCCGACGCCGTGAAGTACGGGCGCCAGCACCAGCGTGGAGACCAGGTTGCCCGCCATGCCGACGAGCCCGGCGAGCTGCGCCATCAGCGGCGCGCGCCGGGCCGGGAACCAGCGGGTGCCCAGCCGCAGCACGGAGATGAAGGTCATGGCGTCGCCGCAGCCCAGCAGGGCGCGGGCGGCGAGGGCCATCCCGTACGACGGGGACAGTGCGAAGCCGAGCTGCCCGGCGGTGAACAGGACGGCGCCGAGCGTCAGCACCTTCTTGGTGCCGAGCCGGTCCACCATCAGGCCGACGGGTATCTGCATGCCCGCGTAGACCAGCAGTTGGAGGAGGGAGAAGGCGGACAGCGCCGAGGCGTTGACGTGGAAGCGGTCGGCGGCGTCGAGTCCGGCCACGCCCAGGCTGGTACGGAAGATCACCGCGACGAAGTACACGGCGACGCCGATGGACCAGACGGCGACGGCCCGGCGCCCGCCCGGGGGGTCCTTCACGACCTGCGGGCTGCTCAACGGCCGGGCCGGCCGGGCCGGCCGGGCCGGCCCGGTGCTCATCGACCCGGCCCCCGTACCAGCGCCTCGACGCGGCCGATGTGGCCGCGGACGGACGCGGCGGCCGCCTCCGCGTCCCCGGACCGCAGCGCGTCGAGGATCTCGGCGTGCTCGGCCAGGGTGCGTTCCACCCGGTCGGGGTGGGCGTGCAGCAGGGCCACGCCCATCCGCAGCTGCCGGTCGCGGAGCTGGTCGTAGAGGCGGCACAGGATCTGGTTGCCGGCGCTGCGCACGATCTCGGCGTGGAAGCCCCGGTCGGCGGCCATCAGCGCGGTGAGGTCCCCCGAGGCGGCGTGCCGGCGGTGCTCCTCCAGCAGCGCCGCGAGCCGGTCCAGCAGCCCGGGGGGCGCGGGCACGGCCCTGCGTACGGTGAACTCCTCTACCAGCAGCCGGGTTTCGAGCACGTCGGTGATCTCCTGCACGGAGACCGGCAGGACCAGGGCGCCCTTCTTCGGGTACAGCTTCAGCAGCCCCTCGGTCTCCAGGCGCAGCAGCGCCTCGCGGACCGGCGTGCGGGACACCCCTACGGCGTCGGCGAGTTCGCCTTCGGTGAGGAGGGTGCCGCCTTCGTAGCGCCGGTCGAGCACGCCTTCCTTGACGTGCCGGTAGACACGGTCGGCGGCGGTGAGCGTACTGCTGGCGGCTGGCATGCGCACAGCTTAGATACAACAGGGGTGCAAGTCGGCGGCCCGTCCAGGATGTGGAACGCCGCCCGGCAGCGCGGACCGGGAGCGCGGACCGGGAGCGCGGACCGGGAGCGCGGACCGGGCAGGAGTCCCCGCCCGGTCCGCTGCACCGAAGGATGTACCGGGTCTTCCTCCGCCCGCACGACGTGCGGGCCCGCTCCCGCCGGAACGCTGGAGTCATGGCCGACATCCTGCTCACCCCCGCCGTGGCCGCGCAGGCGAGCCGCCGCCTGCCCCTCCTCGACGTCCTGCGCGGCGCCGCCATCCTCGGCACGCTCATGACCAACGTGTGGATCTTCGCCTCGCCCGGCTCGGAGTGGGCCGTCCTCCAAGGCGGGCTCGGCGCGGCCGATCCGCTCGCCGACCCCTCCGCCGCCACCATCGCCGAGACCGTCTTCCGGGCCGTCGCGGACGGCAAGTTCCTGGCCCTGCTGACGGTCCTGTTCGGCGTGGGCCTGGCCGTCCAGTACGACTCCGCGGCCCGCCGCGGACAGCCCTGGCCCGGCCCGTACCGGCGGCGCGCCGCCTTCCTCTTCGCCGAGGGCACCGTCCACTTCCTGCTCGTCTTCGCCTGGGACGTGCTGATGGGGTACGCGGTCACCGCGCTCCTCGTCGCCTGGCTCCTGGCCCGCTCCGAAAAGGTCCGCCGCCGGGCCATGTGGACGGCCGGCGGGGTGCACCTGGCCCTGATCGCCCTGCTGACCCTCGCCCTGGCGGCAGGCGGATCCGACGGCCCCGCGCAGGGCCCGGACCCCGACGCCGTCGCCCTCTACGCGCAACGAGGCTGGGGCGACCAGATCGCCTTCCGCGCACAGAACCTCGCCGCGCTGCGCATCGAGCCCGTCATCACCTTCGGACTGCTGGCCTTCCTCTTCCTCCTCGGCGTACGGCTCTACCGCGCGGGCGCCTTCGCCGACACCGCCCCAGGCCGCCGCGTCCGGGGCCGGATGGCCGCCTGGGGACTCGGACTGGGGCTGCCGCTGACCGCCGCGACCACCCTCGGCGGCGAGGACTTCTTCCTCCTGGGCCGCTACGGCGTCGCCCCGCTCGTCGCCGTCGGCTACATCGGCCTGATCGGCACCGCCCTCGACCGCCTGTGGATCCCCCGCCCGCTGACCGGCGCCCTCTCCGCCGTCGGCCGCACCGCCCTGTCCTGCTACGTCGCGCAGAACGTGCTCTGCGTCCTGCTCTGCTACGGGATCGGCCTGGGCCTCGCCGAACGGTTCGCCGGGCACGGCCCGTGGTGGGTGATGGGCCTGTGGGCGGCCGTGGGCCTGGTCCTGGCCGCCGGGTCGTGGCTGTGGCTGCGCCGGTTCGACCGGGGTCCCCTGGAGGCCGTGCAGCACCGGGTGCTCAACGGCCGGCGCTGACCTCCACGTCCAGCACGAACTCGTCGTACGGGGCCTCCTGCGGGTAGGCCGGGCGCACCTGCGCGAAGCGGACGCGGGCCCGGCCCCCGGGCGGGCGGCCCCGTACGACGTACGACCGCTCCACCGCGGCGCCGGGGGCGGGAGCGGGGGCGGGGCCGGAGGCGGGGCCCGGCGTGCCGGAAGCGGACGCGCCTTGGCCCGGCGCGCCCTCCGTGACCGTCACCGTGTCGGCGTCACCGGTGACCTGCCAGGTCCACACGTACCCGCGCGCCCCGCGCCCGGTGAGCCGCAGCTCGTACGCCTCTCCGGGGCCCAGCCTGATGCTCCGTACCTCCACCGGGCTCCTTCCCGTGCCTCGCGCCTCAGACGGGGCCGATGACGGCCCCCTCGTGCCAGCCGGCGCCGTCCCGCCAGTAGTGCTGGAGCAGGCGGTCGGTGCGCAGGGCGACGACTTCCAGGTTGAACCCGAAACTGCCCTGGAGCATCCCGGTGACCGCGAGCACGTCGTGCCCGAAGACCGCACTGCGGCTCCAGGCCGAGCCGGAGGCGTTGCCGCGCCACCAGTGCTCCACGCGTCCGCCGGCGACGGCCACGCACAGCTCGTAGTTCCCGGCGGTGTCCTCGTCGGCCGCCCCGTACTGGCCCTCGATCAGGCAGGGCGCCGACACGGCCGCGGCGCCGAAGACCTCGCCGGGCCGCCAGACGAAGCCGTTCGCGTCGTCCCGCCACCACAGCTGCATCCGGCCGTCGGTCAGGGCCGCGACCAGGTCGAGGCGCCGGGAGCGGGTCTGGACCAGGGCGGGCCCGTGGTGGGCGATGCCGGAGGCGAAGCGGCCGCCGTCGTGCCACGACCAGGGGGCGCCGTTGATCCGCCACCAGTGGTTCAGCCGGCCGTCGGCGGTACGGACCACGGCCTCGAAGTTGCCCGGCTTGCCGTAGTCGCTCTGGATGAACGCGGGGGTGGCGCCGAGCGCCGCGTCCCCCGGGCCGAAGGCGCCGCCGTCGCGCCAGACGCGGGCGGACTGCTCGAAGTACCAGTGGCGCAGCCGCCCGCCCGTGGTCACGTGCAGGGACTCCATGTTGCGGTTGTAGGTGCTGCCGGTGAAGGCGGGCTGGCCGGAGGCGTCGTGCGCGAAGGCGTCGGCGCGGGTCCAGGCGAACGGCGCGTCGCCCTCGCGCCACCAGTGCTGGAGGCGGCCGCCGGTCGTGGTGGCGAGGAGCTCGAAGTTGCGGTGGGCGCGGCCGTTGCCGCTCTCGTAGACGTTGCCGGCGTGCAGGCGGCGCTTGCTCCACGGGTCGACGTTGGTGCCGCGCAGGCCGCACTTCGCCCAGTGGTCGATGCTGACCTCGCCGTAGGCGATCCGGCCGTAGCCGCCGACGTGGTAACCCGTGCCCCAGGAGTTCTTGAACAGCCAGCAGCCGGCCGCGTCGTCGTAGCCGACGATCAACACGCAGTGCCCGCCCGCGTACTGGCCGGCGGTGTGGTGGTAGACGCCGGAGCCGAGGGCGAAGAAGTCGTCGTACACGTCGAAGCAGGCCGTCAGCGGGCCCACCGTGTCCAGCCAGACCTTCTGCTGCTCCACGTCGCCGAGCCGGACGTGGCCGGTGATCCGTACGGTCCTCCCCGACCGGTCCCAGCTGGGCGTGTACTCGGCCCGCCAGGCGTCACGGCGGGCGGCGGGCAGGCCGGGGGGCGGGGTGCTGTACGGCCAGCAGTCCGGGTCGGCGAGACCGCCGTTGGCCTTGACCCAGTCCAGGGCCGTCTCCGGGTTGCCGCCCTGCCCGCAGGTGCACTTCAGCCCGTCGTGCACGTCCCCCTCGGACCGCTCGGCCCAGACGCAGTGCTCGATCCGGGCCATGGACTCCACCAGGCCGGCCGCGCCGAAGGCCCAGCAGGAGCCGCAGGGGTTCTGGTCCTTCACCCTGGTGATCCAGGGCCACCCCCAGCGGCCGCGCCAGTCCACGGCCGCGGGCCGGGCCGCGGCCGTGGCCGCCCCGGGCAGCAGGCCGTGCGCGGCGCGCCGCCGGGTGAGGTGCGGATTGCCGCTCTCCCGCCCGACCAGCGCGCGCAGGTCGACCGCGCCCGCCTCCTCGGCGGTGGTCAGATTCGCCCCCGGCTCCAGGCCGAGCGCGGGCCGCGGCAGCGGCTCCGCGTCGGCCAGGTGCTCCATGACCGACCACCGCGCCCCGTCGGCCACGAGCCGCGCCCGCAGCTCCCCCACCGTCCCCACGGACTCCTCCGGCATAGCGGCCCCCCAGCTGCAACCGTTTGATGCGAGACACGGGAGCGTCCCTCCCCCGGAGGGGGGCGTCAAGGGGGTCCGGGCGGTCGCGCGGAGGCACGGGGGGCGTGCCGTTCCGGCTCCGCCGGGGATCCGCGGCCGGGGGCGGGTCGGGGGCCGGGCGGGGTCCGGGTCCGGGCGTACGGCCGTCCCCGGCCCCGGGGTGCGGGGGCCGGGGACGCGGCGGTGCCGCTACCGGACGGGCAGCGCGGGGGCCGGGAGCGGCAGCGCCGGGGCGGGGAGGGCGGGCGCGGGCACCGGGAGCGGGGGCAGACCGGGCAGACCGGCGCCGGTGAGGAGGGCGACCAGAGTGGCGACCAGGTTCGTCACCACGTCGGTGACCTTGGTCTTCGCGTCCGTGGAACAGCCACAGGGGCCCGCGGTCTTGACGAGGGCGTCGACGGACGCCTTGAGGCGGTCGACGGCGTCGGAGACCAGGTCGCGCGGCACGCCCGCCTTGGACTTCGCGACGGGGAGCGCGGGGGCCGGGAGCGCCGGGGCGGGGAGCGCGGGGGCCGGGAGCGCCACCGGGGGCTTGACCGGCAGTTCCGGCGCGGGTACCGGCAGTTCCGGCGCGGGCACGGGCAGGGCCGGGGCGGGCGGCAGGCTCTTCGTCAGGCCGGCCAGAGCCTGGCCGACCTTCTCCTGGTGCGCGGCCAGGTCCGTTTCCGGGATCTTGCCGTCCGGCGACTTGAGCACGTCGGCGAGGAGATCGGTGACGGGCTTCAGCAGCCCGCCGACGCCCCCCAGCGACTGGACCTGCGCGAGCAGCGCCTCGGTCCCGGGGATGGACGGCTTGGCGGCGGCGACCGGCGGCCGCTCGGGGGCGTGCGCGGCGGCCGCGAGGCCGGGGGACGCAGCCAGCAGGGTCGCACAGAGGGCGGCGGGGACGGCGTAGCGGGTGAAGCGGTGCAACGGATCTCTCCTGTCCGGGTGGGACCAGCCATGACAGCGGGACTGCGGGGTACAGCGGGTACGCGGATACTGCGGTGACATGGGATGTGTCACGCCCCACGTAGGGACAGCCCGCCGACCCCCGCAACCGGAGCTCCCCGTGCCACGCCGGTAACACGCCGTGCGACCGGCGTACCCACCCTGCTGACCTGCGCCGATACCGTCACCCTCACGTGATGGCCCGTCAGGCTGCACGCGCAGGTGCCTCAGTCACCGCCCCCGCCGCCTCCGCCGCCGCAGGAGTGGCCGGGGTGATCGCCGTGTTCGGCGCGGTCGTCCCGTTCGGCGCGGTCCACGGCCCGGTCCAGGGTGCGGCCGATGCGGTGGAGGGCGCGGCCGATCATGCCGGTGTCCAGCGGGGTGTGCCGGGTGGAGCGCCGCCGCTTCGGCGGCGCCGGCCAGCCCCCGAAGACGTACGCCGGCCACTGCCCGTCCGCCCGCGCCGCCGCGAGCACCCGCTGCCCGGCCGCCGTGGGGCGCCGCCGGCCCAGCAGCCCGGCCTCGACCAGCGCCCGGCCGACCCCGGCGGCTTCCGGCCCTCCGGCGACGGCGGCCAGCACGGCGGAGAGTGCCTTCCCGCGCGGGCACAGCCGCAGCACCGCCCGCTCGACGGGGTGCACGCCGCCCCCGGCCTCCCGCGCGGCCCGCACACGGGGCCCGGTCACGGTGACGGCCCCCCGGTCGCGCAACCCCAGCACCGCCACCTCGGCCACCCGGCGCGGTCCCCCCGCGAGATGGGCCGTCTCGTATATGTCCACGCCGGGTTGATGTCCGCCGCACGGCCCGGCCGAACCGCGGGGAGCCACGTTCAGAGGAGAACCTGAGATTCCGTCAGGCGGCGGTCATGGCCTCGCGGATCCGCCCCAGCGACGGGTTGACCATCGCCGGCCCGTCCCCGACGACCACGGTCGGCACGGTCTCGTTCCCGTCGGCCACGCTCCGCACGAAGGCCGCCGCGTCCGGGTCCCGCCAGATGTTGACCTTCCGGTACGGAATCCGCGCGAGCCGGAGCTGCGCGCGCAGCTTGATGCAGTACGGGCACCCGGGCCGCCAGTACAGCGTCACCGGCGTCACCGGCCCGCCACCGCGAACGCCGTCCACGCGGCCTCGGTGACCCGGATGACCGCCCCGTCCGCCCGCTTGCCGTCCCGGACCCCGTCGGTCCCGGCCGCGTTCGCGGCCACCTCCACGCACTCGTTCATGTCCTGGCCACCCTGGGTCGACTCCTTGCATTGGAACTCTGGCATGTCTGCACCCCATGCCCGAAAGCCGATGCCCCTCGTTCACGGCAATCGGGGCCGCACCGCGGCCCAGGCGTCGACGGCGCCGGCCAGGGGGTCGGAGTCCGCGAGGTGCGGGCGGACGAGGACCAGCCAGGGGAGCAGGTTCTTGATGCGTCGCAGGTGCAGGATCCGCGCGCGCGGCAGGTCCCGCCAGACACGGGCCTCCGCGGCCGCCGCCCGCGGGGTCAGGTCGATCAGCGCCAGCAGCTCCCGGCACAGGGCCGCCGGGTCGCCGCCGCGCCCTGGGCCGAACTCCCGGATCAGGTAGCCCCGTACGGCCGCCAGCTCGGCCCCCCGGGCCAGCGCGTCGGCGCCCTCGGCCCGCGCACGGCGCTCGGCGGCGGCCAGAGCCACCCGGCCCCAGCGCAACCGGATCCCGTCCGGCACCCGCTCGTCCCGCATCCAACCCACGGCCAGGGTGTGCAGGGGCCTCGGCCAGGGCTCGTCGCCCAGCGGCGGGCCCGTCGCCAGCCACTCCTCCAGCACCTCCAGCGAGTGCCCGTCCGGCGGCACCGCCGTCAGCACCTGCCCGCGGCTGAGCAGCGCCACCACGGCGCCCGTGAGGTGGACGCGCGCGATGTGGCCGGCGCCGAAGGAGCCGACGGTCCGCCCGTACCGCTCTATGCGGCGCAGCCCCAGCCGCAGCTCACCCGCCGCGTACACCTGTCCGGCGCGCGCCACCCCGCCCACGCACCGGACCACGCACACGCCGCCCGTGACGTCGGCCTCCTCGACGGAGTACACCTGCAATTCGGCTATCGGCACGCCGGGAGGGTACCGCCTCGGGGTACGCACATTCGACGGCCGGCCGGGGCGGCGCTCACCGCCTCACCGCCTCACCGCCTCACCGGGCCGGGTCCTCCAGGACGAGGCGGATCTCCGTCACCTCGTACCCGGCCCGGTCGAAGGCCGCCGCCATCGGGACGTTGACGGTGTCGGTGGTCGCGGTGACGCGGTCGGCGCCCGCGGCCGCGTGGAAGCGGGTGATCTCGGCGAGGACCTCGTCGATGAGCCCCTTCCCGCGCTGCTCCGGTACGACGCCCAGGTAGCCGACGTTGCGGTGGTACGGGGTCGCGGACGGGACGGCCAGGCCCGCGAGGGTGCCGTCGGGCAGGTGCGCCAGGCGCCACCAGGACCGCTCGCCCGGGCAGCCGAGGTAGAACGCCATGTCCGCGCGGGCCAGTTCCCCGGCGTCCTTGACCAGCAGCTCGGTGCGGGTGGCCAGGTCCAGGCTGCCCCGGGAGAGCCGCGTGAAGGCGTCCAGGAACTCCTCGTCGGTGCCGTCGCGGAACACGAGCCGCCCGGTGGCCGGGGCGGTGCCGGCCGCCGGGGTCCACTCGTAGCGCAGCCGCTCGATCTCCCGGGTCAGCCCGGTGGCGTACGCGGCCTGCCGGCGCCAGGCGACCTCCCCGGCGGTGGCCGGGTCGTCCCGCCAGCCGCGGGGCAGCGAGAGGTGGTAGCCGGGGCGGTTGCCGAAGGCGGCGTGGCCGGCCTCCAGCAGCCCGGCGGCCACGGCGGCCGGGTCGGCGACGCCGGCCCGGACCTGGAGGCAGTCCAGCGCGATCGGCTGCTCGCTGTCGGCGCGGCCCCACCACAGGGCGCGGCCGAGGATCCGGCCGTCCCCGTCCTCGGCGAACCAGGTCCACTCGGGGCGCATCCGGTGCGCGGCGAGCTCCTCACGGACCTTCCCGGAGGTCAGCGGGGGGACGGGGCCGTCCGCCGGGAACGCCGTGGCGCGGTCCAGGTCTGCGGGGTCTGCGGGGTCTGCGGTCGCAGCGCGGAAGATCATCCGGCGATGATCACACGGGCCGGGCCCGCCGACCAGGGGAATACCGTGTGCCGGCGGTCGGCCCGCCGGGCCTCACCCGCCGAGCCCCCCGACCCCTCACCGCGCCCCGCCCGCCCGCCCGCTACGGCGATCCCTGCAGGTAGACCCTGGTGTGGGTGACCCGGGACGCCGCGGCGGAGAAGGAGATCTCCCGCCTGTCACCGGCCACGGTCACGTCGAGCCGGTCCGATGCGCCCTCGGCGATTGCGCCCCCGGCGATCCGGACGCTGCGCTCCGCCTCCGCGACGATGCCCGCCATGCGAAGGCCGGTCACCCCGGTGAACTCCACGAAGAAGCACAGGGTGTTGTACGGCTTGGCCGACCACTCCGGTTCCGGGTGCGCGGGCAGCTGCGAGGTCTCGAAGCCGAAGGTCACCGACGATTCCCGCTCGTCGACATGGACGTAGAAGAAGCCGCACGTGTCCAGGGAGGGCGGCTGCGCCGTGCCGTACAGGGCCCGGAGTTCCGGCAGGTCGCTCGAATCAGTCATCTCACACACGCTCGTAGAAGGTGTTGACGTACGGGGGAGGGATCGTCGGATAGAGCTTGCTCTCCAGCCTCCGGGTGAAGTCGTGCGGGCCGCCGTCGCCGCCGTCCACGTCCCGCGTGAAGACGCTGATCCTTCCCGCCTTGACCGACGCGCTCGCCGTGAACGAGACGGCGACGCCGGGCGCCGCCACCTGCACCGCCAGCCGGTGTTCCGGCAGCGCGCGCAGGGCGACGTCCGCCGTGACCGGCGGCTGCCAGCCTTCCATCAGGAAGTCCTGGACCATGGAGAACTGGATCTGGCACTGCATCGTGTCGCCCGGTACGCCTTCCCAGCGGTCGGGGAACCTCGGCAGGTCGAACCGCAGGGTGACGGTCGGGTCCCAGCCGTCCAGGTGCACCGACCGCAGCCGCACTCCCGTCAGGTCGGGCACCTCGTCGTAGTACGTCGTGAGGGTGCCCTTCGCATTCACGACGAAGTCAGTCCAGGTCATAGTAATAATGTCCTCCGCGCCGGGTATCTGCCCGTTCCGGGTATTTTCTCCCGGCCGGACGTGCACGTGGGCCGGCTGGTATCCGGGTTCACCGGGCTGTTGGTGGCCGAACCAGTGGTCCTGGTACACGACGATGTCGCCGTTGGGCAGTTCGTACCACTCTTCGGTGTAGACGATCGGCTGGTGGTCCGGGCCCATGAGCTGCTTCCCGCCCTGCCACTCGGGCGTCGTCGCCTTCACCCACTCGTCCACGATGTCCGGCTCCAGGCCCTCCGGCACGCCCGCGTCGCGCAGCACCTGCGCCTTCGCCTCGTCCCTGCCCCGGCCCACCTTCGGCGGGCATTCCGGGGCCAGCCCCAGGGCGTCCGTCCACGTCAGCGGGTTCGTGACGTACGTCGACGCGTTGGGTGCCGGCCCGAGGCCGAGCGGGTCGACCGACAGATAGCGGGCGGTCTCCGGGTCGTAGTAGCGGAAGCAGTTGTAGTGCAGCCCCGATTCCGGGTCGAAGTACTGCCCGGGGAAGCGGAGCGGGGTGTAGGCGTGCGCCTGCGCGTTCCAGGTGGTCGTCCCCCACACGGTGCTGCGCGTGCGCCAGGCGACCTCGCCCGCCTCGTCGACGAGCTCGTGCGGGGTGCCGATCAGGTCGGTGACGATCGCGAAGAACCATGCGCTGTTTGACGCGGCGCCGGCCCATCAGGTCGTAGCCGTAGCGCCACAGCGTGCCGTCCGGCGTGGTCACCGCCGTGAGCCGGTCCTCCGCGTCCCACGCGTAGCGCCAGGTGTCCGGCTTGCGGGAGAGCCGGGCGCGCCGGCGCGCGGTGACCCGGCCCATGGCGTCGTACTCGTACCGGATGCGGCCCGCGCCGGTCAGCCGGGTGCCCTCGTACACGCGCGGCCCGGTGGCGTCGGAGCCCCCGTCCTGGAGGCGATCGGCCACCCCCGATTCGCACACGTTACTCAGCCCAGGGGCTCCCGTGCAGCCCCGGCCCCACACGAATGGCCGGCCTCCAGGAACGGAAACCGGCCATGCGTGCGTGCCAACTGCGGGTACTACGACCAGGTGACGAGGCGGCGCGGGTGTTCCAGGACCGCCGCGATGTCGGCCAGGAAGCGGGAGCCGAGCTCGCCGTCGATGAGACGGTGGTCGAAGGACAGCGCCAGGGTGGTGACCTGACGGGGCTTCACCTTGCCCTTGTGGACCCACGGCTGGAGCTTGATCGCACCGACCGCGAGGATCGCGGACTCGCCCGGGTTGATGATCGGCGTACCGGTGTCGACGCCGAAGACGCCGACGTTGGTGATGGTGATCGTGCCCTGCTGCATGTCCGCCGGGGAGGTCTTGCCGTCGCGGGCCGTGGCGACCAGCGAGGACAGGGACTCCGACAGCTCGCCGAGGGTCTTGGCGTGGGCGTCCTTGATGTTCGGGACGATCAGCCCCCGGGGGGTGGCCGCCGCGATGCCCAGGTTGACGTAGTGCTTGAGCACGATCTCCTGGGCCGCCTCGTCCCAGGACGCGTTGACGTCCGGGTTGCGGCGGATCGCCACCAGGACGGCCTTGGCGATGAGGAGCAGCGGGTTGACGCGCAGCCCCGCCAGGTCCGGATCGGCCTTGAGCTCCTGGACCAGCTTCATCGTGCGGGTCACGTCGAGCGTGATGAACTCGGTGACGTGCGGCGCGGTGAACGCCGAGCCGACCATGGCCTGGGCGGTGACCTTGCGGACGCCCTTGACCGGGATACGGGTCTCCCGCGCCCCCGGCGCGACCACCGCGGCGGCGGCCTGGACGGAGGCCCCGGCAACGGCCTGCACGACGGCCGGAGCCATGGCCGGTACGGGCGCCACGGCCTGCGGGGCGACCGCCGCGGCGGCCGCCGCGTGGACGTCCTCCCGGGTCACGACCCCGCCGTCCCCGGTGGGCACCACGAAGGACAGGTCGATGCCGAGGTCCTTGGCGAGCTTGCGCACGGGCGGCTTGGCCAGGGGCCGTTCCGCGGCGGCGTAGGCGCTGCCGTTGCCGTTCGACTGGGCCGGGACGGCCGCCGGAGCGGTGACCGGGGCCGCGGGGGCCGCCGGAGCGGTGGCCGCGGGGGCCGCCGTGCCGTTCTGCGCGGCCGTGCCCGCCGGGGCCTTGCGGGGGCGGCGCTTGGTGGAGGCGGTGGAGACCCCGTACCCGACCAGCACGGGCTGGCGGGCCGCGGGAGCCGGCTCCTCGACGGCGGCGAGGGCCGCCGCCGCGGCGGCCGGGGCCGCCTCCTGGACCGGGGCCTCCGAGGCGGCGCCCGGGGCGGTCTGCACGGAGATGATCACCTGGCCGACGTCGACCGTGGTGCCCTCCTCGAAGAGCAGGGCGTGCACGACACCGTCGAACGGGATCGGCAGCTCCACGGCGGCCTTGGCCGTCTCCACCTCGCAGACGACCTGGCCGTCGGTGACCGTGTCACCCGGCTGGACGTACCACTTGAGGATCTCGGCCTCGGTGAGGCCCTCGCCCACATCGGGCATCTTGAATTCGCGGATCGTCACAGGGCTCTCCTCAGTACGCCAGCGAGCGGTCGACGGCGTCGAGCACCCTGTCCAGGCCGGGCAGGTACTCGTCCTCCAGGCGGGCCGGCGGGTACGGCGCGTGGAAGCCGCCGACCCGCAGGACCGGCGCCTCCAGGTGGTAGAAGCACCGCTCCGTGATGCGGGCGGCGATCTCCGAGCCCACGCCGAGGAACACCGGCGCCTCGTGGACGACCACGAGCCGGCGGGTCTTCTCCACCGACGCCTGGATGCCGTCGAAGTCCACCGGGGACATCGAGCGCAGGTCCACGACCTCGACCGACTTGCCCTCCTCGGCGGCCGCCGCGGCGGCCTCCAGGCAGACCTTCACCATCGGACCGTAGGCCGCCAGGGTGATGTCCGAGCCCTCGCGGGCCACCCGGGAGGCGTGCAGGGCCTCCGGGATGGCCTCGACGTCGACCTCGCCCTTGTCCCAGTAGCGCCGCTTCGGCTCGAAGAAGATCACCGGGTCGTTGCTGAGGATCGCCTGCTGGAGCATCCAGTAGGCGTCCGATGCGTTGCTCGGCGAGACCACCTTCAGGCCCGGGACGTGCGCGAACAGCGCCTCCGGGGACTCCGAGTGGTGCTCGACCGCGCCGATGCCGCCCGCGTACGGGATGCGGATGACGACCGGCATCTTGATCTTGCCCAGGGCGCGGGCGTGCATCTTCGCGAGCTGCGTGACGATCTGGTCGTACGCGGGGAACACGAAACCGTCGAACTGGATCTCCACGACGGGCCGGTAGCCGCGCAGCGCGAGCCCGATCGCCGTACCGACGATGCCCGACTCGGCGAGCGGGGTGTCGATGACCCGCTCCTCGCCGAAGTCCTTCTGCAGTCCGTCGGTGATCCGGAAGACGCCGCCGAGCTTGCCGACGTCCTCTCCCATGATGAGGACCTTCGGGTCCGTCTCCAGCGCCTTGCGCAGCGACTCGTTGAGCGCCTTCGCGAGCGACATCTTCTCGATGGCCATGGCGGTCACTCCCCACCCTCGAAGGACGCGAGGTAGGCGGCGAACTGCGCGCGCTCCTCGTCGACGAGCGCGTGCCCGTCCGCGTAGACGTTCTCGAAGATCGCCATGGTGTCGGGGTCGGGCATGGCGCGCACGGCCTCGCGCACGCGCTTGCCCAGCGCCTCGCTCTCGACCTCCAGCTCCGCGAAGAACGCCTCGTCGGCGCCGCCGGAGGCCAGCAGGTGGGTCCTCAGGCGCAGGATCGGGTCCTTCGCCTCCCAGGCCGCCGTCTCCTCGTCCCGCCGGTACTTCGTCGGGTCGTCGGAGGTCGTGTGCGCGCCCATCCGGTACGTGAACGCCTCGACCAGCGTCGGGCCCTCGCCGCGGCGGGCGCGGTCCAGGGCCCAGCGGGTCACGGCCAGACAGGCCAGCACGTCGTTGCCGTCGACGCGGACGCCCGGGAAGCCGAAGCCCTGGGCGCGCTGGTAGAGCGGTACGCGCATCTGGCGCTCGGTGGGCTCGGAGATCGCCCACTGGTTGTTCTGGCAGAAGAACACCACGGGGGAGTTGTAGACGGCCGAGAACGTGAACGCCTCGGCGACGTCGCCCTGGCTGGACGCGCCGTCGCCGAAGTAGGCGATGACCGCCGAGTCGGCGCCGTCCTTGGCCACACCCATCGCGTAACCGGTCGCGTGCAGCGTCTGCGAGCCGATGACGATCGTGTACAGGTGGAAGTTGTTGATCGTCGGGTCCCAGCCGCCGTGGTTCACACCGCGGAACATGCCGAGCAGATTGGTCGGGTCGACCCCCCGGCACCAGGCGACGCCGTGCTCCCGGTAGGTCGGGAAGACGTAATCCTCGTCGTTCAGCGCCCGCGCGGAGCCGATCTGCGCGGCTTCCTGGCCCAGGAGCGAGGCCCAGAGGCCCAGCTCGCCCTGGCGCTGGAGCGCGGTGGCCTCGCCGTCGAAGCGACGGGTGAGGACCATGTCGCGGTAGAGCCCGCGCAGGTCCTCGGTGGTGATGTCGGCGACGAAGGGCGCGAATTCCGCGAGTTCGGCGCTGTTCGAGGCGTCGACCCGGTCCCCTTCGGGCGTCAGCAGCTGTACGAGCTGAGGTACGGCGTCCTGCGTCTGTGCGGTGGCAGCGGCGGTCTTGCGGGCGCTTGCCGCGCCTGCCGCCCGCTTGGTGCCACTGCTGCGTCGCGGCTTGCGCGCGGCAGTGCTCTCCACGGTCACGTGTGCTCCTCCGTCGGTCCGGCACCCGGGTTCTCCGGGGTCCAGTGCGGCTCACCTGCATCCGGACCCGCGCACGGGGTGGGTGCGCGTCTGGTACGGGATTCAGGCGTGACAGGTGCCCCGGCGAGTGCCCTGCGCAATGCACGTTACCCAGTACGCCGCATATCTGCGAAACCCCGTTTGACCTGCGTTTTTGCTTGGATTTCCAAGTAAATCCGCAGAACCGGGAACACGTACTGGTCACAGCCTTGCAGGGGGCCGGAACAACGGCACGTTATCCCGGGTAACTCCGGCAGGGAAGGGGTCAGTGTGTGAAACTGACTTCGTGCGCGAAGACGGAAAAATCAAGGTATTCCTCCTGGACGACCACGAAGTGGTACGTCGGGGTGTTCATGAGCTGTTGTCGGTCGAAGAGGACATCGAGATCGTCGGCGAGGCCGGCACGGCCGCCGACGCCCTGGTCCGCATCCCCGCCACCCGCCCCGACGTGGCCGTCCTCGACGTGCGCCTGCCGGACGGCAGCGGCGTGGAGGTGTGCCGCGAGGTGCGCTCCCGGAACGAGGACATCAAGTGCCTGATGCTGACCTCGTTCGCCGACGACGAGGCACTGTTCGACGCGATCATGGCCGGCGCCTCGGGCTACGTCCTGAAGGCGATCCGCGGGAACGAGCTGCTCAGCGCCGTGCGTGACGTCGCGGCCGGCAGGTCCCTGCTCGACCCGGTGGCGACCGCCCGGGTGCTGGAGCGGCTGCGCGACGGCAAGAACGGCAAGGGCGACGACCGCCTCTCCAACCTCACCGACCAGGAGCGGAAGATCCTCGACCTGATCGGCGAGGGCCTGACGAACCGCGTCATCGGCGAGCGGCTGCACCTGGCCGAGAAGACGATCAAGAACTACGTCTCCAGCCTCCTGTCGAAACTGGGCATGGAGCGGCGCTCCCAGGCCGCCGCCTACGTCGCCCGCCTGCAGGCCGAGAAGCGCCGCTGACGCGCACGGGGCGCCGTCGGCGGCGAGACGGGTTCATTCGGGACCAACGTCCCCGCTCATGAGGGCGGGATCCTCTTTCCCGGCACCGTGTCGGTACCGGACAGTGGACGGCATGTCCCCAGAGGATCTCCACGCCATCGAACTGCTGCGCCGGGTGCCGTACGGCCGGGTGGCCACCAGCATGCGCGCGCTGCCCTTCCTCGCGCTCGCCCGCCACATCGTGGTGGACGGCAAGGTCGTCCTGAGAATGCACTCGGGTTTCGGATACCACCAGGCCTGCAACGGCAGCGTGGTGGCCTATGGCGCGGACAACTTCAATTCCCAGGACCAGCGGCTGTGGTCGGTCCAGTTCACCGGCACCGCGCAGATCGTCGAACCGGCCAACGCCGAACTGGAGCTATTCGGTCCGGGTCCGCATTTCGTGGACGGCTCGCTCTTCGACCCGGTCTACATGCGGATAGAACCCCAGTTCGTCACCGTGCACTCCCTCGCGGGGAATCCCGACCGCGCGTACCAGCACGCGCTCTGAACTGCTCTGACGCGCTCTGACCTGCCGGATTCACGCACGGAGTTCGGGTACGGAGTTCGGGTACGAGTTCGGGTACGAGTTCGCGTACGAGTTCAAGTACGAGCACGGACAAGGCCCCGGCGGAAGCGATTCCGCCGGGGCCCTTCCGCGTCACTACTCCGTCAGCGTCACCGGGGGATCCGGGGACTTCGTCACCGGGGGCTCGGGAGACTTCGTCACCGGGGGCTCGGAGGGCTTCGTCGCCGAAGGCTTCGTGGAGGGCGTCGCGGACGGCGTCGCCGAAGGCGTCGCGGACGGTGTCGCGGACAGCGACGGGCTCTGGGTCCGCTGGCGGCTCGGCGTCGGCGACGCCTGGTTGTACGTGGGGTTGCTGGTCTCCGGCGTCGTGCGCGGCGGCGGGTTCTCCTCGGTCCCGGGCTGGCTCGGCTGGGTGCCGGGCGTGCTCTGGGACGTCTGGGGCTTGGGAGTCTCCTCCTTCTTCTTGCCGCCGCCCGCCATATTGCTGACGGCGTACGCCACGCCGCCCGCGACCGCGATGATCGCGAGCACCGCGAAGAGCCACATCTTCCAGCGGCTGCTGCCGCCGTTGCCGCGGTCGTCGTACCCGTCGTAACCGCCCTGGCCGCCGCCGGGGAAGGCCGAGCCGTCGTCCGGGTTGATCGGCGGCACCATCGGCTGCTGGAACTGCGAGGTCGTGGCGTGCGCCGGGTACTGCTGGCCGCCGGAGCCGCCCATGGACATGGCCGTCGTCGCGGCCGGGCCCCGGCCGTGCGGGAGCGTCATCGTCACCGGGCCGGTGTTCCAGGTGCCCGTGTTCGGCCCCTGCTCGTGGAGCATCCGGAGCGCGTACTGGGCCAGCCCGCGCATCTCCTCGGCGCTCTGGAACCGGTCGTCCGGGTCCTTGGCGAGGGAGCGCATGACGAGCCCGTCGAGCTCCTGCGGGATCGAGCCGCCCTCGGGCAGGTGCGAGGGCGGGATCGGCGCGTCCTGGACGTGCTGGTAGACCACCGACAGCGGGGTCTCACCGGTGAACGGGGGCCGCAGCGCGAGGAGTTCGTACAGCAGGCAGCCGGTCGCGTACAGGTCGGAGCGGTGGTCCACGGCCTTGCCGAGGGCCTGCTCGGGCGACAGGTACTGCGGGGTGCCCATGACCATGCCGGTCTGGGTCATCGTCGACTGCACGCCGTGCAGGGCGCGGGCGATGCCGAAGTCCATGACCTTGACCGCGCCGGCCTCGGTGATGATGACGTTCGCCGGCTTGATGTCACGGTGCACGATGCCGTGCTGGTGCGAGTACGCGAGGGCTTCGAGGACCCCGGAGACGATGATGAGCGCCTGCTCGGGGCCCGGGGCCTCGGCGCTGAGCAGCAGTTCGCGGATGGTGCGGCCCTCGACCAGCTCCATCACGATGTACGGGACGGTGTTCGGACCGACCCGGTCCTCGCCCGAGTCGTACACGGCGACGACGGCGTGGTGGTTGAGCCCGGCGACGGACTGCGCCTCGCGCGTGAAGCGGGCCTTGGAGACCGGGTCCTCGGCGAGGTCGGCGCGCAGCAGCTTCACGGCCACGGTGCGGCCCAGGCGTACGTCCTCGGCGGCGAACACCTCGGCCATGCCGCCTCGGCCCAAGCGGTGGGTCAGCCGGTAACGGCCGTCTCCCACCAGGCCACCGGCGCCCCAGTACTCAGGACCATCGGCCATCCCGGCGCCGTTTCCCTCGGGTTCGGGTGCCATCAGTCCTCGCCGTCGTCTCTCTCGGCCGCCGCTCAGCGGTTGTCCTCTTCTTTGGTGTTCCGGTGAACGCTACAGCCTCGGAACCGCTCGCCGTTCGGACAAAGCCGCCCTGTGCCCGTGTGGTCACGGATCGGGTACCCGGCTTGACGTGTGCTTGCCCTCCGGCAGACTGGGCGCGACATGCGCTCAGCCAGACGCGTAGTGACACATCCCGAGGGGAAGCAACAGCCATGAGCCAGGACGGCACTCAGGGCCAGTACGCGGGCGGCTCTCTGGCCGGTGGCCGTTACCAGCTAAGGGACTTGCTGGGCGAGGGCGGCATGGCCTCCGTGTACCTGGCCTACGACTCGGCGCTCGACCGGCAGGTCGCCGTCAAGACCCTGCACAGCGACCTCGGCCGCGAGCAGTCTTTCCGCGAGCGCTTCCGCCGCGAGGCCCAGGCTGTAGCCAAACTGTCGCACACGAACATCGTCTCGGTATTCGACACCGGCGAAGGCGAACTGGGCGGCGCGGTGATGCCGTACATCGTCATGGAGTACGTGGAGGGCCGGCCGCTCGGCTCGGTGCTCGACGAGGACATCCGGCGGTACGGGGCGATGCCGGCGGACCGGGCGCTGAAGGTGACGGCCGACGTGCTGGCCGCGCTGGACACGAGCCACGAGATGGGCCTCGTCCACCGGGACATCAAGCCGGGCAACGTCATGGTGAACAAGCGCGGCGTGGTCAAGGTGATGGACTTCGGCATCGCGCGCGCCATGCAGTCGGGGGTCACCTCGATGACGCAGACCGGCATGGTCGTCGGCACCCCCCAGTACCTCTCCCCCGAGCAGGCGCTGGGGCGCGGCGTCGACGCCCGTTCCGACCTCTACTCGGTCGGCATCATGCTGTTCCAGCTGCTGACCGGGCGGATCCCCTTCGACGCGGACTCGCCGCTGGCCATCGCGTACGCACACGTCCAGGAGGAGCCGGTCGCCCCGTCCTCCATCAACCGCTCGGTGACCCCGGCGATGGACGCGCTGGTGGCGCGGGCGCTGAAGAAGAACCCGAACGAGCGCTTCCCCACCGCCGCCGCCATGGGCGACGAGGTCGCGCGGGTGCTGGCTTCCGGGCAGACCGGGACCCCGGTGATCGTCCAGGGGGCGCCGACGGGCGGCAGCGGCGCGGGCGTCTCCTCGGCCGTGTTCCCGCCGGTGGACTCCGGCTTCCAGGCACCGCCGCAGCACTCGGTGCAGCAGCCGTACCAGCCGCAACACACCCCGTCGCCGTACGCGCCGAACCCGACGCCGGCACCGCAGGCGCACGGGCACGCGCAGGCGCACGCTCAGGGCGGCTACCCCGGTGCAAGCACCGGCTCCACTGGAGCGGCGTACACCGCGCCCTTCTCCGCGCACACGCCCGCGCCCGCGACCGCGCCGCAGCAGTACGCGCCGCACACCCCGCCGCCGTACACGATCTCGCCCGCGGTGGGCGCGCAGGGCCAGGGGGCGTCCGCCGGGGGCGGCGGGAAGCGGAACACGCCCGTGGTCGTCGGCGCGGTCGCGGTGGCGCTGCTGGCCGTCGGCGGCCTGATCGCGGCGATCGTGATCAACGGCGGCGACAAGGACCCGGACGACAACGCCTCCCCGGGCAGCTCGGCGTCGGCTCCCGCCCCGTCAAAGCCGGGGTTCAAGGACGCGGACGTCACGCGCACGATCGACGCGGCCAAGTGCAAGGAGCCGACGAAGCACTACAGCGAGGCGGGCAAGTACATCGCGCCGGACCTGAAGTACAAGAACCTGCTCTCGGTGAAGGCGTGCATCCAAGCCTCGGGCGGCAAGTACAAGATCGTGGAGAAGGACGAGGCGGTGTTCGGCAAGGACACCGTGCTCTCCCAGAACCCGAACGCCGGCGACAAGATCGACAAGGAGGGCACGGAGTACACGCTGACCGTGTCCACCGGCTACCCGGAGTAGGCCGCGGCGCGGGCCCCACGCCGGGGCCCCCGCAGGGGCCCATGGCCGGCCCCATGCCCGCGCCGTCCCGCGGAATCTGACACACCGGCATCCCGGGCACCCCGATGGGGCGCCCGGGATGCCGCTTTTGCCCCACTATGTAAATCTGAGCGAGACACCTCGGTCGCTCGGGACGGGAGGGGCTCCCCGTGTTCAAAGGCTTCCACCCCCGACGCCGCACCCGGCTCGGGACCCGACGCGTCCGGTTCGGTATCCGAAGCGCCGGGCCCGGGACCCGACGCGCCCGGTTCGGCATCCGCGGCCGACGTGTCCGGCTTCCCCTGCCCGCCCGGGTTCTCCGGCTTCGCGCGCCCACCACGCTCCGCGACGGACTCCCCACCCCGCTCCACACCCCGCTCCGCGACGGGCTCCGCGACGGGCTCCGCGACCGGATCGGGCCGCCGCGCCTGTTGGCCTGCGCCGCGCTGGCCGCCGCCGCGCTCGTGTGCGGCGCCCCGGCCGCCCTGGCGTTCGGCGCTCCCGCGCCCCTCGCCCCTCCCTCCGCCGCCGCCCTCGCCGCCCCCGCGCACGGCCGGCTGCCCATGGCGGCCGCGGCCCTCGCCGCGCCGGCCGGCGGGCCGCCGGTGGACACCCCGCAGCCCGACGGCTCGGACCACGGGGGCGGGGGCGGGGACCTGGCCGGGGGCGGGGATCCGGCCGGAAGCGGGGACCTGGCCGGGAGCGCCTCCGGAGCCGGCCGGGAGCGGCCGGGCAGGTCGGCGGCCGACCCCGTGAACCGGGAGGCCATGGTGGCCTCCCGCCCGCTGACCGTACGGCCGCGCACCCGGCCCGCCACTCCGCCGAAGCCCCCGCCGACCCCCACTCCCCACGCCACCACCGCGCTCGGCACCGAACCGAACGAGCGGGCCGCCGACCTCGCCGCGCACCTGCTGCCGCTGGGCACCGGATGCGCCCTGATGGGCGTGGGCCTCGGCTACCTCGGGGTGCGGCTGCGCCGGGGCATCTAGGACCCCGCAGCGGCCCCGTCGAGCCCCGCCTCCTCCTCCTCAGGACGTACGCCTGAGGATGGTTGCAGAGGGTGAACATACTGGGTATACATACTCGGTATGTCGATCCGTCACGGCCTGCTCGCCCTGCTGGAACGGGGTCCTCGGTACGGCTCACAGCTGCGCACCGAGTTCGAATCCCGCACCGGCTCCACCTGGCCACTGAACGTCGGGCAGGTGTACACCACGCTCGCCCGCCTCGAACGCGACGGCCTCGTCGCCCCCGGCGGAGAAGACGCCGCCGGGCACACCCTCTACGTCATCACCGACACCGGGAGCGCGGAGCTGCGCCAGTGGTACGAGCGCCCGGTCGACCGGGCCAACCCGCCCCGTGACGAACTGTCCATCAAGCTCGCCATGGCCGTCGGTTCGCCCGGCGTGGACATCCGCGCCGTCATCCAGTCCCAGCGGCACGCCACGATCCGGGCGATGCAGGACTACACCCGGCTCAAGGCACAGGCGCTCACCGCCGTCGAGAGCGGGGACGCCCACGAACGCGACGACGTGGCCTGGCTCCTCGTCCTGGAACAGCTGATCTTCCAGACCGAGGCCGAGGCCCGCTGGCTCGACCACTGCGAGGCCCGGCTCGTACGGCTCTCCCTGCCGGCCGACCGGAGAGCCGCCGCACCCCGACCGTCCCCGGCCGCCGAGCCCGTGAACCCGCCGGCGGCCACCGCCGCCCCGGGCTCCTCCCGTACCGACCCGGCCACCACCACCACCACCACCCCGCCCAGCAGCGCCCGCGCGCGGCGGGGCTGATCCACCGTCCCAGGGGGACCCCCTCATGCCTGACCAGCGCCCGTCCCAGTCGCCCGTACTCCAGTTGGACCAACTGGTCCGCACCCACGGCAGCGGCGCCACCGAAGTACACGCCCTGCGCGGCATCAACCTCTCCGTCTTCCCCGGCGAACTAGTCGCCGTCATGGGCCCGTCCGGCTCCGGCAAGTCCACGCTGCTCACCCTGGCCGGCGGACTCGACACCCCGACCAGCGGCCGGGTGATCGTCGAAGGCACCGACATCACCGCCGTCGGCCGCAAGCAGCTCGCGGCCATGCGCCGCCGCAGCATCGGGTACGTCTTCCAGGACTACAACCTCATACCGGCCCTCACCGCCGCCGAGAACGTCGCCCTGCCCCGGGAGCTCGACGGCATCTCCGCCCGCAAGGCCCGCGTCTCCGCGCTCGCCGCCCTGGAGGAGATGGGCCTGCGTCAGCTCGCCGACCGCTTCCCCGACGAGATGTCCGGCGGCCAGCAGCAGCGCGTGGCCATCGCCCGCGCCCTGGTCGGCGACCGCCGCCTCGTCCTCGCCGACGAGCCCACCGGCGCCCTCGACTCCGAGACCGGCGAGTCCGTACTCGCCCTGCTGCGCTCCCGCTGCGACGCGGGAGCGGCCGGCGTCCTCGTCACCCACGAACCGCGGTTCGCCGCCTGGGCCGACCGCGTGGTCTTCCTGCGCGACGGCAGCGTGGTCGACGAGACCCTGCGCAGCCACGCCGACTCCCTCCTCTCGGGGCGGGCGGCCGGCCAGTGATCTCCTGGTACCACTCCTGGATCGCCGCGATCCGGATAGCCCGCCGCGACGCCTGGCGCGCCAAGGGCCGCAGCGCCCTCGTCCTCGCCATGATCGCGCTCCCCATCGTGGGCGTGAGCGCCGCCGACCTCACGCTGCGCAGCGGCGAGCTCTCCGCCGAGCAGTCCCTGAACCGGAAGATCGGCGCCGCCGACGCCCGGCTGTCCGACTCGCACTTCGGACCCGTCTACCAGAACCCCGCGGGCGACACCTCCGCACCCGTCGGCGGCTACGAGAACTACGACCCGACGCGGTCCCGGCCGAAGGAAGACGGGCCGGACCCGGTGCTCGCCGCGCTCCCGGCCGGCGCCCAGGCCGTCAAGGACAGCAGCGGCCACGCCAAGGTGCGCACCCGGCACGGGCTCCTCGACACCGAGATGCGCGAACTCGACGCGCACAGCCCGCTGACGGCCGGCATGCTCACGCTGGACCGCGGCCGGCTCCCGAAGGCCGCGGGCGAGGTCATCGCGACCAACGCCTTCCTGGAGGAGTCGGGACTGTTCGTCGGCTCCTCGGTGCTGCCCCGCGGCGCGAAGTCCGCGTACCGGATCGTCGGCGCGTACGAGCTGCCCTCCGAGCTCAGGAAACCCGAGATCACCGCCCCACCCGGGACCCTGTTCGCCCCGCTCGACGAGGCCCTGCGGGCCGCCGGGAGCCCGGACGTCAGGACCGAGGACAGCTACCTGGTCAAGGCCGGCGGCGGCGATGGTTTCACGTGGAACATGGTCAAGGCGGCCAACGCCCACGGTGCGGTCGTCATCTCCCGCGCCGTCACCCTCGACCCGCCCGCCGACTCCGACGTACCGCTCTACCAGCAGCAGTCCAAGGACCCGTACGGCCTCAACGGCACGAACGCCACCGAGATGGCCGTGCTGGCGACCGTCGTCGGTCTCGCCATGCTGGAGATCTGCCTGCTGGCCGGACCCGCCTTCGCCGTGGGCGCCCGCCGCTCGCGCCGCCAGCTCGGCCTGGTGGGCTCCAACGGCGGCGACCGCCGCCACATCCGCGCCATCGTCCTCTCGGGCGGCCTGGTCATCGGCGCCGCGGCCGCCGTCATCGGCACCGGCGTCGGTGTGGCGCTGACCATCGCGCTGCGGCCCGTACTGGAGGACCAGCTCGGCGTCCGCTTCGGCGGATTCGACGTCCGCCCGCTGGAACTGGGTGCCATCGCCCTGCTCGCCGTGGTGACCGGACTGCTCGCCGCGATCGTCCCGGCCGTCACGGCCTCGCGGCAGACCGTCCTCGCCTCCCTCACGGGCCGGCGCGGGATCCGCCGGGCCAACCGCGTCCTGCCCGTCATCGGCATGATCGCCGTCGGCGGCGGCGCCGCGATCGCCCTCTACGGCAGTACCTCCCAGATGGGCTCCGCCGTCGTCGCGGGCGGCAGTGCCGTCGCCGAACTCGGCATCGTCGCCCTCACCCCCACCCTGGTCGGCCTGTTCGGGCGGCTCGGCCGCTGGCTCCCGCTGTCGCCGCGGCTCGCGCTGCGCGACGCCGTCCGCAACCGGGGGCGTACGGCCCCGGCCGTGGCCGCCGTACTGGCCGCCGTCGCCGGCACCGTCGCGGTGGCGACGTACGAGCACAGCCGGGACCTGCAGATGCGGCACGAGTACGTCGCCAGCCTCCCGCACGGCGTCGGGGTCCTCAACGCCGACAGCAGCGCCTACAAGGAGATGCCGGCCCTGCGCGAGGCCGCCTCCCGGCACCTCCCGGTGGCCACACGGGCGGACGTCGACCGGATCGTCGTCGGCAAGCCCGGCTGCGAGGCGTACTCGTCCGACCCGACGTGCGGCCGGGCCGAGGTCCTCACGCCCAAGGACCAGCGCTGCCCGCTGTACGAGGCCGAGAACGGCCCCGACTCGTTCTCCCCCGAGGAGGCCAAGAAGCTGCGCAAGGACTGGCGCTGCGCGGACTCCTCGCGCATCAGCGGCAGCCAGGGCCCGTACGGCACGGTCGTCGCCGACGAGACGCTGCTGCGCGTCCTCGCCGTCACCGACCCCGGCAGCGTCTCCGCCCTCGCGGCGGGACGGCCGGTCGCCTTCGACAAGCGCATCGTCAAGGACGGCAAGGTGACCATCCGGGTCGTCACCGACATGGAGGCCGCCGAAGGCGCCTCCATGCGGCGGGAGGACCCGCCCGGCCAGGACAAGGTCTTCGCCGTCCACCAGGCCCCCGACACCGCCAACTCCTGGGGCAGCCAGCTGATCCTGCCGCCCTCGGCCGCGAAGGCCGCCGGACTGGCCACCGCCCCGTCCGGCAGCTACTTCACCCTCGACGGGACGGCCACCGGCAAGCAGCGGCAGGCCCTGGACGGCGAGATCGACCGGATGGGCGTGGACGCGGACGTCACCATCGAGGCCGGCTACCAGAGCCAGGGCAACATGGGCCTGCTCATCCTCACCGTCTTCGCCGGCCTCGTCACCATCGGCGCCGCCGGCATCGCCACCGGCCTCGCCCAGGCCGACGCCGAGGGCGACCTGAAGACCCTGGCGGCGGTGGGAGCCGCCCCGCGGGTCCGGCGCACGCTCAGCGGCTTCCAGTGCGGGGTGGTCGCCCTGATGGGCGTCGTCCTGGGCTCGGCGGCCGGCCTGCTGCCCGCGGTGGGGCTGCGCTTCGCCCAGCGGCGGGAGATGGAGGAGCTGTACGCCAAGAGCCGCGAGATGGGCTACTCGGTGACCGAGGCCGTGCCGTACGTCCCGGTCTCCGTGCCGTGGGAGACCCTCGGCGGGCTGCTGATCGTGGTCCCGCTGGGCGCGGCCCTGCTGGCGGCACTGGTCACCCGCTCCAGCGGGGCGCTGGCACGGCGAGCGGCCGGATAGCCACACCGAGTGACGCAGGTACCCCCGTACAGGGTGGATCACGCCCGTACGGGGGCACACCGTGTGAGTACGAAGGTGTGCGAGAGAATGACGGCATGGAGATGCCGAGGAGTGAACGGTCGCAGGAAAGCCCCCCGCACGTCCTGATCGTGGGACAGGACGGGATGGCGGTCGGCGGCGCCGATGACGAGTCGCGCGAGGTCCCGGTGACGGAGATGGTCGAACAGCCCGCCAAGGTCATGCGGATCGGAAGCATGATCAAGCAACTCCTGGAAGAGGTACGTGCCGCTCCTCTCGACGAGGCGAGCCGGGTCCGGCTCAAGGACATCCACGCCGCGTCGGTGAAGGAGCTGGAGGACGGCCTGGCCCCCGAGCTCGTGGAGGAACTGGAGCGCCTGTCGCTCCCGTTCACCGAGGAGGCCATCCCCTCCGAGGCGGAGCTGCGCATCGCGCAGGCCCAGCTCGTGGGCTGGCTCGAAGGACTCTTCCACGGCATCCAGACGGCCCTGTTCGCGCAGCAGATGGCGGCGCGGGCCCAGCTGGAACAGATGCGCCGCGCGCTCCCGCCCGGCGCCTCCCACGAGGACGACGAGGACGGCGGCCACGGCGCCGTCCGCTCCGGCCCCTACCTGTAAAACCCCCCGGCGGCCGCCGGACCCCCTCCGCCGGCCGCCCACACGCCCCGGGGCCCGGTGCCGCACCCCGCACACCGGGCCCACCCGGCCCCAACCCCCACCGCCGACCGAGGCACACCACCCAAGCCCCGCCGGCCATCGACACGCGGGTCCGGGCGGAGCCCGGAGGGGAGGGGGTAAGTCGCGGGTAAGGGCGGGTCCCGGGCGGGGACATGGTCCGCGCATACTCTGGGGCATGAGCTACGACGCGATCGTCCTGGCGGGCGGCTCCGCACGGCGGCTCGGCGGGGCCGACAAGCCCGCGCTGAGCGTCGGCGGACGCGCCCTCCTCGACCGCGTCCTCGACGCCTGCCCCGACGCCGGCACCACGGTCGTGGTCGGCGGGCGCCGGCCCACCGCCCGGCCGGTCCGCTGGGCCCGCGAGGAGCCGGCCGGCGGCGGCCCCGTGGCCGCGCTGGACGCCGGGTTGCGGGGGACCACCGCCGAGCGGGTGCTCGTACTCTCCGCGGACCTGCCGTTCCTGGACCGGCCGACCGTACGGTCCCTGCTGGCCGCCACCGACGCGCCCGAGGCCACCGCGGCCCCCGGCCCTTCGCGGGACGGCGCGCTGCTGCGCGACCCGGACGGCCGGGACCAGCCCCTCGTCGCCGTCTACAAGACGGCCCCGCTCCGCCGCGAGCTGGCCCGCCTCGCCACCGGGCGGGACGGCCTCGCCGGGCTCCCGCTGCGCTCGCTCACCGCCGCACTGGACCTCGCCCGGGTCGACGCGGGGCCACTCGCCTCCTTCGACTGCGACACCTGGGACGATCTCGCCGTCGCCCGCGCCCGGATCAGGGAGCATGGAACCGTGCTGGAGCAATGGATCACCGCCGTCAAGAACGAGCTGGGCATCGACCTCCCCGTCGACACCGCAGCCCTGCTCGACCTCGCCCGTGACGCCGCCCACGGCGTCGCCCGGCCCGCCGCCCCGCTGACCACTTTCCTGGTCGGCTACGCGGCGGCCCGGGCCGAAGCCGCCGGCGCCGACCCCGTCGCAGCCGTCGCCGAAGCCACCCGCAAGGCCGCCGACCTGGCCCTGCGCTGGGCCGCGGAGGCCGAGACCAAGGCCACCACCGAGGCCGCCACTGACACCGCCGCCGACCCCCGACAGAACGGCTCCGGATGACCCCCACCGACGCCGACCGCGCCCTGGACGGTGCCCCGGCGGAAACGGCCGGGTCGGACGGGCCCGCCAAGCCCACCGGGTCCACCGCGGCCGCCGGCTCCACCGAGCGGGACCTCGAAGAGGCCCTGGCCCTCGTCAGCCGCGCCCCCGGCACCAGCCCCGCCCCCGGGGCCGACGGCCACCGCGCCGCGCCCTGGCAGCGGGCCCGGGACACCGCCGTCCACGCCGGGACCGCCGCGCGGGCCCGCACCCACCGGGTTCCGCTCGCCGACGCCCTCGGCGAGGTGCTGGCCACACCCCTGGACGCCCTGACCGACCTGCCGTCCTTCGACACCTCCGCCATGGACGGCTGGGCCGTCGCCGGCCCCGGCCCCTGGACCGTACGCACCGGCGGCGACGCCCTCGCGGGCTCCGATCGCCCCGGGCCCCTCGCGGACGGGGAGGCCGTACGGATCGCCACCGGAGCCCGGATCCCCGCCGAGACCACCGCCGTGATCCGTAGCGAACACTGCCGCGAGCACGGCGCCCAGCTCTTCGCCGACCGGCCCGTCCTCACCGGCCAGGACATCCGCCCGCGCGGCCAGGAGTGCCGCTCCGGCGACCTGCTGCTGCCCGCGGGCTCCCTGGTCACCCCGGCCGTACTCGGCCTCGCCGCGGCCGCCGGGTACGACGAGCTGACCACCCGGCCCCGGCCCCGCGTGGAGATCCTGGTGCTCGGCGACGAGCTGCTCACCTCCGGACTTCCGTACGACGGCCTGATCCGGGACGCCCTCGGCCCCCTGCTCGCCCCCTGGCTCACCCGCCTCGGCGCCGAGGTCACCGGGACCCGCCGGCTCGGCGACGATCCCGCCGGGGCCGAGGCCCTGCTGAAGGCCGTCACCACCTCCACCGCCGATGTGATCGTCACCACCGGCGGCACCGCCTCCGGGCCCGTCGACCACGTCCACCCGGTCCTGCTCCGGGCCGGCGCCGAACTCCTCGTCGACGGGGTCGCCGTACGCCCCGGGCACCCGATGCTGCTGGCCCGCGTCGGCGACCGGACGGACGCGCGGTACGTCGTCGGGCTGCCGGGGAACCCGCTCGCCGCCGTCTCCGGGCTGCTCACCCTCGCCGAACCGCTGCTGCGCGCCCTCGCGGGACGCCGCCGGCGCCCCCGCTACTTCGCGGCGGTCCAGGGCGACGTCCCGGGCCACCCGCACGACACCCGCCTGGTGCCGGTCCTGCTGAACGACGAACACGCCGTACCGCTGCGATACAACGGCCCCGCGATGCTGCGCGGGGTGGCGGCCGCCGACGCGCTGGCCGTCGTACCGGCACACGGAGCGCGGTCGGGACAGGAGCTGGAGATTCTCGATCTGCCCTGGGCTTCGGGAGGATGTTTCACGTGAAACTCCACGGCCAGGACGCCATGGCCCGGGGGGCGGACGAGAAGCTCGTCTCCCGGCGCATCAAGCTGCCCAGACGCATCGTCGAAAAGCCACTCGCCCAGGTCACCAAACGCCTGGCGATGGCCTTGTTCGTGCTCTTCCTGACGGTCCTCATCGTGTGGCTGGACCGCGCCGGCTACCACGACAACGCCAACGAGGAGGTCGACCTCCTCGACTGCCTCTACTACGCCACCGTCACCCTGTCGACGACCGGGTACGGCGACATCGTGCCGTACAGCGACAGCGCGCGGCTGGTGAACGTCCTGCTCATCACCCCGCTGCGGGTGCTGTTCCTGATCATCCTGGTCGGCACGACCCTGGAAGTGCTGACCGAGCGGACCCGAGAAGAGTGGCGGCTGAACCGCTGGAGGAAGAACTTGCGTGAGCACACGGTCGTCGTCGGCTTCGGCACCAAGGGCCGATCCGCCCTGCAGACGCTGCTGGCCACCGGCCTCTCCAAGGAGCAGGTCGTCATCGTCGACCCGAGCGCCAAAGTGGTCGACATGGCGAACGCGGAGGGCTTCACCGGGGTGGTCGGCGACGCCACCCGTTCCGAAGTCCTGCTGCGGGCCGAGCTCCAGAAGGCCCGTCAGATCGTCATCGCCACCCAGCGGGACGACACCGCCGTGCTGGTGACGCTGACCGCGCGCCAGCTCAACCGCGGCGCGAAGATCGTCGCCGCGGTGCGCGAGGAGGAGAACGCCCCGCTGCTGCGCCAGTCCGGCGCGGACGCGGTCATCACCAGTGCCAGCGCGGCCGGGCGGCTGTTGGGCCTGTCGGTCCTCAGCCCGAGCGCGGGCACCGTGATGGAGGACCTGATCCAGCAGGGCAGCGGCCTCGACCTCATCGAACGGCCGGTCACCAAGGCCGAGGTGGGCAAGTCGGTGCGGGAGACGAACGACCTGGTGGTCAGCGTGCTGCGCGGGCACCGGCTGCTGGCGTACGACGACTCGCACGCGAGCCCGCTGCAGCCGACGGACCGTCTCATCACCATCGTGCGTGCGGTACCGCCGAGTTCGCCGCCGGTCACGCTCGGACCGGCCGAGTAGGCGCACCGGCGGAGCCGGCCCGGCGGAAGCTGCGCCGCGGGGGCTCGTTCGCGTAGCCTCCGGGCCATGCATGCGATCACCATCGAGCAGCCCGGCGGCCCCGAAGCCCTCGTCTGGACCGACGTACCCGATCCGGTGGCGGGCGAGGGCGAGGTCCTCGTCGAGGTCGCGGCGAGCGCCGTGAACCGCGCCGACATCCTCCAGCGCCAGGGGCTCTACGACCCTCCGCCCGGCGCCTCCCGCTACCCCGGCCTGGAGTGCTCCGGCCGGATCTCCGCCATCGGGCCCGGGGTGTCCGGCTGGTCGGTGGGCGACGAGGTCTGCGCGCTGCTGGCCGGCGGCGGGTACGCGGAAAAGGTGGCCGTCCCGGCCGGTCAGCTGCTTCCCGTCCCGGCCGGCATGGACCTGGTGACGGCCGCCGCGCTGCCGGAGGTCGTCGCGACGGTCTGGTCCAACGTCTTCATGGTGGCCGGGCTGCGCCCAGGCGAGACCCTCCTCGTGCACGGCGGATCCAGCGGTATCGGGACGATGGCGATCCAGCTGGCGAAGTCGGTGGGCGCGAGGGTCGCGGTGACGGCGGGCGGCCCCGAGAAGCTGGCGCGCTGCGCGGAACTGGGCGCGGACATCCTGATCGACTACCGCGAACAGGACTTCGTGGAGGAGCTGCGGACCGCTACGGAGGGCGCCGGAGCCGACGTGATCCTCGACATCATGGGTGCGAAGTACCTCACGCGGAACCTGGACGCCCTGGCCGTCAACGGCAGGCTCGCGATCATCGGTCTCCAGGGCGGGGCGAAGGCCGAGCTGAACCTCGGGGCGCTGCTGGCCAAGCGGGCGGCGATCACCGCCACCTCGCTGCGGACGCGGCCGCTGGAGGAGAAGGCCGCCATCATCGCGGCCGTACGCGAGCACGTGTGGCCCCTGGTCGCTGCGGGGCGGGTGCGGCCGGTGGTGCACGAGACGTTCCCAATGGCCCAGGCCGCGGAGGCACACCGCGTCCTGGAGTCCAGCAGCCACGTAGGCAAACTCCTCCTGACCCCCTGACCCCCTGACCCCCTAACCCACCGACCCCGTGACCCTGCCGGGGCCCCCTCCAGCCCCGCCGGCGTTTGAGGCGCGGGGTCCGTGGCGGAGCCCCGGCGGGTCCGGGCAGCGCCCGGGGAACGGTGGAAGGGCGGGTCGGGGACCAGCCCCGCGCAGCAGCACCGGCACCACCGGCCACCGCACCGGCACCGGCACGGCGGAAGCCACGGCAAGACGGGGGAGCGGCAGGACGGGGCAGCGGCAGCAGCCCGGCTCGGCGGAGCCGGACCACCACCCCGCCCGGCCCGCGCCCGAGCTACAGGCTGCGCAGCAGAACCGCCGGCGACTCGACGCAATCCGCGACGTAGCGGAGGAATCCCCCCGCCGTCCCCCCGTCGCACACCCGATGGTCGAACGTCAGCGACAGCTGCACGACCTGCCGGACCGCCAGCTCCCCGCCGTGCACCCACGGCTTGGGGATGATCCGGCCGACGCCGAGCATGGCCGCCTCCGGGTGGTTGATGATCGGCGTGGAGCCGTCGACCCCGAACACCCCGTAGTTGTTCAGGGTGAACGTGCCGCCCGTCAGGTCGGACGGTGCCAGCTTCCCCGCCCGCGCCAGCTCGGTCAGCCGGGCGAACTCCGCCGACAGGGCCTCCGCGCTGCGGCCCTGCGCGTCGCGGACCACCGGGACCATCAGGCCCCGCTCGGTCTGCGCGGCGAAGCCCAGGTGCACCGCCGGGAGCCGGACGATCTCGCCCGCTGCCAGGTCCACCGTGGAATTGAGCTCCGGGTACTTCGCGAGCGCGGCCGTGCAGATCCGCGCCAGCAGGGCCAGCACCGAGACCTTCGGTCTGCCCGCGGCGTTCATCGCGGTACGGGAGGCCATCAGCTCGGTGGCATCGGCGTCCACCCAGCAGGTGGCGTCCGGGATCTCCCGGCGGCTGCGCGAGAGCTTCTCCGCGACGACCCCCCGGAGCCCCTTCAACGGGACCCGCTCGCCCTGCACCGCCCGCACCGCCGCAGGGGCAGCCCCGGCGGACCCGGCGGACCCGGCGGACCCGGCGGCTCCGGTCACGGCAGCGGCCGGCGCCCGCAACGCCGCCTCGACGTCCGCGCGCAGGATCAGGCCCTCACGGCCCGACCCCCGCAGCGCCCGCAGGTCCACTCCGTGGTCCCGGGCCAGCTTGCGCACGATCGGCGAGATGACGGCCACCGGCCCGGTGGAAACCCCCACCGGAACGGCGACCGGCGCCGCGGCGGCCGGAGCGGGGGAACGGACCGGAGCGGGCGCCGCGGCCTCGGCGGTGGCGGGTCGCACCCGCCGCCGTCGCGCCTGGCGGGAGTGGTCCGTGCCGTAGCCCACCAGCACGTTCCCCGACCCCGAGGACTCCGATCCCGAGGACTCCGAAGCCGAGGACCTTGAGGTTCCGGCCCCCGAAGGCTCCGCGTCCGGCTCCGTCTCCGCCCCCGCGGCCGCGCCCACCGCCACGGTGATCAGCGGAGCCCCCACCGGAAGCTCCTGCCCCTCCTCACCGAAGCGGGCGGTGACCACGCCCCCGTAGGGGCACGGCACCTCCACCATCGCCTTGGCCGTCTCGACCTCGACGACCGGCTGATCGATGGCGACGACGTCGCCGACCGCCACCAGCCAGCGCACGATCTCGGCCTCCGTCAGGCCCTCGCCGAGATCCGGCAGCTTGAACTCCATCACCTGCGGCATCAGTTCTCCCACTGCAGGCGGGCCACGGTGTCCAGGATCCGGTCCACGCCGGGCAGGTGGTACTTCTCCAGCATCGGCGGCGGGTACGGGATGTCGAAGCCCGTCACCCGCAGCACCGGCGCCTCCAGGTGGTGGAAGCACCGCTCGGTGACGCGGGCGGCGATCTCCGCGCCCGGTCCGCCGAAGCCGCCCGCCTCGTGCACGACCACCGCGCGCCCGGTCCGGCGTACGGACTCCACAACCGTGTCCTCGTCGAAGGGGACCAGCGAGCGCAGGTCCACGACCTCCAGGTCCCAGCCCTCCTCGCGGGCCGCCTCGGCCGCCTCCAGACACACCGGCAGCGACGGCCCGTAGGTGATCAGGGTCGCGCTCGTGCCGCTGCGCCGGACGAGGGCCTTCCCGATGCCCGGGACCCGCGCCGGTGCCTGCGGCGACCAGTCGGACTTCGACCAGTACAGCCGCTTCGGCTCCAGGAAGATCACCGGGTCGTCGCTCGCGATCGACGCGCGCAGCAGCCCGTAGGCGTCCTCGACCGTCGCCGGGGTCACCACGGTCAGGCCGGGCGTCGCCACGTAGTACGCCTCGGAGGAGTCGCTGTGGTGCTCCACCCCGCCGATCCCGCCGCCGTACGGCACGCGGATGGTGATCGGCAGCGGCATCGCGCCGCGGGTGCGGTTGCGCATCTTCGCCACGTGCGAGATCAGCTGCTCGAAGGCCGGGTAGGCGAAGGCGTCGAACTGCATCTCGACGACGGGCCGCAGCCCGTACATCGCCATGCCCACCGCGGCGCCGAGGATCCCGGCCTCCGCGAGCGGGGTGTCGGTGCAGCGCTCCTCACCGAATTCCTTCGCGAGCCCGTCCGTGATCCGGAAGACCCCGCCGAGGGTCCCCACGTCCTCGCCCATGACGTGGACCGTGGGGTCCTCCGCCATCGCGTCGCGCATCGCCCGGGTGAGGGCCTGCGCCATCGTGGCCGGCTTGGCCGGAGCCTTGGCCTTCGCCGTGGCCGTCGTCATCACTCGTCCCCCGCTTCCAGCTCCGCGCGGAGCATGGCCGCCTGCTCTCGCAGCCGGCCGGTCTGCTCCGCGTAAACGTGCGCGAAGAGGTCCATCGGGTCCAGCACCGGATCGGCGTTCATCCCCTCGCGGAGCGTCGCCGCCATCTCCTCGGCCGCCTCGCGCTCCACCCGGATGCCCTCCTCGTCGAGGATGCCGCGGGCGGTCAGCTCGCGCTCCAGCAGCAGGACCGGGTCGTGCGCCTTCCACGCCTCGACCTCGGCGTCCCCGCGGTAGCGGGTCGCGTCGTCGGCGTTGGTGTGGGCCTCGATGCGGTACGTGACCGCCTCGATCATGGTCGGGCCGCCGCCGGCCCGGGCCCGCCGGACGGCCTCGGAGAGCACCTCGTGCATGGCGGCGACGTCGTTGCCGTCGACCAGCCTGCCGGGCATCCCGTACCCCACGGCCTTGTGGGCCAGGGTCGGGGCGGCGCTCTGCTTGGCGAGCGGGACGGATATGGCGAAGCCGTTGTTCTGCACCAGGAAGACCACCGGTGCCTGCCAGACCGCCGCGAAGTTCATCGCCTCGTGGAAGTCGCCCTCACTGGTGCCGCCGTCGCCCACCATGGCGAGGGCGACCACGTCGTCCCCGCGCAGCCGGGCCGCGTGTGCCAAACCGACCGCGTGCGGCAGCTGGGTGGCCAGCGGGGTGCTCAGCGGGGCGATCCGAAGCTCGCGCGGGTCGTAGCCGGTGTGCCAGTCGCCGCGCAGCAGCGTGAGCGCCTGTACGGGGTCCAGACCGCGCGCGACGGCCGCCAGGGTGTCGCGGTAGCTCGGGAAGAGCCAGTCCTGCTCTTCCAGGACCAGGGCGGCCGCGATCTCGCAGGCCTCCTGCCCGACGGTGGAGGGGTACACGGCGAGGCGGCCCTGCCGGGTGAGCGCGGTGGCCTGCGCGTTGTAGCGGCGGCCGCGCACCAGCTCGGCGTAGCAGCGCCGCATCAGCGCGGGGTCGAGCCGGTCCGCCGCCTCGGTGCCCAGCACCCGGTAGGGCTCGGGGTCCGGAAGCAGCGGAGCGGCGTCCGTACGGGGCCTCCAGGGGGGCGGGGTGGACCGGTGGGACGCACCGGCACCGGGCAGCTCTTGGACCGTCATGGCGGCGTACACCTCCTCGTGGGAAGCGGGCAGGGACGCCTCGGGTGTGAGGCGCCTCACCTACCGATTGTTCGGTTGTCCGCGCAATTTGGCTACAGGCGGCTCCAGGCTGTGGACAAACTGGCGCCGGGGCCCTGGTATGGGTGCAGGACGTCCAGGAGAGGGAGGCATCGGGCAATGCCGGATGAACAAATGGCCGGAGCGGGTTCCGCACCGGTCCCGCCGGGGAGCGCCTCCGGGGTCCCGCCGGTGCCGCACCGCCCCCTCGACCCGATCGACCGGTCGATCATGCGGCTGCTCCAGGCGGACGGCCGCGCGTCGATACGGTCGGTGGCGGAGCAGGTGCACGTCTCGCGGGCGAACGCGTACGCCCGCATCAACCGGCTCATCGACGACGGGGTGATCCGCGGGTTCACCGCCCGGGTGAACCACGAACGGGCAGGTCAGGGCGCCTCCGCCTACATCACCCTGAAGATCGTCCAGAACTCCTGGCGCACGGTCCGCGAACAGCTCCGCGAGCTTCCCGGCGCCGCGCACATCGCGCTGGTCAGCGGGGACTTCGACGTGCTGCTCCTGGTGCACACCCCGGACAACCGCACCCTGCGCGAGCTGGTACTGACCCGCCTGCAGTCCATCCCTGAGGTGCTGTCCACCCGCACCCTGCTGGTGTTCGAGGAGACGGACCTGCTGGCCCCGGGCCCGGGGAAGCCCGCCGGACCGACGATCACGGAGGACTAGGCCGTACGGGGCGGCTCGTGCGGATCCCGTACGACCTGCCCCGGCGCCGGCCCGGGCGCCCTGCGTCAGTCCCGGACGGTCCGCAGGCCGTCCAGGGCCATGCTGACCACCGCGTCCGCGAGCTGGTCCTGGCTGGTGCCGGGGTGCGGCCGGTACCACTCGACCAGCGAGTTCACCATGCCGAAGAGCAGGCGGGTCGCGAGGCGGATGTCCACGTCCGCGCGCAGGTCGCCCTCGGCCGCGGCGGCCTTGAGGAGCTCCGCGACCTGGTGGTCGAACTCGCGGCGCCGCTCCAGGGCCCACCGCTCGGTGCGGGTGTTGCCCCGTACGCGCAGCAGCAGCGTCACGTACGGCAGCTCGGAGACCAGCACCTCCACCGTCCGCCGGGTGACGTACTCGACGCGCTCGACGGCGCGCCCGCGCACCGCGGCCGGCTCCTCCAGGACGGCGAACAGCCCGTCGAGGGCACGGCTGACGGCCCGGCGCAGCAGCTCCTCCTTGCCCGCGACGTGGTGGTAGATCGAGGACTTCGAGATGCCGGCGGCCTTGGACAGGTGCTCCATCGACGTGCCGTCGTAGCCGCGCTCGTTGAAGACCTGTACGGCCACGGACAGGAGCGTCTCGGGGGTGTAGGTGTCCCGCTTGGCCGTCGTCACTCCGTGTCCCCCGCCTCGTCCTCGTCGCCCGCCGCGTAGCCCAGCTTGAACAGCGCCAGCGAGGGCGCGTACCGGCCGCCGGGACAGCGTTCGTCGAGGTGGTGGAGGAGGTCGTACGCCCAGTCGCGGCCGAGCCGGTCGTGCCATTCGGCCGGGCCGAGCGGGTAGTTGACGCCGAGCCGCATCGCGGTGTCGACGTCCTCGGCACTGGCCGCCCCGCGGGCGACGGCGTCGGCGGTGAGGTCGATGAGCATCGCCACCGTCCGGGCGACGATCATGCCGGGGACGTCGCCGATGACGGAGACCTTCTTGCCGAGCTTCTGGAAGAGGCCGACCGCCTCGGCGAGGGTCCGCTCGCTGGTGTCCGCGCTCGCGGAGAGCGCGACCCGTGTGCAGCCGCGGTAGTCGAGCGCGAGGTCGAAGTAGACGACGTCGGCGAACTCGACGGAGGTCTTGCCGTCCGCGAGGACCAGCTGGCCCTCCCCGGGCAGCTGGATGTACGGACCCCCGTGCTCGGTGGCCGTGACCGCGATCCCGGCCTCCTCCAGCAGGTCGGCCAGCTCGGCCGCCGGCCCCAGGTCGCCGACGACGGTGACCTTCTCCGGGGCGTCCTCGGGCCCGGCCGTGTGCGGCTGCGGCAGGACGGCGTCCGGACCGTACGGGAACCAGCCGTGCCCCGACTTGCGGCCGAGGCGGCCCGACTGGACGAGGCGGCGCTGCGCGAGGGACGGGGTGAACTTGGGGCTGCGGAAGAAGGACTCCCACACCGAGCGGGTCACGGCCTCGTTGACGTCCTGCCCGATCAGGTCGGTCAGCGCGAAGGGGCCCATCTTGAAGCCGCCGCTCTCACGGAGCACGGCATCGATGGTGGCCGGGTCGGCGCCCCGCTCCTCGTACACCGCGAAGGCCTCGGCGTAGAAGGGGCGCGCGATTCGGTTGACGATGAAGCCGGGGGTGTCCGCGCAGCGGACCGGCGTCTTGCCCCAGCCCAGGACCGTGGCGTACGCGCTCTCGGCGGCGGCCGGGTCGGTCGCGAAGCCGGTGACCACCTCGACGAGCGGGAGCAGCGGGGCCGGGTTGAAGAAGTGCAGGCCGAGGAAGCGACCGGGGTGCGCGAGCCCGGCGGCGAGCTCGGTGACGGAGAGGGAGGAGGTGTTCGTGGCCAGCAGCGCGTCGGGCGCGACCACCTCTTCGAGGGCCCGGAAGAGGGCGCGCTTGACCCCGGCGTCCTCGACGACCGCCTCGACGACGAGGGCGGCGTCGGCGAGGTCCGTCAGCGAGACGGCCGGCGCGATCCGGGCGATCGCGTCCTCGGACTCGGCCTGGCCGAGGCGGCCCTTGGCCGCCATGCGCTCGACGCGGTCCTGCACGATGCCGGCGCCGTCCGCGGCGAGCGAGGCGTTGATGTCGTAGAGCAGCACGCGGTGACCTGCGAGAAGGGCGACCTGGGCGATGCCCTGTCCCATGGTGCCCGCGCCGACGACCGCCACAGTCCGGGACCGCTCTATTGCTGTCATGACCCGATCCTCCCGCACCGACTTATCCACAGGTCCGCCGGGCCCTCTTGTCCCGACCGATCGTTCGGTTACTCTAACTCCAGTCTGCTCTCCTTCGCCCGGCTCAACGAGGAGTTGGTCCCTGATGGCCGCCGAGTCCACCGTCCCCCAGCTGTCCGCCCAGCACCGGCCCACCCTGGACCAGGCCCTGTCGGCGATCCGCAGCCGCGCCTACTGGTCCCCCCATCCCGAACACCCCAAGGCCTACGGGGAGACCGCCCCGGCCGACGGGCTCGCCGCCTTCGAGGCCCTGCGCGGCACCCGGCTGGACCTGGGACAGCCCGGTACGGACGGCTGGGTCGGCGGCGAGGTCTCGCCGTACGGCCCGGAGCTGGGAGTCGAGTACCCGCACGCCGACCCGGACGTGCTGCTGCCCGCGATGCGGGCCGGCATGGGCGCCTGGCGCGACGCGGGGCCCGAGACCCGCGCCCTGGTCTGTATCGAGATCCTGTCCCGCATCTCCGCCCGAACCCACGAGTTCGCGCACGCGGTCATGCACACCAGCGGCCAGGCCTTCATGATGGCGTTCCAGGCGGGCGGCCCCCACGCCCAGGACCGCGGCCTGGAGGCCGTGGCCTACGCGTACGAGGAGCAGACCCGCGTCCCCGGCCGGGCCGACTGGTCCAAGCCGCAGGGCAAGCGGGACCCGCTGGAGATCGGCAAGAGCTTCACGGCGGTCCCGCGCGGCATCGCGCTGGTGATCGGCTGCAACACCTTCCCCACCTGGAACGGCTACCCGGGCCTGTTCGCCTCCCTGGCCACGGGCAACGCGGTGCTGGTCAAGCCGCACCCGCGCGCCGTCCTCCCGCTGGCCCTGACCGTCCGGGTCGCGCGCGAGGTGCTCGCCGAGGCGGGCTTCGACCCGAACCTGGTCGCGCTGGCGGTGGAGCGGCCCGGCGAGGGCATCGCGAAGACCCTGGCCGTGCGCCCCGAGATCAAGCTGATCGACTACACCGGCTCCACGGAGTTCGGCGACTGGCTCGAGGCCAATGCCCGCCAGGCGCAGGTCTACACGGAGAAGGCGGGCGTCAACACCGTCGTCCTGGACTCCACCGACGACTACAAGGGCATGCTGTCCAACCTGGCCTTCTCGCTGTCCCTGTACAGCGGCCAGATGTGCACCACCCCGCAGAACCTGCTGATCCCCCGCGACGGCATCGCCACGGACGCCGGGCACAAGACGTACGACGAGGTCGTCGCCGACCTCGCGGCCTCCGTCGGCGGCCTGCTCGGCGACGACGCCCGGGCCAACGCGCTGCTGGGCGCCCTGGTCAACCCGGACGTCAGGACCCGGCTGGAGGCGGCCGCCTCCCTCGGCGAGGTCGCGCTGGCCTCCCGGGAGATCGTCAACCCCGAGTTCCCGGACGCGGTCGTCCGTACGCCGGTCATGGTCAAGCTCGACGCGGCCAAGCCGGACCCGGACGCGGCCTACCTCTCGGAGTGCTTCGGCCCGGTCTCCTTCGCGGTGGCGGTCGACTCCACGGCGGACGCGCTGGACCTGCTGCGCCGCACGGTGCGCGAGAAGGGCGCCATGACGGTCGGCGCGTACACGACGTCGGCGGACACCGAGCGGGCGATCGAGGAAGTCTGTCTGGAGGAGTCGGCGCAGCTCTCGCTGAACCTGACCGGCGGGGTGTACGTCAACCAGACCGCCGCGTTCTCCGACTTCCACGGCTCCGGCGGCAACCCGGCGGCCAACGCGGCCCTGTGCGACGGAGCGTTCGTGGCGAACCGCTTCCGCGTGGTGGAGGTCCGCCGCCAGGCGTGACCGCGGGTCGGGGCGGTCAGGCCTTGGGGCCGCCCCAGTGGAAGAGGGCCATGGCCACGCTGGTCGCCAGGTTGTAGCTGGACACCTGCGGCCGCATCGGCAGGGAGACCAGGTGGTCGGCCCGGGCACGCAGCTCCGGCGAGATGCCGTGGCGCTCGGAGCCGAAGGCCAGCACGGCGTCGTCCGGGAGGGTGAGGGAGCGGATGTCCTCGCCCTCCGGGTCGAGCGCGTACAGCGGCCCCGGCGGCAGCTCCTCCAGCTCGACCCGGTCCACGGTGGTGGCGTAGTGCAGCCCGGCTCCGGCCCGGACGACGTTCGGGTGCCAGGGGTCCAGGTCGCCGCGGGTGACCACGCCGGTGGCCCCGAACCCGGCGGCCAGGCGGACGACGGCTCCGACGTTGCCGAGGTTGCGGGGGTTGTCGAGTACGACGACGGGCGCGGGACGCGGCAGCCGCCCGAGGGCGGCACGGCCGGCCTCCCGGTCGGGCCGTACGGCGAGCGCGGCGACCCCGGTGGGGTGCACGCGGGCCAGCAGCCCCTTGAGCTCCGCCCGGCGCACCAGCCGGGCCACGTCGGCCCCGACATCGGGAGCCAGCTCGCGCGCGAGCGCCCGTACGGCGGCGGGATCGTCGGCGACGACCGCCTCGACTCGCGCCCCGAACCGCAGGGCGTGCTTCAGCGCGTGGAACCCGTCCAGCAGCACGAGATCCCCGCGCCCGACGGCCTCCCGCCACAGCCGCACGGTCTCATCGGCTCCCGCATCCTCACTCATCCCCCGACCCTACGACCCCCACAACCCCGCAAATCACACCCCCACCCCCACCAACCCCGATGACACACCCCCCACCCACCCCCGCC
>NZ_JAPNLM010000027.1 GCF_026627255.1 Streptomyces antarcticus | reverse complement strand
TCCCACCCCTCCCGCCACCCCCGCCGGAGGCGACCAGCGTCGTGGAGCCCTTCAGCAGCGCCGCCACCCCGTACCGCTCGGCCAGCGCCCGTACCGACCCCAGCCGCCCCGCCTCCACCGACTCCCGCGACACCCCCAGCAGGGCCGCCGCCTCCCCCGCGTGCGGGGTCAGCAGGGTCGGGGCGGACCGGGCCCGCAGCACCTCGGCGTCGAGCCCGCGCAGCCCGTCCGCGTCGACCAGTACCGGCACGTCCTCGGCCAGCAGCCCCGCGACCTCGCCCGCGCGCCCCTCCCCCAGCCCCGGCCCGACCACCCAGGCCTGTACGCGGCCGCGCCCGATCAGCGTCTCCGGGTACCGCGCGAGCACCGCGTCCGCGGCCGCCGTCGGGCCGACGTACCGGACCGCGCCCGCGCCGCCCCGCAGCGCCCCGGCCACGGCCAGCACCGCCGCGCCCGGGTACTGCGCGGACCCGGCGACGATGCCGACCACGCCCCGCCGGTACTTGTCGCTCGACGCTCCCGGCTCCGGCAGCAGCCCCGCGACGTCGGCGTGCTGGAGGGCCTCCGCGTCCGGCTCGCCCAGGGCCAGCCCGATGTCCACCAGGTGCACGGCGCCCGCCCGCGAGGCCCCGGGGTCGATCAGCAGCCCGGGCTTGTACGCCCCGAACGCCACCGTCACATCGGCGGTCACCGCCGGGCCCGCCACCTCCCCGGTGTCCGCGTCCACCCCGCTCGGCAGGTCCACGGCGACCACCGGGACCCCGGACGGGATCCGCTCGACCAGCGCCGCGGCCGCCGGCCGCAGCCCGCCCCGCCCGCCGATCCCGAGCAGCCCGTCGAGTACCAGGTCCGCCCGCGCGGGCACGGTGTCCGCCACCCGGCCGCCGGCGGCGCGCAGGGCCGCGAGCCCGCCCGCGTGCATCCGCTGCGGGTCCATCGGCACCGCTGTCACCCCGGCCCCGCGCCGGGCCAGGCGCGCGCCGGCGTACAGCGCGTCGCCCCCGTTGTCGCCCGGCCCCACCAGCAGCACGACGCGCGCCCCGTAGACCCGCCCCGGCCGCCGGGCCAGCAGTCCCGCGCAGACGGCGGCCAGCCCGGCCGCCGCCCGCAGCATCAGAGCGCCTTCGGGCAGCCGGGCCATCAGCTCCCGCTCGGCGGCCCGTACGGTCTCCACGCTGTAAGCAGTACGCATGGCCCCCAGCCTGCCCGACCGGCGCGGCCCCTACCCCTCGGCCACCGCCCCGCGGCTCCTACCCCTCGGCGATCACCACGGCGGAGGCGACCCCCGCGTCGTGGCTCAGCGAGATGTGCCAGGACCTCACGCCCAGCGCCAGCGCCCTCGCCTCAACCGTCCCGGACACCCGCAGCCGGGGTCGCCCGGACTCCTCCACGTACACCTCGGCGTCGGTCCACAGCATCCCGCCCGGCGCGCCGAGCGCCTTGGCGAGGGCCTCCTTGGCCGCGAACCGGGCGGCGAGCGAGGCGGTTCCGCGCCGCTCGCCGCTCGGGAGCGTCAGCTCGGCGTCGACGAAGAGCCGCCGCGCCAGGTTCGGCGTACGCTCCAGCGCCGCGCCGAAGCGGTCGATCTCCGCGACGTCGATCCCCACACCGATGATCACAACGACTACCCCACTGCCCCGCTACTCCACCGTCACCGACTTGGCAAGGTTACGCGGCTGGTCCACCTCGTTGCCCCGCGCCGTCGCCAGCTCGCACGCGAAGACCTGCAACGGCACCGTCGCCACCAGCGGCTGGAGCAGCGTGGGCGTCGCGGGGATCCGGATCAGGTGGTCGGCGTACGGGACGACCGCCTCGTCACCCTCCTCCGCGATCACGATGGTCCGCGCCCCGCGGGCCCGGATCTCCTGGATGTTCGACACCATCTTGTCGTGGAGCACCGAGCGGCCCTTCGGCGACGGCACGACCACCACCACCGGCAGGTCCTCCTCGATCAGCGCGATCGGCCCGTGCTTCAACTCGCCCGCCGCGAAGCCCTCGGCGTGCATGTACGCCAGCTCCTTGAGCTTGAGCGCGCCCTCCAGCGCCACCGGGTAGCCGACGTGCCGCCCCAGGAACAGCACCGTGTTCTTGTCCGCCAGGGAGCGCGCGAGCTCCCGTACGGGCTCCATCGTCTCCAGCACGGTGTCCACGGCCGCGGCGATGTCCGACAGCTCCCGGACGACCGTCTCGATCTCGTCGCCCCACTTCGTGCCGCGCACCTGCCCGAGGTAGAGCGCGACGAGGTAGCAGGCGACCAGCTGGGTCAGGAACGCCTTCGTGGAGGCGACGGCCACCTCCGGACCGGCGTGCGTGTACAGCACGGCGTCCGACTCGCGCGGGATGGTGGAGCCGTTCGTGTTGCAGACGGCCAGCACCCTGGCCCCCTGCTCGCGCGCGTGCCGCAGCGCCATCAGGGTGTCCATGGTCTCGCCGGACTGCGAGATCGCGATCACCAGGGTGCGCTGGTCGAGGATCGGATCGCGGTAGCGGAACTCGCTCGCCAGCTCCGTCTCGCACGGGATGCGGGTCCAGTGCTCGATGGCCAGCTTCGCGATCATGCCCGCGTGGTAGGCCGTCCCGCAGGCGACGATGACGACCTTGTCGACCTCCCGGAGCACCGAGACGGGGATGCGCACCTCGTCCAGGGTCAGCGAGCCGTTCACGTCGATCCGGCCCAGGAGGGTGTCGGCCACGGCCTTCGGCTGCTCGGCGATCTCCTTGAGCATGAAGTAGTCGTAGCCGCCCTTCTCGGCCGCCGAGGCGTCCCAGTCCACGTGGTACGCCCGCACGGTGGCGGCGGAGCCGTCGAAGTTGGTCACCGTGACGCCGTCGCGGCGCAGTTCGACGACCTGGTCCTGGCCCAGCTCGATCGCGGCCCGGGTGTGGGCGATGAACGCGGCCACGTCGGAGGCGAGGAAGTTCTCGCCCTCCCCGACCCCCACCACCAGGGGCGAGTTCCGGCGCGCGCCGACCACCACGTCCGGCTCGTCGGCGTGCACCGCGACCAGCGTGAAGGCGCCCTCCAGGCGCCGGCACACCTGCCGCATCGCCTCGGCGAGGTCCCCGGCGGCCGCGAAGTGCTCGGCGAGCAGGTGCGCCACGACCTCGGTGTCCGTCTCGGACTCCAGGCGGTGCCCGCGCTCGGCCAGTTCGGCGCGGAGCGCGGCGAAGTTCTCGATGATCCCGTTGTGTACGACGGCCACGCGCCCCGCGTTGTCGAGGTGCGGGTGGGCGTTGGCGTCGGTGGGCCCGCCGTGGGTCGCCCACCGGGTGTGCCCCAGTCCCGTGGACCCGGCCGGCAACGGGTTCCCGACCAGCTCCTTCTCCAGATTGACCAGCTTCCCGGCCTTCTTGACGGAGGCCAGCTCACCGTCGGCGAGCACGGCGATCCCCGCCGAGTCGTAGCCGCGGTACTCCAGCCGCTTGAGTCCGGCGATGACCACATCGAGCGCCGACTGCGCTCCCACGTAACCCACAATTCCGCACATAGGCGGCAGGGTACGCCGTAGTCGGCCGTCTGCCCGGTACCTGAACAAGACGAAAACCCGCCCCGGCGCGTACACCGGGGCGGGTCGACGGCGACCCTCGCGAGGGTCGGACCAGCTTCTCGCCCTGCGCCTCGATCAGCGTCCTCGGGAAGACGGCCTTGCCCGTCAGGCTGATCGACGAGAAGGCGGCGACCGTGTTGCCCTTGCGCGCCACGTTCAGCAGGACGCTCGACTTCTCGCCGGGCTTGACGCTGTCGAACCCGGTGCTCTCGCTGCCCTCGCTCACCGTGAAGCCGCCCGCGCCCGCCTGGCCCGGCGCCTTGACGGACGCCAGCGTCTTCCCGGTGCCCCGCGGCAATCGTGATCATCGCGAGACTCCAAGAGCCTCGAATCGGTACCGGAGCCCGTACCACCCCGGCACTCCGCGGCCACCGGTACCGCTACGTGACCCACCGCATAACCCACAACAGCCCCCCACCCCCGACAATGGCGGTGTGATCACTTCGCCGCCACGAAGCAGCACGCCGGAGAACGCAATGGAGCGCACCGGCCAGGACGGGCCCCACCCGGCCACCGGCCAGGACGGGGCCCACCCGCGCCCGGCCCACCGCCGGGGCCCGGACGCCTCGCCGTACGTCGACCTGAGCCGTGCCGAGTGGAGCGCCCTGCGCGAGCGGACCCCGCTCCCGCTCACCGCCGACGAGGTCGAGCGGCTGCGCGGACTCGGCGACGTCATCGACCTCGACGAGGTGCGCGACGTCTACCTGCCGCTCTCCCGCCTGCTCAACCTGTACGTCGGCGCCACCAGCAACCTCCGCGGCACCCTCAACACGTTCCTCGGCGACGCGGGCAACGGGCACGGCGCCCAGCAGGGCACCCCGTTCGTCATAGGGGTCGCCGGGTCCGTCGCCGTCGGCAAGTCCACCGTGGCCCGCCTGCTCCAGGCGCTCCTCGCCCGCTGGCCCGAGCACCCGCGCGTGGAGCTGGTCACCACGGACGGGTTCCTATACCCGATGAAGGAGCTCCAGCGACGCGGGCTCACCTCCCGCAAGGGCTTCCCCGAGTCCTACGACCGCCGCGCGCTCACCCGCTTCGTCGCGGACATCAAGGCCGGCAAGGACGAGGTCCGGGCCCCCGTCTACTCGCACCTGATCTACGACATCGTCCCGGGCGAGGAGCTCGTCGTACGCCGCCCGGACATCCTCATCGTGGAGGGCCTGAACGTCCTCCAGCCGGCCCTCCCCGGCAAGGACGGCCGCACCCGCGTCGGCCTCGCCGACTACTTCGACTTCAGCGTGTACGTCGACGCCCGGCCCGAGGACATCGAGCGCTGGTACCTGAACCGCTTCCGGAAGCTGCGCGCGACCGCCTTCCAGAACCCGTTCTCCTACTTCCGCAAGTACACGCAGGTCTCCGAGGAGGAGGCCGTGGAGTACGCGCAGACGATGTGGCGGACCATCAACAAGCCCAACCTGCTGGAGAACGTGGCCCCCACCCGCGGCCGCGCCACCCTGGTCGTCCGCAAGGGCCCCGACCACAAGGTGCAGAAGCTGAGCCTGCGCAAACTCTGAGCCGAAGGGAACGCACTAGGGTGCGGGGATGCTGCATCTCCGCCTGATCGCGCCGCCCGACCGTACCGAGGCGGTGGTCGCGGCCATCGAGAAGACGGTCGGCACCACCCACCTCGTCGTCCTGCGCGGGGCCGCCCGGGTGCCGCACGGCGACCTCGTGCTGTGCGACGTGGCGCGCGAGGCGGCGGACGAGCTGCTGGAGGAGCTCCGGGCCCTGGGGATCGCCGAGGACGGCTCGATCGCCGTCGAGAACATCGACCTCTCGCTGTCCAAGCGGGCCGACGCGGCCGAGGAAGAAGCGCCGGGCGAGCCCGCAGACGCCGTCCTGTGGGAACACTTGAGCGAATCCACGCACGAGGAGTCCACCCTCAGCGTCACCTACGTCGCGTTCATGATCATCGCGACGATGATCGCCGCCTGTGGCGTGGTCCTCGACAACGCCGTCCTGATCGTGGGCGCCATGGCCGTCGGCCCCGAGTTCGGCCCGCTCGCGGGCGTGTGCACCGCCCTGGTGCAGCGCGCGCCCCGGCTCGCGGCGCGCTCCCTCCTCGCCCTGCTGATCGGCTTCGCGGCCGCGATCGCCGTCACCACCCTGTTCAGCCTGGCGATGGACGCGCTGGGCCAGTTCGACAAGGGCATGCTGGAGGACCCGCGGCCGAACACCAGCTTCATCTGGCAGCCGGACCCGTTCTCGTTCATCGTGGCGCTGCTCGCCGGGGTCGCCGGAATACTGTCCCTGACCTCGGCCAAGTCCGGGGCCCTGGTGGGTGTGGCGATCTCCGTGACCACGGTCCCGGCGGCCGCCAACGCCGCCGTGGCCCTGAGCTACGGCGACCTCGGCCAGATGTGGGGATCGGCGGAGCAGCTGCTGCTGAACCTGGGCGGCATCGTCGTGGCGGGCGTCCTGACCCTGCTGGCGCAGAAGGCCCTGTGGCGGACCCAGCGGCGCCGCTGGGTCCGCGGCGCGAAGACCTGAAGACCCGTCGTACGCCTGCGGCCCCGTACCCGGTCCGGGTACGGGGCCGCAGGCGTACGGCGGTCGGCTGTCGGCGCGGTCAGCCCAGCGCCGACTTCACGACGTCCGCGAGCCGGCCGGCGACCGCGCGGGCCTGCTCGATGTCGGCGGCCTCGACCATCACCCGTACGAGCGGCTCCGTGCCGGACGGACGCAGCAGCACCCGGCCGGTGGTGCCCAGCTCGCGCTCGGCGTCGGCGACGGCCGCGGCCAGCTCGGCGGAGGTCGTCACCCGGGTCCGGTCCACGTCGGGAACGTTGATCAGCACCTGCGGCAGCCGGGTCATGACGCCCGCCAGCTCGGCCAGGGACTTGCCGGTGTCCGCGATCCGCGCCGCCAGGAGCAGGCCGGTCAGCGTGCCGTCGCCGGTCGTCGCGTGGTCGAGGATGATCACGTGGCCGGACTGCTCGCCGCCCAGCGCGTAGCCGTGCTGCTTCATCGACTCCAGGACGTACCGGTCACCGACCCCGGTCTGCACGACCTGGATGCCCTCGCCCTCCATGGCCAGCTTGAAGCCGAGGTTCGACATCACGGTGCCGACGACGGTGTTCTCGCGCAGCTGACCGGACTCCCGCATGGCCAGCGCCAGTACGGCGAGGATCTGGTCGCCGTCGACCTCCGCGCCGGTGCCGTCGACGGCGAGGCAGCGGTCCGCGTCGCCGTCGTGCGCGATGCCGAGGTCGGCGCCGTGCTCGACCACGGCGGCCTTGAGCAGGCCGAGGTGGGTGGAGCCGCAGCCGTCGTTGATGTTCAGGCCGTCGGGCTCGGCGCCGATCGTGATGATCTCCGCGCCCGCCCGGGTGAAGGCCTCGGGCGACACGTAGGCGGCCGCGCCGTGCGCCTCGTCCAGGACGACCTTCAGGCCGTCGAGGCGGTTGGGGAGGACTCCGATGAGGTGGGCGACGTACTTGTCGAAGCCCTCCGTGTAGTCGGAGATCCGGCCCACGCCGGAGCCGGTGGGCCGGTCCCAGGGGGCGCCGGTGCGGTGCTCTTCGTAGACGGACTCGATCCGGTCCTCCAGCTCGTCGGCGAGCTTGTGGCCGCCGCGCGCGAAGAACTTGATCCCGTTGTCGGGCATGGCGTTGTGGCTGGCGGAGAGCATCACGCCGAGGTCGCCGCCCAGCGCACCGGTGAGATACGCCACCGCCGGGGTGGGCAGCACACCGACGCGCAGGACGTCCACGCCCGCGCTCGCGAGGCCCGCGACGACCGCGGCCTCGAGGAACTCACCGGAGGCCCGTGGGTCACGGCCGACCACGGCGGTGGCCCGGTGGCCCGCGAAGGTGCCCGCCTCGGCCAGTACGTGGGCGGCCGCCACGGAGAGGCCGAGCGCGAGCTCAGCCGTCAGATCCGCGTTGGCGACGCCGCGTACACCGTCCGTCCCGAAGAGTCGTCCCACTGTTGTCCTCCCGAGTTTCTGCTTCGCTTGTGACCGCATGTGACAAATATGTGCCGCTTGTGGCGGTAAACGAACCGCCCCGGCAGCACAGAGAGTGCTGCCGGGGCGGATTCGTTGCAGAACAGCAGGCGCAGATTAACGCTTGCTGTACTGCGGGGCCTTACGGGCCTTCTTGAGACCGGCCTTCTTGCGCTCGACCGCACGGTCGTCGCGGGAGAGGAAGCCGGCCTTCTTCAGCGCCGCGCGGTTGTTGTCCACGTCCGCCTCGTTCAGCGCACGGGCCACACCCAGGCGCAGGGCGCCGGCCTGGCCGGAGACGCCGCCACCCGAGATGCGGGCGATGACGTCGTAGCGGTTGTCCAGCTCGAGCAGCTTGAACGGCTCGTTGACTTCCTGCTGGTGCACCTTGTTGGGGAAGTAGTCCTCAAGGGTACGACCGTTGATCTTCCACTTGCCGGTGCCCGGAACGATCCGGACGCGGGCGATGGCGTTCTTGCGACGGCCCAGGCCGGCGGCCGGCTGGGGGTCGCCGAAGCGGCCGGCAAGGGACTCGGAGGTGTAGTCGCCCTCGGCGACGACCTCAGACTCGCTGGTGTACTCCTCGACGTTGCCCTCGAACTCGTCGACGGGGGTCGTCTCGGCGGTGGTCTCGGCCACGATGCTCCTCAGAATTTTCTACGTCTTAGGGGGTGGCCGGAACTACTGCGCGACCTGGGTGATCTCGAACGGCACCGGCTGCTGGGCAGCGTGGGGGTGCTGGTCGCCCGAGTAGACCTTCAGCTTCGACAGCATCTGACGGCCCAGGGTGTTCTTGGGGAGCATGCCCTTGATGGCCTTCTCGACGGCCTTCTCCGGGTTGTTCGCCAGAAGGTCGTCGTAGCGCACCGAGCGGAGGCCGCCCGGGTAGCCGGAGTGGCGGTACGCCATCTTCTGGGTCGCCTTGTTGCCGGACAGGTGAACCTTGTCGGCGTTGACGATGATGACGAAGTCGCCCATGTCCATGTGGGGGGCGTAGGTCGGCTTGTGCTTGCCCCGCAGAAGGGCAGCGACCTGGGTCGCCAGACGGCCGAGGACAACGTCCTGGGCGTCGATGACGAGCCACTGGCGCGAGATGTCGCCGGGCTTGGGGCTGAACGTACGCACGCGTATGCCTTCGCTTCTTCAGTGGTGGTATCCCAAGGGCGCAAGCCCAGCGGGAAGGTCCTGACAGGGTCACCACGGACGATCACGACAGCCCTCGTCCACATCGGGGACGCAACCCGTGTGAACCGCTGGTCATCGGTCCGGTGGACCGGCGCAAGGCCCTTTCACGTGAGAATGAGAAAGCCAATACGCATAACAAACCAGCAGGATACCCAAGTAGACCCGGACGGGTCAAAACGCGGTCCGCGATGCCGGTTCTACTGGCGTCGCGGCGCACTCCGGTTCGGTCCTGAGTGGGGACCCCGTAGTTGTTACGGGCTCCAGGGTAACCCGCCCGGAGCGCAGTGCACGACGCGCCAGCAGGATCGCGAGCCCGCACAGGGTCGCGCAGTCCTTGAAGGCCCGCCGTTTGGCGTCCAGCTCCGACGGCCAGGGGATCCCGGCCGTCTGGGGCGCAAGGGCCGCCCAGAACCAGGGCGAGCGCGGCATCGAGCCCGGCCGGACCGCCGACGCCAGCAGCAGCGGGAGCACCACCAGCAGGTAGTGGTCGAAGGACGGCCGTGACACCAGGAATGCGGCGAGCATCACCATGCAGGCCGTCTCCGCCAGCCGCAGCTCCCCGCCGTCCGCGTCGTCCTCGACGCGCCGCCAGCGCACCCAGACCGCCCACAGGCCCGCCCCCGCCCCCGCGAACGCCACCAGCAGCGCCAGCGGCTCCGGCACCCCCAGCCGCGGCAGCACCGCGATCGGCGAGGCGTCCCAGGGCAGCGCGTAGGCGTCCTGCCCCTTGAGCAGGAACGGCAGGGTCTTGGTGAAGAACAGCGTCGGGCTCGGCATCAGCAGCGCGCCCGCCAGCGAGAGCCCCATCGGCACCAGCACGGCCGCGGCCAGCCCCCGCCACTGCCGGGCCAGCAGGAACAGCAGCCCGACCGGCACCAGCATCGGCTTGCAGGCGATGGCCAGCCCGATGACCAGGCCGGCCGCGCCCCAGTGCCGCCGGTGCGCGAGCAGCAGCGCCACCGGCAGGGCGGCCGCCGAGATGGCGGTCCAGTTGCCGATCAGCACCAGGTTCACGTACGGCTTGTAGGCGAGGGCGAGCACCGGGAAGCCGATGACCGCGAAGCGCGAGCGCAGCGGCACCGAGAACAGCCGCAGCGCGGCCAGCCAGCCGATGCCCAGCAGGCCCGACATCCCCACCGGCAGCAGCCAGCGCAGCGCGGTCTGCGGGAGCATCGCCTCCGGCACCGCCATGAGCACGGCGCTGGGCAGGTACAGGAAGCGCTTGTCCTCGTACGGGGACCCGCCCTCCAGCAGCGTCTGCGCCGCCTTGACCACGAAGGCGTTGTCCGAGCCCCAGTTCGCCCGCAGGCTCGTGGAGACCGCGATCCCCAGGAGCACGGCGAGCGACAGGAACTGCCACGGCCGCGAGGCCGGCCGCAGCAGCCAGTCCATCAGCCGGTTCCCCGAGGCCCGGTTCTCCCACTTCGTCAGCCAGATGCCAGGGCGCAGCCCCACAACGCCTCCCCCTCACTGTCCCGAGGGGGTGGTCCGCCCCCTAGCGCTTGCGCGCGACTCTACGTTCGTCCCAGACGGGCTCCTGAGTCTCCCGCACAACACCGTCCGAACCGAAGACCAGGTAACGGTCAAATGTGCGCGCGAACCACCGGTCGTGTGTGACACACAACACAGTGCCGTCGTACGCCTCCAGTCCGTCCTGCAGCGCCTCCGCCGATTCGAGGTCCAGGTTGTCCGTCGGCTCGTCCAGCAGCAGCGTCGTGGTGCCCGCCAGCTCCAGCAGCAGGATCTGGAAACGCGCCTGCTGGCCGCCCGACAGCTTCTCGAACGGCTGGTCCGCCTGACCCTCCAGCTCGTACCGGCGCAGCGCGCCCATCGCCGCGCCCAGCGGCTTGGCGGCCTCCGTCCACAGGATGTCGACGAGCGTGCGGCCGAACAGCTCGGGGTGGGCGTGGGTCTGCGCGAAGTGCCCGGGGACCACGCGCGCGCCCAGCTTCCACGTACCGGTGTGCTTGACGTCCTCGCCGGCCATCAGCCGCAGGAAGTGCGACTTGCCGGAGCCGTTCGAACCGAGCACCGCGACCCGCTCGCCGTAGAAGACCTCCAGCGAGAACGGCTTCATCAGGCCCGTGAGCTCGAGGTTCTCCACCGTCAGCGCGCGCACGCCGGTGCGGCCGCCCTTGAGCCGCATCCGGATGTCCTGCTCGCGCGGCGGCTCCGGCGGCGGGCCGGCCTCCTCGAACTTCTGGAAGCGGGTCTGCATCGCCCGGTACCGCGAGGCCATGTCGGGGCTGGAGGCCGCCTGGTTGCGCAGCCGCAGCACCAGCGCCCTCAGCCGGGCGTGCTCCTCGTCCCAGCGCCGCTTGAGCTCCTCGAAGCGCGCGAAGCGCTCCTTGCGGGCCTCGTGGTACGTCCCGAAGCCGGCGCCGTGCACCCACACGTCGCTGCCGGTCGGGCTCGCCTCCAGGCTGATGATCTTCTCGGCGGCCTGGGTGAGCAGCTCCCGGTCGTGGCTGACGAAGAGCACCGTCTTGCGGGTGGCCTTCAGCTGCTCCTCCAGCCACCGCTTGCCCGGGACGTCGAGGTAGTTGTCCGGCTCGTCGAGCAGCAGCACCTCGTCCGGCCCGCGCAGCAGCGCCTCCAGCACGAGCCGCTTCTGCTCACCGCCCGAGAGCGTGCGCACCTCGCGGAACTGCGCCGCGTCGTACGGGATGTCCAGGGCGGCCATGGTGCAGACGTCCCACAGGGTCTCCGCCTCGTAGCCCTGGACGTCGGCCCAGTCGCTCAGCGCCTGCGCGTACGCCATCTGCGCGGCCTCGTCGTCGACGGTCAGGATCAGCTCCTCGGCCCGGTCCACGGCCTTGGCCGCCTCCCGGATCCGCGGCTGGGCGACCGAGACCAGCAGGTCCCGTACGGTCGTCTCGTCCCGCACCGAGCCCACGAACTGCGACATCACCCCGAGCCCGCCGCTGATCGCGACCCCGCCGCCGTGCGGCTGCAGCTCACCGGAGATCAGCTTGAGCAGGGTGGTCTTGCCGGCGCCGTTCGCCCCCACCAGGGCCACCACCGACCCCTCCCCCACGCGGAAGGAGACGTCGGGGAGCAGGACCCGCCCGTCGGGAAGGTAGTACTCCAGGTGGTTGGCTTCGAGATGTCCCATGCCGGGCATTGTCCCGGTCCGCCGGCGATCCGCCCAAACGGGTGGACGGGCGCCCGGCGGGGGCGCTCAGCAGCAGCCGGCTCCGGGCAGGGTGCGCACGTTGCGCGCCTCCTTGCTGCGGGCGGCGAGCAGCTCGTCGGCGGGGTAGCCGACCTCCTCCAGCGTCAGCCCGTGCGGCTTGACCACGTGCACCGAGGAGTCCCGTACGGCGGCGGCCAGCACCTTCCCCGGCCAGTCGACCGGCCGGTGGCCGTCCCCGACGTGCAGCAGGGCGCCGACGAGCGAGCGGACCATGTTGTGGCAGAAGGCGTCGGCCCGGACGGTCGCGGTGACGATCCCGTCCTCGGCCCGCTCCCAGCCGAGCTGCTGGAGGGTGCGGATGGTCGTGGCGCCCTCGCGCTTCTTGCAGTACGCGGCGAAGTCGTGCTCGCCGAGCAGCGGGGCGGCGGCCTCGTTCATGGCGTCCACGTCCAGGGGCCACTGGTGCCAGAGCACGTGCCCGCGGCGCAGCGGGTCCACGCCCGCCTGGTGGTCGCCGACGCGGTACGCGTAGCGGCGCCAGATCGCCGAGAAGCGCGCGTTGAAGCCCGCGGGGGCCTCGGCGGCCCTCCATACCCGTACGTCGTGCGGCAGGCGCCCCGCGAGGCGCCGCAGGAGCTTGTCGTGGTGCTCGGCCCACACCTCCTCGGCCAGGTCGAACTGCGCGACCTGCCCGCGGGCGTGCACGCCCGCGTCCGTCCGCCCGGCCACGGTCAGCTCGACCGGCTCGGACAGCCGCATCACGGTCCGCAGCGCCGACTCCAGCTCGCCCTGGACGGTCCGCAGCACGCGCTGCTTCGCCCAGCCGGAGAAGTCCTTGCCGTCGTAGCTCAGGTCCAGCCGTACCCGGACGTGCCCGGGCTCCACCTCGTCACTCACGTGACCGATCCTCTCAGAAAGCCGAACACACCGGACAACGCAGAACGGGCCCGCCCCAGGAAGGGGCGGGCCCGTTCAGAGCCGTTCAAGCAGACACGATTCCCGGGAGGGGAATCAGGCCTCCTTGGTCTCCTCGGCCGGAGCCTCGGTCTCGGCGGGAGCCTCGGCCTTGGCCTCGGACTCCTTGACGGCGCGCTTGGTGGCGGCCTCGGCCTCACCGGTGGCCTGCTGGGCGACCGTAAGGGCCTCGACCAGCTCGATCACGGCCATCGGGGCGTTGTCGCCACGACGGTTGCCGATCTTGGTGATGCGCGTGTAACCACCGGGGCGGTTCTCGTAGCGCGGGGCGATCTCGGTGAAGAGCGTGTGCACGATGCTCTTGTCCGTGATCGTCTGCAGCACCAGGCGACGGTTGTGGATGTCGCCCTTCTTGGCCTTGGTGACCAGACGCTCGGCGTAGGGACGCAGGCGACGGGCCTTGGCCTCGGTGGTGGTGATGCGGCCGTGCTCGAAGAGCGCCTTCGCGAGGTTCGCGAGGAGGTGCTTCTCGTGCGCGGCGCTGCCGCCCAGACGGGCACCCTTTGCGGGACGCGGCATGGTGATACTCCTTCATATCTGCACCGGCCGTGTCAGGTACCGGTGTCAGTTCCCCCGGAGCGGCTGCCCCGGGAAAGTCACGACAAGCCCGGCCGGCGGTCGGGCACGAGGCCCGGGCCGCCGGCGGCGGGAAGAATCAGTACTGCTCGGTCTCGACGAAACCGGCGTCCGCGTCGTCGTCGGCGCCGAAGGCGTCGGCGGCGGCGGTCGGGTCGAATCCGGGCGGGCTGTCCTTGAGGGCCAGGCCCATGCCGGCCAGCTTCGCCTTGACCTCGTCGATCGACTTCGCACCGAAGTTGCGGATGTCGAGCAGGTCGGCCTCGGAGCGGGCGACGAGCTCACCCACGGAGTGGATGCCCTCGCGCTTGAGGCAGTTGTACGAGCGGACCGTGAGCTCGAGCTCCTCGATCGGCAGCGCCAGATCGGCGGCGAGCGCGGCGTCCGTCGGGGACGGGCCCATGTCGATGCCCTCGGCGTCGATGTTGAGCTCGCGCGCCAGACCGAACAGCTCGACCAGGGTCTTGCCCGCCGACGCCATGGCGTCACGCGGGCGCATGGCCTGCTTGGTCTCGACGTCGACGATCAGCTTGTCGAAGTCGGTGCGCTGCTCGACTCGGGTCGCCTCGACCTTGTAGGTGACCTTGAGGACCGGGCTGTAGATGGAGTCGATCGGGATGCGACCGATCTCCTGGCCCAGCTGCTTGTTCTGGACGGCGGAGACGTAGCCGCGACCGCGCTCGACGGTCAGCTCCATCTCCAGCTTGCCCTTGCCGTTGAGCGTGGCGAGGACCAGGTCCGGGTTGTGCACCTCGACACCGGCCGGGGGCGCGATGTCGGCAGCGGTGACCAGGCCGGGACCCTGCTTGCGCAGGTACATCACGACCGGCTCGTCATGCTCCGAGGAGACGACCAGCTGCTTGATGTTGAGGATGATGTCGGTGACGTCTTCCTTGACACCCGGCACGGTGGTGAACTCGTGCAGGACGCCGTCCACGCGGATGCTGGTGACAGCGGCACCCGGGATCGAGGACAGGAGCGTGCGGCGCAGCGAGTTGCCGAGGGTGTAACCGAAGCCCGGCTCGAGCGGCTCGATCACGAACCGCGAGCGGTACTCGTCTACGACCTCTTCGGTCAGCGAGGGGCGCTGAGCGATAAGCATGTGTGTTCCTTCAGTCGTGGACGCCCACTATTTGACGTCCGACGGGGACTACATACAGCAAGGGTACGGGCGGCACGTCCCCCGCGAGGGGTTCGTACCGCCCGGACACTCAAAGACGCACAAGTGCGTCCGCTGCGTCAGACGCGGCGGCGCTTGGGCGGGCGGCAGCCGTTGTGCGGGGTGGGGGTGACGTCCTGGATCGAGCCGACCTCGAGGCCGGTGGCCTGGAGGGAGCGGATCGCGGTCTCACGGCCGGAGCCGGGACCCTTGACGAAGACGTCGACCTTGCGCATGCCGTGCTCCTGCGCGCGGCGGGCGGCCGACTCGGCGGCCATCTGCGCGGCGAAGGGGGTGGACTTGCGCGAGCCCTTGAAGCCGACGTGGCCGGCGGAGGCCCAGGAGATCACGTTGCCCGCGGGGTCCGTGATCGAGACGATGGTGTTGTTGAACGTGCTCTTGATGTGGGCGTGCCCATGAGCGACGTTCTTCTTTTCCTTGCGGCGCACCTTCTTGGCAGCGCCCTGACGACCCTTGGGGGGCATCTAAATCTCCTACGGGAGGTGGTCGGTCCTACAGCGCAAGACCGCTGAACAGGACTACTTCTTGCCCGGCTTCTTCTTACCGGCGATCGCGCGACGCGGACCCTTGCGGGTACGGGCGTTCGTGCTGGTGCGCTGACCGTGCACCGGCAGGCCACGACGGTGGCGGATGCCCTGGTAGCACTGGATCTCGACCTTGCGGCGGATGTCGGCCTGGATCTCGCGGCGGAGGTCACCCTCGGTGCGGAGGTTGGCGTCCACGTACTCGCGGATCTTGACCAGGTCCTCTTCGGCCAGGTCACGAACGCGGGTGTTCGGGTTCACACCAGTGGCCTCAAGGATTTCCTTGGACCGGGTGCGCCCGACACCGAAGACGTAGGTGAGTGCGATCTCCACGCGCTTTTCGCGCGGGATGTCGACACCGGAAACGCGTGCCATTCAATGGCTCCTGTGTGTTCGGGGGTCTTCAGCAGAACCATCCCCGACCGCCGACCACGCCTTGATGGGTGGTGGTACGTCCGGGTCCCCGGCCCCCGCCGGAGGTGCCGCCGGCCCCGTACGGGGCTGGGCGGGTTCTGCGTATGTACGTTTTCTTACGTCGCGCGAAGAACTGCGGAAGGCAGGTCGGTCGGCGTGCGTCAGCCCTGGCGCTGCTTGTGGCGCAGGTTGTCGCAGATGACCATGACCCGACCGTGACGGCGGATCACCTTGCACTTGTCGCAGATCTTCTTGACGCTCGGCTTGACCTTCATGTGGGTGAGGTTCTCCGGGTCAGTGCCACCACCCGCGCCGGGACGAGATGCCCAGACGGAGTGAAGACAAGATCTACTTGTATCGGTAGACGATCCGGCCACGCGTCAGGTCGTACGGAGAGAGCTCCACGACAACCCGGTCATCAGGAAGGATGCGGATGTAGTGCATGCGCATCTTGCCGCTGATGTGCGCGAGGACCTTGTGACCGTTCTGGAGTTCCACCTTGAACATCGCGTTCGGGAGGGACTCGATCACGGTGCCCTCGATTTCGATGGCACCTTGCTTCTTGGCCACGCTTCGCCTTTCGAATCGGCTACCTTGATCGACTCAGTGCGCCATGCAGGCATGGGAGTGCACGTGAGCCGACGAGTCAGTCTACGACAGGGCATCCGGAAAGACGAATCCGGAAAGTTTGCCCCAGAGCCTAGATCATTAACCGAGAGGGCCCGGCGCCGTCGTGACGCCGACCCCTCCCCCTCCCGCCGCGGTCAGCCCAGCGGGTCCGGCGCCGTCGTGACGCCGTACTCCGCCAGCTTCGCCTTGCCGCAGTCCGGGCTGGTCAGCACGATGGGGCCGGCCTCGGTCAGCGCGATGGAGTGCTCCCAGTGCGAGGACCAGGTGCCGTCCGTGGTGATGACCGTCCAGTCGTCCGCCAGGACCTCCGTCTGGGCCGTGCCCAGGGAGACCATCGGCTCGATCGCCAGGCACAGGCCCGGGACGAGCTTGATCCCCTTGCCCCGCTTGCGCGAGACGTAGTTCAGCAGGTGGGGGTCCATGTGCATCTCGGAACCGATGCCGTGGCCGCCGTAGTCCTCGATGATCCCGAACTTGCCGAGGCTGTGCTCACCGGTGGTGGGCCGCGGCTGGCGCTTGATGTACGTCTCGATCGCCTTGGAGATGTCCACGAGGCGGTTGCCGAGCCGCATGGCGGCGATCCCGGCCCACATGGACTCCTCGGTCACCCGGGAGAGCTCCACGAGCTCAGGGGCGTGCCCAGTGCCCACGAAGGCGGTGTACGCGGCGTCGCCGTGCCAGCCGTCGACGATCGCGCCGGCGTCGATCGAGATGATGTCGCCGTCCTTGAGGACGGTCTTGTCGTCCGGGATGCCGTGGACGACGACCTCGTTCACGGAGGTGCAGATCGTCGCGGGGAAGCCGCCGTAGCCGAGGAAGTTCGACTTGGCGCCGGCGTCGTCGATGACCTTGCGGGCCACCATGTCCAGATCCCGCGTCGTGGCGCCCGGCACGGCGGCCTCGCGGGTCGCCGCGTGGATGGCCGCGACGACCAGCCCCGCCTCGCGCATCTTCGCGATCTGCTCGGGGGTCTTGATCTGCACCATGAACGTGCCTTCCCTCTGTAGCGGCGGGGCCGCCGCCGCTCTCGCGGAGGCGGTTGATCTCCGCTGTGGTTCCTCAATTATTGGCTGATGTCCCGCGAACCCGCGTCACGCAGACGGCCGCGGTGCCCCGAGGGACACCGCGGCCGGACCTGCGCAGCGAGGGGTACTACTTCTTCAGGGCTTCCATGGCGCGCTTGGTGATCTCCTGCACCTCGCCGAGGGCGGGGATGGTCACCAGCAGGCCCTGGGCCTTGTAGAAGTCGATGATCGGCTCGGTCTGCGTGTGGTAGACGTCCAGCCGGTTGCGGACCGTGGCCTCGGAGTCGTCGTCACGCAGGTAGAGCTCGCCACCGCAGGTGTCGCAGACGCCTTCCGCCTTCGGCGGGGCGTACGTGACGTGGAAGACGTGCTTGCCGTCGTTGCGGCAGGTGCGGCGACCCGCGATCCGCTTGACGACCTCGTCCTCCTCGACCTCCAGGTCCAGGACGGCGTCCAGCTTCATGCCGGACTCCTGGAGCATCGTGTCCAGGGCGGCGGCCTGGGACACGTTGCGCGGGAAGCCGTCGAGCAGGAAGCCGTTCGCGGCGTCCTGCTGCTCCATGCGGTCCTTGGCCATGCCGATGGTGATCTCGTCGGGGACGAGGTCGCCGGCGTCCATGAACGCCTTCGCACGCCGCCCGAGCTCGGTGCCCTGGCTGATGTTGGCCCGGAACAGGTCTCCCGTGGAGATGTGCGGGATGGACAGGTTCTTGGCGAGGAACGCGGCCTGCGTTCCCTTGCCCGCACCGGGCGGTCCGACGAGGACGATTCGCATCAGCGGAGGAACCCTTCGTAATTACGCTGCTGGAGCTGGCTCTCGATCTGCTTCACGGTTTCCAGACCCACACCCACGATGATCAGGATGCTCGTCCCGCCGAACGGGAAGTTCTGGTTCGCTCCGAAGCCGGCCAACGCCATCGTCGGCACGAGAGCGATCAGACCCAGGTACAGCGACCCCGGCCAGGTGATGCGGTTGAGTACGTAGCTCAGGTACTCAGCGGTGGGTCGACCGGCGCGGATACCCGGGATGAACCCACCATACTTCTTCATGTTGTCTGCAACTTCCTCGGGGTTGAACGAGATCGCCACGTAGAAGAACGCGAAGAAAACGATCAGGAGGAAGTAGACGGCGATGTAGTACGGGTGGTCGCCCTTGACGAAGTGCTTCTGGATCCAGGTGGCCCAGCCGGCGGTGGAACCGCTGAACTGGACGATCAGCGCCGGGATGTAGAGCAGCGACGAGGCGAAGATGACGGGGATGATGCCCGCCTGGTTCACCTTGAGCGGGATGTACGTCGAGGTGCCGCCGTAGGCGCGACGGCCCACCATGCGCTTGGCGTACTGGACGGGGATCCGGCGCTGCGCCTGCTCGACGAAGACCACCAGACCCACCATCGCGAGGCCGACGAGCATCACGACGCCGAACTCGACCCAACCGTCGGCGATCTTGCCCTGGAGCTTGATCTGCCAGAGGGCGCCGATGAAGCCGGCGGCGATCGAGATGAACATGAGGATCGACATTCCGTTGCCGATACCGCGGTCCGTGATGAGCTCACCGAGCCACATGACGACACAGGTACCGGCGGTCATGGTGATGACCATGACCACGGTGGTGAAGATCGAACGGTCGGGGACGATCTGACTGGCGGCGGAGCAGCCCTGGAAGAGGGCACCCGTGCGGGCGGTGGCCACGAGGCCGGTGCCCTGCAGGATCGCGAGCGCGACCGTCAGATAGCGCGTGTACTGAGTGATCTTCGCCGTGCCGGACTGTCCCTCTTTTTTGAGGTTCTCCAGCTTCGGGATGACCACGGTCAGCAGCTGCAGGATGATGCTCGCCGTGATGTACGGCATGATGCCGAGCGCGAAGATCGTGATCTGCAGCAGCGCACCGCCACTGAACATGTTGACGAGACCGAAGAGGCTGTTGCTGCTCCCGGCCTGGTCGACACAGATCTGAACGTTCTTGTAGCTCACGCCGGGGACCGGGATGTGTGACCCGAGCCGGAACAGCACGATGATGGCGAGCGTGAAGAGCAGCTTCTTGCGCAGGTCGGGCGTCTTGAACGCCCGGGCGAACGCGGTGAGCACGGTGCCTCCTGCGACCCCCGCGCAACTGCGTCAGAGGTGACGGTCTGAGGGATCGACGAATACGTACAAGCAAAGGTGCAGGCCACCTTACCGGCGACAGTGCCCCCCGTGGAACGACCAACCGGGGATGCCCCATATGTGAGGCATCCCCGGTCGGGTTTCGAGCTATTTAGCCACTGGATTCGTCTTAGACGAGCTCGGTGACAGTGCCACCGGCAGCGGCGATCTTCTCCTTGGCGGAGCCGGAGACGGCGTCAACCGAAACCTGCAGCGCCACGGAGATCTCGCCCTGGCCCAGGACCTTGACGAGACTGTTCTTGCGAACCGCGCCCTTGGCGACCAGGTCGGCCACCGTGACTTCTCCACCCTCGGGGTAGAGAGCGCCGAGCTTGTCCAGGTTAACGACCTGGAACTCGGTGCGGAACGGGTTCTTGAAGCCCTTGAGCTTCGGCAGACGCATGTGGAGGGGCATCTGCCCACCCTCAAAGCGCACCGGGATCTGGTAACGGGCCTTCTGGCCCTTCGTACCACGACCGGCCGTCTTACCCTTCGACGCCTCACCACGACCGACACGGGTCTTCGCGGTCTTGGCGCCGGGGGCGGGACGGAGGTTGTGGGCCTTCAGCGGGCTGTTCTCAGCCATGTTAGTCAACCTCCTCAACCGTCACGAGGTGGCGGACGGTCTGCACCATTCCGCGGAACTCGGGGCGGTCCTCCTTGACGACCACGTCGTTCAGGCGCTTGAGCCCGAGCGAACGCAGCGTGTCGCGGTGGTTCTGCTTGCTACCGATGTACGACTTCGTCTGCGTGATCTTGAGGCGGGCCATTACGCAGCACCCGCCCCGGCACGCGCACGGAGCAGGGCCGCCGGGGCGACGTCCTCGAGGGGCAGACCACGGCGAGCCGCGATCTCCTCGGGACGCTGCAGACCCTTGAGCGCTGCCACGGTCGCGTGCACGATGTTGATCGCGTTCGACGAGCCGAGCGACTTCGACAGGATGTCGTGAACGCCGGCGCACTCCAGAACGGCGCGCACCGGGCCACCGGCGATAACACCGGTACCGGGGGAAGCCGGCTTCAGGAGCACGACGCCCGCGGCACGCTCGCCCGTGATCGGGTGAGGGATCGTGCCCTGGATGCGCGGAACCTTGAAGAAGTTCTTCTTGGCTTCCTCGACACCCTTGGCGATGGCCGCGGGAACTTCCTTGGCCTTGCCGTAACCGACACCTACAGTGCCGTCACCGTCGCCCACCACGACCAGCGCGGTGAAGCTGAAGCGGCGACCACCCTTGACAACCTTGGCGACGCGGTTGATCGCGACAACGCGCTCAACGTAAGCGGTCTTTTCGGCGGCAGGGCCACCGTCGCGACCCTTCCGGTCCCGCCGCTCGCCGCCACCGGCACCGCTTCCGCGGCGCTGGGGTCCAGCCATTGGATTACCTCTCTCTGTTACGTCCGTGAGTCCCGGAACCGGGGCTTAGAACTTCAGCCCGGCTTCGCGGGCGGCGTCAGCCAGAGCGGCAATGCGCCCGGCGTATCGGTTGCCACCGCGGTCGAACACGACGGTCTCGACACCCGCGGCCTTGGCACGCTCGGCGACGAGTGCGCCTACAGCCTGGGCCTGGGCGCTCTTGTCGCCTTCTCCACCGCGGATCGAAGCGTCCAGGGTCGACGCCGACGCCAGGGTGTGACCCTGGAGGTCGTCGATGACCTGGGCAACGATGTTGCGGTTGGAACGCGTCACGACGAGGCGCGGACGCTCCGCCGTACCCGACACGTGCTTGCGGATGCGGATGTGGCGGCGGGCCTTGGCGGCACGCTTGTATGCGTCGCCCTTGGCGATCTTTACACCGTATGCCATGGCTACTTACCAGCCTTTCCGACCTTGCGGCGGATGACTTCGCCGGCGTACTTGACACCCTTGGCCTTGTACGGGTCGGGCTTCCGCAGCTTGCGGATGTTGGCGGCGACCTCGCCGACCTTCTGCTTGTCGATGCCCTCGACCGTGAACTTGGTGGGCGACTCGACCTTGAAGGAGATGCCCTCGGGCGCCTCGATCAGGATCGGGTGGCTGTAGCCAAGCTGGAACTCCAGGTTGGAGCCCTTCGCGGCGACGCGGTAACCGACACCGCTGATCTCGAGAGCCTTGACGTATCCCGTGGTCACGCCGGTGATCATGTTCGCCACCAGCGTGCGGGACAGGCCGTGCAGGGCCTTGTTCTGACGCTCGTCGTTCGGGCGGGTGACGTTCAGGACGCCGTCCTCGCCCTTGGCGACTGCGATGGGCGCCTTAACGGTGTGCGAGAGGGAACCCTTGGGGCCCTTCACGGCGACCGTGGTGCCATCGATGGTGACGTCCACACCGGCGGGAACCTGGATGGGGAGCTTGCCGATTCGCGACATTGCTTTTCCTCCGTTCCCGACTACCAGACGTAGGCGAGGACTTCCCCACCTACGCCCTTCTTGCCTGCCTGCTGGCCGGTGAGCAGTCCGTGGGACGTGGAGATGATCGCCACGCCCAGGCCGCCGAGCACCTTGGGCAGGTTGGTGGACTTCGCGTACACGCGCAGGCCGGGCTTGGAGATCCGCTTGATGCCCGCGATGGAGCGCTCACGGTTCGGCCCGAACTTCAGCTCGAGGACGAGGTTCTTGCCGACCTCGGCGTCCTCGACCTTCCAGCCGGTGATGAAACCCTCCTGCTTGAGGATTTCCGCGATGTGCGACTTGATCTTGCTGTGCGGCATCACGACGGTGTCGTGGTACGCCGAGTTAGCGTTACGCAGACGCGTGAGCATGTCTGCGATCGGGTCAGTCATGGTCATGAAGTGGCCTTCGGCCTCTCTCGCCGGGGTTTCCTGTATGCGCCATCCCTCTCCCCACTCAGTGGCGGGACGGGTGCGGTGCGGGGACCTACGGCGTAGTAAGTCGTTATGGGCGGCAGACGCCCAACCACACAAGCCTAAGGCATGCGCGGCCGGGCACCTGCCGTCCAGATGCTTACCGAGAGTGCCTGGATGTTCCCAAGTCCTTGCGGACGAGCGGGAATTACCAGGAGCTCTTGGTCACGCCCGGCAGCTCGCCACGGTGAGCCATCTCACGAAGGCACACGCGGCACAGGCCGAACTTGCGGTACACGGAGTGGGGGCGACCGCAGCGCTGGCAGCGGGTGTACGCACGCACACCGAACTTGGGCTTACGGGCAGCCTTCGCGATAAGAGCCTTCTTCGCCATCTCGCTTACGCCTCCTTGAAGGGGAAGCCGAGGTGACGAAGGAGGGCGCGGCCCTCGTCGTCGTTGGTCGCCGTGGTGACCACGGTGATGTCCATACCCCGGGTACGGTCGATCTTGTCCTGGTCGATCTCGTGGAACATGACCTGCTCCGTGAGACCGAAGGTGTAGTTGCCACGGCCGTCGAACTGCTTCGGCGACAGACCACGGAAGTCACGGATACGCGGCAGCGCGAGCGACAGCGTACGGTCCAGGAACTCCCACATGCGGTCACCACGGAGGGTGACGTGGCAGCCGATCGGCTGACCCTCGCGCAGCTTGAACTGCGCGATGGACTTCCGGGCCTTCGTGACGGCCGGCTTCTGACCGGTGATCGTCGTCAGGTCCTTGATGGCGCCGTCGATCAGCTTGGAGTCGCGGGCGGCGTCGCCCACACCCATGTTGACCACGATCTTCACGAGGCCGGGGATCTGCATGACGTTCTCGTAGGAGAACTCCTCACGCAGCTTGCCCGCGATGTCCTCGCGGTACTTCGTCTTGAGACGCGGAGTGGTAGCCATCAGATGTCCTCACCCGTCCGCTTGGCAACGCGGATCTTGTTGCCCTCGTCGTCGAAGCGGAAACCGACGCGGGTAACGACCTTCTGGCCGTCCTTCTCCACAACCAGCTGAACGTTGCTGACGTGGATCGGAGCCTCGGTGATCACGATGCCACCGGTCTGGGACCCACCAGCGGTCTGACCGGCCTTGGTGTGCTTCTTGACCCGGTTGACACCCTCGACGAGGACGCGGTTGGCAGTGGGCATGGCCGCGATGACCTTGCCCTGCTTGCCCTTGTCCTTACCGGTGATGACCTGAACCAGGTCGCCCTTCTTGATCTTCATGCTTACAGCACCTCCGGCGCGAGCGAGATGATCTTCATGAACTTCTTCTCGCGCAGCTCACGGCCCACCGGGCCGAAGATACGGGTGCCGCGAGGGTCGCCGTCGTTCTTGAGAATGACAGCGGCGTTCTCGTCGAAGCGGATGTACGAGCCGTCCTGGCGGCGACGCTCCTTGACGGTGCGAACGATGACCGCCTTGACGACGTCACCCTTCTTCACGTTGCCACCGGGGATCGCATCCTTGACGGTGGCGACGATGACGTCACCGATGCCCGCGTAGCGGCGACCGGAACCACCGAGAACACGGATGCAAAGGATTTCCTTGGCACCAGTGTTGTCGGCGATACGCAGTCGCGACTCCTGCTGGATCACGTGTATCTCCTGTTTGTCTGCCGGTTCCCGGCGGGGGCTTCACTCCGAGGAGCTACAGCCCCCACCGAGCCTGGCGGAACGAACCTGAGGGGCCCCTGAACTTGTTGTCCAGGGCCTCAGATAATTACTTGGCCTTCTCGAGGATCTCGACGATGCGCCAGCGCTTGCTCGCCGACAGCGGACGCGTCTCCATGATGAGGACGCGGTCGCCGACGCCGGCAGCGTTCTGCTCGTCGTGCGCCTTGAGCTTGTTCGTACGGCGGATGACCTTGCCGTACAGGGCGTGCTTGACGCGGTCCTCGACGGCGACGACGACGGTCTTGTCCATCTTGTCGCTGACGACCAGACCCTCACGGGTCTTGCGGAAACCGCGTTCGGTCTTCTCAGTCACGTTGTTCTCGCTCATCAGGCGCTCTCCACCGTCTCGATACCGAGCTCACGCTCGTGCATCAGGGTGTAGATGCGAGCGATGTCCTTACGGACGGACCTGAGCCGGCCGTTGTTCTCCAGCTGACCCGTGGCCGCCTGGAAGCGGAGCTTGAACAGCTCCTCCTTGGCCTCGCGCAGCTTGCCAACGAGCTCCTCGTTGCCGAGCTCACGCAGCTCGGACGCCTTGGTTCCCGTCGCCATCACGACTCACCTGCCTCGCGCCGAACAATCCGGCACTTCATCGGAAGCTTGTGAGCAGCGCGGGTGAGCGCCTCACGAGCAATCTTCTCGTTCGGGTAGGACAGCTCGAACATGACCCGACCCGGGTGCACGTTCGCGATCCACCACTCGGGAGAACCCTTACCGGAACCCATGCGGGTCTCGGCAGGCTTCTTGGTCAGCGGGCGGTCCGGGTAGATGTTGATCCAGACCTTGCCGCCACGCTTGATGTGGCGGGTCATCGCGATACGAGCCGCCTCGATCTGGCGGTTCGTCACGTACGCCGGGGTCAGCGCCTGGATGCCGTACTCGCCGAACGAGACCTCAGTACCGCCCTTGGCCATACCGCGGCGCTTCGGGTGGTGCTGCTTGCGGTGCTTGACCCTACGAGGGATCAGCATGTCGGTCAGGCCTCCGTTCCGGTGCTCTCGGCCGGAGCGGCGGCGGGGGCGTCGGCCTTGGGGGCCTCGGCACCAGCAGCCTGCTGCGGCTTGCGGCCACCACGGCCGCCGCGCTCGCCACCACGGCCACCACGGCCGGCGGGACGGTCGCCAGCGCCCTGCGCGCCACGGGCCGGGCGGTTACCCGCACGGGCCGCAGCGTTCTCGGCGCGAACCTCGGCGATGTTCTTGACGTCGCCCTTGTAGATCCAGACCTTCACACCGATACGGCCGAAGGTGGTCTTGGCCTCGAAGAAGCCGTAGTCCACGTTCGCGCGCAGCGTGTGCAGCGGCACACGACCCTCGCGGTAGAACTCGGAGCGGGACATCTCGGCGCCGCCGAGACGGCCGCCACACTGGATCTTGATGCCCTTGGCGCCGGCCTTCATCGTGCCCTGCATGCTCTTACGCATGGCGCGACGGAAGGAGACGCGGGAGGAAAGCTGCTCGGCAACGGCCTGGGCAACCAGCTGAGCGTCAAGCTCGGGGTTCTTGACCTCGAGGATGTTCAGCTGGACCTGCTTGCCCGTGAGCTTCTCGAGGTCACCGCGGATGCGGTCGGCCTCGGCGCCACGGCGGCCGATGACGATGCCCGGACGAGCGGTGTGGATGTCCACACGCACGCGGTCACGGGTGCGCTCGATCTCAACCTTCGAGATGCCGGCGCGCTCCATGCCGGACGTCATCATCCGACGGATGGCAACGTCTTCCTTGACGTAGTCCTTGTACAGCTTGTCGGCGTACCAACGCGACTTGAAGTCGGTGGTGATGCCGAGCCGGAACCCGTGCGGGTTTACCTTCTGGCCCATTACCGGGAACCTTCCTTGCTGCTGACGACCACGGTGATGTGGCTGGTCCGCTTGCGGATCCGGTAGGCACGGCCCTGCGCACGCGGACGGAACCGCTTCAGGGTCGGGCCCTCGTCCACGAACGCCTCGCTGATGACCAGCGAAGAAGCGTCCGGGTGGTTGTAGTTGTGTGCGGCATTGGCAATGGCGCTGTCCAGCACCTTGCCAACCGGCACGCTCGCGGCCTGCGGGGCGAAACGCAGGACCGCCTGAGCCTCCGTGGCATCCATGCCACGGATAAGGTCCACCACTCGGCGGGCCTTCATGGGCGTGACGCGGATGTACCGCGCCTGGGCCCTGGCTTCCATGGTTGTCCCTTCGGTGTAAGTCATAGTCGTAACCACCCCGCCTTTAGCGGCGCTTCGACTTCCGGTCGTCCTTGACGTGGCCGCGGAAGGTGCGAGTCGGCGAGAACTCGCCGAGCTTGTGGCCGACCATCGACTCGGTGACGAACACCGGGACGTGGGTCTTGCCGTTGTGCACCGCGATGGTGTGACCCAGCATGCTGGGGATGATCATCGAGCGACGGGACCAGGTCTTGATGACGTTCTTGGTGCCGGCTTCGTTCTGGACGTCCACCTTCTTTACGAGGTGGTCGTCGACGAAGGGCCCCTTCTTGAGACTGCGCGGCATCTAAACCCGCTCCTAGCGCTTCTTGTTCGTCTTGCGGCGGCGGACGATGTACTTGCTCGAAGCCTTCTTCGGCGAGCGAGTACGACCCTCCTTCTGACCCCACGGGGAGACCGGGTGGCGACCACCACTGGTCTTGCCCTCACCACCACCGTGCGGGTGGTCGACCGGGTTCATCGCGACACCGCGGACGGACGGGCGAACGCCCTTCCAGCGCATGCGGCCGGCCTTGCCCCAGTTGATGTTCGACTGCTCGGCGTTGCCGACCTCGCCGACCGTGGCGCGGCAGCGGGCGTCGACGAGACGGATCTCGCCGGACGGCATGCGGAGGTGGGCCATGACGCCCTCCTTCGCGAGCAGCTGCACGGACGCACCGGCGGAGCGGGCGAACTTGGCGCCGCCACCGGGACGGAGCTCGATCGCGTGGATCGTGGTACCGACCGGGATGTTGCGGAGTGCCAGGTTGTTTCCGGGCTTGATGTCGGCCGTGGGGCCGTTCTCAATCCGGTCGCCCTGCTTCAGGCTCTTCGGCGCGATGATGTAGCGCTTCTCGCCGTCGGCGTAGTGCAGCAGCGCGATGCGCGCCGTGCGGTTGGGGTCGTACTCGATGTGCGCGACCTTCGCCGGCACGCCGTCCTTGTCGTGACGACGGAAGTCGATCACGCGGTAGGCGCGCTTGTGTCCACCACCCTGGTGGCGAACAGTGATCCGACCGGTGTTGTTACGGCCGCCCTTGCTGTGCAGCGGGCGAACCAGCGACTTCTCCGGCGTGGACCGCGTGATCTCGACAAAGTCGGCGACGCTGGAGCCACGACGGCCCGGGGTCGTCGGCTTGTACTTGCGGATACCCATTTCTCAGTCCTCGTCCGATTCCGGACGACTCAGGACTCCGTTAGGAGCCCTGGCCGCCGAAGATGTCGATTCGGTCGCCCTCAGCGAGGGTCACGATGGCGCGCTTGGTGTTCGCACGCTTGCCGAAACCGGTCTTGGTGCGCTTGCGCTTACCCTGACGGTTGATCGTGTTGACCCCGGTGACCTTGACCGAGAAGACCGCCTCGACGGCCTGCTTGATCTGGGTCTTGTTGGCGCCGGGCGCGACGATGAACGTGTACTTGTTCTCGTCGAGCAGCGCGTAGCTCTTCTCCGAGACAACCGGCTTGATCAGCAGGTCGCGCGGGTCAGTGAAGGTCTTGCTGGTAACGGTCGCCTCAGACATCAGGCGTCGCTCCCTTCGGTCTCATCGGCCTTGGGGCCAGACACGAAGGACTCGAAAGCGGCCTGAGTGAAGACCACGTCGTCAGAGACGATCACGTCGTACGTGTTCAGCTGGCCCGGCTCCAGGATGTGAACCTGGGGCAGGTTGCGGGCGGACAGCCACGCGGCCTCGTCGGCGCGCTCGACGACCAGGAGCAGGTTCTTGCGCTCCGAGATCTTGCCGAACAGCGTCTTGGCGGCCTTCGTGGAAGCGGAACCCTCGACCACGCCGGTGACGACGTGGATGCGGGAGTGACGCGCACGGTCCGAGAGGGCACCGCGGAGTGCGGCGGCCTTCATCTTCTTCGGGGTCCGCTGGGAGTAGTCACGCGGCTGCGGGCCGTGGACGACGCCACCGCCGACGAACTGCGGGGCTCGGGTCGAACCCTGACGCGCGCGGCCGGTGCCCTTCTGGCGGTACGGCTTGCGGCCACCACCACGGACTTCGCCACGACGCTTGGTCTTGTGCGTGCCCTGACGGGCAGCTGCCAGCTGGGCGACAACGACCTGGTGGATCAGCGGAACGCTGGTCTTCGCGTCGAAGATCTCCGAGGGGAGCTCGACGGTACCGGCCTTGTCGCCTGCCGGCGAAAGGATGTCAATGGTGCTCATTACCTCAAGCCCCCTTGGCCGCGGTACGGACCAGGACGAGGCCGCCGTTCGGACCGGGGACCGCGCCCTTGATGAGGAGCAGACCCTTCTCCGCGTCAACCGCGTGGATGGTCAGGTTCTGGGTGGTGACGCGCTCGTTACCCATACGACCGGCCATGCGCATGCCCTTGAAGACACGCCCAGGGGTGGCGCAGCCACCGATCGAACCGGGGGAGCGGTGCTTGCGCTGGACGCCGTGACCGGCACCGAGGCCCTTGAAGTTGTGACGCTTCATGACACCGGCGAAGCCCTTGCCCTTGCTGTTGCCCGTGACGTCAACCTTGACGCCCGACTCGAACACAGCGGCAGTGATCTCCTGGCCGAGCGTGTACTCGCTGGCGTCGGAGGTGCGGAGCTCCACCAGGTGGCGGCGCGGGGTCACGTCGGCCTTGGCGAAGTGGCCCTTGAGGGGCTTGTTCACCTTGCGCGGGTCGATCTCGCCGAAGGCGATCTGGACCGACTCGTAGCCGTCGATGTCGTTCTTACGGACCTGGGTAACGACGCAGGGTCCGGCCTTGACCACGGTGACCGGGACGACACGGTTGTTCTCGTCCCAGACCTGGGTCATGCCGAGCTTCTCGCCCAGGACGCCCTTGATCTGCTTTGCCATCTTCTCGACGCCTCTCAGAGCTTGATCTCGATGTCAACGCCGGCCGGAAGGTCCAGGCGCATCAGCGAGTCAACGGTCTTGGGGGTCGGGTCGAGGATGTCGATCAGGCGCTTGTGCGTGCGCATCTCGAAGTGCTCGCGCGAGTCCTTGTACTTGTGCGGCGACTTGATGACGCAGTACACGTTCTTCTCAGTGGGCAGCGGCACCGGGCCCGCGACCGACGCACCAGTGCGCGTCACCGTCTCGACGATCTTCTTCGCCGAGGAATCGATGACCTCGTGGTCGTAGGCCTTGAGCCGGATGCGGATCTTCTGTCCCGCCATGGCTACTCCGTAGTCCTGTCTCTATGTGGAAACGCTCTGGCCCTCGATCGGCTGCGGGATCGATCCCGCGGCTTCCCCTCCGACCCACGCGGTCGGGCGTGTCGCACTCCCTCTACAGAAAATTCCCATACGGAAATTCCCTCTCCAAGGGGGTGCGGTCCCTGAGACCGCGTTGCGGGGGAGAAACACCCACCGAGCGCCTGGTGTGCGCCGTGCTGACACTTCCCAGAAGATTCCCGTACGTCCGTCCTCATTGCTGCCCCGAAAGGCAGATTAAGGACGACGAGTACTGTGGGACTCGCTTCCGGTCCTCCCGGCGGGAGGCGCGCAGCATCGGCACTCAGCCGAGCAACTTGAGTAGTCTGCCATACGAGGCACGTACCTGGCCAATCGGGCGGAAGAGAGTACCCCGCCACGCTGCGTGGTCAAACGACCCGCGCCCCGGCAGCGCCGCCGGCCCGCCGGACAGCGGTGAGGCCCCGCACGCGTGGTGCGGGGCCTCTGCCACAGGGGCTCGGTTCACCCGGTGGAACAGCTCGCCACCCGGCGTGGACGCGGGGCCCTGGGCGGGCCCGTACGCGTCCTACTCCCAGGGCGCCTTCCACGGCGGCTTGCGGCCGCACACCGTGAGCCACTCCTCGGCGGAGATGCCGGCACAGAAGATGCCGCCCTCGTCCTTCTGCTGCTTCCACAGCTTGACCTTGGGCTCGGCGCAGTTCTTGACCGGCGAGAAGCGCGGGCACTGGCCGTTCGCCTTCTTGATCTCGTGCGCGCGCCAGGCGTCGAGGCCCATCGTGTTGGTCGACTCGGGCGTCGGCATGTACCGGTTGACCGACCAGGACGCGCCCATCGTGGCGAACAGGGCGACCGCGCACACCATCCCGGCCGAGAGCTGCTGCACCACCCGGCGCGGAACGACCCGCACCGCCGGGTCGGCGCCGGCCGGGCGCAGGGTGCGCTCGGCCCAGCCCGAACTCCGCTGGACCAGGGCCATCATGCCCAGTACGCACAGGATCATCAGGCAGTACATGATGATCCACGTGGTCCGCGGGAAGAGCTGAACGGCCTTCTCCTGCGCCATGTTGGAGGCGAACCAGAAGCGCGCCAGCCAGGCACCGGCGAGCGTCGCCGCCGCGGTGCGCACCATGATGTGCCGCAGCCCGAGGCCGACTCCGAGGCCCACGCCGAGGAGCAGCAGCAGCGTGAAGCCGCTCTGGCCCGCCATCTCGCCGGAGACCGGCCAGTCCTGGTACGTCAGCTTGCCCGACCGGTCGGAGGACCAGCCCATGACGTACGCCGGGTCCACGTACACCGTCAGGTAGGCGTAGCGGTCCGGCGTCTGCGCGCCGAGCCGGGCCATCTGGTAGAGCAGCGGGGCGCCGATCGCGCCGGCGGTGACCAGGACGGCTCCCACGTACGCCGCGGCCCGCTTGACCACGGGCGCGCCCGCCCGCCAGGGGAAGAGGAAGAGGAAGAGCAGGCCCACGCCGGGGGCGGCCCACACGTACCAGCCGGAGTACCAGAGGAACAGCACGCCGAAGATCACGCCCATGCCCGCGCCGCGGAGCAGGACGGACTTCACCGAGCGCGCGCCCGCCTTGCGCAGCTCCAGCAGGCAGTAGCCGAGGAGCGGCAGCAGCACGATCATGACGACGTGGCTGTACGGGCGGATCGGGTCGAGGAACAGCACGGAGGCCGGGACGGCGATGAGCAGCGCCCAGAAGGGGCGCAGCAGCAGCCGCCAGGACAGGTAGGCCATCGGGCCGACCAGGGCGCTGAAGAAGATCTGGAAGTCGTGGAGGGCGAAGCCGTTCCCGCCGAGGCCGCCGTAGCGGAGCTTGGCCCACACGGCCATCAGGCCGGGGAAGCCGGGCGGGTAGATGCCCGACATGCTCTCGCCGGCGAGGAACGAGTTGGCCATCTCCACCAGCACGCTCGGGTCGCCCTCCTGGCCGCCGAGCGGCCAGGGCGTTCCGTTCAGGGCGACGACGACGCCGCCGGCCACCACGCCGGTGGACAGGCCGGCCAGGGCCGCGCAGACCATGCGCTTCACCAGCTGGTGGCGGGCGAGGCGCCCGCGGTACGCGGTGTAGAGGAGCACTGCGAGGAGCGGCAGGCCGACCAGGGCCGCGTACTCCTGCATCTTGGCGAGGCCGCTGACCTGGCCGATGCGGTTGAGCGGGTTGACGCCGATGCGCGAGCACAGCAGCGTGTAGCCGAGTGCCGCCACGACGCTGACCAGGGCCTCGGCGAGGATCAGCACCCAGCGCTTGGCCATCCACGCGCGGACGCGCGAGGAGGACGGGGACGGGGCGGGCCCGCCCTTCGCCGTCCCGCTCCGGGCGGGCGCGGAGTCGGCCTCTCCGACCGCCTCGGGGGCCAGATTCGTCATCTCAGTCCATTTCCGTCGCGATACGAACCGCGGGTGGGGCCCGGGGCGTCTGTCTGCTGTTCGATGTCCGCGCAGACGTGCGGGCGTCCTCGCGTTGACCGCGGCGCGCCGCCATCCCGTGCGATCAGACGCGTGGGGTGCGGTGCGGTAGCGGTGCACAGGCAGGTGTGACCGTGGTGCGGCCGTGATGCGCCGGAGCGCGCGGCCGGGGCACGGCGGCGCGGCATGCGCGTACGTCCCCCCGGCGTCACCGTACCAAGGGGGCACCGGCCCCTGCGGCGCCGCCCGCCCGCTCCCGGGCCTCGTGGCCGGGGATCGGCGGCCGGTATGGTGAACGGAACATGATAGTGACCGCTCCCTCGTCGGCCCCGGCCGCGGAAAAGAGGGCCCCGCGCCGCCCGAGCGGCGGCCTCCGACGTACCTTCGCCCTCAGCCTGGCCGAGGGAGCCGTTTCCCTCGCCTCCGCCGCGCTCCTGCTGTGGCTGTGCCTGCGGATCCGGATCAACCCGATGGACCGGATCGGGCAGGTCAGCGGACTGGCCGGGATCCAGCTGCGGCTGATGGTCATGATGGCCCTGACGGTGCTGCTGTACCTGCTGGTCTCCCGGTGGAAGCCGGGCGCCGCCACCCGCTTCGGCGCCGCCGCGGTGGCCGGCCTGGCCACCGCCGTGATCGCGGCCGGCAACGTGGTCTCCCTGCGCGGTACGGCCTGGCCGATCTACGCGAACTGGGGCGACGTCGGCAACCTCCAGCAGTGGGCGTACGACGTCATCGACGGCGTCGCCCTCCCCGCGATGTACCCGCCTGGCTTCCCGCACCTGCTGGCCTGGACCTCCGAGCTGTTCTTCGACGGCGACATGGGGAAGGCCACGAAGTGGGTGATGATCGGCTTCCTCGCCCTGTCCGGGCCGGCCGTCTACATGGCCTGGCGGATGCTGCTGCCCCCGCTGTGGGCGCTCGGCATCGGGGTGACCGCGACGCTGCCGGTGATCGACCCGTACAAGCCGTACTCCGCGCTCGTCCTCGCCGTGGTGATCCCGGTCTTCGCCAAGATGTGCGACGTGGTGCTGCACTCCACCGAGCTGGGCAGGAGGCGGTCGGCGGCGACGGGGGCCGGGCTCGGCCTGCTGCTGGCCGTGATGTTCCTGCTGTACTCGGGCTGGTTCCTCTGGTCCTCGGTCGGCGTGGTCGTGCTGTTCGCGATGGTGCTCGCGGGCCTCGCCCGGTCCGGCGGGATCCGCGGGCTGGTGGACGGGCTGGTGCCGCTGGCGTCCGCCCTGGCCGTCTTCCTCGCGCTGGCCGGCACGTACCTCGTACGCCTGCTCGGCTCCGGCGCTACGACGAAGGACGCGTACTTCTACTTCGACACCTGGGTCGACCCCGCCTACTTCACCATGTGGGCCTCCGGGACCCCGGGCCCGCTGCGCAGCCTCGGCTGGCCGCCGCCCGGCGAACTCGCCGGCGTCGGGCTGTTCACCCTCGTCCTGGTGGCCGGTCTGGGCGTGGCCCTCACCCTCGGCCTGCGCCAGCCCATGGTGCTCACCCTCGCCGCCTGCACCGCGAGCGCGTTCCTGCTGCGCTACTGGTACGCCGCGCACATGGAGCGCGACCAGGCCGTCCAGCTCTACCCGCGGACCAGCCACCAGCTGATGTACTGCCTGATCGCCCTGACCGGACTGGCGCTGTACTACGCCGGCAAGCGGGTCCGGGTCTGGCTGCGCCTGCACGAGGCGGCGCTGCGGGGCGGTGCGCGGCGGACCGCCGCCTCGCGGCGGCCCCGGGCCGGCGTCGTCGGCGCGCTCTGCGCGCTCGGGCTGCTCTTCGGCCTGGCGGGCTCGGCGACGGTCAACGCGTACATGCCGCAGGACCCCGGGCTGAACTCCTCCGGGCAGTTCGCCTGGTTCTCGCACAACATCCGGCAGGCGGACGGCCAGTGCCCCCGCTACGCGGTCAAGGGCGAGTGCTCGCCGTACGTTCCGCCGCTGCGCGGCCCGTACCGCCCGCCGGCGGTGCAGAAGCCCTTCGAGCGGCTGACGCCGCCGCCGGCCCTGTCGGTCACCCCGAAGTGACCGCCGCCCGGACATGAGGAACGGCCCGCCTCCGGATGAACCGGAGGCGGGCCGTTGTCGTTTCCCCGCGTCGTACCGCGCACCTCGCACCGCGCACCTCGCACCGCACGCGTCGTACTACGCGCGGTCGTTCAGCTCTGGCCCGAGGTGAAGGCGTGCCGGGCCAGGGCGCGTACGCCCTCGCTGTGCCGGCGGCGCAGGGCGCCGGGCAGCATGGTGAGCGCGTGCAGGCGGGACGCGCTGTGGAAGCGCGCCGCGCGGGCCGCCTTGGGCCAGCCGCGCGCGTCCATCCGCTCGGCCACCGCGTGGAAGTAGCGGGCGGCCTCGGTGAAGCGGGTGCCGGAGAACGCCTGGACCGACGACTCGCTGACGGCGTGGCGCCGGTACTGGAAGACGGTGGCCGAGTTGTCGACGACCATGCGCTCGCCGGCCTCCAGGAGGTCGACGACGAGCGCCAGGTCCTGGATCACCGAGTAGTCGTCACGGAAGCTCACCTTGCGCAGCGCCTCGCCGCGCCAGGCGATCGACGGGAAGTAGAGCCAGTTTCCGCGCAGCACGCTGGCGGCCAGCTCCTCGCCGGCCATCAGCCGGGTGCCCTTGACCTGCGGCTGGTAGAGCCGCTTCTTGGTGTTGTCCGCCAGGCCCTGGGTGACCCGGCCGGAGCCGTCGATGACCTCGACGCCGGGCTGGACCATGCCGATGCCGGGGGTGGCCTCGGCGAGGCCGCGCACCGTCTTCAGGTAGTCCGGGTGCAGCAGGTCGTCGCAGCCCATGATGACGACGTAGTCGGCCTCGGAGAGCTCGACGCACTTCTGGAAGTTCTTGGTGATGCCGAGGTTGTGCGCGTTGCGGGTGTAGTGCACCCGGTCGTCGCCGAGCCCCTCGAACCAGCCGGGCACCTCCGCCTCGCGGCCGTCGTCGATGACGACGAGCCGGAACTCCCGGTCGGTCTGGGCCAGGACGCTGCGGACGGCATCCTGCATCAGCCGCACGTCCCCGTAGTAGGGGAGCATGAAGTCGAACGTCACCATGGAGCGTCAGGCCTTCACGGAGTCGGAGGCGGAGTCGGAGTCAGCGGCCGGGCCCGGCTCCGGGACGGTCGCGGCCGCAGCGGCTGCCGCTGCCGGTGCCGCGGCGTCCTGGCCGAGGCGGGCGTCGTTGTGCCGGAGGCCCTCGCTGATGGCCACGGTCCGCGCCAGGTCCGTGATCTTCTTCTCGAGGGAGCGGAAGCGCAGGAAGGTGTTGAGGGTCAGGAACCCCATCGCCATCACCATCACGTACAGCACCAGGTCGGTGCCCCGGCCGACGCCGAGCTGCTGGGCGAGCCAGGTGACGTCCGTCGGGCGCAGCACCGCGTACACGTTGACGACGACGAACACCGAGAACGCGATGCGCTTCCAGGCGCGGTTCTTCGCCTGGCTCCACGTCCGTATGAACATCAGTGCCATGGACACGGAGCCCAGGATCAGCAGCAGCTGGATCCAGAAGTACTTCATCGACGTCCACGCTCCCGCAGGGAAATGTCAAAGATGATGTTGACGCCGTTGATCAGGGACTGACCCTTGGCGCGCGAGTAGTCGGTGTAGAGGATGTCTACCGGCACCTCGGTGACCCGCAGTCCGGATCCGGCCAGGAAGCCGACGATCTCGGACGCGTGGGCCATGCCGTTCATGGTGATGCTGAGCTGCGCCGCGGCCGCGCGGCCGAGGACGCGCAGGCCGTTGTGCGCGTCGGTGAGCTTCAGCTTCCGGGCGGTCGGGCTCACGGCGGCCGCCGTGCGCAGCACGACCTGCTTGATCCACGGCACCTGGCCGTTCTGCTCGATGAACCGGGAGCCGAGGACGACGTCCGCCTCGTCGGCGCGCAGGACGCCGACCATCGTCTCGACGTCCTTGGTCTGGTGCTGGCCGTCGGCGTCGAAGGTCGCGAAGTACCGGGCGCCGGGCTGCGCGAGGGCGTACGTGAGACCGGTCTGCAGGGCCGCGCCCTGACCGAGGTTGACCGGGTGACGGACCAAGTGGGCGCCGGTGGAGGCTATGTGCTCCGCCGAGTCGTCCGTGCTTCCGTCATCGACGACGACGATGTTGGGGAACGTCTTGCGGGCCCCCTCGACCACGTCGGCGATCACCTGGCCCTCGTTATAGGCCGGTATGACCAGCCAGACATCGTCGTATTGGGACACGGTAGCTCCAACAGAATGTGGCACATGCGAGTGCTCGGTGATCAAGGTGGCGTCAGGGGCCGGCATGGTCATTTTCCGGCCGCACCAGCACCCAGCCGGCTGGCGGCGCCCGTGTGCCCAGGCCCTTCCGCGGCGGCGGAAGCCGCTCCCGGAAAGTTCAGCCTCAGCGCGGCAAGCATACCGAGCACGGTGGCGACGGAGCCGAGCGCGTACGCGACGATCACGCGCATCGCCACGTCTCCGGGTACGAAGGTGACGGCCAGCAGCACCGCGGTACCGCCGGCCCAGCACAGCAGTTGCAGGTTGTGCCGCTTGAACACCATCAGCGCCTGGCCGAGGACCATGGCGAGCATGTACGCGACGGTGCCGGCGGACATCAGGAAGAACTCGAAGCAGCCCAGCCGCGGCTTGGCGTCGAACAGGACCTCGATGAGCCACGGGCCGAGCACGGTCGCGGGCACCCCGCCGACCAGCCCGAGCAGCCCGACGACCTTGCCGATCCGGCGGAGCATCGCCCAGAAGGCGGCCCGGTCGCCGGCGGTGAAGGCGGCGCTGAGCCCGCTCAGCAGGGAGGCCTGGAGCGAGCCGAAGACGAAGAGCGGTACGCGGGCCAGCACCAGCGCGTTCAACAGGGCGCCGATGAGCACGCTGTCGGCGGGAGCCAGCAGCTTGGTGCTCATCACGGCGGCGTTGACGACCACCTGGGACAGCAGGGTCGCGCAGACCAGCAGGCCGAGTCCGCCGCACAGCTCCCGCCAGGCGATCTGCTCGCCGGGGCCGGTGGCGCGCAGCAGCGCGGGCAGCGTGACCAGCGTCGCGACGACGGGGGCGACGGCCAGGACGAGGCTGAAGGCGAGTGCCGAGTGCAGGCCGAGGAGCGCGCAGCCGAAGGCGAGCGCGATGCGCAGGCCGCCGTCGACGGCGAGTTGGGTGCCGTACGCCGGGAAGCGGCCGAGGCCGGCCAGCAGTCCCCGGGTCAGGTAGCAGGCGGCCATGCCGGTGAAGGCTCCGCCGAGGGCCGCCACCAGTTCGCGGTCGCCGCCGAACAGCAGGTCGGCGAGCGGGGCCGCGGCGAGGCCGAGCGCGAGCAGGGTGACGCCGAGGACCGCCGCGGTCAGCCAGGCGGCCCGGCGCAGGACGGGGCCCGCGCCCTTGCCCTGCACCACGCGGGCCGAGACGATCCGGGTGAGCTCCTGCTCGATGGGGAAGAACAGGCCGATGCCGACCGACATCACGATCGTCCACAGCACGGAGACGTTCGCCATGGCGTCCTCGGACAGGCTGTGCCCGGCCACGCCCAGGTGGACGTAGGAGGCGGCGCCGAGCACGACGGTGCCGCCGGCCACCGCCGCGGTGCCCGGCGGCAGCGCGGCGGTCAGCTTGTGGAGCAGGGCCTTCATCCCGAACTGCCGTCCCGGGCCGGGCCTGCCAGTGCGGTGAAGACGGGGGTGCGCAGCGCGTCGGCCAGCTGCTCGCGCCAGTCGGCGAGCGGGGCCAGGCCCGCTTCGGCCCAGCGGTCGTGCGCGAGCACGCTGAACGCCGGCCGGGCGGCGGGGCGTACGAAGGCCTCAGAGGTGGTCGGCCGGATGCGCTCGGGGTCGAGACCGCTCAGCCGGTAGGTCTCGCGGGCCAGCCCGCACCAGGTGGTGCGGCCGCTCGCGGTGCCGTGGTAGACGCCGGCCGGGGCGCGGCCGTCGAGCGCGGCCGTGCCGAGCTCGACGAGACGGGCGGCCAGCGCGCGGGTCCAGGTGGGCTGCCCGTGCTGGTCGTCGACGACGTCCAAAGTGTCCCGCTGGGCGGCCAGCTTCAGCATGGTGGCGACGAAGTTCGGGCCGTGCTCCCCGTACAGCCAGGCCGTACGGACCACGTAGCCGTCCCGCGGCAGGAGTTCGGCGACGGCCTGCTCGCCGGCCAGCTTGCCGCGCCCGTAGGCGTTGACCGGGCCGGTCGGGGCGGACTCCGCGTACGGCAGTTCCGCGTCCCCGGGCAGGACGTAGTCGGTGGAGACCTGGAGCAGGCGCGCGCCGGCCTCGGCGCAGGCCTCGGCCAGGACGCGTACGCCGGTGCCGTTGACGGCGGTGGCGGCCTCCTCGGCCGTCTCGGCGCCGTCCACGTCGGTCCAGGCGGCGCAGTTGACGACCACGGCGGCACCCTCGACGGCGGCGCGGACGGCCGCCGGGTCGGTGATGTCCAGGTCGGCGCGGCTCAGGCCCACGGCTTCGGCACCGGCGTCCTTGAGCTCGGACAGGACGTCCTGGCCCAGCATCCCGGCGGAGCCGGTCACCAGCCAGCGGGGGGTACCGGAGTTCGCGGTCACTTCTGCAGCGCCGCCTTAGCCTTCAGCGGCTCCCACCAGGCGCGGTTCTCGCGGTACCAGTCGACGGTGGCCTTGATGCCGTCCTCGAAGGTGACCTGCGGGGCGTAGCCCAGCTCCTCGCCGATCTTGCCGATGTCGATCGAGTAGCGCAGGTCGTGGCCCTTGCGGTCCTCGACCGGCTCGACCATGTCCCAGCCGAGACCCGCTGCCTCCAGCAGGACGCCGGTGAGCTCCTTGTTGGTGAGCTCGGTGCCGCCGCCGATGTTGTAGACCTCGCCGGCGCGGCCCTTGCGCATCGCCAGGTCGATGCCGCGGCAGTGGTCGGAGACGTGCAGCCAGTCGCGGATGTTGCCGCCGTTGCCGTACAGCGGGACCTTGCGGCCGTCCATCAGGTTCGAGACGAACAGCGGGATGACCTTCTCCGGGAACTGGTAGTGCCCGTAGTTGTTGGAGCAGCGCGTGACCACCACGTCCATGCCGTGGGTGCGGTGGTAGGCCAGCGCGAGCAGGTCGGAGGAGGCCTTCGAGGCGGAGTACGGGGAGTTCGGCACCAGCGGCCACTCCTCGGTCCAGGAGCCCTCGCTGATCGAGCCGTAGACCTCGTCGGTGGAGATGTGCACGAAGCGGCCGACGCCGTGCTTGCGGGCGGCGTCCAGCAGGACCTGGGTGCCGACGACGTTGGTCAGCACGAAGGGGCCCGCGCCCGCGATGGAGCGGTCCACGTGCGACTCGGCGGCGAAGTGCACGATCACGTCGTGACCGGGCATCACCTGGTCCACGGCCTCGGGGTCGCAGATGTCACCCTTGACGAACGTGTATCCGGGGTGGTCGGCTACGGGCGCCAGGTTGGCTTCGACGCCGGAATAGGTCAGCTTGTCGAAGACCGTGATCCGCGCGGACGCATCTGCGCCGAGCTGCTGCCGGACGAACTCTGAACCGATGAAGCCGGCGCCGCCGGTCACAAGGATGCGCATAATACGAAGAGTCTAGCCGCCTGCCGAACGTCACAGGCACGTGGCTCCGCCCTCGCACGCGCTCTCGCATAGGCTTCTCCCCATGCGTGGAATCCTTTTGGCCGGTGGGACCGGATCGCGGCTCTGGCCGCTGACCCGGGCAGTCTCGAAGCAGTTGCTGCCCGTATTCGACAAGCCGATGATCTATTACCCCCTCTCCACCCTGGTGATGGCGGGCATCAACGAGATCCTGATCATCACCACCCCGGAGGACCGCACCCAGTTCGAGCGGCTGCTCGGCGACGGTTCCCAGTTCGGCCTCCGGCTGGAGTACGCCGTCCAGGAGCGCCCGGAGGGCATCGCCCAGGCCTTCGTCCTCGGTGCGGACTTCATCGGTGACGACTCGGTCGCGCTGATCCTCGGCGACAACATCTTCCACGGCAGCGGCCTCGGCACCCGGCTCGCCCAGCACACCGGGTCCCGGGGCGGCCGGGTGTTCGCGTACCCGGTGGCCGATCCGACCGCGTACGGCGTGGTCGAGTTCGACGACAAGGGCCAGGCCATCTCCATCGAGGAGAAGCCGGAGAAGCCCAAGTCCCGCTACGCCGTGCCGGGTCTGTACTTCTACGACAACCGCGTCGTCGAGATAGCCCGCGGGCTGAAGCCCAGCGCGCGCGGCGAGCTGGAGATCACCGCGGTCAATGACGCGTACCTCCAGGCCGGCGAGCTGAACGTCACGATCCTCGACCGCGGCACCGCCTGGCTGGACACCGGCACCTTCGTGTCGATGGTGCAGGCCTCGGAGTTCGTGCGCGTGATCGAGGAGCGTCAGGGCTTCAAGATCGGCTGCATAGAGGAGGCGGCCTGGCGGGCCGGCCTGATCGACTCCGCGCAGCTGCGCGCGCTCGCCGAGCCGCTGACGAAGAGCGGTTACGGCGACTACCTGCTGACCCTGCTCGACGAGGAGGCCGCGCGATGAAGTTCCGCGAGCTGTCCATCGAGGGCGCCTTCGAGATCACCCCGCAGCTGCACGGCGATCCGCGCGGCCTGTTCACCGAGTGGTACCGCTTCGACAAGCTGTCCGCGGTGGTCGGACACCCGCTGAACCTGGCGCAGGGCAACCTCTCGGTCTCCTCCCGCGACGTGGTCCGCGGCATCCACTTCGCCGACGTGCCGCCCGGCCAGGCCAAGTACGTGAGCTGCGTGCGCGGCGCCGTGCTCGACGTCATCGTCGACCTCCGGGTCGGCTCCCCCACCTTCGGGCAGTGGGAGGGCGTACGGCTGGACGACACCGACCGCCGCGCCGTCTACATCTCCGAGGGCCTGGGCCACGGGTTCTGCGCGCTCAGCGACGACGCCACGCTCTCGTACCTCTGCTCGGAGCCGTACAACCCGACGGGCGAGCACGCGGTGCACCCCCTCGACCCCGATCTGGGCATCGAGTGGCCGGCCGAGGTCCCGCAGCTGTCCGCCCGCGACGAGGCCGCCCCCTCGCTGGCCGACGCCATCGCGACGGGGCTGCTGCCGGACTACGCGGCCTGCAAGGCGTTCACCGAGTCGCTCCGGGTGGTCTGACCCCCGCCGCCGGCCGGCCTTACACGAAAGGAGGGCCGCACCCCCGCGCGGGGGTGCGGCCCTCCTTTCGTCGTGCCCGGCGGTGTCCGTACCCGGCGGTGTCCGTACCGGGGAACGCCGAAGGGCCCCGGCCCACCGCCGAAGCGGTGGGGCGGGGCCCTTCAGTGCGACTCGGTGCCCGGTGAACGGGCTACCAGGTCAGATCAACGACTAGGCGTTGACCTTGGTGACCTGGCCGGCGCCCACGGTACGACCACCCTCACGGATGGCGAACTTCAGGCCCTCCTCCATGGCGACCGGCTGGATCAGCGCGACCGTCATCTCGGTGTTGTCGCCCGGCATGACCATCTCCGTGCCGGCCGGCAGGGTGACGACACCCGTGACGTCCGTGGTACGGAAGTAGAACTGCGGACGGTAGTTGTTGAAGAAGGGGGTGTGACGGCCACCCTCGTCCTTCGACAGGATGTAGGCCTGAGCCTCGAACTCCTTGTGCGGGGTGACCGAGCCCGGCTTGATGATGACCTGGCCGCGCTCGACGTCCTCGCGCTTGATGCCACGGAGGAGCAGACCGACGTTCTCGCCCGCCTGGCCCTCGTCGAGCAGCTTGCGGAACATCTCGATACCGGTGACCGTGGTGGTGGTCTTCTCTTCCTTGATACCGATGATGTCGACGGTCTCGTTGACCTTCAGGACACCACGCTCGATACGGCCGGTGACGACCGTACCGCGACCGGTGATCGTGAAGACGTCCTCGACGGGCATGAGGAACGGCTTCTCGGTGTCACGCGGCGGGGTCGGGATCGCCTCGTCGACGGCGGCCATGAGGCCGAGAAGCTTCTCGCCCCACTCCTTGTCGCCCTCGAGCGCCTTCAGCGCGGAGACGCGGACGACCGGCAGGTCGTCGCCCGGGAAGTCGTACTCGGAGAGCAGCTCGCGGACCTCGAGCTCGACGAGCTCCAGGATCTCCTCGTCGTCCACCATGTCGGCCTTGTTCAGGGCGACGACGATGTAGGGGACGCCGACCTGGCGGGCCAGGAGCACGTGCTCCTTGGTCTGCGGCATCGGGCCGTCGGTGGCGGCGACCACGAGGATGGCACCGTCCATCTGCGCGGCACCGGTGATCATGTTCTTGATGTAGTCAGCGTGACCCGGGCAGTCGACGTGGGCGTAGTGACGCGCCTCGGTCTGGTACTCGACGTGCGCGATCGAGATGGTGATACCGCGCTGGCGCTCCTCGGGAGCCTTGTCGATCTGGTCGAAGGCCGAGGCCTCGTTCAGGTCCGGGTACGCGTCGTGCAGCACCTTGGTAATGGCGGCCGTAAGGGTCGTCTTACCGTGGTCAATGTGACCAATGGTGCCGATGTTGACGTGCGGCTTAGTCCGCTCGAACTTCGCCTTCGCCACGGGGTCCTCCTGGAGAGTGGTTCTGTACGCCTTGCTCATCGGCGCCAGGTGATCTTTGCTGGATAGCCGGTTCCCCCGGGACAACGGGAGGGTTGCTCCTGTTGTCCCAGAGGCTCCGGTGACAAGCCTAAAGCGTGTACTCGGAAGAGTTACTCGCCCTTGGCCTTCGCGATGATCTCCTCAGCGACGTTCCGGGGAACCTCGGCGTAGGAGTCGAACTGCATCGAGTAGCTGGCGCGACCCGAGGTCTTGCTGCGGAGGTCTCCGACGTAGCCGAACATCTCCGAAAGCGGCACGAGGCCCTTCACGAGACGAGCGCCGTGACGCTCCTCCATGGCCTGGATCTGGCCACGGCGGGAGTTGATGTCACCGATGACATCGCCCATGGACTCTTCGGGCGTGGTGACCTCAACGGACATCATCGGCTCGAGGAGTACGGGAGACGCCTTGCGCGCGGCTTCCTTGAAGGCCTGCGAACCGGCGATCTTGAAGGCGAGCTCCGAGGAGTCGACCTCGTGGTAGCCACCGTCGAGAAGAATGACGCGGACGCCAGTCATCTCGTAGCCGGCGAGGATGCCGAACTGCATGGCTTCCTGCGCACCCGCGTCGACCGAGGGGATGTACTCCCTCGGGATGCGGCCACCGGTGACCTTGTTCACGAACTCGTACGCCGGACCGTCGGCCTCGAGGATCGGCTCGATCGCGATCTGCACCTTGGCGAACTGACCGGTACCACCGGTCTGCTTCTTGTGGGTGTAGTCGTGACGCTCGACGGTCTTGCGGATCGTCTCACGGTACGCGACCTGCGGCTTGCCGACGTTGGCCTCGACCTTGAACTCGCGCTTCATACGGTCGACCAGCACCTCGAGGTGCAGCTCGCCCATACCGCCGAGGATGGTCTGGCCGGTCTCCTCGTCCGAGTGAACGTGGAAGGAGGGGTCCTCCTCCGCGAGACTCTGGATGGCGACACCCAGCTTCTCCTGGTCACCCTTGGACTTGGGCTCGATGGCGACCTGGATGACCGGAGCCGGGAAGTCCATGGACTCCAGGATCACGGGTGCCTTGTCGTCACACAGCGTCTCACCGGTGGTGGTCTGCTTCAGGCCCATGACGGCGACGATGTCGCCGGCGCCCACCGCAGCGATCTCTTCACGCTTGTTCGCGTGCATGCGGTAGATCTTGCCGATGCGCTCCTTCTTGCCCTTGACGGAGTTCAGCACCGCGGTGCCGGCCTCCAGGCGGCCCGAGTAAACCCGGACGAAGGTGAGCTTCCCGAGGTGCGGGTCGCGCATGATCTTGAACGCCAGAGCCGAGAGCGGCTCGTCGTCCGAGGGCTTGCGCTTCACGACGACCTCGGCGTCCCTGACGTCGTGGCCTTCGATGGCCTCGATGTCCAGGGGCGACGGGAGGTAGCGGATGACGGCGTCGAGCAGGGGCTGAACGCCCTTGTTCTTGAACGCCGTGCCACAGAACACCGCGGTGATCGTGGCGCCGTCACCCTTGCCCGAGCCGATGATGATGCGACGGACGGCGGCGTGCAGCTGCTCGACGGAGGGCTCGGTGCCCTCCAGGAACAGCTCCATGAGCTCGTCGTCGTTCTCGGACACCTGCTCGATGAGCTTGGCGCGCCATTCTTCGGCGGCCTCGGTGTGCGTGGCCGGGATGTCGACGATGTCGTACATCTCGCCCTTGGTCGCCTCGGCGGACCAGACGAACGCCTTCATGGTGACCAGGTCGACAACGCCCTGGAAGTCCATCTCGGCACCGATGGGGAGCTGCATGACGATCGGAACCGCGCCGAGGCGCGACTCGATCATCTCGACACAGCGGTGGAACTCGGCGCCGGTGCGGTCCAGCTTGTTGACGAAGCAGATGCGCGGAACGCCGTAGCGGTCTGCCTGACGCCAGACCGTCTCGGACTGCGGCTCCACACCGGCGACACCGTCGAACACGGTGACGGCGCCGTCGAGGACGCGGAGCGAACGCTCCACCTCGACGGTGAAGTCGACGTGACCCGGGGTGTCGATGATGTTGATGGTGTGGTCGACCTCGTCAAGAGGCCAGTGGCAGGTCGTCGCGGCAGACGTGATGGTGATACCACGCTCCTGCTCCTGCTCCATCCAGTCCATCGTGGCGGCGCCGTCGTGGACCTCACCGATCTTGTACGACACACCGGTGTAGAACAGGATGCGCTCGGTGGTGGTCGTCTTGCCCGCGTCGATGTGGGCCATGATCCCGATGTTGCGGACCTTGGCCAGGTCAAGCGAAGTGGTAGCCATAAGGCTTCGGTCTTCTCTCGGTCTCGATGTGGGGTGGGACTACCAGCGGTAGTGCGCGAAGGCCTTGTTGGACTCGGCCATCTTGTGCGTGTCCTCACGCTTCTTGACGGCCGCACCGAGGCCGTTCGAGGCGTCGAGGAGCTCGTTCATGAGGCGCTCGGTCATGGTCTTCTCGCGACGGGCGCGGGAGTAGCCCACGATCCAGCGCAGCGAGAGGGTAGCCGCGCGACCGGGCTTGACCTCGATCGGCACCTGGTAGGTGGCGCCACCGACACGGCGGGACTTGACCTCGAGGGACGGCTTGACGTTCTCGAGCGCGCGCTTCAGCGTGATGACCGGGTCAGCACCGGTCTTCTCGCGGAGGCCTTCCATGGCGCCGTAAACGATGCGCTCGGCGGTGGAGCGCTTGCCGTTCATGAGGATCTTGTTGATGAGCGACGTCACCAGAGGAGATGCGTAGACCGGGTCGATGATGACCGGGCGCTTCGGGGCGGGGCCCTTACGAGGCATTCTTACTTCTCCTTCTTGGCGCCGTAGCGGCTGCGGGCCTGCTTGCGGTTCTTGACAGCCTGGGTGTCAAGCGCACCGCGGATGATCTTGTAACGAACACCCGGCAGGTCCTTCACACGGCCACCACGCACGAGCACGATCGAGTGCTCCTGCAGGTTGTGTCCCTCACCCGGAATGTAGGCCGTGACCTCGATGCCGGAGGTCAGACGCACACGCGCGACCTTACGGAGCGCCGAGTTCGGCTTCTTCGGGGTGGTCGTGAACACTCGCGTGCAGACGCCGCGACGCTGGGGCGAAGCCTCAAGCGCGGGGGTCTTTGTCTTCTCGACCTTGTCCTGCCGGCCCTTCCGGACCAGCTGCTGGATCGTAGGCACTACTTCTCCGGTTTCTGTGTGCCGTGTAGTGAAGCTAACCTGGAACATTTGCCGACCCACGCGGTCGGGTGTGTCGGATCCGGCGGACCTCCGTGCGGACACGGAAACGCTTGGATCGCGGCGGCCGATGCGGCTCACATGCGGTTGATGGACACGCACAAGAGCCTAGGCACACCCCAGGCACAAGGTCAGAGCGTACCTACCTCACAGAGGTAGGTCAAAACAAATGCCCAGCACGAAAACACACCAGGCGCAAGCGGGAGCGCCCCGGCCCGCCCGGGGCGGGGCGCCGGCCGGGCGGGCGCGTCGCCGCCGCACGGGCCCCGCAGCGGCCTGGGACCGGCGGCCGGACGGGGTCAGTCCCGCGCCCGGCGGCGGCCCTCCGCGGCGGCCGGCGCGTCGGCGGCCGCCTCGGCGGAGGCGTCCTTCCCGGCGGCCGGGGCGTCCGGCTCCAGGAACTGGCTGACCACCTTGCCGAAGACCTCGCGGCGGCTCTCGGGAACCCCCAGCCAGCGGGCGAAGTCCTCGATGGTCGTGGGCCTGCCCCCGGGCGGCAGGCTCTGGGAGGCGAGCGGCAGCTCCTCGGGGCTCACCCGGCCGGACCTGACCAGCATGTCGCGCACCGAGACACCGAGCAGCGGGGCGATCCGGCGCATGGTCTCCAGGTCGGGCATGCTCTGCCGCTGGAGCAGCCGCGTGACGGCCGCCCGGTGGACCCCGGCCTCGTCGGCGATCCTCGACTTGCCGCCGCCCCTGGGCGCGTCGATGTCGTATCCGCGCTCCCGCATCAGGCCTTCGATCCAGGCCGCGAACGCGTCCAGTTCGTGAGTGCTCATGTGCCGCTCCTCAAGTCCGCAGTCCGCTCCATGAGATCACAGCTTAGCGTGCTTGCGCGCACAGAATTATACCTTCCACCAATGCGGCGCACCTTGCGGTCGGAGATATTAATTGCGCGCTCGCACGCAACGTGTCACAGTGGGCGCGCCGTGAGCCACGGCAGTCCCACCGTCGCGGAGTCGCCATGTCCCTCGCTCTGTCCCCAGCCCGGCCCTGCCCTCCGGCACCGCCGGCGCCGTCCGCGCAGCCCGGTCGCACACCGGGTCACACCATCCGCCCCACCGCCCTGACGACGTCCGTACCCGGGTTCGAGTCCGGTGCGACCGTGCCCGGCGTGCCCGGATCCGGCGTGCCGGTGCCCGAGGTGTCCGTGTCCGGCGCGCCGTCCGCCGCGTCCGCCGCGTCCGCCGCGTCGGCAGCGGCTGCCGCGACCGCACCGGTCCCACCGACCGGTGAGCCGTGCCTGCCCGCCGAGCCGGCGGCCGTACACCGTGCCGGGCCCTGGCACTGGCGGGCCTCCGCCGCGTGCAGGGACCTGTCGCCGGCCGTCGTCTTCGCCCGGCGGATCAAGGACGCCGCCCCCGCGCTGCGGGCCTGCGCCGTCTGCCCGGTCCGGCGCGAGTGCGTGCAGGCCGTGGCCCCGGCCGAGAGCCTGTTCGACGGAGTCTGCGGCGGCCGGCTGTGGCGCAACGGCCGTCCCGCAGCCGTCCCCTCTTCCTCCGGGAGCCTCCGTGACTGACCAGACCACAACCGACAGCGCCCTCTGGATCGCCTCGCTGATCCGGCACTTCCCCGAGCTGTGCGAGGAGTTGGCCCCCGGCCGCGCCGCGCCGTTCACCACCGCGGTCCCCGCCCAGCGCGGCCCGCGCGACGACGCGCTCGTACGGGAGGAGCGGCGCGAGGCCCTGCTCCTCCAGCAGAGCCATGGCCTGGCCGTCCCCGGGCGCAGTGCCGCGCCGCTGCGGCTGCACGTCTCAGACGCCATTCGCGACATCACCGACGGCGTGGTCGAGCTGGAGGAGGCCGTCTGCGCCCGGCTCGGTGTCCCGCGCCCCCGGCGTGCGCTGGTGCCGGAACGGTTGCGCCGGCTCGCCGCCCTGCTCGACGAGGTCGCGGCGTACTCCGTCCTGTCCCGGCACGTACGGGACGAGACGCGTCGCATGGCCCGCCGCTGCGCCCGCGCGCTCGGGGACACCGAACAGGTGGTGCGGGTGTCCGGACGGTGCCCGAGGTGCGACTCGGTCTCGCTGCGCGCCTTCCCGGACCGCCGGGCCGTGCTGTGCGTCAACCCGGCGTGCCGCTGTACCGACGAGGAGTGCGGCTGCCGCGACGACCCGGCCTACCGCCACCTGTGGCCCGAGGACGAGTGGGCCGAGCTGGTCGCCGCGGCGGGATGCCGTGCCGAGGAAATCGACTCCGCGATGGAAGGCATTCCGCAGTGACTCCTCCCGCTCCCCTCTCCCTTCCACTGCCCGCCCTGGTCCCGGGACCGCTGGCCGCGCACGAGGCGGGTGTGGCCCCGGCCACCATCCGCAAGTGGGTCCAGCTGGGGCGGCTGACCGCGGCCGGCAAGGCCGGCCGGGCCCAGCTGTTCCGGCTGGAGGACGTCTTCGCCGCGGAGCGCGACGCCAGCCGCCGGGCGCAGCGGCCGCCGGCGCGGGCCGAGCCCGCACCCGCACCCGCACCCGCACCCGTACCCGTACGGCAGGCGGAGCGGCCCGGGCGTGGCGCGGAGCCCGTGCCTACGTCCCGACCGGGCGGGGCCTGATCCCCCGGCCCCGGCCGCCCGCGCCACCCGCACCTTCTGCTCCACGCTCCCCCGCCCGTCCCCGTCGCGCCGGATGCCCGGCCTCCCTTCCGGAGGCCGGGCATCCGGCGTTTCTACGACCCGCACCCCCGCCCGCACGCTGCACCCGCCACTCCCGGGCCGGACCGCTCCACGTCGGCTCCCACCGCTTCCCGGCGTTCAGCACCAGTCCGCTCCACCTCTCCGGTTTAGTTGCGCGCTCGCACGCAACGTGTCACAGTTGGTGCAGCGGCAGAGCTGCGCCCGCAGGACGGGCGGCGGCCGGCCGCTCCCCCCGCCGGGCGGTGCCCGACCCCCGCCCCCCTTCGGGCCCGCCCGGCATCCCCTCCATCCACCAGCTGAGGTGAACCGTCGTGACCACTCCTCCTCCGAGTGCCTTCCCCGACGTCGAGGCCCTGGTCGTCGACGTCCTCAAGGCCGACTCCGCCCTGTCCTCGGCCGTCGTCGCCGTCGACCCGCCCTCCGGGTTCGACGGCACGCAGAGGGCCGTCCTGGTCAATCGCCGCGGCGGCGCCTGGACCAGCGACCTGCACGTCGACGAGCCGCTGATCGAGCTGGAGGTGTACGGCCCCAGCAAGACGGTCGCGCACGGCCTGGCCAACGCCGCCCGGCACGCGCTGCTCGCCACGATCGGCAAGAGCATCGGCTCGAACGCCTTCACGGACGTCGAGGAGCAGGACGGCCCGCGCTGGCTGCCGGACTACCTCTACCGCGGCGCGAACCGCTACGTCTGCGTGATCAAGGTGTCCGTACGCGTCTTCTGACGCCCCCACAGACCAAGGCCCTGCCGTCCGGCGGGGCCTTTGCCGTACCCGGACCCGGATTCCCCCGCGGTCCGGGGCGGCGGACCCCTATATAAGGAGAAGCATCACCATGGCAGGAAACTCGTCCGAGATCCGCGTCGCCGGCAGCGGCCGCCTCTTCGTCGCCGCCGCCGGCACCGCGCTGCCGACCGCCTTCACCGGCAAGCCGGACACCGACTGGGGTGCCAACTGGAAGGACCTCGGCTTCACCACCAGCGACGGCGTCACCTTCTCCAAGAAGGACAAGCTGGAGCCGATCGACTCCTGGCAGGCCGTCAGCCCGGTGCACTTCACGTACTCCGACCGGGACCTGAGCCTGAAGTTCTCGCTGTTCCAGTTCAACGAGCTCACCCTGCCGTTCTTCATGGGCGGCGGCGCGGTGGCCGACGAGGCCACCCCGTCCAACGGCATCTACCGCTACGACATCGCGGACTCCCCGAAGGCCGATGCCCGCGCCCTCGGCCTGGAGTTCACGGACACCAAGGCCAGTGACGGCTCGGTCGTGACCTACCGCTTCTACATCCCGCGCGGCCAGGTCACCGCCTCCGACGACATCAAGCTGGCCCGCAAGGCGGCGTCCACGCTGGGCATCACCTTCACCGCCCTGACGGCGGGCGACGACAAGCCGCTGGCGAGCTTCGTCATGAAGGACAGCGCGTACGCCGCCGTCTGATCCACCCCCTCGGGGCGGGGCGGCCCTCCGCCGCCCCGTCCCTCCCCCCTTCTCGAATCCACTCACCCTGAGGAGACGCATCACCATGGCAGGCTTCGACGTCAACGCGGCCCGCGCCCAGCGCCAGGAGGCCCTCGGCCGTACCTGGTCCTTCGAGCTGGACGGCGCGACCTACACCCTCCCCACCGAGCTCTCCCGCTCCGCCGCCAAGGGGCTGCGCAAGCTCGACGACAACGACGTGGACGGCCTGCTCCGGCTCCTGCTGGGCGAGAAGCAGTTCGCGGAGTTCGAGCAGCACGACATCACGATGCAGGACATCGCCGCGATCCTCGAGGCCTATGGCAAGGAGTCCGGGCTCGGCCTGGGGGAAGGCTGAGCCTCGTCGAGTTCGTCGACGAACACGCCGAGGCCCTCGAGGCGGACCTGCTCCGCTATTACGGCAAGGACCTGCTCGACTGGCACCGCGGGGAGCTCTCCTCGCGGCGCCTGATGGTCCTGGTCAAACACCTGCCGCGGGAGAGCTCCGTCAACCGTGAGCTGTTCGGCGAGGCCGCCGACTGGTCGGTGACCGACCACCTGCTGGCGGCGACGGTGGACCATCTCGCGGCAGCGAACTGGATGTTCGCCTCGGTCAACTCCGAGGAGGACGCCGAGCCGCTGGAGGCACCGGAACCGGTGCCCCGGCCGAACGGCAAACCCGACTCGGGCGCCGCCGGGCCGGACGCGGACGCCGCGGACGCCGACGCCGACCCGCCGGCAGCCGCCGAACCGGGTCCCTCACCGCAGCAGCTCGTCCGGTTCTTCGGCTGAGCTCCCCGCACACCAGGCCCCGGCGGGCGCCGCGTCAGCGGCTGCCCTCCGGGGCCACGGGCCTGGTTCCGCCCGCCTTCGTCTCCATGTCCTCCGCGAGCGCGCGGGCCCGGGACGTCAGGTTCCGCCGCCTGGGCTCGCCGGCCCCCTGGGACTCCGCGGACTGCCCGTGCGGGCGGGACTGCGCGGGGACCGCCTCCAGCGGAGGCACGATGGGCCGCCCGTTGCGGCGTACGACCTTACGGCTGGTCGGCGGCGTCCGCTTCTCGCGGACCTGCTGGGCGAAGAGCGGCGCCTCCCCGCTCGCGCGCGCGGCGCCCGCGTCGTCGGACCCGTCGGACCCGTCGGACCCGACGGCCCCGCCCTCGCCGCCGGACGCGTCCGGCGGCTCCTGCCCGCCCGTCCCGCCGGGCTCCGCGGAGTCCGCGGGCTGCTCCTCGACCCCCGCGAGCTCCTCGGCCGCGTCCGGACCGTCATGACGGCGCGGCCGTCCGGCGGCCTGGTCGTCGTCCTCGGTGGCCTGGGCGTGGCCGGTCTCCGACTGCCTGCCGAGGAGGGCCTGGGCCCGGCGCATGCGCTCCTCGACCTCGCGCACCGGAGCGGGCGGCTCGACCAGCGCGGCGAACGGCAGCCGGATCACCTCGGCGCCCTGGCCGTGACCCGGGCCCCTCGGCCCGCCCCGGCGGCCGGAGTTACCGGCGGCGTACGCCTCGGCGATCCGCTTCTCATACTCGCGCCGCAGGCGGGGCAGGTCCTCGGCCATGGCCTCGGCCCAGCCGGCGGTGAAGGCGGCGGTCTCGCGGCGGTCGAGCTCGGAGCGGGGTATCAGAACGACGTCCTCCGGCGCGTAGCCCGCTCCGTGAACGAGCTCGGACAGTCTGGCGAACAGATGAGGCAGGTCTGCGGCTATTTCAAGCCAGTCGACGGCTTGCTCACGCGCCTTGGCCCCGGTGTTCCTGTTCATGCGTCAGCACTGCCTTCCCACCCCCGGGCTCCCCTCACGCCCCACGTGACCCGCGTTTTCCCGGGCCGGGGAACAGGGTTCCAGCGTACCCGGTCGCCCGGAAACCCCCTGTTCCGGCCTCAACCAGCCCCTCGGACGACGCGCCCGGACGCGCCATAAGGGCTATCGAGCTCGACAAACGACGAACGGATGTTCCAAACTCGATTCGTACACCCGTTCGATCAACTGGTGCCCCCGCTCCTCGTCCGCGGCGCCACCACACAGCAAGGGCAAGTAACTGGAAGGCAGGCGTCCATGACCCAGCAGGCCGAGGGATCACCGCAGATCACGCTCCACGACCGCCTCTGCCAGCTCTTGGACGGACCCGCCCCCCTCGACAAGAGGGCGCTCCTCGGCCGCCTGCACGCCGAGATCACCAGCCGTGAGACCCGCGCGTACACGGCGGGCTGGAACGACGCCCTCGCCGAGTCGCGGCGCCCCACGCAGTAGCCCCCTGCCCTTCTTACGACCGAGCCCCCGCCAATGTTCGACCGGCGGGGGCTTCTTGGTGCTTGGCCGTCACCGGCCGGAAGCGGAGGAATCCATGGCAGAAACGATAGGGGAAGTCTCCGAGCAGCTCAGGGAGCTCAAGGCTTCGCTCCTCCATTACAACTGGGCGGTCACCGCGAAGTACGACACGGATCACCAGGAGAAGGACCCCGACAAACAGCCGAAGACTGAAGTCTTCCCCGTCACCGAGCTCAAGATGAGCCTCATCTCGTTCAGTCCCAAGGTCGTCACTGACGACCTGCTGCCGTTCGACTTCGTCAAGCGGTTCGCGGAGATGTACGAGGAGCTCCAGAAGGAGCCGTTGTCCGAGTTCTTCGAGGCGGGCGGGCTCGACGGGATCGGCGCCGCAGTCGAGAAATGGTACGAGGGCCACGAGGCCAAGTGGGAATACACCCTTTACGCCGCCTTGGGCCTCATCGTCCCGTTGGCCATCGGCGGCGCGGTCATCTGGCTCAAGAGGGCGGTGCTCGAAGCCGTCCGCGATGCGCAGTTCGCCGCGACCGGCAGGGCCGCCACCCTGAATCCGGACACGAACAGATGGGAACGTCAGACCCGGGATCAGATCACGACTCGTGAGCAGGCCGCTGGCGGTGGCATGGCCTCCATCCCGCGCGACGCGGACTTCGGACCGCTGCGGGCGCAGCTCGAAGCGCTGAACCCTCGCCTGGCGGCGTTCAACAGGTACGCCCCCGACTTCATCTCGAACTTCAAGAAGCTGCCGAGCGAGAGCCGGGCGATCAAGGCGGGAGAGGGCGTCAAGGCGGTCTCCGGGGCCATCACCGGCATCAACCACCAGGCGATGGTCTCGGTGGCCAGGGGTATGAGCAAGATCACTGGCGCCGTGAACAACTCGAACCCCAAGAAGACCCGCGATTACGCCGGTGCCATCGGGAAGCTCGCCAGCGCGATCGGTCGGCTGAAGATCGATGACGTGAGGGCCGCGACCCAGGCCCTGCTGCGCCTCAAGGTCGTCATCAGGAACCTCAAGCCCGAGAACATCCCCAAGTCGGGCGACATGCGCTCTGCCGCCGGGGCCGCCAACAGCCTCGACAAAGCCGCCCGTCGCCTCACCGGCTCCCTCACCCCCCTGGGTCCCGCACTGCGGGGTGTCAGCACGGCCGCCGCGGCCACCGCCGGCAACCTCGGCGCCTGATCCGCAACCCCACCCACAAAGGAGGTGTAACCACCATGTCTCTCGCGAGTTCCACCAAGCGCGCCTCGGACGCCCTGCGCAACCTCAAGACGCAGGCGTCCGGTGCCGCGGCCCCCGTCAAGCGGGTCGGCGACGCCAGTCGCGGCGCTTCCGGCCAGCTCAAGACGCTCCGTACGAACGCCCAGGGCTCCACCGGGCAGCTCAAGAGCCTCAAGACAGCCGCCGACCAGGCCGAACGCGCCATGTCCAAGGCCGGGCAGACCGGTCAGCGGGCCGGCACCCAGCTCGGCCGGTTCAAGACCGGCGCCGACCGGGCCGCCTCGGGCCAGGACAAGCTCAACAAGTCCATGCGGGGCAACTTCCTCGCCCGGCTGCTCGAACTGTTCATGCCGCTCATCGAGAAGATCATCGAAATGGCGATGCGCTCGAAGACCATGCAGACCGTGATCCGGACCGCGTTCAACGCGATCCGCTCCGTCATCTCCACGGTCATCAAGGTGATCGGCCCGATCATCCGAAGCGCCGGCAACCTGATCAAGTCGGTCTGGAACAGCGTCAAGAACGCCGTCATGCCGATCGTGCGGGCCATCGGCAGCGCCGTGAAGTCCGCCTTCAACGGCATCCGGTCGGTCATCAGCACCGTCATGAACGCCGTCCGCTCGGTCATCAGCAGCGCGTGGAACGGCATCAAGGCCGTCATCATGCCGGTGGTCAACTGGATCAAGTCGGCCATCCCGGGGGCCTTCAACTCCGTCAAGAACGCGATGTCCAACGCCTGGAACGGGCTCAGGGGCATCGCGTCCGGCGCCTTCGGGGCCATCCTCGGAGCGGTCCGATCCCCCATCAACTCGGTCATCGGCCTGATCAACTCGATGATCGGGCGGATCAACCGCATCCGCGTCAGCGTCCCCGGCTGGGTCCCCTTCGTCGGCGGCAAGAGCTTCGGCGTCAGCCTGCCCACCATCCCCATGCTCGCCACCGGCGGCGTGGTCATGCCGCGCAGCGGCGGTGTCCCGGCGATCCTCGCCGAGGCCGGCGAGGCCGAAGCGGTCCTGCCGCTGTCCAAGCTCGACCGCCTGCTCACCCGTACGGCCGCCCGCGCCCGGATGACCTCCGCCGCCCGGAGCTCCGGTGAGGGCTCCGCCCTGCACATCGAGCACTACTACGCCGCCCAGAACACCGACCCGCAGCGCACCGCCGACGCGCTCATGTACCTGGCCAAGGCGCGAGGATGAGTGCGGCCGTCGTCGCGAACCCCTTCGGCCGGCTCACGAGGTCGATGAACGGTGTCCGTACCCACGCCGTGGCGGCCACCCGGAACGCCCGCCAGGTCACCTCGTCGCTGAAGCAGATCGGCTCGACGGCGAAGAAGGCCGCCACCGACGCGACAGGGCTCGCGTCGGCGGCCTCCCCGGCCGGCAAGATCCTGTCGACGCTGAAGACCCAGGCCACCGCCGCCGCGACCTCCGCGGCCAAGGTCGCCCGCTCCGCCACCCGCGCCTCCACCGGCACCAAGCGGGTGGACTCCGGAGCCCGCGGGGCCGTGACGTCACTGCGGAAGATGGGCAGGAAGACCAGCGGCGTACTCGCCGTCATCGCCGGGCTGCTGCCGGCCATCGGGATCGTCTCCACGCTCATGAGCACCTTCGGCATCGCCATGACCGTGGGCGCGGTCGTCATGACCGCCATCAACGTGGCCATGCGGGCCAACCCGCTCGGCTTCGTCCTCGGCATCCTGATCCCGCTCGGCGCCTGGCTCATCGAGCTCGCCATGAACTCCGAGACCGGGCAGAAGTTCATCGAGCAGACCTTCACCGTCGTCCTCCAGGTCTTCGAGGGCTACCTGAAGTTCCTCATTCCGGTGCTGACCGCCGTCGCCACGATCGTGACCACGTACTTCAAGGGGTACTCCGCGGTCATCTCGTCGGTGGTCGGCGGTCTGCGCGGAGCCGTCAGCGGCTTCTCCGGGACCGGCAGTTCCGCGCGCTCGGCCACCAGCGCCCTGCGCGGGATCGCCTCCGGCGCGTTCAACGCGATCATGGCTCCGATCCGCCCGGTGATCAGCTTCCTGACCGGCACGCTCCCCGGAGCCTTCGCCCGCGTCCGCACCGCCCTCTCCAGCGCCCTCGGCGGCATCGGCCGCATGGTGTCCACCGGCGCCCAGGCCGTCCTCGCCGCCGTCACCGGCCCGTTCAACGGCATCATCGCCTTCGCCAACTGGATCATCGACGGCCTGGAGGACCTCAGCTTCGAGCTCCTCGGCAAGAAGTTCGGCGTCGACCTCGACAAGATCCCGATGCTCGCCGAAGGCGGCGTCGTCTGGCCCACCTCACAGGGCCGGGCCCCGGTCATCCACCCGGTCTCCGACCTCGACCGCCGCCGTGTCGCGCCCGCGTCCGCGCAGTCCCCGCGCCAGGGCCCCCATCGCATCGCCGAGTACCGGGAACCCGCCGGCGCAGGACCCCGCTCGACCGCCGAGGACCTGCTCTTCCTCGCCGCCGCCCACGCGTGAACCACGCCCCACCACCGAGAGCGAGGTGACGGCCGCCATGGCCGAGACCACCACGACCGCCGAGACCACCGACCACGCACCCGGCTCACTCATCACCCAGGACGGGCAGATGCAGTGGGCCGGAATGCTGTTCGGCCCCGGAACTCCCTACACGATCGAGAAGTCCGGGCTGACCGGCTGGGAGGACCTGCCGGAGTACGACTCCTCCGACGCCGAGCGCCCCACCGGCCACGGCGCCTGGCCCGGCGCCCGCTACGCCAAGCCCCGCAAGGTGGGCGGCACCATCTGGCTGCTCCCGGAGGCCGGCGCCTCGCTGGAGACCGTACGGGCCCTGCGCCGGGCCCTCGCCCTCGGCGACGTGGAGCGCTGGCTGGCCGTACGCCTGCACGGCGAGACCCTCGCCGTGCGCGCCCGGGTCAGCCAGCGGGTTCTGCCCACCGACCGGGTGTACGCCACCCAGGGCGCCGGCAAGGCCGCCGTCCAGTGGACGGCCACGGACCCGCGCCGCTACCTGACCGGCGAGCAGAGCGCCGTCGTCCCGGCGCCGGAGCCGGAGAGCGGCCTGAACTGGCCGCTGGTGTGGCCGCTCAACTGGGGCCAGGCCGCCAAGACCGGCGACTCGGGCGCCGACAACACCGGTTCCGCGCCCACCCATCCCGTGATCACCTTCCGCGGGCCGTGCGGCACCCCGTCGGTGACCGAGCGGATCAGCCGCCGCCGGCTGCGGTACGCCATCGACCTCACCGCCGGCGACGAGCTCGTCGTGGACACCGCGGCCGGCACGGTCACGCTCAACGGCACCGCCTCCCGCCGCCACACCGCCACCCCGGACAGCAGTCCCGAGGAGCTCTTCACCTTCGAGGCGGGCCTGGCCGAGCTGTCCTTCCGACCGGACAGCGCCCAGGCCGGGGCCGAGATGTCGGTCACCTGGCGCAGCGCGGAATGGTGACCCGCCCGCGCCGCCGCCCCTGCCTCCGCGCCGTGCACCGCACGCTCCGCACGGCCCGCACCCGACCCGCAGATCCGGAGGACCGATCATGACCGTACGAGCAGCCTGGCTCACGCCGACCGGCCAGACCCGCGAGGACACCCGCATCGCGCTGTCCGCCCTCGTCACCCCCAACGGCCAGAGCGACGCCGACATCCCCCTCAGGGCCCGCGGAGGCATCGTCCCCGGCGGCTTCACGCTGACCCCGGCATCCGCCATGCAGTGCGCCATCGGCACCGGCCGCGCCATCATCCAGGGCGACTCCCAGCAGGGCGCGTACCCGGTGGCCGTCACCGCGCCGGAGAACCTCACCCTGGCCGACGGCGATCCCCAGCTGGAGCGGATCGACCTGATCGAGCTGGCCGTACTGGACGACGCGTACGACGGCACGGGGAAGACCGAGGCCGTGCTTCGCCTGGTCAAGGGCACCCCGGCGGCCGTGCCGGTCGCCCCGCCCAGCCCCGCCGGCAGGGCCCTGCAGCTCTACACCGTCCGGGTCCCGGCGGGCACCTCGGCCGGGAACGGGGGCATCGCCTGGGCGACCGCCGTCACCAGCCTGAAGTACCCGACGGTGGCCCTCGGCGGGATCGTCCCCGCCGACGGCTTCAGGGGTGCCTACGCGGGCCAGTACCGGGACGCCGGCGGCCGCTTCCAGCGCTGGGACGGCGCCACCTGGGTCTCGTACCCGGTGGAGGTGGGCGGCATCGCCGGGCCGGGCCGACTGTCGACCGGCACGTACCCGGGCCAGTACCGGGACGGGCCGGGCGGCACGCTCCAGCGCTGGGACGGCGCCGGCTGGCAGTACGCGGAAGGCCTTTCCACCCTCCTGTTCAGCGCCTCACAGACCGCCATGCAGTCGGTGGCCTCCTCCAGCACCAGCTCCTGGACCGCGGTCAGCCTGCAGAGCACCGACGTGGACGACGCCGGCGGCTGGAACGGCACCGGCTACACCGTGACCCGCTCCGGCTGGTGGCGGGTGAACGGGCACGTCGTGTGGAACGCCGACTCCACCACCGGCTCCCGCGGCGCCCGGCTGGTCGTCTCCGGCGTCGGCGTCCCCCGGGCCACCTGGCTCCAGGGGGCCGGTCCCGGCGCCACCTCGGTCGGCGGCGACGCGCTCCTGAAGCTGACCGCGGGGCAGGTCCTGCAGCTGCACGCCCACCAGAACAGCGGGGTGGCCGTGCGCACCCTCGGCGGCTCCGGCTACGCCTGCAACCTGTCCGCCGAGTGGCTCAAGTCCTGACGGTCCGCCACCCCGCCGCGGCCCGACGCCCCTGTCAATGAACGGAGTTACCGCATGAACCTGCGCTCCAGCTGGGTGGCCCAGACCGGCCAGACCCGCGAGGACACCCGGCTCACCCAGACCGGCGCGACCACCCCGGTCAACCCCCTCCAGGCCCGCTCGGGCATCCTGCCCGGCTCGTACGACGGCCAGTACCGCCTCTCCGGCTTCTGGCTGGAGGGCACCGCGGCCATGGCCGCCACCCTCCACGAGGGCCGCGCCGTCATCCAGGGCATGAGCGGCCAGGGCGTCTACCCGGTGACGCTGCCCGGGACCGTCGTCCTCACCTTCGCCGACGGCGACGCCCAGGCGGGCCGCGTCGACCTCGTCGTGCTGCGCGTGTACGACAGCTCGTACGACACCTCCGGCAAGTACGAGGCCGTCATCGAGATCGTCCAGGGCACCCCGGCCGCCGCCCCGGCGGCGCCCGCGGCCCCTCCGCTCTCGCTGCCCCTCTACCAGGTGGCCGTCCCGGCCGGCGCCAGCGCCGGCAAGGGCGGCATCCCGTGGGGCTCGGGGCTGACGGACCTGCGCAGCACCACCGTGGGGATCGGCGGCATCCTGCCCGTCGTCGGCGATACGGGCAAAGGCTCCTACCCGGGCCAGTACCAGGACGCCGCCACATCCCTCCAGCGCTGGGACGGCGCGGCCTGGGTCCCTTACCCGTCCGCCCTGGGCGGCATCGCCCCCAAGGGCACCCTGACGACGGCCAGTTACGCGGGCCAGTACCGCGACACCCCCCAGCGGGTCCTCCAGCGCTGGAACGGCAGCTCCTGGCTGTCCGCCTTCCCCGCGCCGCTGTTCGCCGAGTCCCGCGACGCCGGATTCCTCACCTCCGCCACCTACACCTCGGCGCTCCAGGACACCGGCGTCACCGCGCTGACGCTGGCCTTCACCGGCCCCGTGTCGGGCGCGGCGCTGCTCACCCTCGGCGCCCGCGCCTGGACCACCGACACCCCGGGCGGGTACGCGTACACCTCCGTGCGCATCACCCAGGGCTCGACCGTCGTCTGGGAGCCCGACGACGAGCGGGCCGCCATCGCCTCCGGGGCGTTCGCCAACTCGGTGTCCACCGTCCTGCGGCTGTCATCGCTGAACGGCGACGCCCCGTACACGGCGACCGTGATGCACCGCGGCTCCCAGGCGACCGCGCGGACCTGGTTCGACAGCATCTTCCTGCGCCTCGACCCGCTGTTCTGAGGCCCCGAGCCACCCCGGTCCGTCCCGAGAAGAACCCCAGAAGGAGAAATCCGTGAACCTCCGATCCGCCTGGCTCGCCGTGACCGGCCAGACCCGTTCCGACACCCGCGTCGCCCCGCTCGGTGCCTTCACCCCCGTGTCCCCGGTCGCCAGCCGGTCCGGCATCCTGCCCGGCTCGTCCGACGGCAAGCTGCGGATCTCCGGTTTCACGATGGCCGGCACCACCGCGATGGGCGCGACCGTCTACCCCGGCCGGGCCATCGTCCAGGGCACCGACAGCCAGGGCGCCTACCCGGTCGCGCTCACCCAGAGCACCGCGCTGACCTTCGCCGACGGCCACGGCGTGTACGGCCGCATCGACCTCGTGGTCCTCCGCGTCTACGACAACGAGTACGACGCCTCCGGCCGTGCCGAGGCCGCCGTCGAGGTCATCCGGGGCACCCCGGCCGCGACCCCGGCCGCCCCGGCGACCCCGGCGCTGTCCCTCCCGCTGTACACGGTCACCGTCCCGGCCGGCACCAGCGCGGGCGCGGGCGGCATCAACTGGAACACGGCGCTCGTCGGCCTGCGGTCGGCCACGGTCGCCGTCGGCGGCATCCTGCCCGTCACCACCGACACGGCCTTCGGCGCGTACCCGGGCCAGTACCGGGACGTCCCCGGCGGCTTGGAGCGCTGGGACGGAGCGGCCTGGCTGCCGTACCCGGCCAGGCCCGTCTGGCAGGACTGGACCCCGGTGTGGACGACGGCGACCGGCGCGGGCCTCCCGTCCTTCGGGGACGCGTCCATCGCCGCCCGCTACATCCAGCAGGGCCCGACCGTGCACTTCAACTACTCGATCACCTTCGGCGCGTCCACCAACTTCGGGGCCGGCGCCTCCACCCCCGACAACTGGCGCTTCACCCTCCCGGTCAAAGCGGCGTGGATGACCCGCTGCGTCGGCTTCGCCGAGCTGAGCGCCGCCGTCAGGGAACGGGCCGTGGCCCGGATGCGGCTCACCTCCACGTCCTTCTTCGAGCTGGAACTCTCCTCCGGCATGCCCAGCGGGGAGAACGTCCTCTACTCCGGGCTCGCCGACTCCGTCACCCCGTGGACCTGGGCCGCCACTCACAGCATCAGCGGCTCCGGCACCTACGAGGCCGCCAAGTGAGCACCCACACCCCGTACCGCGCGATCTTCTGCGACGTACGCACCGACCGGACCATCGACATCCTGCCGCTGCGGGACGTCTCCATCGACGACTTCATCGGCAAGCCGGGCGCGCTGTCCGGCACCGTCCCGATCCCGGACAGCGCCATCGCCGCGCGGGTCGCCCGCATCGAGGAGGGCCGCACCGCGGTCTACCTGGAACGTGGCGGCGACCTGTGGTGGGGCGGGATCATCTGGACCAGCACCCTGCAGAGCGACGGGCGCGGCGTGCTCTCGCTGAGCCTGCAGGCGGCGACGTTCGACTCGTACGCCGCCCGGCGCCGCATCCGCGACACCGTGTCGTTCCCGGCGACCGACCAGCTGGAGCTCGCCCGTGAACTCTGGCGGCAGCTGCAGCGCGCGGAGGGCGGCGACATCGGCGTCACCTACGGCACCGAGAGCTCCGGCCGGCTGCAGGCCGCGTCCTGGCGGGACGGCGACGAGGTCCTCTACTCCGAGGCGATCGAGGGCCTGGCCGCGGCGGAGAACGGCTTCGAGCACCAGATCTCGGTCTTCCGCGATCCGGTCACCGGTACCCGGACCCGCCAGTTGCGGCTGGGCAGCCCCCGCATCCACACCGGCGTCACCGACCTCGTACTGGACCGGCCGGGCGCGATCCTCTCGTACTCCTTCCCCCGCGACGCGACGCGGGGCGGCACCACCGCCCGGGCCCGCGGCGCCTCCGTCAACGCCAACCAGGCCGAGGAATCGCGGCCGGTGTACTCGGACGAGCTGGTCGCCCAAGACCTGATCGACGGCGGCTGGCCCCGGATCGACCTGTCCTCGGACCACAACACGGTCGGAGACAAGGCCGTGCTCACCTCGCTGGCCTCGGCCGAGCTGGCCCGGGCCCGGGGCGCCGTGGTCATCCCGGCGATCACCATCCGCCTCGGTGGCGTGGTACCGCCGACACTGCTCGGCCGCACCGCCCGGATCCGCATCACCGACGAGTGGTACCCCGAGGGCCTCGACGCCCGCTATCGGATCATCGGCGCCAAGGTCACCCCGCCGGAGCGGGGCCGCCCGGACACCGCCGAGCTCTATCTGGAGGAGGTCTGATGCCCCAGCTGCCCGAGGACATCATCGATCGGCTGACCGCGATGGAACGCCGCATCCAGCAACTGTCCACGGCCGTCAACACCCGCCCGGCGCTCAACAGCGTTTCCGGCGGGGAGGTGCGGATCACCGACGGCGGCTCGCTGTCGGTGATCGAACCCGGCGGCACCAAGATCCTCGGTGCGGGCTTCTGGTCGACGACCGAGTACGGCATGGAGATCAAGCGGCAGAGCGGCAAGACCGCCCTGAGCGTCCGCAACGTCACCGCCGGCGATTACGACCAGGCGTTCCGCGTCTTCGACGCCTACGCGCACGAGCTCTTCTCCGACGACGTCGTCAAGGGCGGCCTGGCCCGCCCCTGGCTGGCGATGCTCCCTCCGCAGGACACCTCCACCGCTCGCTGGCCCCAGACCACGAGCACCGCCTGGACCACCGTCGCCCGCTCCTTCAACCCGCTGTGGCAGCCCCGGATGCGGCTCAACTTCCTCACCGCGGCCGCCGCCGGGGTCACCGGCCAGGTCCGGGTCCTCGTCGACGGCGTCCAGTGGGGCGACCCGGTCACCACGCCGGCCGCCTTCGACCGTACCGCGCTGGTCGTCGAGGACCTCGCCACCCGCTTCGGCAGCCTGGTGAAGGTGGAGATCCAGGCCATGGTCACCGGCGGCACCGGGGCCGTGTTCGCCCAGCCGCTGATGATGTACGGCACCCAGAGCTGACCCACCCCGCCCCGAGAGGACCCGACCTGCCCATGGACATCGACCCGACCCAGCCCTGGGGCATCGCCATCGACTACGCGGGCCGCGCCACCGTCAGCGAGGCCGGCCACACCATCCACGTACGGGTCTACGACGCCGGACTGGGCAGCAGCCAGGAACCGGACCCGGTCAACGGCTACCCGGCCGTGTACGTCACCGCCCAGTTCGCCGAGAGTGGCGGCCTCGGGGCGCAGCTGCGCGGCTCCGGCCAGGTCGTCCTGGAGCCCCCGGCCGACGGCCCGGTGACCCCCGACCCCACCGCGGTGGCCGCGGCGGTGGCCGCGTCCCTCACCGATTTCGCCCACCGCGCCACGGCCTACCGCACCCTCTGCGCCGCCTGGCCCACCACCCCGTAACCCAGCACCGACCCCGCCGCCCCGGCGCATCCACAGACAGCCCCGTCGGCGTCTGAGGCGCCGCCCCGGCGCCGCGTTCCCAGCCCCGCCGGCGTTCGAGGCGCGGATCCGGGCAGCGCCCGGCGGCCCCGCGCAGCGGACACCACGACCGGCCCCCACCCCGCGCCCCCACCCCGCGCCCCCACCCCGCGCCCCCACGCGGAACTTCCGCATGCCCGAAGGAGCCCACCATGCCCGCACCCCTGCCTGCCCAGACCCTGCTGGAAGCACTCCGCGCCGAGGGGGCCAACGTCGTCGAACACCCCGGCTGGCGCACCCACAACCGCAACCACAGGGGCGCCTGGGGCCCGGTCAACGGCATCATGATCCACCACACCGTCAGCACCGGCAGCGCCTCCAGCGTCGCCCTGTGCCGCAACGGCTACACCGAGCTGCCCGGCCCGCTCTGCCACGCAGTCATCGACAAGGCCGGCACCGTCCACCTGATCGGCCACGGCCGTACCAACCACGCCGGACTCGGCGACGGCGACGTACTGGACGCCGTCGTCGCCGAGTCGTCCCTGTCCGCACCCCGCCGCAACGACACCGACGGCAACGCCCACTTCTACGGCTTCGAGTGTGTCAACCTCGGCGACGGCCGCGACCCCTGGCCGGAGGCACAGCTCGACGCCATCGAGCGCGCCTCCGCGGCCCTGTGCCGCGCCCACGGCTGGCAGGCCGCCTCCGTCATCGGCCACAAGGAGTGGACCGGCAGCAAGGTGGACCCGCGCGGTTTCACCATGGAGTCGCTGCGCGCCCGGATCGCCGCCCGCCTCTCCGCCACCCCCACCCGCCCCACCCCGCCGTCCGGCGGCTCCGGCGGCTCCGGCGGCTCCGGCAACGGCACCCGCTACGCCCCGTTCCCCGGCGCCGCCTTCTTCCAGGGCTCCCCCTCCTCCCCGGTCGTCACCGCCATGGGCCGCCGCCTGGTCGCGGAGGGCTGCTCCGCCTACTCCCTCGGCCCCGGCCCGCAGTGGTCGGAGGCCGACCGACGCTCCTACGCCAAGTGGCAGCGCAAGCTCGGCTTCCGCGGCGCCGACGCCGACGGCTGGCCGGGCCGCGCCTCCTGGGACGCCCTCAAGGTCCCCGCCAACTGAACGCCCCCCGAGAGAAGGTCCACCATGTCCGACGCGGCGAAACGCACCCTCCGCACCCTTGTCCAGACGGCCGTCGCCCTGGCCGTCCTGCTGCCCGCCGTCATCGACGCGTCCGGCCTCCCGGCGAGCCTCCCCTGGGTCGCCGGCGCCCTCGCGGCGGCCGGTGCCCTCACCCGCGTGATGGCCCTGCCGGGCGTCCAGGCCGTCCTGCCCGGCTGGCTCCGTACGGAGTGGCCGTACGACCGGGACCGGGAGCTCCTCGCCCTCGCCGCCCGCACCGACCGACCGGGCGAGGGCCACCGGAGCGAGGAGGGCGACCGCGCATGACGGAACCCGACCCGCTGTCCGTGGCGGTGGAACTGGAGCGCCTGCGCGGAACGATGGAGGCCGGCTTCGCCAGGGTCGACGGCTCCCTCGCCCTGCTGGTTCAGCGCAGCGACCAGACGGACCGGCAGCTCGCCGACCACGAGTCCCGCCTCGACTCCCTGGAACGCTCCCGCTGGCCCCTGGCCAGCCTGACCGCGCTGGCCGCGGTCGCGGCGGTCATCATCACCGCCTGGCAGACGGCCCGGTAGACCGCTGCCCCGGCAGGACCGGCACACCCCGCCGACACCCGCGCCGGGCGGCCCCACGACCGCCCGGCGCGGCCCGGCCCCACCGGACCCGAGGAACGCGCCCAGCGCGCACGCACCCCGCCCGGACAGCACGCCCACCGCCCCGGCGACCGTACGGGCGGCCCCGGGCGGCTCCCGCCCGGCCGCCGGACCCGTACCCGGCCGGTCCCCGCGGGCCCCGCAGCACAGACCGGCACGGAACGGCACGGACCATTACGGACCATCACGGACCCGACGGCGCCCTAAGCTGCGCATCGCCCCCGCGCAGTGCGCGAGCGTCGACCAAGCAGGGAGCAGGACCTTGGGGACCGCCACACAGGAGCAGACCAGCGTCGAAGACGCCCGCTTCCGCCCCGATCCGGCCCCCCGCGCCCCGTCCCGCAAGCGCCGTCCGTACGGTCCCCTGCTCGCCTTCCTCGTCACCTCGGGGGCGGTCTGCGCCGCCTGGGCGGCCCGCGGCACCCACCCTTTCGGGGGAACCGGCCGGGCCGTCAACGACCAGGCCAACCAGTACGTCCCCTTCCACCGGGCGCTGTGGGACCTGGTCCACGGGCAGGCCGCCGGCGACCTGCTGTTCACCTGGCGCGGCGGCTTCGGCCAGCAGTTCCTGTCCGACCACCACACCTACCTCGGCAACCCCTTCTCGTGGCTGGCCGTCCTCGTCCCGCGCGACCACGTCGACCTCGCCGTCTTCGCGCTCACCCCGGTCACGACGGGCACCGCCGCCGCGCTGATGACCGTCTACCTCGGCAGGCTGCACCCCGGCCCGTGGTGGCAGCGCGGCGTCCTCGGCGCCTGCTACGGGCTGTGCGGCTGGGCGCTCAGCGACGCCTCGTACATCCCCATGTGGCTGTGGGGGCTGGTCGCGCTCCCGCTGCTCGGCATCGCCGTGGAGTGGTGCCTGGAAGGGCGCCGCTGGCCCGGCGCGGCCCTCCTCGTCGCCCTCGCCTGGTACGGCAACTTCTACACCGCGATGATGGCCACGATGGCCGCCTGCGTCCTGCTCGCCGTCCGCCTGATCACCCTCGACCTGACCGGCGCGCAGCGGCTGCGCGCCGTGTGGCGGGCCTCGACCGCGGCCGCGACCGGGATCCTGCTCACCCTCCCCCTGCTCCTGCCGTCGTTCCTGTCCAGCGGCGCGGCCCAGCCCACCCGGGCCGCCGCCTTCGACCCGGTCGGCATCGACGTCTTCCTCACCGGCGTGCTCCCGGCCACCCACCTCTGGGGCGGCAGCCCCCGGCTCTGCGTCGCCTCGCTCGGCCTGGTCCTGGCCGGCTCCTTCGTCCTCAACACCGGGATCCGGGGCCGGACCCGCCTGGTGTGGGCGGCCGCGGTGGCGCTGGTCGCCGCCTCCTTCCAGTTCCCGCCCACCCAGTACGTGTGGCACGGGCTGGCGGTGCCGAACGGCAACCCGTACCGCGAGACCTTCGTCTTCAGCGGCCTGGTCGTCGTCCTCGCCTGGCTGGCGCTGGCCCACCGGCCGCGCCCGCTCCACCTGGCCCTCTCCGCCGCGCTGCTGGTGGCGGCCGCATTCGCGCTCCGCCACACCCCCGACTTCGGCGGCTGGACCTGGCCCGCGGTCCTCGGCGGCGGCTCCCTCTCCCTGCTGGCCCTGGTCCTGCTGCGGCTCGGCGAGAAGCGCCGGTTCCTGATCCCCGCGGCCGCCGTGCTGATGGTCGGCGTCGTCCTCGCCGAGTCCACGCTCGCCGGCGTCAACGCCGACGCCCGGCGCGCCCGCGAGCGCTGGGCGAAGCCGGCCGCCACCTCGAGCCGGTCGATCGACCGGCACTTCGCCGCCGTCCGGGACGCGGAGGGCTGGCCCGCCCACCGGACCGACTCCGGCGCGCCGCAGACCTCGTACAACGACCCGCTCGCCCTGCGCGCCGAAGGGCCGCAGTTCTACAGCAGCTACCTCCCCGAGGCCACCTTCCGGGCCCTCGAACCCCTCGGCTACGGCTACAAGAACGACGGCCGCACCTTCTTCGGCGCCGACAACCCCGTGCTCGACGCGATCTTCTCGATCGGCGCCCGCGTCCGCCCGGGGAACACCCCCGGCACCTGGACCGCCCGGACCTTCCCGGCCCCGCCCCTGGTCACCGTACGGTCGGCCCGCTACGCCTCGCCCCACCCCGCGGGCAGCGTCTACGCCCGCCAGGAGGCCGTCCTCGGCGCCACGGTGTACGAGGTCCCCCGGCCCGCCCGCCGCGGCAGCGCCGCCGTGCAGACGTACGCCGCCCGCTGCACCCCCGGCTCCGAGGCCTACTGGTACTCCCCCGCGCTCTACGGCACCCTCGCCGCCGGTGGTTCCGAGCAGCCCCTGAAGTACCGGGCGACGGGCGTCGTCCCGCTCGGCCGGGTCCCCGCCTCGGGCCGCGTCGACGCCACCGTGCGGACCCGCACCCGGGGGGCCACGGCCGGCTCCCACCCCATCGGCTGCCTGGACCGCCGGGCGCTCGACGGGGCCGTGGCCGCGCTGACCGCGACCGGCGCCACCCGGATCGAGGCCGCCGGGCACACCCTCGAGGCAGCCCTCCCCCGGGGCGCCCGCGGCACGGCCGTCATCGCCACCACCGCCGTACCCGGCTGGCGGTGCTCGGCCCCCCTGAAGCCCTTCCACGGCCTGCTCGCGGTGGACCTCCCCGCCGGCGCCGACGAGGTGTCCTGCACCTTCACCCCGCGAGGCCTCACCCCGGGCCTCGCCGGCGCCACCCTCGCCCTCCTCGCCCTCACCTCGGCCGCGGTCGCCTCCCGCCGCCGCCACCGCGCCTGAGCCCCCGCGGGGGCTCAGGCGACACCGGTCCCCCGCTCCCGGGCACGAAGAAGCCCCCCGCACTCCTCACGGAGTACGGGGGGCTTCTTCTCACGCCTTACGCGTCGACGGACTCTCAGCCGTTGTACGGGCCGTAGTCGTAGTCCTCCAGCGGGACAGCCTGGCCGGAGCCGGTGCCGAAGGGCGAGTAGTCGATGTCGTCGTAGCCGACGGCCGAGTACATCGCGGCCTTGGCCTCCTCGGTGGGCTCGACCCGGATGTTGCGGTAGCGGGCGAGGCCCGTACCGGCCGGGATGAGCTTACCGATGATGACGTTCTCCTTGAGGCCGATCAGGGAGTCGGACTTGGCGTTGATCGCCGCGTCCGTCAGAACCCTGGTCGTCTCCTGGAAGGACGCCGCCGACAGCCACGACTCGGTCGCGAGCGAGGCCTTGGTGATACCCATCAGCTGCGGACGGCCGGAGGCGGGGTGACCGCCCTCGGTGACCACACGACGGTTCTCGGTCTCGAACTTCGACCGCTCGACCAGCTCGCCCGGCAGGAGCTCCGCGTCGCCGGACTCGATGATCGTCACGCGGCGCAGCATCTGCCGGATGATGATCTCGATGTGCTTGTCGTGGATCGACACGCCCTGCGAGTTGTAGACCTTCTGGACTTCGCCGACCAGGTGGACCTGGACGGCACGCTGACCGAGGATGCGCAGCACGTCGTGCGGGTTGGTGGCACCCGCGGTGAGCTTCTGGCCCACCTCGACGTGGTCGCCCTCGTGCACGACGACCTTGGCGCGCTTGGAGATCGGGAACGGCGTCTCCTCGCTTCCGTCGTCGGGCGTGATGACGATCTTCTTCGTCTTCTCGGTCTCCTCGATCCGCACGCGGCCGGCGGCCTCGGAGATCGGGGCGACACCCTTCGGCGTACGGGCCTCGAAGAGCTCGACGACACGCGGCAGACCCTGCGTGATGTCGTCACCGGCCACACCACCGGTGTGGAAGGTACGCATCGTCAGCTGGGTACCGGGCTCACCGATGGACTGGGCGGCGATGATGCCGACCGCCTCACCGATGTCGACCAGCTTGCCGGTGGCGAGCGAGCGTCCGTAGCAGAAGGCACAGGTGCCGACCGCGGACTCACAGGTCAGGACCGAGCGGGTCTTGACCTCCTCGACGCCGTTGGCGACCAGGGCGTCGATGAGCACGTCACCGAGGTCGACGTTGGCCGGCGCGATGACCTTGCCGTCGATGACGACGTCCTCGGCCAGCATGCGGGCGTAGATCGAGGTCTCGACGTCGTCGGCCTTGCGCAGCGCGCCGTCCTCGCCGCGAACGGCGATCTTCAGCTTCAGGCCGCGCTCGGTACCGCAGTCCTCCTCGCGGATGATCACGTCCTGCGAGACGTCCACCAGACGACGGGTCAGGTAACCCGAGTCGGCGGTACGCAGGGCGGTGTCCGCCAGACCCTTACGGGCACCGTGCGTGGAGATGAAGTACTCCAGAACGGTGAGGCCCTCACGGAAGGACGCCTTGATCGGACGCGGGATGGTCTCGTTCTTCGCGTTCGACACCAGACCACGCATACCGGCGATCTGTCGCATCTGCATCATGTTTCCTCGGGCACCCGAGTCAACCATCATGAAGATGGGGTTCGTCTTGGGGAAGTTCGCGTTCATCGCCTCGGCAACCTCGTTGGTCGCCTTGGTCCAGATCGCGATGAGCTCCTGCGTGCGCTCGTCCTTGGTGATCAGACCGCGCTCGTACTGCTTCTGGACCTTCTCGTCCAGGTCCTCGTAGCCCTTGACGATGGCCTTCTTGGCCTCGGGCACGACGACGTCGGAGATGGCCACGGTGACGCCCGAACGGGTCGCCCAGTGGAAGCCGGCCGCCTTCAGGTTGTCGAGCGTCGCCGCCACGATGACCTTGGGGTAGCGCTCCGCCAGGTCGTTGACGATCTCGGAGAGCTGCTTCTTGCCCACCGAGTAGTCGACGAACGGGTAGTCCTCGGGCAGCAGCTCGTTGAAGAGCGCGCGGCCCAGGGTGGTGCGCAGCCGGAAGCTGTCGCCCGGCTGGAACTCCTGCTCGCCCTCTTCGGCGACCGGGTGCGCCCAGCCCCGCGGCGGGATGGTGCCCACCGGGAAGCGGATGTCGACGGCCGACTGGAGCGCGAGCTCGCCGTTGTCGAACGCCATGGTCGCCTCGGCGGACGAGCCGAACGCACGGCCCTCGCCCTTGACGTCACGGAGCTCGCCGTCGGTGGTCAGGAAGAACAGACCGAGGACCATGTCCTGGGTCGGCATCGTGACCGGACGGCCATCGGCGGGCTTCAGGATGTTGTTCGAGGACAGCATCAGGATGCGGGCCTCGGCCTGCGCCTCCGCGGAGAGCGGGAGGTGCACGGCCATCTGGTCACCGTCGAAGTCCGCGTTGAACGCGGTGCAGACGAGCGGGTGGATCTGGATGGCCTTGCCTTCGACCAGCTGGGGCTCGAAGGCCTGGATGCCGAGGCGGTGCAGCGTGGGCGCACGGTTCAGGAGGACCGGGTGCTCGGCGATGACCTCTTCGAGCACGTCGTAGACGACCGTGCGGCCGCGCTCGACCATGCGCTTCGCCGACTTGATGTTCTGCGCGTGGTTCAGGTCCACCAGGCGCTTCATCACGAACGGCTTGAAGAGCTCCAGCGCCATGGCCTTGGGCAGGCCGCACTGGTGCAGCTTCAGCTGCGGGCCGACGACGATCACGGAACGCGCGGAGTAGTCCACGCGCTTGCCGAGGAGGTTCTGGCGGAATCGACCCTGCTTGCCCTTGAGCATGTCGCTCAGGGACTTCAGGGGACGGTTGCCGGGACCGGTCACCGGGCGACCACGACGACCGTTGTCGAAGAGGGCGTCCACGGCCTCCTGGAGCATGCGCTTCTCGTTGTTCACGATGATCTCGGGGGCACCGAGGTCGAGAAGGCGCTTCAGGCGGTTGTTGCGGTTGATCACGCGGCGGTACAGGTCGTTCAGGTCGGAGGTCGCGAAGCGGCCACCGTCCAGCTGCACCATCGGACGAAGGTCCGGCGGGATCACCGGCACGCAGTCCAGAACCATGCCCTTGGGCTTGTTGCTGGTCTGCAGGAACGCGGAGACGACCTTGAGGCGCTTGAGCGCGCGGGTCTTCTTCTGGCCCTTGCCGGTACGGATGATCTCGCGGAGGCGCTCGGCCTCCTCCTCGAGGTCGAAGGACTCCAGGCGCTTCTGCAGCGCGGCGGCGCCCATGCAGCCGTCGAAGTACGTGCCGAAGCGGTCACGCAGCTCGCGGTACAGGAGCTCGTCGCCCTCCAGGTCCTGGACCTTGAGGTTCTTGAAGCGGGCCCAGACCTCGTCGAGGCGGTCGATCTCGCGCTGGGCGCGGTCACGGAGCTGCTTCATCTCGCGCTCGGCACCTTCGCGCACCTTGCGGCGTACGTCGGCCTTCGCGCCCTCGGCCTCGAGCTCGGCCAGGTCGGTCTCGAGCTTCTTGGCACGGCCTTCGAGGTCCGCGTCGCGGCGGTTCTCGATCTGCTGGCGCTCGACGGAGACGTGGGCCTCCAGCGACGGGAGGTCGCGGGTGCGGCGCTCGTCGTCCACGAACGTGATCATGTACGCGGCGAAGTAGATGACCTTCTCGAGGTCCTTCGGCGCGAGGTCCAGCAGGTAGCCCAGGCGCGACGGGACGCCCTTGAAGTACCAGATGTGGGTGACGGGAGCGGCGAGCTCGATGTGGCCCATCCGCTCGCGGCGCACCTTGGCACGCGTGACTTCGACGCCACAGCGCTCACAGATGATGCCCTTGAAGCGGACACGCTTGTACTTGCCGCAGTAGCACTCCCAGTCCCGGGTCGGGCCGAAGATCTTCTCGCAGAAGAGTCCGTCCTTCTCGGGCTTGAGCGTGCGGTAGTTGATGGTCTCCGGCTTCTTGACCTCGCCGTGGGACCAGGTTCGGATGTCGTCCGCGGTGGCAAGGCCGATCCGCAGCTCGTCGAAGAAGTTGACGTCGAGCACTGTGCGTCAATCCCTCTTTCGGGGTCGAGTCTCAATCATGGTCTGAACGGTCCCGGGGATGACGGGGGGCTCTTGAGCGAGCCCCCCGTCAGGCCCGTCAGACCTCTTCGACGCTGCTCGGCTCGCGCCGGGACAGGTCGATACCGAGCTCCTCCGCCGCGCGGAAGACGTCCTCGTCGGTGTCGCGCATCTCGATGGACATGCCGTCCGAGGACAGCACCTCCACGTTGAGGCAGAGCGACTGCATTTCCTTGATGAGCACCTTGAAGGACTCGGGAATGCCCGGCTCGGGGATGTTCTCGCCCTTGACGATCGCCTCGTAGACCTTCACGCGGCCGGTCACGTCGTCGGACTTGATGGTCAGCAGCTCCTGGAGGGCGTAAGCGGCGCCATAAGCCTCAAGCGCCCACACCTCCATCTCACCGAAGCGCTGTCCACCGAACTGTGCCTTACCACCCAGCGGCTGCTGCGTGATCATCGAGTACGGACCGGTCGACCGAGCGTGGAGCTTGTCGTCGACCAGGTGGTGGAGCTTGAGAATGTACATGTAGCCGATGGAGACCGGCTCCGGGAACGGCTCGCCGGAGCGGCCGTCGTACAGGTGCGCCTTACCGGTCGGCAGGACCAGGCGGTCCCCGTCGCGGTTCGGGATGGTGTGCTCGAAGAGGCCGGCGAGCTCGTCCTCACGGGCGCCGTCGAACACCGGGGTGGCGACGTTGGTACCGGGCGCGACCTTGTCGGCACCGATGGCCTTCAGACGCTCGGCCCAGTCCTCGGCCAGGCCGGAGACGTCCCAGCCGCGGCTGGCGAGCCAGCCGAGGTGGATCTCCAGGACCTGTCCCGGGTTCATTCGGGACGGGACACCCAGCGGGTTGAGGATGATGTCGACCGGCGTGCCGTCTTCCAGGAAGGGCATGTCCTCGATCGGAAGGATCTTGGAGATGACGCCCTTGTTGCCGTGGCGGCCGGCGAGCTTGTCGCCGTCGGTGATCTTGCGCTTCTGGGCGACGTAGACGCGGACCAGCTGGTTCACGCCCGGGGGAAGCTCGTCGCCCTCCTCGCGGTCGAAGACGCGGACACCGATGACCTTGCCGATCTCACCGTGAGGGACCTTGAGCGAGGTGTCGCGCACCTCGCGGGCCTTCTCACCGAAGATCGCGCGGAGCAGGCGCTCCTCCGGGGTCAGCTCGGTCTCGCCCTTGGGCGTGACCTTGCCGACCAGGATGTCGCCGGCGACGACGTCCGCACCGATGCGGATGATGCCGCGCTCGTCGAGGTCCGCGAGGACCTCCTCGGAGACGTTCGGGATGTCCCGAGTGATCTCCTCGGGGCCCAGCTTGGTGTCACGGGCGTCGACCTCGTGCTCCTCGATGTGGATCGAGGAGAGGACGTCGTCCTGTACGAGGCGCTGCGACAGGATGATCGCGTCCTCGTAGTTGTGACCTTCCCAGGGCATGAACGCCACGAGCAGGTTCTTGCCGAGGGCCATTTCGCCCTCTTCGGTCGCGGGACCGTCGGCGAGGACCTGCGACTCGATGATCCGGTCGCCCTCGTCGACGATGACCTTCTGGTTGACCGAGGTGCCCTGGTTCGAGCGGGAGAACTTCGCGACGCGGTACGTGGTGTACGTGCCGTCGTCGTTCGCCACGGTGACGTAGTCGGCCGAGACCTCCTGGACGACACCGTCCTTCTCCGCGCGGATCGAGTCACCGGCGTCGACCGCACAGCGGTACTCCATGCCGGTGCCGACGAGCGGCGCCTCCGCCTTGATCAGCGGAACGGCCTGGCGCATCATGTTCGCGCCCATGAGGGCGCGGTTGGCGTCGTCGTGCTCGAGGAAGGGGATCATCGCGGTCGCGACGGACACCATCTGGCGCGGGGAGACGTCCATGTAGTCGACGTCGTCGCCGGCGATGTAGTCGATCTCGCCACCACGACGGCGAACCAGCACGCGGTTCTCGGTGAAGCGCATCTCGTCGTTCAGGCCGGCGTTGGCCTGGGCGATGACGAAGCGGTCTTCCTCGTCGGCGGTCAGGTAGTCCACGTCGTCCGTGACGACACCGTCGATGACCTTGCGGTACGGGGTCTCGACGAAGCCGAACGCGTTCACGCGGCCGTAGGACGCGAGCGAGCCGATCAGGCCGATGTTCGGGCCTTCGGGGGTCTCGATCGGGCACATGCGGCCGTAGTGCGACGGGTGGACGTCTCGGACCTCGAAGCCGGCCCGCTCACGGGACAGACCGCCGGGGCCCAGCGCCGACAGGCGGCGCTTGTGGGTCAGACCCGACAGCGGGTTGTTCTGGTCCATGAACTGCGACAGCTGGCTGGTGCCGAAGAACTCCTTGATGGAGGCGACGACCGGCCGGATGTTGATCAGGGTCTGCGGCGTGATGGCCTCGACGTCCTGAGTCGTCATGCGCTCGCGGACGACGCGCTCCATACGAGCCAGACCCGTGCGGACCTGGTTCTGGATGAGCTCGCCGACGTTGCGCAGACGACGGTTGCCGAAGTGGTCGATGTCATCGGTCTCGACCACGATCGAACGGCCGGACTCGCCGGTCGTCTCGGTCTCGCCGGCGTGCAGCTTGACCAGGTACTTGATCGTTGCGATGACGTCGTCGGTGGTGAGCACGCCGGCGTCCAGCGGCTCGTCGGCGCCGAGCTTCTTGTTCACCTTGTAGCGGCCGACCTTGGCGAGGTCGTAGCGCTTCGGGTTGAAGTAGAGGTTCTCGAGCAGCGTCTGAGCGGCCTCGCGGGTCGGCGGTTCGCCCGGACGCAGCTTGCGGTAGATGTCGAGCAGCGCGTCGTCCTGACCCTGGGTGTGGTCCTTCTCCAGGGTGGCGCGCATGGACTCGTACTCGCCGAACTCCTCGAGGATCTGCTCGGTGGTCCAGCCGAGAGCCTTCAGGAGGACGGTGACGGACTGCTTGCGCTTGCGGTCGATGCGGACACCGACCATGTCGCGCTTGTCGATCTCCATCTCGAGCCAGGCACCCCGGGAAGGGATGATCTTGGCCGCGAAGATGTCCTTGTCGGACGTCTTGTCGATGGAGGAGTCGAAGTAGACACCGGGGGAGCGGACAAGCTGCGACACGACGACACGCTCGGTGCCGTTGATGACGAAGGTGCCCTTGTTGGTCATGAGCGGGAAATCGCCCATGAAGACCGTCTGAGACTTGATCTCTCCGGTCTCGTTGTTCGTGAACTCGGCTGTGACGAACAGCGGCGCCGCGTACGTGAAGTCGCGGTCCTTGCACTCGTCGACAGAGTTCTTCGCCGGCTCGAAACGGTGGTCGCGGAAGGTCAGCGACATCGACCCGGAGAAGTCCTCGATCGGCGAGATCTCCTCGAAGATCTCTTCCAGACCGGACTTGGTGGGGACGTCCTGTCCACTCTCAAGCGCCGACTCGACGCGAGACTTCCAGGCAGCGTTGCCGAGGAGCCAGTCAAAGCTCTCGGTCTGCAGCGCCAGGAGGTTCGGAACCTCGAGGGGCTCCTTGATCTTTGCAAAGGAGATGCGCAGCGGGGCGGTGCTGGCACCGTTGTTCGTATTGGTCGAGGCGTTGCGCGAGGCGGCCAAGAGGGGGTCCTTCCGAGGGCTCGGACTCACTACGCGCGTACCGGTCCCAGCTGACACAGAAGACCTTCGTTATCCGATCCGGCCGAACGGCCAGGTCAGGACGATCAATCAGGTGTGCTCAAACGTGGGTATGCCCCTGGCGACGGGCAGGGGGCAGCTAACAGGCAGCGCAAAGGGTCAGTGTAGCCACTTGGCTCACTGATGTCCAGACCAGGTTTCCGGAAACCGGCAACAGGCCTTCCCCATGTCGTCAATCAAACCCTGCGTCCAACGCTTCGGCTCTCGTACCTCGTACACAGAGCGCGTATCAGTACTGCCCTCTTCGTAGTCGATCCATGCCTCGGATCCCGGATCGAACTGTCCGAGCGGGCCCGAGCCGGCGACGGATCTGAGAATTGCGCGCCGCGTCCCGTTCGTCAAGGCCCCCTGCTCCGAGCGGATCATCTTCGGACCCTGCCGCGGGGCAACGATGATCACCCTACTCCCCAACGAGACCAGGGCAAGTCAGGCACTGCGGGTACGCCGAAGGGCGACCACCCTTACGGGTGATCGCCCTTCGCGGGAGCCTCAGAGAGGCCCCAGAGGTGTTACTTGACCTCGACAGCCGCGCCGGCGGCCTTGAGGGACTCGGCGGCCTTGTCAGCGGCCTCCTTGGCGACCTTCTCGAGAACGGGCTTCGGGGCGCCGTCCACGAGGTCCTTGGCCTCCTTGAGGCCCAGGGAGGTCAGCTCACGCACGACCTTGATGACCTGGATCTTCTTGTCGCCGGCACCGGTGAGGATGACGTCGAACTCGTCCTGCTCCTCCGGGGCCTCGGCAACGGCGCCCGGACCGGCCGGGGCGGCGGCGACGGCCGCGGCGGCGGTGACGTCGAACTTGTCCTCGAACGCCTTCACGAACTCGGAGAGCTCGATGAGGGTCATCTCCTCGAACTGGGCGAGGAGGTCGTCCTGAGAGAGCTTCGCCATGATGGGCGATCCTTCCACTAATTCGGCAGGTGCCGGATGTATAGAGAGGCGGGCGTAACGGCCCGCTACGACCCACGCACTAGGCGGCGTGGATCATTGCGCGAGCCGAATTACTCGGCACCGCCCTGCTCGGCGAGCTTGACGCGAAGCGCTTCCGCAGTGCGGACGAACTTCGACGGCAGCGCCTGGAAGAGCGAGGCAGCCTGAGACTGCTTGCCCTTGAACGCGCCGGCCAGCTTGCTGAGCAGAACCTCGCGGGACTCGAGGTCCGCAAGCTTCTTGATCTCATCGGCGGTCAGCGCCTTACCGTCAAGGACACCGCCCTTGATGATGAGGTTCGGGTTCTCCTTGGCGAAGTCACGCAGGCTCTTCGCCGACTCCACCGGGTCACCGGTGATGAAGGCGACCGCGGTCGGACCAGCGAAGTGCTCGTCCAGCGCGGTGATCCCGGCCTGGTTGGCCGCAATCTTGGTCAGCGTGTTCTTCACCACGGCGTACTGGGCGTTCTCACCGAGCGAACGACGCAGCGTCTTGAGCTGCGCCACGGTGAGACCCCGGTACTCGGTCAGCACGGCGGCGTTCGAGCTCTGGAACTGGTCCGTGAGCTCGGCTACCGCGGCAGCCTTGTCGGGCCTTGCCATAGAGCGTCGGCCTCCTTCCGGGTGATGAGGACCGCTCAGAAGGGGCTGAACAAAACGAAACGCCCCGGCGCAAGCGCACGGGGCGTAAGCTCAACCGAATCGCTCCGGGAGCCTGTCCACGAACACCTGCGCAGGACGTCCGCATTCAACGGATCCTTCGGCCACCGCACCCTTGCGGGCACGGCAACGACCAGCGGTCTTTGGCTTCTCCCGAAGCGTACGTGAAACGGCCCAGCCGAGGCAAATCGCCTCAGGCGGTGCCGCCGCCTTCCTTCATCTTCTCCGCCAGGTCCACGACCTGGTCGGCCGGCGGAGCCGTGATCTCGACGGGCTTGTTGACGTCAAGGAACTTGACGGTGACGTCCATCGGGCCCGAGGTGCCCTGGCCGCGGGTGCGGAACTGCCTGGTCTGGTCGGCCTCGTCGATCCAGATGTCCATGGTCAGTTCCTTGATGCCCTGGGCCTCGAGCATCTTCAGGTTCCTGTCCTGCCGGGCCTTGGCCTCGGGCGTGGTGGCGGCGCTCTGGCCCTTCAGCTGGTCCAGCGAGACCGTGCCCGTCAGGTGCGTGGTCTTCTGGCCGTCGATGGTCTCCTCGCCGACCGTCTTCAGGTCCTTGGCCGCGCTCAGGTCGCCGGCCTTGTCCCCCGGGTTCTCGCCCTGCTGGCCGGCGCCGAGGGCGTCCAGCCGCTTGGCCTGGTCCGGGGCCATCGCCTTGAGGTCGAACTTCATCCACTTGCCCTCGCTGCCCAGGTAGAGGGCACCGTCGAGGAGGCGGATGCCGACGTCCTTCCCGGGCGCCTCGGGCGAGGCCACCGTCATGGACATCGCGACGGCGGGCTTGAGGCGCATGGAGGCCTCGCCGGAGATCGGCCGGCCCGCCGTGCTGCCGGACATGGTGTACCGCAGCGAGGTGATCTCCTCGGACTTCTTCCTCGTCTTCTCCAGGAACGCGGCCGGCGTGACGGCCACCGGCGTCTGGGCGGCCTGGGACGGCGCGGGGGCGGCGGCGCCGTCCTTCTTCGCGCCCTTCCCGTCCTCGCACGCCGTGGCCCCGCCCACGAGCAGTACGGCGGCCAGCGCGGCGCCGATGGTCTTCCTGCGGTATGCAGACATGGAGGTCCCCACCCCTTGTGTGATCGTCATTTGATCCCGACTTTACGTTCCCGTACCAAGCAAACGCGCGTCCATTACGGGCCTCGTGCCCGCTATGTGGCACGGCACACGAAAAGCGGGCCCCCCACCGCCCGTGAAGGGTGGTGGGGGGCCCGCTCAGCCGTGCGGAGAGCCGGTCGGGCTCAGACCGCGGCCGGGTCTTCCTCGACGAGGAGGTTCCGGGTGCGGTTGGAGTCCAGCTGGATGCCGGGGCCCATGGTGGTGCTCAGGGCGGCCTTCCTGATGTAGCGGCCCTTCGCGGCGGACGGCTTCAGACGCAGGATCTCGTCCAGGGCCGCGCCGTAGTTCTCGACCAGCTGCTCATCGGAGAAGGAGACCTTGCCGATGATGAAGTGCAGGTTCGAGTGCTTGTCGACGCGGAACTCGATCTTGCCACCCTTGATCTCGGTGACAGCCTTCGCGACGTCCATGGTGACGGTGCCGGTCTTCGGGTTCGGCATGAGGCCACGGGGACCGAGCACGCGGCCGAGGCGGCCGACCTTGCCCATGAGGTCCGGGGTGGCGACAACGGCGTCGAACTCGTTGAGGCGGTTGCCCTTGGCGATCTCGCCGATCAGCTCGTCGTCGCCGACGATGTCGGCGCCGGCGGCTTCCGCGGCCGCAGCACGGTCACCGGTCGCGAAGACCAGGACCCGGGCGGTCTTGCCGGTGCCGTGCGGGAGGTTCACGGTGCCACGCACCATCTGGTCGGCCTTGCGCGGGTCGACACCCAGGCGGAAGGCGACCTCGACGGTGCTGTCGAACTTGGTCGCGGAGGTCTCCTTGGCGATACGGACGGCCTCGAGCGGGGCGTACTGCTTCTCCCGGTCGATCTTGGCGTCCGCAGCGCGGAGAGTCTTGCTGCGCTTCACTTCTGCTCCTGTGTTGTGATTCAGGCGTGGAGTCGTGGTGCGGACCAGCGCTTGGTCCTACCACTGGTGGTACTGGGGGGTGGCTGAATCAGCCTTCGACCGTGATGCCCATCGAACGCGCGGTGCCGGAGATGATCTTCTCCGCGGCGTCGATGTCGTTGGCGTTCAGGTCGGGCATCTTGAGCTCGGCGATCTCGCGGACCTGGGCGCGCGTCAGCTTCGCGACCTTGGTCTTGTGCGGCTCGCCGGAGCCCTTCTCCACGCCCGCGCTCTTCAGGATGAGGCGCGCGGCCGGCGGAGTCTTGGTGATGAAGGTGAAGGAGCGGTCGTCGTAGACCGTGATCTCCACCGGCACGACCATGCCACGCTGCGACTCGGTCGCGGCGTTGTAGGCCTTGCAGAACTCCATGATGTTGACGCCGTGCTGACCGAGCGCGGGGCCGACCGGCGGAGCCGGGTTGGCCGCGCCGGCCTTGATCTGGAGCTTGATAAGCCCCGTGACCTTCTTCTTCTTGGGAGGCATTGCTCTCTCCGGGTCCTAGTGAGAGTTTTCAGCCGCACATCCGGTCATCCGGACGGAGGCATACCGCACCACGATAACGGGTATCGGCGCGGGGCTAAAAACCGAGCAGGTCAGACCGCCCTTGAGGGGCGATCTGACCTGTCCGGAAGCTGTGGCTCAGAAGCCGTCACTCACGCGAAGTGGATCAGCGCGGGGTCAGTTCTTCTGGATCTGGTCGAAGCTGAGCTCGACCGGGGTCTCGCGGCCGAAGATCTCGACGAGACCCTTGACCTTCTTCGAGTCCGGGTTGATCTCGTTGATGGTCGCCTGCAGCGTCGCGAACGGGCCGTCGGTGACGGTGACCGAGTCGCCGACTTCGAAGTCCAGAACCTCGATGGTCCGCTTGACGGCGGGCGCGGGCAGGCCGGCCTCTTCCGCGGCGGCCTTGGCGGCCTTCTCCTGCGCCTCCGGGGCGAGCATCTTGAGGATCTCGTCCAGCGTCAGCGGGTACGGGTCGTACGCGTTGCCGACGAAGCCGGTGACACCAGGCGTGTTGCGGACGACGCCCCAGGACTCGTTCGTCAGATCCATGCGGACGAGAACGTAGCCGGGCAGCTTGTTCTGCCGGACGTTCTTGCGCTCGCCGTTCTTGATCTGGACGATCTCTTCCTCGGGCACCTCGGCCTGGTAGATGAACTCCTCGACGTTCAGCGAGACGGCGCGCTGCTCCAGGTTGGCCTTCACGCGCTTCTCGTAGCCGGCGTAGGTGTGGATCACGTACCACTCGCCGGGCAGCAGGCGCAGCTCCTCGCGGAGGGCCTGGACCGGGTCGACGGGCTCGACCGGGGCGGCCTCTTCGGCCTCCTCGTCGCCGTCGGCCTCGGCCGCGGCCTCGACGTCGTCGGCAGCCTCGTCGTCGTCGGCCTCTTCGACCTCGGCGTCGTCCTCGACCTCGGCGTCAGCCTCGCCTTCGGCCTCGACGTGCAGCGCGGCCTCCTCGGCGGCGACACCCGCCTCGGCGTCTGCGAGCTCGGCCTCGTCGGGGTCCACGGCGTCGGCAGCCTCGACGATGTCGAGCTGGTCCTCAACGGACTCGACGGACTCGACGGACTCGTCGCTCGCGTTCAGGTTCGGGTCAGACACGGTGGCTGCTTCTTCCTGGATACAAAAGGTGGTGGAACATGCGAAAACGGGCGGCACCCATCAAGGCGCCGCCCTCCGCGGGGATCAGCCGAAGACGAACTTGATGGCTTCCTGGAACCCATAGTCAATCACGGTCACCAGACCGATCATGATGACCACGAAGACAATCACCACGGTGGTGTACGTCGTGAGCTGGTTGCGAGTGGGCCATACAACCTTGCGGAGTTCCGCGACGATCTGGCGGTAGAACAGCGCGAGACGACCCAGAGGGCCCTTCTTGCCGCGCTTACCGCCCTTGCGGGCCTTCTTCTCGCGCGTCTCGTCCTCGGCGTCAGGCATGTCGATGGAGCCCAGGGCGTCCGTCACGTCTCTCACCTGAATCCGGGTCGTGGCCGTACCGCGCCCGGTTGCGCCGCACGGCGTTGCAGAAGTACGTACCTGCGCACACACATCCTCGAAGTGGAGTGTGGAGCAGGGCCGGAGGGACTCGAACCCCCAACCGCTGGTTTTGGAGACCAGTGCTCTACCAATTGAGCTACGACCCTTTGCGTTCCCCAACCTACCGCATCCGGGCGAGTGCACGGAGTGCTCACGCTCTGGAGCGGCTGGCGAGGTCCAACGACAGGTGAGTGTACGTGAACCGGGCCCTGACGTCGAACAGAACCCTCCCTGACATCCGTGCGGTCCGGTAACTGAAACGGTGTGCGGCCGTTCTCAACGGTCTGGGACGATTGGCCGCATGACCTCTGCAACGCCTTCCTCCGAGCGCCGGGTGTCCGCCCGTATCGGCGCCATTTCCGAGTCCGCCACCCTCGCCGTGGACGCCAAGGCCAAGGCCCTCAAGGCCGCCGGGCGCCCGGTGATCGGCTTCGGTGCCGGCGAGCCCGACTTCCCGACCCCCGACTACATCGTCGAAGCCGCCGTCGAGGCCTGCCGTAACCCCAAGTACCACCGCTACACGCCGGCCGGCGGTCTCCCGGAGCTGAAGGCCGCCATCGCCGCGAAGACGCTGCGCGACTCCGGCTACGAGGTCGACGCGTCGCAGGTCCTGGTGACCAACGGCGGCAAGCAGGCGATCTACGAGGCCTTCGCGGCCATCCTGGACCCGGGTGACGAGGTCATCGTCCCGGCTCCGTACTGGACCACCTACCCGGAGTCCATCCGTCTCGCCGGCGGTGTCCCGGTCGAGGTCGTCGCCGACGAGACCACCGGTTACCGGGTGTCCGTCGAGCAGCTGGAGGCCGCGCGCACCGAGCGCACCAAGGTCGTCCTCTTCGTCTCCCCGTCCAACCCGACGGGCGCCGTCTACTCGGAGGCCGACGCCGAGGCGATCGGCCGCTGGGCCGCGGACAAGGGCCTGTGGGTCCTGACCGACGAGATCTACGAGCACCTGGTCTACGGCGACGCGAAGTTCGTCTCCCTGCCGGCGATCGTCCCCGAGCTGGCCGACAAGTGCATCATCGTCAACGGCGTCGCCAAGACGTACGCGATGACCGGCTGGCGGGTGGGCTGGATCATCGGCCCGAAGGACGTCGTCAAGGCCGCGACCAACCTGCAGTCGCACGCCACCTCCAACGTCTCCAACGTGGCCCAGGTCGCGGCGCTGGCCGCCGTCTCCGGCAGCCTGGACGCGGTGCACGAGATGCGTACCGCGTTCGACCGCCGCCGCCAGACGATGGTGCGGATGCTGAACGAGATCGACGGCGTCCTGTGCCCGACCCCCGAGGGCGCGTTCTACGTGTACCCGTCGGTGAAGGACGTGCTCGGCAAGGAGATCCGCGGCAAGCGCCCGCAGACCTCCGTCGAGCTGGCCGCCCTGATTCTGGACGAGGCCGAGGTCGCGGTCGTCCCGGGCGAGGCCTTCGGCACCCCCGGCTACCTGCGCCTCTCGTACGCCCTGGGCGACGAGGACCTGGTGGAGGGCGTGTCCCGGATCCAGAAGCTCCTGGCGGAGGCCAAGGCCTAGACCGGCCCGCGGCGAACCCCCGAGTGGCGGTCACCCCCCGAGGGCGGCCGCCACTCGCCATTCCCGGCACAGCCATCCAGGCCGACGTACCTCCAGCCCCGCCGGCGTCCGAGGCGCGGGGTCCGGGGCGGAGCCCCGATCTTGAGCCCCGCCGGCGTTTGAGGCGCGGGTCCGGGCGGAGCCCGGGAGGCCCGCGCAGCGGACCGGCCGCCGCCTCCACTCCCCCTCCGCGCACGCTCGCGCGTTCGAGCAAGCCCCCGATAGGTAAAACGCCCTCCCGCTCAGCGCGTGCGTACGGCAGGATCACCAGATGGAGCACGCACGCGACCTCACGCTTCTGCCGAAAGCACACCTCCACCTGCACTTCACCGGCTCGATGCGACCATCGACCCTGCTGGAGCTCGCCGACAAGTACGGCGTACGCCTCCCCGACGCCCTGACCGGCGGGGAGCCGCCCAAGCTGCGCGCCACCGACGAGCGCGGCTGGTTCCGCTTCCAGCGGCTGTACGACGCCGCCCGCTCCTGCCTCCGCGAGCCCGATGACATCCGCCGCCTGGTCCGCGAGGCGGCCGAGGAGGACGTACGGGACGGCAGCGGCTGGCTGGAGATCCAGGTGGATCCCACCTCCTACGCCCCCCTGCTCGGCGGCATGATCCCGGCCGTCGAGATCATCCTCGACGCCGTCGACTCGGCCTCCCGCGAGACCGGCCTCGGGATGCGGGTGGTCATCGCCGCCAACCGCATGAAGCACCCCCTGGACGCCCGTACCCTGGCCCGCCTCGCCGTGCGGTACGCCGACCGCGGCGTCGTCGGCTTCGGGCTCTCCAACGACGAACGCCGTGGCATGGCCCGCGACTTCGACCGGGCCTTCGCCATCGCCCGCGAGGGCGGCCTCCTCGCCGCCCCGCACGGCGGGGAGCTCACCGGCCCGGCCTCGGTCCGCGACTGCCTGGACGACCTGCACGCGGCCCGCATCGGGCACGGCGTACGGGCCGCCGAGGACCCGCGGCTGCTCAAGCGCCTCGCCGACCGGCAGATCACCTGCGAGGTCTGCCCCGCCTCCAACGTCGCCCTCGGGGTGTACGAGCGGCACGAGGACGTACCGCTGCGGACGCTCTTCGAGGCGGGCGTCCCGATGGCGCTGGGCGCGGATGACCCGCTGCTGTTCGGGTCCCGGCTGGCGGCCCAGTACGAGATCGCCCGTACGCACCACGCCTTCACGGACGCGGAGCTCGCCGAGCTGGCCCGCCAGTCGGTGCGCGGTTCGGCCGCGCCCGAGGAGGTGCAGGCCAAGCTGCTGGCGGGGATCGACCAGTGGCTCAGCGGGTGAGCCGCAGGTCCCCCTCGTAGCAGTCGGCGCGCACCCGGCCGCCGTCCGGGAAGCCGATCTCCAGGTGGGTGCGGCCCTGCTCGGGCAGGGCGTACTCGGCGACCGAGGCGACGGTCTCGCCGAGGTGGCGCAGGAAGGGGTGGTCGCCGAGGTCCTCGCCGACCTCGATGCGGCCCCACTCCCCCATGTCGTACGGCGCGTGCGGCGCCGCGGACTCGACGATGAGGCACTGGTCGGATCCGGTGGTGATCCGGATGGAGTCGCCGACGCTGTCGATCAGCCAGACGTCGAGGGGGGCCTCGGAGCGCTCGCCGTCGCTGATGTGCCAGGACGCGACGACTCGGCTGAGCGTGCGCCCCACGAGGCGGGTGGGGTCCGTACCGGCCCCGTGGAGGGGACAGAGCATGGGCGGCCGGGGCTCCTCAGATGCTGACGCCGACCGTCACCGGCTCGTTGACGAGGGTGACGCCGAAGGCCGCGTGGACGCCCGCGACGACCTCGCGGGCCAGGGTGAGGAGGTCTTCGGTGGTGGCCTCGCCGCGGTTGGTGAGGGCGAGGGTGTGCTTGGTGGAGATGCGCGCGGGGCCCGTGCCGTAGCCCTTGGTGAAGCCGGCCTTGTCGATGAGCCAGGCGGCGCTGGTCTTCGTACGGCCGTCGCCCGCGGGGTAGGCGGGCGGGGCGGTGTCGGGTCCGAGGCGGTCCTGGGCGCGGGCGAGGAAGGCGGCGTAGGCCTCGTCGGTCAGGACCGGGTTGTGGAAGAAGGAGCCGGCCGACCAGGTGTCGTGGTCGGCGGGGTCGAGGACCATGCCCTTGCCGGCGCGCAGCCGCAGCACGGTCTCGCGGGCGGTGGCGGCGGGGACCCGGTCGCCGGCCTCGACGCCGAGGGCGCGGGCGGTCTCGGGGTACTTGACCGGCGCGGAGAGGCCGCCGGCGTCCTCCAGGGCGAAGCGCACACGCAGGACGACGTACCGCTCGGGCTGGTGCTTGAAGGTGCTGTCGCGGTACGAGAACGCGCACTCGGCGGCGGTCAGCGTGACCGTCTCGCCGCTGGTGCGGTCGTAGGCGACGACCTCGGTGATGGTGTCGCGGACCTCTTGGCCGTACGCGCCGACGTTCTGGATCGGGGTGGCGCCCGCGGAGCCGGGGATCCCGGCGAGGCACTCGATTCCGGCGAGGCCGGCTTCGACGGTGCGGGCGACGGCGTCGCTCCAGTTCTCGCCGGCGGCGAGTTCCAGGGTGGTGCCGTCGAGGGTGAAGCCGGTGGTGGCGATGCGCAGGGCGGTGCCGTCGAAGCCGCGGTCGCCGATGACCAGGTTGCTGCCGCCGCCGATGACCAGGAGCGGGGTGCCGCTCTCGTCCGCGGCGCGGACGGCGGCGACGACCTCGGCGTCGGTGGTCGCGGTGATCAGGCGGGCGGCGGGACCACCGAGACGGAAGGTGGTCAGCGGGGCGAGGGGGGCGTCGTGGAGTTCCTGCACGGGGACAAGAGTACGGTCCGCGCCCCCCGCACCCCTGCGGGGCCACGGACCGGGACTCGTGGCCGGGTGACGGCTCAGCGTTCCGCCGCCCGCTCGGCGAGGCGGCGCTCGGCGTCGGCCGGGTGGCCTTGGGCTTGCGCGGGAGCAGGAGGGTCATGGCGGCGGCGAGGGCGACCGCTCCGGCGCCGATCCACAGGGCGGGGATGGTGCCGTCGGTGAAGGCCTGGGGGGTCTCGTAGCCGCCCTGGGCGGAGAACACGGAGGCCAGGACGGCCACGCCGAGGGCTCCCGTGCGGGCGCGGAACTCCAGCGGCTCCGCGTACGGGCGCGGGGCTCCGTGCGGGGCGGTTACCCGCCCCGCACGCTCCGCCCGCAGTCAGGCGCGGGCCGATGGGTCACGTCCCGGCCGTGCGGGCGGAGCGGAGGCTCTACGCCCCCGGGCCCCGCGTCTCGGTCGTACGGGCGGGACCGAGCCCGCCCGCCCCCCGGCTCCCCGACCCGGCCGTCAGGCCGTGCGGCGGTGCCGGGCAGGGCTCACCCGGGGTCCCGCCCGGCTCGTCCGGGACGGGCGGGGTGCGGGCGGGACGGCGGGGGCTCAGCTCAGCGCCACCACGGCCCGCGACATGCCGAGGACCTTCTGTCCGGCGCTCATGGCCGTCAGGTCGACCCGGACGCGGTTGTCGTCCAGCTTGGCGGCCACCTTGCCCGTGACCTCGATCAGGGCGCCCCGGTCGTCGTTCGGGACGACGACCGGCTTGGTGAAGCGCACCCCGTACTCGACCACCGCGCCCGGGTCGCCGACCCAGTCGGTGACCACGCGGATCGCCTCGGCCATGGTGAACATGCCGTGCGCGATCACGTCCGGCAGTCCCACCTCCGTGGCGAACTTCTCGTTCCAGTGGATCGGGTTGAAGTCCCCCGAGGCGCCGGCGTACCGCACCAGCGTGGCGCGCGTCACGGGGAAGGATCCCGCCGGGAGCTCGGTGCCGACCTCGACGTCGGCGTACTTGATCTGCGCAGCCATGTCAGGCCTCCTGGGGGGCGCGGGAGACGAGCTTCGTCCAAGCCGTCACCACGTGCTCGCCGGTCTCGTCGTGGACCTCGCCGCGGATGTCGATGATGTCGTTGCCCGCCATCGACTTCACGGCCTCGATGGTGGAGGTCACCGAGAGCCGGTCGCCGGCACGCACCGGGCGGGTGTACGCGAACTTCTGGTCCCCGTGGACCACGCGGCTGTAGTCCAGCCCCAACTGCGGATCGTCGACGACCTGGCCGGCCGCCGCGAAGGTGATGGCGAACACAAAAGTCGGCGGAGCGATCACGTCGGGGTGACCGAACCGCTTGGCGGCTTCGAGGTCGGTGTAGACGGCGTTTTCGTCACCCACCGCTACCGCGAACTCGCGGATCTTCTCCCGGCCGACCTCGTAGGGATCGGTGGGCGGGTAGCTCCGGCCCACGAAGGACTGGTCGAGAGCCATGACTCACTACCTCCTGATGAAGGGATCACGAAAGGACACGAATGAGAGCGCCGGGGCACACGGATCCGCTCCGGAATCCGGTACACGGCCGGGCCGGCCGGTTCGCGGAAACGACATGAGGCCGCCCCCTGTAATAGGGGACGACCTCATGACTGTGCCTGTTTAAACGAGACTTCGCTGGGGTCAGCGGGTCTCGCGGTGCGCGGTGTGCGAGTTGCAACGCGGGCAGTGCTTCTTCATCTCAAGACGGTCCGGGTCGTTACGCCGGTTCTTCTTGGTGATGTAGTTCCGCTCCTTGCACTCCACGCAGGCCAGCGTGATCTTCGGGCGGACGTCGGTGGCAGCCACGTGAGTGCTCCTTGACGGAAATTGGGACGGATGAACGCATACAAGAGTAGCCGACCGGGAGACCGACCCCGCAATCGGCTACTGTGTGTAGCGGCGACCGGACTTGAACCGGTGACACAGCGATTATGAGCCGCTTGCTCTACCGACTGAGCTACGCCGCTTTGATGTGATCGCCTCCCCACCCGAGGGTGGGGAACCTCTCTCACCAGAGCCCCAATGCGGAATCGAACCGCAGACCTTCTCCTTACCATGGAGACGCTCTACCGACTGAGCTATTGGGGCGAGCGAGGAAGACATTACACGGTTGCCCGCCGATCGCCCAAATCCTTTGTGGGAACAGGGCTCCGAGAGGTTCGCCCGCCTTTACGGATCACGCCTCGAAGCTCTCCGGAGCCCGATTCGGGGCAGATTGTGTCCGGGCTCACACGCGGGCCCCGGTCCTGGAGCACCGTCGGCCACCGGCGGCCACCGTCGGCCACCCGCGAGAACCAGCGGCGGTCACGGCGGCTGGCGGTGCGGTTGCGGTGCTGTGCGCGCGGGTGGGCGCGCGCCCGCCCGCGAACTCGCGTACGCGGGTGGGCGCGACCCCGGGCGCAGGCGCGGGCGCGGGCACCACACCGGTACGACTATTGCCTCCTCCGCGAAGCGGGGTGCGCCGCGCCCTAGGCTGCGAGCACGCTGCGTGATCTTGGGGCGCCGGGCCGCCGGGCCGCAGCCGCGGCCCAGGAACCGCCCGAGCCACCGCAGGAGCGCGATGTCCGACAGCGCGGCGCAGCAGCCGTTCCACTCTCCCCGCAGGGGCCACGGCGAGGGCGGCGGTCCCGGCCCCGGGCAAGGGGGCTCTCCCGGGCAGGGCCCCGGGCGGCCGCCCAGGGCCTCCTTCGGGCACGCCGCCTCCGGGCATGCCGGCCCCGCCGAGGCGACCACCCTGCTGCTGACCGGCGCCCGCCTCACGGACGGCCGTACCGTCGACGTACGCCTCGGCGGCGGCCGCATCCAGGCCGTCGGCACCGCCGGCAGCCTCCCCGCGTCCGCCCTGTCCCGGGTGGACCTGACCGGCTACCTTCTGCTGCCCGCCCCCGCCGAGCCGCACGCCCACGGGGACACCGCCCTGACCGCCGACGGCGAGGGGCCCGTCTCCTACGCCCCCGACGAGGTCCAGCGGCGGGCCACCGAAGCCGCGCTGCTCCAGCTCGGCCACGGCGCCACGGCCGTACGCTCGCACGTCCGCATCGGCGACGTGCACGGCCTCGGCCCCATGGAAGCGGTCCTCCAGGCGCGCCGCTCCCTGCGCGGGCTCACCGACCTCACCACGGTGGCCGTGCCCCGGCTGCTGACCGGGCTGGCCGGCGCGGGCGGGCTCGCCATGCTGCGGGACGCGGTCAAGATGGGGGCCTGCGTGATCGGCGGCTGCCCCGACCTGGACCCCGACCCGACGGGCTTCCTCGAAGCGGTCCTGGAACTCGCCGCCGAGCACGGCTGCCCCGTGGACCTCCACACGGACGGTGACGACCCGGCCCGCCTCGCCCGGCTCGCGGCCATGTCCGGCGGGCTCCGCCCCGGGGTGACGGTCGGGCCGTGCGGTGGTCTCTCCCGCCTCCCGCTGGACGTGGCGGCCCGCGCCGCCGACCAGCTCGCCGCGGCCGGGGTACGGGTCACCTGCCTGCCCCAGGGCGACTGCGCGGCCCTGGAGCGCCGCGGTCTGCGCACCGCGCCCGTACGCCTGCTGCGCGCCTCGGGGGTACGGGTCGCGGCCGGCAGCGGGGCCCTGCGGGACGCCGGCAACCCGGTCGGCCGCGGTGACCCGCTCGAAGCCGCGTACCTGCTGGCATCCCAGGGCGGGCTGCGCGCGGGCGAGGCGTACGACTCGGTCAGCGTCGCCGCCCGCGAGGCCATGGGGCTGCCGGAGGTCCGCGTGGAGGCCGGCTTCCCGGCGGAGCTGCTCGCCGTGCGGGGGGACCGCCTCGCGGGCGTGCTCTCCCTCGCGTACAGCCGGATCGTGATCCACCGCGGCCGGGTCGTAGCCCGGACGAGTGCCGTACGGGAGTACTGCGACTCCGCCGTCGCGGTCGCCCTGGACCTGCCCCGGCAGGGCCGTACGGAGCCCGGGCCCTGACGGTCCGCCGACCGTTCGCGGGCATTCGCGCCCGGCTCGTCGTACGGTCGGGGCATGCGCATCGTCATCGCGGGTGGACACGGTCAGATCGCGCTGCGGCTGGAGCGCCTGCTCGCCGCGCGCGGGTACGAGGTCGCGGGCATCGTCCGCGACCCGGCACAGGGCGACGCCCTCCGGGAGGCGGGCGCCGAACCGGTCCTGTGCGATCTGGAGTCGGCGTCGGTGGAGCACGTGGCGGGCATCCTCCAGGGCGCGGACGTGGCCGTCTTCGCGGCGGGCGCGGGCGCCGGCAGCGGTGTCGGACGCAAGGACACCGTGGACCGCGGCGCGGCCGTGCTGTTCGCCGACGCGGCCGAACGGGCACGCGTACGCCGCTTCCTGATGGTCTCCTCGATGGGCGCGGACGCCTGGCACGAGGGCGACGAGGTGTTCGACGTCTACCTGCGGGCGAAGGGCGAGGCGGACGACTACGTCCGCACCCGGCTGGGCCTCGAGTGGACGGTCCTGCGCCCCGGTTCCCTGATCGACGACGCGGGAAGCGGCCTGGTCCGCCTGGAGGCCCGTACGGGCCGCGGGTCCGTCCCGCGCGACGACGTGGCCGCGGTGCTGGCCGAACTGGTCGAGACCCCGGCGACGGCGGGGCTGACCCTGGAGCTCACGTCCGGTTCGACCCCGGTCACGGTGGCGGTCAAGGACGTGGCGGGCAACTGACGGGCCGGGGGCCGCGTGCCTCCGGGGCGGACTCCGGCGGCTCAGAACTCGGCGGTCACCTCGTCGTCGGACCGTCCGACCGAGTCCTGCCGGTAGCGGTCCTCGTAGGCCTGCCGGATCCGCTCGATGCGGGCGCCGCGCTCTCCGGCCTCCTTCACGGGATACAGCAGCACGACCTCGTACGAGGTCTCGCGGACGATGTCGCCGTCCTGCTCCCGCCATTGGCCGCGGCCGTCCTGGACGGTCAGCCCTTCCGGGAAGGCGGGGGTGATCTCCCGGTCCAGGAAGCGCGTGAACTCCCGCTCGTCGACCGGGTCCCGGCCGTCGGGACGTCCGGTGCCGAAGTACAGCCGGGTCTCCTGGTACGGCTCCCCCACCTCGGTGTGGAGCGCCGCCCCCACCAGGGCCGGAAGCCCGGCGCCGAGGAGGGCGATGAGCACGCCTCCGCCGGCCTTTCCCCGCGTGTCAGATGTCCATTTCACGCCCGGAGAACGAACGGCGGACCCCGACGGTGCGCCCGGCGAACGCCGCGGACGCCGAACGGACGGCGGCCGAAAGGTGCCGGTCCTTGCCCCGCACCGCGACCGGACCGGCGGGCACCGGCCGGTTCCCTCGACCGGCCCAGCCGGACGGGATGCGTCCGGATACGACGAGAAGACCCCTGTTACCGCGTTTCCGCGGTAACAGGGGTCTCACATCGCGTGGCGACGCCAGGATTCGAACCTGGGTAGGCTAAGCCGACGGATTTACAGTCCGCTCCCATTGGCCACTCGGGCACATCGCCATGAGATGTCGCCTGCGAGTCCGCTTTGGGGCGGTGCTCTGTGGCAACGACGTAAACGATACCCGATGACCGAGGGTGCTTCGCCACCGGATTGATCAGCGCCGCGGGTGGGTGCGGTGGCTAGGCTTTGCCGAGCGGACCGGAGCTGTCCGGCCGCGCCCCACGGGGCCGTCACCACCGACTTCAAGGAGCCACAGGACATGGCCGACTCCAGTTTCGACATCGTCTCGAAGGTCGAGCGGCAGGAGGTCGACAACGCCCTCAACCAGGCCGCCAAGGAACTCTCCCAGCGCTACGACTTCAAGGGCACCGGCGCCACGATCGAATGGTCCGGCGAGAAGATCGTGATGGAGGCGAACTCCCAGGAGCGCGTCAAGGCCATCCTCGACGTCTTCGAGACCAAGCTGGTCAAGCGCGGGATCTCGCTCAAGGCGCTGGACGCCGGCGAGCCGCAGCTGTCCGGCAAGGAGTACAAGATCTTCGCCACGATCGAGGAAGGCATCTCCCAGGAGAACGCCAAGAAGGTCGCGAAGATCATCCGGGACGAGGGCCCCAAGGGCGTCAAGGCCCAGGTGCAGGGCGAGGAGCTGCGCGTCAGCTCCAAGAGCCGTGACGACCTCCAGGAGGTCCAGACGCTGCTCAAGGGCAAGGAACTGGACTTCGCAATCCAGTACGTGAACTACCGCTGACCCAGGTCCGCGACCTGTTCCCACGCCGGCCCGGCGGTCTTCACCGACCGCCGGGCCGCGGCGGTTGCGGGGCGTGTGTGCGGGGCGCGTGCGGCGCGTGCGCCACTGCGGGCTTCCGCGGGCACTTGGGCGCCGGGGAGTGCGCCCGCCACGCTGGGCCGGCATCCATCACCGCGTGGCAGGGGGCTCTCGCATGCCAGGGGCCGGCACGTTTCGGGAAGACTTCGGGGCGTCCGTCGTCGTCGCACTGGTCGCGCTCCCCCTCTGTGTGGGGGTCGCCGTCGCCTCCGGGGTGCCGGCCGAGCTGGGGATCGTCACGGGGGTGGTCGGCGGGCTGGTCACGGGGTGGGTTCCGCGGGAGTTCGCTCCAGGTCAGCGGGCCCGCGGCCGGGCTCACCGTGCTCGTCTACGAGGCGGTGCGGGCGTACGGCCTGCCCGCCCTCGGGGTGCTCGTGCTGGCCGCCGGAGCGGTGCAGCTGGGCATGGGGGTGCTGCGCCTCGGGCGGTGGTTCCGGGCGATCTCCGTCGCCGTCGTGCACGGGATGCTGGCCGGGATCGGGCTGGTGCTGATCGCCGGGCAGCTGTACGCCCTAAGCGGTGTCGGGGCTCCGCGCACGACCCTGGCGAAGCTGGGCGGGGTGCCGGACCTCGTGGCCCGGGCCGACTGGGCCGCCGTGGCGCTGGGCGCCGGGACGGTCGCCGTCCTGGTGGGCTGGCGCAGGATGCCCGCCCGGCTGCGGCTGGTACCGGGGGCGCTGGTCGCCGTGGCCGCCGCGACCGCCGTGGCCGCGCTGTGGCGGATGCCCGTCGAAAGGGTGCGGGTGACCGGGGTGCTGGAAGCGGTGTCCCCGCCCCCCGCCCGCCTGGGGGGACTTCGGGGTGCTGGTGTCCGTCGGGGCGGTCGGGACCGTGGTCGCGCTGGCGCTGATCGCGTCCGCCGAGACGTTGTTCAGCGCCGCCGCCGTGGACCGCATGCACGACGGGCCCAGGACGGAGTACGACCGGGAGCTGATCGCCCAGGGGGTGGGCAACAGCGTGTGCGGGCTGCTCGGGGCGCTGCCGATGACGGCGGTGATCGTGCGCAGCGCCGCCAGCGTGGAGGCCGGGGCGCGCACCCGGGCCTCCCGGGTGATGCACGGCGGCTGGCTGCTGCTGTTCGCCGTGGCCGTCCCCCCGGTACTGGAGCTGGTGCCGCTCGCGGCGCTGGCGGGGGTGCTGCTGCACGCGGGCTGGAAGCTGCTGCCCGCGCGGGCGGTGGCCACGCTGTGGCGCACGCACCGGGGCGAGGCGGTGGTGCTGGTGGCGACGGCGGCGTCGATCGTGGCGACGAATCTTTTCGAGGGGGTGCTGTTCGGGCTGGGGCTCGCCGTCGCCAAGGCGGCCTGGGAAACCTCCCACGTGCGCGTCGAGGAGGTCTGGGAGGGCGATGAGCTGTGCGTGCGGGTCGTGGGGAACGCGAGCTTCCTGCGGCTGCCCAAGCTGCTCGACGCGCTGGACGCGCTGGACGCGCTGCCGCACGGGCAGCCGGTGCGGCTCGACCTGGGCGGGCTGCGCCATCTCGACCACGCCTGTCTGACCGCCTTGGAGGGCTGTGAGCGCAAGCGGGCTCCGCTGCCGGGCCGGGAAGGGGTCGTCTAGTGCGGACCGCTGACCAGCCCGTCGTGCGGTCCCTGGGCGGGCGGGCGGGCCCGGGGCCGGGGTGTGATCGGGCTCCCCTGCTTCCGGGGCGCTGGGGGGCTGCGCGATCGCGAATGCCCCTGTGTGGGCTCTCGGTTCAGCTGTCAAGGGCCGGGCCGTGGCAGCGGTCGGGCTGTCCGGCTGTGTGGTGCCGGCCGGCGGGCCGGGCGTTTCGGGACGGCAGGTGCGGGAGGCGGGGGGCGGGGCGCGTTGGCCCGCCCCGTACGGCCGGGGTTCAGATCCGGGTTCTGAACTCGGCCCAGGGCGTGGGGTCCAGGTCGTACTCCTCTCCCGCGGCCGAGTCCTCGCAGTACCAGGCGGTGCCGTCGATCCAGCCGCGGAGCCACTCGGCCAGGCTGGGGCTGTCGACGAACCAGGCGAGGTCGGGATCCCCCGGATTCGGGTCGAACAGGAGGACTTGGGCGCCTTCCGACCGGCAGTCGACGCACACCCACATGCCGCAGCCGAAGTCGGCCACCGGCAGCACGGCCTCCGGCCAGCGCCATCCGGACACGCGCTGGGCCTCGTACGTCCGCACGACCTCCCGCAGCGGCAGCAGCCCGTTCTCCGGGCCGAATCCGCCGTCTCCGACGCTGGTGTGGAGCCCGGCGAGCAGCGGGGGCAGGGTGAAGCCGAGTATGCGCTCGGTCCGGGCGACCTCCCCGGCCTCCAGGGGCGCGGGCAGCGGTTCTCCGTCGTCCCGCGCGCGGTGGCGGACGTGGTCCGCGACTTGCTCCAGCAACTGCTCGGTGTCGTTCATGCGTTCATGGTGACCGACTCCACCGACAGCGCGCTCACCCTGTGGACAACTCGGTCGAGGACGACCTCGACGTGCTTGTCCCTCAGGGTCGTACCGGCTCAGCGCGAGGCGAACGGCGCGTCCGTCGGGACGATCTCGCGGCCCAGCGGGAGCAGGGAGAGCGGGACCATCTTGAAGTTGGCGATGCCGAAGGGGATGCCGATGATCGTGACGCAGAGGGCGATGCCGGTGACGATGTGGCCCAGGGCCAGCCACCAGCCCGCCAGGACCAGCCACAGGACGTTGCCCACGCAGGACGGGGCGCCCGCGTCACGCCGTTCGACCGTGGTGTAGCCGAAGGGCCACAGGGCGTAGATCGCGATGCGGAAGGCGGCGATCCCGAAGGGGATGCCGATGATGGTGATGCAGAGCAGGACACCGGCCAGGACATAGCCCAGGAACAGCCAGATGCCGCTCAGCACGAGCCAAATGACGTTCAGGATTGTATTCACTGCCTGCGGCCTGCCATCTGTTCGAGCCGGGCGATGCGCTCGGCCATCGGGGGGTGGGTGGAGAACATGTTGGAGAGCCCTTCTCCCGGGCGGAACGGGTTGGCGATCATCATGTGGCTCGCCGTCTCCAGCCGGGGTTCGGCGGGCAGCGGGAGCTGCTTGGTGCCCGCGTCGAGCTTGCGCAGGGCGCTGGCCAGGGCCAGCGGGTCGCCGGTGAGCTGGGCGCCCGACGCGTCGGCCTCGTACTCGCGGGAGCGGCTGATGGCCAGCTGGATCACGGAGGCGGCCAGCGGGCCCAGGATCATGATCAGCAGCATGCCGAAGAGGCCGGGGCCCTCGTCGTCGTTCGACCGGCCGACGGGGATCAGCCAGGCGAAGTTGACCAGGAACATGATCACCGAGGCGAGTGCTCCGGCGACCGACGAGATCAGGATGTCCCGGTTGTAGACGTGGCTCAGCTCATGGCCGATGACCCCGCGCAGCTCGCGCTCGTCGAGGATGCGCAGGATGCCCTCGGTGCAGCAGACCGCGGCGTTGCGCGGGTTGCGGCCGGTGGCGAAGGCGTTGGGGGCCTCGGTCGGCGAGATGTAGAGCCGTGGCATGGGCTGGCGCGCGGACGTGGAGAGCTCGCGCACCATGCGGTAGAGATCGGGCGCCTCGAACTCGCTGACGGGGCGGGCGCGCATCGCGCGGAGGGCCAGCTTGTCGCTGTTCCAGTACGCGTACGCGTTCGTCCCGAGGGCGATCAGGACGGCGACGATCAGGCCGGTCCGTCCGAAGAAGCTTCCGATGACGATGATGAGTGCGGACATCCCGCCGAGGAGTACGGCGGTCTTGAGCCCGTTGTGCCGGCGGTGCACGGTACGCCCTCCAAGTGGTGCGGCAGGGGGACCCGTCCAGGATCTGTGGATCGGAGGGCCTACGGTCCAGTGGACCCTCCCTTCCTGGTCAACGCGAGGTGGGGGCGTGGGGTTCCCAGGGCGCGCGGGGGCGGCCGCCCCCGGGGCCGGGGCGGTGGGGGCGGTGCGGGCGGCGGCGGCCGTTGCTCCGTACGGGTTACGGCGCCCGGGGGGCCCTTCGTACGGCTGGCGCGCGGACCGGCGTGGGGGTTACTGGGGGAAGAGCGACCCCGACGCGAAGCGCAGGACCAGCTGCGGGGCGCCCGAGAGCGCCACGGCGGTCACGGCGGTGATCACGATCGCGGCCGTCACCGGCCACGGGGCCCGCGCGGGGGCGGCGGCCGGGGATTCGGCGGGGGTCTCGGCGGCTTCCGACGCGCGGAACAGCAGCGCGGTCCAGCGCAGGTAGTAGTACAGGGCGAGGACGACGTTGACCGCCATGACGACGGCCAGCCAGCCCAGGCCCGCGTCGACCGCGGACCGGAAGACGGTGACCTTGGCGAAGAGGCCGATGAGGCCCGGTGGCAGGCCGGCCAGGCAGAGCAGGAAGAAGGCCAGCGAGAGGGCGGCGAGGGGGCGCTCGGCGTACAGGCCGCGGTAGTCGCTGATCCGCTGGAGCGGCTTGGTGCGGGCGACCAGCGCGGCGACGGCGAAGGCGCCGAGGTTCACGGCCGCGTACATGAGGGCGTAGGCGACGGTGGAGCCGATCTGGTCGCGCCCGGAGTACGCGGCGGCCGCGATCGGGACCAGCAGGTAGCCGGCCTGGCCGACCGAGGACCAGGCGAGGAGGCGTACGGCGCTGTTCGGCCGGTCGGCGGACTGGCGCAGGGCGGCGGCGTTGCCGAGGGTCATGGTGAGGGCGGCGAGGACGGCGAGGGCCGGACCCCAGATGTCGGAGTACGCCGGGAAGGCGATCACCGTCACGAGGATGAGACCGGTGAAGCCGACGGCCTTGCCGATCACCGAGAGGTAGCCCGCGATGGGCAGGGGGGCGCCCACGTAGGTGTCGGGGACCCAGAAGTGGAAGGGGACGGCCGCGGTCTTGAAGGCGAAGCCGACGAGGGTGAGCGCGACGCCGGCCATGGCGAGGGTGTCGAGCTGCCCGGGGACGTCTTCGAGGCGGTCGGCGACCTGGCTGAGGTGCAGGGATCCGGTGGCGGCGTAGACGAAGCTGACGCCCATCAGGGACACGGCGGTGGCCGTGACGGAGGACAGGAAGAACTTGAGCGCGGCCTCGGAGGAGAGCCGGTCGCCGCGGCGCATGCCGACGAGGGCGAAGGCGGGCAGCGAGGCGACTTCGAGGGCGACGATCAGGGTCGCGAGGTCACGGGAGGCGGGCAGCAGGGCCGCGCCGGCGGCGGAGGAGAGCAGCAGGAACCAGTACTCGCCGGCCGGCATGCGCGCGTCGCGGACGGCGGTGACCGACAGCAGCGCGGTGATCAGGGCGCCGGCCAGGACCAGGAACTGGACGACGAGCGCGAAGTGGTCGGCGGTGTAGCTGCAGGCGGCCGGGTCGCCGGTGAGGCAGAAGGTGGTGCGGTCGCCGGCGCGCAGCGGCAGCAGGGCGGCGGTCGCGGCGGCGAGGCCGGCCACGGAGACCCAGCCGAGGACGCCCTTGCGGTGCTCCGGTACGAAGAGGTCGGCGACCAGCACGGCCAGGCCGACGGCGGCGGTGATGACGACGGGCGCGATGGCGAGCCAGTCGACGGACTGGACCAGGTTCGGGGTCTCGGCGGCGAGGACCGCGAGGGCCGTCATGAGGTGCCTCCTGCGAGGAGCTTCTGGACGGCCGGGTCGGTGAGGCCGAGGAGGACCGCGGGCCACAGGCCGGCGAGGACGGTGAGGGCGGCGAGCGGGGTCCAGGCGGCGAACTCATAGCGCTGGACGTCCGCGACGGCGAGTTCGGGACCGGCCTTCGGGTCGCCCATGCAGACGCGCCGCACGACGATCAGAAGGTACGCGGCAGTGAGCAGCGTGCCGAACGCGCCGACGGCCGTGTAGGTCAGGAACGCGGGGCGCGGCAGCCCCCCGGCCGGGTCGAAGGCGCCGAACAGGGCCAGCATCTCGCCCCAGAAGCCGGCCAGGCCGGGCAGGCCGAGGGAAGCGACGGCGGCGAAGGCGAGGAGCGCGCCGAGGCGCGGGGCGCGGCCGTAGAGGGCGGCGCCGGTGGCTCCGGCGAGGGTGTCGAGGTCGGCGGTGCCGTAGCGGTCCTTGAGGGCGCCGACCAGGAAGAAGAGGAGGCCGGTGATCAGGCCGTGGGCGATGTTGGCGAAGAGCGCGCCGTTGACGCCGGTGGGGGTCATCGACGCGATGCCGAGGAGTACGAAGCCCATGTGGCCGACGGAGGAGTACGCGATGAGGCGCTTGAGGTCGCCCTTGCCTCCCTTGCGGGCCAGCGCGAGGCAGGCGAGGGATCCGTAGACGATGCCGACGGCGGCGAAGGCGCCCAGGTAGGGGGCGAACGCGGCCATGCCGTCGGGGGTGACGGGGATCAGGATGCGGACGAACCCGTACGTGCCCATCTTCAGCAGGACGCCGGCCAGCAGGACGGAGCCGACGGTGGGGGCGGCGGTGTGGGCGTCCGGGAGCCAGCTGTGCAGCGGCCACATCGGGGTCTTCACGGCGAGGCCGGTCCCGATGGCGAGGACGGCCAGGAGCTGGGTGGTGCGGGACAGTTCGCGGCCGTTGTCAGAGGCGAGTGCCACCATGTCGAAAGTGCCGCTGTTCAGTCCGATGAGCAGCAGGCCGAGCAGCATGACGACGGAGCCGAGGAGGGTGTAGAGGATGAACTTCCAGGCGGCGGCCTTCCTCCCGCCCGTCTCCCGGCCACCACCCCTGGCGGAGGCGCTCCCCGCCACACCTTCCGATCGGCCCCAGCGGGCGATGAGGAAGTACATCGGGATGAGGACCATCTCGAAGGCGAGGAAGAAGAGCAGCAGGTCGAGGACGGCGAAGGTCGCGAGGGTGCCGGACTCCAGGACGAGCAGCAGGGCGATGAAGGCCTTCGGGGAGGGGCCCTCGGGGAGCTTGAAGTAGCTGTAGAGCGCGCAGAGGAAGAACAGCAGCGCGGTCATCAGGAGGAGGGGGAGCGAGATGCCGTCGACGCCGAGGTGGATCCGGACGTTCAGCGCCTGGATCCAGCTGATGTCCGTCGTCGCCTGGAAGCGGGCCGGGGCGTCGTGGTCGAAGCCCAGGGCGAGGGCGATGGCCGCGGCGAGGATCACGCCGGTGACGGTCACGCCGTGGCGCAGCACGGCCTGTTCGGGGCTGCGACCCTTGAGTCCGGGCGGGGCCGGCAGGAGGGCCGCGGCGGCGCCGAGGAGTGGTGCGGCCACGATGAACGCCAGAAGGAACTGCATCACGGACGGGCTGATATCAATCACGGCTGACTCACGGCTCACGATCCGGCGTTGACGTTGGCGAGGACGGCGGTGGCGATCGCCAGGACCACGGCGCCGGCGAGCAGGGCGCTCAGGTAGCTCTGCACGTTGCCGGTCTGGGCGCGGCGTACGAGGCCGCCGAGCAGCCGGGGGCCGGCGCCCGCGCCGCGGACGTACGTGTCCACGACCTCGCGGTCGAGGAAGCGGACGAGGCTCGCGGCCGCCAGGACGGGGCGGACGAACAGCCGGTCGTAGACGGCGTCGAGGTGGAAGCCGTCGGCCGCGTGGCGGTGGAGCGGGCCGAGGAGGGCCCGTCCGGGGTCGGCGGCGGGTCCCGCGGGGACGGCGGGGTGCGTGTGGGCGACCTGCGCGACCTCGGGGGTCTCGGCGGCGGACTCGGCGGCTGCGGTGGCGGCGGACACCGTTGCGGCGACGGCGGCGGGCCGTTCGGCGACGGGGGCGGCCGCGGTCCCGGGGGCCGCGGAGGGGCCGGGGCCGGCCGCGGCTGCTGCCGCGGGGCCGATGGCGGCGGGGGCGGTGGCGGCCTTGGCGGTGGCGCGCTGCCAGAGGGCGTAGGTGAGCATCGCGCCGATGGCGGCGGCGCCCGTGCCGAGGATCGAGGTGGCAAGGGTCGGGGTGAGCCGCCCGCCGTCGAACCAGTCGGCGAGGGGGCCCGCCGCGAGGCCGAAGCCGACCGAGGGGATCGCCAGCAGCCACAGCACGCCCGTCATGGCGAGGGGCTCCTTGCCGTGGTCGGGGGCGCTCGCGCCCCGGCCGCGGAAGGCCATGAGCCACAGCCGGGTGGCGTAGGCGGCGGTGAGCAGGGCGGTCAGCACACCGGCGACCAGGACCAGCCAGCCGGCGGCGCTGGGGGCGAACTCCGAATGGCCGGTGGCGGCGTGCTCGGCGGCGACGAGGACGGCTTCCTTGGAGAAGAAGCCGGCGAAGGGCGGGATTGCGGCGAGCGCGAGCAGCGCGATCGTCATCGTCCAGAAGGCGTCGGGGATGCGCCGGGCGAGGCCGCTCATCCGGGACATGGCGGCGAGGGAGTTCGTACCGGCGGCGTGGATGATCACGCCCGCGCCGAGGAACAGCAGCGCCTTGAAGGCGCCGTGCGACAGGAGGTGGAAGACGGCTGCCCCGCGGTCGCCGACGGCCAGGGCGCCGGTCATGTAGCCGAGCTGGCCGATCGTGGAATAGGCGAGGACGCGCTTGATGTCGTCCTGCGCGAGGGCGGCGAGGCCGGAGCCGACCATCGTGACGGCCGCCATGACGGCCATGGCCACCAGCGCGGCTCGGGAGGCCGCGAAGACCGGCAGGAGGCGGGCGACGAAGTAGACGCCGGCGGCCACCATCGTCGCGGCGTGGATCAGTGCGGAGACCGGGGTCGGGCCCGCCATGGCGTCGGGGAGCCAGGTGTGCAGCGGGAACTGCGCGGACTTGCCCGCGACGCCGGCGAGGAGCAGCAGCGCGATCAGCGTCGGGTGGTCGAGGCCGCCCGCGGCGACGGTGTCGAGGATCTTGGTGATCCGGAACGAACCGGCGTCGGTGGCGAGCGCGAACAGGCCGATCAGGAAGGGAACGTCGCCGAGCTTGGTGACGAGGAAGGCCTTCAGGGAGGCCGAGCGGGCCGCCTCGGTCTCCCAGTAGTGCCCGACCAGGAAGTACGAGCAGATGCCCATGACTTCCCAGCCGACGAGCAGCACCATCAGGTCGCCGGAGTAGACGACGAGCAGCATGGCGGAGGTGAACAGGGAGACCAGGGCGGCGTACGACGGGTAGCGCGGGTCCTCGCGGAGGTACGCCGTGGAGTAGAGCTGTACGCACGTGGCGACGACCCCGACCAGTACGGCGACCAGCACGGCGAAGCCGTCCAGGTAGAGCGACAGCTCGATCGGCACCGAGCCGGTCGGGGTCAGCTCGGTCGCGGTGTCGATCGCCTGGCCACCGCCCTGGCGGAGGGCGACGAGCACGGCCAGGACGGCGGCGGCCAGCGTGGGGAGGATGGCGAGGGGCCGGACGAAGCCGGGGGCGGTGCGGCCGAAGAGCAGTCCCGCCACCGCGCCCAGGAAGGGCAGGAGGGGGACGAGTACGGCGAGGGTCGTGGTGCTCACGCGGCGGCCTCCGGGCGTGCGGTGCCGGTACCGGAGCCGGTGGCTGTGGGGGTGCCGGTGGCGGCGGTCCGGTCGGGCTCGTGGCCTTCGGCGGTGTCGCGCATCCGGTCGACGTCCGAGGTGCCGCGGTTGCGGTAGACCATCAGCACGATGGCGAGGCCGATGCCGATCTCGGCGGCGGCGATGGCGATGGTGAAGAGGGTCAGGGCCTGGCCGGCGTGCAGGGCGTCGCGCAGCCACACGTCGAAGGCCACCAGGTTGAGGTTGACGGCGTTGAGCATCAGCTCGACGGACATCAGGACCAGGATGGCGTTGCGGCGGGCCAGGACTCCGTACAGGCCCGTGCAGAAGAGGAGCGCCGCGAGGACGGCGGGGTAGGCGAGGTGCATCAGCGCCGGCCCTTCTTGTCGGCCGGGGCCTCGGGGGCCGGGGCCTCGGGGGCGGCGGCCTGGGGGGTGACGGCGGGGGTGGCCTCGGCCGGGGTGGTCTCGGCCGGGGTGGTCTCGGCCGGGTCGTTCCTGCGGGACAGCACGATGGCGCCGATCAGGGCCGCGAGGAGGAGCACGGACAGCGCCTCGAAGGGCAGCACCCAGTGCTGGAAGAGGATCTCGCCGGAGACCTTCGTGGAGCCCTGGACCGGGCCGTCGAGGTCGATCCACGTGGTGCGGAAGGCGTCGACGACAACCCAGACGAGCGCGACGGCGGCGACGACCGCGACGCCGAGGGCGACGGGCCGGTTGCCGGAGTCCGCGTCCGGGGAGCGGCCGATGGGGGCCTTGGTGAGCATCAGCCCGAAGAGGAGGAGGACGACCACGGAGCCGAGGTAGATCAGGACCTGGACCCAGGCGATGAACTCGGCGGTCAGCAGCAGGTACTCGACGGCGATGCCGCCGAGCGCGACGACGAGCCAGAGGGCGGCGTGCACCAGCTGTTTGGTGGTGACCGTGACGAGGGCGGCGCCGAGCGTGGCGAGGCCGACGAGAACGAAGGCGATCTCGACGCCGGTCGGCGAGAGGAAGCCGGGTGCCTGCGCGGCGGCGGGCGCGGTGGCCGCGGCCGCGGCGGCGAAGTGGGCGGTGAACATCAGGCGGTGCCTCCCGCCGGGGCGTCGGGGGCGTCAGGAGGGGTGGGAC
>NZ_JAPNLM010000026.1 GCF_026627255.1 Streptomyces antarcticus | reverse complement strand
CCCACCACCCCCGCACCCTCCGCCCTCCGGGCCCGGGTCCGCAGCCTCGGCCCGTCCATGACCCGCTCCGTGCAGGCCGTCGCCGAGGCCGTCGCCTCCGACCCGGCCGGCTGCGCGCAGCTCACCGTCTCCGCCCTCGCCGAGCACACCGGCACCAGCGACGCCACCGTCGTCCGCACCGCCCGCCTCCTCGGCTACCCCGGCTACCGCGACCTGCGCCTCGCGCTGGCCGCGCTCGCCGCGCAGCAGGAGTCCGGCGCCGCGCCCGCCGTCACCGTCGACATAGCCGTCGACGACCCCCTCGCGGACGTCGTCGCCAAGCTGGCCCACGAGGAGGCGCAGACCCTCGCCGACACCGCCGCCGGGCTCGACCTGACCCAGCTGGCCGGCGCCGTCACCGCCCTCGCGACCGCCCGGCGCATCGACATCTACGGCGTCGGCGCCTCCGCCCTCGTCGGCCAGGACCTCGCCCAGAAGCTGCTGCGCATCGGCCTGATCGCCCACGCCCACCAGGACACCCACCTCGCCGTCACCAACGCCGTCCTGCTGCGCCCCGGCGACGTGGCCGTCGCCGTCACCCACTCCGGCTCCACGGGCGACGTCATCGAGCCGCTCCGTACGGCCTTCGAGCGCGGCGCCACCACCATCGCGCTCACCGGCCGCCCGAACGCCCCCGTCGCCCACTACGCCGATCACGTCCTGGCCACCTCCGCCGCCCGCGAGACCCAGCTGCGCCCGGCCGCCATGTCCAGCCGGACCAGCCAGCTCCTCGTCGTGGACTGCCTGTTCGTCGGCGTGGCGCAGCGGACGTACGAGACCGCCGCACCCGCCCTCGCCGCCTCGTACGAGGCGCTCGCCCCCCGCCACCAGACCGCCGTACCGACCGGCAAGCGCAGCAGCACCGCCCGCTAGGAGCCCGACCATGACCGCGTACACCGCCCTCCGCGCCCAGCTGGAGACCCTGACCACCGAGGCCTTCCGGCCCGAACTGGCCGAGGTCGACCGGCTGTCCACCCTGGAGATCGCCCGCCTGATGAACGCCGAGGACGCCACCGTCCCGGCCGCCGTCGCCTCGCGGCTGCCGGAGATCGCCGCCGCGATCGACGCGATCGCCGAGCGGATGGCGCGCGGCGGCCGGCTCGTCTACGCGGGCGCCGGCACCGCGGGCCGGATGGGCGTGCTGGACGCCAGCGAGTGCCCGCCCACCTTCAACACCGACCCGGCGGAGGTCGTCGGCCTGATCGCCGGCGGCCCCTCGGCCATGGTCAAGGCCGTCGAGGGCGCCGAGGACTCCCGGGAGCTGGCCGCCGAGGACCTCACCGCGCTGGAGCTGGGCCCCGACGACACCGTGGTCGGCGTCTCCGCCTCCGGGCGCACCCCGTACGCGATCGGCGCCGTCGAGTTCGCCCGTACGCGCGGCGCGCTCACCCTCGGGCTGTCCTGCAACGCGGGCTCGGCGCTCGCCGCGGCCGCCGAGCACGGCATCGAGGTGGTCGTGGGGCCCGAACTGCTCACCGGATCGACCCGGTTGAAGGCCGGTACCGCCCAGAAGCTCGTACTCAACCTGATCTCGACGGTGACGATGATCCGGCTCGGGAAGACGTACGGGAACCTGATGGTCGACATGCGCTCCTCGAACGAGAAGCTGCGCGCCCGCGCCCGCCGCATCGTGGCCCTGGCCACCGGCGCGCCCGACGAGGAGATCGAGGCCGCGCTGACGGCCACCGGCGGCGAGGTGAAGAACGCCATCCTCGTCGTCCTCGGCGGCGTCGACGGCCCGAAGGCCGCCGAGCTGCTCGCCTCCTCGCGGGGGCACCTGCGCGCCGCGCTCGCCGCGGCCTCCTGACCGGCCCCACCCCGCCCGCAACCCGCCCCCGCCCGCACCCCCGACGCAAGGCGACCCCAGCATGTCCACTGACAAGAACCGCGCCACAGCCGCCGCGATCCTTCCTCTGGTCGGCGGCCCGGACAACATCACCTCGATCGCGCACTGCATGACCCGCCTGCGCATCGGCCTGCGCGACCGGAGCCTGGTCCAGGAGGAGGCCCTCAAGGCCGTCCCGGCGGTCATGGGCGTGGTCGAGGACGACACCTACCAGATCGTGCTGGGGCCGGGCACGGTCGCCCGGGTCACCCCGGAGTTCGAGGCGCTCGTCGCGGAGGGCCGCGCGGCGGCGCCGGCCGCGGCCGGGGTGTCCACGCCCGCCCCCGGCGGCCCCGGCGGCCCCGGCGGCCCCGGCGGCCATCCGGTCACGGCCTCGGAGCTGGCCTCGCAGGGTGCGGCACTGAAGCAGGCCCGCAAGGCCAGGAACGCCACCCCCTTCAAGCTGTTCCTGCGCCGCATCGCGAACATCTTCGTACCGCTCATCCCCGCCCTGATCGGCTGCGGCGTCATCGCGGGCCTGAACGGCCTGCTGACGAACCTGGGCTGGCTGCCCGCCATCGTCCCGGCGCTCGCCGCCATCGCCTCAGGCTTCATGTCGCTGATCGCGGTCTTCGTCGGCTACAACACCGCCAAGGAGTTCGGCGGTACGCCGATCCTGGGCGGCGCCGTCGCCGCGATCATCGTCTTCCCCGGCGTCGCGAAGGTCGCCGCCTTCGGGCTGGAGCTCAAGCCCGGCCAGGGCGGCGTCCTCGGCGCGCTCGCCGCGGCCCTGCTCGCCGTGTACGTGGAGAAGTGGTGCCGCAAGTGGGTCCCCGAGGCGCTGGACGTACTGGTCACGCCCACCCTCACGGTCCTGATCTCGGGCCTGGTCACCCTCTTCGGCCTGATGTTCCTCGCCGGTGAGGCCTCCACCGCCATCGGCACCTTCGCCGACTGGCTCCTCGCCACCGGCGGCGCCTTCGCCGGCCTGGTCCTCGGCGGGCTGTTCCTGCCGCTGGTGATGCTGGGCCTGCACCAGGCCCTGATCCCCATCCACACCACGCTCATCGAGCAGTCCGGGTACACCGTCCTGCTGCCCATCCTCGCCATGGCGGGCGCGGGCCAGGTCGGCGCGGCCGTCGCCGTCTACTACAAGCTCCCGCACAACGGCTCGCTGCGCTCCACCATCAAGTCCGCGCTCCCGGCCGGCTTCCTGGGCGTCGGCGAGCCGCTGATCTACGGCGTCTCGCTGCCGCTGGGCCGCCCCTTCGTCACCGCCTGCGTCGGCGGCGCGGCCGGCGGGGCCTTCGTCGGTCTCTTCAACCAGCTGGGCGTGGGCTTCGGCTCGACCGCCATCGGCCCCTCGGGCTGGGCCCTCTTCCCGCTGCTGGACGGCACGTCGGGCATGGGCGCCACCCTCGCGATCTACGCGGGCGGTCTGGCGGTCGGCTACCTGGTGGGCTTCGCCGCCACCTACTTCTTCGGCTTCACGCGGCAGATGCTGGCCGAACTCAACACCGCCCCGGAACCCGCCCCGCCCGCCCCGGCCACCGGCTCCGACCCCGACCCCGACAAACAGCCCGCCCTGGCCTGAACCCCGCGCCGGCGCCGCCACGCCGACCAGCTTCGTCCCTTCACCCGCACTCGACGCAGGAGCAGAGACCAGGAAGGATGATCCGATTTGCCACACATGATGATCTTTCAGTTTGTATGTGTCGCAGACCGGTTGACCCGTACGTGGAGTCCTTCGGCCACCCCTCCCGCCGCCCGCCCCACTCGATTCCCGTCCGGCCCCGCGGGTCCGGCAGGATGCGCTCATGAGCGACGCGATACCCCCTGTGGTCCCCACAGGCCGACTGGCCGCCCTGCCCCAGCCGGAGTTCTACCTCCCCGGTACCGGCGGGCTGCACCTGCGCCCCTGGACCGCGTACGACGCGCCCGCCCTCGTCGAGGCCTGCCACGACCCGGACATCCGGTTCTGGAACCGCCCCAGCCTGCTCGACGAGGCCGGAGCGGTGGCGCGGATCGCCCGCTGGGAAACCCGCCGGCAGGCCGAGGAGGGCGTGCTCTGGGCCGTGGCACCCGCCCAGGGCGGCCAGGCCTTCGGCCTGGTCGGCCTGGGGGACGTCGACCTCGCGGGCGGCAGCGCCGAGTTCCTGTACTGGCTGCTGCCCGCCGGTCGCGGCGTCGGGGTGATGGCGCGGGCCATCGACCTGGTCAGCCGCTGGGCCTTCGAGACCCTCGGCCTGCACCGCCTGCGCATCACCCACTCCGTGCGCAACCCGGCGTCCTGCGTCGTCGCCCTCCGCGCCGGGTTCCCCCTGGAGGGCATCATGCGCGGCGCGCTCCTGCACGCGGACGGCTGGCACGACGAGCACCTGCACGCCCGCCTGCGCACCGACTGAGCGGGCGCGCCGCCGGAGCGCCGGGTCCGGCTGTCAGATCCCGCCGGTGAACAGCAGCCCGTTCGGGCTGGACTTGCTGATGCTGCTCAGCACGTCCTTGGTGGACTCGTCGCCGAGCCACGCCACGATGTCCTCGGGCGCCGCCTTCGGGTTCGCCTGCTTGTAGAGCGCGACGACCCCGGCGACGTGCGGCGACGCCATGGACGTACCGTCCAGGGCCACGCTGCCGCCGCCCAGCTTCGCGGACAGGATCTGCTCGCCGGGGGCGTAGATCTCCACGCACCCGCCGTAGTTCGAGAAGGAGGTCTCCTCGTCCCACTTGTCGGAGGCCGCCACCGTCACCACCTTCGACGCGGACGCCGGGGAGACCAGGCAGGCGTCCTTCGAGGAGTTGCCGGCCGCGACGACCGGCAGGACGCCCGCCGCGGTCACCGCGTCGGCGGCGTCGTTCACGGCGTCGGACCTGTCCCCGCCGAGGGAGGCGTTCAGCACGGCGGGCTGCGTGGCGTTCCTGGCCACCCAGTCCAGTCCGGCGACGATCCCCGAGAGCGTGCCCTGACCGTCGCACCCGAGCACCCGCACGCTGACGAGGTTCGCCTTCTTCGCGACCCCGTACGTGCTGCCGCCGACCGTGCCCGCGACGTGCGTACCGTGACCGTTGCAGTCCGCGCCGCCCTGGCCGTCGCCCACGGCGTCGAAGCCGAAGACGGCGCGGCCGCCGAACTCGTCGTGCCCGTACTCGATGCCGGTGTCGAGGATGTACGCGGTCACCCCGGAGCCGTTGCCCTGGGTGGTGAACTGGCCGTCGCCCTGCCCGTTCGCCTTGTCCCACGCCCGCTGGTCGATCCGGTCGAGCCCCCACGACGAGGCCGGCGCCCGCGTCGCCCCGGTCCTGCTCGGCTTGGGCACCGACTGGACCTTCGCGTCCTCCTCGACCGCCTTCACGCCCAGGCTGTTGCGGACGATCGTCAGCTGGAGCGGGGTCAGCGGGACGGCGAAGCCGTTCAGCGCCGAGGTGTAGAGGAACGACGGCTTCAGGCCCAGCCGCTTCGCCGCCTGCGCCGCGTCCACCCCCTTCTCGAGGGTCACGATGTACCGGCCGGGCACGGCGTTGGCGGCGGTCTTCAGCGGCACCGGGGTCGGTTCCGGAGCGGCGGCGGACGCCGTCCCGGCCAGAGCCGGGGTCATGGCGATGAGCGTGGCGGTGGCCACACGTACGAACAGGCGCATGGGGGAAGCTCCCTGACGGGGTGGGGGCGGCGCGGACGAGCCGCCCCCGCGGCTGTCAGGTGCTGCCGCGGGGGCGGCCTTCCGTCCATCGGTGCCACCCCTCGGCGGGTTGAACCAGCCCCGCGCGCCCGCCGGCCGGGCGCCGCGCGCCCCGATACGCCCGCTTCGCGGGCTGCGGAAACGGTTATTCCGGGCGCGTACGGTCCGGGGCCGCCCGGGCAAGATCACCCGTACGGCCTTCCGCCACCCCGGGGCGCACGGCCGGTGCGCTCCCCGTGACCCCGCCGCACCCCGGGCGGTCGTTGACCGGTCCCGCCCGGCGTGATGCCCTCGGCCCCATGCGCAACCCCCTGAGCCGAGCCACCGTGCCCTTGGCCGCCACCGTCCTGGCCGCCGTGGCAGCCCTGCCCGCGGCCGCCGCCACGCCCCTCCCCGTACCGGAGTTCCGCGCGGCCGCTCCGGCCGCTCCGGCCGCTCCGGCCGCCGACCATCCCACGTACATCGTCACCGTCCACCCGGAACTCGACCCGGGCACCGTCGCCGAGGCCTACGGGATCACCCCGATCCACGTGTACCGCGACGCCCTGAACGGATTCGCCGCCCGCCTCTCCCCGGAGCAGGTCGAGGACCTCCGGGCGACGCGGTCCATCGTGCGGTCCGTCGAGGCGGACGGCACCGCGTCCGGCTCCGGGATCTTCTGAGGACAGGCCGGCCCGCTTCCCGTCGGCCGACCCCGGGCGGGAACGGGGCCTGTCGGCGGATCAGTGGGGGAAGTGCTCCGTCTCCAACGTCACCGAGAAGGGGTCCGGGAGCTTCAGCGCTTCGCCGAAGGCCACCCGCTCGCCGGGTTCGGCCATGGCCCGGGAGCCGCTCCATCCAGCGTCCCACGATCGGGGGGGCGCACGCAGCTGTCTCCGCGCCGCGCCGCCCCCGTCCGCCGGGTGTTCCGGACGGAACGGACTAGCGCCGGTACACCCGCAGTGCCGACACCTCGTACGACATCTCCGTGGCCCCCGGGTCCGGCGCCGGGTGGTAACGGCCCGCCGAGACCGAGAGGTTGACGATGAGGTACGCCCGCCAGTTCCGGCCGACGCCCCGGCCGTCGCTGAAGACGCGGGCCCCGTTCACCCACCAGACGACCGAGTTCCTCCCGAACTCGACCTTCAGGTCGACCCACCCGCCGGGCCGCACCGACGGGTCGCGGTGGTAGCGGTGGCCCTCGCGGACGTGGTTGGACAGCTCCAGCAGGTCCGGGTTGTCGGGGTGGTACTCGAAGACGTCGATCTCCTGCCCGCCGTCCCGCCAGGTCCAGATCGCGGGCCACGCCCCGCGCTCCACCGGGAGCCTCACCCGGGCCTCCAGCACGTCGCCGGTGCGCGCCATGAACCCGCCGTCGCTGCCCTCGGTGGTGAGCAGGCCGGCGTCCCAGTTGCCGTCGGGGCGCAGGGTCGCCCGGAAGACCCCGCCACGGCTGTAGGAGGGGTCGGCGACGAGGTGGTCCAGCTTGTTGTCGTTCGGGTTGACCGGGCCGCCGCCGGGATACGCCCACGAGCGGCCGGCGACCCACTGGGAGGTGGAGGCGAAGTCGGCGGTGAAGACGGGAGTGCGGCGCGGCGCGAACACGGGCACGCCTCCACCGCCCTGAGGAACGAGGCGGCTTGTCAGGCGCCGCAGCCATCCGAGCGTGTCCGAGAGCATGTCAGTGCTTTGCCCGCCGGAAACCGGCCGAACCTCCGGTTCTCGCTGAGAGTAATCGCATGAACGCTTTCAGCGAACAGAGGCGTGCGCCGCGCGCACGAAGGCGTCGATGAGCGCCGGGGACTTCACTCCCCGCTCCCCCTCGACTCCACTGGAGACGTCCACGCCCCACGCTCCCGTGGTCTCCAGGGCCTCCCGGACGTTGCCGGGGGTCAGTCCGCCCGCCAGGAGCCAGCGGCCCTCCGGCGCCGTGAACTCCGCGGAGCCCCAGTTCCAGGGCTTGCCGGAGCCCGGATCGGGCGCGTCGATCAGCAGCAGGTCCTCGCCGTACTCCCCGCACCGCCGGACGTGCTCCGCGGTGGCCCGCAGCAGCGTCCGGCCCCCGGCCCGCAGCGCCGCGAAGTCCTCGGGGCCCTCCTCGCCGTGCAGCTGGACGCCCCGTACGCCGCTCTCCTCGGTGAACCGGCGGACCTCCGCCACCGACTGCCCCCGGAACACCCCGACGGTGAGCACCCCCTCCGGCACCTCCGCCGCGAGGGCGCGCGCGGTCGCGGCGTCGACCGTACGCGGGCTGCCCGGGGCGAACACGAACCCGACGGCCCCCGCCCCCGCGGCCACGGCCGCCTCGACGTCGCGCGCGTTCCTGAGGCCGCAGATCTTGACGAAGGGTGCGCTGCTCTCGCTCATCCCCCGAGTCAACCAAACCCGCCCGCCCCGTGGCACTCCGTCCCGAGGACCGGGCACGGCCCCGGCCCCGGCCCCGGCCCCGGCGCTAGCCTGATCTGAGACACGGGCCCCGGCCCGGCACAGCACGCACGCCATGCGGAGGACCACGGTGACCACCATGACCGAACGGGCCACACCCATGGACACCACACCGTCGGCTCCTCCGACATTCGGGAGCCTCCTGCGCACTGTCGAGGAGATGAACACGCCGGACGGCTTCAGGGCCGAGCTCATCCGGGGGAAGATCGTCGTGTCACCGTGGTCCAAGCTGCGCTACGTCCGCCCCATGCGTGCCCTGCGCCGACAGCTGGAGGCAGAGGCTCCGGACGGGCACATCGTGGAGACCTCCCCCTTTCTCTTCCGGTTTCCCTCGGCCGGTCGCGCGTACGGCCCCGATCTCTTCGTCGCCGACGAAGCGGCCCCGGAAACCGTTCGTGGCGGCGCGGCCGCGGCCCGCAGAATCGTCCGATGAACGACAACAGGGTGGGGATCACCACAGGCGGCGCGGACGCCGGGCTCGACGCACGGCTCGGCAAGGAGCTCGACGCCTTCAACCAGGCGGCGACGGCGGGACACGAGCAGTCCGAGTTCACCGTCCGGGTCACGGACGCGGACGGCGCGCTCGTCGCCGGGCTCAGCGGCTGGAGCTGGGGCGACCGGGCGGGCATCGGCATGACCTGGGTGCGCGAGGACAGCCGCGGCGACGGCTGGGGCGGCAGGCTGCTGGCAGCCGCCGAGGACGAGGCCCGCCGGCGCGGCTGCGTGAGCGTCCTCGTCTCGTCGTTCACCTTCCAGGCCCCGGCCTTCTACGCCCGCCACGGCTACGTGGAGACGGCCCGCGTCCCCGGCTTCCCGGGCGGCCACGAGGACGTGTACTTCCTCAAGCAGCTCTGACCCGGCCCACGCCCCCGCTCCCGGCGGCCGGACAAACGCCCGAGGGCGGCACCCCCCGCGGGGGGTGCCGCCCTCGTTCGAGAACAGCCGATCAGCCGGGGCCGATCAGAAGTCCATGTCACCACCCGGCATGCCGCCGCCCGCGGGGGCACCGGCCTTCTCGGGCTTGTCGGCGATGACGGCCTCGGTCGTCAGGAACAGCGCGGCGATCGACGCGGCGTTCTGCAGCGCGGAGCGCGTGACCTTCGCCGGGTCGATGATGCCCTCGGCGATGAGGTCGACGTACTCGCCGGTGGCCGCGTTCAGACCCCAGCCCGGGGTCAGGTTGCGGACCTTCTCCACGACGACGCCACCCTCGAGGCCGGCGTTGACGGCGATCTGCTTCAGCGGGGCTTCCAGGGCGAGCTTGACGGCGGCAGCGCCGGTCGCCTCGTCACCCGTGAGCTCCAGCTTCTCGAAGACCGCGGAGGCCTGCAGCAGGGCCACGCCGCCACCGGCGACGATGCCCTCCTCGACGGCCGCCTTCGCGTTGCGAACGGCGTCCTCGATGCGGTGCTTGCGCTCCTTGAGCTCGACCTCGGTCGCGGCGCCGGCCTTGATGACGGCCACGCCGCCGGCCAGCTTCGCGAGGCGCTCCTGGAGCTTCTCGCGGTCGTAGTCCGAGTCGGAGTTCTCGATCTCGACGCGGATCTGGTTGACGCGACCGGCAACCTGGTCGCTGTCGCCGGCACCGTCGACGATGGTGGTCTCGTCCTTGGTGATGACGACCTTGCGGGCGCGGCCCAGCAGGTCGAGACCGGCGTTCTCCAGCTTGAGGCCGACCTCCTCGGAGATGACCGTGCCGCCCGTGAGGATGGCGATGTCACCGAGCATGGCCTTGCGGCGGTCGCCGAAGCCCGGGGCCTTGACGGCGACGGACTTGAAGGTGCCGCGGATCTTGTTGACGACCAGGGTCGACAGGGCCTCGCCCTCGACGTCCTCGGCGATGATCAGCAGCGGCTTGCCGGACTGCATGACCTTCTCCAGGAGCGGCAGCAGGTCCTTGACCGAGCCGATCTTGGAGTTGACGATCAGGATGTACGGGTCGTCGAGGGACGACTCCATGCGCTCCATGTCGGTGGCGAAGTACGCCGAGATGTAGCCCTTGTCGAAGCGCATGCCCTCGGTGAGCTCGAGCTCCAGACCGAAGGTCTGCGACTCCTCGACCGTGATGACGCCTTCCTTGCCGACCTTGTCCATCGCCTCGGCGATGAGCTCGCCGATCTGGGTGTCGGCGGCGGAGATGGAGGCCGTGGAGGCGATCTGCTCCTTGGTCTCGACGTCCTTGGCCTGGGCGAGCAGGGCGGCGGAGACGGCCTCGACGGCCTTCTCGATCCCGCGCTTGAGGGCCATCGGGTTGGCGCCGGCGGCTACGTTGCGCAGGCCCTCGCGGACGAGCGCCTGGGCGAGCACGGTGGCGGTGGTCGTACCGTCGCCGGCGACGTCGTCCGTCTTCTTGGCGACTTCCTTGACCAGCTCGGCGCCGATCTTCTCGTACGGGTCCTCGAGCTCGATCTCCTTGGCGATGGAGACACCGTCGTTGGTGATCGTGGGGGCGCCCCACTTCTTCTCAAGGACGACGTTGCGACCCTTGGGGCCAAGGGTGACCTTGACGGCGTCGGCGAGCTGGTTCATCCCACGCTCGAGACCGCGCCGGGCCTCCTCGTTGAACGCAATGATCTTGGCCATCTGAAGTGGTCCTCCCGGACAGGGGTGGATTGCTCCGGACCGCGCCCGCGCCCGCGACGGACGGCCTGAGCACCCGGCGGTTCCTTCCCGCCGGACGCTGTGGGCCTCACCGACCCGGTCCTCGTTTTAGTAGCACTCTCACCGGGAGAGTGCTAACGCCAATGATTAGCACTCGGCCCCCTCGAGTGCAAGCGGCTTCGGTCAACACCCCGGGAAGAGGCAGGCGCCGCACGGGCCGTGGAGGCCGGACGCACGAGGGGCCCACATCCCTTGTCCAGGATGTGGGCCCCTCGTAGTGCCTCGTACGCCGCACTACGGTCCTGCCGTGCACGCCGTACGTACGCGTCGGTGGCCGATCGCGTGGGGACTAGCCGGCGGCCGCGAGCTTGACCATGTCAGCCTGCGGCCCCTTCTGGCCCTGCGAGATCTCGAACTCGACCCGCTGACCCTCTTCAAGGGTGCGGTAACCGTCCATCTGGATGGCGCTGTAGTGGACGAACACATCCGCGCCACCGTCGACCGCGATGAAGCCGTAGCCCTTCTCCGCGTTGAACCACTTGACGGTGCCCTGAGCCATGCCTAACTCCCCTATTACTGGCCCTTGCGCAGGAACGCACTTCGCGATCCCGGGTCAGAACTTGCGTCGGAACGCGTCGACCGAGGCTGAATGTATCCGCGCCGATGCTGTCTGCAACAGGTCAATCCGACGAGAAATCCGGCCACCCGGAAACATTGAAAAAGAGTGAAAATTTGGCATACTCCAGGGCAACTCGGGCCTGACATCTCTCGCCAAAGCCCCATAGCGCACACGCACATTGACCCGATGTCGACCCTCACGCGGCCCGTTCATATGCGGCGGGCAAGAACAGCGGAGGGGACTTCCCCAACCTTACCGCGCCCAATCAAGCAGAATTGCCCCCTCCGCTTATTAGCGGAGGGGGCAATTTCGGTTTTCGCGTGTCACCGCGCGCGGGGTGTCACCGCGCGGGCGGCCGACCGCACAGCCGGTCAGCAGCCTCCCGCGACGGCCGGGATGATCGAGACGCCGGCGCCGTCCGGGGTGACGGCCTCCAGGCCGCCCTCGAAGCGCACGTCGTCGTCGTTCACGTAGACGTTCACGAAGCGGCGGAGCTTGCCCTGGTCGTCCAGGACGCGCGCGGCGATGCCCGGGTGGCTCTTCTCCAGCGACTCGATGACCTCGGCCAGGTTCGCGCCCTCGGCGGAGACCTCGGTCTTGCCGCCGGTGTAGGTGCGCAGGATGGTGGGGATGCGGACGTTGACGCTCATGGCGCTACTGCCTTTCCGGTGTGCGAGGGAGGATCAGACCAGGCCGGCGGCGCGGAAGGCGTCCAGGCTCGGGCGGATGGTGGCGGTCTGCCCGCTGTCCGCGGCCACCGCCTCCAGGGTCTTGAGGCCGTCCCCGGTGTTCAGGATGACGGTGGTCAGCGCCGGGTCGAGGTGCCCGGCCTCGATCAGCTTCTTCGTGACGCCGACGGTCACGCCGCCCGCGGTCTCGGCGAAGATGCCCTCGGTCTGCGCCAGGATCTTGATGGCCTCGACGACCTGCTCGTCGTTGACGTCGTCGACGAAGCCGCCGGTGCGCCGCGCGATGTCCAGGACGTACGGGCCGTCCGCCGGGTTGCCGATCGCCAGGGACTTGGCGATGGTGTTCGGCTTCTGCGGGCGGACCACGTCGTGGCCGGCCTTGAAGGCGGTCGAGACCGGGGAGCAGCCCTCGGCCTGGGCGCCGAAGATCTTGTACGGCTTGTCCTCGACCAGACCGAGCCTGATCAGCTCCTGGAGGCCCTTGTCGATCTTCGTCAGCTGCGAGCCGGAGGCGATCGGGATGACCAGCTGGTCGGGCAGCTGCCAGCCGAGCTGCTCGCAGATCTCGTACGCGAGGGTCTTGGAGCCCTCGCCGTAGTACGGGCGCAGGTTGACGTTGACGAAGCCCCAGCCCTCGCCGAGCGGGTCGCCGATGAGCTCGGAGCAGAAGCGGTTGACGTCGTCGTAGTTGCCCTCGATGCCGACGAGGTCGCCGCCGTAGACACCGGCCATGACGACCTTGCCCTGTTCCAGGTCGTGCGGGATGAACACGCAGGAGCGGAAGCCGGCGCGGGCGGCCGCGGCGCCGACGGCGCCGGCCAGGTTGCCGGTGGAGGAGCAGGAGAGGGTGGTGAAGCCGAAGGCGCGGGCAGCCTCGACGGCGATGGCCACGACGCGGTCCTTGAAGGAGTGCGTCGGGTTGCCGGAGTCGTCCTTGACGTAGAGCTTGCCGGTGACGCCGAGTTCCTTGGCGAGGTTGGCCGCGTCCACGAGCTTGGTGAAGCCCGGGTTCAGGCTCGGCTTGGAGGCCACGTCGGCGGGGACGGGCAGCAGCGGCGCGTAGCGCCAGATGTTGTTCGGGCCGGCCTCGATCGCGGCGCGCAGGGCCTCGGGGTCACCGGTGGGAAGGTCGTAGGCGACTTCCAGCGGGCCGAAGCACTCGACGCACGCGAAGATGGGGCCGAGTTCGAAGCGGGTACCGCACTCGCGACAGGAAAGGCCGGTGGCGGGTCCGAGATCGACAGAGGTGGTTTCGGTCTGTGCAGCCATGATGGCGAGGCCCTTTCTCCTCATCTTCCCCATGGCGCACTTCGCCATGAGACGGAATTGGCACCTTCCCTAGCCGGGGACCTCGCGGAGTGTGCGCAGAACGCATCGCGAGAACCGACTGGAGGGTTGCCGGGGCTTCAACGGGCCGTGTCCCTCTGCCCCTCTGGATGAGCGGTATGGCACCGGGCCGCGCGCTCTTGGCGCGTCCGGGCATTTGTGGGCGAGCACCCCCGGCATGCGGTGGTGCTTCGCGTTGTTCAAGACTGTAACGGAAGGTCCGGGTGGTTGAGACAGCCGTCCGAACCGCGAGATGGATCACATTTCGGCTTATACCGCCGAGTAACCAGGGAGTGCCGAGAGTGCTGCAAGAGGTGGAGCGCTGGCTGGCCGAGCGCTCCTGGGCCGCCGCCGACCGACCGCTCGCCCAGCTGATCGAACGGAAGCGGGCCACGGGCACCACGGTCAGCGTGGTGCTGCCCGCGCTCGACGAGGAGGCGACGGTCGGCGAGATCGTCGAGGTGATCCGGCGCGAGCTGATGGACGGGCTGCCCGTCCCCCTGGTGGACGAACTGCTCGTGGTCGACTCGGGTTCCACCGACCGGACGGCGGAGGTGGCGGCGAAGGCCGGCGCCCGGGTGGAGCACCGGGACGGCATCCTGCCCCGCGTCCCGGCGCTGCCCGGCAAGGGCGAGGTGCTGTGGCGCTCGCTGCTGGCCACCACCGGCGACGTCGTGTGCTTCGTCGACGCCGACCTGCGGGACTTCTCGGCCTCCTTCGTCTCCGGCATCGTGGGACCGCTGCTGACCGACCCCGAGGTGCAGTTCGTCAAGGCGATGTACGACCGCCCGCTGGGCGGCGCCCCGGGCCAGGGCGGGCGGGTGACCGAGCTGGTCGCCCGGCCCCTGCTCAACCTGCACTGGCCGCAGCTGGCGGGCTTCGTCCAGCCGCTGGGCGGCGAGTACGCCGTGCGGCGCTCGCTGCTGGAGCGGCTCCCCTTCCCCGTCGGGTACGGCGTCGAACTGGGCCTGCTGGTGGACGCGCTGCACACGGTCGGGCTGGACGCGCTGGCCCAGGTCGACGTGGGCGTACGGGTGCACCGCCACCAGGACGGGCAGGCGCTGGGCCGGATGGCCGCGGCGATCTACCGCACGGCGCAGCTGCGGCTCTCGCGCGGCCACCTCGTACGGCCGGAGCTGACGCAGTTCGAGCGGGGTCCCGACGGCTTCGTGCCGCGCACGTACGCGGTGGACACCGAGGAGCGGCCGCCGATGCGCGAGGTCGAGGAGTACGCCGTACGCCGCGTGGCGTGACGAATCGGACGGTTTGAGGGGGCCCGGGCCCGGCTAGGTTGGCGGCATGGCTTCTCAGGTACTCGTTGCAGCGAACCGCGGCCCGCTCTCCTACGCCCTGGCGGACGACGGAGCGCTCAGCGCCCGCCGCGGCGGGGGCGGACTCGTCTCCGGGCTCTCCGCCGCCCTCGCGGAGCAGCCGGACGCACTGTGGATCTGCGCGGCGCTCTCGGACGCCGACCGGGAGGCGGTGCGCCGGGGCGTCGCCGAGCCGGGCGTCCGGATGCTGGACATCGATCCCACGGTGTACGACGACGCGTACAACGGCATCGCGAACTCCGTGCTCTGGTTCACCCACCACCACCTGTACGACGTCCCGCGCGAGCCGGTCTTCGACGCGCGGTTCCGCCGCCAGTGGGACTCGTACACCGAGTACAACCGCGCCTTCGCGCAGGCCCTCGCGCAGGAGGCGGCGCCCGGCGCCCGCGTCCTGGTGCAGGACTACCACCTGGCGCTGGTCCCGGGGCAGCTGCGCGAGCTGCGGCCGGACCTGCGGATCGCGCACTTCACGCACACGCCGTGGGCCTCGCCCGAATTCCTCGGCATGCTCCCCGACGACGTCCGCCAGCAGCTCGTGTGGGGGATGCTCGGCGCGGACGTGCTGGGCTTCCACACGGGCGAGTGGGCCCGGAACTTCGTCGCGGGTGCGCAGGCCGACGACGCGAGCGGCGTGGCGGAGGGCTTCTGGCCGGCCGCGGGGCCCAGCGGGGTGCGGCACCGCAGGACGGTGGAGGACGGACGGCGCGAGGAGCCGCCGGAGGAGCCCCGGTTCACCGAGGTGACCGCCTTCCCCCTGGGCGTCGACGGGGACGACCTGCGAGCGCTCGCGCACCGGCCCGAGGTCGACGCGAAGCTGGCGGAGCTGCGGGCGGAGGTCGGGGACCGCAGGACGGTCGTCCGGGTGGACCGCACGGAGCTGTCGAAGAACATCCTGCGCGGCCTGCTGGCCTACCGTGAGCTGCTGACGGTCCACCCCGAGTGGCGCGGCCGGGTCGTGCACCTGGCCTCCGCGTACCCGTCGCGGCAGGACCTGAAGGTCTACCGGGACTACACGGCGTCGGTGGCGGAGCTGGCGGCGGAGATCAACGCGGAGTTCGGCGCGGAGGGCTGGCAGCCGGTGCTGGTGTCGGTGAAGGACGACTTCACGCGCTCGCTGGCGGCCTATCGGCTGGCGGACGTGGCCCTGGTGAACCCGGTGCGCGACGGGATGAACCTGGTGGCGAAGGAGATCCCGGTGGTGTCGGAGGCGGGCTGCGCGCTGGTGCTGTCGACGGGCGCGGGGGCGTACGAGGAGCTGCGCGACCACGCGCTCACGGTGAACCCGTTCGACGTGACGCGGACGGCGGAGGCCCTGAACGAGGCGCTGACCATGCCGGAGCCGGAGCGCGCGGAGCGTACGAAGCGGCTCGCGGCGGCGGCCACGGCGCTGCCCCCGGCGGCCTGGTTCCGCGCCCAGCTGGACGCCCTGGGCGCCCCGGACGCCTGACCCGCCGCCGCGGTGCGCGCGGCTGCGGGGCCGGGCCCCGGAGCCGCGCGCGAAGGCGGGGGTCAGGACCGCAGCGCGTCCGCCAGGGCGGCCAGCAGGGCGACGACCTCGGCGGGGCCGGCGAGCACGATGTCGGCCCGCGAGGCCAGTTCCGGGACCTCCGCGGAGCCGCTGCACACCAGCAGCCCCGGGTGCCCGTCGGTCCGCCGCTTCTCGACGGCGGCGTAGGCGGCGAGGTCGCCCAGGTCGTCCCCGGCGTACAGCACGGCCTCGGCGCCGGTCTCCTCCAGGAACTCGGTCAGCGCGACGCCCTTGTCCATGCCCGGGGGCCGCAGCTCCAGCACGGCCCGGCCGGGCTCCACCATCAGCCCGTGCCGTGCGGCCAGGTCGGCCAGCGGCTCGCGCAGGGCGTCGAAGGCGGCGGCGGGGTCGGCGGCGCGGCGCGTGTGGACGGCCAGCGCCTGGCCCTTCTCCTCGATCCAGGTGCCGCGCCAGGCCCCGATCGACTCCAGGAACCCCGGCAGCTCCGCCCGGACCGCCGCGACCCCGGGGTGCTCGGCCGGGGCGTGGACGGTGCCGGTGACGGCGTCCCAGCGCTCGGCGCCGTAGTGCCCGAGGACCACGAGGTGCTCGAGTCCGGGGACGCCGGCGAAGCCGCCGTAGCGTACGGCGACGCCCGCGGGGCGGCCGGTGACCACGGCGACGGAGGCGACCTCGGGGGCGAGCGCGGCCAGGGCCGGTACGGCTCCGGGGTGGGCTCGGGCCTGGTCGGGGTCGGGAACGATGTCGGCCAGGGTGCCGTCGAAGTCGAGGGCGACCACGGACCGGCGGGGTGCGCGGAGCAGGGCTTCCAGTCCCTCGCGTCCGGCTGCGGTGACGGGCATCGGCAGGTCGTGCGGATGGCTCCCCATACGGACGACCCTAACGGGCGAGCGGGGCGGCGGCTACGGCGCGGTACCCGTCCGATCCGGCCCGCCCCGGACGGTCACCGCCGCGCCCGCTGGGCTTCGCGGATGCGGCGCAGCCGGTTCACCGTGCCCGGGGCGTGGGCGAGCGCCCGGGGATCGTCCATCAGCGCGTTGAGCAGCTGGTAGTACCGGACCGGGGTCATCCCCAGCCCCTCGCGCACCGCCCGCTCCTTGGCGCCCGGTCCGGGCCAGGTGCGTGCCTCGTACGCGAGCACCTCGGCCTCCGTGGCCGTCAGCCGCCCCTCGTCCGTCATACCGCCAGATTAACGCCGCCCACCGACACCGGCCCGCGCCGGGCGCCGCCGGTGGACCGGCGGGCGTACACGCGGGCGCACCGGTGGGCGTACCGGCCGGTGGGCGCACCGGTGGGCCGGCGTACCGGCGTACCGGGTCAGCTCGGGTCGGCCTTGCGGGCCGCCAAGGCGATCTCTTCCAGCACCTTCGCGGGCTGGCCGCCCGGCTGCACGGTCTTGCCGATCTTCTGCTTGATGTCCTCGCTCACGCCCGCCCAGGACTTCTTGCCGACCGGATAGAGCCGGGAGTTCGGCAGGGCCGCCAGGAACGTCTTGAGCTGCGGTGAGGAGCCGCCCGTGCCCGCCTCGGCGGCCCGGTAGCCGCTCGTGGTGACCGGCAGCAGGTCGTACTTCTCGGTGAAGGCCGTCACGTTCTTCGCCTCGTACAGGTAGTCGAGGAACTTGCCGGACTCCTTGCGGTGCCCGTTCTTGAAGGCCATCACCCAGTCCGCGACGCCCATCGCCGGGTGCTCGGTGCCGTCCGCGGTCGGCAGGGCCACCATGCCGAACTTCACGCCCCGCTCGCCGGCCTGCTTGAGCAGCGTCGGGTGGCCGTTGAGCATGCCGACCTCGCCGCGCGCGAAGGCGTCGAAGGCGGCCTGGCGGTCCAGCTTGCCCGGTTCGACCGAGCCGGTCAGGCCCTGTCCGACGAGCTTGTCGCGCAGGAACTCCAGCGTCTTGGCGTTCTCGGCGGAGTCGAGGGAGTAGTTCTCCTCGTTGTCCGTGTAGCCGCCGCCGCCCGCGAGCATCCACATCATCGTCTCGGCCTGGGCCTCCTCGCGGCCCAGCGGCAGCGCGAAGGGGGTCGGGACGCCCGAGCCCTTCAGCTTCTTCGCGGCGGCCTCCAGCTCGGTCCAGCTCTTCGGCTGCCAGGCGGTCTTCCCGTCCTTGGGGACGATCCCGGCGTCGCCGAGCAGCTTCTCGTTGTAGAAGAGCAGGCGGGTGCTGGCGACGAAGGGCAGGCCGTACTGGACCCGCTTGACCTTGCCCGCGTCGGCGAGCGGGGCCAGGAAGTCCGCCTCGGTCTTCACGGAGAGCAGCTCGTCCGCGGTGTACAGCTTGCCGTCGGCCGCGTAGTCGGCGTAGGCGCCGATCTGGGCGATGTCGGGGGCCTTGCCGGCCTTGACCATCGCGGCGACCTTGGCGTCGACCTCGGACCAGTTCAAGACGCTGACCTCGACCTTGATGCCGGGGTGCTGCTTGGTGAAGGCGTCGCCGAGGTCCTTCCAGTACCCGGCGGAGGAGTTCTGCGGATTGTCCCCGTAGTCGGCCGCCACGACCCGCAGGGTCACCTCGTTATCACCGGCGAGTCCGTCGACGGCTCCGCAGCCCGTCAGCGTCACGCCCGTCAGGCAGAGTGCGGCGCCGGAGGCGGCCAGGCTCAGGTAACGGCGCTTCACAGTTCTCGTTCCACCCCTTGTTGTACGTACGATCCACGTAAGGTCTACACCACTTTGGCGACTGGTCCACATCCCGGGCGCGGTCCGTGTCCGCTTCGTATCCGGACCGGGGTCCCGATTTTGTATGGCCACTCAACAATCCCTCCCAATGGACTAGACCTTTCCCCGTCGAGCACGCGAGACTGTCACCTGTGAAACCCGTGAAACACGTCATCGCCCTCGATGTGGGCGGCACCGGGATGAAGGCCGCCCTCGTCGCCGAGGACGGCACCCTGCTGCACGAGGCGCGCCGCGCCACCGGCCGCGAGCGGGGACCCGACGCCGTCGTCGAGACGATCCAGGACTTCGCCGCGGAGCTGCTGCGCACCGGCGAGGAGCGCTTCGGGCGGCCCGCGTCGGCCGCCGGCGTCGCCGTACCCGGCATCGTCGACGCCGAGAACGGGATCGCCGTCTACGCGGCGAACCTGGGCTGGCGCGACGTCCCCCTGCGCGAGCTGATCGGCAGACGCCTCGGCGGCATCCCGGTGGCCCTGGGCCACGACGTCCGCACGGGCGGCCTCGCCGAGGGCCGCATCGGCGCCGGCCGCGGCGCCGACCGCTTCCTCTTCGTCCCGCTGGGCACCGGCATCGCCGGCGCCATCGGGATCGCCGGCCGCATCGAGGCCGGCGCCCACGGCTACGCGGGCGAGATCGGCCACATCGTGGTGCGCCCGGGCGGCCCCGCCTGCGGCTGCGGCCAGCGCGGCTGCCTGGAGACCCTCGCGTCCGCCTCCGCCGTCTCGCGCGCGTGGGCGGCGGCCTCCGGCGACCCCGAGGCGGACGCGGCGCACTGCGCCAAGGCCGTCGAGGCCGGTGACGAGCGGGCCCGCGAGGTCTGGCTCACGGCCGTCGGCGCGCTCGCCGACGGGCTGGTCACCGCGATCACCCTGCTGGACCCGCGCACGCTGATCATCGGTGGCGGGCTGGCCGAGGCCGGGGAAACCTTGTTCACACCACTACGGGCGGCCGTCGAGGAGCGCGTGACGTTCCAGCGGCTGCCGCACATCGTTCCGGCGGCCCTCGGGGACACGGCCGGATGCCTGGGCGCAGGGCTGCTCGCCTGGGACCTACTCGCCACGGAGGTACCCGCCTGATGTCCGGAAGCGCTCACAGCACCGTTCTCTCCGGCGCCAGGGTGGTGCTGCCCACCGGGACCGTCGCCAACGGCCGGGTCATCGTCGACGGCGACCGCATCGCCGGCAGCGCCCGGGAGGGCGCCGACGTCCTGGACCTGTCCGGGCACTGGATCGTCCCCGGCTTCGTGGACGTGCACAACCACGGCGGCGGCGGCGCCTCGTTCACCTCCGGCACCCCCGAGGAGGTCCTCAAGGGCGTACGGACCCACCGCGAGCACGGCACCACCACCCTCGTCGCCTCCACCGTCACCGGGGACCTGGACGAACTCGCCCGGCGCGCCGGACTGCTCGCCGAGCTGACCCAGCAGGGCGAGATCGCGGGCATCCACTTCGAGGGGCCGTTCATCAACCCCTGCCGCAAGGGCGCGCACAAGGAGGAACTGCTCCGCGACCCCGACCCGGCCGAGGTCCGCAAGCTGATCGACGCCGCGCAGGGCGCCGCCCGGATGTTCACCCTCGCCACCGAACTGCCGGGCGGCCTGGACTCCGTACGGCTCCTCGCCGAGCACGGAGTCATCGCGGCCATCGGCCACACGGACTCCACGTACGAGCAGACGCGCCAGGCCATCGACGCGGGCGCGACCGTGGCCACCCACCTCTACAACGCCATGCCGGGCCTGGAGCACCGCGCCCCGGGGCCCATCGCGGCGCTGCTGGAGGACGAGCGGGTCACCGTCGAGCTGATCAACGACGGCGTCCACCTGCACCCGGCCATGCTGGAGCTGGCCTTCCACCACGCCGGCGCGCACCGCGTGGCGCTGATCACCGACGCGATGGACGCGGCCGGCTTCGGCGACGGGACCTACCACCTCGGCCCGCTGGAGGTCGAGGTCAAGCAGGGCGTGGCCCGGCTCGTGGAGGGCGGCTCCATCGCCGGTTCCACCCTCACCCTGGACACCGCCTTCAAGCGGTCGGTGACCGTGGACCGGCTGCCGGTGGAGTCCGTGGTCCAGGCGATCTCCGCGAACCCGGCCAAGCTGATCGGCCTGTACGACCGGATCGGCTCGCTGGAGGCAGGAAAGTACGCCGACCTGGTCGTCCTAGACGCCGCGTTCGACGTCAAGGGCGTCATGCGGCGCGGCGAATGGATCGTCACCCCGGCCGTTCGGGCCGGTTCCTGACGGTTCGTGACACCGGCAGGACACGCGTGGAAGGCGGCCGGCCCGCGGGACTGGGCCGGCCGCTTTCCGTTTGGCATGATCCCGGCAGCAACAGACCCGGGAGTGCCCATGATCCTGACCGTCACGCTCAACACGGCGCTCGACGTCACCTACCGCGTGCCGCGGCTGCTCCCGCACGCCTCGCACCGCGTCTCGGACGTCGCCGAACGCCCCGGCGGCAAGGGCCTCAACGTGGCCCGCGTCCTGGCCGCGCTCGGCCACGAGGTCACCGCCACCGGCTTCGCGGGCGGCCGGACCGGCGCCGTCGTACGGGAACTGCTGGCCCGCTCCGCCGGGGTGAGCGACGCCCTGGTCCCCTGCGCGGGCGCCACCCGGCGCACCCTGGCCGTGGCCGACGCGGCCTCCGGGGACACCACGCAGTTCAACGAGCCGGGCCCGCTGATCACGGCTCCGGAGTGGTCGGCGTTCCTGGCCCGGTACGACACCCTGCTGGCCGGCGCCGAGGCCGTCGCCCTGTGCGGCAGCCTCCCCCCGGGCGTGCCGGTCGGCGCGTACGCCGTCCTCGTACGGGCCGCCCGCGCGGCCGGGGTCCCGGTGCTCCTGGACACCGGCGGCGAGGCCCTGCGCCGCGGGGTCGCCGCCCGCCCGGAGGTCATCAAGCCGAACGCCGCCGAACTGGCGGAGCTCACCGGGTCCCGCGATCCGCTCCCCGCCACCCGCGACGCCCGCCGCCGGGGCGCCCACGCGGTGGTCGCCTCGCTCGGCCCGGCCGGACTGCTGGCCGCCACCCCCGAGGGGGCCTGGCGGGCCGCCCCGCCGCGCCCGCTGGCAGGCAACCCCACCGGAGCCGGCGACTCCGCGGTCGCGGGCCTGCTGTCCGCCCTGGCGGAGGGCCTGGACTGGCCGGCCCGCCTGACCCGCGCGGTCGCCCTGTCGGCGGCCACGGTCCTCGCCCCGGTGGCGGGAGAGTTCGACCCCCGCACCTACGAGGAGGTACGGGGGTCGGTGAAGGTCACCGCGGTCTAGTGCCGGCACCAGACGGGCCGGTGGATCAGAACTGCTCCAGCCACAGCTGGTCGATGTTGACGTTGCAGCTGTTGCCGGCCTCGCACGAGAGCTTGATCGTGTTGGCGCCCTTGTCGAGGTTGACCTGACCCCACGTCGTCTGCCAGCCCTTCTCCCAGTCGCCCTTGGGCGACTTGGCGAAGTTGCGCATGCTGATCGGCGCCTCGTTGGCCTTGCCGTTGATGGTCAGCGTGCCGTTGGCGTCCTCGCCCGGGATGCCGAACCGCACGTAGAACCTGTACTTCCCGGCCTTGGGAACGTCCAGGGTCCACGTCACGGCCGCGCCGGGCTGGTTGAACCGGCCCACGTACTGGCCGCCCGAGCTCTTCGCCCCCGGCACGGTGGTCTCCAGGGCCGCGCCGCCCGTGATGGACATGCCCGCGCCGGCCGCCTCGCCCTTCGGGAGCGGGGCCTCGGAGGGCTTGGGAGAGCCGCTCGGGGCCGGGGACGCCGGGTTCTGCGGGGCGGCCGACTGCTGACCGCCTCCGGCGTCACCGGCCTTGTCGTCGGCCTTCTCCTTGCCGTCGCCGCCGAAGACCAGGGCCGCGCTGATGCCGATCACGACCGCGCCGACCACCGCGACCGCCGCGATGAGCAGGCCCTTGCGGCTGGAGGCGCCGCCGCGGCCGCCCCCGCCGCCGTGGCCGTGACCCCCGCCGCCGCCGTGCGAGGCGATCGCCTGGGTCTGGGAGGACTGCGCCGAGCCGCCCGGCTGCGGCGGAACGCCGTAGCCGCCGGCCTGGAGGGCCTCGGGAGCCTGGTACTGCGCCTGGTAGGACGGCTGGCCCTGCTGGGGAACGGGGCCGCGCGGGCCGCCGCTGCTCCTGCGGTCGCCGACCGTGCGCACCTGGTGGTGGGAGGTCCGCGGGACGCCGGGCTGCGTACCGGGGTGACCGCCGCCCGGGCCGGGGTAGCCGTATCCGCCGCCCTGACCGGGCGGGGTGGCCCCGGCGGCCTGGCCGTCCTCGTAGAGGTAGCCGAACGGATCGTCGTCCTCGGGCTTGTTCGCCCCACTGTGCGAGCCGTTGTTCGCGGGCGTCGTCATCGCAGGTCACTCCTTTCGACCCCCGGGAGCCTACCCCGAACGCGTGCGCCCACGAGCGGCCGATCGCCTCATCCGGCCCGGCGGTGGGACTTGGACCGCGACCGCTTCTCGATGTACATCCGCTGGTCGGCGGAGCGCAGCACCTCGTCCGCGGACATCCCGCAGCTCGCCCATCCGATCCCGAAACTCGCCCCCACGCGCACCGCGCGGCCGTCGACCCGGATCGGCGGGATGATCGCGTTCCGCAGCCGGACCGCGAGGTCGGCGGCGTCCGCGGCGCCCAGGCCGTCGGCGAGGACGACGAACTCGTCACCGCCCAGCCGGGCCACGGTGTCGCCGTCCCTGACGCCGGTCGTCAGCCTCCGGGCGACCTCGATCAGGACCGCGTCGCCCGTGTGGTGCCCGAACCGGTCGTTGATCGACTTGAAGCCGTCGAGGTCGCAGAAGAGCACAGCGAGCCCCTTCGTCCCGTCGTCGATGTCGGTCGCGGGCGCCACCGTGTGCACGTGGTGGTCGTACGGCCCGTCCGCCGGGGCCGCCACCGCCCCGGGGAACTCGAAGGAGTCGGCCCTGGCGAACCGGTCGGTGCCGTCGGGCTGAAAGCCGTGCTCCCCCGCACCACCCGCCTCCCCGTGTACCTCGTACCCCGTACGCACCTCGCGTCCCTCGTAGGCCGCGTCCAGGGCCTCGACGGCGGTGGCCCGCACGGACTGCGGGCGGCGGCACAGCCGGGCCCCGAGCCGGGATCTGAGCTCGGCGCTGTTGGGCAGGCCGGTCAGCGAGTCGTGGCTGGCCCGGTGGGCGAGCTGGAGCTCGTGCCGCTTGCGCTCCTCGATGTCCTCGACGTGGGTCAGCAGGAACCGCGGCCCGTCGGCGGCGTCCGCCACCACGGAGTTGCGCAGCGAGACCCATACGTACGTGCCGTCGCGGCGGCCGAGGCGCAGCTCGGCCCGGCCGCCCTCGGCGGAGGTGCGCAGCAGGGTGCCGATGTCCTCGGGGTGGACCAGGTCGGAGAAGGAGTACCGGCGCAGCACCGAGGCCGGTCTTCCCAGCAGCCGGCACAGCGCGTCGTTGGTCCGCAGCAGCCGCCCGTGCTGGTCCCCGCCCATCTCGGCGATGGCCATGCCGCTGGGCGCGTACTCGAAGGCCTGGCGGAACGACTCCTCACTGGCGCGGAGCGCCTGCTGCTCGCGTTCCAGCCGGACCAGGGCCCGCTGCATGTTCGCGCGGAGCCTGGCGTTGCTGATCGCGATCGCCGCCTGGAAGGCGTACATCTGGAGCGCTTCGCGCCCCCACGCCCCGGGGCGGCGCCCGTTGCGCGGCCTGTCCACCGAAATGACACCCAGAAGTTCCCCGCCGGACGCGTACATGGGTGCGTAGAGCCGGTCCTCGGGGTGCCACTCGTCCTCGAACCGCGGTTCGGGCCCCTCGGTGTGCCACTGGGGGACGTCGTCCTCCATGAGGACCCAGCCCTCGGTGTGCGGGATGAAGCGGAGCCCGTCCCAGTTCTCGCCCATCGTCAGGCGGCGTTCCCAGGAGGCGCGGGAGCCGACCCGGCCGGTGATCAGGGCCTCGGCGGCCGGGTCTCCGGCGAAGGCGGCGACGACGAGGTCCCCGTCAGGGCGTACGAGGTTGACACAGGCGAGTTCGTAGCCGAGCCCCACGACGATGCCGTCCACGACGGTCTGCAGGGTGTCCGCCAGGCTCCGGGCCGTATTGAGCTCGGCCACCACCCGGTGCAGCTGCCGCAGGGTCGCAAGACGGACGTACGGCTCCGACTCGGTCTCCATTGCTCGCTCTCCCCGAGACCTCGACAGCAACTCCAGGTTTGTCATCGGCGTTTCGTTGCGGTGTCCCGTCCACTGAATCACAGTGAGCTGTGCGGCAGGTACACAGGGTCAACAAATCTTGCCCTCTGTGACTCAAGTCACATGAGATGAATAACGGTACCCAATGGACCTCCCCGGGCTGGGAGCGCTCCCCCTCCTTCCCGGGAGCAAACGATACGCCCGGGCCTAGGCCGAGAGGCGGGGGCGCGACTCGGACCAGGGCCCGATGTGCGGCGCGAGGCGCGCGATTAGCGTTTCAGCGTGCCCCAGACGACCCCCGTAACCACCCTGCCCGAGCGAACCCCCCATGCTGAGGGCGTGAGCAATGACGAGTTCCGGGCCGCGATGGCCCGGCTGGCGGCAGGCGTGTGCCTGATCACCGCGCACGAGGCCCCCCTGACGGTCGGCGGACCGCGCGGCGAGGACGTCGGCATGACGGCGACCGCCTTCATGTCCGTATCACTCGACCCGCCGCTGGTGGTGGTGAGCCTGCGCGAGGGCTCCCGGATGGACGACCTGATGGCGGAGCAGCCGCTGTGGGCGGTCTCGGTGCTCGCCGACCACCAGCTCCAGATCGCGGGCCGCTTCTCCATGAAGAACCGGATCAGCGACCGCCTGCTGTTCGCGGACCTCCCGTACGTGCGCGGCGAAGCCTCCGGCGCCCCGCTGCTGACCGGCGCCCTGGCCACCCTCGAATGCCGTACGGAGAACCGCGTGGAGGCGGGCGACCACACCCTGGTCGTCGGCCGCGTGCTGACGGCGGGGCTGCCGTCGCCGGACTCGCCGCCGCTCACGTACTTCCGCGGGCGCTACCGGCACCTCGGGCAGTAGCGGGGGGCGGCGGGGAGGGCGGGCTCGGCGCGGCGGGCGGGGCGTGCGGTGGCCGGTGCGCTACCAGTCGCGGCCGGTGCGGCCCCGCTTGGTCTCGGCCCTGGCCTTCTTCTCGCGCAGCCGGCGCTCGTTGATCCCGCGCGGGATCTTCGTCGCCCGGCGCTGCCGCGGCGGCGGCGCCGTCGCCTCGGCGAGCAGCGAGGCCAGCCGGACCAGCGCCATCTCCCGGTTGCGCAGCTGCGAGCGGTGCTCGGAGGCCCGTACGGTCACGACCCCGTCGACGAGGCGCGAGGCGAGCCGCTCGAGCGCACGCTCCTTCCACACCTCGGGCAGCGCCCTGGTCGCCGCCAGGTCGAAGAGCAGCTCGGCGCGGGAGTCCGAGGTGTTCACGTGCTGTCCGCCGGGCCCCGAGGAACGCGAGAAGCGCCAGGCGAGCTCCGACTCCGGGAGCGCGACCGAACCGCGGATGACATAGGGACCAGGCATGCCCCTATGATCCGTGCCCGCGGCCGCTCCGTCACCCTTATTTCATTCGGGAACCCGGCAGGCCCCTCCTCGCGTTAGAGGGAGCAGCGGTACTTTGACCGCCTGTACGTGCATGTTGGATGAGGAAAGGGACATTCCCATGGCTGTAAGCCTGTCCAAGGGCGGCAACGTCTCGCTCTCGAAGGAGGCCCCCGGTCTGGCTGCCGTCACGGTCGGCCTCGGCTGGGACACCCGCACCACCACCGGTGTGGACTTCGACCTCGACGCCTCGGCCATCGCGGTCAACGCGACCGGAAAGGTCGTCTCCGACGGCCACTTCGTCTTCTTCAACAACAAGTCCACCCCGGACCAGACCATCGTCCACACCGGTGACAACCGCACCGGCGAGGGCGCGGGCGACGACGAGGCCATCAACGTCAACCTCGCCGGCCTGCCGGCCGACGTGGACAAGATCGTCTTCCCGGTCTCCATCTACGACGCGGAGACCCGCAACCAGAACTTCGGGCAGGTCCGCAACGCGTACATCCGCGTCGTGAACCAGGCCGGCGGCACCGAGATCGCCCGCTACGACCTCTCCGAGGACGCGGCGACCGAGACCGCCATGGTCTTCGGCGAGCTCTACCGCAACGGCGCCGAGTGGAAGTTCCGCGCGGTCGGCCAGGGCTACGCCTCCGGCCTCACCGGCATCGCGCAGGACTTCGGCGTCAACGTCTGATTCCACCCCGCGCCGACGGCCGCGCGCGGACCGGTCGTACGGACCGGTCCGCGCGGGCTGCCGTACGGACGCGGTCGCGCGGCCCCGTCCGGGCAGCCCCGCCGGGCGGCCCCGTCCGGCCGCGCGGCGGACACCCGCGCTGGTGAAGCCCCCTCCCGGCCGTCCGGGGAGGGGGCTTCGCTACCGTTCGTCAGGTGATCCTCCACCCGCTCGTCCCCCTGGACGGCGCCCTGCCCGGCCCGGTCCTCACCGAGATCGCCACCCTCTACGCGACGAACCACGCGTTCTTCGAACTGAGCGGCGATTTCCCCGACCCCGGCCGCATCACGGTCGAGCAGGTCGCGGCCGCCCTCGCCGACGAACTCTCCCGCGACGGCGCCGAGGTCCTCCTCGCCCGCTCGGCCGGCCGGCTGGTCGGCCTGGCCACCACCCTCGCCCACCATCCCGACCCGGCGTCCGAGGACCCCGACCCGTGGATCGGGCTGCTGCTGATCGACGCCACCGCGCACCGGGAGGGGTACGGCCGGGTCGTGGCCGGCCTGGTCGAGGACCGTTTCCGCGCCGCCGGGCGCACCGGCCTGCGGCTCGCGGTGCTGGACAACAACCCGAACGCCCTCGCCTTCTGGGAGTCCCAGGGGTACACCGTCCTGCGCCGGGCCAAGGACCGCGAGCTGGGCCGCGACTGCGCGGTGCTGCGCAAGCCGCTCGAAGCCCCGTAGGCCGGTGGGCCGGTACGGGGACAGGCCGGTGGGCCGGCCCGGCTAGCGGGGGGCGGGGGCGGCCGGGCGGTCCTTGCCGTACAGCCAGACGTCCCAGACGTCCTTCAGGTCGTGTCCCGTCGTCTTCTCCGCGTAGGCGGTGAAGTCGGCCGTGCTCGCGTTCCCGTGCCGGTGCTCGGCGGCCCAGCCGCGCAGGAGCGCGAAGAACTTCTCGTCGCCCACCTCCTGCCGGACGCGGTGCAGGACCATCGCGCCGCGGTAGTACACCGGGTTCCCGGAGATGTCCTCGGGCCCCGGCGGGGCGGCCGGCGGGAAGGCGTCCCAGTCGGAGTCGGCGTTCTCGTCGACCTCGGTGTCGCCTTCCAGGAAGGCGTCGAACTCCTCCTGCGCCGTGGGTCCGTCGTGCTCCTCGGTCCACAGCCACTCGGCGTAGGTGGCGAAGCCCTCGTTCAGCCACATGTCCTTCCAGGACTCCGGCGAGACCGAGTTGCCGAACCACTGGTGGGCGAGCTCGTGGAGGAGGAGTTCCTCGGTGCCGGGGGCGCCCGGGAAGACGGGTTTGGTCTGCGTCTCCAGCGCGTAGGCCAGCGTTTCGGCGGGCAGCACGACGGCGCCCGCCGTGCCGAAGGGGTACGGGCCGAACCGGCCGCTGCCCCACTCCACCATCTCCGGCAGCCTCGCGAGCACCCCGGCGCTCCCGGCGGCCTCGTCGGGCGTCACGGCGTTGTAGAGGGCCACCCCGGAGGGCGTGCGCCCCGTGGTCACCCGGTACTTCCCGATGACGGCGGTGGCCAGGTAGCTCGCCATCGGCTCCGGGCTGTGCCACGCGAAGGCGGTCCGCCCGGCGCCGGCCGGGGTGCGGGAGCGCAGCGCGCCGTTCGACACGGCCTCGTAGCCGTCCGGGACGGTCAGCGTGATGTCGTACGCGGCCTTGTCGCTGGGGTGGTGGTTGCCGGGGAACCACGTCATCGAGCCGACCGGTTCGCCGACGCCGACCGCGCCGGCCTCACCGCCCGCACCGCCCGCGCTTCCCGCGCCGACCGGGGTGGTGATCCAGCCCTCCTTGGAGCCGTCCGGGTCGGTGAAGGTCTTCGGCCGGCCGCTGTAGGCGACCTCCGTACGGAAGACCTCGCCCTTCTTCAGGTCCTCGGCGGGACGCACCGTCAGCTCGTTCCCGGTGCGGTTGTACCGGGCGGCCTCGCCCTGCACGGTCAAGGCGTCGACGCGCAGCCCGCTCAGGTCCAGGTTGAAGGAGCTGAGGCCCTGCTCGGCGCGGGCGGTGATGACGGCCCGGCCGCGCAGCCGGTTGCCTGCGGGTTCGTAGTCCAGGTCCAGGGCGTAGTGCTCGACCTGGTAGCCGCCGTTCCCCGCCTTGGGGAAGTACGGGTCGCGCAGCCCCGACGCCCCCGGCCGCCCCTGCACGGTGCCGCCCGTACACGCCGCGGTGAGGGCGAGGAGGGCGGCAGCGGCAGCGGCCGGGACGGCGAGGCGGGAGGAGCGGGATCGGGCACGGTGTTCCACGCGCCCGATCCTAAGCGGGGGAGATGACGGGCTACTTGTCCAGCGCGTCCACGCCGGCCTTGGCGAACTTCTCGTCCAGGTCGCCACTGGGGGCGCCGGCGACACCGATGCCGGCCACCGGGGCGCCCTTGGCCTGCACCGGGGTGCCGCCGCCGAGGAAGAGGGTGCCGGGGATGTCCTTCAGGTTCGGGGTCTGGGCGAGGCGGCCCGCGAGGACGGAGGTCGGGGCGTTCCAGGACACGGCGGTGAAGGCCTTGCGCTCGGCCGACTCGTAGGACTGCGGGCCCGCGCCGTCGCCGCGCAGGGTGACGATGGTGTTGCCGTTGCGGTCGACGACCGCGACCGTCACCCGCTGGTTCTCCTTCTCGGCGGCGTCCAGCGCGGCCCGGGCGGCGCGGGTGGCGGCGTCGACGGTGAGGTGGGTCGAGGTGGTGAAGTTCCGGTCGTCGTCCTTCTTCGCCACGGCGGCGGCCGGGGCGGCGGTGGCACTGGCGCTGACGGCCCCGAAGGTCCCGGCGCCGATGACGGCGGCGAGGGCGGTACCGGTGAGGACGCGGGTACGGGTGTTCATCTCTGCTCCTGAGGACGGTGACACGGGGGGCGGCATCGGGCGGGGCCTCCCGCTCCGCTGGTGCGGTGCGGGCCGGCTCCTTCACTGCTCCAAGCCTGGGGCCGGAACCCCCGCCGGCCCGTCCCCGTACCGGCTCCCGCCGACGACCGCACCGGTTGACCCGGGGGTCAACCGATCGGCCGATGCGCCGCCCCCGACTCCGGTATTGGCTGACACCACCCCCCTCCCCACCAAGAACACCGTCGGCGGCGCGACCCGGTCCCGCCCCCGCCCGAACACCCACCCCGGCGGGCCCCGCCCGTACCCGCGGCGCGGCACAGCACGGTGCAGCCGTACCCGTACCCGTACCCGTACCCGTACCCGACCCGCCCCGCGCCACCGCCCGCCCCGCGTCGCCCCGCAAGGGCCCGGCCGCCCCGCGAGGGGCCCGGCCGCCCCGCGACGGAACCGGCCGCCCCACGAGGGGGCCCGGCCGCCCCGCCAGGGAACCGGCCGACCCGCGAGGGAACCGCGCGGACCCGGCAGGATGGGAGGGCCGCGCCCCCCACCCCAGGAGAAGCCCCCGTGAGCCACCCCCCACCGCGGCGACCGGACACCCGCACCCTGGCCACCGTCACGCACGCGGCGTTCTTCCTGCTCCTCGGCGCGTCCCTGGCCCGGTTCCTGCTCCGCCACCCCGGCGAACCCCGCACCCCGTGGATCATCGCGCTCAGCGTCACGCTCTCCCTGCTGTACGTGCTCGGCCCCGCGGTCGGCGCCACCCCGCCCCCCGGCGCCCGGGCCGCCGGGGGCGCCGCCCCCGCCGCCCCCGCGGCCACCGCACCGGCCCCGCCCCTCGGACGGCTGCTCTGGCTCGGCCTGATCGTCGCCACCTGGGTGGTCCTCGTCGTGCTCGCGCCCAGCTTCGCCTGGTGCGCCGTCCCGCTCTTCTACACCGCGCTGCGCACCCTCCGCCCCCGCGCGGCGATCGTCCTCGTCGCCCTCCTCACCACCTTCGTCGTCATCGCCCAGCTCCAGCTCGCCACCGCCTTCGACCCGAACCTCCTCCTCGCCCCGCCCGCCGTGGCCGCCCTCGCCACCGCCGTCTTCGTCCACACGGAACGCCAGGCCGAGGCCCAGCGGGCCCTGATCGACGACCTCATCCGCACCCGCCGGGAACTGGCCGCCACCGAGCGCCGCGAAGGCACCCTCGCCGAACGGCAGCGGCTGTCCATGGAGATCCACGACACCCTCGCCCAGAACCTCTCCAGCCAGCAGATGCTGCTCCAGGCCGCCGACCGCACCTGGGACACCGACCCCGGCACCGCCCGCGCGCACGTCCGTACCGCCACCGGCATCGCCGCGCGCGGCCTCGCCGAGGCCCGCCGCCTCGTCCACGACCTGGCCCCGTCCGAACTCGCGGGCGGCGCCGGCCTCGCCGACGCCCTGCGCGCCCTGGACGCGGGCCCCCACATCCAGGTCCGCTTCCACCTCGAGGGCACCCCCGCGCCGCTCCCCGGCCGCGTCCAGTCGGCCCTGCTGCGCATCGCCCAGGGAGCACTGGCCAACGTCCGCGAGCACTCCGGCGCCCGCACCGCCGCCCTCACCCTCAGCTTCCTGGGCGACCAGGTCGTCCTGGACATCGCCGACGACGGCCACGGCTTCGCCCAGCCCCGCACCGGCACGGACACGGGCACCGGCGCCTCCGACCGCGGCCACGGCCTCCCGGCGATGCGCGCCCGCGTACGCCAGCTGGGCGGCACCCTGACCATCGAATCCACGCCCGGAGAAGGCACCGTCCTCTCCGCGGCCGTACCCCTGGAGCCCACCGGATGACGACGATCCTGCTCTGCGACGACCACGTCGTGGTCCGCGCCGGACTGCTGGCCCTGCTCGGCAGCGAACCGGACATCGAGGTGCTCGGCGAGGCGGGCAGCGGCGAGGAGGCGGTCGCCCTGGCCGCCAGACTCCGGCCCGACGTGGTCCTGATGGACCTCCAGCTGGGCGAGGGCATCGACGGCGTGGAGGCCACCCGCCGCATCACGGCGCTGCCGGAGCCCCCGCACGTCCTGGTCCTCACCACGTACGACACGGACGCCGACATCACCCGCGCCATCGGCGCGGGCGCCACCGGCTACCTCCTGAAGGCGGAGCGGCCCGAGGAGCTCTTCGCCGCCATCCACTCCGCGGCCGCCGGCCGCACCACCCTCTCCCCACCGGTGGCCAGCCGGGTGATGGCCCACATGCGCGGCACCCGCCCCACCCTGACCGACCGCGAGCTGGACATCCTCGGCCAGCTGGCCCGCGGCCTCGGCAACCGGGACATCGCGCGGGCCCTGTTCATCAGCGAGGCCACGGTCAAGACCCACCTGGGCCGCATCTACGACAAGCTCGGCGTCGACACCCGCGCGGGCGCCGTCTCGGTGGCCAAGGAACAACGCCTCCTCCCGTAACCGCCCGGCATACGCCTCCCCCTCACCTCCCCCTCCCTTCCCCTCCCCCGGCACCCATACGGCCGGGGGCGGCGGCCGCCCGGACCCGTGACACCATCGGGTACGTGCTCGACATCGGCTACTCCCTCTCCCGGCGCTTCCCGGACCCCCCGCAGACCGACTACCGCTCGGCGGACGTCCACACCCTGCGCCACGACCTGTTCTGCGGGGACGTCTACCTCGCCGACACCCATGCGGACCGGGAAGTATCCACAGCCTGGGGATGGGTTCCCGTACTGGACTTCGCCTGGGCCCTGTGCGACATCGTCGAGCAGCTCGACCAAGACCCGCGCGGCAACCGCTCCGCCCACCGCCAGTACGCCGAACTCGACTTCACCGAGTCCACGGACCGGATGCTCTTCGAGCGCCGCTTCGGGTGGGTCGACGTCGAGGCCGACTGGATGCCGGCCGAGGAGGCGCCGCTGACCTTCGGCCACCGCCTGCTGCGCCGCGAGGCCCGCGACTTCCTGCACGACGTCATCGCGGACCTGATCGACATGCACGAGGGCCTCGCCGACAACCCGGCCATCTGGACCCTCCAGGCCCGCTACCCCCGCGTCCCGGCCTAACCAAACCGGCCCCGCCGGGCCCGAACCCCGTACCCAGCCGGGCCGGGCCAAACCAGCCCCGCCGGCGTTTGAGGCGCGGGGTCCGGGGCGGAGCCCCGCGGCTCCCCGAGCCGCCGCTACGCGACCACCCGCACCCCCAGCTGCGCAGCCAACGCCGGCGCCAGGTCGAACAGCTGCGCCGGGCTGATCACCGCCCCGGACAACGCCTCCACCCCGCGCGCGATCTCCAGCACGGCGGCGGCCCGCAGGTCCACGTCCGTCATCCGCGCGGCGGTGAAGTCCACCCCCCGCAGCGCGCAGTCCCGGAACTCCACCCGCTCCAGCACCGCGCCCGCGAAGTCCGGCTCCACCAGCACGCACCCCTCGAACACCACGTCCTTGAGCCGCGCCTTGCGCAGGTTCAGGTAGTCGATCTTCCCCCCGCGCACCACCACCCGCTCCAGCACCGCCCCGTGCAGCTGCACCCCGCCCAGCCGGGCATCGATCAGCTCCACGTCCCGCAAGGACGCTCCGGAAAGGTCCGTGCCCACCCCCCGGACCCCCTCCAGCACCGAGTCCAGGACCCGCGCCTTCGCCAGTCCCGCCTCGTCCAGCACACAGCGCCGCACCGCGCAGTCCATGAACCGGGCCCCGGTCCCCTCCTGGCCCGTCAGGTCCAGGTCGGCGAACTCCACCCCGTCGTAGTCCCCGTCCGGCTCCAGCTCGCCGTCCGCCCACACCGCCAGCTCCGGCAGCCGCACCTCGGGCCGCTTCGCCGCCTTCACCGCCCTCACCGCCTTCGCCGATTCCGCCGATTCCGCCGCCTTCGCCGTCCGCTGCTGCTGCCCGTTTCGCGCCATCCACCCATCCTGACGCACCCCACCGACACCACCCCCTTGACCTCAACCACACTCGAGGTCACAGCCTGGTCCCATGCCGACACCGAATCCCGCACCCGCCCCCTCCCAGACACCCGCACCCGCCCCCGCAGCCGCAGCCGCACCGACACCCCCGCCGCCGGCGCCGCCCATGCACGCCGTCCGCCTCCACGCCTTCGGTCCCGCCGAGAACCTCGTCTACGAGCCCGCCCCCACCCCCGTCCCGGCCCCCGGCCAGGTCCGCATCGCCGTGGCCGCCGCCGGTGTGCACCTCCTCGACACCGCCCTGCGCGAAGGCAACCTGGGCCCGTTCCCCACCCTCCCCGAGCTCCCCACCGTTCCCGGCCGCGAAGTCGCCGGCACCGTCGACGCCCTCGGCCCCGGCACCGACCCCGCCTGGCTCGGCCGCGACGTCGTCGTCCACCTCGGCCTCGCCCCCGGCGGGTACGCCGAGTACGCCGTCGCCGACGCCGGCCGGCTGCACCCCGTACCGCCGGGTCTCGGTCCGGCCGAGGCCGTCGCCATGATCGGCACCGGCCGCACCGCCCTCGGCATCCTCCAGTTCACCGACCTCGGCCCGGACAGCGTCGCCCTGGTCCCCGCCGCCGCCGGCGGCATCGGCACCCTGCTCGTCCAGTACGCCGTCAGCGCCGGAGCCACCGTCATCGCCCTCGCCGGCGGCCCCGACAAGACGGCGCGGGCCGCCGCGAACGGCGCCCACCTCGCCCTCGACTACACCGACCCCGCCTGGTCCGACACGGTCCGCGCCCACCACCCCGGCGGCGCCACCATCCTCTTCGACTCCGTCGGCGGCCCCGTCACCCGCACCGCCCTCGACCTGCTCGCCCCCGGCGCCCTGCGCCTCGTCTTCGGCTGGTCCGCCGGACCGCTCACCCTCACCGACGCCGAGGAAGCCGCCCTGACCGCCCGTGGCATCACCACCCGCCAGGTCCTCGGCCCGGCCATGTTCCGGCTCGTCGGGACCCCCGATCCGCTACGCACCCTGGAAACCCGCGCCCTCGCCGAGGCGGCCGCCGGCCGGCTCCGCCCGGCCGTCACCCGCTTCCCCCTCGCCGAAGCGGCCGCCGCCCACCACGCCCTGGAGACCCGCGCGACCACGGGCAAGGTCATCCTGGAACCCTGACCCGGCCACCGGCGGCCACCAGCCGAGCCCAACCCCGTCAGAGTCCGGCCGGCAAGGGGTCCGGTGCCGGGTTCCGAGGTCCACGCGACGACCACCGTGGCGTGCGTACCGGTCGCCGACGATGAGCTGAGCAGTGAGGACGCACCCGCCCCATCCTGGTCGGGACTTGTCCGCTGGTGGGAGGGGAACGGCCATGGCACGGCGACTCCGGTTCATCGGTACCAACTCCGGCAACGACGGGTGCCCGACCCTGTACGAGGACCTGGACACCGGGGAGGTCTGGTCCAAGGCGACGCGGTGACCGACCCCCACGACGTGGCGCAGCTCCGGAACGTCAAGGAAAGGGAGGGGTTCGTGGTCGTCCCGCGCGCGCTCCTGGCCGACTTCGCGCCCCGGGACGCGGAAAGGACGCCCGCGCTGATCGGCTTCGAGGAGTTCGCCGGGATGTTCCGGACCTTCGCGCACACGGCTTGGCGCCTCGAAACCCGGCGTCGCTACCAGTCCGATGAGGAGACCGAGACTTACCAGCGGTTCATTCGGGGCGAGGATGCCGGCTGGGACCTGGACGACCCTTGGTGTGTGTCCCGGCGTGAACAGTCCGCCCTGGGCGAGCGCTTCGAGCGGGTACGGATCGCCGACAACCTGCCCACCCCCGGTCAGCGCTACCTGCTCGACAACGCCCGCCGGAACGGCGCGGTGGGCGAGGACATCCGCAACCTGTGGCGCTCCGAGGCCGAGCGGCTCCAACTCCCCGACGAAGACTTCTGGCTCTTCGACGTCTGGCAGGGTCCACCGTCGTGGGCATGCTCCAGACCGCCGAGTACGCCCGCCACGTCTTCACCCGCTACGCCGACCTCCACCAGTCCGTCCGGGACACGGAGGAGGCCGTACAGGCCCGCGTGAAGCGTCAGGAGATGCTGTACGAGCCGGGGCGCACGTTCCACATCGTGATGTGGGAGGCCGCGCTCCGGGCTCTCGTATGCCCTCCGCCCGTGCTGGCCGCCCAGCTCGACCGCCTGGCGGGCGTCCTCGGGCTGGACACCGTCTCCCTGGGCATCGTCCCGTTCGGCGCCTCCCTGAAGATCCCGCCGGCCAACGGCTTCTGGCTCTACGACGACCGCCTGGTGACCGCGGAGGACTGGCACGCGGAACTCTGGCTGGACGACGCGGACAGCGTCGGCGTCTACCGGAAGGTCTGGCAGGCACTCTCCGATTCTGCGGTCTACGGCGCCGACGCCCACCGCGTAATCGCCCGCGCCCGTCGGTCTCTCGACAGCGCCTGAGAATCCCCCGGAAGATCACGGAACGGCACCTCCTGGGCCTGGCTCGACTCCCCGGAGCACCCGGTCCCGGCCGTCGGGTAGTCGGTCGGCGCACCCGCCTGGTGTCGTCGTCTCACGGTCCCGGGCAGGTGCCCGGCGGCTACTCAGCCCCGCCCAGCTTGCGGAGTGCGCCGCCCGTCAGGCGGTTCACCGACCACCCGTCCATCGGCACCGCCCCGACCGACCGGTAGAAGTCGACCGCGGGCGTGTTCCAGTCGAGGACCGACCACTCGAGCCGCTCGTACCCCCGCTCCACGCACGTCCGCGCCAGTTCCGCCAGCAGCGCCTTGCCGTGGCCGCCCCCGCGCGCGCCGGGGCGTACGTACAGGTCCTCCAGGTAGATCCCGTGCGCCCCGCGCCACGTCGAGAAGCTCAGGAACCACACCGCGAACCCGACGGGCTCACCCGCCTCCGACTCCGCGATGAGCCCGAACACCGCCGGCCGCTCCCCGAACAGCGCCTCCCGCAACTGCTCCTCGGTCGCGCGGGCCTCCCCCGGCTCCTTCTCGTACTCCGCCAGCTCACGGATCATGTCCCGGATGACGGGAACGTCGGCGACACACGCGTTACGGATCATGCCCGCACTCTAGACATCCCGGCCTCCAGCCATCCCGGGCCCCCAGGCGTCCCGAACTCGACCCCTGTCGTCCCGGCCTCAACCCCTGTCGTCCCGAACTCAACCCCTGTCGTTCCGGCCCTTACACATCCCGCCCCATCAGCAGCTCCGCCACCGCCCGTTGCTCGTGCGGCAGCCGCTCCTCCCCGTCCTGCACCTCCCACAGGCAGTTCTGCAGCACCCGCCCCAGCGTCCAGGCCCGCGCCCGTTCCCGGTCCAGCCCCAGCACCTCCGCCAAGAGGTCGAACCGCCACCGCACCTCCCCCGCCGCGAAGTTGTTCACCAGCGCCGGCAGCAGCTCGAAACCCGCGTCCCCCGCCAGCGGCTTCGGGTCGATCGCCAGCCACTCCTCGCGGCCCCCGGCGCCGCCGCCAAGCACGTTGCCGTAGTGCAGGTCCCAGTGCAGCAGCCGGTCCCCGGGCTCCCCCGCCACCTCCGCCAGGGCCGCCGCGCAGTCCGCCAGCACCCGCCGGTCCCGCCCGTCCGCCAGCCGCCGCAGCGCCCCCGGTACGTCCTGCAGCATTCCGGCCGCCATCGCGCCGAGCCCCCGCAGCCCCGCCGGGGCCGGCGTCGCCGTCAGCCGTGCCAGCAGCCCGGCGACCACCGCCACCGCCTCGCGCGGGTCCCGCTCCGCGACCGCCGTCAGCGGCCGCCGCTCGTCCAGACGCTCCAGCAGCATCGCCCCCGACGCCGCGTCGTGCTCCCACAGCCGTACGGCGCCGTCCCCGTCCCACGCCCGCAGCGCCACCGGCTCCCCGACCGTCTCCTCGTCCACCGGCTGGAGCTTCAGCGCCGCCGGCGTCCCGTCCGACCGCTCCACCGGCAGCACCAGAGCCGCTACGCCGTGCATCCCGGGCCCCGTTCGCCGCAGCTCCCACCGCGCCAGGAACCGCCCCGCCAGGGCCGGCAGTCCGGCGATGAACTCCCGGCCCGCCGCACCGCCGTACGTCGCCTGCGCCTCGACCAGCCCCTCCGGGATCTCCGCGACCGCGACCTTCCCGATGCCCTCGATGCCCTCGATGCCCTCGATGTCCTCGACCCTGTCGACCATGGTCCCGAGGCTACGACGGCCGCTTCCGGGGTAACCACACGGCGCACGAGCACGCACGACCACACGCAAGCGCGTACGAATCGCCCGCGCGCAGCACCGGTGAACACACACCGCCGGGAAACCGTATGAGGGAGACCGCATGACCGTGTCCGACCGCTACCGCACGTCCTGGGACGGCTTCTGGGAGCAGAGCTCCGGCGAACCGGGCGAGCCCTTCTGGGACGCCGACCCCGCCCTCACCGCCGCACGCGACCTCCCCCGCCTCACCCCGTACGCCGACCCGGCCCTCCCCATCGCCGACCTCGGCTGCGGCAACGGCACCCAGACGCGCTACCTCGCCACCCGCTTCCCCCGCGCCGTCGGCGTCGACCTCTCGGCCGCCGCCGTCGCCCACGCCCGCCGCGCCGATCCGGCGGGCACCGCCGCGTACGAGCAGCTGAACCTCGCCGACGCGGACCAGGCCCAGGCGCGCGCCCTGCACGTTCGCCTCGGCGACAGCAACGTCTACATGCGGGCCGTCCTCCACCAGAGCGACCCCGAGGACCGCCCCGCCGTCGCCGCCGCCGCCGCCGCCCTCGTCGGCGCCCGAGGGCGCGCCCTCGTCCTGGAGCCGACCGGCGACGCCAAGCGGGTCATCGCCGCCATCGCCGAACAGCCCGGCGGCCCCTCCCCGAAGCTGCGCCGCGTCAAGGAACACGACCTCCGTCCCGGCGAAGTCGCCGAGGGCGAGGTCGGCGCCCTGCTGCGCGCCGCCGGCCTCACCGTTCTGGCGGAGGGCCCCACCACCCTCGTGATGAGCGAGAACCTGGCGGACGGCTCCCCGGTGGAACTGCCCGCCCGCTGGTTCGTCGCGGGCCGCGCCTGACGGACCCGCCCGGCCCCCGCCTGACGCACCCGGACCGCCCCGGACCCGCCCGGCCCCCGCCTGACGCACCCGGACCGCCCCGGACCCGCCCGGCCCCCGCCTGACACGCGCGGCCCCCACCGGCTACCCGCCGACGCCGGCCTCCTTGAGCGCCGCGGCGAGCGCCGCCCCGTCGAAGATCGACCCGGCGGCGCGCGCCGGAAGGGGCTTCCCGTCCGGCAGCACCAGCGGCGTCCCCCGCGCACCGGTCGCGCGGAACGCCTCGGCGGCCTCGCCCACCCACGCCTTGTACGTCTGCTCCGCGACGGCCTTGTCGAAGTCGCCCGCACCGCGCAGCCCCGGCACCCCGTCGGCGATCCGCAGCAGCTCGTCCGTGAACCTCCCCTTCGGCTGGCTCGCGAACAGCGCCGCCTGGTACTCGGCGAACTTCCCCTTGTCCACCGACGCCCGCAGCGCGTTCACGGCGATCCCGGAGCCGCTGCCCCGCTCGTCGAGGAACGAGGCCAGTACGTACTCGACCTTCAGCCCGCCGTCGCCCGCCAGCTTGAGCAGCGCCTCGCCGCCGGTCCGCTCGAACTTCGCGCAGTAGCCGCAGTGCGGGTCGACGAGCACCCGCACCGTGTGCGGCGCGTCCGTCGCGCCCACGACGACCCTCCCGCCCTCCACCCGGGCCGGCAGCTTCGCCAGCCGGTCGGCGAACGGGCTGGTCCGTACGGCGAAGGCCGCATCGGGGTCCGCCTCCGCGTCCGCGCCACCGCGTCCGCGCCACCGCCCCCGCAGCCCGCCACGGCCCCGCCGAGGAGGGCCGCCACCGCGACCGCCACGACGGCGCGGCCCGCGCGCCCTGCCTTCCGTACCCGCGCCATGAACCGCACCTCTCCATACATACAACGACAAACCCCCCGGCCCACCGTACGGATGACCGCCCCGCCCCCGCATCGGCCTTTCGGCCTCCGATCCGGCCCCGGAACACGACACTCCGTCCCTGGACACCCCTTCCGAACCGGGTGTAGCAACTCCCTCATGACGATCAACGGCGGCATCTCCTTCTGGTACGCGTCCGACCCCACCGCCCCGACCACCCCACCCCGCGCGCCCCTCACCGCCCACGCCACCGCCGACGTCGTCATCGTCGGCGGCGGCTACACCGGCCTCTGGACCGCCTACTACCTCAAGCGCGCCGCCCCCGACCTGCGCGTCACCGTCCTGGAACAGGCCTTCTGCGGCTACGGCGCCTCCGGCCGCAACGGCGGCTGGCTCTACAACGGCATCGCCGGCCGCGACCGCTACGCCGCCCTCCACGGTCACCCGGCGGCCCTGCGCCTCCAGCAGGCCATGAACGACACCGTCACCGAGGTCGTCGACACCGCCGCCGCGGAGGGCATCGACGCCGACGTCCACCGCGGCGGCGTCCTCGAAGTCGCCCGCACCCCCGCCCAGCTCACCCGCCTGCGGGCCTTCCACGCCAACGAGCTGTCCTTCGGCGAGACCGACCGCGAGCTGTACGACGCCGCCGCCACCCGGGCCCGCGTCGACGTCGCCGGCGCGCTCGGCTCCAGCTGGACCCCGCACGGCGCCCGCATCCACCCCCTCAAGCTGGTCACGGGACTGGCCGCCGCCTGCGAGCGCCTCGGCGTCGTCATCCACGAGTCCACCCCCGTCACGGGGATCGCCCCCGGCCGGGCCGTCACTCCGTACGGAACCGTCCGCGCCCCCCACGTCCTGCGCTGCACCGAGGGGTTCACCGCCGCCCTCAAGGGGCAGCGGCGCTCGTGGCTGCCGATGAACTCCTCGATGATCGTGACGGCCCCGCTGCCCGCCTCGGTGTGGGAATCCCTCAACTGGTCGGACGCCGCCACCCTCGGCGACACGGCCCACGCCTACATGTACGCCCAGCGCACCGCCGACGGCCGCATCGCGATCGGCGGCCGCGGCGCCCCGTACCGCTTCGGATCGCGCGCGGCGGGCGCCGGGAACACCGGGCGCACCGAGCCGGCCACCATCACCGCCCTGACCGAACTCCTCACGTCCTTCTTCCCCCGGCTCGCGGGTACGGAGATCACCCACGCCTGGTCCGGCGTCCTCGGCGTCCCCCGCGACTGGTGCGCCACCGTCAGCCTCGACCGCGCCACGGGCCTCGGCTGGGCGGGCGGTTACGTCGGCTCGGGCGTCGCCACCTCCAACCTCGCCGCCCGCACCCTGCGCGACCTGGTCCTCGGCGAGCCCACCGACCTGACCACCCTCCCCTGGGTCGGCCATCGCGTCCGCCGCTGGGAGCCGGAACCGCTGCGCTGGCTCGGCGTCCACGCCCTGTACGCGGCCTACCGCGCGGCGGACCGCCGCGAGGAGTCCACCGGCAGCCCGCGGACGACCCCCCTGGCCCGCCTGGCCGACCGCGTCGCGGGCCGCCACTGACGGCACGGCGAAGGCCCCGGACGGAGAACGTCCGGGGCCTTCGTGCGCGGAGCCCCCTGTCGGGTTCGAACCGACGACCCCCGCTTTACAAGAGCGGCGCTCTGGCCAGCTGAGCTAAGGAGGCAAGGCGCTCTCACTCTACACAGAGGCCCCTTACCGGGACCATCACGTTGTCGCCGCCGCCGGGCGGCCCGTCCGGCCGCGCGCGAGGGCGCACGGAAACGCGCCGGGCCGGCAATCCGGTCCGTCAGGGTGCTGACAGGAGCCGACCGGGCGGGTAGCGTCGAGCGGAGTCCGACAACTGGACTAGACCTTCCACTCGGATCGTCCGGCACGTTCCTGCCGGTAGAAGGGATTCACCACCATGGCTTCCGTCACTTTCGACAAGGCGACCCGCCTGTACCCCGGCGGCGACAAGCCCGCCGTCGACCAGCTGGAGCTGGAGATCGAGGACGGCGAGTTCCTCGTCCTCGTCGGCCCCTCCGGCTGCGGCAAGTCCACCTCGCTGCGCATGCTGGCCGGCCTGGAGGACGTCAACGGCGGCTCCATCCGCATCGGCGAGCGCGACGTCACGCACCTGCCGCCCAAGGACCGGGACATCGCGATGGTGTTCCAGAACTACGCGCTGTACCCGCACATGTCCGTCGCCGACAACATGGGCTTCGCGCTCAAGATCGCGGGCGAGGACAAGGCCACCATCCGCCGCAAGGTGGAGGACGCGGCGAAGATGCTGGACCTGACCGCGTACCTCGACCGCAAGCCGAAGGCGCTCTCCGGCGGCCAGCGCCAGCGCGTCGCGATGGGCCGCGCCATCGTCCGCAAGCCGCAGGTCTTCCTCATGGACGAGCCGCTGTCGAACCTGGACGCCAAGCTCCGCGTGTCCACGCGTACGCAGATCGCCGCGCTCCAGCGCGACCTGGGCATCACCACCGTCTACGTCACCCACGACCAGGTCGAGGCCATGACGATGGGCGACCGGGTCGCGGTCCTCAAGGACGGTCTGCTCCAGCAGGTCGACACCCCGCGCAACATGTACGACCGCCCGGCGAACCTGTTCGTCGCCGGCTTCATCGGCTCCCCGGCCATGAACCTGGTCGAGGTCCCGATCACCGACGGCGGTGTGAAGTTCGGCGACAGCGTCGTCCCGGTGTCGCGCGAGGCCCTGTCCGCCGCGGCCGACGCGGGCGACCGCACCGTCACGGTCGGCGTCCGCCCGGAGCACTTCGACATCGCCGCGACCGGCGGCCTGACCATCACCGTGAACGTCGTCGAGGAACTCGGCGCCGACGGCTACGTGTACGGCTCGACCTCCGCCGCCGACGGCTCGCAGGACCTCGTGGTCCGCGTCGGCGGCCGCCAGGTCCCGGAGAAGGGCTCCGAGCTGCACGTGGTCCCGCGGGCCGACGAGATCCACGTGTTCTCGACGTCCTCGGGCGCGCGGCTCTCCAAGTAGCCGCCGCGGCACGGTCCGAAGCGTGAGGAGGGGCGCCCCGCCAAGGGGCGCCCCTTTCCCGTCGGTTGCCCCGCGAACCGGTTCCGCAACCGACGCCAGAGCCGGTGCCGGAACCCCGGCAGACCGGGCCATTCGACCCCAACCGTCAACCCGTTATTCGAAAAGCCACGTCGAACCATCCCCCGACAGGGTGACTAAATGTCGCCAAATCTTCACCGAGCGCTACTCTCGCCCTCGTGACCCACACTGCCCGCCGTATCGGCCGTTCCCTCGCCCTGGTCCTGCCCGCCGTCCTGGTCCTGTCCGGGACCCTCGCGGTCACCATGGTCCCCTGGGCGGACACTTCCTCCTCCTCCCAGATCCTGACCGCCTCCGCCGAGGACGTCTCCGTCCCCGCCAAGCCGCGCGCCGCGCAGGACGTGCTGCGCGACAAGCTGCTGAGCGAACTGCAGCAGGGCGAGGAGCCGGGTGACGTACTCACCCACCTCCAGCAGGAGGTGGACCGCAGGCCGTCGCTGGCCGAGCACTGCGTGGGCATCGCGCGGGCCCTGGGGCGCGCCGCCGTCGACGCGTACGGCCCGACGAAGGCCCAGTCCTTCGCCCGTCCCGTGTGCGACACCTCGTACGCCACCGGCGTCGCCTCCATGGGCTGACGCCCGCCGCGTCCCTACGCTGGCGGCCATGACCGACGCAGCTCCCGAACCCGCAGCACCCCAACCGTCCGATCCCGCAGCCGCGTTCCCGGCCGCGCCCGTCCAGGCAGTCGTCCTGGCGGGCGGCCAGGGTTCGCGGCTGCGGCCGTACACGGACGACCGCCCGAAGCCGATGGTCGAGATCCCGGGGACCGGCGTGCCGATCATCGGGCACCAACTGGCCTGGCTCGCCTCGGAGGGCGTCACCGACGCGGTGGTGTCCTGCGGGCACCTCGCCGGCGTGCTCCAGGAGTGGCTGGCCGGGGCCCGGCTGCCGCTGCGCGTGACCACGGTGGTCGAGGAGGAGCCGCTGGGGCGCGGCGGCGGCCTGAAGTACGCGGCCCGCAGCCTCCCGTACCCGGAGCTGTCCTGGTACGCGACCAACGGCGACGTCTGGACCCGGTTCTCGCTCCGCGAGATGGCGGCCTTCCACGCCGAGCGGGGCGCGACGGCGACGCTGGCCCTGGCCCGGCCGCGCATCCCGTGGGGCGTGGTGGAGACCAACGAGTTCGGGCAGGTGCTGGACTTCATCGAGGCCCCGCCGTCCCCCTACCCGGTCAACGCCGGGGTGTACGTCTTCGGGCCCGAATTCGCGGCGCTGCTGCCCGACTTGGGAGACCACGAGCGCACCACCTTCCCGCGGCTGGCGCGCGAGCGCCGCCTGGCGGGCTTCCCGCTGCCCCAGGGGGCCTACTGGCGGGCGATCGACACCGCGAAGGACCTGACCGAGGCCGCACGGGAGTTGGCCGCGCAGACGGGCTCCTGAGCCTTTTCACACACCCGTACGGCGCCCCGCGCACCCGTACGGCGCCCCGCCCGGAAGCCCGTACGCCGGACCCGCCCGGCGCACGCGGAAGGGCCCGGCACGCCGTGGCGCGCCGGGCCCCCGACCGTACGGCCGGACTCAGCCGAGGAGGCCGCCGACCAGGCCGGGCTTCTTGGACGGAGCGGTCCCGCCGGTCCCGTCGGCGGGACCGGCGCCGGTCCCCGAGGAGGAGGACGGCGGCTTCTGCGGGGTGGACTGCCGGGGCGTGCTGCGCGGGGTCTGCTGCCGACCGGTGGCGCCCTTCGTCGCGGAGGGCGACTTGGAGCCGGTACCGGTGGTACCGGTTCCGGGGGTCTCCCGGGCGGGCTCGCCGCTCGCGCTCCGGCCGGACTCGGCGGCCGGTTCGGAGGCGGTGGCGGACGGCTTGGCCGGCGCCCGGGTGGGCTGCTGCTCGGAGGGCTGCTGCCGGACGGGGGCCTTCGGCAGCGGCTGCCCCGGCAGGTAGTTGCTCGGCGGCTCCCCGGGCCCGGGGACGGTGACCACCGTGCTGGAGCGGACGGCACCGCCGAGGAGCGAGCCGACGAGGAGGGTGAGCCCGCAGACGACGGTGGCCATGACGGCCCCGCGGCGCAGGACCCGCCGCCGCAGCCGCCAGACCTCGGAACGCGGCCCGAGGGTGCGCCAGGCCTCGCCCGCGAGCCTCCCGTCGAGGGAGTAGACGGGGGCGCCGGCGATGATCAGCGGGCTCCAGGCGGCGAGGTAGATGATGTCGGGCGCGTCGTACGCGGGAACCGTCTTCCAGCTCACCGTCATCAGCAGCGCGGCGGACAGCAGCGCCCCGAAGCTCGCGGCGAACCGCTGCCACAGGCCGAAGACGGTCAGCACGCCGACGATGACCTGGAGGAAGGCCACGCTCAGGCCGGCGCCCACCGGGTGCGCGAGCGCGAAGTCGCGCAGCGGCTCGGCCAGCGCCCACGGGTTCAGGGTGTGCAGCCAGGTGACCATGGAGCCGCGCTCGCCGCCGTCGAAGTAGACGGGGTCGCACAGCTTGCCCATGCCGGCGTAGATGGAGATGAAGCCGAGGAAGACGCGCAGCGGGAGCAGCACGACGCCGAGGTTCATGCGGCGGCCCGGATAGTACGAGGCCTGCCCGCGGCTGTCGGTGGCGCCGCGCCGGGAGTCCGCCCCGGGCTCGGCGCCGGGCGGCTGCCCGTACGGCAGGTCCCGTACGGCGGCCAGCGGGCGGGTCTCGTCCGGGTCCCCGTAGCTGCGCTGGCCGATGACGGTCGGCGTGGCGAGCGTGTCGTCGGCGAGGTCGTTCGCCAGGTCCACCCGGGGGATGGTCTGGGTGGACCCGCCGTCGTACTCGTCGTGGCCGCGCCCGGCCTCCCGTACGGCCTGGAGGAGTCCTCCCATGGCGGCCGCGTCGCCGGGAGCGGCCTTGCCGCTCCACACGACGGGGGCCCGGCGGCGGGTGGCTCCGGCCGCGGCGACCACGGCACCGCCGAGGACGGGGGCGCGGCCGGGGGCGTTCGCGGGCTTGGAACGCGCGCTCGGGCTCGGTGCGAGCCGCACGCGGAAGCTGGCGTGGTTGACGATGACCTGTGCGGGATCGCACGGCACCTTGACCATGCTCAGCGCGGGCTGGTCGTCGAACCCTGACGTTCTGGTGTCCACACTCATCTAACCGAGTGATCAGTGTTTAGGACACTGCCTTGACATCAGGGATCTGTCCGAGACCCGTCAAGATCAAGCCACCCCGCCCGTAACGGGCGGGATGACACGCTCACGGGTCACTTTCCGTGAGCCAAGTGGATCAAGCCGGGCGAGCCGGGCGGGCCTGGCGATCCGGGAAGCCGGCAAGCCTGCCGATCCGGTCGGGCCGGGCCCGCGGATCAGACGCGGCCGCGGTCGGCGCGGCGGCGGGCGGCCTCGTACAGCACGACGCCCGCGGCGACACCGGCGTTGAGGGACTCGGCGCCGCCCGGCATCGGGATGCGCACCAGGTAGTCGCAGTTCTCGCCGACGAGGCGGCCGAGACCCTTGCCCTCGGAGCCGACGACGATGACGACCGGGCCGCCGAGCGCCTCCAGGTCGTTCACGGTGTGCGTGCCCTCGGCGGCGAGGCCGACGACGGTGATGCCCGCCTTCTTGTACTCCTGGATGGCGCGCGTCAGGTTGGTGACGCGGGAGACCGGGGTGCGCGCGGCGGTGCCGGCCGAGGACTTCCAGGCGCCGGCGGTCATGCCGGCGGCGCGGCGCTCGGGGATGACCACGCCGTGGCCGCCGAAGGCGGAGACGGAGCGGACGATCGCGCCGAGGTTGCGCGGGTCGGTTACGCCGTCGAGGGCGACGATGAGCGGGTCCTCGCCGTTGTCGTACGCGGCGGCGGTCAGGTCCTCCGGGTGCGCGTACTCGTACGGCGGGACCTGGAGGACCATGCCCTGGTGGTTGAGCCCGTTCGTCATGCGGTCGAGCTCGGGGCGCGGGGCTTCCATCAGGTTGATGTTGCCGCGCTCGGCCGCGAGCTGGAGGGCCTCGCGGACGCGCTCGTCGTTGTCGATGAACTGCTGGACGTAGAGCGTGGTGGCCGGAACGCCGTCGCGCAGCGCCTCGAAGACCGGGTTGCGGCCGACGACCATCTCGCTGGTGCCCTTGGGACCGCCGCGGCGCGGGGCCGGGCGGCGCTTGGCGGCCTGCCGGGCCATGGCGTTGCTGATGCGGTTCGCCTTGTGCTTCTTGCGGTCCTCGGCCTTGGGCGTGGGGCCCTTGCCTTCCAGGGCCTTGCGCCGCTGGCCACCGCTGCCGACCGTCGCGCCCTTCTTGTTGGACGTGCGGCGGTTCCTGCGCTGGCTGTTCCCGGCCATGACTTCTACCTGTTTTCGTTGGTGCTGCGGTGTGTACGTATGAAGAGTGTGCCGCCCGGGGGGCCGGGCGGCACAGTCGGACTGCTCCGGTGGGCTCAGCGGGGGCCGAGCGTCCAGCGGGGTCCGGTGGGGCTGTCCTCGATGACCAGGCCGGACTGCTGGAGCTGGTCGCGGATGGCGTCGGCGGTGGCCCAGTCCTTGCGGGCCCGGGCCGATTCGCGCTGCTCCAGGACGAGGCGTACGAGGGTGTCGACCGCGCCGTGCAGGTCCTCGCCCCGGTCGGTCTCGCCGGCCCAGAACGGGTCGAGCGGGTCCAGGCCGAGGACGCCGAGCATGGCCCGTACCTCGGACAGGCGCGCGACGGCCGCTTCCTTGTCATCGGCCGCGAGGGCGCTGTTGCCCTGACGGACCGTGGTGTGGACGATGGCGAGCGCCTGCGGGACGCCCAGGTCGTCGTCCATGGCCTCGGCGAACGCGGGCGGGACCTCGGCGGCGGGCTCGACGGCCTTGCCGGCCTTCTCGCCCACGCGCTGGTAGAAGCCCTCGATCCGCGCGAAGGCGGACTCCGCCTCGCGCAGGGCCTCCTCGCTGTACTCGATCATCGACCGGTAGTGCGGGGTGCCCAGGTAGTAGCGCAGGACGATCGGGCGCCACTGCTTGACCATCTCGGAGACGAGGACCGAGTTCCCGAGGGACTTGGACATCTTCTCCCCGGACATGGTCACCCAGGCGTTGTGGACCCAGTACTTCGCGAACTCGTCACCGAAGGCCTTGGCCTGGGCGATCTCGTTCTCGTGGTGCGGGAAGATCAGGTCCAGGCCGCCGCCGTGGATGTCGAAGGCCTCGCCGAGGTACTTGTGCGCCATGGCGGAGCACTCCAGGTGCCAGCCGGGACGGCCGCGGCCCCACGGGGTCTCCCAGGAGGGCTCACCGGGCTTGACGGACTTCCACATGGCGAAGTCGCGGGCGTCGCGCTTGCCGGTCTCACCGGTGCTCTCCGGCTGGCGGATGTTGTCGAGGTCCTGGCGGGAGAGCGAGAGGTAGCCGGGGTACGACTTCACGTCGAAGTAGACGTTGCCCTCGGACTCGTAGGCGTGACCGCGCTCGATGAGGCCGCGCATCATCTCGACCATCTCGGTGACGTGGCCGGTGGCGCGGGGCTCGTAGGTGGGCGGGAGGCAGCCGAGGGCGGCGTAGCCGTCGTTGAAGGCCCGCTCGTTCTCGTAGCCGATGGACCACCAGGGGCGGCGCTGCTCGGCCGACTTCGCGATGATCTTGTCGTCGATGTCGGTGACGTTGCGGACGAAGGTGACCTCGTAGCCCCGGTACTCGAACCAGCGGCGCATCATGTCGAAGTTGAGGCCCGACCGGATGTGCCCGATGTGCGGGGCGGCCTGCACCGTGGCGCCACAGAGGTAGATCGAGACACAGCCCGCTGTGAGCGGGGTGAAGTCACGGATCTGCCGGGCGCTGGTGTCGTACAGGCGAAGAGTCACGGCATCCAGGGTAGTGCGCCCATAGCAGTGCCCCGCGACCCTTTCGCGGCTCGGGGCGCGTTTGTTGCCGAAGAGGTGTCGGCGGCGGCGCGGACGGACACCCCCTAGGCCCGATTCGTCCGGTACACGAGGGCGGTGGCGAGGGCGGCGAGGCCTTCGGCCCGGCCGGTGAGGCCCAGACCGTCGGTGGTCGTGCCGGAGACGGAGACGGGGGCGCCCGCGGCGGCCGCGAGCGCCTTCTGTGCCTCTTCGCGCCGTTTGCCGACCTTCGGGCGTACGCCGATCACCTGGACGGCGATGTTGCCGATCTCGTAGCCCTCGGCGCGGACGATGCGGGCGGCCTCCGCGAGGAGGGTGGTGCCCGAGGCGCCCGACCACTCGGGGCGGGAGGTGCCGAAGTGCGCGCCGAGGTCGCCGACGCCGGCCGCCGAGAACAGGGCGTCGCAGGCGGCGTGCGCGGCGACGTCGCCGTCGGAGTGCCCGGCGAGGCCCGTCTCCCCCGGCCACAGCAGGCCGGCGCACCACAGCTCGCGGCCGGTCTCGAAGGCGTGCACGTCGGTGCCGATCCCGACGAGCGGGATCAGCGGGGCCTGCGGACCGGCTCCGGAGTCGGACCCGTTCCCCGCCCCGGCCCCGGCCTCGGCCGGAGCACCCTCGCGGTCTGCGGGACTAGTACGCATCGGTGGCCCTCCTGCGGGCGAGTACGGCCTCAGCGAGGACGAGGTCGAGGGGGCGGGTGACCTTGAAGGCCTCTTCGTGGCCGGGGACGACCACGACGGGGACGCCGAGCCGCTCCACCATGCCGGCGTCGTCGGTGGCGCCCTCCCCGTCGACGGCGATCTCGGCGTGCGCCCTCAGGAGGGTGGCGAGGTCGAAGCCCTGCGGGGTCTGGACGGCGCGCAGCCGGGCCCGGTCGGGAGTGGCGACGACCGGCTCGGGCTCGCCCGGCCTGCCGGGCTCGACCTCCTTGACGGTGTCGGCCAGCGGCAGCGCGGGCACCACGGCGGGAGCGCCGTCGCGGACGGCCTCGACGACGGAGTCGACGGTGTCCACGGGGACCAGCGGGCGGGCCGCGTCGTGGATCAGTACGGAGGTGACGTCGGCCGGCAGCGCCTGGAGGCCGGCGCGTACGGACTCCTGGCGGGTGTCCCCGCCCGGGACGACCAGGACCTCCGCACGGTCGGGCAGCGGGTGCTCGTCGAGCAGGAGGCGTACCTCGGCGGCGCCGTCGGCGGGGGCCACCACGACGACGAGGGAGACCGCGCGGGAGCGGGCCATCGCCCGGACGGCGTGGATCAGCATCGGGGTGCCGCCCAGGGCCCGCAGGGCCTTGGGGGCGCCGGGACCCAGGCGCACCCCGCGCCCGGCGGCGGGGATCACCGCGGCGGTGCGGTGCGGTCGCGTTTCGTCAGACATCGGCGGCTCCGGGTTGCGCGGCCAGGTTTGTGGCTTCGGGCGACATGGGTATGGCCCTGGGTGATGTGCCGGGTGCGACGCCCTCGCCCCTTCCGTGACGACCGGTCGAGCCGGCTGCCCGGACCCGGCACACCGGCGGGGTCAGAGGTTCAGTACGTACGGTTCCGGACGGTACGCCGGACGGTGCGCAGGGCGCGCATCCCGCAGACAGACATGCCGCAGCGCCCGGCAACAGACCCCTCGTGGAGGAGGGGCCTCGTCATCGGGCACCGCGGCACAACTGTGTGAACACTGTTCTGATGTGCTCAGAGGAACGGGATACTCGCGTCAGGACGCGAGGACCTCGTCGAGGAGGGCCTCGGCCTTGTCCTCGTTCGTGTTCTCGGCGAGCGCGAGCTCGCTGACCAAGATCTGGCGTGCCTTCGCGAGCATGCGCTTCTCACCTGCGGAGAGTCCGCGCTCACGCTCACGACGCCACAGGTCACGCACTACTTCCGCCACCTTGATGACATCTCCGGAAGCGAGCTTCTCCAGATTTGCCTTGTAGCGACGGGACCAGTTCGTCGGCTCTTCTGCGAACGGTGCGCGAAGCACCTCGAAGACCCGGTCCAGCCCCTCCTGACCGACTACGTCGCGAACACCGACGAACTCCGCATTGTCCGCAGGCACACGAACAGTCAGGTCGCCCTGGGCGACCTTGAGCACCAAGTAGGTCTTGTCCACGCCTTTGATCTGACGAGTCTCAATGGCCTCGATCAGCGCGGCCCCGTGATGGGGATAGACCACGGTGTCGCCAACCTTGAACGTCATGTGACAGGTACCCCTTCCGTGGCTATCCAGGGTAACACGAGAACTGACTGTTATGAATGGCGTTTTCGCAGGTCAGGGCACCTCTCGGGGCTTGACAACAGCGCCACGAACGTGCTGCGGAAGGGCTCGGGAAGGGGGTATCCGCAGGTCGGGGGCGCTGTGCGGACCAGGCGAAAGGGCCACGCTACACCCGTCCGGCAGCTCCGCTGGAGTGACGTACGTCCCGATTTGCGACGTTCGGAGGCCGGAAAACGAACTACTCCGTTCGACTGGCGGGCGCCCCCGTCCAGCGGGTTCCGGCCCAATCCGGAATTGATCACGACGCCGCGTTCGAAGGAATCCGGAATTGATCACCGGGTGATCGGCGCACGATATGCGGGACCGGATGCAGGACCGGATGCGGGACCGGCCCGATCGGCCACATGATCGGCGGGGGAAGGCGCGGGGAAGTCCCGGGGAACGGCCGGGGGCGGAATGCAAGATCGCGGGGCGGGCCGAGCGCGGGGCCGCGCTGCGGAGGGTCGGGTGCGGGGGCGGGGCGGCGGCTCGGTAACCTAAGCGCGCTGACACACCCTTAGAGCGGCTTTACCTCGGCCGTTCCGAGCGTCCACCCTCCCCTTCCGTTCGTCCAAGGAGATGCCGCCGCCGTGAGCCGCAGCCTTCGACGCGGCGCCCTCGCCGCCACCGCCGTCGTGTTCTCGATCGCCTCGCTGGCTGCATGCAGTGCGGGCAACAACGCTGAGACCCTGCAGATCAAGCCGGACAACGCCGCCGTCACCAAGGGCGAGATCAAGATCCAGAACGCTCTGGTCATCACCCAGGGCGAGAAGGACAAGAAGGGCGCCGGCGCCGTCTCGGCGACGGTGTTCAACTCCGGCACCAAGGCGCAGACCCTCGACGGCATCACCCTCCCGGGTGGCAAGGCCAAGGTCGTGCTGAAGGCGGCCGAGGGCACCGGCAAGGTGACCGTGCCCGCCGGCGGCTCCGTGGTCCTGGGCGGCAAGGGCAACGCCTCCGCGCAGATCGACGCGGGCGCGGGCGCCGAGGTGGCCAAGGACGGCGACGTCCAGAAGGTCGTCTTCCAGCTGAGCAGCACGGGCGACGTCGAGCTCGAGGCCTTCGTGGTCCCGGGCACCGGCATGTACGCGGGCTTCGGCCCGACCGTGGCCCCGGTCGCCGGTGTCACGCCCTCCGGCAGCCCCTCGGGCACGCCGTCGGGCGCCGCTTCCGGCTCCCCGTCGGGCTCGCCCTCCGGCAGCCCCTCGGGCGGCGCCGCGGGCTCCTCCCCGTCGGGATCCGCCTCGCACTCCGCGGGCCACTGAGCCGCGGAACCGTACCCGTACGGGAAGGGCCCCCGGTCGCACCTGCGACCGGGGGCCCTTCCCGTACACCCGTGAGGATGACGGCTTACGGCTCGAACTTGTAGCCGAGGCCGCGGACCGTCACCAGGTAGCGCGGCGCGCCCGGGTCCGGCTCGATCTTGGCGCGCAGCCGCTTGACGTGGACGTCGAGGGTCTTGGTGTCGCCGACGTAGTCGGCGCCCCAGACCCGGTCGATCAGCTGCATGCGGGTCAGGACGCGGCCCGCGTTGCGCAGCAGCATCTCCAGCAGGTCGAACTCCTTGAGCGGGAGGTCCACCTTCCCGCCGGAGACGGTGACCACGTGGCGGTCCACGTCCATCCGTACGGGACCGGCCTCCAGGGCCGCCGGAGTGACCTCCTCCGGCTCGCCGCGGCGGCGCAGGACCGCGCGGATGCGGGCGACCAGCTCCCGCGAGGAGAACGGCTTGGTGACGTAGTCGTCGGCTCCTATCTCCAGGCCGACGACCTTGTCGATCTCGCTGTCCTTCGCGGTCACCATGATCACGGGGACGTTGGAGCGGCCGCGCAGCTGCCGGCAGACCTCCGTGCCGGGCAGGCCGGGGAGCATCAGGTCGAGGAGGACGAGGTCGGCGCCGTTGCGCTCGAACTCGTCCAGTCCGTCGGGCCCGGTCGCGGCGATGGCGACCTCGAAGCCCTCCTTGCGGAGCATGTAGGACAGGGCGTCGCTGAAGGATTCCTCATCCTCGACGACGAGCACTCGGGTCACGGAAGGACCTCCGGGGCAGGGATGGCTGGTGCGGTGTGCGGTGCGGGTTCGGCGGGTGCTGCCGCGTGCAGCGGTGTGGCGGACGCGGGGGCCGCGGCCCGGTCGGCCGCGGCTGCTTCGGGTGCGGCCGCCTCGGGCAGCCGCAGGGTGAACGTGGAGCCCTGGCCCTCGGAGCTCCAGACCGAAACCTCCCCGCCGTGCGAGGCCGCCACGTGCTTCACGATCGCGAGGCCGAGGCCCGTGCCTCCCGTGGCGCGGGAGCGGGCCGGGTCCACGCGGTAGAAGCGCTCGAAGATGCGCTCGCGGTCCTTTTCCGGGATGCCGATGCCCTGGTCGGTCACAGCTATCTCGATCAAGTCTCCACCCGGCGAGGTCACCCGGCGCGCGGCGATGCCGACGCGGGTGCGGGCGGGACTGTAGTTGACGGCGTTCTCCACCAGGTTTCCCAGGGCCGCCGCGAGCTGGCCGCGGTTCCCCCAGACGCGCAGGTCAGCGGTGCCGCCGGCGGCCATGGTGATCTGCTTGGAGGTCGCCGTGTGGCGGCAGCGGTCTATGGCCTCCGCCACCAGGGTGTCCACGCGCATCGGCTCGGCGTCCTCCAACGGGTCGTCGTTCTGCACCCGAGAGAGGTCGATGAGTTCCTGCACGAGGTTGATCAGCCGGGTGGCCTCGATCTGCATGCGGCCGGCGAAGCGGCTGACCGCCTCGGGGTCGTCCGAGGCGTCCATGACCGCTTCGGACAGCAGGGAGATCGCGCCGACCGGCGTCTTGAGCTCGTGGGAGACGTTCGCTACGAAGTCGCGGCGTACGGCTTCGATGCGGCGGGCCTCCGTGAGGTCCTCGACCAGGAGGAGCACGAGGCGGGACCCCAGCGGGGCCACGCGCGCCGAGACCGCGAGGGCCTCGCCGCGGCCGGTGCCGCGCCGGGGCAGGTCGAGCTCGACCTGCCGTATCTCCCCGTCACGGCGGGTGTCGCGGGCCATGTGCAGCATGGGTTCCACGGCCAGTTTGCCGCCGCGGACCAGCCCGAGGGCGTAGGCCGCCGAACTGGCCTTGACGACGGCGTCGCCCTCGTCCAGTACGACGGCGGATGAGCGGAGCACGGAGAGGACGGTGTCCACTCCGGGCGGGAGTACCGCGTTGATGTCGGGGCGCATGGAGCTCCTGGTGGGGCGGGCTTGGTCGCGCTCGCTCCAGCGGAACGCCAGCATGGCGATGACACCGGTGCAAAGACCGGCTATCGCTGCAGCTGCGGCGACCGCCGCGTTCACGTCCATGCATCCAGGTTAAGCAGGCAGAACGACACTTCCACAGCCGTTCGGGTGGCACCTCGAACACTCGTCGCCCAGAGTTCACCCTGACGACGGGGGTGATTCACTTGCGGTGCCGGAGTCGGACGCGTTCCCGGCCCACCGTGTCAACGTGGGGCAAGAGGCCGCCCCGGCCCGGCCCCCGGGCAGTAGCGCAGTAGGTCAAGAGAGGGACACCAGACATGCGTGACGCGTACCACGAGGAACTGGACTCGATCGGCGAGAGCCTGGTCGAAATGGCCCGGCTGGTCGGTTCCGCGATCGGGCGGGCCACGACGTCCATGCTCGACGCCGACCTGAAGCTCGCCGAGAGCGTGATCGCCGGCGACCAGAAGGTCGACGACCTCCAGCACGACCTGGAGGCCCGCGCCATCGCGCTGCTCGCCCGCCAGCAGCCGGTCGCCACCGACCTGCGCATCGTGGTGACCTCGCTGCGGATGAGCGCCGACCTGGAGCGTTCCGGCGACCTGGCGCAGCACGTGGCGAAGCTGGCCCGGCTGCGCTTCCCGGACACGGCGGTGCCGCGGGACCTGCACGCCACCATCCTGGAGATGGGGCAGCTCGCGCAGCGGCTGATGGCGAAGGCCGCCGAGGTGATCATCACGAAGGACGTCGACCTGGCGCTCCAGCTGGAGCAGGACGACGACGAGATGGACCAGCTGCACCGCACGCTGTTCCAGCACCTGATGGACGACCGGTGGAAGCACGGCATCGAGACGGCGGTGGACGTGACGCTGCTGGGCCGGTACTACGAGCGCTTCGCGGACCACGCGGTGTCGGTGGCGAAGCGGGTCGTCTACCTGGTGACGGGCGAGCACGCGGACGAGCTCCAGCCGCCGACGGCGGTCGACGGCGTCTGACCGGACGGCCGTAGGGCTGGCGTGAGGCGGCCCGGGGCCGCGTCCTGGCGGGGCCCGGGCGGGCCTGACGTACGGGCGGGCCTGGCGTACGGACGGGCCTGGCGTACGGGCTTTGCGGGGCCTCGACCCAATGCGCCGTTGACGCGCCGGTGCGGCTGGGCATGAATGAGGCGAAGGCGGTCCGTCGTGCGAAGTCCCGTACGCCGCCTGCGAGGAGGAACCATGCCCGATTCCCCCGTCCCCATCACCCCGGAGCAGGAGCAGCCGCCGAGGCCGGAGCCCCTGCGGCTTCCGCTGCTCGCCGCCTGCGGCTGCGGCTCGGGCTGCGGCTGCGGCTGCCAGTCCGGCGCCCCGTGCCAGTGCGGCGGCTGAGCCGCCCGCCCGGTTCGACGCGTACAGGGCCCCGCCCCGGTACCCCGGGACGGGGCCTCTGCGCGTCCCCCTAGGATGCGGTGGGGGCGGGGCCGTAGCGCAGAGGTGGTCGCGCGCGGTCTCCAAAACCGCGAGGACGCCGGTTCGACTCCGGCCGGCCCCGCCCTTCTCCCCTTCCGTCCTCGATGAGTTTTCCGTGCCGCGTCGGTCTGTACGCGTGAGACCGATTCACGGAAGGCTGGCGCCATGCGGAAACTGATCTACGGCATGAACGTGTCCCTGGACGGCTACATCGCCGCGCCCGGCGACGACATCGGCTGGAGCGTGCCGAGCGACGAGCTGTTCCAGTTCTGGTCCGACCAGTTGCAGGCGACCGACCTGACGCTGTACGGGCGCAAGCTGTGGCAGACGATGAGCTCCTACTGGCCGACCGGCGACCAGCTGCCCGACGCCACCCCGGCGGAGATCGAGTTCGCGCGCCGCTGGCGGGACATGTCGAAGGTGGTGTTCTCCTCGACGATCGACAAGGTCGACTGGAACACCCGCCTGGCCACCGGCGACGCGGTCGCCGAGATCACCCGGCTCAAGGCCGAGGACGGCGGCCCGATGGACATCGGCGGCGCGACGCTCGCCGGGGCGGCCATGCGGGCCGGGCTGATCGACGAGTACGTGCTGGCCACCGCGCCGGTCCTGGTGGGCGGCGGCACGCCGTTCTTCACCGCGCTGGACAACTGGGTGAACCTCGACCTGGTGGAGACGCGGACGCTTCCCTGCGGCGTGATCCTGACCAGGTACGAGACGAGGCGCTGAGCGCCCACCGTGGGCCCGGGGCAGACGAAAGCCCCCGACCTGCGCCGTACGCGCAGGTCAGGGGCATGACCGCTCTGGTTACTTCTTCTTGCCCTGGTTCTTGACCGCCTCGATCGCCGCCGCTGCCGCGGCCGGGTCGAGGTAGGTGCCGCCCGGCTTGAGGGGCTTGAACTCCGCGTCCAGCTCGTACGCGAGCGGGATGCCGGTCGGGATGTTCAGGCCGGCGATGTCCTCGTCGGAGACGCCGTCCAGGTGCTTGACCAGCGCGCGCAGGGAGTTGCCGTGCGCGGCGACCAGGACCGTGCGGCCGGTGAGCAGGTCCGGGACGATGCCGTCGTACCAGTACGGGAGCATGCGGACGACGACGTCCTTCAGGCACTCCGTCTTGGGGCGCAGCTCCGGCGGGATCGTCGCGTAGCGCGGGTCCTCGGACTGCGAGTACTCCGTGCCGTCCTCGAGGGCCGGCGGCGGGGTGTCGTACGAGCGGCGCCACAGCATGAACTGCTCCTCGCCGAACTCGGCGAGGGTCTGGGCCTTGTCCTTGCCCTGGAGGGCGCCGTAGTGACGCTCGTTCAGGCGCCAGGAGCGGTGGACCGGGATCCAGTGGCGGTCGGCTGCCTCGAGCGCCATCTGCGCGGTGCGGATCGCGCGCTTCTGGAGCGAGGTGTGCACGACGTCGGGGAGCAGGCCGGCGTCCTTGAGCAGCTCACCGCCGCGGACCGCCTCCTTCTCGCCCTTCTCGTTGAGATTGACGTCCACCCAGCCGGTGAACAGGTTCTTCGCGTTCCACTCGCTCTCGCCGTGACGGAGGAGGATCAGCTTGTACGGTGCGTCGGCCATGCGTACGAGCCTAATGGACGCGCCGGGGCGCTCGCGCGCGGTGCGCACCCCCGCCGATTGACGTTGCGCGTCAATTCGCTGGCGCCGGACGGCCCCCGCTCGTAACGTGCCCAGAGCAGAAGAGACGCTTACATCACCGGGGGGATTCCTTATGTCCGTTGCCAGTCTGAGACGGGCCGCCCGGGAGAGCGTGTCGGGGCTGCCGCGCGAGTTCTGGTGGCTGTGGACGAGCACCCTGGTGAACAGGCTCGGGGCCTTCGTCGCCACATTCATGACCTTGTACCTGACGATGGACCGGGGCTACTCGGCGTCCTTCGCGGGACTCGTCGTCGCCCTCCACGGCCTCGGAGGCGTCATCTCCTCGCTGATCGCGGGAGTGATGACGGACCGGCTGGGGCGGCGGCCCACGCTGATGGCGGCGCAGGCGTCGACGGCCCTGTCGGTGGCGCTGCTCGGCTTCATGGAGCACCCGGCGGCGATCGCGGCCGTGGCACTGCTGGTCGGCATGACCTCGAACGCCTCGCGGCCGGCCGTGCAGGCGATGATGGCCGACATCGTGCGGCCCGAGGACCGGGTGCGTGCCTTCGCGCTCAACTACTGGGCGATCAACCTCGGTTTCGCCGTCTCCGCGACGGCGGCCGGCTTCGTCGCCGAGTACAGCTACCTCGCCGGCTTCCTGGGCGAGGCGGCGCTGACGATGGTGTGCGCGGTGCTCGTGTACATCAAGCTCCCCGAGTCCCGGCCCGACAAGGGCGCCGCCGCGGCGGCCGCGGACGCGGAGGTCGGGCTGGGCACGGTGCTGCGCGACGGGCGCTTCATGGGGGTCGTCGGGCTGTCGTTCCTGATCTCGCTGATCTTCATGCAGGGGTCGTTCGGGCTGCCGCTGGCCATGGGCACGGCGGGCTTCTCCTCCGGTGACTACGGCTTGGTCATCGCCGTGAACGGCGTGCTGATCGTGCTGTTGCAGATCCCGGTCACCCGCTTCATCGAGCACCGCGACCCGCAGAAGCTGCTGGTGCTCTCGGCGCTGCTCGCGGGGTACGGGTTCGGGCTCACCGCCTTCGGCGGTTCCCTCGGGGTGATCGCGCTGACCGTCTGCGTCTGGACGCTGGCCGAGATCATCAACTCGCCGACGCAGATGGGCCTGGTCGTACGGCTCTCCCCGCTGCACGGGCGCGGCCGCTACCAGGGCATGTACACGATGTCCTGGGCGGTGGCCTCGCTGGTCGCGCCGCTGCTGGCGGGCTGGGTCATCGACCGGTTCGGCGCGGAGTGGCTGTGGGGTGCGACGGCGGTCCTCGGGACCGTCGCGGGGCTCGGGTACTGGCTGCTGATGCGGAACCTGCCCGCGGTGGAGCCGGTGGAGCCGGCGGACCTGTCGGCGGGGGCGGATGCCGAGCCCGAGCCCGACTCCGGTTCCGGTTCCGAGCCGGGTTCCGGATCCGGCTCCGAGCCGGGATCCGCTTCCGGCTCCGGCCGCGGACCCGCCGGGCTGCCGCTTCCGGGGCCGGCCGTGACGCCCGCGCCCTCCTCCGCGTAACGAGGGGGCCCGGGCCGGGGGGCTACGACGGGCGCGTCAGGTGGACGGGCGCGTCAGGTGCTTGAACGCGTCGAGGTTGTGGGTCGGCTCGCCGCGCGAGACGCGCCAGTCGTACTCGCGCCGGATCGCGCCCGCGAAACCCAGCTCCAGCAGGGTGTTGAAGGCGCCGTCCGCCGCCTCCAGGACCGTGCCCAGCAGCCGGTCCAGCTCCTCCGGGGTGACCACGGCGAGGGGGAGGCGGCCCGTCAGGTAGATGTCGCCGAGACGGTCCACGGCGTAGCCGAGCCCGTACAGCTTGAGGTTGCGCTCCAGCAGCCAGCGGTGGACGGCCGGCTCGTTCTCGTCGGGGTGGCGGATCACGAAGGCGTTGACCGACAGCGAGTGCCGGCCGAGGCGGAGCGAGCAGGTGGTGCTCAGCTTGCGGGTGCCGGGCAGCTGGACGACGTACGAGCCGGGTGACGGGCTCTCCCACGACAGTCCGGCCCCGGTCAGCGTGCTCTCGATGATCGCGGCGGTGTCAGCCATGGTGGGAGCGTACGCGACGGCGATGATCATGTATGGCAGCGGTGTAGACGTCCGCCGTGCCGCTCGCGGCCGTGTCCCAGCCGAAGAACTGCGCGTGCCGCGCGGCCTGCGCGCCCATCCGGTCGGCGAGCCCGGGCTCGTCCACGAAGCGGCGCAGCTGCCGCGCGTAGTCCACCGGGTCGTGCCCGGGTACGAGGATGCCCGTGACCCCGTCGTTGACGGCGACGGGCAGCCCGCCGACCGCGGCGGCCAGGACCGGCGTGCCGGCGGCCTGGGCCTCGATGGCGACGAGCCCGAAGGACTCGCTGTACGAGGGCATGACCAGCACGGACGCGGCCCGGAACCAGTCGGCGAGCCGGTCCTGCCCGACCGGCGGGTGGAAGTGGACCAGGTCGGCGATGCCCAGCCTGGCGGCGAGTTTCTGCAGCCCCTCCGGCTTGGCGAGGCCGCTGCCGCTGGGCCCGCCCACGACGGGGACGTGCAGGCGGCGGCGGAGCGAGGGGTCCCGGTCGACCAGCTCGGCGACGGCCCGCAGCAGGATGTCGGGGGCCTTCAGCGGCTGGATGCGGCCGGCGAACAGGGGGATGACGGCGTCCTGCGGCAGCCCGAGGCGGGCGCGGGCGGCGGCGCGGCCGTCGCCGACGGTGAACCGGTCGAGGTTCACGCCGGGGTGGACGACGGCCACCTTGCCGGGGTCCGCCTCGTAGTGGCGGACGAGCTCGTCCGCTTCCTCGGCGGTGTTCGCGATGAGGCGGTCGGCGGCGGCCACGATCTGGGTCTCGCCGATGACGCGGGCGGCGGGCTCGGGCGTGTCGTCCTGGGCCAGCGACGCGTTCTTGACCTTGGCCATGGTGTGCATGGCATGGACGAGCGGGACGCCCCAGCGCTCGGCGGCGAGCCAGCCGACGTGACCGGACAGCCAGTAGTGGGAGTGGACGAGGTCGTAGTAGCCGGGGCGGTGCCCGGCCCAGGCCTGCATGACGCCGTGGGTGAAGGCGCACAGCTGGGCCGGGAGCTCCTCCTTGGCGAGGCCCTCGTACGGTCCCGCGTCGACGTGACGCACCAGGACGCCGGGCGCGAGGTCGACGACGGGCGGGAGGCCGCCGGTGGTGGCCCGGGTGAAGATCTCCACCTCTATGTTGATCGCGGCGAGGCGTTTGGCCAGCTCGACGATGTACACGTTCATCCCGCCGGCGTCGCCGGTGCCGGGCTGGTGCAGCGGCGAGGTGTGCACGCTGAGCATGGCCACGCGGCGGGGCTTGCGGTGGTGGCCGACCGCCGGCAGGCGCAGCCGCGGGGGCTCGTGGCGGGTGGCGCGCGCGGCGGCGAGGCGGCCGCTGATGCTGCCGCCGAGACGGGACACGTACTGGCTCAAGGGAGCAGTTCCTCTCGCTCTGACGATGCTCGGACGGACGGCGCGGCGGGACGGCCCCGGGGCGCTCTCGGCGTTGGCACCACGCTGTGTCGACGCTGGACGGCATGACGGCAGGGCTGGGACGGCATGACGGCAGGAGCGCGGTCGGCGCCCTGCACCGAGTGCAACCCGAACGGCCGTCCCCCGCATTCCGGGGAGCGGGGACTTTCCTTGTCGGTTTGCCGGATTTTTATCCTCCGCGCGCGCTCCGCTTACGCTCGGCCCATGGCCTCCCGCACCACCCCGCCCCCTTCCCCGGGCCGATCCGACCGCCCCGACCGCCCGGGCCGCCCCGTGGGCGCGGTGACGCGCGGGACGACCAACCCGAACCGGTTGCGCCGGATGGACCGCTGGATCGCCGCGACGCACGGGGCCGCGCTGCGGCGCGCAGGGTCGCCGGTCGCCGTGGACCTCGGGTACGGGGCCGCACCCTGGACGGCGGTCGAGCTGATGGCGCGGCTGCGGAAGGCCGCGCCGCGCGTGCGCGTGGTCGGCATCGAGATCGAACCGGCGCGGGTCGCGGCGGCGAAGCCGTACGAGCGCGAGGGCCTCGGCTTCCGGCACGGCGGCTTCGAGGTGCCGCTGGACGGCGGGGAGCGCCCCGCGCTGATCCGCGCGGCGAACGTACTGCGCCAGTACGACGAGGACCAGGTCGCGCGGGTCTGGGAGCGGCTGTGCGGGCGGCTGGCGCCGGACGGGCTGCTGGTGGAGGGGACCTGCGACGAGATCGGGCGACGGCACGTGTGGGTCGCGCTGGGTCCGGAGGGGCCGCGCACGGTGACGTTCGCGACCCGGCTGGGCTCCCTGGACCGCCCCTCGGACCTGGCGGAACGGCTGCCGAAGGCGCTGATCCACCGGAACGTGCCGGGCGAGCCGGTGCACGCGTTCCTCCGCGACTTCGACCGGGCGTGGGCGGCGGCCTCCCCGTACGCCTCGTACGGGGCGCGGCAGCGCTGGATCCGGACGGCGCGGGCACTGACGGCGGACTGGCCGCTGGCGGACGGGCCGGGGCGCTGGCGGCAGGGGGAACTGACGGTGCGCTGGGAGGCGTTGCGCCCCCTGGGCTGAACGGGGCGTACGGGGAACCGGGAGCCGGGACGGCCCGTTGAGTCGTCAGGGGCGGTGTCACCGGGGCCTTTTCCGGGTTCGTCGGAGTTCCTCGGGGGTTCCCGGAGCTTCCTCGGGGCTTCTCGGGGGCCGGGCAGGGGTCAAGTACCGCACGGTGGCATCGCGATGGCGTTCCGGTGGGGCGGGCGGGATCCGGCGGTTATCCACAAGGGTGTTGGAATGCACCGTCTCGTGGCACCATCCCGAAGGCAGTGAAAAGTTACTGATGAATAGTCAGATCTGATACGGGATCCGACTCGGGTGCCTGGGGGGACCATGGTGGCCGTAAGGCGACGGCGCGGCGCAAGCACGCTCGTACTGCTCTGCGCGATGGCGACAATGACGGCCCCGGGCCTCGCGGCGGGCGTGGCGCACGCGGCGCCTGCGGCCCCGGCGGCGCCGACCCCCCAGCCCGGCGCCAAGTCGCTGGAGCAGGTCCGCAAGGAAATAGAGGGGCTCTACCGCCAGGCCGGCAGCGCAACGGACGCCTTCAACCTCGCCGAGTCCGAGACCAAGGCCCAGTCCGAGAAGATCGTCGAGATCGCCGGCCTCGTCGTCGCAGGCCAGAACCGCATCACCGCCCTGAAGAGCCGCGCGGGCGCCGCCGCCCGCGCCCAGTACCGCTCGGGCGGCCTGCCGGCGGGCGCGGAGCTGGCACTGAGCGAGGATCCGGACCGGTTCCTCGACGGCGCGGGCCGGCTGCGGCAGGGCGAGAAGGCCGCCTCCGACCTCCTGTCCGAACTCGACCGTACGCAGGCCGACTTGCGCCGGTACGCGACGGACGCGGCGGCGCACTGGCAGACGCTGGAAGCCAACCGCGTGAAGCAGGAGACCGCGAAGAAGCAGGTCGAGGAGAAGATCAAGGCCGCGGAGGAGCTGGAGAACAAGCTGGAGGCCGAGGAGAAGGCCCGGCTGATCCAGCTGGAGCAGGAAGCCCAGTACAAGGCGCAGACCGCGTGGCTGTCCACGGGCGCGATGAAGGACGTCAAGGGCACGGCGACGGACGCCGGGAAGCGGGCCGTCCAGTTCGCCACCGCGCAGATCGGCAAGCCGTACGTGTGGGGCGCGGTCGGCCCGGACTCCTTCGACTGCTCCGGCCTGACCTCCAAGGCGTGGCTGGCGGCGGGCAAGGGCATCCCGCGCACCTCGCAGGAACAGCTGAGGCTGCCGAAGGTCGCGGTCAAGGACATGCGGCCGGGCGACCTGATCATCTACTTCGACGACGCCAGCCACGTCGGGATGTACGTCGGCGACGGCGCGATGGTCCACGCCCCGCGGCCGGGCCGGCACGTGACGATGGCGGGGGCGGGCTCCATGCCGATCAAGGCGGTCGTCCGCCCCGACGCGTAGGGCATCCCTTTCGGATCTCGCATCCCTTTCGGGCCTCGCGTCCTTTTCGGACCTCGCCGGCCGAGTCCGCACCGGGCCCGGCATGATCCGGAACGGACGCCCCGGCCCGCCCGGCACCCGTGGCGAAGGACACAGCCCCGCTCCCGGCAGCCGAGCCCTCCCCGCCGGGGGCGGCCGGCCCGCCCGGATGCGGCGGCTCGGCCGCGGGAACGGGCATACGGGGAGGTGGGATCGCCCGCGGAGGCAACCAACCCGCCGCCCACGACGTCTCGCTCCACGGGACGGACCCCGGGCCTCCGTGACATTGGTCATCCGGTGAGGCCGATTTTCCCCCGCGATAACGGCATATGACGGAGGTCCCGGCCGGGAACGGCATTCCGCTCCCCGGTCCGGGACCGCTAGGGTCTCCCGACGAGCGCACCCCCGGGGGGAGGGAAGGAACCGGAGACGATGCCCGTACCCGTACCGCGGCAGAGGGACACCCCGGCCGCGGAGAGCGGTCAGGCCGTTCTGCACACCGCGGCACCGCCTGCAGCCGCACCCACCACGCCGGTCGCCGCACCGGCGGTCCCGCGGCGGGGCCCGCAGACGGCGCCGCCGGCCACCCCGCTGACCCTCCTGGTCATCCAGGACGACCCCGCGGGCGGCCTCACCGTCCCCGAGGTCCTCGACGCAGACGGCCACCGCATCCGGCTCCGCACCGCCCGCAACCTCACCGAGGCCGCGCGCCTGCTCACGCCGGACGTGCACTGCATCCTGCTGGACCTGTCGCTGCCCGCCCCGGCCTCCCCCGACGACGACCTGGCCGCGCTCCGCCAGGTCCTCGGGCTCGCGCCGCACCACGCCGTCATCGTCCTCACCTCCGAGACCGACGCCGAGCGGGCGGCCGAGGCCGTACGCGTCGGCGCCCAGGACTTCCTCTTCCGGGACGAGCTGGACGGCCGGCTGCTGAGCCGCGCCATCCGGTACGCCGTGGAGAGAAAACGGGCCGACATCGCCCAGTACAAGCTCGCGGAATCGAAACTGCGCGCCCAGGAGAACGCCCGCCTGGAGCGCGGGCTGCTCCCCAACCCCCTCCTGGAGGGCTCCGACCTCCGCTTCGCCGCCCGCTACCGCCCCGGCCGCAGCCGGGCGCTCCTCGGCGGCGACTTCTACGACACCGTCCGCACGCCCGACGGCACCGTCCACGCCATGATCGGCGACGTCTGCGGCCACGGCCCCGACGAAGCCGCCCTCGGCGTCGAGCTGCGGATCGCCTGGCGGGCGCTGACCCTGGCCGGCCTGTGCGGCGACGACCTGCTGGCCACCCTCCAGGAGGTCCTGGAGGTCGAGCGCCCCTGCGACGAGATCTTCGCGACCCTGTGCACGGTGGACATCGCCCCGGACGGCCGCCGCGCGGGCCTGTGCCTCGCCGGCCACCCGGCGCCGCTGATATCCAGGCCGGGCCGCCCCGCCCGGCTGCTCCCGTACGAGAACAGCGGCCCGGCGCTCGGCCTGCTGCCCCGGGCCCGCTGGCCGCGCCGCCAGGTCGAGCTCGGCGGCGCGTGGAGCCTGATGCTGTACACCGACGGCCTGATCGAGGGCCGGATCGGCGAGGGCAGGGAACGCCTCGGGCAGGACGGCATGGTCGAGATGATCAACCGGCACCTGGACCGCGGGCTGACCGGGGACGCCCTGCTGGAGGCCTCCGTCACCGAGGCCCGCCGCCTCAACGGCGGCGAACTGACCGACGACGTGGCCGTGGTCCTGCTGTCCCGCGCGGGCGGCTGAGCCGTACGGGTTCCCACCCGGGCGGGAACCCGTACGGCTGCCGCGGCAACGGCAACAGCCACAAAGACAGCCACGGCGCCGGTCACGGGATGCCGGTCAACGGCACCCGTCCCGGACGACGACGACGGCGGCGGTCGCGGTCACCGGCCCGCGGGGCCGGCTCGCGTCACCGGCCGCCGTTGTAGGGCCCGTACGGCCCGTCGCTGCTGCTTCCGCGCCGGCGCCGGCCGCCGCCCGAGACCTGCTTGAGGGCCGGGCGCACGTCCACGAAGAAGACGATCGTCGCGACCAGCCCGGCGATCTGGAGGAACAGCATCCCCAGGAAGAAGTCCACGAGCACGGTGATGCCGAGGAGGACCATCCAGAAGGTCTTGCTCTGCTTCTCCGCGGCGCGGTAGGCGTCCTCACGGGCCACCAGCGCCATGACGAAGGCCACGACGGCGAGCACCAGCATGGCCAGTCCCAGCAACGGGACCACACCTCGATCGAACCCGTCCATCAACCACATCGCGATGACCGCTTTCTCCCGCTCCGCACGCCGGACGACGTCTGACTCCACGCTACCGGCAGTGGTTCCTCAACGGAGAGCACAACGGGCCGGACACCCGTCAAGGTGCCCGGCCCGCCACGTGTCATGCGGTTCAGCTCGCGTCGCCCTGCACGGCAGCGCTCTTCTTCGCCGTGCTCTTGCGCGCCGCGGGCTTCTTCGCGGCGGGCTTCTCCGCACCGGCGGCCGCCTCGGCGGCGACCGGCTCGGAAGCCACCGGCTCGGAAGCGACCGGCTCGGTGACGACGGTCCCGGACGCGGCCTGCGGCGCGGGCTCGACGGCCACGGCGATGTCGACGATCTCGTCGGAGACCTCGCCGCGCCAGGTCCGGACGGCCTGCTCGCCGTGCTCGGCGACCTTGTCGTACGTCTCCTTGGCGCGCACCGCGTACTCGGCGGCCACGCCGACGCCGCGCAGCGCCAGGTCCTGGGCGGTCTCGCCGAACTTCTTCGGGTCGATCGCGCCGAACACCTCGGCGACCTTCGCGGAGACCGCCTCCTGCGCCTCCCTGGCCGCGCCCCGGGCCTTCTCCTGCACGACCTTCGGGTCGGTGTTCTTGACCGCCTCGATGCGCGCGGGGGCCTCGGCGCGCAGCTGCTCGATGAGCCCCGGCACCTTCTTGGCCTGCTGCACGGCCAGGTCGGCGGTGCCGGCGGCGAAGTAGAGCGGGGTGGGGTCGGTGAGGGTCTTCTTCAGGTCATCGGCGATGGCCATGTGCGGGTCCTCCCGGATCCAAGTCAGTTCGTCTGCTGCGGCATCTCGTCGTCTTCTACGGCATCTAGTCGGCCGCGGACGCGTCGGGCGCCCCGTCCGCAGCGGCCGTGCCGGCCGTGTCGAGCGCGTTCTCCTTGCGGAAGGACTCGTAGATCTGGAGCAGCACCTGCTTCTGCCGCTCGTTGATGGACGGGTCGGCGAGGATGACGGCCCGCGTCTCCACCTCGTCCCGGTCCCGTTCGTCCAGGATCCCGGCCTGCACGTACAGCGTCTCCGCGGAGATCCGCAGCGCCTTGGCCAGCTGCTGCAGGATGTCCGCACTCGGCTTGCGCAGGCCGCGCTCGATCTGGCTCAGGTACGGATTCGACACCCCTGCGGCCTCGGACAGCTGCCGCAGCGAGAGCTGGGCCTGCCGACGCTGCTCGCGAAGGTATTCGCCGAGGTTTCCGACGTTGAGCGATGCCATGCCCCGATCCTGCCCGAGCTTGCTAACTATTGCAAGCAGCCGCTTGCAACATCTAGCACCCCGGGGCGGTGGCGATCGCCACCGTCGCGTACAGCTCCTCCGACACGGCCGTACGGACCGCCAGGCCGGCCGAGGACAGGGCCGAGGCCGTCCGCGCGGACTGGCGGGCGCTCGTCTCGATCAGCAGGTGCCCGCCCGGGGCCAGCCAGGGCAGCGCCCCCGCCGCGACCCGGCGGTGGACGTCCAGGCCGTCCGCGCCGCCGTCCAGGGAGACCCGCGGCTCGTGGTCCCGGGCCTCCGCCGGCATCAGCGCGACCTCGTCCGTCGGGACGTACGGGGCGTTCACCACCAGTACGTCCACGCGGCTCCGCAGCGACGCGGGCAGCGGCCCGTACAGGTCGCCCTCCCACACCGCGCCGCCGTACGGGGCCAGGTTGCGCCGCGCGTACGCCAGCGCCACCGGGTCGATGTCCGCCGCGTGCAGCTCCACCCCGCCCGGCACCCGCGCCGCGACCGCCGCGCCCAGCGCGCCGACCCCGCAGCACAGGTCCAGCACCACGGCGCCGGTCCGGGCCAGCGCCACCGCCTCCCGCACCAGGAACTCGGTGCGCCGGCGCGGTACGAAGGCCCCCTCGCCCACCTCCACGCGCAGTCCGCCGAACTCCGCCCAGCCGACCACGTGCTCGAGCGGCTCACCCGCGACCCGGCGGGCCAGCAGTCCCGCCAGGTGGCCGTCGTCCCGGGCGGCCGAGACCAGCAGGTCCGCCTCCTCCTCGGCGAAGACGCAGCCCGCGGCGCGCAGCCGTTCCACCAGTGACCCCGCATGCGTATGCGTCATGTGCCCGGTCTCCTCCGGTCCTGCGTCGGCTGTGTCCGGCCCGTACCCCGCGGCCGCTCAGAAGACGTCCGGGCACCACGGCCGCCGCGCGGTGCGGAACACCGCGTCCGCCAGCGCGACCGCCCCCGGGCGCTCCTCCGCGATCCGCCCGAGCTGGGCCAGGCGCACCGCGGACTCGTCGCCGAGGTAGAGGGAGCCGAGTGCCGACACCTCCAGCCGCAGGTCCGCCGGATCCGCGGTGCGCTCGCACGCGCCCTTGGCCGCGTCCAGCCGGTAGCGGCCGTCCGCGAGGCCCGCCGCGTCCGTCACCTCCAGGACCAGCACCCCCGGTACGGCGTACGTCCGCGCGCGCAGGGCCCGTACGACGTCCAGCACCCGCACCCACAGGAAGTCGGCCGTGGTCACCAGCGCGGCCGCGCGCGGGTCGGGGAGCAGCTGCGCGACGAGGTCGTCGGGCGCCCGGAAACCGGTGCGGACCCTGGCCACCCAGTCGATGGAACACAGGAAGTGCCACAGCGCGCGCTCCGCGTCCGCGGTGACCGCGAGCAGCTGCTTGACCTGCACGGTGTTCTTCGGGAGCTTCGCGTCCGTCCAGTGCCCGTCGGCGGTGTAGACGGCCAGGCCGGCCACCTCGCCCGCGGCCGTCCGGTACACGGCGTGGAACCGCTCCTTGTACGGGCGGTACGAGATCTCCTCCGCGCCCGTCGCCAGGCTCCACCAGCGCGCGTCGCGGTCCACCGCACCGTGGATGGCCGCCCGCAGCCGCTCGTGCAGCCCGGGGCCGATCCGGCGGGCTTCGGCGGCGTCCACCAGGTCGATGCGGCCGCCGTCGGCGGGCGCCGACCAGCGGGGGTCCAGTCCGGTCCGCGGTACGTCGATCTCCCATTCCGAGACGGACGCGGCGGGCCCGTACCCGTACCGCCCGTAGATCGGGTACTCGGCGGCGATCAGCGTCGACAGCACGTCCCCGCGGTCCCGGGCGGCGGTCAGCTCGGCCGTCATCATGCGGGTCAGCAGGCCGCGGCGGCGGTGCGTGGGGAGCACGGTGACGTTGGTGACCGCGCTGGAGCGGACGGCCGCGCCGCCGGGCACGGTCAGCTCCTGCGGGAACGAGCGGAAGGTGGCCACGCAGCCGCCCGTGCCGGGGTCGAACGCTCCCTGGGTGCGGGCGAGGTCGCCGTGCCGGGCACGCTGGGCGACGTCGGAGTCGGTCACCCCGGCGGTTTCCAGGAAGCCGGTGTTCACGGTCCGCAGCCAGTCGGGGAGTTCGGATTCGGCGATCGGCCGGACATCAGCGCTCATGGCGGACCACGCTAATCGGCCCGCCGGCCCGCGTCCCCCGAATATCCGGGGCAGGGGTGCCCGGAGTGCCCGGGAGGGACGGGAGGGACGGGAGGGACGGGAGGGACGGGAGGGACGGGAGGGACAGCGTGCCCGGGCCGGGCGCTCACGCCAGCAGGTCGTCCACCTGTGCCTCGCCCTCCCGGTATCTGCGGGTGATCTCGGCGCTGCAGTCGTCCGCCGTGCGCTGGAGCTGCTGCCGGCGCCGCGAGACCTGCTGCTCGTACCGGACCAGCCGGCCCAGCCCGTCGTGGAGTTCGCCGTCGGTACGGGCGCCCAGGTCGGACAGCTCCACGTCGGACAGCATCTCCGCCGCCAGCACCCGGTACTCCTCGCTGTGCGGAGTGCCGAGCGTGACGTGCCGGGCGGAGGCGCTGCGGCTGGAGGGGGCGTCGGCGAGGATCTCCGAGAGCCGGTCCACCACCGGCGCCTCGGGGTCGGTGCGCCGGGCGAGTTCGGCCCGCAGGATGTCGATGCGGCCCTGCAACAGCCGCCGTACGTAGCTCAGATCGGCCTCGTCGCGCTGCGCGTCGCGGCGCAGCCCGCGCAGCTCCGGCAGCCCGAGGGCCGTGGTCGCCGCCGCCGTGGTCGCCGCCGCCGGGACCGGGCTCTCGGCGGTGCGCTGCGCGGGCGGTCGTACCGCGGCAGCGGAGATGGAAGCGGGTGAAGCAGGTACGGAGGTACCAGAAGTATTCATACGAACGAGTCCGTCCCCTCGACCGGTGCGGCGCACCCGCACCGCCTGCGTGCATCGTGCCACTCTCCGTGGCCCCGGTGCAGTCCCACTGCACCCGATCGGCCCCGGACGGGTGCACGCCTGGTACACAGGTGGTATGCGAGCTGTGGTGCAGAGGGTGGACGGCGCGAGCGTCGTCGTGGCCGGCGAGACCGTCGGTGAGATCGTCGGCGAGGGACTGTGCGTGCTGGTGGGGGTGACCCACGACGACACGCCGGAGAAGGCCGCGCTGCTGGCGCGCAAGCTCTGGTCCGTACGGATCCTGGATGCGGAGAAGTCGTGCAGCGACGTGAACGCGCCGCTGCTGGTGATCTCCCAGTTCACGCTCTACGGGGACGCCCGCAAGGGCCGCCGCCCCACCTGGAACGCGGCCGCGCCCGGCCCGGTCGCCGAGCCCCTCGTGGACGAGGTGGTGGCGCAGCTGCGGGCGCTGGGCGCGACGGTGGAGACGGGCCGCTTCGGCGCGGACATGCGGGTCTCGCTCACCAACCACGGCCCGTTCACCATCGTCATCGACATCTAGCCACGGCGCTACGGCCGGCTACGGAGCCATGGCCGGCTACGGCGCTACGACGACCTCCTGCGCGGCCGCCGTGCCGTCCACCAGCAGCGGCGCGTCCACCGGCACGTTCCGCTTGACCAGCGCGAGGGCGATCGGGCCGAGCTCGTGGTGGCGTACCGAGGTCGTCACGAAGCCGAGCTGGCGGCCCTCCTCGCCGTCGGCGGCGAGCCGGACCGGGGCGCCGTGCGCCGGGAGCAGCACTTCGGAGCCGTCCAGGTGCAGGAAGACCAGGCGGCGCGGGGGCTTGCCCAGGTTGTGGACGCGGGCGACCGTCTCCTGGCCGCGGTAGCAGCCCTTCTGGAGGTGGACGGCCGTGCCGATCCAGCCCAGCTCGTGCGGGATGGTGCGGTGGTCGGTCTCCAGGCCGAGGCGCGGCCGGTGCGCCTCGACGCGCAGGGCCTCGTAGGCGAGGAGTCCGGCGGCCGGGCCGTGGGCGGCGGCGAAGGACTCCAGCTCGGCGCGGGGCAGGAAGACGTCGCGGCCGTGGGCGGTCTCGCGTACGGCGTGCTCCTTGGCGACCTCGGCGATGGAGCCGGCGGGCAGGTGCACGACCGCGAACTCCTCGGTGCGGTCGGCGACTTCCACCCGGTAGAAGAACTTCATGGACTCCAGGTAGGCGATCAGCTCCGCCTGGGTGCCGGGCTCCACGTGCGCCCACGTGGTCTCGCCGTCGTCGACGAGGTAGAGCGCGTGCTCGATGTGACCGTTGGCGGAGAGGATCAGGGCCTCGGTGGCCTGGCCGGCCGGCAGCTCGGTGAGGTGCTGGGTGAGCAGCAGGTGCAGCCAGCTGAGGCGCTCGGCCCCGGTCACGGTGACCACGCCGCGGTGGGAGAGGTCGACGAAGCCGCGGCCGCCGGCGAGGGTCCGCTGTTCGCCGTAGAGCTCGCCGTAGTGGGCGGCGACGCCCTCGTCGCGGCCTTCGGCCTGCACGGCGCCGGGGAGGTGGAGCAAAGGGCTGCTGGTCATGGGACCAAGCGTACGACTCGGCTACGCCTGCGCGGCACGGTGCTTGGCCGCGCACTTCTCACAGAGGCCGAAGATCGCGAAGTGCTTCATGTCGGTCTCGAACCCGAAGGTGGTGCGGAGCTTCGCGGTGAACTCGGCCGCGATGTCCACGTCGGCCTCGATCACGTCGGCGCAGTCCCGGCAGACCAGGTGGATGTGGTGGTGCCGGTCGGCCAGGTGGTAGGTGGGGGCGCCGTGGCCGAGGTGGGCGTGCGAGACGAGCGCGAGCTCCTCCAGCAGCTCCAGCGTCCGGTACACGGTGGAGATGTTGATCCCGGACGCCGTCTTGCGCACCTGGACGAGGATCTCGTCCGGGGTGGCGTGCTCCAGGTGGTCGACGGCCTCCAGCACGAGCTGGCGCTGGGGAGTGAGCCGGTACCCGCGCTGGCGCAGGTCGGTCTTCCAGTCGGTGCCCTCGGTGCCTTCGGTGCCTTTGGCGTGCTCGGTCCTCACCACCCGGCCAGTGTAAGCGCGGGGAGGCGACCGCGGGCGGTCCCGCGGTCCCCTCGTCGCACAGCCTTGCGGATACGGGTCAGCGGAAGAAGGCGATACCGTCGTCCGGCATGTCCGGGAGGTTGCGCGCCATCTCGGCGACCTCCTCGGGCGTGACGACCTTCTTCAGCTGGGCCGACATGTACGGGCGCAGCTCGACATCGGGGGTGGCCTTCTCGCCGACCCACATCAGGTCGCTCTTCACGTACCCGTAGAGCCGCTTGCCGCCGCTGTACGGACCGGAGGCCGCGGTGCGGGCGACCGCGTCGGTGGCCAGGTCGATCTGCGGCTTCTGGTCGGCGAGCTCGCCGTACCAGACCTCGACGACGCCCTGGTCGCGGACCATGACGATCTCGACCTTGCGGTCCTTGTCTATGCGCCAGTAGCCCGACTCGGACTCCAGCGGCCGCACCTTCTTACCCTCGGCGTCGAGGACCCAGGTGTGGGAGGTGTACTCCAGGAAGTCCCGGCCGTCGTGGCTGAAGACGACCTCCTGGCCGAAGTTGCACTTCTCCTCACCAGGGAAGTCGAAGACTCCCGCGCCCTCCCAGTTGCCGAGGAGGAAGGCGAGCGGGACGAGGCCCGGGTTCAGGTCGGACGGGATCTGGATCATGAATGGCTGCTCAGGCGATCTGTCGGAGGGGTTCCGGGGCGGTCAGCTGCGCGGACGCTCAGCGCTGACCCTGGTACAGCTTCTTGACGGCCAGGCCGGTAAAGGCCATGACGCCGACGCAGACCAGGACCAGCAGGGAGGTGAAGACTGCCTCAAGCACGGGGTGCTCCTCGGAGGTTTCGGTGCGGTGTACGGGCCGGTCCCCAAGCCTACTGGCCCGGGGACCGGCGCACTCTGCGAGGTCCGCCGTACCGGTGGCTCCGGTCCGCGGTCAGCTCAGCAGCTGGTGCTGAAGGACCACCATCTGGTGGAGGGGGACGGCGGGCAGCACCTCGCCCTTGCGGCTCTGGAGGATCACCGCCTGGACGTCACCGGACTGGATGCATCCGATCCTGACCTTCTCGTCGCCCACCGGGATGGACTCCTCGTGGACCGAGAGGCCGGTCCCGTCCGGAACCGACTGGTCGATCCTCGCCTTGCCCCAGACCCCGTCCGTCTCGATCCGGTTCACGCCGCTCAGGCTCATGTCGGGGCCGCAGCCGTCGAAGGCGTCCGTGAAGCCCGAGGCGTGGAAGCGCAGCAGGTAGAGGCGGGTCCGGATGCCGTCCGGGGTGGTCCAGCCGCGGCCGACGATCTGGCGCAGGCCGTCGTCGGCGAACTCCTGCTTCATCTTCGCGCGCCCGGAAGCCCCGTACTCCTCCAGGAAGGTGTCGACGGCCACCACGCCGTCCTTCTCCACCTTCAGCGCGGGGTCTGGGGTGGACCCGAGGGGCGCCGGCAGGAGCAGTTGCGTGAGGCCGGCGTAGTGGATGCCGTCCTCGTTGTCCGGGGCGAAGGGCAGGGCCGCGCCCGGGGGCAGTGCCGGCTTGGCCAGCTCCGGGTAGGTCCAGCGGCCGTCGGACTCGGTGGACAGCCCGGGGATGTCGGTGCGCTCGGGCTGGGAGATCCCGTACGCGACCCCCGTGCCGGCGGCGCCGAAGACCAGGAAGGCGGCCGTCCAGCGCAGGAACGCGAACAGCTTGCGGCGGTCATCGGGCAGCGCTGCCGGGGCCAGGACCTCGGCGCCGGATTCCGGCACGGGCTGGATTTCCGGGGCGGGCGGGGCCGCGGCTTCCGGAGCGGGCGGGGCCGCGGCTCGCGGGGCCGCGGCGGCGTCCTCCGGGGCGGGCCCGGCTGCGATGGTGGGATGCTCGGTCACGCGGACTCCCCGGGGGACTTCAGGTGGTTCAGTTGGTTCTTGAGGAACCCGACGGCTTCGGTCGCCGAGAACTCGGGCTTGGGCCCGAAGGCGCGGAAGTTGACCATCACGTCACCCTCGACCGCCACGCAGTAGAGGGAGTCGATCTTCTCCTTCTTCTCCTCACCGACCGGCAGCACCCAGCACTTGGCGTCCGGGTGGCCGTCGACCTTCGGCGCGCCGCGGTCGGCGCCGCTGAGCTCCATGAGCTTCTTGGTGACCTCCGAGAAACCGCCCACGGCCTGCGGGTCGGCCTGCATGAGGCGGACCTCCGCGACCAGGTAGCCCGAGCCCTTGGTGTAGCTGCGCCCGGCCAGGCCCTTGAGCTTGAGGCCGGCCAGCATGTCGTCGCGCTTCTTGCGCTCGGTGCTGGACAGGCCGTCCCTGGCCTCCTTGAAGCCCTCGACGGCCTTCTCTCCTGAGACGAAGAAGTTGTTCCCGTCGCCCGCGAGGTCGGGACCCGGCGTGAAGCCGCTCGGAACCGGGAGCAGCTTGCCCGAGAGGGCGTTCGCCGGCACCGGCGCGGGCTCCTCGGCCTTCTGGACCTTCTCCCCGATGGGGACCCAGTAGGCGGTGGGCGCGGTCCGGTCGGCGTCCGCGACGGCGGAGACCGCCCAGACTCCGCCGCCCGCGAGCACGGCGACGGCCAGACCCGCGGCGACGAGGACGGCCGTCTTACGGAGGCGCGGGGTCACCGGCCCAGCAGGCGCGGCCTCGGAGGGCGGGGCCGCGGGAAGCGGAGCCTCGGGCTGCGCGGCCGGGGCCTCAGCGGCCGGGGACGTCGGGAGCGGGGCCGCGGGCTCGGGTGCCCCGGCCGGGGGGTTCTCGTTCTGCGGCTCGGTCACAGTCGCTCCAGCTGTCGCTCGGCCAGGCGGATGATGTCGCTCTCGGCGATCTTCCCGCCGCGGTTGTCGTAGTAGTAGATCGTCATCACGATGTCGCCGCGGCGGGCGATGGCCGTGGCGCCGCGGGTCGGCTCGTAGCCCGGCTGCTCCCTGGCCTTCGAGTCCACCCACACACGCCCGAGGTCCCAGGAGATTCCGGGGATGGCCACGCCGGCGTAGCCCGCGTTCTCCTTCAGCGGCATGAAAGATGCCTGGTTCTTCTGGTAGTTCTCCGCGCCGGCGTAGTCGGTGAACTGGACCAGCTGGACCTGGACGAAGACTCGGTCAGCGCGTGACCAGTGCGTCGAGGCGACGCGCCGGAGGCCCTCGGACGCGAATTCGCTCACGGCCAGGTCCGGCTTCTCGAAGTCCGCCGCGAAGACGTCGAGGCTGTCGTAGCCCTTCCCCTCGGACTTGGTTCCGTCGGGCGCCTCGATCAGCAGCTTGCCGAGGTCGTCGTCGTTCTTGTGCCAGCGGTTGGCGTTGATCGTCTTGATCGTCGTGCTGTCGTCCGGCGCGACTGCCTTCGGGGTCACGAGGTTCTGCTGGGCCAGCGGTGGCAGCGGGGTGGGCGCGCGGTGGTACTGGACCGCGTAGCCGGCGACGGTTCCGGCGAGGACGCCGAGTACGGCCGCGGCCGCGATCAGGGGGGTCGTACGGCCCCGGCGGCGGCGCGGGGCCGCGGCGGCGGCGGCTCCGTCAGCGGTGGCGGCATCGGCGGTGGCGGCATCGGCGGCGGCCGGGGATGTGCCGGCAGCCGGTGCGGCGGTCGGGTCCGAACCATCCGGCTCCGGAGCGGATTCGTCCGCTTTCCGCAGCTCGGGGATGGTCTGTTCGTGTTCCAAGGATGTCCCCCACAGGGCTGGACGCGCCGGCTGGTTACCCGCGCGTACCCATGACCCGTTCCGTGGGGAAGCAGTTGTAAGGATGTCTATTACATTCTTGTCTCACTGCACGTGATCACTCGCGACGCCGTTTTCCGTCCAGTTCGTCCCACCACTCGTCCGACTTCGGGTCGCCCGAGGGGTCGTCCCACCAGCGGTCGTCCGGGCCGCGCCGGTTCGCGATCATCGCGGCGACCGGCGGGATGACCATGGCGACCACGCACAGGGCCACCGCCGCCTCCACCGACCACAGGCGCACGAAGGACCAGGCGGAGACGAAGAGGAACAGGCATCCGCCCATGAGCAGGAAGTAGACGCGTCGGCGCCGGGCGTACATACCTCCAGCGTAGAGCGGGACGCCGCGCCGACAAGCGCGCGGACCCGGACGGCACGAAGGGCCGCACCCCGATCCAGTGGCGTCCAACCCCCGGGGGTGCGGCCCTTCGGCCGGCTCTGCGGTGATACGTCCCGCGGTTACGCGGGGGTGCTGGCAGCGGTGGTGCGCGGAGCGGTGGTCAGACCGCGATCGCCACGTCCGTCACGCCGCCGGCGTCGGCGACCACGACGCTGCGGTCGGCGGTGCCGCCCGGGACGAGCGCCCGCAGCGTCCAGGAGCCGGTCGCCGCGTAGAAGCGGAACTGGCCGGTCGCCGAGGTCGGGACCTCGGCGGTGAACTCACCGGTCGAGTCCAGCAGGCGGACGTAGCCGGACACCGGCTCGCCGCCCTGGGTGATCTGGCCCTGGATGGCGGTCTCGCCGGGCTTCAGCGTCGCGAGGTCGGGCCCGCCGATCTGTGCTCCACACATGTTCTCTGTCCTGTCCTAGAGAGGTCGTACGTGACTACGGGCCCTGCGTGCCCGGCAGGGTCGACTGCTGGCTTGCCCGTGCGGTTACCCCGTGCGGTTACTTGGCGGGGCCGAGCTCGATCGGCACGCCGACCAGCGAGCCGTACTCGGTCCACGAGCCGTCGTAGTTCCTGACGTTCTCCTGGCCCAGGAGCTCGTGCAGCACGAACCACGTGAGCGCGGAGCGCTCACCGATGCGGCAGTAGGCGATGGTGTCCTTCGCCAGGTCGACCTGCTCGGCCTCGTAGAGGGCGGTCAGCTCGTCGTCCGACTTGAAGGTGCCGTCGTCGTTGGCGTTCTTCGACCACGGGATGTTGCGGGCGGTCGGCACGTGGCCGGGGCGCTGCGACTGCTCCTGCGGGAGGTGCGCCGGGGCGAGCAGCTTGCCGGAGAACTCGTCGGGCGAGCGGACGTCGACCAGGTTCAGGGAGCCGATCGCGGCCGTGACGTCGTCACGGAAGGCGCGGATGGACTTGTCCTGCGGCTTGGCCTTGTAGTCGGTGGCCGGGCGGTTCGGGACCTCCTTGCCGTCGACCAGGTCGCGGGAGTCGAGCTCCCACTTCTTGCGGCCGCCGTCGAGGAGCTTGACGTCCTGGTGGCCGTAGAGCTTGAAGTACCAGTAGGCGTAGGACGCGAACCAGTTGTTGTTGCCGCCGTAGAGGACGACGGTGTCGTCGTTGGAGATGCCCTTGGCGGAGAGGAGCTTCTCGAAGCCCTCCTGGTCCACGAAGTCACGGCGGACCGGGTCCTGGAGGTCGCTCTTCCAGTCGATCCGGACGGCGTTGGTGATGTGGTTCTTGTCGTAGGCGGACGTGTCCTCGTCCACCTCGACGATGACGACGTTTCCGTCGTTCAGGTGGGCCTCGACCCAGTCGGCGTCTACGAGGACGTCGCTGCGGCTCATGGTGTTCTCCTCCGGGCAGTGTGCGGCGGGCCGTGCTGCGGGTGCTGCGAGGTGCGTGCGTTCCGGATGCGCTCGCCCGGTCCTGCGCGGGGAGGCGTCAGGGGGATCGGGAGGCAGGTGCGGTCACGCGGGAAAGTCGTCGTCCGGCTGGTGGAGCGGATGCGCTCCACGGGTCACATGGATCGACAGAGCATGGCGGCGACGCGACACAGGTCTATTGCCCGCCGCTTCGTGAGGTCCGCCTGCTGATGCTTCATAGGCATGGATCGTAGGGACGAATCGACCGCTCTGTCACCGGCGTGTCATATACCGAGACAGGATCGTCCGGATCGTGGGATACGAGGGCTCCGGAGGGCTGCCGCGCCGCCCCCGGAGCCCTTACCGCGGCCCGTCCATCTGCGGATCGGACCGCACCGTCTCACGATCCGGCCAGCACCACGTTCGAGCCGGTCAGCACCAGGTGCACGCCGGCCTCGTCGGAGGTCAGGGCCGACAGCTGCAGGCCGGCGGGCAGTCCGCCGTCGAGCCGGCGGTCGAAGTCGGTCTTCTTGCGGACCAGGCCCTCGATCCCGGGGATGCCCTCGCCGGGCACCTCCTCGGCGCGCACGCGGACGACCTTGCCGCCCTTGCCGTCCTTCGCGTCCTCCAGGCTGACGGTCGACACCACGCTGCGCGTCAGGGACTTGCCGAGCGCCTCGATCCCCGCGGTGACCTTCACCTTGCCCGGCGCGCCGCCGTAGGCGAGGGTCGCGCCGGTCTGCGAGGCCGCGGTCAGGTCGGCGTACGTGATGAGGGCGCTGCCCTCGGCGCGCCGGGCGGTGCCGCGCGTGTAGTCCCCGTTCAGCGACACCCCGCGGAAGCTCGCGTCGAGCTCCGCGAGGCGGGTCTTGCGGCCGTCCGCCATCGCCTCGACGCCGCGCAGCTTCAAGTCGACCCGCTCCAGGTCCCGGCTGGCCGCCTGGGTCAGGAACGGGAAGCCGTGTATCTCCACCTCCGCGGTGCCCGCCAGGCCCTGGCGGGACTGGATGCGGTCCGCGAGCTGGTTCTCGGCGTATCCGGCCGCCCAGCGGTCCGCGCCGACGAAGAGCGCCCCCAGGACCACACCGATGATCACGACCACACGTAGAAAGCGCACGTGCCCCTCCCCCTGCTGCTACTTGTCGGTACGTGCGCCTAGTGGACCATGCCCGTTGTCGGGCAGGGATCAGCCCACCACCCGCCCGATCAGGTACACGGCGGGCGCGGCGGCCGCCAGCGGCAGCGCGACCCCGGCCGTCATGTGGACGAACTTCGACGGGTAGTCGTACGCCGCCACGCGCAGCCCGATCAGCGCGCACACCCCGGCGACGAGGCCGACCAGGGCCCCGCCCGCCCCGAGGGAGGTCAGCCCGCCGACGGCGATGCCGGCGCCGGCGGCGGCCGCCAGCGAGACGCCGACCGAGGGCGCGGTGGGCAGCGGCAGGGCGCGGGCGAAGACGGCGACCGCGACGGCGGCCGCGCCGACGGTGACGGCCGCGGAGTCCGCGGCCAGGTAGCCGGCGCAGACGATGGCGAGGGCGGCGGAGGCCACCGAGGCCATCAGCCCGTACATCCGCTCGTCGGGGTCGGCGTGGCTGCGCAGCTGGAGCACGAGGGTCAGCAGCACCCAGGCGCCGAGGGTGCCGACGATCGCGCCGGGGCCGTACGTGTCGTCCACCGCGAGCACGGCCGCGTCGGCGACCAGGGCTCCGGCGAAGGCTAGGGCGATGCCCTGGCGGGCCGGCCACATGCCGTTGAGGCGGAACCAGCCGGCCGCGGTGAGCCCCTGGAGGGCGACCAGCGGTACGAGCAGGGCGTACTGCCCGAAGACGGCGGCCGCGGCGAGCAGTACCCCGAGCGCGGCGGTCAGCAGCGCGGGCTGCGGGCCGGGGTCGATGATCGGCGACCGGCCCTCGGCGCGGGCCTGGGCGGGGTCGACGGCCCGCAGGGTGTTCCCGGCGAGGGTCGGCGGGGAGTACGCGGGCTCCTCGCCGGCCGCCTCCGGAGCAGCGGGCGCGGCGTGGGCCGGACCTCGGGCCGGGGCGGCCCCGGCATCGGAACCGGCCCCGGCCCCGGGACCGGGACCGGGACCGGGACCGGGGTAGGGCGGCAGGTAGGCCGTCTGCTCGGCGGCCGGGCCCGCGGGCTGCTCGGCGGCGGCCGGGCCCGCGGGCACGGACCGCTCGGGCGCCGGTTCGGCGGCCTGGGGCGGCAGGTACGCCGTCTGCTCGGCGGCGGAGGCCTCCGGCCAGCCGGAGCCGGCGGCGCCGCCCCGGGACCAGTCCTGGACGGGCGCCTGCGGGGCGTGGGCCTGCGGGGCCGGGACCTCATCGCGGAACCACCCCTCGGGCGCCGCGGGGGCCTGCTCCGGCGCCTGGGCGGCCTGGGCCTGGGCCTCGCCCTGGTAGGGCGGGAGGTACGCCGTCGCCTCGGCGGGAGTCTCCCGGTAGGGCGGCAGGTACGCCGTCGCCTCGGCGGGGGCCTCCTGGTACGGCGGCAGGTACGCCGTCGCCTCGGCGGGAGCCTCCTGGTACGGCGGCAGGTACGCCGTCGCCTCCGCGGGAGCCTCCCGGTAGGGCGGCAGGTACGCCGTCGCCTCCGCGGGAGTCTCCCGGTAGGGCGGCAGGTACGCCGTCGCCTCCGCGGGAGCCTCCCGGTAGGGCGGCAGGTACGCCGTCGCCTCCGCGGGGGCCTCGGCGGGAGCCTCCTGGTAGGGCGGGAGATAGGCCGTCTCGGCGGCGGCCGGGGCCGCCGTGCCGCCGTCCTGCGGCCAGCCGGCGGCGGGCGCGGCCTGTGCGGCGGCGGCCTGCGCGGCCTGGGCCTGCGCCGGCTGGTCCTGTACGGCGGGCGCCTCGTCGCGGAACCAGCCGTCGGGTGCGACCGCCTGCGGGTACGCCTGCTGCTGGGGCTGCTGGGGCTGCTGGGGCTGCTGGGGCTGCTGCGAGTACCCCTGCTGGGGCTGGGCGGCCGCCTGCGGGTCGGCCTGCTCCGGGGGCTGCGCGTACGCCTGCTGGGGCTGCGGCGCGTACGCCTGTTCGGGGTGCTGCCCGTACGCCTGCTGGGCCTGCTGCCCCGGGTCGGCCTGGGCCGGGTACGGCTGCCCGTACGACTGTCCGTACGACCCGGCGTCCGGGGGCGTGCCCGCCCCGTCGGCGCCCTGGGCGGCGGCCTCGTCGCGGAACCACCCCTCGGGCGCCACCGGCCGGTCGGGGGCCGCGCCGAGCGGCGGGTGCACCGGCTGGTAGCTGGTGTCCCAGGTGTCGGACTGCCAGGTCTGGGTGCCGTACGGGTCCTGCGGCTGCGCGTACTGCTGCTGCTCCGCCGGAGCCTGGCCCTGGGCCCGCTGCTGTTGCTGTTGCTGCTGCTGTTGTTGCTGTTGCTGCTGTTCTTCGGGCGTGCTCATCGGCTCCCGCTCACCCGCCCGCGAACGGGGGGAGCACCTCGACGGTGCCCCCCTCGGTCAGCTGGACGGAATCGTGCGGGCGCTTGCCCACAGGCTCTTCGTTCACGAGGAAGGAGCAGCGCAGCAGGACCCGGGTCAGTTCCCCGGGGTGGCGTTCCCGCACGGCGTCGAGCGCCTCGGCCAGGGTGCGCGCCGAGTACGGCTCCTCCGCCGTCTTGGCCGCGGACTTGGCCGCCGCCCAGTAGCGGATGGTTCCGGTTGCCACTGCTGCTCCTATCGTCGGCTCTCTACCGTCGGCCTCCATGATGACCCCTCCTACCCCCCGCTCCGACGTGCACCCACGCGCCCCGTGTGCGCCCGGACGGTCCACCGGGAGGCCGCCGATCCGGTGAAACCGGGGCATACGCTGGACAGAGGCGTGGCGGGGACCACAGAACCGGTAGAAGCCTCGGCCACGAAAGGGGCGGTGGGCTATTCTGCTGCGAAGAGGATCCGGGCAATGTTGCCCCCGGGTCCTTTTGTGCTTTCAGCGCGTTGAACAGAACGAGAACGGTGGTGTCCCTCCGGGCCTCAGGGCGCGGGGCCGGCCGGGACACCGCACACGAGGCACCGCGCACCACGCACCACGTACGAAGCCGTACCGCGCACGTCCTCGACGGGACCGAGGAGGAACCGACGTGATGGACCAGCGAACCGTGTTCGACCGCCCGACCCGGGCAGGTGGTCGGGCATGAGCTCTCTCCTGCTGCTGACCAACGCCCTGCAGCCGTCGACCGAGGTGCTGCCCGCCCTCGGTCTTCTGCTGCACAACGTCCGGGTCGCACCCGCCGAGGGCCCTGCCCTGGTGGACACCCCCGGAGCCGACGTGATCCTCGTCGACGGCCGCCGCGACCTGCCGCAGGTGCGGTCGCTGTGCCAGCTGCTCCGCTCCACCGGGCCGGGCTGCCCGCTGCTCCTCGTCGTCACCGAGGGCGGCCTCGCGGCCGTCACCGCCGACTGGGGCATCGACGACGTACTCCTGGACACCGCGGGCCCCGCGGAGGTCGAGGCGCGGCTGCGGCTGGCCACCGGCCGCCAGCAGCTGGGCTCGGACGACTCCCCGATGGAGATCCGCAACGGCGACCTGTCGGTCGACGAGGCCACGTACTCCGCCAAGCTGAAGGGGCGGGTCCTGGACCTGACCTTCAAGGAGTTCGAGCTGCTGAAGTACCTCGCCCAGCACCCGGGCCGGGTCTTCACCCGCGCCCAGCTGCTCCAGGAGGTCTGGGGCTACGACTACTTCGGCGGCACCCGGACGGTGGACGTCCACGTACGGCGGCTGCGCGCGAAGCTGGGTCCCGAGCACGAGTCGCTGATCGGCACGGTCCGCAACGTCGGCTATCGCTTCGTCACCCCCGAGAAGGTCGAGCGGGCGCAGGCGGAGGCCGCGGCACAGGCGGCGGCCCAGGCGGCGGCGCAGCTGGCGGCGCACGCCTCGTCCGCCGCGTCCCAGGCGGCCGTGCGGAGCACCGCGCAGGGTTCCGGTCACGGCTCCGCCCAGGACGCTCCGGCCGTCACCCGGGCGGCCGAAGACCCCGTGGGCATCCACTCCGCAGGACGCCCTGCCCAGAGGTAGGTCACCCCGCGTAGACTGCCGCGCGTGGCCAAGGTGACGCGGGATGACGTGGCGCGACTTGCGGGTACCTCTACCGCCGTCGTGAGCTACGTCATCAACAACGGACCCCGGCCGGTTGCCCCGGCCACGCGCGAGCGTGTCCTCGCCGCGATCAAGGAGCTGGGCTACCGCCCGGACCGGGTCGCCCAGGCGATGGCCTCGCGGCGCACCGACCTCATAGGCATGATCGTCCCGGACGCCCGGCAGCCCTTCTTTGCGGAGATGGCGCACGCGGTCGAGCAGGCCGCCGCCGAGCGCGGAAAGATGGTCCTGGTCGGGAACTCCGACTACCGCGACGAGCGCGAGGTCCATTACCTCCGGGCGTTCCTCGGCATGCGGGTCTCGGGCCTGATCCTGGTCAGCCAGGGCATGAGCGAGCGCGCGGCCTCGGAGATCGAGGCCTGGGACGCGCGGATCGTGCTGCTGCACGAGCGCCCCGAGGCGATCGACGACGTCGCCGTCGTCACGGACGACATCGGCGGCGCCCAGCTCGCCACCCGCCACCTGCTGGAGCACGGGCACCCGTACGTGGCCTGCCTCGGCGGCGTGGAGAACACCCCCGAGGTCGGTGACCCGGTGGCCGACCACGTCGAGGGCTGGCGCCGGGCCATGCTGGAGTCCGGCCGCTCGGTGGAGGGCCGGCTGTTCCAGGCCCCGTACAACCGCTACGACGCGTACAAGGTGGCCTTGGAGGTCCTCTCCGGGCCGGACCGCCCGCCGGCGATCTTCTGCGCGACGGACGACCAGGCGATCGGCGTGCTGCGGGCCGCCCGCGAGCTGCGCATCGACGTGCCGGGCGAGCTGGCCGTGGCCGGGTTCGACGACGTCAAGGAGGCGGCCCTGACGGACCCGCCGCTGACGACGATCGCCTCCGACCGCCCGGCGATGGCGCGGGCCGCGGTGGACCTGGTGCTGGACGACGGGCTGCGGGTCGCGGGGTCGCGGCGGGAGCGGCTGAAGCAGTTCCCTTCGGCGCTGGTGATCCGGCGGTCCTGCGGCTGCCGCTAGCCTCCGGCGGGCGGTGGGGGTGTGCTCCGGCTGGGCCGGGGCCTGTGCCTCTGCGGCCTCCTGGGCCGCTGTCCCGCGCGTTTCCTGCCTGCGGCCCGGCTTCTCGGGGCTCCGCCCCGAACCCCGCGCCTCAAACGCCGGCGGGGCTGGATGTGGGCGCTGCCGCGGCTCGGAGGTACCGGCTTGCCCGCGGGGCTGGATGTGGGCGCGGCCGACTCGGACGTGCCGGCCCGGTGCTTTTTAAGGGGCGGCGGGGTTTGAGGCGGGGTGCGGTGGGGCTCGGAGCGTCAGGGGGACGGCTTGCGGCCTCCCGTCGGTCCTTATATCGGGCATACGCGGTTCTGTCGGGCTTCTCAGGCCAGGCTCAGGAAGCTCTCATGATCCGCGGACAGAGTCGAGCCATGACCGACAGCTTCCGCCGCGAAGGCGAGTACCCGCAGGAGAGCCGCCCGGTCCAGCACCCGCCCTTCGGCGAGGACTGGCAGCGGGGGCGTGACCGGCTGGCCCAGGACGCGGCGGGGGCCTCCTACCCGCCGCCGCCCGCGTATCCGCCCGCCCCCGCGCCCGGCTGGCACGAGGCGCACCAGCCCCCGGTCATCCAGGGCGAGACGGTGCCCCCGGCGGCCGCCGCCTGGAGCGGCCCCGCCCACGCGGCGCCCGCCCCCCGCGCCAGGAAGCCGGCCGCGCTGCTGGCCGCCGTGGCGCTCGCCGCGGCCCTCGTCGGCGGCGGCACCGCGGCCGCCGTCCAGCAGTTCGTCGGGCACTCGGCCACCGGCTCCGGCGGCGGGGTCAGCGGCTCCAACGTCTCGCGGTCCAGCATCGGCACCGTCTCCGGCGTCGCCGAGCAGGTCAGCCCCTCCGTCGTGCGCATCGACACCCGTACCGGCTCCGGCCAGGGAACCGGCTCCGGCATCGTGATCACCGCCGACGGCGAGATCGTCACCAACAACCACGTGATCAGCGGCGCCTCGGAGATCCAGGTGACGATGAGCGACGGCAAGAAGTACAGCGCGAAGACCGTCGGCACCGATCCCGACAAGGACCTCGCCCTGATCAAGCTCGAGGGGGCAGGGGGTACCTCCCAGGCCGAAGGCTCTGGGGGAGGCCTCAAGCCCGCCAAGCTCGGCGACTCCGGCGGTCTGAAGGTCGGCGACCAGGTCGTCGCCATCGGCTCCCCCGACCGCCTCACCGGCACCGTCACCAGCGGCATCGTCTCCGCACTGGAGCGCGAGGTGAACGTGCCGAAGTCGGAGCAGCAGTCCCCGCAGAGCAGGCAGCAGCAGCAGCAGCAGGGCGGCGGCTTCCCGTTCTCCTACGGCGGCCGGCAGTTCAACGGGGACACCGGCTCGGAGACCACCTCGTACAAGGCCATCCAGACGGACGCCTCCCTCAACCCCGGCAACTCCGGCGGCGCCCTCGTCAACATGAACGGCGAGATCGTGGGCATGCCGTCCGCGATCTACTCCCCCTCCAGCGACAGCGCCGGCGCCGGCAGCGTCGGCCTCGGCTTCGCCATCCCGGTCAACACCGTCAAGGCCGACCTCGACTCCCTCCGCAAGGGCGGCCCCGGCGGCGCCGGCCAGGGCAGCAGCGACGACGGCACCGGCGGCGGCTCCGCCACGAACGGCTTCGGCACCTCCTACTAGGGGGTGCCGTCACAGTCGTTCCGTACGCCCGGAGGGCAGGAGCGAGTGCGACGGCACCCCCTAGCCCGCCCGTGCGAGGCTGGAAGGCGCCGCCGCGCACCGACCGCACACCCCTGGGGGAGCATCCATGAACGCCGCCGAAGGCGACCAGCAGCGCATCCTCGTCGTCGACGACGAGCCGGCCGTGCGCGAGGCCCTGCGCCGCAGTCTCGCCTTCGAGGGCTACGCCGTACAGACCGCGGTCGACGGGATCGACGCCCTCGACAAGGCGGCCTCGTACGCCCCCGACCTGATCGTGCTGGACATCCAGATGCCCCGGATGGACGGCCTGACCGCGGCCCGCCGGCTGCGCGCCGCCGGGGGCGTCACCCCGGTCCTGATGCTCACCGCCCGCGACACCGTCGGCGACCGCGTCACCGGACTCGACGCGGGCGCCGACGACTACCTCGTCAAGCCGTTCGAGCTCGACGAGCTGTTCGCCCGGGTCCGCGCCCTGCTGCGCCGCAGCTCGTACGCCGCCCCGCGGACCGGCGGCGGGGAGCACGAGGACGCGCTGGTCTTCGGCGACCTGCGCATGGACCTCGCCACCCGCGAGGTCACCCGGGCCGGGCGCCCGGTGGAGCTGACCCGTACCGAGTTCACGCTGCTGGAGATGTTCCTCGCGCACCCGCGCCAGGTCCTGACCCGGGAGCAGATCCTCAAGACCGTGTGGGGCTTCGACTTCGAGCCCAGCTCCAACTCCCTCGACGTGTACGTGATGTACCTGCGCCGCAAGACCGAGGCGGGCGGCGAGCCCCGCGTGGTGCACACGGTGCGCGGGGTGGGCTACGTCCTGCGGGCCGGCGAGAGCGGGCCCGAGTGAGCCCGGCGGCCAGGTTCCGCGGGCTGCCGCTGCGCTCCCGGCTGGCGCTGCTGGTCGCGGTCGCGGTGGCGGTCGCGGTGGCCGGGGTCGCCGCGGTGTCCTGGGTGATGGTGCGCACGCAGCTGCGGGACCAGCTGGACCGCTCGCTGATGGCGACCAACCCGAACCCCCAGGTGGGGCGCGTGCTGGACGGGGGGCGCTGTGTGACCCGCCCCGCCGACACGCAGCAGGACATCGCCGGGAACCTCAACGCCACGGTCCAGATCGTCACCGCCCAGGGCGGGCACTGCTGGGTGAGCGGGCCGGCGACCCTGCCCGTGACCGCCGTCGACAAGGAGATCGCGGCCGGCAAGCGGCGGGCCGCCCTGCAGGACGTGACGACCTCCGACGGCGTCGACATGCGCGTCTACACGACGCCCGCGCAGGTGGTGTCCGGCGGGCCCGTGTTCGGCATCTCCATCGCCAAGCCGCTCGCCGACATCGACAAGCCGCTGTCCACCCTGGCCTGGGTGCTGCTGTTCGTGTCCGGCGTCGGCGTGGTCGGCGCGGGCGCGGCCGGGCTGTGGGTGGCCCGTACGGGGCTGCGGCCGGTCGACGAGCTGACCGACGCCGTCGAGCACATCGCCCGGACCGAGGACCTGACCGTACGGATCCCCGACGACGGCGACGACGAGATCGCGCGGCTGTCGCGGTCCTTCAACTCCATGACGGCCGCGCTCGCCTCCTCCCAGACGCGCCAGGCCCGGCTGATCGCGGACGCCGGGCACGAGCTGCGCACCCCGCTCACCTCGCTCCGTACGAACATCGAGCTGCTGGCGCGCAGCGAGGACACCGGGCGGGCCATCCCGCCAGAGGACCGCAGGGAGCTGCTGGCCTCGGTGAAGGCGCAGATGACGGAGCTGGCCGCGCTGATCGGGGACCTCCAGGAGCTGTCGCGGCCGGACGCGGTCTCCCCCGGCCCCCTCGGGGTGGTGGCCCTGCACGAGGTCGCCGGGACCGCGCTGTCCCGGGCCCGGCTGCGCGGTCCGGAGCTGGACTTCAGCTCCGTCCTGGAGCCCTGGTACGTACGGGGCGAGGCGCCCGCGCTGGAGCGGGCGGTGGTCAACGTCCTGGACAACGCGGTGAAGTTCAGCCCGCCGGGCGGCAAGGTCGAGGTGACGCTGCGGGCGGGCGAGCTGACCGTACGGGACCACGGCCCGGGCATCCCGGCCGAGGACCTCCCGCACGTCTTCGAGCGGTTCTGGCGCTCCCCGTCGGCGCGCGCCCTGCCCGGCAGCGGGCTGGGCCTGTCGATCGTGGCCCGTACGGTGCAGCGCGCGGGCGGCACGGCGCGGCTGCGCGCGGCCCGGGACGGCGGCCCGGGCGCGGAGGCGGTGCTCCGCATCCCGGGCACGCCGGCCCCGCCGCCGTCAGTTGTGCCGGATCAGTGAGGCGACCAGGCCGCCCCGGGTGTTGGGGAAGTCCATCGGGACGATGCCGAGGCCCGTGCGGCCGGCCATCTCGCCGCCGTCGACGAAGCCGTGGACCTGGGGGTTCAGCCGGTCGGAGTTCCAGCGGGGCGGCATGTAGGCGGAGGTGCTGGCGTAGTTGACGAAGAGCTTGCCGGGCTGCTGGACGGCCCGGCGGAAGTGGTTCTCGATCTTGCCGCGCTTGGCGAAGGGCTCGGCGTTGTAGTCGTCCTGGATGTCGAAGACGTTGCCGTCGCCGTAGCGCAGGCCGGGCAGGCCGCCGTTGTCGGCGAGCAGGACGACCTTGCCGCGGGTCTGGCCGAGGGTGGGCAGGGTGTCGGCGATGCGGAAGAGCGGGCGCCAGCCCCGGTTGTCGAGGTAGTCGTCGAAGACCGCGCGGAAGGTCGCGTCGCTGTCGCCGGAGTACTCCTGCTTGACCCGCATGAGGACGGTCTCGGAGGGGTGGGCGGCGAGGAAGTTCCAGCAGGCCACCAGGACGTCGCCGAACATCAGGTCCTGGAAGAAGGACCCGTGGTGGATGGCGAACGACCCGCCGGTGACCCGGCAGCGCACGTCGAGGAAGCGGATGCCGGAGTCGAGCTGCTGGGCGATCGAGGTGTTCTGGCAGGCGACGTAGAGACCGCCCTTGCGGGCGCCGGAGTCGTGGGTGCCGGGGATGGTCATCCGCTGGAGCGCAGTCGCGTCGCCGAGGCCCGCCATCCAGTCCTGGGTGCCGAGCGCCCTGGCGGAGGCCGGTGCCGCCGCCCCCAGTCCGATCGCCGCGCCGGTCCCCGCCGCCAGTGCTCCGACCAGAAATGCCCGCCGGTCCAGTCCCATGTCCGCCCCTTCGCCGACCCAGTGATGGGCGGATTATGGCGTGGACACCTCAAGACTTCCACCCACCGGTAGTGCCGGATCCGGGCGCCGCACCGGGCCCGCCCCCCTCGTCCAGCAGCGCGGCCAGCCCGCGCAGCCCCGCCGCGAGCTCCCGGCCGGTCGGGGCCTGCTCCGGGTCGGTCAGGGTCTGCACCATCACCCCGGTCATCAGCGCGATCTGCACCGACCCCAGGCTCCGGGCGTCGGCCTCGGCCACCTCCGACTCCGGCACCCCCCGCAGCAGCGCGGCCACGTGCGGGCGGGCGGCGCGCTGGCCGGCGGCCAGCGCGGCGAGGAGCTCCGGCGAGGACTGCGCGTGCACGAAGGCCTCGACGTTGGCGATCCACAGCCAGCGCAGCTCGCCGAAGTTGCGCACCTTGCGGTCCCACATGTCGGCGAACCGCTCCTCGGCGCTCTCGCCCTCCCCGGCGAGCCCGCCGACGGCGTCGCTCCACTCGTCGATCGCCGCGAAGAGCGCCTGGTTCAGCAGCGCCTCGCGCGAGCCGAAGTGGTAGCCGATCGCCGCCATGCTCACCTGCGAGGCCGCGGCGATGTCGCGCACGGTCGTGCGCAGATAGCCCTTCTCCTCCAGGCAGCGGCGCGCTCCGGCCAGGAGGTCCTCGCGATTTCCCATGGCGGGATCGTAGCCGCGGGCCATTTTGGGCAAATGCGCTACACGGGTGTATTGCGCATGTGCCCAAGTCCTGTCAGGCTGGGGCCACCGAGAAACGGACAGAACGGGGAGACCGCATGCGCCACGACCTCACGATCGACGACCGCACCCTTTCCTACCTGGACTTCGGCGGGCCCGGCCGCCCGCTCCTGGCCCTGCACGGCGGCCTGTCCGAGGGCGCCCACTTCGCCGGCCTGGCCGCCGCCCTCGGCGACGACTGGCGGGTCATCGCCCCCGACCAGCGCGGCCACGGCGACTCCGACCGCGCGGACGCGTACGACCGCGCCGGATACGTCGCCGACGCCATCGCCCTGCTGGAGCACCTCGGCCTGACCGCCGCCCCGGTGGCCGTCCTCGGCTTCTCCCTCGGCGGGCTCAACGCCTACCGGCTGGCCGCCGACCGCCCCGACCTCGTCTCCGCGCTCGTCAACGTCGACGCCCCCGTGGAGATCCCGAGCCCCCTCGGCCACGGCTTCCTCGGCTTCCTGCCCGACCTCCCGTACACCGCGGCGACCCGCGAGGAACTCGTCACGGCCTGCGGCCCGCTCGGCGAGGGCGTCGCGCCCTTCCTGCGGCCCCTGCCCGACGGCTCCGGCTGGCGGCTGCCGTTCCACCCGCAGGACACCTTGGCGACCGTGGAACAGGGGTACGGATCCCACTGGGACACCTGGCTCGCGAGCGACTGCCCGGCCCTGCTCGTCCACGGCCTGCGCAGCACGGCCCTCCCCCAGGCCCAGGCGGACGCGATGGTCGCGCGGCGCCCTGGGACGGCGTACGTCGGCCTCGACACGGAGCACTACGTCCCGTTCCAGGACCCGGAGGGCTTCACCAAGGCGGTCCGTACGTTCCTGGCCGGCCTCTGAGCCCCTCCCCTGCGGGGAACGCCGAAGGGGCGGCGGGCCCGAACGGCCCACCGCCCCTTCGGGCGCGCGATCCGCGTGAGGGACGCGCCGGAGCGCGTCGAACCAGCGGTACGGGAGTGACTACTTGACGACCGTGATCCGGTTCGCCGCCGGCGGGGCGATCGGGGAGGCCGCGGAGGAGTTGTTCGTCAGGTAGGCGTTGAAGCAGTCCAGGTCGGACGCGCCCACCAGCTTGTTCTTGTGCTCCTTCAGGACGGTGAACCCGTCACCGCCGCCCGCGAGGAACTCGTTCATCGCGACGCGGTAGGTCTTGGCCGGGTCGATCGGCGCGCCGTTCAGCCGCACCGAGTCCACGACGATGCGGTCCGCACCGGCCTTCGTGGTGTCCAGGGTGTACGCGAAGCCCTTCGACACCTGGAGGATCTTCGGGCTCGGCCCGTTGACCGGACCGCTGACCTGCTGCTGGAGCGTGGTGATCAGCTGGGCGCCGGTCAGGTCCACGACGTTCATCATGTTCGTGAACGGCTGGACCGTGAAGGACTCGCCGTAGGTGACAACGCCGTCGCCCTCCTGGCCCGAGGCCTTGTAGGCGAGGTCCGAGCGGATGCCGCCCGGGTTCATGAGCGCCAGCTGCGCGCCGCCCTTGTCGGCCGGGGCCAGCGCCTCGAGCTGCGCGTCGGCGATCAGGTCGCCCAGCGGCTTCTCGAACTCCGGCGAGCCGCGGCCCGGGATGTCCGCCGCGATGAAGCCCTGCGGGCGGTTGGCGACCGGGGCCGCCAGCTCGTTCCAGCGCTGGATCAGCTCGGTCATGTCCGCGGCCTTGGGCTGCTCGCGGGTGACGACCTTGTTCACCGGCTTCGGCGAGGTGACCGGCGTACGGACGATGTCCTTGGTCTGCCGGTCATACGTCAGCGTGGTGTCCGTGTACAGGCGGCCGATGGAGGCGGCCGAGGTGACCGTACGCGGGTTGCCCGCCGGGTCGGGGATGTTGCAGGCGTACGCCTGGTGCGTGTGGCCGGTCACCAGCGCGTCGACCTTCGGGTCCACGTTCTTGGCGATGTCGACGATCGCACCGGAGATGCCGGCGCCCGCGCCCGGGGCGTCGCAGTCGTAGTTGTACGCGCCGTTCGCGGGCAGACCGCCCTCGTGGATCAGCGCGACGATCGACTTCACGCCCTGCTTGTTCAGCTCGGCGGCGTACTTGTTGATCGACTCGATCTCGTCGCCGAACTTCAGGCCCTTGACGCCCTCGGCGGTCACGATGTCCGGAGTGCCCTCCAGGGTGACGCCGATGAAGCCGATCTTCACGTCCCCCTTCTTCCAGACGAAGGTGGGCGACATCAGCGGACGCTTCGTCTTCTCGTCCGTCACGTTCGCGGCGAGGTACTTGAACTCGGCGCCCGTGAAGGTCTTGCCGTACTCGTAACAGCCCTCGACGGGGTGGCAGCCGCCGTACGCCATGCGGCGCAGCTCGGTCTTGCCCTCGTCGAACTCGTGGTTGCCGACGCCGGACACGTCCAGGTCGAGCTTGTTCAGCGCCTCGATGCTCGGCTCGTCGTGGAAGAGCCCGGACAGCATCGGGCTGCCGCCGATCATGTCACCGGCTGCGGCGGTGACGGAGTACTCGCGGCCCTTGCGGGCCTCGCGCAGGCTGGTCGCGAGGTACTCGACCCCGCCCGCGGGTATGGCTTTGGTGGTGCCGTCGGCCTGACGTTCGGTCACGTTGCCGGAGGAGCCCTGCGGAGGCTCCAGGGTGCCGTGGAAATCGTTGAACGAGAGCATCTGCACATCGACGGTCCGGCTCTTGGCCGCACCGCCACCACTCGCGGCACCGGCCGGCAGTGCGGCGGCGACCATCGCCCCGGCCCCGACCGCGACGGCGAGGGCGGTGACGGTCAACCGGCGGGAGCGGCGGAGCCGTTGTGGCGTCGCTGACATTTATTCCCCTTTGTGGACAGCGAGACAGCTTGGGAGGTCCGCCGCAGCCTATGGTCAACGCGCGTAGCGCGACAGGGGGGAACGGGTATCGAGGTGGTTACGCGCAGAAGACGGACCGCCGCCCGGGCCGCGCTCCACCGCCGGACCGCCGCGGTCGTAGGCTCGTGCCATGACTGACGCAGCAGCGGCCCTGGAGCCGGGACGGCAGATTGAGACCCTCGACGAACTGACGGAGGACCAGGCCGACGCCGTACTCGCCCTGATCGAGGACGCGGCACGCACCGACGGCACCCACGCCGTCTCCGAACAGGGCCGGCTCCAGCTGCGCGGCGGCCCGCGCGAGGGCATCCGGCACTTCCTGCTCACCGCGGACGGCCGGCTCGCGGGGTACGGGCAACTGGAGGACACCGACCCGGTCGAGGCCCCGGCCGCCGAACTCCTCGTCCACCCCGCGCTGCGCGGACGCGGGCACGGGCGGGCCCTGGGCTCGGCCCTGCTCGCCGGCTCCGGCAAGCGGCTGCGGGTGTGGGCGCACGGCGGCAAGTCCGCCGCCCGGCACCTCGCGCAGGTCCTCGGCCTGACCCTGTTCCGCGAGCTGCGCCAGCTGCGCCGCCCGCTCGGCGCGGACGCGGCCCCGCTGCCCGACCCGACGCTGCCGGCCGGGGTGACGGTGCGCGCCTTCGTCCCCGGCGCGGACGACGCGGCCTGGCTCGCGGCGAACGCGGCCGCCTTCGCCCACCACCCCGAGCAGGGCTCGCTGACGCAGCGCGACCTGAACGACCGGATGGCGCAGCCGTGGTTCGACCCGGAGGGGTTCTTCCTCGCGGAACGCGAAGGGAAGCTCGTCGGATTCCACTGGACGAAGGTCCACGCGGCGGACGGGCTCGGCGAGGTGTACGTGGTCGGCGTCCTCCCCGGCGCCCAGGGCGGCGGCCTCGGCAAGGCCCTCACGGCGATCGGCCTGCGCCACCTGGCGGCCCGGGGCCTGCCCACGGCGATGCTGTACGTGGACGCCGACAACCCGGCGGCCCTCGCCGTGTACGAGGGCCTCGGCTTCACCACCCACGAGGTGGACCTGATGTACCGCACCGAAAGCTGACCCCGCCCGGCCCGGGGCCCCGCCCACCGGAACCCGACCCCGGGCGGGACCCCGCGCCAAAATCAGCCCCGCCGGCGTTTGAGGCGCGGGGTCCGGGGCGGAGCCCCGGCAACGGCCCCGCATGGGACCCCGCAGCCCCGCACGGGCCCCGGCACGGCCCCCGTACCCCCCCAAGCCCCGCAAGGGACCCCGCACGGGACCCCGCCCACCCCCGCGGAAGCGACTCGTGCGCCAGCCGGACCCGGGAAGCCACACGCCATTCACCGGGCATTAAGACGCGCTTGCGACCCTCCCGGCATGCAGCCCCGACTCCGACTGACGGCCGACACGTCCGACGCGCCCGTCCTGCCGCGTGGGCGGAAGAATGGAGTCATGAGCCACCAGCCCAGCGCGGGCCCCGCCGAGGTCCCCGCCCAGCACCCCTCTCACACGCCCGCGCCCCCCGCGCCCCCCGCGTCCGTCACCGGCGCGCACGCGCGGATAGGTTCCATCTCCGCGCACCGCCCGAACGTCGACCTCGAACCCGATCTCGACGCGGACCTGGACGCCTACGACGACAAGGACGGCGGTGAGCTGCCACCGGGCCGCTTCCTCGACCGCGAGCGCAGCTGGCTGGCCTTCAACGAACGGGTGCTGGAGCTCGCCGAGGATCCGGCGACGCCCCTCCTGGAGCGCGCGAACTTCCTGGCGATCTTCGCGAGCAACCTCGACGAGTTCTTCATGGTCCGCGTCGCCGGCCTCAAACGGCGTATCGCGACCGGTGTCGCCACCCGTTCGGCCTCCGGCCTGCAGCCCCGCGAGGTGCTGGACCTGATCTGGACGCGCTCGCGCGAGCTCATGGCCCGCCACGCCGCCTGCTTCCAGCAGGACATCTCCCCGGCCCTGGCCGAGGAGGGCGTCCACCTCATCCGCTGGCCCGACCTCACCGAGAAGGAGCAGGCCCGCCTCTTCACGCTGTTCCGGAACCAGATCTTCCCGGTGCTGACCCCGCTGGCCGTGGACCCCGCGCACCCGTTCCCGTACATCTCCGGCCTGTCCCTGAACCTGGCCGTCGTCGTGCGCAACCCCGTCAGCGGCCACCGCCACTTCGCCCGGGTCAAGGTCCCGCCGCTCCTCTCCCGCTTCCTGGAGGCCTCCCCGCACCGCTACGTCCCGCTGGAGGACGTCATCGCCGCGCACCTGGAGGAGCTGTTCCCCGGCATGGAGGTGCTCGCGCACCACATGTTCCGCGTGACCCGCAACGAGGACCTGGAGGTCGAGGAGGACGACGCCGAGAACCTCCTCCAGGCCCTGGAGAAGGAGCTCATGCGGCGCCGCTTCGGGCCGCCCGTCCGCCTGGAGGTCGAGGAGTCCATCGACCCGGGCGTACTGGACCTCCTCGTGCAGGAGCTGAACGTCAACTCCTCCGAGGTCTACCCGCTGCCCGGCCCCCTCGACCTGACCGCCCTCTTCGGGATCGCCTCGCTGGACCGGCCGGAGCTGAAGTACCCGAAGTTCATCGCCGGCACCCACCGGGACCTCGCCGAGGTCGAGTCCGCGTCCGCTCCCGACATCTTCGCGGCGCTGCGCGAGCGGGACGTGCTGCTGCACCACCCGTACGACTCGTTCTCCACCTCGGTGCAGGCCTTCCTGGAGCAGGCCGCCGCCGACCCGGACGTCCTCGCGATCAAGCAGACGCTGTACCGCACCTCCGGCGACTCCCCGATCGTGGACGCCCTGATCGACGCCGCCGAGGCCGGCAAGCAGGTCCTCGTACTCGTCGAGATCAAGGCCCGCTTCGACGAGCGGGCCAACATCAAGTGGGCGCGCAAGCTGGAGGAGTCCGGCTGCCACGTCGTGTACGGGCTGGTCGGCCTCAAGACGCACTGCAAGCTGTCGCTCGTCGTCCGCCAGGAGGGCGACCAGCTGCGCCGCTACTCCCACGTCGGCACCGGCAACTACCACCCCAAGACCGCCCGGCTCTACGAGGACCTCGGCCTGCTCACCGCCGACCCGCAGGTCGGCGCGGACCTCTCCGACCTCTTCAACCGGCTCTCCGGCTACTCGCGCCGCGAGACCTACCGCCGGCTGATGGTCGCCCCGCGCTCGCTGCGCGACGGGCTGATCGCGCGGATCGACAAGGAGGCCGCCCACCACCGGGCCGGCCGCCCCGCGTACGTGCGCCTGAAGATGAACTCGATCGTCGACGAGGCCCTCATCGACTCGCTGTACCGGGCCGCCCAGGCGGGCGTCCCCGTCGACATCTGGGTCCGCGGCATCTGCGCGGTGCGGCCCGGAGTCCCGGGGCTCTCGGAGAACATCCGGGTCCGCTCGATCCTCGGCCGCTTCCTGGAGCACTCCCGGGTCTTCGCCTTTGGCAACGGCGGCGAGCCCGAGGTGTGGATCGGCAGCGCCGACATGATGCACCGCAACCTCGACCGCCGCATCGAGGCACTGGTCAGGGTCGCCGACCCGGCCCACCGCGCGGCACTGGACCGGATGCTGGAGACCGGCATGTCCGACACCACCTCCTCCTGGCACCTGGGCCCGGACGGCGAGTGGACCCGGCACAGCACGGACTCCGAGGGCCAGCCGCTGCGGCACGTACAGGAGATGCTCATTGACGCCCGGAGGCGCCGGCGTGGCTCAGCCAAACCATGACCCGATGGCGGGCGCGGGTGACGTGCTCGCCGCGTTCCTGCGCTCCCAGGCCACCGCCTTCCTGCGCGGACTGCGCCTGCACGACGAGAGCCCGGCGAGCGGCGCCGACTCCACCGGCCGCTTCGAGGCGGCGCGCGGCCTCCGGGGGGCCGCGCGCCGCATCAGCGGCTCCCTGGCCACCTTCCGGGTGGTGACCGAGTCCGCCTGGGCGGACGGGCTGCGCACCGAGCTGGTGTGGCTGTCCTCGACCCTGGCGCACGAGCACGCGTACGCCGCCCGGCTGGCCCGGCTGATGGACGCCCTGCACCGGCTGTCGGGCTCCCCGGAGGTCCCGGCCCCGCGCGGCGCCTCGGCCGGAGCGCTCACGGTCGGTTCCGCCCGCGCCGGCGCGCTCCTGGAGCGCCAGCTGACGCTCGCCCGTACGCGCGCCCACTCGGCGACCCTCCAGGCGCTCGGCTCCGCCCGCTTCCACGCCGTGGCGGACGCGGTGGCGGTGCTGGCCTCGGAGGTCCCGCTGAACCCCGTCGCGGCCCGGGGGCGGGTGGACGAGGTCCTGCTCCCGCTCGCGGCGGTGGCCGAAACCCGCCTGTCGGCGGCGGTCGCGGCGCTGCCCCCGGTCGACGGCGGGCACCCGTACGACGCGGACCACGACGGGCTGTGGCACGAGGTGCGCCGCCTGCTCCGGGTCCACCGGTACGCCCGCGAGGCGCTGGGCGAGGACGTGGCCCGGGCGGCGGCCGCGGGCGAGGCCCTGGACCGCCACCGCGACGCCGCCGAGGCCGCCGCCGCCTCGGCCACGGCGGCCCGTACCCCGCGCATAGCCCCGGCCACGGCGTACGCCCTGGGGGTGCTGCACGCGGACCAGCGCCACGCGGCCGAGGCGGCCCGCACCGCCTTCCGGCACGTCTGGCTGCCGGAGCCTGCGATCACACCGCCGAGGTAACGGACGGATAACGGATGCTTACGCCGGAGTGCGGCCCGGCCGGAACGCACCGGGTCGTCCGCCACGGTTCACCGTCCGTTCACTCGCACCGGTCGACCGCTTCACCTCTCCGGCCTAAATTCGGTGGTGCACGGTGAGAGCGCCCGCAGGTCAGGCGGTCCGGCCGGGCACACCGACGTAGCAGTCCTCTTCGCACGCCGCCCCGACGCAGAAAGCGGTCGGCGGCTTCTGGAAGGAACACCCGAAAGTGAAGCTTCAGCGCAAGAACCGGCTTCGTGCCTCCGCCCTCGGCGCGCTCGTCGTGTCCGGCGCCCTGGTCCTCACGGCGTGCGGCTCGGACGACAACACCAAGGACAGCGGCTCCGCCAGCGCCAAGCCGTCGGCCGCCGCCGCGGGTGACATCAAGTGTGACGGCGCCAAGGGCAAGCTCCTGGCCTCGGGCTCGTCCGCGCAGAAGAACGCGGTCGACCTGTGGGTGAAGAACTACATGGCCGCCTGCTCCGGCGTCGAGGTGAACTACAAGTCCTCCTCCTCCGGTGAGGGCATCGTCGCCTTCAACCAGGGCACCGTCGGTTTCGCCGGCTCCGACTCGGCGCTGAAGCCGGAGCAGGTCGAGGAGTCCAAGAAGATCTGCACCGGCGGCCAGGGCATCGACCTGCCGATGGTCGGCGGCCCGATCGCGATCGGCTTCAACGTCGCCGGCGTCGACAAGCTGACCCTCGACGCCCCGACGCTCGCCAACATCTTCAACGACAAGATCAAGAAGTGGGACGACGAGGCGATCAAGAAGCTGAACCCCGGCGTCACGCTTCCCGCCACCGCCATCCAGGCCTTCCACCGCTCCGAGGACTCCGGCACCACCGAGAACCTCGGCAAGTACCTCAAGGCCGCCGCCCCCGACGCCTGGACCTACGAGGCCTCGAAGAAGTGGCCGGCCCCCGGTGGCCAGGCCGCGTCCAACTCCTCCGGTGTCGCCTCGCAGGTCAAGTCCGTCGACGGCGCGATCGGCTACTTCGAGCTCTCCTACGCCAGCTCGCAGAGCATCAAGACGGTCGACGTGAACACCGGCGCCTCCGCCCCGGTCAAGGCCACCGGCGAGAACGCCTCCAAGGCCATCGCCGCCGCCAAGATCTCCGGCACGGGTTCCGACCTGGCGCTCAAGCTCGACTACGCCACCAAGGCCGAGGGCGCGTACCCGATCGTCCTGGTCACGTACGAGGTCGTCTGCGACAAGGGCAACAAGCCCGAGACCCTGTCCACGGTGAAGTCCTTCCTGAACTACACCGCCTCGGACGCGGGCCAGAAGGTCCTCACCGAGAACGGCTACGCGCCGATCCCCGCCGAGATCAACGCCAAGGTCCGCGAAATCATCGCCTCGCTCGCCTGATCAAGACCCCGAGGCCGGTCCGCTTCCCCCGTCCGGGACAGCGGACCGGCCCCGGGACCTTCCCCTCCACCCGGGGGAATCCGGTGCACCGCCGCCAGGGGGCCCAGCCCTCCCACAGACCGGAAAGACCATGGCTTCCACCACACCCACCCAGACAGACACGGCTCCGCCTGTCTCCAGGAGCGAGAGGTCCACCGGCCGCGCCGGTGACAAGATCTTCGCCGGCCTCTCCAAGGGCTCCGGCATCCTGCTCCTGGTGCTCATGGCGTCGATCGCCGCCTTCCTCACCTACCGCGCGGTCATCGCCCTGTCGAAGAACGAGGGCAACTTCCTCACCACCTTCGACTGGAACGCGTCGGCCAACCCGCCCGTCTTCGGCATCGCCGTCCTGCTCTTCGGCACCGTCGTCAGCTCGATCATCGCGATGGTCATCGCGGTTCCGATCGCCGTCGGCATCGCCCTGTTCATCTCGCACTACGCGCCGCGCAAGCTGGCCGCCCCCCTCGCCTACGTCGTCGACCTGCTGGCCGCCGTGCCGTCGATCGTCTACGGCATCTGGGGCGCCCTCTTCCTCGTCCCGCAGCTCGCGGGCCTGAACCTCTGGCTCGACCAGTACCTGGGCTGGACGTACGTCTTCGAGAAGACCCAGATCGGCGTGGCCCGCTCGCTCTTCACCGTCGGCATCCTGCTCGCGATCATGATCCTGCCGATCGTGACCAGCGTCAGCCGCGAGGTCTTCCTCCAGGTCCCGCGCATGAACGAGGAAGCCGCCCTGGCCCTCGGCGCGACCCGCTGGGAGGTCATCCGGATGTCGGTGCTGCCCTTCGGCCGCTCCGGCGTCATCTCCGCCTCGATGCTCGGCCTCGGCCGCGCGCTCGGCGAGACCATGGCCGTGGCGACCGTCCTCTCCCCGAGCTTCCTGATCTCGTTCCACGTCCTGAACCCGGGCGGCGGCACCTTCGCGCAGAACATCGCCGCGAAGTTCGACGAGGCCAACGAGTTCGGCCGCGACGCGCTGATCGCCTCCGGCCTGGTCCTCTTCCTGCTCACCCTGCTGGTCAACGGCGCGGCGCGCCTGATCATCGCCCGTCGCAAGGAATTCTCGGGGGCGAACGCCTGATGAGCCACGCACTGCAGGACCAGCGGCCCGTCCGGGCCCCGAAGTCCCCCGCCCCCGCCAGCCTCACCCGGGGCGGCCTGCCGCGCTGGGCCCCGACCGGCATCGCCGTCGTCTCGGTCGCCCTCGGCTGCGGCGCCGGCCTCGTCTTCGGCCTCCACAGCAAGATCCAGTGGGGCCTGCTCGCCGCCCTGCTGTTCGTCGCGATCACGTACACCGCCAGCGCGGTCGTCGAGAACCGCCGCCAGGCCAAGGACCGCGTCGCGACCTCCCTCGTGTGGGTCTGCTTCGTCCTCGCCGTCATCCCGCTGCTCTCCCTGATGTGGACCACCATCAGCCGCGGCGTCAAGGTGCTCGACGGAGACTTCCTCGGCCACTCCATGAACGGCGTGACCAGCTTCGAAGAGGGCGGCGGCGTCTACCACGCCCTCCTCGGCACCCTGGAACAGGTCGCCCTCGCGACGCTGATCGCCGCGCCGATCGGCCTGCTGACCGCCGTCTACCTGGTCGAGTACGGCCGGGGAGGACTCGCCAAGGCCGTCACCTTCTTCGTCGACGTCATGACGGGCATCCCCTCGATCGTCGCGGGCCTGTTCATCCTGACGACCTGGAACCTGATGCTCGGCTTCGGCCCCTCCGGCTTCGCCGGCGCGATGGCCCTGTCGATCCTGATGATGCCGGTCGTGGTGCGCTCCACCGAGGAGATGCTCAAGCTCGTCCCGAACGAGCTGCGCGAGGCCGCCCTCGCCCTCGGCGTACCGAAGTGGCGCATGATCCTCAAGGTCGTGCTCCCCACGGCCATCGGCGGCATCGCCACCGGTGTGATGCTGGCCGTCGCCCGCATCGCCGGCGAGACCGCGCCGATCATGCTGCTGGTCTTCGGCACGCAGCTCATCAACGGCAACCCCTTCGAAGGCGCCCAGTCCTCGCTCCCGCTGTACATCTGGGAGCAGTACAAGGTCGGCAGTGAAGCCTCCTACGACCGGGCATGGGCCGCGGCGCTCGTCCTGATCGCCTTCGTCATGATCCTCAATCTGGTGGCTCGCGGCATCGCCCGCTGGAAGGCCCCGAAGACCGGTCGCTGACGCGACTCTCCGAAAGCGAAGTGACCCCTCATGGCCAAGCGAATCGACGTCAGCGGACTGTCCGCCTTCTACGGCACCCACAAGGCCATCGACGACATCTCGATGACCGTGGAACCCCGCTCCGTGACCGCCTTCATCGGCCCCTCCGGCTGCGGCAAGTCCACCTTCCTGCGCACCCTCAACCGCATGCACGAGGTCACCCCCGGCGGCCGCGTGGAGGGCAAGGTCCTCCTGGACGACGAGAACCTGTACGGTGCCGGCGTCGACCCGGTCGCCGTCCGCCGCACGGTCGGCATGGTCTTCCAGCGCCCGAACCCCTTCCCCACCATGTCGATCTTCGACAACGTGGCGGCGGGCCTGCGCCTGAACGGCAGCTTCAAGAAGGCCGAGCTGGCCGACATCGTCGAGAAGTCCCTCAAGGGCGCCAACCTCTGGAACGAGGTCAAGGACCGCCTGAACAAGCCGGGCTCCGGCCTCTCCGGCGGTCAGCAGCAGCGCCTGTGCATCGCCCGTGCCATCGCGGTCGAGCCCCAGGTCCTGCTGATGGACGAGCCCTGCTCGGCCCTCGACCCGATATCCACCCTCGCCATCGAGGACCTGATCGGCGAGCTCAAGGAGCGCTTCACGATCGTCATCGTGACGCACAACATGCAGCAGGCGGCCCGCGTCTCGGACCGCACCGCCTTCTTCAACCTCTCGGCGGTCGGCCAGCCCGGGAAGCTCATCGAGCTCGACGACACCGACCGCATCTTCTCCAACCCGTCCGTGCAGGCGACCGAGGACTACATCTCGGGCCGCTTCGGCTAGACCGGGTTGGGCGTGAACGTCTTGCGGTGCTGCATGGCGGTGCCACCGCAAGGCGAAAGGAAAAGGGCCGGCTCCCCCTGGGTGGGGGGAGCCGGCCCACTTTCGTGGATCGGGCGCTCCGGCCGGGCGTCCTTGCGGACGTCCTAGACGTCCTAGACGTCCTAGGAGACGAAGGCCAGGTTCACGATCCAGAAGCTGACCGCGGCGACCAGGGCGGCCGCCGGCATGGTGATGAACCAGCCCAGGATGATGTTCTTCGCGACGCCCCAGCGGACCGCGTTGATCCGCTTGGTCGCGCCGACACCCATGATCGCCGAGGTGATCACGTGGGTCGTGGAGATCGGCGCGTGGAAGAGGAACGCCGAGCCGAACATGATCGAGGCGCCGGTGGTCTCCGCCGCGAAGCCCTGCGGCGGGTCCAGCTCGATGATCTTGCGGCCGAGGGTGCGCATGATGCGCCAGCCGCCGGCGTACGTACCCAGCGACAGCATCACGGCGCACGCGATCTTGACCCAGATCGGGATCTCGTCGCCGGCTCCCTGCACGTCGGCGATGACCAGGGCCATCATCACGATGCCCATGGTCTTCTGCGCGTCCTGGAGACCGTGGCCCAGCGCCATGCCGGCCGCGGAGACGGTCTGCGCGATACGGAAGCCGCGCTTGGCCTTGTGCGGGTTGGAGCGGCGGAACATCCACAGGATGGCCACCATCACCAGGTAGCCGACGACCAGGCCGACCACCGGTGAGACGAACATCGGGATGACGACCTTGTCGACCACACCGGACCAGATGACCTCCGTGCCGCCCGCGAGGGCCGCACCGACCATGCCGCCGAACAGCGCGTGCGAGGAGGACGAGGGAAGGCCGAAGTACCAGGTGATCAGGTTCCACACGATCGCGCCGACCAGGGCCGCGAACAGGATCCACATGCCCCGGTTCCCCTGGGGCGTCTCGATCAGGCCTTCGCTGACCGTCTTGGCGACCCCGCTGCCCATGAAGGCGCCGGCGAGGTTCATCACGGCGGCCATCGCGAGCGCGGCCCGCGGCGTCAGCGCCCGGGTCGAAACCGACGTGGCGATCGCGTTCGCGGAGTCGTGGAAACCGTTGGTGTACGTGAAACCGAGCGCGACACCGATGGTCACGATCAGGGCGAAGGTGTCCACGAGGTTCAGGACTCCTTGACCGCGATGGTCTCCACCGTGTTCGCAACGTGCTCGAACGCGTCGGCGGCCTCTTCGAGCACGTCGACGATCTGCTTGAGCTTCAGCACCTCCATGGCGTCGTACTTGCCGTTGAAGAGCTGGGCGAGCAGCTTGCGGTGGATCTGGTCGGCCTGGTTCTCGAGGCGGTTGACCTCGATCCAGTACTCGGTCAGGTTGTCCATCGTCCGCAGGTGCGGCATGGCCTCGGCGGTGAGCTCCGCCGCGCGCGCCAGTACCTCGATCTGCTGCTCGACGCCCTTGGGCAGTTCCTCCACGTTGTAGAGGACGACCAGGTCGACCGCCTCCTCCATGAAGTCCATGATGTCGTCGAGGCACGAGGCGAGGTTGTAGATGTCCTCGCGGTCGAACGGCGTGATGAAGGAGGAGTTCAGCTGGTGGAAGATCGCGTGGGTGGCATCGTCCCCCGCGTGCTCCGCAGCCCGCATCCGCTCCGCGATCTCGACCCGGGCGGATGAGTCCGCTCCGAGCAGTTCCATCAGGAGCTTCGAGCCCGTGACGATGTTGTCCGCGGATGCGGCGAACATGTCGTAGAAGCTCGTCTCCCTGGGGGTCAGACGAAATCGCACGTGAGGTCCTCGGGGTGCATTGGATTCGGTCAGGCTGATGCTAGGCGCATCCCCCGGCCACGGCTAACCGGCCGTTCCCCAGTGTCCTCCATCAGGCAGAGTGAGGACCACGGACCCCTGTTTCCACGGCGGAGGCCCGGTACGTTATACCCATGAGGGGTATGTGTCCCCTCAGGTCAGGACCACGGGAGGCAGGCATGACGACCATCGAGACGGCGGGCCCGGGAGCCGAATCCGGCACCACCGGATCCGCGACCGCCGCTCCCGCCGCCACGCCCCACGACGGCGGGGCCGTCCACGGCTACCACCACCAGAAGGACGAGCACCTCAAGCGCCTGCGCCGGATCGAGGGCCAGATCCGCGGCCTCCAGCGCCTCGTCGACGAGGACGTCTACTGCATCGACATACTCACCCAGGTCTCCGCGAGCACGAAGGCCCTGCAGTCCTTCGCGCTCCAGCTGCTGGAGGAGCACCTGCGCCACTGCGTCGCCGACGCGGCGGTCAAGGGCGGCGCGGAGATCGACGCCAAGGTCGAAGAGGCCACCAAGGCCATCGCCCGCCTCCTCCGCACCTGACCCACGCCGCACGAATCAAACGCCAAACCAGCCGGGACACCGCAAGCCTCGCCGGCCAAGGCAGGCACGGCAGGTCCCCCTGACCGAACGCCCCGAGGCCGAAGCGCTCCCAAGACAGACACGGCGCGTCCCCCCGACCGGACGTCATCCCAAGCCTGAGATTCCCAAGGCAGCCGGGGTCACATCCAGCCATCCAGCCTCGCGGCGCCCAAGGCAGGCACGGCGCGTCCCCCCGACCGGGCCTCGTCCCAAGCCTGAGATTCCCAAGGCAGCCCGGGGCACATCCAGCCTCGCCGGCGTTTGAGGCGCGGGGTCCGGGGCGGAGCCCCGGAGATGGACCGGGCGCAGCCCGGGGCCGCTCGCGCGACGGCGCCGCCCGGCGCGGGGAGAACGGGAAACGGGCCCCGGCCCGACCAGCCGACCGGCTAGAGCCCGACCCCCATCAGCACCTCATCGATGCGGTCCTGGCTCAACCGGTCCTCGACAGCGGCCGACGCCGCGATGATCAGCTCACCGCACAGCTCGATCTCGGCGAGCGCCACGTGGTCCTGCACCGTCTTACAGCCTGCGGGAGTCACGCATGTCACCTCGATCTTCCGCCATACGGACATCGGTCATCGGTCTCGCTCGCCGCCGCCGCTCGTCGCCCGGGTCTCACCTCTCACCCCGCCTCACGCCCACGCAGACACCCACAAACCCACAAACCCACCCACAGACGCACCCGCACCGCCCGGCGGTCCCCGACCGAACCCGCCGGCGGCCGCCCCCTCAGCCTAGGGAGGCCCCGCCTCCCCCCGCATGACACGGATGGACCATTTCCGGATATCCGTCATGGCCCGGTCGCACCGCCGCCACCCCGCCCGCCCGGCTACTCGGCGATCTTCCCGGCGTAAATGTCCCCGCTCGGGGGCAATACGACGGTCACCGGCGTCCCGAACCCGTCCAGGAGCGTCGTAGAGGAGACATCGATCACGCCATTGTTGACATAGGTGAACCGGTGGCGAACCTTCCGCAAGCGCCCCTCCGCGTCCAGATACGCGTCGAACGGCACCGCGTCCTTGCTGAACCCTTTCGCCGCCGCCTCCAGAGCCCCCCTCACGCCCTCCGACGCGCTCCGCGCCGCCCGCGCGATGTCCGTGGTCCCCCGGTAGTGCCGCACCCTGGTGCCCGCCACCTCGGTCTCCCCGACGTACGTGACCTCCCGCGCCCCCCGCAGCAGCTCCGCCGCCACCAGCGGATCGGTGGCCCCGCCGGTCACCAGATTCCCGTCGGCGAGGGTGGTCGTGTCGACCCGTACCCACTTGTCGGCGGGCACGCCCGCGCCCCGGTTCTTCATGTAGAGCGCGCCCGGCAGCAGCAGCTCGGTGATCGGCCGGTGCTCCGCCTTGCCCTTCACGTCGGCCGGGAGCATCACCAGCAGCTGGCCCATCCGGTTCTTGAAGTCGACCCCGCCCTCGCCGCGGATCGTGACCCGGGTGCCGCCGGTGGCCATCTCCATGGCCGTACGGGCCCGGGCGCTGCCCGTCCTCGTCAGCACGTCGGCGGCTCCGCGGACCACGGCCTCCGGGTCCGGGGGCGGCCCGTCGTCGCTGCCGCGGGCGGGACCCCCGCACCCGCCCATCGCCAAGACCGCCAGCGAGACGCCGGCGGCGAGCAACGTCTCACCCGCGCGACCGCGCCGCCGCCTGTGCTGGTGCACCACCATCGCCTGCCAACCCCCAACGCATGACCGCTTTTTTGCCCGAGGCCCCCACCCGTTCCGGTTAACGAGGTCCGGGGTTTCCCGTCACGGCCCGCTCGCGTCCCCGGCCCCTGCCCGCCGCGGGTACCGTGGAGGCGTGGAACCGCACACCGAAGCGACCCCGGTCCCTCCGCTTGCCTCCGTGCCCATCCCCCGGGCCCAGTCGGCGCCTTCGGCGGCCGCAGGGTCCCCGCAGCACCCCCGGTCGCCGGATCCGGCCGCCGGCCACACCGCCTCCACCACCGAACGCGGATCGTTCTGCCTGGCCGTCTGCACCTGTGGCTGGACCGGGCCCGCCCGGCGCTCCCGCGACCTGGCCCGCAAGGACGCCACCCGCCACACGACGCCGTAGGACGGGGCGGCGCCGGGCCGCGCGCCCCACCGCCCGCGGCCAGCCGGGCCGAACCGTATGCCCTTGACTCATGCCAGGTCCCGCAGCCCGCCTCGCGGCCCTCCTCTGGGCCCTGCTCATCGCCTCCGCGCCCGCCGCCACGGCCTGGGCCCGGCCCGTGGGCACGGCGGACGGCCCCGGCGACGTGGCCCTGGCGATCGGGCTCACCATCGCCGCTGCGGCCGCCACCGGGCTGTGGCTGCGCTCCCGCTACCGCTACCGCCGCGACGAGGACGCTTCCGGGGCGGGCGCAGAGGACGGCGACCCGTGACGCCCCGGCTGCGGCCCACGGCGGTGCGCGTGTGCTTCGGCGCGGCCGCGCTGTGCCTGCTGGCGGCCGGGCTGCTGACCGCGTGGGACACGTTCGCCCCCGCCTGATCCCGTACGGCCGCGTAACGCCTACCGCCTACCGCCTACCCCGTACCGCCCGGGCGGTACGGGGCCCTCAAGCGGCGAGGTCGCTCTCGTGCGTACGCTGCCCCGCGGGCGGAGTCTGGGCCTGCGTCAGGTCCACGGCGAGGGGCACCGCCCGCACCTTGGACCGTACGAGCCATCCGGCGCGCGCGGACCGGTTCACCGCACCCACCACCGGGGTCAGCAGCGCCAAGGCCGGCGGCGCGAGCACCAGGACGACGGCGGTGCCGAGCGCGAACCCGCCGATGACGTCGGTCGGGTAGTGGACGCCGGCGTACACGCGGCAGAAGCCCTCGACGAGGGCGAGCCCGATCCCGACGAGCCCGATCCTCCGGTTGGCCACGAACAGCCCGACGCCCAGGGCCATGGCGAGGGTGGCGTGGTCGCTGACGAAGGAGAAGTCCGTCCTGGCCAGCCCCGTCATCAGCCCCGTCCCGGGACCGGGGTCGAGGACTTGGAGCCCCTCGTGCTGCCGGAACGGCCGCGGCCGCCCGACGAATTCGCGCAGCGGGGCGTTCACGAGGAGCGCCAGCCCGGCGGCCAGCGGGGCCCACACGAGCGCGGCGAACGACTCGGCCGCCGCGGCCTCGTCCTGCCGGCGCGCGCCGCGCCAGCACCACAGGACCAAGAGCACCAGGGCCAGCGGGATCCCGTACTCCCCGGTCAGGCTCACGGCCCGGTCGCACCAGCCCGGGGCCTGCCGGGCCAGGGAGTTGATCTCGTACAGCAGGCTGACATCCACATTCGGCCCACCGGTCGTGAGTCCAGCCATGGCGATGCGGCCCCTTGCTGTTGCGGTGGGTTCCCCTGTGGGCGCGCCCCTGTGCGCACCCGTTCGCCCCCCGGTTGATCAGCCCCCGTGCCCATGGAACGCCCGTTCTGACGACTACGTTCCACTCTCCACCGAATGATCACCCCAACGTTATCGAAGAGTGACTCATCGTCGCAGCTCAGGGCCTGGACTTCACGGAGAGTTGCCGGGCGCCCCGCTCGCCGCGGCGCGCTCCGGAAGGGCCTGCGCACCGTCCTTCGTCACGCGCGTCGCACCGAAGTAGTCGGGGGTGTCGATCTTGTCGAACCGGATCACCGCCCCGGTGAACGGGGCGTTGATCATGTAGCCGCCGCCCACATAGAGCCCGACGTGCCGGATCTCCCGGGAATTCGTCAGATCATCGGAGAAGAACACCAGGTCCCCGGGGAGCAGTTCGGCCCGCGAGGGGTGCGGTCCGGCGTTGTACTGGTCGTTCGCCACGCGCGGCAGCTCGATCCCCACCGTCTCGTACGCGGCCTTCGTCAGCCCCGAACAGTCGAAGCGGCCGTTCTGGTCGGGCGTCCCGTTGCCACCCCACAGGTACGGCGTACCGAGCTGCTTCTGCGCGAAGTAGATGGCACCGGCGGCCTGTTGGGAGGGCGCGACCCGCCCGACGGGACGGGCGAAACTCTTGGCGAGGGTCGTGATCGTCTTCACGTAGCCCTGCGTCTCCCGGTACGGCGGCACCCCGCCGTACTTGATGACCGCGTACGCGCCCGCGTTGTAGGCGGCCAGCATGTTGGACGTCGCGTCACCCGGCACGCTCGCCACGTCCTTGGCGAGTTCGCAGTCGTACGAGGCCGCCGACGGGATCGCGTCGCTCGGGTCCCAGATGTCGCGGTCCCCGTCCCCGTCCCCGTCGATGCCGTGGCCCGCCCAGGTGCCCGGGATGAACTGCGCGATGCCGCGCGCGTCCGCCGGGCTCACGGCGCTCGGGTTCCAGCCGCTCTCGGAATAGAGCTGCGCGGCGAGGAGGGCCGGGTTGATGGCCGGGCAGAGGTTGCCCCACTTCTCCACCAGCGCCTGGTACTTGCCGGGCACGGCCCCCTTCACGAGCCCCACCGCACGGCCGCCCGCGCCGGAACCCGCGAGGCCGGCCGCGGCCGAATACGTCCCCACGACGAGCAGCACGACGAAGCTCAGACAGAGCCCCAGCCCGATCCCACTCGCCATCCAGAATCTGCGCACCCGTCAACCCTCCCCCATCGATGCCGCTTTCCGACGCGATTTGACCGTGTCGCCTATCGGACTAGCCCACTTGGAACCACGCCTCCCCCACACCCCGCCCACCCGACACGCCCCCCTCACCCGGCACACTCCGCTCGTCCGGCGTGCTCCACGCGGCCGGCGCCGACCGCCCGGCACTCACCGGGCCACGTTGAATCCCGTGCAGGAGATGCCCTCGTACGTCCCCGCCCCATCCTCGACGCGATAGAAGACCACCGTCCAGTCCCCCCGGTTCGCGGCGAGCGGAACCGCTCCCGGGAAGTCGTCCGGGTAGGTCAACTCCACGTAGTCACCGGGGTCCCGGCCGCCGTACAGGTCCACGGGAGCACTCAGGAACCCCGTCGGGCCCCCGTCGGCGGACGGTTGGGCACTGGGCGGCCGCACGGCGACCCTGACCGGATACGACGCGGGCCGCGCACCCCCACCGGCCCCACCGGCCTTGCCGTCCGCGTTGGCCGCGTTGGCCACGTTGGCCGCCGGCTTGGGCCGCATCCGCACCTTGGCCGTGGCACTGGACACCCCGCTCCTGCGGGAGGTCTCGGTCTGCGTCTCGATCCCGCCCCGGGTGCCGTGCCCTCCGCGGGCCCCGTACAGTCCCCCGCGCCGTACTGCACCATGAGGGGGTCGGAGGACAGCTTCCAGCGCAAGTCGACGGCCTTCCGCCCGCTGCCGCCCTTGCCCTTGCCGGGCGTGGCACCGGCCACGGCGGGAGCACTCGCACTCGCTCCGGCCGTACTCGCTCCGGCCGCACTCGCTCCGGGCGCACTCGCTCCGGACGCACTCGCTCCGGACGGGGCCGTGCCGGACGGGCCTGTGCCGGTCGCGCCGGCCCCGGGGGCACCGGACCCCGGGGCACCGGTATCGGACGCCCGGGCGCCGTGCGCCCACTCGTCCGCCCGCCCTACAGCCCAGACCCCTCCGGCTCCCACCCCGACGAGCAGCACCGCCCCAACCGCCCGCCGCCCCAACCGCCCGCCGCGCCCACCGCCCGGGGGCCGGCCCGGCCCGTGGCGGCGCGGCGGCCCGCCCCCCGTACGCCTCCACTCCCCCGGCCGCACCCCCCGCGACCGCCACCCCGCCGCCCTCACGCTCCCGCTCCGACGCCCCGGCGGCCGCCTCGCGCGCCGCCGACACCCCGCCACCGCCCGCCTCACGCTCCAGCTCGGCGCCGTGTCGGCAGTCCCGCGCTCCCGCTCCGGCACTCCGGCGGCCACCCCTCGCGCCGCCGACACCCCGCCACCGCCCGCCTCACGCTCCAGCTCCGGCGCCGTGTCGGGCGTTCCCCGCCCCGGCTCCGAAGCCCGGACGAACACCCCGCGCTCGGGCGGCCACCTCATGTGCCGCCAACGCCCTGCCAGACTCGTGTGCCGCCGACGCCCGGACGGGCGTTCCGCGCTCCCGCGGCACTTCCCCGTACGCCGACGCCTCGGCCGTTGTCCCGGCGCCCGATTCGCGCCGGGCGCCCGGCTCCCGCGACACGGCCCCCGCCGCAACCCCGGCGGGCGCGCCCGGTCGTCCGCCACCCGTGTCCCGCGGCCCGTGGGGCGACCGCCCCGCGGCCCCGGGCGGCGGCGCGTCCTCCGGCCAGGCTCTGGTCGCCGCGCCGGCCGAAGCCCCCCGCCACCCGGACCCGCCGGACCCGGTCCCCGCCGGCACGGTCGTCCCGCCGCCCGGGAGCCCCGGCGGCACCGGCGGCACCGGCGGCACCGCCCAGGACCTGGTCACCCCGCCGGCCGGGGCGCCCGTACGTACGCCCCGATCCACCCGGGATCGGCCCGTCAGCGGCTCCATCTGCCCGAGCCTGCCATGCGTACGATCTCCCGTACCCGGCAAGGGTGTTGAGGGCTACCTCGGCGCGACGAACAGGCTCTGCGCGCTGCGCCCGATCGGGCCCTTCTCGTCGTGCAGCCGCGCGTCCGCGAGCCCGATCCCGGCCGCGTCCACACTCGTACGGGCCTCCACGCACGCCCACTCGCCCACCGGGTGCCGGTGCAGGTGGACCGTCAGGTCCCCGTTGACGAAGACGTACCGCGCGAAGTCCAGCTCCGCGCTGATGCCGTTGCCCGAGTCCGCGGCGACCAGCACCCGGTCCAGCGGCCTGGCGTCCTCCCCCGCGACGAGCGGCACCCGCATCCGCATCCAGCAGGTCCCCGGGCCGCGTGCGACGAACGCGCCCTCGGTGAACCGGGTCTCCATCGCCGAGTGGTAGCCCGTCTCCCACGGCACGGGGAAGAACGGTGTCACCGCCGCCTCCCCCGGCGGCGGCAGCTCCGGCCCCGGGACCACCGCCGGCACCGACTCCGGCGCCACCCTGATCCGCAGCGCCCGCGCCAGCATCACCGGCCGCGCCGCGCCCTCCGGGACGAGCGCCGCCTCCACCACCTCCGTGCTCCGGCCCGCCCGCAGCACGCTCGTGGTCACCTCCAGCGCACCGATCGGCACCGGCCGCAGGATCTCGTACGTGATCCTGGCGATCCGCATGTCCTCGCGGGCACCCGGCCGCTCCTCGACGGCGCGCCCCAGCAGCGCGGCGGGCGGCCCGGCGTGCTGCGCGCCCGGGTCCCACGGACCGCGCGTGTACTCCGCGGCCAGGAAGCGGCCCGCGTCGACCCGCTCGTAGAACCCCTCGGCGGCACTCATGCGATCAGCACTCATGCCGCGCACGCTACCGACAGGTAACTCCGGGCACCAGCCCCCGCACCCCGGCTCAGCGGGCGAACCCCAGGCCCACCCCCAGCCCCACCAGCACCGACCCGATCGCCCGGTTCAGCGCCTTCTGCGCCCTCAGCATCCGGTCGCGCAGCCGGGAGTCCGAGAAGAACAGCGCCACCGCCCCGAACCAGCCCAGGTGCGCCGCCGACATGAACAGCCCGTAGCCCGCCTGCTGCCACACAGGGGTATCCGGGCCGACGACCTGCGTGAACGTCGACACCACGAACAGCGTGGTCTTCGGGTTGAGCACGTTGGTCAGGAACCCCGACCACAGCGCCCCGGCCCGCGTCAGCCCCGGCTCCGACTCCAGATCGACGGTCAGCTCGGCAGGCGCCCGGAAGGTCCGGATCCCGATCCACACCAGATAGGCCGCGCCCGCCAGCTTGATCGCGGTGAACAGCGCGGTGGAGGAGGCGATCAGCAGACCGACACCGAGCATCGTGTACGAGACGTGCACCAGCACCCCGGCCGCCACCCCGGCGGCCGCGAACAGGCCCGTGGGCCGCCCGTAGAGACAGCTGTTGCGGACCACCATGGCGAAATCCGCCCCGGGACTGATCACCGCGAGCAGGGTGATGACGGCTACTGCGATCACTTCAGTCATGGAGGGATGCTCACCGTCCCCCCTCCGACGATCAACCCCGCCCGCCCCCTCCCCGGATACTTGCGCGATGACCTCACCAACCCGATCGACCCGGCCGCCCCCACCAACCCGCCCCCACCAATC
>NZ_JAPNLM010000025.1 GCF_026627255.1 Streptomyces antarcticus | reverse complement strand
GGCGCCGACGTCCCTCGGCGGTCAGCCCGCCCCCATCTGCATACCTCACACACCACGGAATACAGCCAACACCTCAGCCCCGTCAGACACTCCGTGGAGAATCACCCTGGCGAGCCGAAGTCAGTAATGCACATCACTTAGGTCGCGAAGTCAGGCTGCAAAGTCCTGACCTGCGGTTATCTTCTACCTGTTTTCGTTAGATCTGTTTCTGACGACCCACCACGTGGAGTGCGTGGCGATCCTGGAGCCGGTGGCGAAGGGCGTCTGACCTGTAGGTTTGCCGACGTGCGTGACGTGCGTGACGTGCGTTGTGGGCGTTACGGGCGATACTTTGAGGCTGAGGTGACGCGCGTGACGCTCATTCGACGCTCGCCGGACATTGTTCCCGACGGGCCGTCACGAGCGACAAGCCGCCTCTTGGGACCCGTCGTCCGCCCGGACCGGGAGGCGGCCTTCCGTGTGGTTGGACGCTGCGTGGTCGCTCTGTGGGCGCAATGCACTCCGGCGCGGCGATCACGTTCCGTAATCGCCGGTGAAGAGTTGGCAGGGCACCCGGAGCCCGCCGCGCCGTCTGAGGGTTCGGTACCTCGGCCCCCAACCACCCCGCCTTCCTGGAGACGCTGTTCGCCGCCGAAGTGCTGGGCGCGGTCTTCGTCCCGCTCAACACCCGCCTGGCCGCCCCTGAACCGGCGTACAACCTGTCCGACTCGGGCAGCGCCGTCCTCGTCCACGTGGCGGAGCAGGACCGGGCCGCACGTGCCGCATCCCGCCGACCGTGGCGGCACCGGGCCTGGGCAGACGGGTGCGCCTCATCGCCCCAGTCGTATGGACGGATCACGGGCGTCGGGCACGTGCGATCTCCCGGGATTCGGTGAATCGGGAGCACGTAAGATCACATTACGGTGTGAATCAGCCAACTGCTTTCGTCCCTGTCCGCGACCCCGCCCGCTGCGGGACAATGGTCGGCGATGACCGTCACCACCACCGCCCCGGAGCCACGACCGGACGGCTACAGCCCCTTCGCCCACCTCACCGTCCAGAACACGGTTCTCTACCGTCAGGTGATGCGGACGTTCGTCATCGCCAAAGAACGGTTCGCGGTGCATCTGCGTCCCGAGGACGTGCATGCCGCCCTGCCGGTCGAGACGCGACCCCCTGAGTTGGACGTCGTGGTCAAAGCGCTGGACAGCCTCGTCGGCTGGGGCAATCTCCGCGCCGACCCCGACACCGCGCGTGTCACCGCTGTCGAAGACTTCTACCGGAAGCGGTTCATCTACCAGCTCACCCGAGAGGGAGAAGGTGCTGAGGAAGCCCTTGGCGTCTACGACGAGGCGCTCGGGCGACGCGGCGCGCTGCAGGCTGTCGCCCTGCACGACATCGTCACGCAGTTGCGAGCCCTTGTCGTGCTGGCAGCCGAGGAGCAACCGGATCAGGCCAAAACGCACCTGGCGCTTGACGCGCTGGCGAGTCGCTTCGCCGCCCTCGCCGACAATGCCCGCGCCTTCATGGGGTCCCTGCAGCGGACCATCGACCTCCACGACGTCGAAGAGGAAGTCTTCCTCGCCTACAAGGACCGGCTCATCCAGTACCTGGAGCGGTTCATCCAGGATCTGATCACCCTCGGCGGACGCATTGCCCGGCTGATCCTGGAGCTGGAGGAGGACGGGAGCATCCGGCCGCTGCTGCGGGCTGCCGCACAGCGTGAGGCCGTCGACGCCTCGCCGGAGGAGGCCGATCACGCCGAGCGGGAGGCGTACGACCGCTGGGCCGGGCGCTGGACCGGCCTCGCAGCCTGGTTCATCAGCCGCGACGGGCGCGAGTCCCAAGCCCGACTGCTGCGCGGCCGGGCCCTCGGCGCGATTCCTCAGCTCCTGGCCGTCGTACGGTCGCTGAACGAGCGCAGGGCAGGACGCTCCGACCGGTCCGCGGACTTCCGTACCCTCGCCCGCTGGTTCGCCGAGGCCCCCGACGACGACGCCCGGCACCGGCTGTGGCGCACCGCCTTCGGGCTGTACCCCGCCCGGCATCTCACAGTCGACGCCGAGACCCTCGCCGCCCGCGCCGCGCTGCCGGTCCCCGCGGCCACTCCGTGGGCAGAGGCCGAGCCGTTGCGGATCAGCCCCCAGCTGCGCCGTACCGGCAGCTACGAGCGGCGCGGCAAGCCCCGCAAGGTCGAGGACCGGCGGGAGCAACGTGCATGGCTCGCCGAAGTTGCCGCGAAGCAGCGAGCGGAGACCGCGGCGGCACGCGCTCGGCTCGTCACCGACGGAATCACCCGGCTCTCCGGACTCGGTGAACTCGACCCCGCGTCCTTCGGGCTCTTCCTCCAACTGCTCGGCGACGCACTGGCCACCTGGCGCCCCGGCATGCGCCACACCGTGGCCACCAGCAACGACGGCTCCATGGAGATCCGGCTCAGCTCGCTCGCCGACGGCGGCACGGCAGAGATCCGGACAGCTGGAGGCGTTTTCCGCGGCCCCGACCACCTCATCGAGATCATCGACCTGACGGACGGAGGCGAGGACCGATGAACAGCACCCCGCTCGCCGAGGTGCTCGACGGCCAGCACGCAGCCGACGTTCGCAAGGCGGCTCGCGCCCTGCTCAAGCAACCTCTCCTGCTCGCCCACGGCCGATATGCCGACGAGTTCCGCCTTGTCCGCCGGCACGCCTCCGAATTGCGCGAATGGTTCGACCGCAACACCGGGTGGTCCCTCCAGACGGATGCCGAGGCGGCTCGCCTGCGGAAGATACCCGGTGTCCTCAGCGACCCCACGCACCCCGCGCGTGAGGCGACCCGTGCAGCCGCCCCCTTCACACGGCGCCGCTACGTCCTGCTCTGTCTCGCCCTCGCCGCCCTCGAACGCGGCGAGGCCCAGATCGCACTCGGCCGCCTCGCCGACCAGGTCGTTCTCGACGCCGCCGACCCTCACCTCGCCCGGGCGGGCATCCAGTTCACTCTGGACCGGCGCGACGAGCGCCTCGACCTCGCCGCCGTCGTACGGCTCCTGCTCAGCCTCGGCGTGCTGCGGCGCGTGGCCGGCGACGAGGAGGCCTACGTCAGCGGAGCCGGCGATGTCCTGTACGACGTGGAACGGCGTGTGCTGGCCGGGTTGCTCGCCGCGCGCCGCGGCCCCTCCACCGTGCACGCCGGGACTCTTGATGAGCGCCTCGCCGAACTCATCGCCGAGACCGCTCTGGACAGCGACGAACTGCGCTTCCGCGCGATGCGGCGCTCGCTGACCCGCAGGCTCCTTGACGGGCCGGTCCTGTACTACGACGAGCTGACCGACGCCGAGCTCGGCTACCTCACCCGGCAGCGGGGCTTCCTCACCGCCCGCATCACCGAGCTGACCGGCCTGGTCCCCGAGGTGCGGGCCGAAGGCATCGCGATGGTCGACCCCGACGACGACCTCACCGACGTCCGGATGCCCGAGCAGGGAACCCACGGTCACATCACGCTGTTGCTCGCCGAGCACCTGGCGGCGGCGGGAGGCCCCGTCGCCACCGACCGGCTGGCGTTCCGAGTCCGGGAACTCGCCGCCGAACACGGCGGATTCTGGGCCAAGTCCGCGCGGGAGCCCGGCATGGAAGCCGAGCTCGTGGAACAGGCCGTCGCCCGGCTCGCAGCGCTCGGGCTGGTCTCCCGTACCGCCCACGGTGTGGCGCCCCGCCCGGCCCTCGCCCGGTACGCGGTCGGCGAGACCGTCGTACTCGAACCCGGCACCGCACGTATGCCCGCGCAGCGAAAGGCCAGCAAGCCGTGACCCGCCTTCCCGATCCCCTGCGTTCCCGTTGGCAGCCCCTGCGCATCGGACTCGTCGACCTCTTCCACTACGACGTGGAGGAGTTCCACTTCAGGGACGGGCGGCTGCTGCTGCGGGGGAACAACGGCACCGGCAAGTCCAAGGTGCTCGCCCTGACCCTGCCCTTCCTGCTCGACGGGGACCTCAGCTCGCGCCGGGTCGAGCCCGACGGCGACCCGGGCAAGCGGATGGAGTGGAACCTGCTGCTCGGCGGCGAGCATCCGCACTCCGAGCGGCTCGGCTACACCTGGATCGAGTTCGGCAGGCTCGACGAGACCACCGGCGAGCAGCACTTCCGTACGCTGCTCTGCGGACTCAAGGCGGTCAGCGGACGGGGCATCGCACGCCACTGGTTCGCGCTCACCAGCCAGCGCGTCGACCACGGACCGGGGGCCACCGCCGAGACGTCCCTCAGCCTGCTCGACGCCACCGGCACGGCCCTGTCCAGGGACCGGCTCGCCGAGGCAGTCGCCGCGCACGGCATGGTGTACGACCAGGCCAAGACCTACCGCAGGGCCGTCGACGAGGCACTCTTCGGACTCGGCGAGCAACGGTACGGCGCTCTGGTCGACCTGCTCATCCAGCTCCGCCAGCCGCAACTGTCCAAACGCCCCAACGAGGCAGCCCTGTCCCGAGCCCTCACCGAGGCGCTGCCGCCCATGGACCAGGCGGTCATCGCCGATGTGGCCGAAGCCTTCCGCTCCCTGGACGAGGAGAAGGAGGAACTGATGGCCGCCTCCGCCGCCGAGCGGGCGGCCACAGCCTTCCTGGACCACTACCGGCGCTACGCCCGGATCGTCACCCGCCGACGCGCCCGCATCCCACGCGGGGAGCACTCCCGCTACGAACACCTCCAGCGGGACCTCGCCGAGGCACAGGCCCAGCAGACCCGTGCCCAGGAGGCACGGGCGGCGGCAGAAGAACGGATCGCCGCCCTGGAAGAGACCCAGGCGCGCTTGCGGGCCCAGGACGCGGCCCTGCGCGAGGGCCCCGAGATGCGCAGTGCCCGGGAGCTGGAGCAAGCGGCCAAGGAGGCGGAGCGAACCGACCGCGCCCGAAACCAGGCCAGGGACGACCTGGACCAGGCGGCGGGCCTGCACTCCCGGGCACTCGGGCGGCTCGGCACGGCCGAAAACCGGCTGCGCGCCGCTCACCGGCTGGCCGAGGACACCTTCCGCACAGCACGGGACGCGGCCGCTGCCGCACGGATCGACCTGCCGGGGGATGACGGGCTGCCGTGGCCTGAACTGCGGCGCGCGGCGGAGCAGTCGATGGACCGCGGGCATCGTGCGCTCGCCCACGCGGAGGATCTCGCAGAGAAGGCTGAGCGGGCGGCCCAGGGGCAGCGGCAGGCATCCGTCCGCCTCGACGAGGCGGATGCCGACCTCGACCAGACCACTGCGGAGCAGGGCCAGGCGGAGGAAGCAGCCGCACGGGCGGGGCAGGCGCTGCTGGACGACGTACGAGAACATGCGCGCGCCTGCACACAGCTGACCTACCCCGACCCGGTCGGCCTGCTCGACGAACTCCAGGACTGGACGCGACACCTCGACGGGCCCTACCCGGCCCGCGTGCACGCGGTACGAGCCCACAGCGCGACCTCGGCGCAACTGGCAGACGAGGCGGCCGACGCAGCGCGCCGGACGACGGAGCTGGCAGTACGCGTCGACCGGCTCCGCGAGGAACTCACCACGCTGGAGGCAGGCGGCCGACGAGGTCCCCGACCGCCGCTCAGCCGCACGCCCGGCCTGCGCGAGCGGCTCTCGGGCGCACCACTGTGGCGCCTGGTGGACTTCCACGACGGCCTCTCCGAACCGGAACGCGCGGGACTGGAGGCGGCATTGCAAGCCGCTGGACTGCTCGACGCCTGGGTGCTTCCCGACGGCTCCGCCCTCGCCGCAGACGGGCACGACGTACTCCTCGCTCCCATGACCGGGCCAGTGGCCGGGCCCTCGCTCGGGGGGCTGCTGCGCCCGGCCGTGGACAGTGGCGATGCGCAGGCCGCGGCGGTGGGCGAGGACACGGTGGCACGGCTGCTCGCCGCCATCGGCGCGGGAGAGGACGGCGGAGCGGGCACCTGGGTGGGGTCGGACGGGCGCTTCCGGGTCGGCGCGCTGACCGGCCGCTGGGCCAAGCCCGTCGCCGAGTACGTCGGGGAGGGGGCGCGGGAGGCGGCGCGGCGGGCTCGCATCGCCACTCTGCATGCTGAACTCGACCTGCTCCAGCATGAGTCGGACACGGTCACGGCGCAGTCCGCAGCTGTGGCCGCACGCCGCCGCACCCTCGATGCCGAGCTGGCCGGTGTACCCGACGACAGCCCTCTCACCCGGGCGCACGCCCAGGTGGCCGCTGCCGTCGAGTCGGTGCGTCGGACTCGCATGCGCCGTGAGGGGCGTGTCGCCGACCTGGCGGAGGCGGCCGGGCGGGCCGAAGCGGCCGCCACCGAACTCGCGGGGACCACGGCCGAACTCGGTCTGCCCGCCGACCGGGCCGCCCTGGCCGAGGTGCGCCGGGCCCTTGGTTCCCTCGCCGTGGCCCTGGCCGCCTTGTGGCCGACCCTGCGCGAACGCGGTGAGGCGGTCCTCCAGGCCGAGGAGGAACGCGCCGAGGCCGCGCAGGCCGGGGAGCGGACCGCCGAACTCACCCTGCGCGCCGATGAGGCCGGGCGGGAGGCGGTGGCTGCCGACGAGCGCCACACCACGCTGCGCTCCACCGTCGGCGCGGCCGTCGCCGAACTCGAACGCCGGCTCACCGAGACCGCCGAAGCCCTGCGGGCCTGCGAGGCGGACCAGAGGATCACCCGGCAGCGCCACGGCGAGGCCGACCGGGAGGCGAGCAAGGCCGAAGGCCATATCGAGCGTCTGGAAAAGAACCTCGCGGAAGCAGCGGGGACACGTGCGGAAGCCATCGCGGGGCTCCAGCGGTTCACCGCTACCGGCTTGATCGCGGTCGCCCTGCCCGACCTTCCGATGCCGGCCGAGGGGGACGCCCCCTGGGCGGCCACCCCGGCGATCACGCTCGCCCGGGCCATCGAGTCCGGGCTGGCGTCGACCGACGACTCGGACAGCGCCTGGGAACGCGTACAGCGACGACTGAGCGAGGAACACAAAACCCTGCAGGACACCCTCTCCCGGCACGGGCACACCGCCTCCGCCCGGATGGTGGAGGACGGCATGGTCGTCGACATCGTCTACCAGGGCCGTGAGCGCGCCGTACCAGAGCTCGCCGAGGCACTCACCGCCGAAGTCGGCGAACTCACCCGCATCCTCTCCGCCCATGAGCGGGAGATCCTCGAAACCCATCTGATCACCGAGGTCGCGGGCACCCTCCAGGAACTCATCGGGGCCGCCGAACGGCAGGTGCGCGACATGAACGGTGAACTGGAGGACCGCCCCACCTCCACCGGGATGAAGCTGCGGCTGGTCTGGCGGGCCTCCCGCAAGGCCCCCTCCGGTCTCGCCGCCGCCCGTGAGCGGTTGCGCCAGTCCGCCGACGCCTGGACCCCGGAGGACCGGGCGGCGGTGGGTGAGTTCCTCCAGACACAGATCGCCCGGCAGCAGACGGACGACACCTCCGGCAGCTGGCTCGAACACCTCACCGCCGCGCTCGACTACCGGGCCTGGCACGAATTCGGGGTCGAACGGCATCAGCACGGCCGCTGGGTCCCGGCCACCGGCCCGGCCTCGGGTGGCGAGCGGGTCCTTGCCGTGTCCGTACCGTTGTTCGCTGCGGCTTCCTCGCACTATGCGAGCGCCGGCAGTCCGTACGCGCCCCGCCTGGTCACCCTCGACGAGGCATTCGCGGGAGTGGACGACGACTCGCGTGCCAAGTGCCTCGGCCTGCTGCACGCGTTCGACCTGGACGTGGTGATGACGAGCGAACGGGAGTGGGCCTGCTATCCGCAGGTGCCCGGCGTCGCCATCGCGCAGCTCTCGCGGATCGACGAGGTGGCGGCGGTACTCGTCACCCGCTGGGAATGGGACGGCAACCGGCGGCTGCGCCGAGAGGACCCGGTGCGGTCGCGGAACGCGGAGCCGGCCCCGCAGGAGGAAGCGGTGGGAGCGGAGCCTCTGTGGACGTGACATCCGACGCTGCCCCGGTCGACGCTGCCCCGGTCGACGCTGCCCCGGTCGACGCCGACCGGCTGCGTCGTCTGCTGGGCACCCCCGAACTCCACTGGCTGGTTGACCGGGCACGCCGACGCCTGGAGCGCGAGCAGTCCCTCACCGGCCCGGTCTCCCTCGGCGCGCCCACCGCGGCCCAACGGGTGGCGGCCGAGCGGCTGCTGGGCCGTTCTCCCGGCAGCGGGCTCTCCGTGACCGTCCGGCTCGACGAGGTGGACGCGATCCTGCGCCGCTCGGGCATCAGTCCCGACGGACTCACCGCCGCCGTGGCCGTACTCACCGGGCCGGTCGTTCCGCTCGGCCCCGCCCGTCAGGCCGAGGACCGGGCGTGGCAGGCCGCGTACGCCCCGCTCGAAGCCCTCGCGCAGGAGGTCCCGGCCCTCGCCGTCTGGGCCGCCAGGATCCGCGGCGACGGCCTGGTACGACGCCTCGCCGGCACGCCTGTCGCAGCTCAGGCCCTGCTCGGCCAGGCCGCCACCGCCCTCCGCGCCCTCCCCGCGGACCCTCCCGTCTCGCTTCCTGCCTTTGCGGCCAGGGTCCTCGGCAGCGCCCACGCCCTGGACGACGGCACTCCGCCGGCCACCGTCACCCTGGCCGGTATCCGTGCGCTGACCGGCTTCCCCGACGGCACCGGCGCCGAATGGCGCCGGGAGGCCTGGGCATCGGCGGGCTTGCTCCGCGACGAGCTGTCCTCGACGGTCCTCACCCTGAACCTGCGGGGCACGCCTGCCCTGGACTGGATGGCAGCGGCGGGTGAGCCCTCCGTTCTGACGCTGCGGCAGCTCGTACGCCACTCTCCCCAGGTGTCCGACGCGACCATCCGCATCTGCGAGAACCCGGCGGTGCTGGCGGCGGCAGCCGATCGGCACGGGCCGCACTCCGCGCCGCTGGTCTGCCTTCAGGGCCAGCCGTCGGCCGCAGCGCTTGCCCTCCTGCGCCGTCTGCACGAGGGCGGAGCGGCACTTCTCTACCACGGAGACTTCGACTGGGGCGGCCTGCGCATCGCCTCCGCACTGCGGCGCCGCGTCCCCTGGCAGCCGTGGCGCTACACGGCCGCTGACTACCGCGCGGCGGTGGCGCTCGCGGGTCCAGAGGGCCTGCCACTCGCCGGCCGGCCGGCTGAGGCTCCCTGGGACCCGGCCCTGCCGCAGGCTCTCCTGGAACTGGGCGTCCGCGTCGAGGAGGAGACGGTCCTCGACGCGTTGCTGACCGACCTCGCGTGACGACGACCCGCGTGCCGGGGCGAAGACCCGGCGGTGTCAGCCCGTCGGCGGACATGGCCGCTCCGAGCGCATCGGGAACCGCGAGCCGTCCAGAGAGGCCGAAGGCAGGAGAGAGGATGGGAAGATGACCGGTTTCACCGAGACGGGCCTGCGCGCGATCGCCGGCCGGCGCTCCTTCGAGAGGGCCCAAGAGTATCTGGACGCCGTCACCGTCACCGAGGTCGGTGACGGCTGGGTCACCGCCACCGTGCACGGGACGCACCCCTACGCGGTGGAGCTGTCCCTCGACGGAGGCGACGCGCCCTCGGGAGAGTGCGACTGCCCGTACGGCCTGGAGGGCAACTTCTGCAAGCACCTGGTCGCGGTCGGGCTGACCGCGCTGTCCCGCGCGGAGAGCCTGCCGGGGCAGCGCACCCGGGCCCGGTCCCGCACCCGGCGCCTGGACGCGTGGCTGGCGGCGCTGTCCAGGGAGGAGCTGCTCGCGCTCGTCAGGGAACAGCTCGGCGAGGACCCGCAGTTGCGCCGCCGCCTGGAGTTGCGCGCCGCCAGTGCCCGCGGGGATCTCGACGAGGTCCGGGCCCGGGTCCGCGAGCTCCTGGACATCGGCCCCTTCGCCCAGTACGGATATGTCGAGTACGCCGACGCCCGCGCCTACGGCGACCAGGCAGCGCAGGCCGTGTCCGCGATCACCGCGCTGACCTCCGCCGGCCGGGCCGCCGACGCGCTCTCCCTCGCGCGGGAGGCGATGCGCCTCCTGCACGCCGTACAGGAGAGCATCGACGACTCCGACGGGCGCCTCGGCGAGGTCGGCGCCGAGCTGGCCGAGGCCCACCTGGACGCGTGCCGTGCGACGCCGCCCGACCCCGGGGAGCTGGCGCCCTGGCTGGTCGAGCACCTGCTCGGCGACGTGGACGATCTCACCGGCATCGACCCCCTCGACTACGAGGAAGTCCTCGGCGCACAGGGGATGGCCACCGTACGGCGACTGGCGGCCGAGGCGTGGCGCGGCAACCGCACGGGCTGGGCGGAGAAGTACCTGATGGAGCGCCTGGCCAAGGCGGGCGGCGACGTGGACGCCGTGGTCGCCGTCCACGCGGCCGACCTCGATCCGGACGGCAGCACCCATCTGCTCATCGCCCGCGAACTGGACACCGCGGGCCGCCCGGACGAGGCCCTGCGCTGGGCGGAACGCGGTGTCGAGGAGGCCGAGTCGTCGCTTGGGTAAATGCTCACCCCACGAGATCGACGCCAACCACCGCAACACCCGGCAGACAGCCGTGCTCGGCGCCAGGTTCCACACGGGACCGCGACTGCCGGTACTTCCGGAGCGGGAAGGCCCTTTGCCCCGGCTGCATTAGCTCTCGCATCAAGGAGCGCTGGCGGATCTGCTGATCGGATTCGCCGAGACGCGACCCGGCCGCAGCATCGGAGTGGTAGCGCACTCCACCCAGGCCCAGTTCGAAATCCTCACCCGGCTGGAACGCAAAGCCCCGCGACTCCGGCCGCAGATGTACACGGCGCAAGCGACGGCAGGCCGCTACCGGACTCTCGACCCGTCGCGCCCCGGCGTCGTCATCGTCCACCGGGCCAGTACCAAGGGTCTCCAGTTCGACACGGTCGTGGTGCCTGACACGGAGACCGACGCAGGAACGGATCCCACCTCGGCGGAACTGCGCATGGCGTACTACGTGATGTCTACTCGGGCGCGTCATGATCTGCACCTCGTTTACGCGGGGGAAAGAGAACCGGGGCACCTGAAGCACATCCCTCACGGCGTGTTGGCACGCGGATAGATGCTCAGAGCGGACGAGGCGGACGCATGGTCGGGATTCCCCTCCACTCAATCCGAACCTACGGCTGAGGGAGGTGGTTGAGGCATGTGCCCATCAGATGGCGGCTGCGATGGGAGAACCCAATCGAACGGCCCCGCACCCCACGTGTACGGAGTCGAGCTGTATCCCACGCTGCACGAGAAGGCGGCGGAACTGCTGTACTCCGTTGCCCGCAATCACGCGCTGATCGACGGCAACGAGCGCACAGCCTGGCTCGCCATGCGCGTGTTCCTGCGGCTCAACGGCGTCAGCGCCAGTACCGCCCCGCCGCCCGTCACCATCGCCGGCCCGTTCGTCGAGTGCCAGACCGACGAAGGCGGCAGGATGTCGGCGCATCTGTCCAAGGGCGAACAAGGTCACCGTGTTCACTCGCCCAGCAGGCTCAGGCGCTCGCCAACCTGGGTGGCGGATGGTCGGTCGAGCTCGTCCACCACCAGGCCGTCGGCGAGTAGCAGCACCCGGTCCGCGTACCCGGCGTCGACCGGATCGTGGGTCACCATCACGCAGGTCTGGCCGTCCCGGTCCACACCGGTGCGCCGCAGCGCGAGGATTTCGTGCCCGGTGGCCCGGTCGAGCGCCCCGGTCGGCTCGTCGGCGAAAAACACCTGAGGTTGCGAGACCAGACCCGGGCGATCACCACCCGCTGCTGCCCGCCGGACAGCTGCCCGGGCCGGTGCCGCTCACGCCGGGTCAGTCCGGCCCGGGCGAGCGCGCCCATTACCCTGCCCCGGTCGGGGCGCTTCCCGGCCAGCCGACCGGGGAGTTCGACGTTCTGTGCGACCGTCATCGCAGGCAAGCGGTGGAGGACCTGCCGGCGCAGCCGCACCAGCTCCTCACACTCGGCCGTGGTGAGCGCCCCGGCTGCCCGAGACCAGGGTCGATTTTTCCCCTGTTCAACCAGTTCTGCAGCCCCTCCGGGCCCACTCCGATATCCCGTGCGACCTCGGTGGCCGTCTTGCCCGACGAGTGCACCGGCGCAATCGCATCCCGCTTGACACCGAACGACATGGGGTGTCTGACCTGCGCTCGCACGTCGCGTACCCCAGGGCTTGGAAGGAGGTGCGATGCGGAACGCTGTGCACGGTCCTGTCCCGGTCGGCAGCGGTTCGCCGCTCCGCATGCGACGGGGTGGGCAACTGCGCATCTCGAACCGTTGCCCACCGCCGTGGCCGCACACCGTGATCCAAGACGAAGGGCTCGCGCATTCCCGTCAACGCATGGCGAACCGCTTCACCGGGGGAGGCTATTCCGCACCCGGCTCCAGGTCCGCCGTACGGGTCGCGACGAGGAAACCGGTATTCGGGTTGCTCCGGTAGTTGTTCCAGAAGGCGTCGCCGAAGCGCTGCACGTACTCCTCGGGAATCTCGGGAGCACGCCAGTCGTACGAAGCGAAGCCGGCCGCCTCCAGGCACTCCGCGTACGCCGCCGCGGTCCAGCGCGAGGTCGTGATCGTCGCGGTCTGATTCGCGCCGAGGAGATCCATGGTCACGGCACTGCGATCCTCGTACGGGGTGTCCTTCACCACCCGGATCCCGTACGCGTCCAACTCGGGCCCGTGCGGATCGAATTCGGGCGACACGGTGACCGTGACGAACCGGCCCCCGGGAGCGAGATTGCGGTGGACTCCGCGCAGCATCGCCGTCAGTTCGTCCTTGGTCGTGGCGTAATTGAGCAGCCAGACCGCGCTTACCACGTCGAAGCTGCCGAGCGTCGGCAGGTCCGAGGCGTCACCCACGTGGTAGGTGATGCCCAGCGGCTGCTCGGCCTCCGCTTCCTTCGCCAGGTCGATCATGACGGGCGACAGATCGGAACCGACCACCTCCTGCGCACCCGCCTGCTTTATCAGCCGGGTGTAGTGCCCGTGTCCGCAGGCGAGGTCGAGGACCTTGGCGCCCTTCAGTTCACCCAGGAGCTTGAAGACGGTGTTCGTCTCCGGGCCTCCGAGCGGCGCGGTGTCTTTGAAGTCCGAGTACTTGTCGCCGATGTTGGCGTACTGGTCGTTCTGCTTGCTTGTCATTGCGCTCTCTCCTTGATGTGGTCGCTGTGAGGAGGATCGTTGGGGGCGACCCCTGCCGGCTTGACCGGTCGGGGTTGTACGAGCACAACGGCAGCAAGAATCACCAGGATTCCGACTACCTGAAGAATCGACAACGTCTCATCCCGAAACGCATATCCGAGGAGGGTTGCGACGATCGGGCTGCACAAGGCAAGGAAGGAGATGGTCAGTACCGGCAACCTCTCGATGCCGCGGAACCAGATCACATAACTGATGACGGCACCAAGGGAGATGAGATAGGTAAACCCGATGACGTTGGTTCCGGTGATGGAGCTCGGCAGCCCTTCGATGGCCAGTGTGAAGGGCAACGACACGAGTCCGCCCGCGAGGAGCTGCCAGCCGGTGAACGGAAGCAGCCCCACTCCGTCCGGGCGTCCCCACAGTTTGGTCAGTGAGATACCGAATGCCAGACAGGCCGCTGCGCCCAGCGCCGCCACCACACCGACGAAATCCAGTGCCGCCGTCCCCTTGAACGCAACCAACACGACACCGACCGCACCGAGAACGCAGGCCAGCACGTGAGCGAACCGAATTTTGTCCCCGAAGAGCAGCGCCCCCAAGACCAATACGATCATCGGTTGTACCGCCATGATCATCGCTGCTACACCACCCGGTAGGCGATAGGCAGCGAGGAACATCAGGAAATTGAACGCGCCGATGTTGAGCGCTCCGACCGCCAGGGTGCGCCACAGCCATATCCCGGACGGCAGCGCGCGGGAGAAGGCCAGCAGAATAAGGCCCGCGGGCAGCGCCCGCACGGTGGTGGCGAGTAGCGGACGGTCCGGCGGCAACCACTCGGCCGTCACCAGATAGACGCTTCCCCAGATCACCGGCGCCAGCGCCGTCACACCTGAGGTGAGGAATTGCTGGCCGCTCTTCATTTAGCGCCCCCTTCCATGCTGAAATGCGGGTGACCGAAGTCGCCGATGCCAGGCGCCATATACGTTTTCACGTTCAGCCATTCCTCGATGCGGAGGCCGAAGAACGCGAGCAGCTCGCCGTCGGGCCGGGAAGTAACAACCAACAGGAAGTGACCCACGCCCACGGAGAGCGCGGATCGAACCACACATCGGCGTCGGTGGCTGCCTGCTGCCCTGGTGGCGTGATGTTCACAGTTGGTTCGTCCTCTGGATCGAGCTCTGGTTGCCGTCGGCCTGTTCACGTTCTCGGCGGGATTCCCCAGCGCTTGGAGGGCGGCACCGTTAGGCGGCGACGCCTCCTGGCAGGTGTCCGGCCGTGATGAACGGCAGTGGGACGAACAGTCAACGATTCTCACGGGGAACACCGCTGCCGGCTCCGTCGGAATCCCTCTGTGCTGCTGCACTTGGCACCTCGACAGTCTCATCCAGCAGCCACCGATGAGTCCAACACATCCTTGTCACCCCATGCATCGTGATCCACGATGGATCCATAGAGATCCATGGATCCATGGAGATCCAGCAGATGCGCTTCGCCGCTCGCCGAGACGAACAGCTTCATCGGGCCGCCGGGTGTGGCTGACATCCGCCGGTGCGGCGTTCCTCCCCGCTGCCCGAGGTTGCCGACGCGCCGGCTCCCCTCGAATGCGTCCTCTGTGGCCACGTCCGTCGCGGCTGCGGGACCGTGTCGTGGCGGCGGGGTGCGACGTCCCGATCCTGCGGATCGGCGTCGACTTCGCGGTGGCGATGGCCGAGCGGCTGCTCGCCGAGGGCATTCCCGGGCTGTACTGCATCACGCTCGACCGGTCCACGGCGACCTCGGAGATCCACCGCGCACTGCTCGGCTCGGGCCTGCCCGTACGGGCCCTGCCCGTACGGGCCCCGGCCGCACGGGTGTCGGGCGAACAGGTGCCGGGCGGGCGGGCCTTGGCGGCCCGGGCCTGAGCCATCGCACCCCGGCGGCCGCGTTCACTCCTCCGCGGTGCCCAGCAGCGCCAGGAAGGCCGCGGCCGCCGGGGTGCGGCTCTCCCGACTCCAGATCAGGTACTCGGCGCGGGCCGGTGCGTCCGTGACCTCGATGATGGTCATCCCGGCCAGGCTCGCGACGTACGAGGGCGGGAGCAGGGCCACGCCCAGACCCGCGCCGACCAGACGGGCCAGGTAGTCCGCGTTGGACACCTCGAAGGCGACCTCGCGGGTGAGGCCGGCGGCGGTGAAGGCCAGATCGGACTGAGCCCGGCCGGCGGTCTTCGCCGGGAGGTCCACGAACACCTCCGAGGACAGCCTGCGGAGGTCGACCGAGGTCTCCCCGGCGAGCGGGTGGTCGGGGGAGACCACGGCGACCAGCCGCTCCCGGGCGAGCTCCCGGGCCATGACCCCCCGGGGCCGGGCCGTGAGCGGGATGCCGAGGAAGGCCACCTCTATCTCGCCCTGCCTGACCTGCTCGACGAGCTCGTCGCTGGCTCCCACGCTGAGGCTGATCCGGGCCTTCGGGTGGCGCCGGTGGAACTCCCTGAGGACGGCGGGAATGTCCACGGCGGCGACGGTGGGGATCAGCCCGACCGCGAGGCGTCCGCGCACCTCCCCGACGGCCGCCGCGACTTCGGCGGCGGCCCGCTCCGCCGCGTCCAGGCACTGGCGGGCGGCGGGCAGGAAGGCCGCGCCCGCCGGGGTCAGCCGGACGCGGCGGCTGGTGCGTTCGAAGAGCCTCGCGCCCAGTTCCTTCTCCAGGCGCGCGATCTGGTGGCTCAGCGCGGACTGCACCACCAGGCAGCGTTGGGCAGCCCTCGTGAAGCTGTTCGTCTCGGCCACGGCGACCACGTACCGCATTTGCTGGAGCTCCATGGATCCATCTTGAAACGAGATCCATCAAGTGACAAGCATGTGTTGGACTCATTGGTATCCCCGGCCCGACACTGGGGACGACCGCACACGGCAGGAACGTCCTCGGGTCGACTTCGCCCGGCGGCCCCTCGATCGGGGCCCCTCCGGCATGCCTGGAAGCCGCTCCCCCCGCTGTTCTCTCCCCCCATCCCCGGTACCTGGGCGCACCGCGCCGAGGCATGCCCGCGCGCCCTCGCGCCCCGTTCCACCGAAAGGACGAGCGACCTCCATGAGCACCACGTCACCCCGTTCCGAGACCACCGTCGCCGACATCTGGGTGGACCCCCGCTGCCCCTGGGCGTGGATCACCTCACGCTGGATGCTGGAGGTCGAGCAGGTCAGGCCGCTGGAGACCCGGTTCCACATCATGAGTCTGTCGGTCCTCAACGAGGGCCGCGAGGTCCCGGAGAAGTACCGCCAGGGCATGATCGACGGTTGGGCCTGCGTCCGCGTGTGTATCGCGGCGCAGCAGCGGCACGGCAACGACGCGCTCCGCCCCCTCTACAACGCCATGGGCCGCCTGATCCACCACGAGAAGGCCGGGCTCGGCCACGACATGATCCGCGCCGCCCTGGAGGAGGCGGGTCTGCCCGCCGACCTCATCGAGGCCGCGGACGACACGTCCTGGGACGAGCCGCTGCGGACCGAGCACCACGAGGGGATGGACCCGGTCGGTTCCGAGGTCGGCACCCCCGTGATCCACGTGCCCGGCCCGGACGGGAAGCCGCTGGCCTTCTTCGGCCCCGTACTCACCCCCGCCCCCCGCGCCGAGGCGGCCGGAACGCTCTGGGACGGCGTGCTGGCCGTCGTCGGCACGGACGGCTTCTTCGAGCTGAAGCGCGGCCGCGACCGCGACCCGATCTTCGACTGAGCCGTCCGGACGTCGGGAGCCACGGTGATGCCCGGGGGATCTGAGGCGAGATGAAGAACAGACAGAATGTACTCACAGCGGCCCTGACCGGCCTGGCTCCGGCGATCTGGGGCAGCACCTACCTCGTGACGACCGAGCTGCTGCCCCCGGACCGGCCGCTCCTGGCGACCACCATGCGGGCCCTGCCCGGCGGCCTGGTCCTGCTGGCCCTCGGCCGGACGCTTCCCGTCGGCATCTGGTGGTGGCGCGCGCTGGTCCTGGGCGTTCTGAACATCGGCGCCTTCAACTTCCTGCTCTTCGTCGCCGCCTACCGGCTGCCGGGCGGCATCGCCGCCATGATCATGTCGGCGCAGCCCATGTTCGTCGTCATCCTGGCCGCGCTCCTCCTCAGCGAGAAGATCAGACCCGTCCACGCCCTGGCCTGTGCCCTGGGCACCGGGGGCGTGGTGCTGCTCGTCTTCAGAGGGACGGCGTCGCTCGACAGCGTCGGAGTCCTCGCCGCGGTCGGCGGCGCGCTGTGCATGGCCTCGGGCATCACGCTGACGAAGCGGTGGGGCCGGCCGGAGGGCGTGGGCCTGCTCACCTTCACCGGATGGCAACTCGCGGCGGGCGGACTGGTCCTGCTGCCGTTCTGGCTGCTGCTGGAAGACCTTCCCGACGGTCTCACCGGATCCAACGTCATCGGGTTCGCCTACCTCATCACCCTGGGCGCGGTCCTCAGCTACATCATCTGGTTCCGGGGCATCGAACGCCTCCCGGCCGTGGCGGTCTCCTTCCTCGCACTGGGCAGCCCGGTCGTCGCGACCCTCCTGGGCTACCTCCTCAAGGACCAGACGCTGTCCGCCCTCCAGATCGTCGGCATGGCCGTCATCCTCCTGGCGGTCGTACTCGGCCAGCCGCGCCCACCCCGACCGAAGCCCGGGGAGAAACCCCCGGCTCCACCCCGTACCACCGTCTCGCGACTCCCCGGCCCAACCGCTCCGGAACCGGAACGCAGCAGATAACGGCGGGCGCACCTCCTCACGTCATGCCCTCCTCGGACCACGCCGACGAGCTGGCCCCTCCCGACCCACCGGAGTGCGGTCCCAGTGGCGCCCCCACGCTGAGGGCGGGGCCGTGGGCGCGTGTTCCGGCCGGCGATGGCGGAGCACGTGCCTACTTCGCGTTCCGCGCGGGGACTCCCGCCCCTCCCCACCCAGCCGTGCTGCGTCGCGGCCCGGCGCTCACGGAAGGCCACGGCACCGCCACATGACCACCCCCACCGACCGCAACACCTACACCGAGCCCGCAGCCTCAGTCGGTGGACTGGCCCGGGACCTGGACGATGACTTGACCGCGGGCCGTTGGACGCCGACCCATCTGGACCGGAGCCTCGCCCGGTACCTCGTCGTCGCAACGGCGGGAGACGGGCAGCTCACGGCGGAAAGGCTTTGAACGGCGCTGTGGGAGGGCGGTGAGCCCTTGCTCCGGCAGCCGGACAGCCGCTTCGCGTCGCTGCTGGCCCAGTTGGTCCCCGGCGCGGCGTCCGTCCTGGACGACGCGACGGTCCATGCCCTGCTGCGCCGCCTGGCCCCGCGCCCCTCACCCCCGGATCAATCGGTCCCGGAGTGATCCAACCACTCACGACTCCGCACGCCGCGCCCATAACGCACCCCTTCCACCTCGCAAGGGCAGCCCGCAGGGCGCGCGGAGGGTGCGTCAGCCGCCGTCGGGTGAGCGGCGCGCGGGGTCGGGCGCACCGTACGGGGTGGCCGGTCGTCATGGCGCGGACCACTGTTGACGCACGACAGGAAGGCGGCACGCCGATGACCCGGGTGCTGGTGGTCGATGACGAACCGCAGCTCGCTCGGTTGCTGGCCATGTCGTCGCCTATGGGCAGGTCCACGTCCGCGTCCTCGGGCCGTGCGACCGGGCTGGTGCCGACGGATGCCGCCGTGGTCCAGGGGTCGACGTCGCTGGTGCGCTCCAGGAGGGCGACGGACTGCATGGCGAAGGTCTCGCGCAGGCGCTCCAGGAGGGCGTCGAGGGAGTTCTCGCCGCGCAGGACGCTGCCCGCGAGGAAGGAGAGGATCTCGGACTCGGCGCGCAGCCGTGCTGCCTGGTGGGTGCGCCGGGCGGCCAGGTCGACCACCGAGGCGACGGACACGGCGACTCCGACGAAGATCGCGATGGCGACGATGTTCTTGGGGTCGGAGATGGTGAACTCGTGCAGCGGTGGGGTGAAGAAGTAGTTCAGCAACAGGGAGCCGAACGCGGCCGAGGCCAGTGCGGGGAGCAGCCCGCCGAGCAGGGCCGCCGCCACCGTGAAGGTCAGGAAGAGCAGCATGTCGTTGGCGAGGCCCAGGTCCGGCACGGCCAGGTTGAGCAGTACGGCGAGCAGCGCCGGTCCGGCGATGCCGGTGAGCCAGCCCCAGATGATGCGGGACCGGCCGAGGCGCGCGCTCCGTGCGACGGGCAGGCTGCGGCGGCCCTTGGCGGCCTCGTCGTGGGTGACGATGTGGACGTCGAGGTCCGGGCCGGATTCACGGGCGACCGTGGCGCTGACACCGGGGCTGAAGACGGACTGCCACGACCGTCGGCGGCTGACGCCGAGCACGATCTGGGTGGCGTTGCAGCCGCGGGCGAACTCCAGCAGCGCGTCGGGGACGCTGTTGCCTATGACGTGGTGGAAGGTGCCGCCGAGGTCCTCGACCAGCGTCCGCTGGACGGCCAGTTCCTTGGGGGAGGCGGAGGTGAGGCCGTCGCGGGCGGCGATGTAGACGGCGAGCACCTCGCCGCCCGCGCCCTTCTCCGCGAGGCGGGCCGCACGGCGGATGAGCGTACGGCCCTCAGGTCCGCCGGTCAGCCCGACGACGATGCGCTCGCGGGCCTGCCAGGTCGAGCGGATGTTGTGCTCGCCCCGGTACTCCTGGAGGTACTCGTCCACCCGGTCCGCGACCCACAGCAGCGCCAGCTCGCGCAGGGCGGTCAGGTTCCCGGGCCGGAAGTAGTTCGAGAGCGCCGCGTCGACCTTGTCCGGCTTGTAGACGTTGCCGTGGGCCATGCGGCGACGCAGGGCCTGCGGAGACATGTCGACCAGCTCGATCTGGTCGGCCCGCCGGGCCACCTCGTCCGGGACGGTCTCGCGCTGACGGACACCGGTGATCGTCTCGACCACGTCGCCCGGCGACTCCAGGTGCTGGATGTTGACGGTGGAGACGACGTCGATGCCGGCCTGGAGGAGTTCCTCGACGTCCTGCCACCGCTTGGCGTTGCGGGAGCCGGGGACGTTGGTGTGCGCCAGCTCGTCCACCAGGGCCACGGCGGGGCTCCGAGACAGGATCGCGCCCACGTCCATCTCGGTGAAAGTGGAGCCCCGGTACTCGATCTCGCGCCGTTCGGCCATTTCCAGGCCGTGCAGCATCACCTCGGTGCGGGGCCTGGAGTGGTGCTCGACGAAGCCGACGACGCAGTCGGTGCCCCGCTCGACCCGGCGGTGTGCCTCGGAGAGCATGGCGTACGTCTTGCCGACGCCCGGCGCCGCGCCGAGGTAAATGCGGAGCTTGCCGCGTCCCATGTTCCGTCTCTTCGTCTGTGCTGGGGAGTGGGGTGGGGATCAGGGTTCGAAGCGGTATCCCATGCCCGGTTCGGTGATCAGATAACGGGGGTGGGAGGGGTCCGCTTCCAGTTTGCGCCGGAGCTGGGCCATGTAGACGCGCAGGTAGTTGGTGTTCTCGCCGTACGTCGGCCCCCACACCTCCAGCAGGAGCCTGCTCTGGGTGATCAGCCGGCCGGGGTGGGTGATGAGGATCTCCAGCAGGTGCCATTCGGTCGGGGTGAGCCGTACGGTGCGCTCGCCCCTCCGTACCTTCTTCGCGGCCAGGTCGATGGTGCACTCGTCGGTCGTGACGACGGAGACCTCGGTGGCCTGCGAGGCCGCCGGGGCTTCCTGTCTGCGGGTGGCTGCCCGCAGGCGGGCCAGGAGCTCGTCCATGCTGAACGGTTTCGTCACGTAGTCGTCGGCGCCGGCGTCCAGCGCACGGATCTTGTCCTCGGAGGTGTGGCGTGCGGAGAGGACCAGGATGGGAACCCTGCTCCAACCGCGGACGCCCTTGATGACTTCGATGCCGTCCATGTCGGGCAGGCCGAGGTCCAGCACTATGACGTCCGGCTTGCGCGCGGCCGCGAGCCGCAGGGCCGCGCCGCCGTCGCCCGCCTCCTCGACCTCGAACTTGCGCGCCTGGAGATTGATCCTCAGCGCGCGGACGAGCTGAGGGTCATCCTCCACCACCAGCACCCGGGTCATCGGTGTGCAGCCTTTCCTTCGGTACGGGCACGGGGGGAGCCGGCGGGGCGCTACTGGCTCCCCCCGCCGTGGCTGGGGAGCGGCGCGCTCCGCCGGCTCCCGGGCCGTGCGTTGTGAAACATCAGCTCTTGGAGAGCGCCTTCAGAGCGATGTTGAGCTCGAGGACGTTGACGCGCGGTTCGCCCATGAAGCCGAGGGTGCGGCCGGTGCTGTGGTCGGCGACGAGCTTTTCGACCTGCTCGATGTCGAGCTTGTTCCGCTCGGCGACCCGGTGGACCTGGAGTTTCGCGTACTCGGGGGAGATGTTCGGGTCGAGGCCGGAGCCGGAGGAGGTGACGGCGTCGGCGGGGACGTCCTCGGGCCAGACCGTGTGGGAGGCCGTGGAGTTGTCCGCGATGACGGTTTCCCTGGCGTTGATGACCTGGGCGCAGAGGGTGCCCTCCTCGGCGTCCTTGAAGCAGAGCCCGTTGACGGCGCCGTTGTCGGCCGACCGGTTGGTGGCGCCGGAGAGGATCAGCGCGTACTGGGTGTTGACGCTGTTGGAGCCGAGGCCGTTGGAGGGACGGGGCTGGAACCATTTGAGGTCCGGCTTGGCGGCCTCTTCAGGGTCGTCGGGGTTCTGCTTGGGCAGGTGGTAGGTCTGCCCGATGAGGGAGGAGCCGACGACCTGGCCGTTCGTGTCCTTGATCTCGGAGCCGTTGGCCTTGTCGTTGAAGAGGGCCTGGGCGATGCCGGTGACGGCGAGGGGGTAGAGGATCCCGCAGACGACCGTGAGAACCAGCAGGGCGCGCAGACCCGCCCCGATCAACCGTGCTGTGTTGCCTACAGAGTTGTTCATGGGGTCAGCCGATTCCGGGGATGAGGGAGATGGACATGTCGATGATCTTGATGCCGATGAACGGGGCGATCAGGCCGCCTATGCCGTAGAGGCCGAGGTTGCGGCGGAGCATCTTGTCGGCGCTGGTGGGCCGGTACCGGACGCCCTTGAGGGCGAGCGGAACCAGCGCGATGATGATCAGCGCGTTGAAGATGACGGCGGAGAGGATCGCCGACTCGGGGGAGGTCAGGCTCATGATGTTGAGCTTGTCCAGGCCGGGGTAGACCACGGCGAACATGGCCGGGATGATCGCGAAATACTTGGCTACGTCGTTGGCGATGGAGAACGTGGTCAGCGCGCCCCGCGTGATCAGCAGCTGCTTGCCGATCTCCACGATCTCGATGAGCTTGGTGGGGTTGGAATCCAGGTCCACCATGTTCCCGGCCTCCTTGGCGGCCGAGGTTCCGGTGTTCATGGCCACGCCCACGTCGGCCTGGGCGAGTGCCGGGGCGTCGTTCGTACCGTCGCCCGTCATCGCGACCAGCTTGCCGCCGGCCTGCTCCCGCTTGATGAGGGCCATCTTGTCCTCGGGAGTGGCCTCCGCGAGGAAGTCGTCGACGCCGGCTTCTTGGGCGATGGCCTTCGCGGTCAGCGGGTTGTCACCCGTGATCATGATCGTCTTGATGCCCATGCGGCGCAGTTCGTCGAACCGCTCGCGCATGCCTTCCTTGACGACGTCCTTCAGGTGGATGACACCGAGGACACGGGCGCCCTTGTCGTCCTTGACGGCGACGAGGAGCGGGGTGCCGCCGGCTTCCGAGATCTTGTTGGCGAGGGTGTCGGCGTCGTCGGAGACCTGGCCGCCCTGCTCCTTGACCCAGGTGATGACCGAACCGGCGGCGCCCTTGCGGGTCTGCTTGCCGTCCACGTCGACACCCGACATGCGGGTCTGCGCGGTGAAGGGGATCCACTCGGCCTGCGACAGCTCGCCCTGGTGGCGTTCGCGCAGCCCGTACTTCTCCTTCGCCAGGACCACGATCGAGCGGCCCTCGGGGGTTTCGTCCGCGAGGGAGGACAGCTGGGCGGCGTCGGCCAGTTCGGCCTCGGCGGTGCCCTTGACGGGCACGAACTCGGAGGCCTGGCGGTTGCCGAGGGTGATGGTGCCCGTCTTGTCGAGCAGCAGCGTGGAGACGTCACCGGCGGCTTCCACCGCACGACCGCTCATCGCGAGGACGTTGCGCTGGACCAGCCGGTCCATACCCGCGATGCCGATCGCGGAGAGCAGCGCGCCGATGGTGGTGGGGATCAGGCAGACCAGCAGGGCGGTCAGCACGATCATGGACTGCTCGGCGCCCGCGTAGATGGCGAACGGCTGCAGCGTGACGACGGCGAGCAGGAAGACGATGGTGAGGGACGCGAGGAGGATGTTCAGCGCGATCTCGTTGGGGGTCTTCTGGCGTGCCGCGCCTTCGACGAGGGCGATCATGCGGTCGATGAAGGTCTCGCCGGGCTTCGTCGTGATCTTGATGACGATCCGGTCGGAGAGCACCTTCGTGCCGCCGGTGACCGCACTGCGGTCACCACCCGACTCGCGGATGACCGGGGCCGACTCGCCGGTGATCGCGGATTCGTCCACCGAGGCGACGCCCTCGACGACGTCACCGTCACCCGGGATGACGTCACCGGCCTCGCAGACCACCAGGTCACCGATACGCAGCTCCGCACCCGGGACCTGCTCCTCGCCCCGGCCGTCCTGGCTCAGACGGCGCGCGACGGAGTCGGTCTTGGCCTTGCGCAGGGTTTCGGCCTGGGCCTTGCCGCGGCCCTCGGCGACGGCCTCGGCGAGGTTGGCGAAGATCGTGGTCAGCCACAGCCAGGCGGTGATGGCCCAGCCGAACCAGTCGGTCGGGTCCTTGACCGCGAGGACGGTCGTGACGACCGAGCCGATCAGGACGACGAACATGACCGGCGACTTGATCATGATCCGGGGGTCGAGCTTGCGGACCGCGTCCGGGAACGACTTCACCAGCTGCTTGGGGTCGAAGAGGCCGCCGCCCACGCGTCCGCCGTCCGGCTTGTGGCCGGTGGGCACGTCCTGGTGCGGAGCCCGGGTGGGCGTGGCGGTGCTCATGATGCGAGCCCTTCGGCGAGCGGACCCAGCGCGAGGGCCGGGAAGTAGGTGAGGCCGGTGATGATGAGGATCGTGCCGACGAGCAGGCCCGCGTAGAGCGGCTTGTCGGTACGGAGCGTGCCCGCTGTCTCGGGGACGGGCTTCTGCTCGGCGAGCGAGCCGGCCAGCGCGAGGACGAACACCATGGGCAGGAAGCGGCCCAGCAGCATGGCGATGCCGATGGTGCTGTTGAACCACTGGGTGTCGGCGTTGAGACCCGCGAACGCGGAGCCGTTGTTGTTGGCGCCCGAGGTGTAGGCGTAGAGGATCTCGGAGAAGCCGTGCGCGCCGCTGTTGGTCATCGAGTTGCCCGGGGTGGGCAGGGCCATCGCGGCGGCGGTGAAGCACAGGACGAGGGCGGGAGTGATGAGGATGTAGCAGGCGGCGAGTTTGATCTCGCGGGTGCCGATCTTCTTGCCGAGGTACTCGGGGGTCCGGCCGACCATCAGGCCGGCGATGAACACGGCGATGATGGCCATGATCAGCATGCCGTAGAGGCCGGAGCCGACACCGCCGGGGGCGATCTCGCCGAGCTGCATGCCCAGCATGGTGATGCCGCCGCCGAAGCCGGTGTAGGAGGAGTGGAAGGAGTTGACCGCGCCCGTGGACGTGAGGGTGGTGGCCACGGCGAAGACCGACGATCCGGCGATGCCGAAGCGGGTCTCCTTGCCCTCCATGGCGCCGCCGGCGGCGTCGAGTGCCGGTCCGTGGTGGGCAAACTCGGTCCACATCATCAGGCCTGTGAAGGCGATCCAGATGATGCCCATGGTGGCGAGGATCGCGTAGCCCTGGCGCAGGTTGCCGACCATGCGGCCGAAGGTGCGGGTCATGGTGAAGGGGATGAGGAGGATCAGGAAGATCTCGAAGAGGTTCGAGAAGGGCGTCGGGTTCTCGAAGGGGTGGGCGGAGTTGGCGTTGAAGTAGCCGCCGCCGTTCGTGCCGAGTTCCTTGATGACTTCCTGCGAGGCGACGGCGCCGCCGTTCCACTGCTGCGAGCCGCCCGTGAACTGGCCGACCTCGTGGATGCCGGAGAAGTTCTGGATGACGCCGCACGCGACGAGGACCACCGCGCCGATCACCGAGATCGGGAGCAGGATGCGGACGGTGCCGCGGACCAGGTCGGACCAGAAGTTGCCGAGCTCACCGGTGCGGGAGCGGGCGAAGCCCCGTACGAGGGCGACCGCGACGGCCATGCCGACGGCGGCGGAGAGGAAGTTCTGCACCGCCAGGCCGCCGGTCTGTACGACGTGGCCCATGGCCTGTTCGCCGTAGTACGACTGCCAGTTGGTGTTCGCCACGAACGACGCGGCGGTGTTGAAGGCCTGGTCCGGGTCGATCGCGACGAAGCCGAGCGAGCCGGGCAGCACACCCTGCGCGCGCTGGAGTCCGTAGAGGAAGAGGACGCTCACGGCGGAGAAGGCGAGAATGCCGCGCAGGTAGGCGGGCCAGCGCATTTCGGCGTCCGGGTTGGCGCCGATGGCCTTGTATATCCACTTCTCTGGCTTGTAGTGCTTTTTGGAGGAGTAGACGCGGGCCATGTAGTCGCCCAGCGGGCGGTAGGCGAGCGCGAGCGCGGCTATCAGCGCGAGCAGCTGGAGCACACCAGCGGTTACGGGGCTCATATCAGTTCTCAGAACCTCTCCGGGTACACGAGGGCGAGGATGAGGTAACCGAGGAGGGAGACGGCTACGACGAGGCCGACGACGTTCTCGACAGTCACAGCTTGGTCACCCCCCGGGCGATGACAGCCACCAGCGCGAACACCGCGACCGTGGTGACGACGAAGGCCAGATCGGCCATCGCGAGCTCCTGAGTGAAGTGGGAAGAAATGAATCAGCCAGTTGGCTGATGACGACATAACCGTGTCTTCACCCCGGCGTTAAGCCACCTTGACGGGCTCCATACGGACACGGGGGAACTCTTGATGGCGTCCTTACGCGCGAGGCCGTGCACCGCCGCTCAGCCCGGGTGGGAGGGGCCTGTCGTGTCCAGGGCCGGGCCCGGCCGCGCGGACAGGGCGACAGCCACGATGCGGGCCCCTCCGGGCGGCAGGGGTGTCCGGGGAGCGGGTCGAGGAGGAAGCTGCCGTAGAAGTGGCCACGGAGACTCCGTACGGCACGGCACGGCACGGCACGGCGCGGCACGGCACGGCACGGCGCGGCACGGCGCGGCACGGCACGGCGCGGCACGGCACGGCGCGGCACGAGCGCGAGAGCTAGCGCGAGCGCCACGAGGAACGGGGCCCCGCGCCCCGCGAGCAGGGCGGCAGGGTCGTGGAGTCGGTAGCCGGACAGGGAATGCCTGCTGTCCGGAGGGCGGCGGCGCCTCGGATCAGAACTTCTCGGGCCTGATCAAAGCGGCCACGAGGTAGCCGAGCAGGGCAAGGGCGACGATGAGCCCGACCACGTTTTCCGCGTCCATCCGCTGCTTCTCCTTCGATGTGTGCGCTCGGGCTGCGTCGCCCACATCCAGCGTGCCCTCGGACGCGGGGGCAGCCACGCGCCCTGGCGGGCTCTTGACGCACCTCATACGACATTCCGGCCCCGGCGTCAGGAGCGCGTGAAGAGTGGGGCGGCGGGCGTATGTCGTCTACGGCCCCGAGTCGATCGTGCTGGTCCTGGCGGCAGCCGGGGCCTACGGCCTCGGGTTCACCCTCCCCGTCACCCTCGCGATCGCCGCCCTGCTCGCCGTGCTGGTGGCCTCGTACCGGCAGGTGATCGCAGCGTTCCCGGACGGCGGCGGCTCGTACGCCGTCGCCAAGAAGCACCTGGGCCGGCGTACGAGTCTGGTGGCCGCGGCCTCGCTGATCCTCGACTACGTGCTGAACGTGGCCGTCTCCGTCACCGCCGGCGTCGCCGCGCTGACCTCGGCGTTCCCCGAGCTCTACGGGGAGCGGGTGTGGCTCTGCCTCGGGGTCCTGGTCCTGGTCACGGCGGTGAACCTGCGCGGGGTCGTCGACTCCGCCAAGGCCTTCCTCGTACCGACCGCCGTGTTCGTCGGGGCGATCCTGACCATGGTCGCGGTCGGCCTCTTCCGCGACGGTCCGGTGAGCACCGCCTCGGCCGCGGGGCACGCCTCCGCCCTGGGGGAGGGGGCCACCGCGGTCGGCGCGCTCCTGCTGCTGAAGGCCTTCGCGGCCGGCTGCTCCGCCCTGACGGGCGTCGAGGCGGTCGCCAACACGGTGCCGTCCTTCCGGGCCCCGGCCGCCCGGCGCGCCCAGCGCACCGAGGTCGCCCTCGGCGCCCTGCTCGGCGTGATGCTGATCGGGCTGTCGGTGCTGATCGGCCGCTTCCACCTCCAGCCGGTCGAGGGCGTGACCGTTCTCGCCCAGCTGGCGGACGCCTCGTTCGGGCACAACGCCGCCTTCTACGTGGTCCAGTTCGCGACCATGGTGCTGCTGGCGCTGGCCGCGAACACCTCCTTCGGCGGGCTCCCGGTGCTCATGAGCCTGCTCGCCCGAGACAACTACCTGCCGCACGTCTTCGCCCTCAAGGCGGACCGCCAGGTGCACCGCCACGGGGTGGTCTGGCTGGGCCTAATCTCCGCCGCTCTGCTCGCCTTCTCCGGAGGCGACACCAACACCCTCGTCCCCTGCGGCACCTGCACGAGGGTGGGGCAACACTGCTTTACCACGGAGACTTCGACTGGGGCGGGCTCCGCATCGCTTCCGTACTGCTGCGTTGCGTCCCCTGGCGGCCCTGGCGCTACACGGCAGCCGACTACCGCGCCGCGGCGCTCGCAAGGCCTGACGGCCCGGCGCTCGCAGGGCATCCGGCCGAGGCTCCGTGGGACCCGGATCTACGGCAGGCCCTCTTGCAGCTCGCCGTCCGGGTCGAGGAGGAGACGGTCCTCGACGTGCTGCTGTCCGACCTCGCGTGACGACGATACGGACCTGCGGCCACGACCGATGCCTGTGCTCTTGGCCGCAGGAGTCAGCGGCAACTCCGGCTCGGGCGCCGGGGCCGGCCGCTCCCCGCGGGCCACCCTGCCCGTGATCAGTGCGGTCATGGCGGCAACGGTCGCCCTGGTGCCGGCGCTCGGCGGTTCGGTGCCGACGGCCGGTGTGCTGCCCCCGGTGTGGGGCCCGTCCTGCGGCGGCGTGCCGGTCGGCACCCAGGCCAGGCTGCCGGCGAGGGCGCGGGGCGCGGGGCGGCGTCAGAGGTTCACCGGTAGGCCCGTGTGGTCCTTGATGCGCTTCATGATGATCTGGGAGTTGACCTCGGTGACCCCCGAGAGGGCCGTCAGCTGCTCGATCCACAGGCGTTCGTACGCGCGCAGGTCCGCCACCGCGATCCGCAGCAGGCAGCCGGGGCTGCCGAACAGGCGGTACGCCTCGATCACGTCCGGGATGTGCTGGAGGGCGGCCTCGAAGGCCTCGACCGCCTCGCGGTCGCGGCGCACCTCCACCGAGACGAGCACCTCGAAGCCGCGCCCGACCGCCTCGGGGGAGATCACCGCGCGGTAGCCCTGGATCACGCCGTCCTGTTCGAGCTGGCGTACGCGGCGCATGCAGGGGGAGGGGGTCAGGCCCACCCGTTGGGCGAGTTCCTGGTTGCTGAGGCGGCCGTCGGCCTGGAGCTCGCGCAAGATATCTCGGTCAATGGCGTCCATTGCGCAATTATCCCGTATCGAGTGTGACGGGAGGGGTCAAAGAAGCAATCGCCTTGCGCGTAGATCTCTCTATCATTGCTGGTTGCAGTACACCTGTACGAGCCATGCACGCGTGAGGGAAGGACGGCCACGGCCATGGGACGGATCGTCGTCATCAGCACCGGCGGGACGATAGCCAGCCGGTGGCAGGGCTCCGGTTTCGCCGCGGACGCCGACGGGAGCGAGGTCGTCGCCACCGCGCCGCTCCCCGAGGGCGTCACCGTCGAGCTCGTGGACCTGTTCAGCGTGAACAGTCCCCGGCTCACCACCGCCCACCAGCTCACCCTGCTGCGCACCGTCCACGAGGTGCTCGCCGACCCCGGGGTCGACGGGATCGTCGTCACGCACGGCACCGACACCCTGGAGGAGTCGGCGTTCCTCGTCGACCTCCACCACCACGACGAGCGGTCCGTGGTGTTCACCGGCTCGCAGCGTCCCATGGGCACGGCCGACGGGGACGGCCCCGGGAACCTGTACGACGCGCTCCTGACCGCCGCGACCACGCGCGGGCTCGGCGTCCTGATCGCCTTCGCGGGCCGGCTGCACGCGGCCCGCGGCACGGTGAAGACGCAGGCCGTGGCCCTGGACGCGTTCGCCGACCCCTCGGCCGAGCTGTTCGGGAAGGTCGGCTTCGGCAAGGTCACCACGCTGCGCCCGCCGCAGCGGTCCGCCCCGCTGCGGCTGCCCGCGATGCCGGAGGTGCCGCCGCGGGTCGACATGGTCATGCACCACGCCGACGGCGACCCGGTGCTGCTGAACGCGGCCGTCGACGCCGGGGCGCAGGGCATCGTCCTGATCGGGACCGGCGCGGGCAACGCGACGCCGGAGATCGTGGACGCGGTGAAGGCCGCCATCGGGCGCGGGGTGCTGGTCGCGCTGACCACGCGGGTCGCCGCCGGGCCGGTCACCGAGATCTACACGCACGGCGGGGCCGTGGACCTGGTCGCCGCGGGCGCCGTACCGACCGGGACGCTGCGGGCCGGGCAGGCGCGGATCGCGGTGCTGGCCGCGCTGCTGGGCAGTGAGGATCCCGTGGAGCGGACCGGGCTGCTGCGGCAGGCGCTGGGCTCCGCCGGGTCGGTGCTGGTCGGGGCGTAGCCCTTGCCCTTGCCCTTGCCCTTGCCGGGGCCGGGGCCGGGCCTTCGGGGCTCCGCCCCGGGCCCCGCGCCTCAATCGCCGGCGGGGCTGGGTGTGGCCCCCTTGCGTGATGCCGCGGCCCCGGACCCCGCGCCTCAAACGCCGGCGAGGCTGAAAGTGCCCCGTGCGGCCGGATCGCCCTGCTTGGCGCCGCCGGGGCGGGTCAGGTGCCCGTGAAGGCCGCGAGGATGCGGTCCGCCGCCGAGGTGGCCGTTACCGTGCCCTCGCGGACCGCCGCTTCCAGGGCCGGCGCCAGTTCCCGGACGGACGGGTCCGCGCGCAGCCGCGCCAGCAGTTCGTCGCGGACCATCGACCAGGTCCACTCCACCTGCTGGGCCGCCCGCTTCGCCGCCAGCCGGCCCCCCGCCTCCAGCAGCGTGCGGTGCTGTTCGAGGCGGTTCCACACCTCGTCCAGGCCCGCCGACTCCCGGGCGCTGCACGTCAGGACCGGCGGTGTCCACGCGGCGTCGGACGGGTGCATCAGGCGCAGGGCGCCCGCCAGTTCGCGTGCCGCCGTCTTGGCCTCGCGTTCGTGCGGGCCGTCCGCCTTGTTGACGGCCAGGACGTCGGCGAGTTCCAGGACGCCCTTCTTGATGCCCTGGAGCTGGTCCCCCGTACGGGCCAGGGTGAGGAGGAGGAAGGAGTCCACCATGCCCGCGACCGTGGTCTCCGACTGGCCCACGCCGACCGTCTCGACGAGGACCACGTCGTAGCCCGCCGCCTCCATCACGATCATCGACTCACGGGTGGCCTTGGCGACCCCGCCCAGCGTCCCCGCGGACGGGGAGGGCCGCACGAAGGCGGCCGGGTCCACGGCGAGCCGTTCCATCCGGGTCTTGTCGCCGAGGATGGAGCCGCCCGTACGGGTGGAGGAGGGGTCCACGGCCAGGACCGCCACCCGGTGGCCCAGCGCCGTGAGCATCGTGCCGAACGCGTCGATGAACGTGGACTTGCCCACCCCCGGCACCCCGCTGATGCCGATCCGGCGGGCGCGCCCCGAGTGCGGCAGCAGCTCCGTCAGGAGCTTCTGCGCCGGCGCCCGGTGGGCGGGCAGGGTGGACTCGACGAGCGTGATCGCGCGCGCCACGTACGCACGCTTCCCGTCGAGGACCCCCTTCGCGTAGGCCTCGATGTCGATCTTCGGCATCGACGCCCGCCTACAGCTCGTGCCCGAGGTCCGCGGCGAGCCGCGTCACCAGGTCGTGGGCCGCGTCCGGGATGACCGTGCCGGGCGGGAAGACCGCCGTCGCGCCCATCTCCAGGAGGGTGGGCACGTCCGCGGGCGGGATGACCCCGCCGACGACGATCATGATGTCCTCGCGGCCCTCCTCCGCCAGCTGCTCGCGCAGCGCCGGTACGAGGGTCAGGTGGCCGGCCGCCAGCGACGAGACGCCCACCACGTGGACGTCCGCCTCGACGGCCTGGCGGGCCACCTCCCCCGGGGTCTGGAACAGCGGGCCGACGTCCACGTCGAAGCCCAGGTCGGCGAAGGCCGTGGCGATCACCTTCTGGCCGCGGTCGTGGCCGTCCTGGCCCATCTTGGCGACCAGGATGCGCGGACGCCTTCCCTCCGCCTCCTCGAACCGGCCGACGAGGGCGCGCGTGCGCTCCACGGCCGGGGACTCGCCTGCTTCCATGCGGTACACACCCGAGATCGTACGGATCTGGCCGGCGTGGCGCCCGTACACCTTCTCCAAGGCGTCCGAGATCTCGCCCACGGTCGCCTTGGCGCGCGCCGCGTCCACCGCGAGCGCCAGCAGGTTGCCCTCGCCGCTGCCCGCCGCGTTCGTCAGCGCCCGCAGGGTGTCCTGGGTGACCGCCTCGTCGCGCTCCTCGCGCAGCCGCCGCAGCTTGGCGATCTGCTGGGAGCGCACGGAGGAGTTGTCGACCTTGAGGACATCGATCTGCTCGTCGGTCTCCACCCGGTACTTGTTGACGCCGATCACCGGCTGCCGGCCGGAGTCGATCCGGGCCTGCGTGCGGGCCGCGGCCTCCTCCACGCGCAGCTTCGGGATGCCGGCGTCGATGGCCTGCGCCATGCCGCCGGCGGCCTCGACCTCCTGGATGTGCTGCCAGGCCCGCCGCGCCAGGTCGTACGTCAGCTTCTCGACGTACGCGCTGCCGCCCCAGGGGTCGATGGACCGGCAGGTCCCCGACTCCTGCTGGAGCAGCAGCTGCGTGTTGCGGGCGATGCGCGCCGAGAAGTCCGTCGGCAGCGCGAGCGCCTCGTCGAGGGCGTTGGTGTGCAGCGACTGGGTGTGCCCCTGCGTCGCGGCCATCGCCTCGATACAGGTGCGCGTCACGTTGTTGAAGACGTCCTGCGCAGTGAGGGACCAGCCCGAGGTCTGCGAATGGGTGCGCAGGGAGAGGGATTTGGCGTTCTTCGGGTCGAACTGCTTGACCAGGCGCGCCCACAGCAGGCGGGCGGCGCGCAGCTTCGCGACCTCCATGAAGAAGTTCATGCCGATCGCCCAGAAGAACGACAGGCGCGGCGCGAACGCGTCCACGTCCAGCCCGACCGCCTGCCCGGCCCGCAGGTACTCCACGCCGTCGGCGAGGGTGTACGCCAGCTCCAGGTCGGCCGTGGCCCCGGCCTCCTGGATGTGGTAGCCGGAGATGGAGATCGAGTTGTACCGGGGCATCTTCTGCGAGGTGAACGCGAAGATGTCGGAGATGATCCGCATCGAGGGCTTGGGCGGGTAGATGTAGGTGTTGCGGACCATGAACTCCTTGAGGATGTCGTTCTGGATGGTCCCGGCGAGCTTGTCGGGGGAGACGCCCTGCTCCTCCGCCGCCACGATGTACAGCGCGAGGACGGGCAGCACCGCGCCGTTCATCGTCATCGACACCGACATCTTGTCCAGCGGGATCCCGTCGAACAGCTGCCGCATGTCGTAGATCGAGTCGATCGCCACGCCCGCCATGCCGACGTCGCCGGTCACGCGCGGGTGGTCGCTGTCGTAGCCGCGGTGCGTCGGCAGGTCGAACGCGACCGACAGGCCCTTCTGGCCGGAGGCCAGGTTGCGCCGGTAGAAGGCGTTCGACTCCTCGGCCGTGGAGAAGCCGGCGTACTGCCGGATCGTCCAGGGCTGGTTCACGTACATCGTCGGGTACGGGCCGCGCAGGTACGGGGCCACGCCCGGGTAGGTCCGCAGGAAGTCCAGGCCCTCCAGGTCGCGCCCGGTGTACAGCGGCTGTACGCCGATGCCCTCGGGCGTCTCCCACAGCAGGTCGCCGGGGGCGGTCCCGGTGGACTCCTTCACGGAGGCGCGCCACTGGTCCTCGGAGCCGGCGGAGGGGCCGGCGCCGTCCAGCGCCAGCTCGGAGAAATCGGGGATGCCGCTCACGACGTGACTCCCATCCGGTCGAGTACGGAGGACAGTACGGAGACCGCGTCGCAACCGGCGAAGACGTACGCGTCCACCGCTTCCGCGGCGGTGCCGGGCTTCCCGGCGAGGAACACGGTCGTGGCGCCCGCCGCGCGCAGGGCGGCGGCCACCGCCTCGGCCTGCTCTTCGTAGAGTACGTCGCTGGAGCAGATCACGGCGGTGCCGTCCGCGCCGCTCGCCGCGTACGCCGCGGCGGCCGTTGCGGGCGTCACCGACACGGGGTCGTGCACCGGCTCGATGCCGCCCGCCTGGAACAGGTTCGAGGCGAAGGTGGCCCGCGCGGTGTGCGCGGCGGCCGGGCCGAGCGCGGCGAGGAAGATCCGCGGCCGGGCGCCGGTCGCGGCCAGGTGGGCGTCGCTGCGGGCGCGCAGCACCTCGTACGCCTCGTCGCGGCGGACCCGGGGCAGGCCGCCGGCGGGTCCCGGGGGTGCGGGCTCGCGTACGACCGGCTTCTCCGACAGCAGCGGGAACTCGCTGACGCCGGTGATCGGCTCGCGGCGCTTGGCCAGCTTCTCGGACCGCTCGGCCCAGGTGGCGGCGATCCGGTCGGCGACCAGGCCGGAGCGCAGGGCGGCGGCCTGGCCGCCCGCCTTCTCCACGGTCTGGAAGAACTCCCAGGCGGCGTGGGCCAGTTCGTCGGTGAGGCGCTCCACGTAGTAGGAGCCGCCGGCCGGGTCGATCACGCGGGCCAGGTGCGACTCCTCCAGCAGGATCGTGGAGGTGTTGCGGGCGATGCGGCGCGCGAAGGCGTCCGGCAGGCCCAGCTCGTGGTCGAAGGGGAGCACGGTGACGGAGTCCGCGCCGCCGACACCCGCCGCCATGCAGGCGACGGTGGTGCGCAGCATGTTCACCCAGGGGTCGCGGCGGGTCATCATCACCGGCGAGGTCACGGCGTGCTGGCGCTGGGCGCCGGCCCCCGGAGCCCCGCAGGCCTCGGCGACCCGGGCCCACAGACGGCGGGCGGCACGCAGCTTCGCGATGGTGAGGAACTGGTCCGCGGTCGCCGCGTAGCGGAACTCGAGCTGGCCGAGGGCCGCTTCGGTGTCCAGTCCGCCGTCGCTGAGGGCGCGCAGGTACGCGACCCCGGTGGCCAGGGACAGGCCCAGCTCCTCGGCGGCCGAGCCGCCGGCCTCGTGGTACGGCAGCGCGTCCACGGTCAGGGCGCGCACGTCGGGGTGGGCGGCGGCCTCCCGGGCCAGCTCGACGGCGCCGGCGAGGTCCAAGGCCTCACCCGTACGGGCCTCGTGGCCCAGCGGGTCGGCGCCCAGGCTCGCACGGGCGGCCTCCGGGGCCACCCCGCGCTCGGCGTACAGGTCCAGCAGCGCGCGGGCGGCCCGGGCGTAGTCGGCGCCGGCGTCGAGGGAGACGGGCGCGAGGTCGAGGTAGACCCCCTCCAGGGCGCGGGGGAGCGCCTCGGCGGGGAGGCCGCCGTCGCCGAGGGTCAGCCAGAGGGAGGTGACCCCGTTCTCCAGGTCGGCGAGGACCGCCTCGTTCACCCGTACGGGGTCGGCGCCCTGGTGCCGCTGGCGCACGTCCCAGCCGTTCGCGGCATTCCCCTCGGCCCTGCCTCCCCGTACGAAGGGGGCGAAGCCGGGGAAGCCGGTGTCGGGAGCCGTTTCGGGCGCGGTGTACAGCGGGCGGGTGGTGAGCCCGTCCTGGAGCGTGGTGGACAACGCGTCTTCCGCTGCCTCGCCGGAAACTTCCTTGCCCGACTTGCGCAGCACGCCTTCTACCAGGCGCTGCCACTGCTCATGCGTCGCGTCAGGGAATTCGGCGGCCAAGGAGAGCCCGTCATCAGGCAGGACCGTCATGGCTCGAATGCTAGGGGGGCGCCCAGGGAACAACCAGGACCACCCGATGTGATCTCCCCCTCTCATGTGAGGTGGGAGGGGTCACGGAAGAGCGGACCGAGCAGGACGGTCGCCGCCGCCCCCGGCAGTACGGCGGGTCCGGCGTGCGGCGGGACGATCCGCCCGGGGTCGCCGGGGGCGCGGGCGAGGGCAGCGGCCGCCTCGCGGATCTCGTCGAGATAGCCGCCGTGCAGCACGCTCGACAGCTCGCCTCGCCTCGCCTCGCCCGGTACGGCGGCCGTGCCGAGGGCGACCTGCTCGTCCTGCCCGGCATCGCCCCCGTCATCGGGTCCACCGAGGCCGAGGCGAAGACCCTCGAGCAGCAGCTCACCGAGCTCCAGGTGCCCGAGTACGGCCTCGCCCAGCTCTCCGGCATGCTCGGCACCGACCTGTCGGGCCACCCCCTCGACGGCCCGCTGCCCGAGCTGCCCGAGGAGCGGGACATCAACGGCAACAAGAGCCGTTTCACCCTGGTCGCCGAACTGGCCCGCCGCGACGGCCTCACCCTGCGCGAGCTGATCGCCCGCCTCGGCGCGGGCCGCGGCCACCGCGTCTTCGCCGGTACCCCCGAGCAGATCGCCGACCAGCTGGAGCAGTGGTTCACCCAGGGAGCCGCCGACGGCTTCAACATCATGGCCCCCGTGCTGCCCACCGGTCTCACCGACTTCGTCGACCAGGTCGTGCCGATCCTCCAGCGCCGCGGGCTCTTCCGCGCCGAGTACACCGGCCGCACCCTGCGCGAGAACTACGGTCTGCCGCGCCCGGCCAACCGCCACGCGCGGGCGGGCGCTTGACGGACCGGGCCCGCTGAGCCGTGGCGGGGCGGGTGCGGTCCCGCCCCGCCACGGTGGCCGGTCAGACCGTGAGGACGATCTTGCCGCGGGTGCGGCCCGCGGCGCTCAGCTCCCAGGCCCGCGCCGCCTCCGCGAGCGGCAGGGCGTGCTCGACGTTGACCGTGAGCCGGCCCGCGTCGGCGAGCCCGGCGAGGAAGGTGAGGTCGGCGTGGTCCGGGCGTACCCACAGCTGGTGCGCGCCCTTGGCCGCGGCCTCGTAGTCGGCGATGGACACCACCCGGTGGCGCTCCTTGACCAGCGACTGGAGCACCTCGATCACGCCGTCCCCGTAGAAGTCGAGGCCCGCGTCGACGCCCTCGGGGGCCAGCGCGCGGACGCGATCGGCCAGGCCCTCCCCGTACAGGACGGGCTCGGCGCCGAGCGAGCGCAGGTAGTCGTGGTTGTGCGCGCCGGCCGTGCCGATGACGCGCAGGCCGAGGGCGACGGCGATCTGTACGCCGAAGGAGCCGGTGCCGCCGGCCGCGGAGTGGATGAGTACGGTCTCGCCGGCCTTGAGGCCCGCGCGGGTCAGTGACTGGTAGGCGGTGAGCCCGGCCAGCGGGATGCCGGCGGCCTGCTCGAAGCTCAGTTCGCGGGGCTTGTGGGCGAGCGTGCGGACGGGGGCGGAGACCAGTTCGGCGTAGGTGCCGAGTTCGACCCACTCCTTGCGGACGTAGCCGTAGACCTCGTCGCCCACCGCGTAGTCGAAGGTGTCGGCGCCGACGGCCTCTACGGTCCCGGCGACGTCCCAGCCCGGTATGACGGGGTGGCGGACTTCGAGGATGGGGTCGAGGTATCCGGCGGCGAGCTTCCAGTCGACCGGGTTGACCCCGGCGGCTTTGACGCGGACGAGGACCTCGCCCGGTCCGACCTTGGGCTCGGTTACCTCAACGAGCTCCAGTTCAGCGGGAGTTCCGTATGAGCTGTACGCGATGGCCTTCATGATCACCGACAACAGGGCGCCGCCGGGGGGATATTCCCCGCCGGGGCTCAGGCCCCGCGGCGGTTCAGGCGGGCAGGGTGTTGCGGTGCGAGCGTCGCCGGGCCGCGCTGAAGAGGGCCTGGATCTGCGCGCCCGACTGCTCGACGTGGTCCAGCGGGGAGGGGAAGGCCAGCCGTACGTCGTGGTGGCGGCGCCGCTCCTCCAGCCGCAGCGTGATCCCGTACCGGTCCATGGCCACCGGCAGCGCGCGCAGGACGGCGGCGGTGGGCAGCGGCTCGACCAGGCGCAGGAGCAGGGTGACGAGGTCGGGGTGGTCGTCGAGGAGGTGCGTGAGCATGCCGGCCTCGTACGGGGCGAGGGGGTCGGGGCAGGCCTCGTCGAGTTCTTCGAGGTTGATGTAGGAGAAGCCGTCAGCGGTCTCCAGGATGGCCTGGCCGTACTCCATGCAGGTGCTGTCCCCGGTGCTCGCCTGCGCGTACGGGGTGAGCAGCCGGCCGAGGACGGTGACCCGGGCGCGCACCCGGTCGCGTACGGGGGTGGGCGCGATGTCGGTGAACTCCAGCCGGATCGAGGGCCGCTCGTCGTGCGGGACGGCAGGCGGGTTGCCCGCCGCGGGCGCCGCGGGGTGCAGGTGCAGCCGGCCCAGGACGTCCGTGCCGTCGAGGTGGCGGACCTCGGTCTGGAGGCCGTCGGCGACCACGGTCATGGAGTGGGCGGCGGCCAGGATCGACCGGACCCGCTCGGCGTCGGTGGGCCGGGCGGCGGGCGCGGGCTGGGCGGCCGGGTTGGCAGGGGCACCGGACATGCGCATGCGGATCTTCTCCATCGTCCCGAACGGGTTAGGTATGCCTAACCTAACCTACGCTGCGCGAGGGTGGGGTACCCGCCCGGTTCGTGTCGCTGTTGGGCTGAACGAGTGAAACGCGAGAGGATGGGGGGATGCACATGAAGCGCAGGGCCGAGGCGGTCCGGTGAGCAGGTACGACGTCACCGACGAACAGTGGGAGGGGCTCGCGCAGGTGGTCCCCCTGCGCAGTCGCAACGAATGGCCCTCGCGGGTGGACCACCGCACGATCCCCACGGCGCCCGGGGCCTCCGCGGCCGAGCAGCGCCGCTTCGTGGTGATCCGGGTCCAGATCTTCGCGGACGCGCGCGAGGTGGCCGAGTACCTGATCGCGCAGATCCCGGTGCTGCTCGACCTCACCGGCGCCGACAGCGAAGTGGCCAAGCGGATCCTGGACTTCAGCAGTGGCGTGGTCTTCGGACTGGGCAGCGGGATGCACCGGGTCGACCGGAACGTCTTCCTGCTGGCTCCGGTCGGGACCGAGGTCGAGGGGATCGCGGCCGCCGCCGTCCCCCGATCGTAGGAAGACCGCCGCGACGGAACGGTTCGCCGGGCCCTCGGGGGGTCCGGCGGCCCGTACCGTCCGGCGCATGGACGCCACCGACACCGCCACCGCCACCCCGTACGGGGAACCGGGCCTCGCCCCCGCCGCAGTCGCCGCCGCGCTCGCCGTCGCGTTAGCCGACGCGCCCGCCGTGCCCGCGGGTGCCGCTGTCGTGGCAGCCGCCGGGCCTTCCGTGCCCGCCGCTGCCGCTGCCGCCTCCGCTGCTGCCGCTGCTTCTTCCTCCGCCGCTTCCGTGCTCGACGCGCCTGCCCCGCCTGCCCCGTCCGCCCTGGCTGCCCCGCCTGCCGCATCTGCCCCGGCGCTCGGGCCCGTTGCGCCGCCCCCGGCCGCCGTGCCCGCCGGGCGAGCCCGCGCGGGGCGGGACCCCGGCGCCGATCCGGTCGTACCCGCCCAGGCCGGGGCGGGGGGCGCCGGGCGGGCCGCGGGCGTCCGGCACCGGCCCGTGCTCACCGAGTTGCGGCTCTCCGCCTTCGGCTCGCACCGGGCGGCCGCCTTCCCGCTCGGGCCGGTCACCCTCTTCGCCGGGCCGAGCGGCAGCGGCAAGTCCCAGGTCCTGGCGGCCTACACGGCCCTGGCTGCCCTGGGCTCCGGCGCCACCCTGGAGGAGGCCTTCCCGGACCCGGCCGCCCGCGTCCCCGACCGGGCCGTCCCCGACGCCGGGCGCCGCCGCGGGTTCCGCATCGGCTGCACGGTGGACGGCCCCGCCGGACCGGTCCGGCTCGACCTCGCCGTCCAGGCCGAGCCGGCGCTGCGGATCGTCGGTGAACGGCTCTCGCAGAACGGGCAGATCCTGCTCGGCACCGCCCTGCGCGACCCCGGCCGCCGCTCCGTGCAGGCGGCCTGGTTCACCGGCGGCGCCATCGGCGTCACCCGGGCCCCGCTCCCCGACGACCGGCTCGGCACCGCCCTGCTCCCCCTCCGCGTCGCCGGTGCCACGGCCGGCCAGCGGCAGGTGCTCGCCGCCGCCGAACAGGTGGTGGTGGCCCTGCGCTCGGTGTTCCGGTGCGACCCCCGGCCGGACCGGATGCGCGCCCCCGTCGCGCCGGGGGAGGGGCGGCTGTCGGAGGACTGCGCCAACCTGGCCGACGTACTGCGCCGGACCCGCCACGAGTGCGGCACCCGCCACGCGCTGCTGACGGCGGCGGCCCGCACCGGCTGCGCGGGACCCGTCACCGGCCTTGACGTACGGGACCGGGCGGACGGCCTGCTCGCCGCCGTACTCGACCGAGGTCCGGGCCGGCCCGCGACCGAGCTCTCCCGGCTCGGCTCGGGCGAGCTCCGGTTCCTGGCCCTGGCGCTCGTCCTGCTGACCGGACCGGGAGTGCTGGCGGTGGACCCCGCCGCCGAACTGCCGGCCGCGCGGCAGGTCCTGACGGTGCTGGCCGACGGCCTCGACCGCGGCTTGGACCGGCGCCAGGGCGACGAACTGCTGCGCCTGGCCCTGCTGTCCTGCGGCCGTGGCCACATCCGGCTGACCGCAGTGGTGGGGGAGAGGACCGCGGCCGCCGCCCGTGGGCTCGCGGACGTCGTGGTGGTAGACCTGACCGCATGAACGACACGGACGCGCCCGAGCCGCGCGGGGACGAACGGCTGTACCGGCTCCAGCGGCGGCTCGCCGCGTTCGCGGACGCCCGGGACTGGACTCCCTACCACACGCCCAAGAACCTGGCCGTGGCGCTGAGCGTGGAGGCGGCCGAACTCGTCGAGATCTTCCAGTGGCTGACGCCGGAACAGTCGGAGAAGGTCATGGAGAAGCCGGAGAGCGCGCACCGGGTGGCCGATGAGGTGGCCGACGTCCTCGCGTACCTGCTGCAGTTCTGTGAGGTCCTCGGGGTGGATGTGCTCGATGCGCTCGCCGCGAAGATCGAGAGGAACGAGCTCCGCTTCCCGGTGACGGGTCCGCAGGCCCCAAATAGTCACTCTTCGGAGTGATGGCCTCGTTCACAATCACGGTTGTGTCCACATTTTCCGAATACCCCTAGCTTTACTGGCCCATTGCCCTCACTCTGGGTAGTGATGAGAACGGCGGGATGTCGTGCGGACGGGGGACGGCATATGGATGCGGTACGGCTCATCGCGGCCGGCCGGCACGCGCTGGCACAGAGCGGGGCTGCGTGGGACATCGTGGGCGAGGCCTGGCAGGCACAGGCGCTCGCGCAGGGCATAGGAGGCTATCTGGCGGTCACCGGACCGCCGGAGATGAGAGCGGAGGCACGGGGACTGGGTGAGGCGGGAAGCAGAGGCTGCGGGGTGCTCGACCGGGCCGCCCTGCGCGGTGAGGGCAGCGCTCCGGAGCCTCCGCCGCGGGCGGCGCAGCTGGCCGGGGTGGCGGATGTCCGGCAGGCGCTGCTGGGGCTCCAGGCGCTGCTGGGTGAAGTGGGCATAGCCCTGGTCGGGGTGGCCTGCGGGACGGACGACGAAACCCTGTACTGGCAGTGCATCGAGTCGATCGACGCGGCCGACGAGTCGAGCGACCGGGTCCGGGCGATCCTGCGCCGGATGACGGTCCGGGAGCGGGGCTCCGCCTCCGGAGTGGTCTGAGGCCGCCGGCGGCCGGAACGGTGGCGTTGCCGGAGGCGCTGGCGGCGTTGTCGCAGGCTGTGCCGGTGCCGGTGCCGGTGCCGGTGCCGGTGGCGGTGGCGGTGTCAGTGGCGGTGTCAGTGGCGGTGTCACGGGCCGGGTCCCGTCGCGTGCGACGGGACCCGCATGGTCAGTACGACCGGTGGGAGGTGCTCTGGCTTTCCGGGACGCGGTCCGCGGAGGACTGGAGGTCGGCGTCGAGCCGTGTGAGATCGGCGTTCAGCGCCGCCATCAGCTCTTCCATCTGCTGGAGCAGGCCCTTCGGTGCCCCGCCCTGGGCGGGTGCCGCGTACTCCTGGCCTCCCGCCTGGTCGTGCGCGGCCGGTCCGGCCTGTCCGGCCTGTCCTGTGTGTCGGGGGTTCTCCGGCACGGCCTCGTGGGACATGGCGGCCTCCTCGGCCCTGGCGGCGGAAGGGGGCGGTGGACGCACCGGCGTGAAGCCGCCGGGAAGCGGTCCCGCTGGTCAAATCTGACCCCCACTTTCATTTTTCTCTAGACGCGTTACTGACTTCAGCTCTTTGGGGTGAATCTTTGCGAAGTCCCTGATGGGTGTGGGTGGGTGGCTGTATCCGTGGTGTGTGAAATATGCGGATGGGGGCGGCCTGACTCCTGCGGGACGTCGGCGCCGGGAGACGGTTCGAATGCAGGCGGCTGAGCTGTTCGAGCAGATGGTCAAGCCGTCGGAAGTCGCGCGGCGGCTTCGGGTGAGTTTGAAGTGGGCATATCAGTGGCGTCAGTTGTGGCGGGACGGTGGTGTTCAGGCTCTGGCCTTCCGCGGTCCGAGCGGGTCACGGTGCCGTCTGTCCCCGCGGTGTCTGGAGAAGCTGGCCGCGTATCTGGAGCAGGGTCCGGCGGCGCATGGCTGGGTGGAGGACCAGGTGTGGACCGCCTCGAGGGTGGCCACGCCGATCGGCAGGAAGTTCCACGTCTCCTACAGCGTCTCGGGTGCCACCCGGTTGATGCACCGGTTCGGCTTCAGCCCCCAGGTCCCCGCCCGGCGGGTCGCCGAACATGACGAGCAGGCCCTGAGCATGTGGCGGGAGGCGACCTGGACGGAGGTGAAAGGGCGAGGGCGGCCTGCGGGGGCTACATCTGCTTCGAAGACGAAGCCGGGTTCACCCGTAGGCCGCCCCGGGGGTCCGCACCGATGACGCGCGCGTCCGGTTCGCTCGCCGGAGCACTGGCCCGCGGGACGGTGGTCCTGGACGGCGGACTGAGCAACCAGCTCGCCGACCAGGGCTGCGACCTGTCCGGCGGCCTGTGGACGGCCCGGGTCCTCACCGAGCGGCCGGAGCAGGTCGCGGCCGCCCACACCGCGTACGCGCGGGCCGGCGCGCAGGTGCTGACCACCGCGAGCTACCAGGTCGGCTACGAGGCCTTCGCCGCCCGCGGCCACGACCGGCGGGCGACCACCGCGCTGCTGCACCGCAGCGTCGCCCTCGCCGCCCGCGCCGCCGAAGCCGCCGGCCACGAGGTGTGGGTGGCCGCCTCGGTCGGGCCGTACGGGGCGGTGCTCGCGGACGGCTCCGAGTACCGCGGGCGGTACGGCCTGACCGTGCGGCAGCTCGCCGCCTTCCACCGGCCCCGCGTCGAGGCCCTGCTCGCCGCGGGCCCCGACGTCCTGGCCCTGGAGACCGTGCCCGACCCCGACGAGGCCGAGGCCCTGCTCACGGTCCTCGCCGAGACCCGGGCGCCGGCCTGGCTGAGCTACACGGTCGCCGGCGGCCGCACCCGCTCCGGCGCACCCCTGTCCGAGGCCTTCGCGCTCGCCGTGTCGGCGCCGCAGGTCATCGCGCTCGGCGTCAACTGCTGCGACCCGGCGGACGTCCTGCCCGCGCTCGAAACGGCGTCGGCCGCCACCGCCAAGCCGCTGCTGGCCTACCCCAACGACGGCTCCGTCTGGGACGCGGCCACCGGCACCTGGCACCCGCCGGCCGCCCACACCCCCTGGCCCACCGCCGCCTGGTACCGCGCGGGGGCCCGCCTCGTCGGCGGCTGCTGCCGCGTCGGCCCGGCCGGGATCACGGAGCTGACCCGCGGCCCGCGCGGCGCCTGACGGGATACCGGAGGGTCGCCGGAGGCGGTGGGGAGTTGCGCAGGACGGATAAATCCCTGGTCAGCGGGCGGGGGGGCGGTCGATACTCGGTCGTGTGTTCCTGACGATCTCCACCACCGGCTCCCCCGAACGCCCCGCCACTGACCTGGGCTACCTGCTGCACAAGCATCCCGGTAAGGCGCAGTCGTTCTCCACCTCCCACGGCACCGCCCACGTGTTCTACCCCGAGGCCACGGCCGATCGGTGCACGGCGGCCCTGCTGCTGGAGGTGGACCCCGTCGCACTCGTGCGGCGCGGCCAGGGCCAGGGCAAGGGCCGGGGCGGGGCGCCCGACGCCGCCCTGGCGCAGTACGTCAACGACCGCCCGTACGCCGCGTCCTCGCTGCTCGCCGTCGCGCTCAGCGGGGTGTTCCGCAGCGCGCTGGCCGGCCAGTGCACCGCCCGCCCGGAGCTGCCGGAGCAGGCGCGGCCGCTGCGCGTCGAGATCCCGGTGCTGCCCGCGCGCGGCGGAACGGAGCTCGTGCACCGGCTGTTCGGGCCGCTCGGCTGGGACCTCGTACGGGCGGAGCCCCTTGCGCTCGACGAGCGGTTCCCCGAGTGGGGGGACTCCCGGTACGTACGGCTCGTGCTGGAGGGAGAGATGAAGCTCGCGGACGCCCTGCGGCAGCTCTACGTCCTGCTGCCCGTACTGGACGACTCCAAGCACTACTGGATCTCCCCGGACGAGGTCGACAAGCTGCTGCGCGCCGGGGAGGGCTGGCTCGCGGCCCACCCCGAGAACGGCCTGATCAGTTCGCGCTACCTGGCCCGCCACAAGGGCCTGACCCGTGACGCCCTCGACCGCCTGGAGCTGGTCCGGCTCGCCGAGTCCGACGGCAGCGAGGTCGAGGAGCTCGACAATGCCGTCGACGAGGACCGGGACACCGAGGAGCGGCCCGTACCGCTTGCCGTGCTGCGGCGCGAGGCGATCCTCGCCGCGCTGCGCGGTGCCGGCGCCCGGCGGGTGCTGGACCTCGGCTGCGGGCAGGGGCAGCTGGTCCAGGCCCTGCTCAAGGAACCGGCGTACACCGAGATCGTCGGCGTCGACGTGTCCATGCGGGCGCTGCACCTCGCCGCCAAGCGGCTGCGGCTGGAGCGGATGGGGGAGCGGCAGAGCTCCCGGGTCCGGCTGGTCCAGGGCTCGCTCGCGTACACCGACAAGCGGCTGGCCGGCTACGACGCGGCCGTGCTCAGCGAGGTCATCGAGCACCTGGACCTGCCCCGGCTGCCCGCCCTGGAGTACGCCGTCTTCGGCTCGGCCCGCCCGCGCACGGTCCTGGTGACCACCCCGAACGTCGAGTACAACGTCCGCTGGGAGACCCTGCCCGCCGGGCACGTCCGGCACGGCGACCACCGCTTCGAGTGGACCCGGGAGGAGTTCCGGGCCTGGGCGCACGACGTCGCGGCCCGGCACGGGTACGGGGTCGAGTTCGTCCCCGTGGGGGACGACGACCCCGAGGTGGGGCCGCCGACCCAGATGGGCGTCTTCACCCGGGCCGACACCGACACCGCCGCCACCGACACCGCCGCCACCGAGAAGACCACTGCCGGTGCCGACACCACCGCCACCCGCGCCGACACCCCGAAGGAGGGCGAGGCAGCATGACCACCCCCACCCCCACCCCGGCCGCCGCGGACACCGGCCGCCGCCGCGTGCTCCCCGTCACCGACCTGTCCCTCGTCGTCCTGATCGGGGCAACCGGATCGGGCAAGTCCACCTTCGCCCGCGAGCACTTCAAGGCCACCGAGGTCATCTCCTCCGACTATTGCCGGGGCCTCGTCGCGGACGACGAGAACGACCAGAGCGCCAGCAAGGACGCCTTCGAGGTCCTGCACTACATCGCCGGCAAGCGCCTCGCCGCCGGCCGCCTCACCGTCGTGGACGCCACCAGTGTCCAGGCCGATGCCCGCCGACAGCTGGTCCAGCTCGCTCGCGAGCACGACGTGCTGCCCATCGCCATCGTCCTCGACCTGCCCGAGCAGGTCTGCGCCGAGCGCAACGCGGCCCGCCCCGACCGGGCCGGCCTGCCCCGCGCCGTCATCCAGCGCCACCGCCGCGACCTGCGCCGCTCGCTGCGCGGCCTGGAGCGCGAGGGCTTCCGCAAGGTGCACGTGCTGCGCACCGTCGAGGAGGCCGAGAGCGCCGAGGTCGTCCTGGAGAAGCGGTTCAACGACCTCACCCACCTCAGCGGCCCCTTTGACATCGTCGGCGACATCCACGGCTGCTCCTCCGAGCTGGAGACCCTGCTCGCCAAGCTCGGCTACGAAGACGGAGTCCACCCCGGGGGCCGCACGGCCGTCTTCGTCGGCGACCTCGTCGACCGCGGACCCGACAGCCCGGGCGTCCTGCGCCGCGTCATGGGCATGGTCGCGTCCGGCAACGCCCTGTGCGTGCCGGGGAACCACGAGAACAAGCTCGGCCGATACCTCAAGGGGTCCAAGGTCCAGCGGACCCACGGACTGGCCGAGACGATCGAGCAGCTGGAAGGCGAGTCCGAGGAGTTCGTCGCGCAGGTGCGGGAGTTCATCCGCGGCCTCGTCAGCCACTACGTGCTCGACGGCGGCAGGCTGGTCGTCTGCCACGCCGGCCTGCCCGAGAAGTACCACGGCCGCACCTCCGGCCGGGTCCGCTCGCACGCCCTGTACGGGGAGACCACCGGGGAGACCGACGAGTTCGGCCTGCCCGTGCGCTACCCGTGGGCCGAGGACTACCGCGGCAAGGCCGCCGTCGTCTACGGCCACACCCCGGTCCCGGACACCACCTGGATCAACAACACCATCTGCCTCGACACCGGCGCCGTGTTCGGCGGGCGGATGACCGCCCTGCGCTGGCCCGAGCGCGAACTGGTCGACGTACCGGCCGAGAAGGTCTGGTACGCGCCGGTCAGGCCTCTGGCCGCCGAGACTCCGGGCGGGCACGACGGGCGGCCGCTGGACCTGGCCGACGTCCACGGGCGCCGGATCGTGGAGACCCGGCACCTGGGCAACGTCAACGTCCGCGAGGAGAACGCGGCCGCCGCGCTGGAGGTCATGAGCCGCTTCGCGGTGGACCCCCGGCTGGTGCCGTACCTGCCGCCGACCATGGCGCCGACGGCGACCTCCCGCGAGGACGGCCACCTGGAGCACCCCGCCGAGGCCTTCGCGCAGTACCGCAAGGACGGCATCGTCCAGGTGGTGTGCGAGGAGAAGCACATGGGCTCCCGGGCCACCGTCCTCCTCTGCCGGGACGCCGCCGCGGCCCGCCAGCGCTTCGGCGTGGACGGGCCGACCGGATCCGTCTACACCCGTACCGGGCGGGCCTTCTTCAACGACCCCGAGGTCACCGAGGAGGTCCTCGGCCGGCTCCGCTCGGCGGTCACCGACGCGGGCCTCTGGGAGGAACTGGCCACCGACTGGCTGCTCCTCGACGGGGAGCTCCTGCCCTGGTCCCTGAAGTCCGCCGGCCTGCTGCGCCACCAGTACGCCGCCGTGGGCGCGGCCTCGCGCTCGGTCTTCCCGGGAGCGATCGGCGCACTGGAGGCCGCGGCCGCCCGGGGCGTCGACACCGGGGCGCTGCTGGAGCGCCAGCGGGACCGGGCGGCCGACGCGGCCGCCTTCACCGAGGCCTACCGCCGCTACTGCTGGCCCACCGACGGGCTGGACGGCGTACGGTTCGCGCCGTTCCAGCTGCTGGCGGCCGCCGGGCGGTCGCTGGCGGCCGTGCCCCACGACGAGCAGCTGTTCTGGCTGGACCGGCTCGTCGCCGCGGACGAGGCGGCCGGCACCGGGCTGCTGCGCCGCACCGCCCGCATCCTGGTGGACACCGGCGACGAGGACTCGGTACGGGCCGGCACCGACTGGTGGCTGGAGCTGACGGCCGCCGGCGGCGAGGGCATGGTGGTCAAGCCGCTCCAGGCGTACGCCCGGGACGGCCGGGGCCGGCTGGTGCAGCCCGGCGTCAAGGTGCGCGGCCGCGAGTACCTGCGGATCATCTACGGCCCGGAGTACACCCGCCCCGACCACCTGGAGCGGCTGCGCGACCGGTCCCTCGGCCACAAGCGCTCGCTCGCCCTGCGGGAGTACGCGCTGGGGCTGGAGGCGCTGGATCGGCTGGCCGCGCAGGAGCCGCTGTGGCGGGTCCACGAGGCGGTCTTCGCGGTGCTCGCGCTGGAGTCGGAGCCGGTCGACCCCCGGCTCTGACGGCTCCGCCCGGGACCACCGCCGAGGGGGCGCCGCGCCGTGAGGCACGTGCCGTAAAGCAAGGACCCCCGTACGGCCGCGAATTAGGTCGTATGGGGGAACTTTCGCGGAGAACTCCGGGAATGCCACCGGCGGGATCGTTCATCCAGGGCAGCGGAATGTCCGCGAACCTGGAAGGACGGAACGTCACTTATGAAAATGACCGCGCGCGGAAGCATTGCGGCGCTCATGACCTGTCTGGCCGCGGCCGGCGCGGCCACCCCGGCCGTGGCCGACTCGGTCCCGGTCGGTGTCCCGTTGGAAGCAGTCGAGACGTCCCTCGGCGTGGACGCCCCGCGCGTGGCGACCGGGGTTCCGGTCCCGGTCGTCGGAGCGCCCGACGTCCCCCGCCACCACACGGGGGACATGCTCCCGACCCCACTGCTCCCGACCGTCCCGATCGGCGCCGAGCTGGGCGACACCCTCGTCGCCTCGCCGCTGCCGAACCTGCTGGGCAAGCCGGAGACGGACGGCGAGGGATCCGTCGGCGCGGCGGCCACCACCCTGCGCGCCCGTACCCCGGGCGCGGTCGTCGGCTCCCCGCTGACGATGCCGGACGGGTCCAACTTCGGGCTGCCGAACCTGACGACCCCCGAACTGGGCATCGTCTCGCCGGAGTTGACCGGCGCACCGGCCGCGCTTCTCGGCCTGCGCTGAGACGCCGTGGCCGACGCCACGTGAGAACGCCGCCCGGTCTGGGAACGTGTACCGCATGGGATTCCATGTCGACTCCGAGACCGGGCGGCTGCGCCGCGTCATCCTCCACCGGCCGGACCTGGAGCTGAAGCGGCTCACGCCGGGCAACAAGGACGCGCTCCTCTTCGACGACGTGCTGTGGGTGCGCCGGGCCCGCCAGGAGCACGACGGGTTCGCCGACGTGCTGCGCGACCGGGGCGTCGAGGTGCACCTCTTCGGCGACCTGCTGGCGGAGGCGCTGGAGATCCCGGAGGCGAGGCACCTCGTCCTCGACCGGGTCTTCGACGAGAAGGAGTACGGGCCGCTCGCCACCGGCCACCTGCGCGCCGCCTTCGACGGGCTGGGCTCGACCGAGCTGACGGAGGCACTCGTCGGCGGGATGACCAAGCGGGAGTTCCTGGAGCGGCACGCCGAGCCGGTGTCGGTGCGCTTCCACGCCATGGAGCCGGACGACTTCCTGCTGGGGCCGTTGCCCAACCACCTCTTCACCCGTGACACCTCGGCCTGGATCTACGACGGGGTGTCGATCAACGCGATGCGCTGGCCGGCCCGGCAGCGCGAGACGGTGCACTTCGAGGCGATCTACCGGCACCACCCCCTCTTCACCTCCTCCGGGGCCTTCCACTACTGGTCGCAGGGGCAGACCGACTACCCCTCGACCATCGAGGGCGGGGACGTGCTCGTCATCGGCAACGGCGCGGTGCTGATCGGGATGAGCGAGCGGACCACCCCGCAGGCCGTGGAGATGCTGGCGCGCGGCCTGTTCGCCGCGGGCTCGGCGACCACCATCGTGGCCCTCGACATGCCCAAGCGGCGGGCCTTCATGCACCTGGACACGGTGATGACCATGGTCGACGGAGATACGTTCACTCAGTACGGCGGGCTGGGCATGCTGCGCTCCTACACGATCGAGCCGGGCGCGGAGGCGCACGAGCTGAAGGTGACCGACCACCCGCCGGAGCACATGCACCGGGCCATCGCGGCGGCGCTCGGCCTGGACTCCATCCGGGTGCTGACCGCCACGCAGGACGTGCACTCCGCGCAGCGGGAGCAGTGGGACGACGGGTGCAACGTGCTGGCCGTGGAGCCGGGGGTGGTGGTCGCGTACGAGCGGAACGTGACCACCAACACCCATCTGCGCAAGCAGGGCATCGAGGTGATCGAGATCCCGGGCAGCGAGCTGGGGCGGGGCCGGGGCGGTCCGCGCTGCATGAGCTGTCCGGTCGAGCGGGACGCGGTCTGAGTCACCCCAGGGCTGTATATCAATACGGAGGATCGTATAGACTTCCAACATTCCTGTCACCGTGACGCTGGAGCGACCCCATGGCCACCGACCTCGTCGGCCGCAGTTTCCTCAAGGAGCTCGACTTCACCGCCGCCGAGTTCCGCGGCCTGATCGAGCTCGCCGCCGCACTGAAGGCGGCGAAGAGGGCCGGCCGTGAGGAGCGCCTGCTCCAGGGCAGGAACATCGCCCTGATCTTCGAGAAGACCTCCACGCGCACCCGCTGCGCCTTCGAGGTCGCCGCGGCCGACCAGGGTGCCCACACCACCTACCTGGATCCCTCCGGCTCCCAGATGGGACACAAGGAGTCGGTCAAGGACACGGCCCGCGTGCTGGGCCGGATGTTCGACGGGATCGAGTACCGGGGCGACAGCCAGCAGGCCGTCGAGGAGCTGGCCGCCCACTCCGGCGTGCCCGTGTTCAACGGCCTCACCGACGACTGGCACCCCACCCAGATGCTGGCCGACGTCCTGACCATGACCGAGCACAGCGGCAAGCCGCTGGAGCGCATCGCCTTCGCCTACCTCGGCGACGCCCGCTTCAACATGGGCAACTCCTACCTCGTCACCGGCGCCCTGCTCGGCATGGACGTCCGCATCGTCGCCCCCGAGGCCTACTGGCCCGCCGCGTCCGTGGTCGCCCGCGCGCGGGAGCTCGCCGCCGCCAGCGGGGCGCGGATCGCCCTGACCGAGGACGTCGCCGAGGGGGTCGCCCAGGCCGACTTCGTCGCCACCGACGTGTGGGTCTCCATGGGGGAGCCCAAGGAGGTCTGGGACGAGCGGATCGCCGACCTCTCCCCGTACGCCGTCACCATGGACGTGCTGCGCGCCACCGGGAACCCGGACGTGAGGTTCCTGCACTGCCTGCCCGCCTTCCACGACCTGGGCACCGAGGTCGGCCGGGGCGTCCTGGAGCGGCACGGGCGCGACTCCCTGGAGGTCACGGACGAGGTGTTCGAGTCGGTGCACTCCGTCGTCTTCGACGAGGCGGAGAACCGGCTGCACACGATCAAGGCCGTGCTCGTCGCCACGCTCGCCAAGCCCGTCACGGCTTCGGCAGGGCCCTCCGCCGCACCCTCCGCAGGGCCCGCATAGTCATACCCGGACCGGTCGTGGCCGGCCCCGCGCCGGCGGGGCCGGCGGGGCCGCGTCCGCGCCCGGCCCGCCACCTCCGGGTCATACCGGGGCGGGGCGGGCCGCCAGGGTGAACCACACGGCCTTGCCGTGCTCGGTGCGGCGGTGGCCGCAGGCCGAGCTCAGGGTCCGGATCAGCAGCAGGCCGCGGCCATGCTCCTGCCAGGGGTCGGGGTGGACGTCGTCCGCACGGGCCGCCAGGTCGCCGGGCGACCGCGGATCGCCGTCGTGGACCTCGACCTGGCAGCCGCTCGCCAGCAGCTCCACGACCAGCTCGATCGGGGCCCCGGCCGCGGTGTGCTCGACTGCGTTGGCGACCAGCTCCGCGGTCAGCAGCTCCGCCGTCTCGCTGTCGGCGGAGGGCGCCTCGATGTCCGCCAGCGCGGTGCGGACGAGGGCGCGGGCCAGGGGGACGGCGGCCGCCGTGTGCGGCAGGGCGATCCGCCAGGCGGAGGGGTCGGGCACGGGGGTCCGTCCGTTCCGTTGGGGGGCAGGTGGGGGCAGGTGGGGGCGGGGCAGGTGGGGGAGGGGGCCCGCTCCCCGCGAAGAGATGGGCCCGCTTTCAACCATACGAAGTCGAAACGACGGAGCGTAGGGCACCCCGTCCGAACAGCCGGGGACCACGGTCACGCCGGACGGGACTTCCGGCGGCGCGCGGCGTGCGGCGCGCGGCGGGCGCCCGCTCCCGCGCCGCCCCCCATATCGCGCTTCCGTGACGGCGGTCACGATCCAGTGATACCGTCGGCCGTGTGAGCCCCTTCACCGGTTCCACGACAGCGACCGAACGGTGGCGCCACCTCCGGGTGACCCGGCAGGACGGCGTGGCCACCGTCACCTTCGACCGCCCCGAAAAGCTCAACGCCCTCACCTTCGGCGCCTACGCCGACCTCCGCGACCTGCTCGCCGAACTCTCCCGCGAGCGCTCCGTCCGCGCGCTGGTGCTCGGCGGCGAGGGCCGCGGATTCTGCTCCGGCGGGGACGTGGACGAGATCATCGGCGCCACCCTCGCCATGGACACCGCCCAGCTCCTCGACTTCAACCGGATGACCGGCCAGGTGGTCCGCGCCATCCGCGAATGCCCCTTCCCGGTGATCGCCGCCGTCCACGGCGTCGCCGCCGGGGCCGGAGCCGTCCTCGCGCTCGCCGCCGACTTCCGCGTCGCCGACCCCACCGCCCGCTTCGCGTTCCTCTTCACCCGCGTCGGCCTCTCCGGCGGCGACATGGGCGCCGCCTACCTGCTCCCCCGCGTCGTCGGCCTTGGCCACGCCACCCGGCTGCTGATGCTCGGAGAGCCCGTACGCGCTGCCGAGGCCGAGCGGATCGGCCTGCTGAGCGAGCTCACCGAGGAGGGGAAGGCCCACGTACGGGCCGCCGAACTGGCCGCCCACCTGGCCGCCGGACCCGCCCTCGCCTACGCGCAGACCAAGGCGCTGCTCACCGCCGAACTCGACATGCCGCTCGCCGCGTCCGTGGAACTGGACGCCAACACCCAGGCCCTGCTCATGCACGGACAGGACTACGCGGAGTTCCATGCGGCCTTCACCGGGAAGCGGCCGCCGCACTGGAAGGGCAGGTAGCCGGATGTCCGCGCACGCCCTGCGGGTGGCCGTCGTCGGCGGGGGACCGGGAGGGCTCTACGCCGCCGCGCTGCTGGCCCGGCAGGGCCACACCGTGGAGGTCTGGGAACGGGGAGCGCCCGAGGACGCCTTCGGCTTCGGCGTGGTGCTCTCCGACGAGACCCTCGGCGGCATCGAGCAGGCCGACACGGTGGTCTACGCGGCCCTGAGCGCCGAGTTCGTGCGCTGGGACGACGTGGACGTCGTGCACCGGGGGCGGATCCTGACCTCCGGCGGCCACGGCTTCGCCGCCCTCGGACGCCGCAGGCTCCTGGAGATCCTGCACGAGCGCTGCGCCAGTCTCGGCGTCCGGCTCCGCTTCCGCACGCGGGCCCCGGACCCGACGGCGCTGTCCGCCGCGTACGACCTGGTGGTCGCGGCGGACGGGGTGCACAGCGCGATCCGCGAGCACGGGGCCGCGCACTTCGGGCCGACCGTGACCGCCGGGCGCTGCCGGTACATCTGGCTCGCCGCCGACTTCGCCCTCGACGCCTTCCGCTTCGAGATCGCGGAGACCGAACACGGCGTCATGCAGCTGCACGCCTACCCGTACGCCCGCCCGTCGGCCGACGACGACGGTGCCCCGGCCCGGCCCGCCGGGCCGCAGGGCCCGCTCGGCGCCTCCACCGTGATCGTCGAGATGCGCGAGGAGGTGTGGCGCGCGGCGGGCTTCGACCTGTGCGACGAGGACGAGTCGGTCGCCCGCTGCGCCAAGATCTTCAGCGAGGCCCTGCGGGGACGGCCGCTGTACGGCAACCGGTCGGCCTGGACCCGGTTCCGTACGGTCGTCAACGCCCGCTGGTCGTACGGCAACACGGCCCTGCTCGGCGACGCGGCGCACACCGCGCACTTCTCCATCGGCTCCGGCACCAAGCTCGCGGTGGAGGACGCCGTCGCCCTCGCCGGAGCCGTCGCCGAAGCGGTCGCCGCCGCCGGGGACGACGACGGCGCCGTGGTGGACGTACCCGCCGCGCTCGCGGCGTACGAGGCGGCCCGGCGGCCGGCGGTGGCCAGCACCCAGCGCGCCGCGGCCGCCAGCTCGCGCTGGTTCGAGGAAGTCGCCGGGTACACCGGCCAGCCCGCCCGCCAGTTCGCCTTCAACCTCCTCACCCGCAGCCGCCGGGTCACCCACGACAACCTGCGGCTGCGCGACGAGCGCTTCACCCGCTCCGTGGAACGCGACTTCGGCTGCCCCGACGAAGAGGCCGGGCACCGCCGGACACCGCCGATGTTCACCCCGTTCGCCCTGCGCGGTCTGACCCTGCGCAACCGGGTCGTCGTCTCCCCGATGGACGTGTACGCCTCCACGGACGGCGTGCCCGGCGACTTCCACCTCGTCCACCTGGGCGCGCGGGCGCTCGGCGGCGCCGGACTGGTGATGACCGAGATGGTCTGCGTCAGCGCCGAAGGGCGGATCACCCCCGGCTGCGCCGGGCTGTACACGCGCGAACAGGCCGACGCCTGGCAGCGGATCGCCGGCTTCGTCCACGCCTCCGCTCCCGGCACCGCGCTCGGCGTCCAGCTCGGCCACTCCGGGCGCAAAGGCTCGACCCGGGTGATGTGGGAGGGCATGGACGACCCCCTCCCGGAGGGCAACTGGCCCCTCGCCGCCGCCTCCGCACTGCCCTACCGGCCGGGGGTATCGGCCGTACCCCGCGCCCTGAGCGCCACCGAACTCGGCACGATCCGCGACGAGTTCGAGGCCGCGGCCGTCCGCGCCGCGGACTGCGGCTTCGACCTGCTGGAACTGCACTGCGCCCACGGCTACCTGCTCTCCGGGTTCCTCTCGCCGCTGACCAACCACCGCACGGACGCCTACGGCGGCCCCCTGGAGAACCGGCTGCGCTTCCCCTTGGAGGTCTTCGACGCGGTCCGCGCCGTCTGGCCCGCGGACCGCCCGATGACGGTCCGCCTCTCGGCCACCGACTGGGCCCCGGGCGGCACCACCGACGAGGACGCGGTGCGGATCGCGGCCGCCTTCGCGGCGCACGGCGCGGACGCCGTCGACGTGTCCACCGGCCAGGTGGTCGCGGACGAGAGCCCCGAGTACGGGCGCTCGTACCAGACCCCGTACGCCGACCGGATCCGCAACGCGCTCGGCGTCCCCGTCATCGCCGTCGGCGCCATCTCCTCCTGGGACGACGTGAACTCCCTGCTGCTGGCCGGCCGGGCCGACCTCTGCGCGCTGGGCCGCCCCCACCTGTACGACCCGCACTGGACCCTGCACGCCGCCGCCGAGCAGGGCTACGACGGCCCGGCCGCCCCCTGGGCCGCCCCCTACCGCGCGGGCAGCCGGCCCCCGCCCACGGGGCGCGGCTGACCCGGTGCGGGCGGCGCGGGCCGCGGTGGGACGGGCGGGCCCGTCACACCGCCACGACCACCGCGCGGTCCTCGACCGGGGCGTAGCCCAGCCGCAGGTACACGCCGTTGCTGGTGGGGTTGGCCAGGTCGGTGAAGAGCAGGACCTCCGAGGCGCCGGCCGCGTACGCCGCCTCGCTCGCCGCGTGGGTGACCCCGGCCGCGTAGCCCCGGCCGCGGGCCTCCGGCAGCGTGTAGACCGGCCCGACCCGCGAGCTCCCGCCGATCGGGCGGGAGAACGAGGCCAGCGCGACCGGGGCTCCCGCGCGCTCCCAGAGCAGGATGCCGCCGTACGCGATCCGGTCGCGCAGGCCGGCCTCGGACGTGGTGCCTGGGGACCCCACCTCCCGGTCGAACGCGGCGGTCCACTCCAGCAGCAGCTGCAGATCGGCCTCCTCGGCGGTCCGGGCCCGTCCGGTCGGGGCGGGATCGGGGGCGACCAGCCCGGCCAGCCGGTACAGGCGGTTCTCCTCGGCGACGCGGGCGGCCCGCCCCCAGGCGTCGGCGAGCGCGTCCGCGTCGGGCCGGCGGGCGTTGAACCCGCTGATCCCCGCGAGCAGCGGCTCGGTGGCGAGGGCCTCCGCCAGCGCCCGCACCGCCTCGGCCGGCAGCGCCCCGAGCAGCAGCGGGTACGGCGGGGTGCACAGCAGGCCCGCGGCGACCGTTCCGTCGGCGCCGGTCCACCAGCCGAAGAGCGGGTCGGCGCGGCCGTAGGCGTGCGGCCCGCGCCGCTCCAGCGCGTCGGCGGTCGTCAGCAGCAGGGAGTTCGGCACGGGACGCGCGGTCAGGGCGGGGCCCGCCGCGGTCAGATAGGCCGTCAGGTCAGAGGTGAAGGTCCAGGTCATGAACCATCGTCACCCGATCGGCACGGTGAGCGCACCGGAGTTTTCCGCCGCTGTCCCCGCTGTCCCCGCCGTTCCCGCTGTCTTCGCCGCCGGGCCCGCCCCTCACGGTCCGGCGAACCGCCCGCCGGAGTCCCGCAGCCGCGCGTGCAGCTCCGCGAAAACGGCCGCCGCCCGGTCGCCCGGCCAGTCCGCCGGGAGCAGCGCGCGGGGGAGCCCGGGGTCGGCGTACGGAAGGTGGCGCCAGGTGTCCAGGGCCAGGAGGTAGCCGCGGTAGGCCTCCTCCGGGGTCGGCTCCGGGCCCGACTGGAGGGCCCGGAGGGCCGGCTCGTGCAGGTCGAGGAACTCCTCGTGCTGTTTGGCCAGGCCCGCCAGGTCCCACCAGCGGGCCACCGCCTCGGCGGTCGGCGCGAAGCCGAGGTGCGCGCCGCGGAACAGCTCCACGTACGGGGTCAGGCCCAGCCGGTCCAGGGTGTGACCCGTCTCCACCGCGAGCCCGGCGGGGGCGATCCACACCCCCGGCGCCACCGTCCCGAAGCCGAGCCGGGCCAGCCGCGAGCGGAGCAGGTGCCGCTTGTGCCGCTCCTGTTCCGGCACGGAGAAGACCGCCACCAGCCACTCGTCGCAGGGCGGCGGGCTGCCGTAGATCCGCCGGTCGCCGTCGTCCAGGAGCTGCCGCGCCTCCGCGGACAGCTCGTACGCCGCCGAGCCGTCCGCCGCGCGCGCGGGCAGCAGGAGGCCCCGCCGCTTCAGCCGGGACACCGACGAGCGGACCGACGGGGCGTCCACGCCGGCCGCGCCCAGCAGGCGGATCAGCGCGGACACCGGGACCGGGCCCTCGAAGGCCCGCCCGTAGGCACCGTAGAACGTGACGATCAGGGATCGCGGGGTGTGCAGCTCGACCACGGGTTCACTCTAGATCGCGCAGCCGGAAGCGTTGCAGCTTGCCCGTCGCCGTCCGGGGCAGCGCGGGCATGAAGACGAAGACCCGCGGGCACTTGTGCGGGGCCAGCTCGGCCCGCATGAAGGTCCGCAGCGCCTCCTCGGACAGCGCCGCGCCCGGGCGGGCGACGGCGTACGCCACCACGATCTGGCCGCGCCGCTCGTCGGGGCGGCCGACCACCGCCGCCTCCACCACGTCCGGGTGACGCAGCAGGGCCTCCTCGACCTCCGGTCCGGCGATGTTGTAACCCGACGAGATGATCATGTCGTCGGCGCGGGCGACGTACCGGAAGTAGCCCTCCGGGTCGCGCACGTAGGTGTCACCGGTCAGGTTCCAGCCCCCCTGCACGTAGTCCGCCTGCCGCGGATCGGCGAGGTAGCGGCAGCCCACCGGGCCCCGTACGGCCAGCAGCCCGGGCTCGTTGTCGGCGACCGGCCGCCCGGAGCGGTCCACCACCCGGGCCTGCCAGCCCGGTACCACCCGGCCGGTCGTACCGGGGCGGATGTCCTCGTCGGCGGCCGAGATGAAGATGTGCAGCAGCTCGGTCGCCCCGATGCCGTTGATGATCCGCAGCCCGGTCCGCTCCAGCCACGCTTGCCAGGTCGCCGCGGGCAGGTTCTCCCCGGCCGACACGCAGCGGCGCAGCGCCGACAGGTCGTACGCGCCCACGTCGTACGGGCCCAGCGCGTCCAGCATCGCCCGGTACGCGGTCGGCGCGGTGAACAGGACCGTCACCCGGTGCTCGGCGAGCGCGGGCAGAAGGTGCCGCGGACCCGCCTCCTCCAGCAGCAGCGCGCACGCCCCCGCGCGCAGCGGGAAGACGACCAGCCCGCCGAGGCCGAAGGTGAACCCGAGCGGCGGACTGCCCGCGAACACGTCGTCCGGCCGGGGTCGCAGCACGCTGCGGGAGAAGGTGTCGGCCACCGACAGCACGTCGCGGTGGAAGTGCATGCAGCCCTTGGGGCGCCCGGTGGTGCCGGAGGTGAACGCGATCAGGGCCACGTCGTCGGCGGAGGTCTCCACGGCGGCGAAGGGCGTCCCCCCGTACCGCTCGGCGAGGCGCAGCAGGTCGTCCGGGGCCCCGCCCCCGTACGGGGTGATGCGCAGCCCCGGCACCTCGGCCCTGGCCAGGTCCTCCGTGACGTCGGCGTGGCACAGGGCGTGCCCCACCCGGGCCAGCGCGCAGACCGTGGCCAGCTCCTGCGCCCGCTGCTGGGGCAGCACGGTGACCGCCACCGCGCCCGCCTTGACCACCGCGAGCCAGCAGGCGGCGAGCCAGGGGCCGGTGGGGCCGCGCAGGAGCACCCGGTTGCCGGGGACGACCCCGAGGTCGGCCGTGAGCACGTGGGCGAGCCGGTCCACGCGCTCACGCAGCCCGCCGTACGTCCACACCTCCCCGGAGCCGCTGCGGAAGGCCGGGCGGTCGGGGCCGAACCGGGCGATGGTGGTGTCCAGCAGCTCGGCCGCGCAGTTCAGGCGGTCCGGATAGGCCAGTTCGGGCAGCTCGAAGACGAGGTGCGGCCAGCTGCCCGCGGGTGGCAGGTGGTCACGGGCGAAGGTGTCGGCGTGCGCGGATGGGTTGAGGTCCAAGGCGGGTTCGCCCCCTTGCGACGGTCCGGGGTGAGGTGGAGCCGGCCGTGCGATCGCCCTCCCGGCCACTGCTGGAAGGTGCTCCAGGAGCGTATCGTGATGGTGACGACAGTCAACAGGACGCGATAGATGCGGGGATGTTCGAATGACCGGATTCGCGCTCGGGGTGGAGCAGGAGGAGTGGTGCGCGCGGTTGCGCACCCTGGCGGCCGAGCGGCTCGGGCCGCTCGCCGGGAAGGGGGAGCCGGGACGGGTCAACCGCCCGCTGCTGGCGGCGCTGGGGGAGCTGGGCCTGCTGGAGCGGGTGTTCACCTCGGGCGCGCTGGACCTGTGCCTGCTGCGCGAATCCCTCGCCTACGGCTGCACGGAGGCCGAGACGGCGCTGGCCCTGCAGGGGCTCGGCGCTCACCCGGTACTGCGGGCCGGCAGCGACGCGCAGCGGGACCGCTGGCTGCCGGAGGTGCGGGCCGGCCGGGCGGTGGCCGCCTTCGCGCTGAGCGAGCCCGGGGCCGGCTCGGACGCGGCGGCGCTGGCGCTGGCGGCGGTGCCCGACGGGGTGGGCTGGCGGCTGCGCGGCGAGAAGTGCTGGATCTCGAACGCCCCGGAGGCGGATTTCTACACCGTGTTCGCCCGGACGGGTGAGGCGCCGGGCGCGAAGGGGGTGTCGGCGTTCCTGGTCCCGGCGGACCGCCCCGGCCTCGGCGGCGAAGCCCTGGACATGCTGTCCCCGCACCCCATCGGTTCCCTCGCCTTCGACGGTGTCCCGGTCGGACCCGAGGATCTGCTCGGCCTGCCGGGGCAGGGGTTCCGGGTCGCGATGGACACCCTCAACCTGTTCCGGCCGAGCGTCGGGGCGTTCGCGGTGGGCATGGCCCGGGCCGCCCTCGACGCGACGCTCGCGCACACGGCGGCCCGGACCGCCTTCGGCGGGGTGCTGGGCGACCTCCAGGCGGTGGCGCACCGGGTGGCGGAGATGGCCACCCGCACGGAGGCGGCCCGGCTGCTGGTGTACGCGGCGGCCGCCGCCCACGACCGGGGCTCCCCGGACGTGCCGCGCCGGGCCGCGATGGCGAAACTGCTGGCCACCGAGACGGCCCAGTACGTGGTCGACCACGCCGTGCAGCTGCACGGGGCGGTCGCCCTGCGCCGGGGCCACCTGCTGGAACACCTCTACCGGGAGGTGCGGGCGCCGCGGATCTACGAGGGGGCCAGCGAGGTGCAGCGCACGATCATCGCGAAGGAGCTGTACCGGAACCTCCCGGCGGCGCCGCGGGGCGCCGAGCCCGCCGCCCCGTCCGGCAGCCCGTCCGAGGACCCGGCGCGGGACCCGTCGGGCGGCCCGTTCGGGGCGGCGGTCGCACGATGAGCCTGGAGCGGATCAACCCGGCCGAGCTGTCGCCGCCGACGGGCTTCTCGCACGCGGTGGCGGCGACCGGCTCCCGGCTGGTGTTCCTGGCCGGCCAGACCGCGCTCGACACCTCCGGCAAGGTCGTGGGCGAGAGCCTGCCGGAGCAGTTCGAGTGCGCCCTGGCCAACCTCCTCGCCGCCCTCGCCGCGGCCGGCGGCGCCCCGGCGGACCTGGCCCGGGTGACGGTGTACGCGACGGACGTGGCGGCGTACCGCACCCACGCGGCCGAACTGGGCCGGGTCTGGCGCCGGTTGGCGGGCCGCGACTATCCGGCGATGGCCCTCGTCGGCGTGGTCCGCCTCTGGGACGAAGAGGCGCTGGTCGAACTCGACGGGGTCGCGGTCCTTCCGTAGAGGGCGTCTTGCCGATCGGCCGGGCCCGCCAAGATCCGAAAGAGACGGCCTAGCCGCGGGCGCGTCGGCGGTACTCCTCGGTCGGGAGGCCGCCGACGCCCCAGTCTTCCAGGGCGACCTCGTCGATGAGGACGAACGTGGTGGCCGGGTCCTTGTCGAGGACCCGGACCAGCAGCTCGGTGACACCGGCGATGATCTCGGCCTTCTGTGCGGCCGTGGCGCCCTCACGGGTGATCTTGACATTGACGTACGGCATGGCGGCAGGTCCTTCCGGGGTGTCGGGGAGCGGGCGGTGGCGGGCAGTGTGGTCAGGAACGGCCGGTGACGTAGCCGCCGTCCACGCGCAGGGCGTGGCCGGTGACGAACTCGGCGCCCGCGAGGTAGAGCACCGCCTCGGAGATCTCCGACACCTCCGCGACCCGGCCGAGCAGGGCGATCCCGCCGAAGGAGTCCACGTCGGAGCCCGAGTGCAGCGGGGTGCGGACGATGCCGGGCGCCACCAGGTTGACGCGGATGCCGTCGGCCGCGAGCTCGGCGGACAGGGCCGTCGTCAGCGCGTGCACACCGGCCTTGCTGACCACGGGCGCGGAGGCCGGGAAACCCGCCACCGCGTGGTCCACCAGGACGGTGCCGATGTTGACGACGCTGCCGCCCCGGCCCTGTGCGCGCAGCGCCCGTACGAAGGCCTGGGTGGTGAGGTAGGTGCCCTTCAGATTGCCGGTCAGGAAGCCGTCGAGCTCGGCCTCGGTGACCTCGGTGAAGGGGCTGGAGGAGAAGGTGCCGGCGTTGTTGACCAGGACGTCGAGGCTGTCGAAGCGGTCGAGGGCGGTGTGGACGAGGTCTTCGCCGGTCCGAGCCTCGGCGATGCTGCCGGCGACCCAGGCGGTGCGCTCGGGGCGGCCGAGGCCGGCGGCGGCCTTCGCGAGGCGCTCCGGGTCCCGGCCGTTCAGGACGACGTTGGCGCCGCTGGCCAGGAAGGCGCGGGCGATATCCAGCCCGATGCCGCTGGAGGAGCCGGTGATCAGGGCGGTCGTGCGGGTGGCGGTGTCGCTCATGGTGCTGATGCCTTTCGCGGCGGTGGGTTCGTCCGGTGACACCAGAAACGTACGAACTCCCCACTCATAACACCACGACCAAAATTGAAGCATGTGATAATCCCAAGTTATGGATGTGGATCTGCGGGACCTGGAGCTTCTGGAAGCCACCGCCGAGGCCGGCTCGCTGACCGCCGCCGCCGAGCGGCTGTACGTCAGCCAGCCGGCCCTCAGCCAGCGGCTGACCCGGCTGGAGGCCCGCCTCGGCATGCCCCTCTTCGACCGCAGGGGCCGCCGCCTGGTGCCCAACGCGGCGGGCAGCCGGCTGCTGGTCGCGGCCCGCTACGTCCTCGGCGAACTGAATTCGGCCACGCGCGACTTGGGCGAGCTCCGCGACGGCCGCGACCGGCGGGTCCGCTTCACCGCCCAGTGCAGCACCACCTTCCCGTGGCTGCCGCCCGTGCTCCGCGCCTTCCGCGAGCGCGAGCCGGACATCGACGTGCGCATCGAGACCGTCGCCGACGACGCGCCGATTCCTGCGCTCCTCGCCGACCTGGTCGACGTCGCGCTGGTCACCAAGCCGGACCTGCAGATGGAACGGGTCTCGCTGACCAGGCTGTTCGAGGACGAGATGGTGGCCGTGGCGCCCGCCGGTCACCCGTGGGCCGCCCGCGCGCACCTGACCGCCCGCGACTTCGACGGCGCCCGGCTGGTCCTCTACGACTTCTACGACCAGAAGCGCATCCCGTCGATGCCGCTGCCGATCCCCGCCGGCGCCCGGCCCGCCAGGATCACCACCATGCCGGTGGTGACCGACCTGGTGATCGAGATGGTGGCGGGCGGCCAGGGCGTGACCGTGCTGCCCAACTGGGTGGCCGCCCCGTACGCGGCCTCGCACGGCCTCGCCCTGGTCCGCATCGGCGCGCGGCCGCTGACCCGCACCTGGTTCTGCGCCACCCGCACCGGCCCGCGCCCGCCCCACCTGGACGCCTTCGTCGAGGAACTCACCACCCGCCTCACAGCCCCGGTCAGCGCCTAGGGCCTGTCTCTCCGATCATGATCGGAGCCAGATGAGTAGTGCGGCGGCGGTGACGGTGCCGAGGTAGACGTATCCGCGCTTGTCATATCGAGTGGCCACAGCTCTGAATGGCTTGAGCTTGCCGATGGCCCGCTCCACTGTGTTGCGATCTTTGTACCGGCCTTTGTCGAATCCCGGGGGCCTTCCGCCGCGCGAACCCCGGTGCAGGCGGGCGGCCTTGTGGTCCTTCTTCTCCGGAATCACGTGCCTGATACCGCGTCCGCGAAGGTAGGCGCGGATCTTGCGATTGCTGTACGCCTTGTCGGCGCTCACGCTGTCCGGCGTGCGGCGGGGACGGCCGCGTCCCGCGCGTGGGACATGGATCTTGTCCATGACCGGCTCGAACTGCGTGCAGTCCGCCCGTTGTCCTGGCGTGATCAGCAAAGACAGCGGACGGCAGCGGCCCTCCGCGGCAACGTGAATCTTGGTGGTCAGTCCGCCGCGGGACCGGCCGAGGGCCTCTTCCACGGGCCGAAGCGGTCGGGCAGCTCCCGCCACTGCACCCCGGTGCCCATCCGGTGGATGATCCCGTTGATCACCTGCCGGTGATCGCGCCACCGGCCGCACCGGTTGTTACTCACCGGCAGCAACGGCTCCAGCACCACCCACTCGCCGTCCGTCAAGTCCCCCCGACTCAACATGGCTAGCCCCACGGTCTCCCTGCTCGTAGCGACGGCTATTCGATGACCGCGGTGGCTTCGACTTCGACCAGGAGGTCCGGTTCCCCCAGCGCCGCAACGCCCAGAAGGGTGATCGGCTTGACGGGGTCAATGCCCAGCTTCGCTGCCGCCCGGGCCACGCCCTCACCCAGCAGCGGCATCTTCTCGGAACTCCAGTCGACGACATAGATGGTCAGCTTCGCCACGTCATCGAATGAGCCGCCGATCCCGGCCAGAGCGGTGCCGATATTGAGATAGCACTGCTCGACCTGAGCGGCGAAGTCTCCCTCGCCCACGGGCAGACCGTCGACATCGCGGGCGACCTGCCCCGCCAGGAACACCAGCTTCGATCCGGTGGCGACCGACAGCTGCCGGTAGACCTCGGGCTTCGGCAACCCCTCAGGATTGACCAGCGTTATGGACATGGAGAACCCCGATCTCTACCGCGTGATGTTCGACGCGGGCTTCGACCTCGAAGACACCGGTGCCGCGGACGAAACCCTGCACCGCCTCGTCCGCGCCATCGACCGGGCCAAGGCGAACGGACGCTTCCGCAACGAGATCGACCCGCTTGAACTGGCAACACAGAGCTGGATCATCGGACACGGACTCGCCTCACTTGTCGCCACGGGCCCCCTGCCGCACCAGGCACTCGCTCACGGCGTGCCCATGCTGAACGCGCTGTTCACCAGTGCAGGAGACGACCCCGCCCGATGCCGCCAGTCGGTTGAACGTGGCTGGGAGGCCGGATAGCGCCATGGCGGCGCAGGCGGGTGACCGTGTCGTCGATGTCGTCGACGGCGAACATGACACGGTGCAGGCCCAGAGTGTTGGGTGGCGGGTCGAGCGGTCCGGTGGTGATAGCCGCGGGGGTGTGGAACTTCGTCAGCTCCAGCTTGATGTGGCCGTCCGGGGTGCGCATCATCGCGATGGCGCTGCGCACCCCGTCGAGGCCGACCGTCTGCTCTGCCCAGATCCCCTCGATCTGCGCTTCGCCTTCCAGCTCCATGCCGAGCTCGGTGAAGAAGGCGATGGCAGCCTCCAGGTCGTCGACGACGATGCCTACGTTGTCCATCCGCTGAAGCGTCACCGGGTGCCCCTTCTTCGTCGCGCAGTCCGTTCTGGGCTACTGGTACCCGTGGGACGGAGCCGGTGCCACATTCTCGACACCCGGAAGTGTCGATGTTCTGGGCGCTTCACCTTGCCGAAGACCTACGGCTCGCGAGGAACCTCATCCGGAGGGCGCGCGCCGCCTGGGCGCGTTGTTCCCGAGAGGCGCCTGCCGGATGCAGTCGCGCTGGGATCCGCTGCTGCACACCCCTGCTCACGCCTTCCTCACCGGTGTGGAGCGGGCGGACAGTGTCGGCTTCCGGATTTCACCGGAGCGGAGGGCAGGAGGCGGGAAGCGTGTCGCCCTGTGGTGTCGTGAAGTGGTTCGACCCTGACCGGGGTGTCGGTCTCATCAGCCAGGAGGGCGCCGGACCTGACGTTCGGGCAGAAGCCTCAGCAGTTCACGGCAAGGCCCACCCTCTGCGCCAGGGCGATAAGGTCCTCTTCAACATCACCCTGGACAGTGCGGGACCACGGGCCGACAACATCCACCGACCGGAGAGAGCCCAGGACTACGGCGATCCAGAGCGGCACACGGGGTATCGGCGTCCGCCTGAAACGTACTGCTGGGCGCCGCGACCGAGACCCGGCTCAAGCTGCTCACCGGAGACGAAGCCAGGGCGGTCATAGTGCTGGATGGGCAGGACCCTTCGCTCATGACCGATGGCCCTCCGCGGGCCCGGCAGAGCCGGCCGGGGGCCTGCTGCCAGTTTCGGGATTTCGAAGGGATCGACACCACGGACACTCGCCACTGTCGTTCACGGTGCTCGTCGGCAGGGGCAGGGGCAGGGAGAAACCGGCCCGATACTCATCCTGAAGTGCCGCTATCGCGCTCATTTTCATACCGGGCGGGCACGTTTCGCCAGCGGTGCCCGCTTCAGCCAGGCGGCGTGTGAACGGTGCCAGCGCTGCCCGCACCGTTCGCGCCAGCCGTGTTGCCGCTGACCATGGGCCACGAGCGGCTAACTCGTCACAGGAGGCCATCTTCACGCAACCCTTCTCATGGACCGGCCCGAGTGTTCGAAACGATCCAGCTCGACAGGGGCCTGCCCCCGGGTACACCCCAGGGAGGCGGGCAGATGATAATCATTTCGGTAGAGAGATGTCTCGACGTCTCCCTCAACGCCTTATCCAGAGACGCGTCGAGCAGTAGATGGACGGAGACGGAGCGCTGCCACTTCAGATGCGTAATTCGGCAACCGACAATGCACGGATTGCCGGGGTTTTTACAGACCTCAGCCAATGTCCATATTGCCGGGGTTTCCGCGCACGCGACGATGTACGAATCGCCCGCGTTCTTCATCGCTATCAGCGGCCTTTTCCAGCGGCCCTGCCGGCGTGCACAAACGTAGCCCTGCCAGCGTCTGGACAGACGTCAGAGCTGCAGTCGTTCGGCCAGCGGCGCCGGCCTTTGACGGGGCGCCCTGCCGTAACGCCCCGGTGCGGGCGGCGGCCAACACGGTTCATGGACGATCCGGAGCGGCTCCGCACCCAGACAAGGAAGGACGCCGACAGATTCCTCCCATGATCGTACCGACGTCGCAACTGACGCACGCGACAGCCGGACAGCGTCCACATGGAGGGACAGAACGCGCTTGAACCGCTGCTGGCGCCTGAGCTCAAGGGCATCCACGCCCCAGAGACGACCAGTCCCCGATGACGTCAGTGCAGCGAAACCTGCGCCCAATGCAGCGGAAATGAGAACGATCCACAAGAGAATGCATCCCACAGGTGGTCCTTTCGAAGGTTGCCGTTGAGGGGGGCGCACGGGGCCGGAGCCCAGGCGATCGCTCGACATAACGCAGAGGCATATGCAGAGTTGCGCCCTGTCCTCCGATTGCAGCCATGCGCAGCAAGCTGTCGGCCTTGGCATCTCGTTCTATCGACCGATCATCAGCCGGGCGACCAGGGGGCAGGCATCGGAGGGAAGACAAGCGGAAGCGGCTCAGGCAGCGCGACTGCACAAAAGACCACGACTGCTGCAATCCGGGCGGTTCACAGAACCGAAAAGACAGCGTTAACACGCGCTCATCGACCACCATCACCCGAATGGCACACACCTAAAGCGCGATCGGAAGCGTTTATGGAATATGACAACAGCAAAGCCACCCGCCTCCTTCCGCAGCGCTGCAGAGGAAGACGGGCCGGGGGGAAACATTCACGCCGGGGGCACACAGATCGGGAAGTGGACTTTCACTCCACGCTCAACCGACTGTGGCGAAACCCGGAACGCAACTTTGGGACACGACAGCCTGAAGATCGATCTGAGCTACTCCTCCTCGATCCTGGAGGACTTTCTCCGTACGATGAGCACGCTCCAGGGCGAGTTCGGCAGGCGGTCGCTCAAGGCCGCACCCTCCCCAACAGCCGTCGGCGAGTGCTCGGGCAGCAGCTCCTGTGTATGAGTCATACGGGTACCCGGACAGCCACGGCCTCTACCCTCAGCCGGAGACCTCCACGTTCTGGGGCCGGCCGGAGTACGTACAGCACCCCTCCCCCGGGCAACCTCTCGGCGGGCCCGGCGAGGCACACCCGCCATGGGACCCGGCGATGGAACTCGCCAGCCTTCTTCAAGAGAGCGCTGCACTCGGGCAGCCGCAGCCCTTCACTCAGGGCGGCTTCGAGAACGCTGGTGACACGGCCGGCACCATCGGCTTCGTCGCAGGATCGAAGCACACTCCTCCCGAGCGTGCGCCCACTCCACCCTCCAGCGGACACCGCCGCAACCCGTCGAAGTCGCCGGTAGCCACCCTCCTCCAGACGGGCAGCCTGTTCACCGCAGCGCTGGTCGCCGCCATTGCAGCTGTGGTGAGCATCCTCAGCGGGCTGGCCATCTGCGATGCCCTGCGCCACAGCGCCGCACCACACACGGCCCGTGAAGTGGTCATCTGGTGGCCCCTACTGATCTACGGGCCTTGGATGGTTGCCTCCCTGTCCATCCTCAGATCCGCCCTGCACCAGCGCCGCGCGCTCCATTCCTGGTCCATCGTCCTGCTGTTCTCCACCCTGGCTACGCTCCTGTGCGTAGCCCAGGCACCCAGAACAATCGCCGCCGGGGCGGCGTCCGCGCTCCCTGCCGTCGCGGCGCTGGCCTGCTTCCAACAGCTGGTCCGCCAGATCACCCTCACGCGGCCGCCTCGCCAAGCCGCTCCACGACACCGAAACCCGGCGCCCTCTGCGCCCGCTCAGCTCAGACACACGGCCGCGGCCAGACGCGGTGAGGACGGTGTCCACCCTCCATCGCACAGCCACACGTACGGGTAGTGCGCATGAAAATCGTACGGGTGAGGCAGTGCCCTCGCACAGCTCCCCGCAGGGCTCCTCGACTCGGGCAACGGGTTCTGGTTTCTGCAACGGGCGGCGAAGCGCCGCGGCGCCGCAACAGTGATCGACGTCGCACCGACGGTTCGGGGGCCACTTCCGGATCCTTCACCTGCCCGCCGGGCAAGGGTCAGCGACCCATCGCGGGAGCGCGGTGCGCACGCGGGGCACCATCGCTGGGCCACGGCGGAGACGACACTGTCGGACGACGACGCACGAGGATCGGGGTCGGGGGCTACCGCGAAGGGCAACGCCGGCCGTGCCGGATAAATCCTTGACCAACCCTGTCCCTCCCCCACGTCGAAGGTGTGCTCGCCTGCACCTTTGAAACGAAGATCGAATCCGATAGTCACGGGCCGTGCGCAGACTCAGTCGGACGGTCTACCCACTCTTGTCCCCGCCCGGGCGGGCACGAACCCGTCCTCCGCGATGCGGCTCGGACCCACCCCTCGCTCAAGACCTCGACGTCCGTTCCCGGCGCACCCACGAGCGGCGTGCCCCAGGGAACGTCGTGCTCGGCAGTGGGGGCCTGCACCGTCGCCAACTGCGGCGTGTGCCGCTGCCACACGTCTGCGAACCGAACACACAACGCGCTCCGGCGCCTCACCCCCCACGCTTACCACGCCTACCACGAAAGGTCAGCGACATGGTGTACGAGATGACCCACGCTGAACGAGTCCAGTACAAGCGGGTACAGGATGCCGCCTACCAGGCTGGCGAAGACGCCGTCACCAGCCTCCAGGCGGCGCTCGCGCTCGCAGACATGACCCTTCCCTCGTTGAGCAATGGCGGGCCGGTGGCAGGCCATGGCTTCGTCCGGCTCGGAGGATGCAACGCGGCCTTCGCCCACCGGCTCGCCGAGGTCATCGCCGCAGGGGCCAATGCTCTGCAGTACCAGCGGTGACATGCCGACGGGGTGGAACTCGGCGGTCGCGGGACCGCGCCCGGCGAGTGACCACCGCAGCACTCAACCCGATCTCGACGCCGGGCAGCAGCCGCACCTTCCTGTGCACGCCGGTGTCTGGCCGAGCGCCGAGCCGACCGGCGACGAACCGGGCGCGGCAGGCGCCTCCCAAGGGCCGGGCCGCTACCGGTACGCGCGGCCCGAGGTAACGGTGACCTGCACGGCATCGTCCTTGATGGGGCCGTCCGGTTTGCCGAGGTCCGTCCACGCGTGGACGGCCGCGCTTGCCGCGGCTACGCACATCGGCAAGCCGACGACCGCGGAGACGTTCTCGCGCCGGTACTGGGCCGGCGGGGTCGGCACGAACACGGCGAGGCTGGCGAGGCTGACGGCCGCGTGCAGGACCAAGGCGCGGCGGTCGTCTGGGTTTTTGCGGGAAAGCGACGACCGGCACGCGATGACATGGGGGCGGGGCCCATCCTCGCCGTGGCTCCGGCAGAGCGGGGCCTGTCAGCAGTGCTCGTCAGTGGCGTCGGCCGCCGCCACGCGGTAGGGGCTCTCCACGCGTACGGGCCCGGAGTCGGCGATGACGACGTCCCGGGTGGCCGGTCGCGGCTGTCGGTGGCGGTGTTCTCGATTCGGCGGACCGTGCTCATTCCGCAGACGCGTTGGCCATCGACAGCCATCCCGCACCGTAGTGCTTGAGCCTGAAGTTATCATCCGCGAACCGTTCACCGTAGACGCTCTGCCCGCCGGTTCCGTCGCCCTTGGTGAAATCTCCGCCCTGGATCATGAAGTCCTTGATCACTCGGTGGAACTTCGATCCCTTGTAGCCCGCCCCGACCGGCTTCCGCGCCAGCTCCACAAAGTTCCTCACGGTCTTCGGAACGGTCTTGCCCATCAGCCCGAAGGTGATCCTGCCCGCCTGGACGCCACCGATGGTGACGTCGAAGAACACGACGTCGGTGACCATCGGACCCGAGGGTTCAGGCACCCGGACCACGTGACCGCAAGCCGCCATTTCGGCTGATGCTGTTCCTCAGCGGGGATCCGGCAGGCCTCCCTGCGTGCTGCCGCGTCCGGTCCGTCCCAGGAGGCGGGCAGGAACAAACGCCAGGCCAGCGGGCACGAAGCCACGTCCGAGGCCGCATGGACACTGACCCCGATCTGGCAGTTTCCGACCTTCCCCACAGTCCCCGGTATTGGCGGGCTACCCCCGCGGATGCCTTCCCGTCTTTGGGAAATCCGGTGTCGTCCACCACCCACACCTGCGGGCGGACCGCCCGCACGGCCCGCCACGCGAGTCGGGCCCGGACGTCCCGGACCGGCCAGGTCGAGGACGTCATGAACTGCTGCAACTGCTGATGGTCCACGCCGAGGCGTTCGGCCATCGGCTGCATCGACTTGCGCCGGCCGTCCAGCAGCAAGCCCCGCAGATACAGGCCGCCCTTGACCCGCTGATCCCGCCGCGCCAACGGCGCGAACACCTCGGAGGTGAACTCCTCCAACCGGACCCGACACCCAGCAAGTTCCCCAGCCCTCATACAACCAGCGAACTACCAGACACCCACCGTGACAAGACCCAGCTAACAAAGCACTACTAGCCTGGGCCCGGCCCAGCCCTCCAGCAGGTTCCCCATCCACTCCTCGACGCCCGCCACCGTGCGCGGCAGCGCGCCCGACATCAGGCGGGCCCCGTCCGACGTGACGACGAGGTCGTCCTCGATGCGGACGCCGATGCCGCGCAGCTCCGGCGGGAGGGTCTCGTCGTCCGGCTGGAGGTACAGCCCCGGCTCCACCGTCAGGACCTGGCCCTCCTCCAGCACGCCGTCGAGGTAGGTGTCCGCCCGCGCCTGCGCGCAGTCGTGCACGTCCAGGCCGAGCATGTGGCCGCTGCTGCACAGGGTGTAGCGCCGGTGCAGGTCGCCCTCGGCGTGCTTGAGGACGCCCCACTGCGCCAGGCCCTCCGCGATGACCCGCATCCCGGCCCGGTGGAAGTCGCGGAAGCTCGCGCCCGGCCGCAGCGCCGCCATGCCCGCCTCCTGGGCGGCCAGGACCACCTCGTACACCTGCCGCTGCACGGAGGAGAAGCGGCCCGACAGCGGGAGGGTGCGGGTGATGTCGGCCGTGTACAGGGTGTCCGTCTCCACGCCCGCGTCCAGGAGCAGCAGTTCGTCCCGGTCGAGCCGGCCGTCGTTGCGGATCCAGTGCAGTACGCAGGCGTGGGCGCCGGAGGCCGCGATGGTGTCGTAGCCCGTGCCGTTGCCCTCCGCCCGGGCGCGCAGGCCGAAGACCCCCTCGATCCACCGCTCCCCGCGCGGATGCGCCAGGGCCCGCGGCAGTTCCCGTACGACGTCCTCGAAGCCCGCCGTCGTGTGGTCGACCGCCAGTTGGAGCTGCTCGACCTCCCAGGCGTCCTTCACCAACCGCAACTCCGAGAGCGCGACGGCCAGTTCCGTGTCGGAGGCCGCGTCGCGGCCACCCGGTGAGCCCAGGGTGTCCAGGTGGGCGCAGCGGATGCCGGTCAGGCGCTCCGCCTCCGCGAGGTCCGCCCGGCGGCCCACCCAGAACTCCCCGTAGCGGCGGTCGCGGTAGAACTCCTCGTTCCCGCCGGCCCGCGGCGAGCGCGGCCGCAGGTACAGCACGGCCTCGTGGGCGTGCGGACCCGACGGTTCCATGACCAGGACGTGTCCCACCTGGTCCTCGCCGGTGAGGCCGGTCAGCCAGGCGTACGCGCTGTGCGGGCGGAAGCGGTGGTCGCAGTCGTTGGAGCGGACCTTGAGGTCGCCGGCCCGGACGATCAGCCGCTCGCCCGGGAAGCGTGCCGACAGCCGGGCGCGGCGGGCCGGGGTGACGGCACGGGCGGCGACGTGCGCGGAGCCGGGCAGGGGGGACGCGGCCCAGTTCCCCGCCATGAACCGGGACAGTTCGGGGGACACCGGCAGGTCGTGGCTGCCGGTGTTGAGTCGGGGGGCGGGGCCGGAGGGGCCGGAGGAAGAGGTGCCGGAAGGGGTGCCGGAGGGGGTGTCGGTCACGGGGGCTCCCTCAAGAAGATGCGAACTGGTGGGCTCACAGGGCTTGTCAGTGCAATTTCACATTACTATGTTACAGCTCACACCGCGGCACATTAATCCCCGTCAAACGCTGCGTGACGCAGGGCAGTTCATCCGCGCCATCCGCGCCATCCGCGCCATCCGCGACGCACCACCGCACTACCGCACCACGTCCCCCACCTCCCCTCCCAACAGGAGTTCTTGGTGTTCCAGCACAGAGCTGTGCGCACGTCCCTCCTCTCCGCCGCCGTGGCGGTCACCCTCCTCGCCACCGCCGGCCAGGCCGTGACCCAGGCCGCCGACCGGGGGATCCCCGCCACCGCGGCGCCCGGCACCTTCTCCTCCGGGGCTCCGGCGGCTCCGGCGGTCAACCCGTTCGACGAGGTCGACCGCTTCGCCAACGCCCGGGACACCACCCCGGCGCCCGCCCCCGCCCCGGGCGGGACGGGCCTCTCCGGCCAAGTCCCCGGCGCCGCCACCGCCGCGCCCGCCGCGAGCGAGCGGACCGAGAAGAGCCGCAGGGCGACCGCGCAGGCGGCGCCCACGACGCGCGGCCTCGCCGTCGCCGTCCCGTGCACCCTCGACGGGATCACGAACCTCACCCCGGAGCAGTTCGCCGACTTCCTCGGCGACCAGGCGGTCCTCGCCGACGGCTGTCTGCGCGGCCTCATCTGGACCTGGGATGCCCGCCTGGCGCCCGTCATGTCCGACGCCCACGTCCAGGCCGTGTCCCGGCGGATATCCAGCCTGTCCGCCGCCCACGACGGCTCCAACTCCTCGCATCTGGAGGAGATGTTCACGTATCTGCACGCCGTCGCCTACCACGACTACTCGCGCGGCGAGATCGACGTCACGGACGCGCCGACGGTCGAGGCGATGCGCCGGGCGATCGGCGACTTCGGCACCGCCGCCCGCACCTTCGACGTCACCCGCAGCAACGCCAACACCCTGCGCGAGGCGCTCTACGCCGCCAGCGCGCCGGGCCTGCGCCAGCACCAGCTGGGCCTGATCAAGAAGGTCCTGGCCACCATGGACCCGGCCCACCCGGCCACCCACCTCGACGCCGGCTGGGCGGGCGCCGCGCTGGCCGCGCTGTCCGTCAACTACCTGGGCGTCTACCCGGGCAACCAGGACGCGGCCTTCCAGTCCGCGGCGGCCGCCGACCCCGCCTACCGGGCCGCCTTCAAGGCCTTCGCGGGCTACGTCCACCTCAAGGGCACCGCCAACGCCTGGGTGGTGCGCGACGCGATCGGCGAGTACGGCCGCTTCGGCGAGATCCCGGCCCTGCGGGACCAGATCACCGCCGACCTGGGCGCCATGCTGGAGCCCGTCAGGACGGCCTTCGGCAACGGCAGCCAGCCCTGGGCCAAGGTCGTGTCCTGGCTCAACTACTTCCAGGCCTGCAAGCCGTACGGGGTCTGCAAGGAGGACATCGAGCGGCAGATCTTCCCCTACACCTACACCTACGACAACGGCGCCATCAAGGTCCGCACCGGCCTGGACCACGCCACCGTCGACCAGCTCTACTACGCGAGCAAGCAGGTCAAGGCCCAGTTCCACCGCGTCCTCGGCACCGACCAGCCGCTGGCCGGCGACCCCAACACGACGCTGAACATCGTGCTGTACGGCTCGCGCGCCGACTACGAGAACTACCACCCGATCCTGACGGGCTACGACACCAACAACGGCGGCATCTACATCGAGAACGGCGCCACCTTCTACACCTACCAGCGCCGCGTCCCGCAGGACTCCTCCCTCACCCTCGAGGAGCTCTTCCGCCACGAGTACACGCACTACCTCAACGGCCGGTACGCGGTGCCCGGGTTCTTCGGCGAGGGCCCCTGGTACGAGAGCGACCGGACGACCGCCATGGACGAGGGGACGGCCGAGTTCTTCGACGGCGCCACCCGCGACAACGGCATCGCCGTCCGCAAGTCACTGGTCAGGAGCATCATCAGCGACACGGCCGGCGGCGGCCCGCGGATGACGGTGGAGCAGCTCCTGAACGCCACCTACGACGGCGACGGCTTCCGCTTCTACAGCTACGCGGGCACCTTCTTCGAGTTCCTGTGGGCCGAGAAGCCCTCGCTGCTGCGCGAGATGTACACCCACCTGCGCAACAACGACGTCGCCGCGTACGACGCATGGCGCCACCGGACGGGCGCCGACACCTACCTCCAGCGCGACTACGACCGCTTCCTCACCGCGCAGATCGCCAAGGTCGACCAGCTCTTCGTGCCGAACACCACCTTCACCCCCAACGGGCAGCTGCGCGACGCGGCGCTCGCCTCCGTGAAGTCCTCGTTCGCCACGGCGACCTACAACACCCCGGACTGCGTGGAGAACGGCGACCCGGGCAAGCGCCGCTTCACCTGTACGGGCCGGATCACCGCGAACCTGAAGAACTGGCGCAGCGACGACCAGAACTTCAAGGACATGTCCGAGACGGTCGACTACTTCATCCTCGACCGGGCGGGCGCGGCCTCCAACAACCTCGCCGACATGAACTGCTCCTTCGGGCCGATCGAGATCTGGACCAACAAGGTCGCCGGCTCGTCCTCCTACAGCTGTGAGGGCCCCCTCCGCGGCTGATCCGCACCGGCCGCCGCACAGGCCGCTCGCACAGGCCGATCGCACCGGCCTCTCCGCACCGGCTGATCCGCACCGGACCGGTCCCGTGCCCCATCGGGCGCGGGGCCGGTCGGACGGTCTGGGCAGCCTCTAAAGAATGTGACATATTACTGCCGTGCTCAAGAGACACTCCCCGGACGCCGTCATCATCGGCGCCGGCGTCGTCGGAGCGGCCTGCGCCTACTACGCGGCCCGCGCCGGCCTCTCCGTGGCCGTGGTCGACCGGGGCCCCGTGGCGGGCGGCACCACCGGCGCGGGCGAGGGCAACCTGCTGGTCTCCGACAAGGAGGCCGGCCCCGAGCTCGCCCTCGCCCTCCTCTCCGCCGGGCTCTGGCGCGAACTCGCCGCCGTGCTCCCCGCCCCCGTCGAGTACGAGGCCAAGGGCGGCCTGGTCGTCGCCCCCGACGAGAGGGCCCTCACAGCGCTCCGCGCCTTCGCCGAGGGGCAGCGCGCCGCCGGGGTCACCGCCGTGGACGTGGACGCCGGCGCCCTGCACGAACTGGAGCCGCACCTGGCCCCCGGCCTCGCGGGCGGGTTCCACTACCCGCAGGACGCCCAGGTCCAGCCCGCCCAGGCCGCCGCGCGCCTGCTGGCCGCCTCGGGTGCGGAGCTCCACCTCGGCGAGGAGGTCACCGCGGTCCTGCGGGACGCCTCGGGCGCGGTACGGGGCGTACGCACCGCCCGGCGTGAACTCGCCGCCCCCGCCGTGGTCAATGCCGCCGGCACCTGGGGCGGGCGCGTCGCCTACCTCGCCGGGGCCGCCCTGCCCGTGCTCCCGCGCCGCGGCTTCGTCCTGGTGACCGAGCCGCTGCCGCGGGTGGTCCGGCACAAGGTCTACGCCGCCGACTACATCGCGGACGTCGCCAGCGGCTCGGCGGCCCTGCAGTCCTCGGCGGTCGTCGAGGGCACCCCGGCGGGCCCGGTGCTGATCGGTGCCACCCGCGAACGCGTCGGCTTCGACCGCGCCCTCTCCACCGAGGCGCTGCGCCGCCTCGCCGTCCAGGCGGCCGCCCTGTTCCCCGTACTGGCGGACGTCCGGGTGCTCCGCGCCTACCACGGCTTCCGCCCCTACCTCCCCGACCACCTCCCGGCGATCGGCCCGGACCCCCGCGTCCCCGGCCTGCTGCACGCCTGCGGCCACGAGGGCGCCGGCATCGGCCTGGCCCCCGGCACCGGCGCGCTGATCGCCGCCGCCCTGACGGGCACCGAACCCCCGCTCCCCTGGGGGCCGTTCCGCCCCGACCGCTTCGACCAGGCCCCGCCGCCGCAGCAGCCGCACCAGCCCGCGTCGGCGCCGCCGCCGCACCCCCCGAGGAGGACCCCCTGATGCGCAGCCCCCGCTCACTGGTCGGCGGCGCCCCGGCCGCGGAGCACACCGTCCGCTTCGACGGCCGCGAACTCCCCGTCCAGCCGGGCCAGTCCATCGCCGCCGTGCTGTGGGCCGCGGGCATCCTCGCCTGGCGGACCACCCGCGGGACCGGCGCCCCGCGCGGGGCGTTCTGCGGCATCGGGGCCTGCTACGACTGCCTCGTCACCGTCAACGGCCGCCCCAACCAGCGCGCCTGCCTCGTTCCGGCCCGTCCCGGGGACGACGTCACCACCCAGGAGGGCACCGGACATGCCGACCTCGCCGTCTGAGCCCGCCCGCCCGGCCGCCGCCGCCGCCGTCACCGCCACCGCTGCTGCCGTCACCGCTGCCGACGCCGCCCCCGTCGACCTCGCCGTCGTCGGCGCCGGTCCCGCCGGGCTGGCCGCCGCCGTCACCGCCGCCGGGCTCGGCCTGCGGGTCGCCCTCCTCGACGCGGGGGAGCGGGCGGGCGGCCAGTTCTACCGCCATCCAGCCCCCGGCCTCGGCGCCGCCCGCCCCGAGGCCCTGCACCACGGCTGGGCCGCGTTCGCCGCCAGGGAAGCCGCCCTGCGCGCCCACGCGGCGGCCGGGCGGATCGGCCACCTCGCCGAGCACCACGTCTGGACGGTGGTCCCGGACGGCGACGGCTGGCTCCTGCACGCCGTCGCCGGCCACGGCCCCGAGGAGCGCGCCGCGGCCGTGCGGGCGCGGGCCGTCCTCATCGCCACCGGCGCGTACGAGCGCCAACTGCCCTTCCCCGGCTGGACCCTCCCGGGGGTGGTCGGGGCCGGCGGGGCGCAGGCCATGCTCAAGTCCGGGCTGGTCCTGCCGGGCCGGCGCGTCGTCGTCGCCGGGAGCGGGCCGCTGCTGCTCGCCGTGGCCGGGTCCCTCGCCGCGGCCGGGGCCGGGGTCCCGGCGGTGGTGGAGGCCGCCGCGTACACCGGGTACGCCCGGCGGGCCGGCGTGCTGCTGCGCAACCCCCGCAAGCTCGCCGAAGGCGCCGCGTACGGCGGGGCCCTGCTGCGCCACCGCGTCCGGCTCCTGACCCGGTACGCCGTCACCGAGGCCCACGGCACCGACCGGGTCGAGGCGGTCACCGTGGCCCGCCTCGACCGGGACTGGCGGCCGCTGCCCGGCACCGGCCGCCGGATCGCCTGCGACGCGCTCGCGGTGGGCCACGGGCTGCTGCCGCAGCTGGAACTCGCCACCGGCCTGGGGTGCGCCACCCGCCGCAGCGCCGACGGCGCCGTCGCCCTGGACCTGGACGCCGGCCAGCGCACCTCCGTGCCCGGCATCTGGTCCGCGGGGGAGACCGGCGGCATCGGCGGCGCCGACCTCGCCCTGGCCGAGGGGGAGATCGCCGCCCACGCGATTGCCGGGCGCCCGGTCCCCGGCGCCCTGGTCCGCCGCCGCGCCCGGCTGCGGGCCTTCGCCGACGCGATGGGCGCCGCCCACCGGCCCGGCGGCGGGTGGACCGGCTGGCTGCGCGACGACACCCCCGTGTGCCGCTGCGAGGAGGTCCCGGCCGGGCTGGTGCGCGAGGCCGTGCGGGACCTCGGCGCCCGGGACGCCCGTACGGCCAAACTCCTCACCCGGGCGGGCATGGGCTGGTGCCAGGGCCGGATGTGCGGCCCGGCCGTCGCCGCGCTCGCCGGGGAGGAGCCGGCCGCCGACCGGCGCCCGCTGTCCTGCCCGGTCACCCTGGGGCGGCTCGCCGAACTCCGGCCCGCCGGCGGGGCCCCCGCCGGCCAGGCCCCCGCCGGCGAGGCACCCACTGGTCAGGCCCCCGCCGGCCAGGCCCCCACCCGGCCCCCCGCCGCCCCACCGCCGCGCGCGGGGCGCTGATCCGCACCGTCCGGGCCCTTGTGGCCGCCTCGTACGCGCTAGTAAAATGTCACACACCACACTAGGGAGTCACCACATGAACCACGCGCCCACCCCCGCGCCCCGCAGCGACGCCCGTACCCGGCCCTGGCACGGAATCATGGTCGCCACCGCCCTGCCCCTGCGCGAGGACCTCAGCGTCGACCACGACGCGTACGCCGAACACGTCGCCTGGCTCATCGCCAACGGCTGCGACGGCGTGGTCCCCAACGGCTCCCTCGGCGAGTACCAGACCCTGACCGACGAGGAGCGGGCCCGCGTCGTCCGCACCGCCGTCGAGGCCGCCGGCGACGGACGCCGGGTCATGCCCGGCGTCGCCGCCTACGGCAGCGCCGAAGCCCGCCGCTGGGCGGACCAGGCCGCCGAGGCCGGCGCCGGATCCGTCCTCCTGCTGCCCCCGAACGCCTTCCGGGCCGACGAGGACGCCGTCCGCGCCCACTACGCCGACGTGGCCGCGGCCGGACTGCCCGTCGTCGCGTACAACAACCCCATCGACACCAAGGTGGACCTGACCCCGGCGCTCCTCGCCCGCCTCCACGCCGACGGATCGATCGTCGCCGTCAAGGAGTTCAGCGGGGACGTGCGCCGCGCCTACGAGATCGCCGAGCTCGCCCCCGGCCTGGACCTGCTGATCGGCGCCGACGACGTTCTCCTCGAACTCGCCCTCGCCGGCGCGGTCGGCTGGATCGCCGGCTACCCCAACGCCCTGCCGCAGTCCTGCGCCACCCTCTACCGGGCCGCCGTCGCCGGCGACCTCGACACCGCCCTGCCGCTCTACAAGTCCCTGCACTCCCTGCTTCGCTGGGACTCCAAGACCGAGTTCGTCCAGGCCATCAAGCTCTCCATGGACCTGGCCGGCCGCCCCGGCGGCGCCACCCGCCCGCCCCGCTTCCCGCTCACGGGCGAGACCGAGGCCGCCGTCCGCGCCGCCACCGAGAAGGCCCTCGCCGAGGGTCTCAACTAGCCGTCCGGGGGGATCCCATGCGCACGCGCCACATCTACCACGCGGTTGACTCGCACACCGAGGGCATGCCGACCCGGGTGATCACCGGGGGAGTCGGGGTGATCCCCGGCGCCACCATGGCCGAGAAGCGGCTCCACTTCATCGAGCACTCGGACCGCATCCGCACCCTGCTGATGTACGAGCCGCGCGGCCACTCCGCGATGAGCGGCGCCGTCCTGCAGCCCCCCACCCGGCCGGACGCCGACTTCGGCGTCCTCTACATCGAGGTGTCGGGCCTGCTCCCCATGTGCGGGCACGGCACCATCGGGGTCGCCACCGTCCTCGTCGAGACCGGCATGGTGCCCGTCGTCGAGCCGGTCACCACCGTACGGCTCGACACCCCGGCCGGGCTGGTCAGCGTCGACGTCCGCGTCGAGGACGGGGCGGCGACCGCCGTCACCCTCACCAACGTCCCCTCCTTCAGCGTCGGCCTTGGCCTGAAGGCCGACGTCCCCGGGTACGGCACCGTCACCTACGACCTCGCCTACGGCGGCAACTTCTACGCCTTCGTCGAACTGGACGACCTGGGCCTGCCGTTCGACCGCGCCCGCAAGGACGACCTCCTCGCCGCCGGACTCGCCGTCATGGACGCGGTCAACGCCTGCGACGACCGGCCCGTCCACCCCGAGGACCCCGCCATCGCCGGCCTCAAGCACGTCTACCTCGCCGCCCCCGGATCCGACGCCCGCCGCTCCCGCCACGCCATGGCCATCCACCCCGGCTGGTTCGACCGCTCTCCCTGCGGTACGGGGACCAGCGCCCGCATGGCGCAGCTGCACGCCCGTGGACTCCTGCCGCTGGACACCGACTTCGCCAACGAGTCGTTCATCGGAACCGAGTTCACCGGCCGGCTGATCGGGGAGACCACCGTCGGCGGACTGCCGGCCGTCGTCCCCACCGTCACCGGGCGCGCCTGGATCACCGGCACCGCGCAGTACTTCCTCGACCCGGCCGACCCCTTCCCCGGAGGATTCCTCCTGTGACCGTCCCCCCGGTGCGGACCACCGACTACCACGCCGCCGGCGAGCCCTTCCGGATCGTCGACCTCACCCGTGACCCGGTCGCGGCCGTACCCGGCGACACCGTCGCCGAGCGCTGCGCCACCGCCATCGGCCCGGGGGGATCCGGAACCGCTCCGCGCCGGGGTCCGCTGGACGACGTACGGCGCCTGCTCGTACGGGAACCGCGCGGGCACGCCGGGATGTACGGCGGGTTCGTCGTGCCGCCCGACGACGACGGCGCCCACTTCGGCGTCCTGTTCTGGCACAAGGACGGCTACTCCACCGCCTGCGGCCACGGCGCCATGGCGCTCGGCGCCTGGGCCGTGGACACCGGCCGGGTCGCCGCCCCCGACGACGGCGACGCCCAGGTGCGCATCGACGTGCCGTCCGGCCGGGTCACCGCCGTCGTGCACCGGGGCGGCGGCCGCACCACCGGGGTCACCTTCCGCAACGTCCCGGCGCGGGTCGGCGCCCGCAAGGTCCCCGTCGCCACCTCGGCCGGCGTCGCCGAGGTGGACATCGCGTACGCGGGAGCCTGTTACGCCTCCGTCGCCGCCCGGGACCTCGGCCTGGACGTCTCGCGCGAGGCACTGCCCGCCCTGGTCCGCGCCGGCCGGGAGATCCGGGCCGCGCTGGCCGGCCACCCCGCCACATGGCACCCGGGCGGAGCACTGCTCTCCGGCGTGTACGGGGTGATCCTCCACGAGGAGCTGCCCGACACCCCCTTCGGGCCGCACCAGCGCAACGCCACCGTCTTCGCCGACGGCCAGGTCGACCGCTCGCCCTGCGGCTCCGGCACCTCGGCGCGGCTCGCGCTGCTCGCGCAGGACGGGCGGCTCGGCCCGGGGGAGGACCTGCTCCACGAGTCCGTCACCGGCACCGTGTTCACCGGCCGGATGCTGCCGGGCGCGGTCACCGAGGTCACCGGGACCGCCTACCGGACCGGGGAGCACACCTTCCTGGTGGACCCGTACGACCCCCTCGGCACCGGCTTCGCGCTGTGAACGGGCCCGGCGGGGCGGGCCTCCCGCAGTTCGGCGCGGAGGAGACGGCCCGGCTGATCACCCCGGCCGCGGCGGTCGACGCCCTGGCTGCAGCCCTCCAGGAGGGGCCCGACCCGGAGGGCTGCCCGCAGCGCACCTCGGTGGCCGTGCCCGGCGGGGAACTGCTGCTGATGCCCGCCGCGTCCGCGGCGTACGCCGGGGTGAAGATCGCCGGGGTCGCGCCAGGGAACGCGGCCCGCGGGCTGCCCCGGATCACCGGCTCCTACCTGCTGCTGGACGGCCCCACCCTGCGGCCGCTGGCCCTGTTCGACGGCGCGGCCCTCACCGCGCTGCGCACCCCGGCGGTCTCGGCCCTCGCCGTACGCCACCTCGCGCCGGCCGGGCGTCCGCTGCGGCTGGTGCTCTTCGGCTCGGGGCCGCAGGCGTTCGGGCACCTGGATGCGCTGCTCGCCGTACGGGAGCTGGCCGGGGCGGTGGTCGTGGCCCGCGATCCGGCGGGCGCGCGCAAGCTCGCGGCGTACGCCCGGTCCCTCGGCACACCCGCCCGCGCGGGCGGGCCCGGTGACGTGGCCGGCGCCGATCTGGTCGTGTGCTGCACCTCGTCCCGCGCACCCCTCTTCGACGGAACCCTGGTGAGTCCGGGCGCCACCGTCGTCGCCGTCGGCTCGCACGAGCCGACGGCCCGGGAGACGGACACGGCCCTCGTGCGGAGGTCGGCCGTGTACGTGGAATCGCGGGCGGCGGCCCTGCGGGAGGCGGGGGACCTGCTGATCCCGGAGGCGGAGGGCGCCATCGGGCCCGGCCACATCACCGGCACCCTCGCCGACCTGGTCGCCGGGCGGCTGCCGGGCGGGCGGGCACCGGGTGGGCAGGCACCGGGAGGGCGGGCGCCGGGTTGTCCACAGCTCTTCAAGAGTGTCGGCATGGCCTGGGAGGATCTTGCCGTGGCGGTCGCCTTGTTCCAGGCGGCCGGGGCGAACAGCGCAACGTGACATTGTACGCTGTTCCTCTGCGATGTCCGGAGGAAATGCAATGGGTGACCTGAAGCAGCACAGTCTCATCAAGGCCCAGGAACGGCTCCGCGACCAGGTCGGCCACGCCCTCCGAGCAGCCCTGATAGCGGGCGAACTGCGCCCCGGGAGCGTCTACTCCGCCCCCGGACTCGCAGCCGAACTCGGCGTCTCGGCCACCCCGGTGCGCGAGGCCATGCTCGACCTGGCCCGCGAGGGCCTGGTCGAGCCGGTCCGCAACAAGGGCTTCCGCATCACCGAGGTCAGCGAGCGCGACCTCGACCAGTACACCGAACTGCGCACGATGATCGAGGTGCCGACCATCGGCCGGATCACGAAGATCGCCACCGCCGAGCAGCTGGAGGCGCTGCGGCCCATCGCCGAGGAGATCGTCACCAGCGCGCGCGAGCACAACCTCATCGGCTACCTGGAGGCGGACCGCCGCTTCCACCTCACCCTGCTCGGCCTCGCGGGCAACGACCGGCTGGTCGAGACCGTGGGCGACCTGCGCAAGCGCTCCCGCCTGTACGGGCTCACGGGCCTCGACGAGGCCGGCAAGCTGGTGTCCTCGGCGGAGGAGCACATCGAGCTGCTCGACCTGATGCTCACCGGCGACGCGGAAGCGGCCGAGGCCTGCATGGTCCGCCACCTCGGCCACGTCCGCTCGCTCTGGGCCCAGGGCCGCGACGAACCGGTCGGCCGCCTTCCGGGCCGCCTCGGCTCCGGCCTCTAGACCGTCTCCCGGAGGGGCCGTCAGGCGCCGGGCCTGATCAGTACCTTGCCCTGGAGATGGCCGTTCTCGCTGTGGCGCTGCGCGTCGGCCGCCCCCTCCAGGGGGAAGACCGAGTCGATGGGGATGCGGACCCGGCCCGCCTCGACCAGCGGCAGCACCTCGGTGACCGCCTCCGCGAGCGAGCCGGCCTCGCCGGTGAAGCGGACCCCGTGCTCGGCCGCGCCGACGGGGTCGGCGATGGTGACGACCCGGTCCGGGCCGCCGGTCAGCGCGACCGAACCGGCCAGTTCGCCGCGGCCCGAGCAGTCCAGGACGGCGTCGACGCCCTGCGGGGCCATGGCGCGCACCCGGTCGAAGAGGCCGTCGCCGTACAGGACCGGGCTGATGCCGACCTCGCGGAGGAAGGCGTGGTTCCGGGTGGCCGCCGTGCCGATCACGGCGGCGCCCCGGGCCCGGGCGATCTGCCCGGCGAGCAGGCCGACACCGCCCGCCGCGGCGTGGATCAGCAGGGTCTGGCCCTCGCGGACGTCGAGCAGGCGCAGGGTGCGGTAGGCCGTCTCGGTCGCCACGGGCAGGGCCGCGGCCTCCTCGAAACCGAGCCAGTCGGGCTTGGCGACGAGGTCTCCGGCGGCGGCGAGGTCGTACTCCGCGGCGGCGGCGCGGTCGGCCGAGCCGCCGAAGACCGCCTGGCCGGGGCGCCACTGGTGCACGCCGGGACCCACCGCGTCGACGACGCCGGACAGCTCCAGGCCGGTGCCCATCGGCGCGGCCGGGGGCTCGCCCCCGCTGAGGCAGCCACGGCGGACCTTCCAGTCGAGGCCGTTGACCCCGGCGGCCGTCACCTTGACGCGGACCTGTCCCTCCCCGGGCTCGGGCAGCGGCACCTCCTCCAGGCGCAGGACGTCGGCGTCGCCGTACTCGCTGAAACGGATGGCCTTCGGCATCGGGGAACTCCTGGGGAGGCGGCGGTCGGGGGCCGGTGCGGGATACAGGGTGCGGGACGGGCCCTCCCCGGCGGCCGCGCCACCGCGCGCCGCGCGCACGGATGCCCCTGAACGGCGCTCGCCGCTGCCCCGGATCCGCCTCCGGCCCCTGGGGCCCGACGGCGGGGCCCCAACGCCGGGCCCGACGCTCCGTCAGTCCGCGCTCGGACACGGCTGGATAACGTCGGCTCCCACCCCTTGTCAGTGCAATTTCACATTACTATGTTACCGGTCACATCGTAGAGCGCGGCCCTTCACTGGAGTGACCCATGACCAAGCGCACCCAACCCGCCCTCGCCACCGCCCTGGTGGCCGCACTCGCACTCGGCGCGTCGGGCTGCTCCGACACCGCCAAGAAGGGGGCCGCCGGCGCGGGAGCCGCCAACCCCGCCGCCGCGAACGACGGGAAGGTGCTCGGCGGCGCCCCGGTCAAGGGCGGCACGCTCACCGTGCTGTCCAACCAGGACTTCGCCCACCTAGACCCCGCCCGCAACTGGGTCATGCCGACCATGGACTTCGGCACCCGCCTGCTCTACCGCACGCTCGTCACCTTCAAGGCCGAGCCCGGCAAGGCCGGGAGCGAGCTGGTCCCCGACCTCGCCACCGACCTCGGCACCCCCTCCAACGGCGGCCGCACCTGGACCTTCACCCTCAAGGAGGGCGTGAAGTACGAGGACGGCTCGCCGGTCAGGGCCCAGGACGTCAAGTACAACGTCGAGCGCTCCTTCGCCCCCGACCTCACCGGCGGCCCCGACTACGCCGCCCAGTACCTGGCCGGTACCGAGGGCTACAAGGGTCCTCTCCAGGGCCGGCACCTGGACTCCGTGAAGACCCCCGACGACCGGACGATCATCTTCGAACTCAAGCGTCCCGTAGCCGAGTTCTCCGCGACGGCCACCCTCCCGACCTTCGCCCCCGTCCCCCAGTCCCAGGAGAAGGGCACCCAGTACGACGCCCGCCCGTTCTCCTCCGGCCCGTACAAGATCGAGTCGTACGACCGCGACAAGAAGCTGGTCCTGGTCCGCAACGAGCACTGGGACGCCGCCACCGACACCGTCCGCAAGGCCTACCCGGACCGGTTCGTGGTCGTCATGGGCCTCAAGGGCGGCCAGATCGACGACCGCGTCATCGCCGGCGAGGGCGCCGACGCCTCCGCCGTCCAGTACGCCGACATGCGCCCCGAGAGCGCCCCCAAGGTCCTCCCCAAGGCGGACGTCAAGGCACGGCTGCTCGCCGAGTCGCAGGGCTGTACCGAGCTGCTCCACCTGAACAACTCCCGGGCCCCCTTCGACGACCCCAAGGTCCGCGAGGCCGTGCAGTACGCCGTGGACAAGGAGGCCGTGGTCACCGCGGGCGGCGGCCCGGCCCTCAACGAGGTCGCCACCGCCTACCTGCCCCCGGCGCTCTCCGGCGGCCGGCAGGCCGACACTTTGAAGATCGCCCCGGCGGGTGACCCGGCCAGGGCGAAGGAACTCCTCAAGGCCGCCGGAAAGGAGAAGCTGAAGGTCTCCCTGTCCGTCTCCACCGGCGACAAGGGCAAGGCGGAGGCCCTCCAGCAGGGCCTGTCCCGCGCCGGCATCGAGGTCGTCGTCGACACCGTCGACCCGGGCGCCTACTACGACGTCATCGGCGACCTCTCCACCACGCCCGACATGACCCTCGCCGGCTGGTGCCCCGACTACCCCTCCGGCTCCACCTGGATCCCCTTCGTCTTCGACGGACGCACCATCAAGGACAAGGGCAACCAGGGCAACTACAGCCAGTTCCGCGACGACGCGACCATGAAGCGGATCGACGAGATCAATGCCATGGCCGACGCCAAGCAGGCCAACCAGGCCTGGATCGACCTCGACGCGGAGCTGATGAAGAAGTCCCCGTCCGTCCCGCTCATCCTGGAGCGCAAGCCGCTGCTCGTCGGCTCCAACATCGCGGGCGCCTTCGGCCACCCCGTGTGGACCGGCACCATCGACTACGCCGCGGTCGGCCTCAAGGACCCGTCGAAGAGCCAGGGCTGAGGCCGGACGAACACCCCCGCACCCCGCGATGACCACCACCGCACCCGCCGCCGGCGCACCGGAGGCGAAGGAGGTCCCGCCGGGCAGCAGCCCCTGGCAGCTCGCCCGGCGGGAACTCCGCCGCCGCCCCGCCGTCCGCGTCAGCCTCTGCGTCGTCCTCCTCTTCGTCCTCATGGCCGCCACCGCCCCCTGGCTGGGCGCGCTCGGCGGCTGGTCCCCCGAGGAGTTCGACAAGACCGCCATCGACCCCTACCTCGGAGGCCAGCCGCTGGGCTCCTTCGGCGGGATCAGCGCCGAGCACTGGCTCGGCGTCGAACCCGTCACCGGCCGCGACCTGTTCGCCCGCGTGGTCCACGGCGCGCAGGTCTCCCTGCTGATCGCCTTCGCCGCCACCGCCATCGTGGTGGTCACCGGCACCGCCGCCGGGATCGCCGCCGGCTACTTCGCCGGCCGGACCGACGCGGTCCTGTCCCGGCTCATGGACCTGACCATGTCGTTCCCCTCGCTGATCTTCATGATCGCGATGCTGTCCGTGGCCAAGGACGTCAACCGGATCGTGCTGATGACCGCGGTCATCGGCGTCTTCGGCTGGCCCGGCGTCGCCCGCGTCGTCCGCGGCCAGACCCTGTCCCTCAAACACCGCGAGTACGTCGACGCCGCCCGCGTCGGCGGCGCCGGATCCTGGCGCATCCTGACCCGCGACATCCTGCCGGGCGTCTCGGGCCCGGTCATCGCCTACACCACCCTGCTCATCCCCGGCATGATCAGCACCGAGGCGGCGCTCAGCTACCTCGGCGTGGGAGTCCGCCCGCCCACCCCCTCCTGGGGCCAGATGATCGCCGAGTCCGTCGCCTTCTACGAGACCGACCCCATGTACTTCGTCATCCCCAGCGTCTTCCTCTTCCTCGCGGTGCTCGCCTTCACCCTGCTCGGCGACGCCCTGCGCGACATCCTCGACCCGAGGGGCGGCCGCACGTGATCCTCTACCTCGCCCGCCGGCTCCTCGCCCTCGCCGGCGTGCTCCTCGCCATCGCCGCCGTCACCTTCCTGATCTTCCACGTCCTGCCCGCCGACCCGGCCGCCGCCGCCTGCGGCAAGACCTGCAGCGCCGAGCGGCTGGCCGACGTACGGGCCTACCTCGGCCTCGACCAGCCGCTGTGGCGCCAGTTCGCCGACTTCCTGACCGGCATCTTCACCGGGCGCACCCTCGGCACCGGCCCGTACGCCGTGCACTGCGGCTTCCCCTGCCTGGGCTACTCCTACGAGAACTCCCTGCCCGTCTGGGACCTGCTGATGGACCGGCTCCCCGTCTCCGCGTCGCTCGCCGCCGGCGCCGCCGTCCTGTGGCTCGTCCTCGGCCTCGGCGCCGGGGTCACCGCCGCCCTGCGCAAGGACACCGCCACCGACAAGGCCCTCATGGTCGGCGCGGTCGCCGCTGCCTCACTGCCCGTCTACTTCACGTCCGTCCTGCTCATCCACGGCGTCATCCGCGTCGCCGGACTGCTGCCCTACCCCACCTACCGGGCGTTCACCGACGGCCCCCTGTCCTGGGCCGCCAACCTGCTGCTGCCCTGGACGGCGCTCGCCCTGCTGTACGCCGCCATGTACGCCCGCCAGAGCCGCGGTTCGATGATCGAGGCCATGGCCGAGCCGTACATCCGCACCGCCCGCGCCAAGGGCATGCCCGAGCGCACCGTCGTCGTCAAACACGGGCTGCGCTCCGGGATGACCCCCATCCTCACCATCTTCGGCATGGATCTCGGCGGGCTCCTCGCCGGAGCCGTCATCACCGAGTCCATCTTCGGACTCCCCGGCGTCGGGCGGCTGTTCTACGGCGCGCTGGTCAGCTCCGACCAGCCGGTCGTCCTCGGGGTCACCCTGCTCGCCGCGTTCTTCATCGTCGTCGCGAACCTCGCGGTCGACCTCCTGTACGCCGTCATCGACCCGAGGGTGAGGTACTGATGGCCGCCGCCGCGAACACCCCCCTGCTCCACGTGCGCGACCTGTGCGTCACGTTCACCACCCCGCGCGGCCCCGTACGGGCCGTCGACTCCCTCGGCTTCACCGTTGACGCCGGACGCACCCTCGGGATCGTCGGCGAGTCCGGCTCGGGCAAGTCCGTCACCTCGCTCGCCCTCATGGGCCTGCACCGGGGCGGCGCCGAGATCAGCGGCTCCGTCGCCCTCGCCGGACGGGAGCTGACCGGCCTCTCCGAGCGGCAGCTGTCCGCCGTACGGGGCCGCCGCATCGCGATGATCTTCCAGGACCCGCTGTCCAGCCTGCACCCCTACTACACGGTCGGCGAGCAGATCGCGGAACACTACCGGGTGCACTTCAAGGCCCGGCGGGCCGCCGCCCGCGCCCGCGCCGTCGACATGCTCGGCGAGGTCGGCATCCCGGAACCCGCCCGCCGGGCGGGGGAGTACCCGCACCAGTTCTCCGGCGGCATGCGCCAGCGCGCGATGATCGCCATGGCCCTGGCCTGCGAGCCCGACCTGCTGATCGCCGACGAGCCGACCACCGCCCTCGACGTCACCGTGCAGGCCCAGATCCTGGAGCTGATCGCCCGGCTCCAGCAGGAACGCGGCCTCGGCGTCGTGATGATCACGCACGACCTGGGCGTCGTCGCCCGCGTGGCCCATGAGGTCCTCGTCATGTACGGCGGCCGCGCCGCCGAACAGGCGCCCGTCGACGAGCTGTTCGCCGACCCCGCGCACCCCTACACCCGCGGCCTGCTCGACTCGCTGCCCCGGCTCGACGACGCCGACGACGGCCCCCTGCCCTTCATCCCCGGCTCGCCGCCGTCCCTGCTCGCCCCGGCCCCCGGCTGCGCCTTCGCCCCGCGCTGCGGCCGCGCCGCCGCGCGCTGCGCCGACGTACGCCCGGAGCTCGAACCGTACGGGAACGGGCCACCGCGGACCGCGGCCTGCCACTTCGCCGGGGCCCGGACCGCCGAGGAGGCCACCCGATGACCGCCACGACCACCACCGCCGCCGGGACTCCCGGGAGCACCGGCGCCGAACCGCTGCTGTCCGTACGGGACCTCACCATGACCTTCCCCGGGAAACGGTCCGTGACCGGGCGCCGGGGGGCGCCCGTGCGCGCCGTCGACGGGGTCTCCTTCGACCTGATGCCCGGCCGCACCCTCGGCCTGGTCGGGGAGTCGGGCTGCGGGAAGTCCACCACCGGCCGGATGCTCGTACGGCTGCTGGAGCCCACCTCCGGCACCGTCGCCTTCGAAGGCCGCGACATCAGCCGGCTCTCCCAGCGGGCGCTGCGGCCGCTGCGCCGGAACATCCAGATGGTCTTCCAGGACCCCCACTCCTCCCTCAACCCCCGCCAGACGGTGGCCCGGATCATCTCCGACCCGCTGCTGGTGCGGGGCTGGAGCGCCGGGGACGCCCGCCGCCGGGCCGCCGAGCTGATGGACCTCGTCGGGCTGATCCCCGAACACATCGACCGCTACCCGCACGAGTTCTCCGGCGGCCAGGCCCAGCGCATCGGCATCGCCCGCTCGCTGTCCACCAGCCCGCGGCTGATCGTCGCCGACGAGCCGGTCTCCGCCCTCGACGTGTCCGTACAGGCCCAGATCGTGAACCTGATGGAGCGGCTGCGCGCCGAGCTCGGGCTCGCGTACGTGTTCATCGCGCACGACCTGTCGGTGGTCAAGCGGGTCAGCGACCGCGTCGCCGTCATGTACCTGGGCCGGATCGTCGAGATCGGGGACCGCGCGTCCCTCTACGAGACCCCGCAGCACCCGTACACGCGGGCACTGCTGTCCGCCGTCCCGCTGCCCGACCCGGCGGCGGAACGGCGGCGGGAGCGGATCGTGCTGCTCGGCGAGCCTTCCCCAAGCTCTCAACTTCGTTCGAGCAGGGGAGGCCCCAATCGCCCGGCCGCCCCACCCCCGGGCTGCGCCTTCCACCCGCGCTGCTTCAAGGCGCGGGACATCTGCCGCACCGAACGGCCGGTGTTGCGGCCCGCCGCCTCCCGCGAGGTGGCCTGTCACTTCCCGGGTGACTGACGGGGATCACGGGAAGAGGCGGGGCCCCGGAGCCGATGGCGTCTCCGGGGTCCCGCCATACCCCTGCCCGGTGGCGCCGCGAGCTCAGCCCAGCACCTCGCGGAAGAACTCCAGCTCCAGCGCCATCACCTTCTCCCGCGTCCCGCCCGGTGTCATGTGCGTGACCCCCGGCAGCGCCAGCAGACGGTGCGGGCGGCCCGCGTCGGTCAGGGCCCGGGACAGGCGCAGCGTGTGGGAGGGGTGCACGTTGTCGTCGGCGAGGCCCGTGGTGAGCAGCAGCGGCCGGGTCAGTTTCGGGGCGTCGGGGATCAGCGAGTCCCGCTCGTAGACCCCGGGGTCCTCCTGCGGCAGGCCGAGGTACCGCTCGGTGTACGCGGTGTCGTAGTGCCGGAAGTCCGTCGGCGCGGCCCCGGCCGACGCCGCGTGGAAGACGTCCGGGCGGCGCAGGACCGCCAGGGCGGACAGGTAGCCGCCGTAGGACCAGCCGCGCACCCCGACCCGGCCGAGGTCGAGGTCCGGGTGCCGGGCGCCGAGCGCGTGGAGCGCCGCGACCTGGTCCTCCAGGGTGACCTCGGAGAAGCCGCGGTACACGGCGTGCGTGAAGGCGGGCGAGACGTACGGGGTGCCGCGGTTGTCGACGGTCACCACCGCGAAGCCCTGGTCGGCCCACCACTGCTTGGCCTGCCAGCGGCGCGGCTCGGCGCTGACGTCCTGGTAGCCGGGGCCGCCGTACGCGTCGACCAGCACCGGCAGCCGCCGCCCGGGCACGTGGCCGCGGGGCAGTACCAGGGCGGTGGGGACCCCGTGCTCGGTGACCCGCTCCAGCACCGGCGCCACCCGGTACGGCAGCGGCTGCGACAGGTCGACGGGGGTGAACTCCCGCCCGTCGGGGGTGCGTACGGTCCGCCGGATCCCGTCGGCGGCGGCCCGGGTCAGCAGCAGCGTCCCGCCCGCGGCGAGCACGCTGTTGACCCCGGACCCGTCGGCGAGCGGGGTCACCCCGCCGGTCTCCGGGTCCAGCAGCAGCACCTGCTGCTCGGAGGGGTCGCGCAGGCCGGCCTCGACCAGCAGCCGACCCGCGTGGACGCCGGCCGCGCGCCGGACCTGGATCCCGTCCCCGGTGAGCGGGACGCCGTCGAGGGCGAGGGCGCGCGCGGTCCCGCCCGGGGTGTCGGCGGCGGTCAGCATCCGCCCGTCGGGCAGCCGCGCCGGGGTGCCGGGCACCATCGGGTCCACCCACCGCGGGTGTTCGGTGCGCGACAGCTCCCGGGTGCGGCCGGTGGCCGGGTCGGCGGAGAGCAGCAGGACGGTGCGCTGGAGGCGGTCCTGCACGGTCAGCAGGATCTCGCCGGCGGCTGCGTCGGCGGCGGCTGTGTCACGGATGACCGCGCCACCGGTGGCCCAGCCGGCGTCGGAGACGTACGGGTACTCCTCGGCGTCCCAGTCGATCCGGACCCGGGCGCCCGAGGGGCCGAGCACCCACAGCTGGACGTCCGCGTTGGGTCCGCCGGCCTCCGGGTACGCGAAGTCCTCGGCCGGGAGTTCGGGGTGGGCGGGGTCGGTGAAGTAGCGCCGGGGGAGGGCGGATTCGTCGACGCGGGCGGCGAGCAGGGCCAGCCCGTCGGGGGACCACCAGTGTCCGCGGGAGCGGCCGAGCTCCTCGGCGGCGGCGAACTCGGCCACGCCCCAGCGGGCCCCGTCGGCGGGGCTGATCCGTCCGCCCGGGGCGAGGTGGAGGGCGTCCCCGGTGACGTACGCGGTGCGGGAGCCGTCCGCGTCGGGGCGGGGGTCGAAGGCGGGGCCCGCGACCGGGACCTCCTCGGGCGGGCCGGCCGCACCGGCGGCGACCCGGTAGAGCCGCCCGTGGAGGGCGAAGACGGCGCTGCGCCCGTCGCCGGAGAGCGCGTACGAGCCGATCCCGGCGGCGACGAGCCGGATCCGCTCGCGCAGCCGGCGCTCGGCGACGGGGAGGACGCCGGGCACGGGTCCGGTACCGGCATCGGGCACGGGTCCGGACAGCGTGCCGGAACCTGGGCACAGCGCGCGGGGGTCGGCGAGCCGGGTCTCGGCTCCGGTGGCCGTATCGAGCACCCAGAGGCTGTCGAAGGCGTCGGTGGGACCGGTGGAGCGGAGGAACCAGAGCAGCCCGCCGTCGTCCCCGAAGGCGAACGCGCGCGGGGCGCCGTAGGTGAAGCGGGAGGTGTCGGCGGAGAGCCTGAGGAAGTCGTCCATTGCAGAAGTGTGACATGTGAAATATCACTGCTACTAGGCTGTTCGAGTGGTGACCCATGAGGTGCGGGCTTAGCGTCGACTAGGTGGACCCGAACGCACTGCCGAACAGCAACGGGACCGACGGCAAGGTCCGCGGGGGCGGGAACGGGCTCGCGCTGTTCGTGCTCGCCTCCTGCCAGCTCATGGTCGTTCTCGACATCACCATCGTGAACATCGCGCTGCCGCACATCCAGACGGACCTCGGCTTCTCCACCGAGAGCCTGTCCTGGGTCGTCAACGCCTACACCCTCACCTTCGGCGGACTGCTCCTGCTCGGCGGCCGGGCCGGCGACATACTCGGCCGGCGGCGCGTCTTCATCTTCGGCGTCCTGCTCTTCGGCCTGGCCTCGCTGCTGGGCGGCTTCGCCCAGAACTCCGGCCAGCTGATGGCCGCCCGGGCCCTCCAGGGCGTCGGCGGAGCCATCGCCTCGCCGACCGCGCTCGCGCTGATCACCACCACGTTCCGTGAAGGCCCGGAACGCACCCGGGCGTTCGGCGTGTTCGCCGGCGTATCGGCGGCCGGCGGCGCGATCGGGCTGCTCGCGGGCGGCATTCTCGTGGAGTGGCTCAACTGGCGCTGGGTACTGTTCGTCAACGTCCCCATAGCCGCGCTGATCGCCCTCGCGACCCCCCGGGTCATCCGCGAATCGAAACGCCACCCGGGCCACTTCGACGCAGCGGGGGCCCTGCTGTCCACGCTCGGCATGGTCGCGCTCGTCTACGGATTCATCCGCGCGTCCCAGGACGGCTGGACGGACGCGCTCACCCTGGGCTCCTTCGGGGCCGCCGCGGTCCTGCTGACCCTCTTCGTCCTGAACGAGCGGCGCTCGCCCCAGCCGATCACCCCGCTGCACATGTTCGCCGACCGCAACCGGGCCGGGACGTACGCGATCATGCTCTTCTTCGCCTGCGCGATCTTCGGCATGTTCTTCTTCCTGACCCTGTTCGTACAGAACGTGCTGGGCTTCAGCCCGATCCAGGCCGGGCTCGCCTTCCTCCCGGTCAGCGCGATGATCGCGGTCACGGCCGGACTCACCTCCCAACTCCTGCCGAAGTACGGGCCGAAGCCGTTCATGGTCACCGGCTCGGTGCTCTCGGCGTCCGGCCTGGCGTGGCTCACGCAGACCGACGTCCACTCGACGTACCTGGGCAGCATCCTCGGCCCGATGCTGCTGTTCAGCGCGGGCATGGGCATGCAGTTCGTCTCCCTGACGCTGATGGCGCTGTCCAACGTGCCGGACCGGGAGTCCGGCGCGGCCTCCGGACTGCTGAACACCATGCAGCAGGTGGGCGGTTCGCTGGGCCTGTCCATCCTGGTCACGGTGTTCGGCACCGCCAGCCGCAACGAGGCCAAGGAACAGGCGGGTTCCTTCCTGAGCACGGCGACCCCGGAGCAGAAGGCGTACTTCGTGCGGACGCGGGAGTTCCCGAAACCGTGGAGCGACCAGGTCCTCACCTCGGGCGTGAGCGCGGCCTTCGTGGCGGCGGCGGTCTTCACCCTGGCCACGGCGCTGATCGCACTGCTCGTCATCCAGGTCAGGCCCTCGGACCTCGAACGCCTCAAGGGCACCCACACCCCGACCGCGGTCTAGGGGCGCCGGGCCAGTACGTGGGCGTCGAGGAAGCCCCGTTCGGAGGCCGGGTCGTGGAGCAGCCGGGCGAACGGGTCGAGCCCGGCGCCGGCCAGCAGGCCGGCGAACCGGTCCACCGGCCAGCTGTAGGCGGGGGTCACCCTGTGGTCGAAGCGGACCGGCTCCGGTGCGTCGGCCGCGAAGAACGAGACCAGGAGCAGGCCCCCCGGCGCCAGGACCCGCACCTGTTCGGCGAGGAGCGCGGGCAGTTCCCCGGGCGGCGTGTGGATCATCGAGTAGTGGGCCAGTACGCCGCCGAGCGCGCCGTCCCCGACCGGCAGGTCCTCCATCCGCGCCTCGTCGAACCGCAGTGCCGGATGGGCCCGGCGGGCGTGGCCGACCATGGCCGGGGAAAGGTCGAGCCCGAAGGCGTCCAGTCCCAGGCCGTCCAGTACGGCCGTCATGTGTCCGGGCCCGCACCCGACGTCGGCCGCCCGGGGGTTCCCCGTCGCGCGCACCAGCTCGGCGAACGTGCCGACCATGGCCCGCGTGAACGGCCGCGTCTCCAGCCGGTCGGCGAACAGCGACGCGTACAGCTCGACGACCCCGTCGTAGGCCGCCCTGGTCTCGTCCTGGTGCTCCGCCACGGGAGGGAGGCTACCAGCCGGCCGGACGCCGGATCCGGCAGCGGACAGGGCCCTCGGTCCGCAGGGTGATTCCGGCGCTGACCGGGATCTCGGTGTCCACGGCCTCGAACGCGTGGTCCCGCAGGATCATCGCCAGCGCGATCACCGACTCCAGCATGGAGAAGTGCTGCCCGATGCAGGCGCGCGGCCCGCCGCCGAAGGGGAACCACGCGTAGCGGTGCCGCCCGGCCTCGGCCTCCGGGGTGAAGCGGTCGGGGTCGAAACGGTCCGGGTCCGGCCAGTGGTCCGGGTGGCGGTGCGTCACCCACGGCGCCAGTATCACGTCGGCGCCCGCCGGAACGGTGTGGCCGCCGATCTCGGTGGCCGCCACCGCCTTGCGGCCGATGACCGGGGCGGCCGGGTAGAGCCGCATGGCCTCCTTGAGTACCTGCGTGACGTACGGCAGGCGGTCCAGGTCGGCGGCCCCGGGCGTACGGTCGCCCAGCACCCGGGAGATCTCCTCGCGGGCCCGGTCCTGCGCGGCCGGATGGCGGGCCAGTAGGTGCAGGGCGAAGGCGAGGGAGGTGGCGGTCGTCTCGTGCCCCGCGAGCAGGAAGATCAGGACCTGGTCGCGCAGCTCGGCGGCGTCGAACCCCCCGCCGGAGTCCCCGCCGGTCACCGGGTTGTCGGCGGCCGCGAGCAGCGTCAGCAGGTCCTCCCCACCGGGACCGTCCGAGGGGGCGGCGCGCCGCTCGCCGATGATCCTGTCGCAGACCGCGTACAACTCGTCCAACGCCGCCGCCGCCCGCCTGTTGGAGGGGGTGGGCCAGGTGCGCGGGATGGTGGCGGGGGAGTAGCCGCGGCGCAGCACGTAGTCGGTGATGACGGGGAAGCACCGGTTGACGACCTCGACGGTGGCGTCCGCGTCGGTACCGAAGAGGATGCGGGAGACCGCGCGCAGCGCGAGGTGCGTCATCTCCTCGCAGACGTCGACGACTCCGTCGCGGGCCTCCTGCCAGGAGTCGAGGATGGCGCGGGTCTCGGCGGCGACGGCGTCGGCGTAACCGTCCACCCGGCGGCGGGTGAACAGCGGCTGCACCAGCCGCCGCTGGCGCACGTAGTCCTCGTCCTGGCTGGTCAGCAGCCCGTTGCCGAAGGAGTCCCGTAGCTCCTGGTAGAAGGGATTGTCCTTGCGGAAGTTGGCCGACTCCGAGGCGAGGACCTGCTGCGCGCCCTCGGGGGAGAAGACGCAGTACAGCTGCGCGCGCAGGCCGGGTGGCCCCGCCGCGATCCGTACGACGTCGCCGTGCCGGTGCCGGGCCCGCAGATAGGTGCCGAGCGAGTCCGCCTTCAGGTCGAGCAGCGACCCGAGGAGCGGGACCCCCGCCAGCCCCGGCACCGCCGTACCCGCATCCGTGTTCGTCCCCAGTGCCATGGCCGCCCCCTCGTCCCGTACCGACGGCCCGATTCTGCCGAACGGTCCGGCGCGTGGCGAGGATCCGGGCCCCATCCGGCCGGAAAACGCCGCCCACCGGCCTACGGAGGGCCGCCGCCGGAGGCGGGGCACGGGGCCACGGGTGCGGGAACCTGAGTGAGCAGTCCATCGGCCCCGGCATCGCCATCGCGGGACGAGCGAGCCCCGTCAGAGAGGCGAAGAGCGCGCACAGCAGCAGCGCTCCGGACCACGCCCGTGGATCAAGGCTTAGGGATCCTTGTGGATGCTGCATAGCGGGACGCGTGTGGATCTGTGGATAGTTCCGCCCCGTTTCCTGCGATGGTGTGATGTTCGTGCCGGTTTGGGGTGGCGGGTGCGGCCGGGGTCGTAGGTTCTCTCGTCATGGAACTTCTTCGGTTGGCGGTGGCTGCGCGGCGGGTGGGTGTGCACCCTGGCACGTTGCGGCTGTGGGCGAACGAGGGCAGGGTTCCGGTGGTGTGGGTGGGACGTGAACGGCGCTTTTCCCGCGAGGCGTTGGACGTTCTGACCGGCTGCCCGGATGTGGCCGGGCGTCGTGAGGCGCTGTACGTGCGGGTTTCGGGCACCAGTGGGCAGGAGTCGTCGCTGGCCGCGCAGGAGGCCGAGTTGCGGGCATCCGCTTCGGGGCCGGTGGTCGTGGTCTTCAAGGACCGTGCTTCGGGGCTGCGGGAGTCACGGCCGGGGCTTGACCGGCTGTTGAAGCGGGCCGCGAAGGGTGAGTTCACCCATGTGCGGGTCACTCACGGCGACCGGCTGGCCCGCTTCGGCGGGGGCTGGTTGATCCAGGTTCTGGCCCATCACCGCGTCACGGTCGAGGTGTTGCATGCCAAGGGGGCGGCCGGGGGGATGGAGGAGCTGCTGGACGATTTCATGTCACTGGTGGCCACCTTCGCCGGTCGCATGTACGGGATGCGCTCACGCGAGGCGCGTCGGCGGCTTCTGGCCGAAGCCGGGGGCCGCGTGGAACATCCTGCCCCTGCCCCTGCCCCTGCCCCCGGAGCCGGAGCCGGAGCCGGAGCCGGAGTTGCGGGTGAAGATCGTGGCTAGGTTGATGGCAACGGCGACCTGTACCGCTTTCCACGGCGTCCTGGAGGGCACGGGCGAGTGGGTCGGGCAGCGGGCTTTGCTGGAACGGGTGGGGTTTCTGGCCCAGTTGAGCCGGGAGCTGACCGGTGTTCTGGTGGCCGCCCGGTGGGACGAGGACTCCCTGGACGTGCTGAGTGCCGGTCTCGACGAGCGGGGCGAAGGCCTGCCGTCAAAGGGCTGGATGGCGATGCGCCGCCTGAACTGGCCGCAGACTCTCACGCCCCCGGCAGGGGTGTATGTCCCGGACCGGGTGCGCCGGGGGGCTGAGGAGTACGCGGCGCGCACCCTGCGCCTGGCCCTGCACCGGCGCAGCATCGTGGCCGCCGTCCTCGCCGCCTGGCCCGCCGATCCGAGCCGGCGCACCGATGCGGAGTGGACGGCGCTGCGTGCGCTGTTGCCCGCCCAGGTGAGCGGGGCCGAAATCCGCAACCGTACCCGGCAGATCCGCAGATTCATGGCCGGGCATGGGCGCCTGCCCGCGGGGCTGTGCGCGGTGGAGGGCCCGCCGCAGGTGGCCCCACAGGTGTTGCTGGCGGCGATGGACCGCCAGCAGGTCACCCTGGCCCGGGTGGATGCGGCCACCGCCCGGCTGCGGGTCAGGCTCCCCCTGCGTGCCGCCCCTGCCACGGGCCGTGACTGGGCCTGGCACGTGATCGACATCCGGCTGCCCGGCACGATCGCGCCGGATGCGCTGCTGCACACTCCGACCCTGCGCCCCACCCCCAGCGGGAGGATCGCCGTCGACCTGCCGCACTCCCGGCCCGCCCCGGCCACCAGGGCGAGCGGGCACCAGGTGGCGCTCGGCTTCGACTGGGGCGTCAACACCCTGCTCACCGGCGTCCTGGGCCGCCTGACCGGACGCGGCCCCACCCGCCGGGTGGTCACCGACGGCCGTCCCCTGATCTTCGACGCCACGGTGATCAGCGCCGCGCTGCACCGGCTGCGCGGCGTGCGCGAGCACCTCGCCGTCAAGCGTGAGCGCTGCCAGGCCCTCGCGGACGGGCTCGGCTCCCCGCACCTGGCCTGGGGCGAACACCTCGACCGGGCCCAGATGCTGGAAGCCGGGCACCGGCGGGTGTGTGCCCGGATCCGACGGCTGAATACCGCGCTGGCCTGGGCGGCCGCCCGCTGGGCGGTCGACCAGGCGGTAGCGCTCGGCGCGAGCGTCATCTACCTCGAAGACCTCGCCACCCTGGAAGCACGTGGCCATCGCAAGGCAAACGCCCGCCTGTCCGGACAGGTGCGCGGCACGGTGGCTGAGGCGACTGCGCCACCTGGCCGCGAAGGCCCAGATCGCGGTGGTCACCGTCCCGGCCCGGGGCACCTCCAAGCTGTGCCCCGGCTGCCTCGGCAACCTCACTCACCACCCGGCCCCCGACCGGCTGGCCGAGCGGGGCTGGAAGTGGGCGCACTGCGCGGGCTGCCACCTGTCGATGGACCGGGATCACGCCGCCGCCCGCCGGATCATCTCCCGCGGCCTGCTCGCCCAGGCCCACACCACCACCGAACGCGCCACCGGCGCCCGGAGTATCCGCACCACCGTGGAGGGCACGGTGGCTTTGGTCCGCCGCCCGAAGAAAGCCACCCGCCACCTGCGCCGACTGCGCCGCGCGGAGACGGCCCCGCCCCGGCCGCGCGGGCCCAAGGCCACCCCGGGCAAGGGGCACCCCACCCCCAGCAGGCCGAGCGGCACCCGGCACCGAGGTGCCCGGCGCGGCGACGGACAGCCAGCCCCGGGCTCACACACTTCCCGCCGTATGCCCGATGTGCGTACGGTCCCCGCCACCGCCCCCGCCTCGGGAGCAGTCCAGCGTCCGGCGGGGCATGACACCACGACACCAGCCGTATTCGGGCCGGTGCCAGGTCATGGAGTACCCGCACCCCACCGGATCGAAGAAGACCCTCTTCGATCCGGCCGGATGCGGCTCTCACACAGAACCTGCCGACGACGCACCCGCGCCGCCGAGCGGACCGGCTTCCACCACCTGCACGCCACCGAGGTCCACCCCCTCACCCCGAGGTTCGGACCACCGGACGGCGACCGCAGACGGCCACGCCGCGCCCGAAAAGCCTGGAACCCACAGGCACACACAGAGTTCTAGAGACGCTTTCGTCCGCGCGCGGACAGGCCTTTCATCAGGCGGGTGGCGCCGGCCGCGTAAGCGATGCCGAAGAGGAGGGAGGAGAGGAACGCCAGGTGCCGGGAGAATCCGTCGATGAGCGGGAAGATCTGCCAGTGGGTCAGGTAGATGTAGAGGGAGCTGCTTGCGAGCAGGCCGGCCAGTTGGTTGAGGCGCTCGCGGCTGGGGAGGCTGGGTACCCAGACCAGCAGCGCGAATCCGGCGACGATGATCGCCTCGCGTCCGGGGTCGCCGGGGAAGAAGCCCGGCACGGTGGCCAGGGCCGCGGCGGTGACCAGGAGGCGCTGTCGCACGGTGGTGGCCTTCGCCGCCGCCCAGCCGAGCACGAACAGCCAGAAGACGGTGATTGCGTCGGGGATGTGCTCGCGGTCCGGCAGGCCGACGAGGTCGTAGCGGGTGAGGAGTCCCAGGCCGGCGAGTGTGAGGGGCAGGGCGTACGGGAAGCGGCGTTCCCACCGGTCTACCGCGGGCAGGCCCAGGAGGCCGACGGCGCCGATCAGGATGTAGACGAGAGCCTCGATGAACCAGAAGTGCATACCGGTCTTGAGGTCGTCGGGGCCGAGGACGCTGTCGAGCAGGAAGAGATTGGCGAGCGTGTAGTCGTCGTTGAGGAGCAGGATCAGGCCGATCCAGGCCATGCTCGGCAGCGCGACGCGGGCGACGCTGGTCCAGCCCCGGCGTACGCGTACGCGACGTTCGGCAGTGGTGAGGTGGAAGCGGGCGAAGTTGTATCCGGCGACCGCGAGCAGGATGTGCGCCCCGCCCTTGATGCCGAACACGTGGACGTGCGAGCCGACGACGCAGAAGATCGCCAGGGCGCGGAGCGCGACGCTCGTCTCCAGGCTCCGCCTGCGGGAGGTGTCCGCATGCTCGGGCTGCCTGAGATCCCGGATCGGTGTCGTGTGCCAGCCGGGCGGCAGGTGACCGAGCCGCTCTTCGAGCTGGATCGACATCTCGACGTACGAGAGCGAATCGCCGCCCAGGCTGACGAAGGAGCTGTCATCCGTCACGTCCGAGCGGTCGAGGACCCGCGAGTAGAGCAGGCGCAGGCTTTCGGGGTCGCCGTTCGGCGTGACCGCGGGGCCGGTGGTGGGGCCGGCGGCCTGACGGGTCAGTTCGCGCACCGCCCGGTAGTCGGGCTTGCCCGTGGGGAGGCGGGGGAGGGCGGTCAGGATGCTGACGTGGACGGCGCGGGCCGGCAGACCGCAGTCGCGGGCCACGCGCCTGGCTATCCGGCGGGCATCGGAGTCGTGGCTGCCGACGGCCGCGACCCGCAGTGCTTCGTCGTCGCCGGTGCACAGGGCGCTGACCCCGTGCCGGGCGAGCATCGCCTCGACCTGCCCGGGGTCGATGCGCAGGCCGAGGATCTTCGCGAAACGGGTGCGCCGTCCGACGATCTCGTACAGCCCCTCGGGGGTGCCGCGGGCGATGTCGCCGGTGTGGAGTTCGTGCACGGTCCGGCCCAGCGCGAGGTCGTCGGGGGCATGCGCGTAGCCGAGCATGACATTGGGTCCCGAGTAGACCAGTTCGCCGGTGTCCTCGTCGGGGCTGTCGGGTAGCGGCTGAAGGCGGAAGGAGCCGCCGGGGATCGGGATTCCCGCCGCCTCGGGGTGGGTTTCCGCGAGGTGCGGCGGCAGGTAGGCCATGCGGGCCGTCGCCTCGGTCTGGCCGTACATCACGAAGAGCTTCCAGCCGGCGGCGCGGCCGAGTGCGGCGTACCGGCGGACCCGGTCGGGCGCCAGGCGGCCGCCCGCCTGGGTGACGTAGCGCAGGTGGGGCAGTTCCATGGCGGCGAAACCGACCCGGTCGAGCAGGTCGAAGGTGTACGGAACCCCGGCGAGGGCTGTCCCCCGGCCGGCCTTGAAAAGCTCCCAGAAGCAGGTGTCGGCCACCGACAGGTCGGTCAGGATCAGCCCGGCGCCGCGCAGGAGGTGGCTGTGCACGACGGACAGGCCGTAGCAGTAGTGCAGGGGCAGGGTGGTCGCGGCGCGGTCGGTGTCCCGGATGTCCAGGTACTGCGCGATGGACTCGGCGTTGGTCTGGAGGTTCTCGTGCGACAGCCGGACGAGCTTCGGCGATCCGGTCGAGCCCGAGGTGCTCAGCAGCAGGGCGAGTTCCGGGTGCAGCTCGTGCGCCGAGACTTTGCGCCGCTCGTCGAGCAGCATCTCCCCGCCCTCGGGACGGGCCACGACGTCCGGGTCGTACGCGTCGATCAGGGACTGGACGGCTTCGGGGTGGTCGCCCGGCACCAGGAGGACGGGGTGCCCGGCCGCGAGGGCGGCAAGGTGGACGACGAGGGCGTCGACGGTGTTGGAACCGACCAGCAGGACCAGACGGCGTTCCCTGCCGAGGCGGCGGGCCGTCGCGTGCACGCGCACGGCCAACTCGGCATAGCTGACCGGGCCGTCGGCCGTGATGACGGCGGTCCGGTCGCCGTGGGCGGCGAGGCCTAGGGCGAACGGGACCGACGTGGTGCCTGGGAGGTGGTCGGGAAGGACTGTCACGAGCGCATCTTAGGAAAGCCTTACCTCGCCCGATAGTCACAGGAAAGTCACAGATGACTCACGGAAGATCGACAGGAAAACAAGCGGTAGGCTCGGCTCCGCCGATGCGCGGGCGCGGTCGCATTGTTGCGTGCGTCACCCTTGACCTTTAGGTTAGCTTTACCTTAGTTATGGGGCGTTCCCCGGTTTCTCCGCTGCCCTTGCAGGAAGGCTTCCCATGCGACGCCCCTTGGTCCGACGCTTGACCGCTCTCTTCGCGGCGGCACTTCTTCTCCCCGCCGTCGCAGGCTGCGGCGTCGACGAGGACGACGCAGGGCTCGTCATCTACTCGGGCCGCAACGAGAAGCTGGTCAAGCCGCTCCTCGACGAGCTGGAGAAGGCCGTCGGCACCACGGTCGCCGTCCGCTACGGCGAGAGCGCTGAACTCGCCGCCCAGATCCAGGAAGAAGGCGGCAAGACCAAGGCCGGACTGTTCTTCTCCCAGGACGCCGGCGCCCTCGGGGCCCTGTCCACCAAGGGCCTGCTGGAGAAGCTTCCGCAGGCGTCCCTCGACAAGGTGGACCCCGGCTTCCGCGGCGGCGCGGGTGACTGGGTGGGCACCTCCGGGCGGGTCCGCGTCCTCGCCTACCACCCCGGACAGGTCGCCAAGGTGCCGGACACCGTCCACGACCTGGTCAAGCCGGAGTGGAAGGGCAAGATCGGCTACGTCCCGACGAACGCCTCCTTCCAGGCCTTCGTCACCGGCATGCGCGTCCTGGAGGGCGACGACGCAACCCGCACCTGGCTGAAGGGGCTGAAGGCCAACGAGCCGAAGGTGTACGACAACAACCTCAAGGTGCTGGAGGCGGTCGGCAAGGGCGAGGTCTCGCTCGGACTGGTCAACCACTACTACTGGTACGAGCAGGTCGCCGAGAAGGGCGAGGGCAAGGTCAAGGCGAAGATCCACTTCCTCCCCGGCGGTGACGCGGGCGGTCTCGTCAACACCGCCGGTGTCGCCATCGTCAAGGGAAGCGACCAGGCCCCGGTCGCCCAGAAGGCCGTCGACTTCCTGCTCTCGGAGAAGGCGCAGAAGTACTTCGCCGAGGACACCAAGGAGTACCCGCTCGCCTCGGGCGTGACCAGCACGGTCAAGGGCCTTCCGCCGCTGGCCACCCTGGACGCCCCGAAGATCGACCTCGGGAAGCTGGAATCGCTTCAGGAGACCCTGAAGATGCTCCAGGAAGCCGGGATGGTCTGACCCGTCATGCCCTCCACGGATCCCGTCACGCCGACGGATCCCGCCACCGCCCACCGCCCGGCCGGCGCCACCACGCCGACCGGGCGGCGGCGTGCCGGGCGCCGTCCGCCTGCCGTCCTGCTGATTCCCGCGGCCGTCGCCGCCGTGTTCGCCCTGCTCCCGCTCGGCTACCTCGCCGTCCGCTCCCTGGAGCGCGGCCCGGCCTTCGCCTGGGAGGTCATCGACGACGAGCGCACCGCCCAACTACTCGGCCGCAGCCTCGCACTGGCCGCCGTGGTCGTCTCGGCCTGCCTGGTTCTGGGCGTCTCGCTGGCCTGGCTGACCGTACGGACCGACCTGCCCGGCGCCCGCGCCTGGTCGGTGCTGGTGACCCTGCCGCTGGCCGTGCCGAGCTACGTCGCCGCGTTCGCCTGGCTGTCCGCCTTCCCGGAACTGGCCGGCTTCACCGGGTCCGCCCTCGCGCTGACCCTGGTGAGCTTCCCGTACGTGTACCTCCCCGTCACCGCCGCGCTCCGGGGCACCGATCCGGCGCAGGAGGAGGTCGCCCGCTCGCTCGGCCACGGGCCGCTGAAGACCTTCCTGCGGGTGACGCTGCCGCAGTTGCGGCCCGCGGCCGCCGGCGGGGCGGTGCTCGTCGCGCTGTACGTGTTCTCCGACTTCGGCGCCGTGTCGCTGATGCGGTACGACACCTTCACCCGCGGCATCTACACCTCCTACCGGGCCAGCTTCGACCGCACTCCGGCTGCCGCGCTCAGCGTCGTCCTCGTGGTGATGACGATCCTGCTGGTCGCAGCCGAGGCGCGGACCCGGGGCCGGGCCGGCCACGCCAGGACAGGCGGCGGCACCGCGCGCCCCGCCGTCCCCGCCCGGCTGGGCCGCTGGCGGGCGCCCGCGCTGGCCTGGTGCGCGGCGGTCACCGGCGTCGCCGTCCTCACCCCGCTGGCGACGCTCGGGTACTGGCTCGCCGTCGGCAACTCCGCGACCTGGGACCCGGCAACGCTCCTCGACACCGCCGCCACCACCCTCGGCGTCGCCGCAGCGGGAGCCGCGCTCACCAGCCTGCTCGCCCTGCCGGTCGGCGTGATCGCCGCCCGCTACCGCGGCCGGACCGCCCGGCTGCTGGAGCAGTCGGCCTACGCCGGCCACGCCCTTCCGGGCATCACCGTGGCCCTGTCCCTGGTCTTCTTCGCGGTCCGCTACGCCGAACCGGTCTACCAGGAACTCCCGCTGCTGGTCTGCGCGTACGCCGTGCTCTTCCTGCCCGTCGCCGTCGCGGGGACCCGCGCGGCCGTCCTCCAGTCCCCGCCCGTCCTGGAGGACGTCGCCCGCTCCCTCGGCCGCTCCCCGCTGCGCGTGCTGCGCGAGGTGACCGTGCCGCTGGCCGCGCCCGGGGTCGGTGCCGGAGCCGCGCTCACCTTCGTCGTGTGCATGAAGGAACTGCCCGCCACCCTCCTGCTGCGCCCCACCGGGATGGACACCCTGGCCACCCGCCTGTGGACGGAAACCGGCACCGGAGCCTTCGCCGCCGCGGCGCCCTACGCCGCGGCGCTGATCCTGCTGGCCGCCATCCCGTCCTACTTCCTCGGAAGGCACCGCACATGACCGACCTGCAGATCGCCGGACTGGCCAAGGCGTACGGCCCCGGTGCGGCGCCGGTCCTCGACGGCCTCGACCTCACCGTCCCCGGCGGCGCACTGACCGCTGTCCTCGGCCCCTCGGGCTGCGGCAAGACCACGCTGCTGCGCATCATCGCGGGCTTCCTGCGCGCCGACGCGGGCACCATCACCCTCGACGGACGCACACTCAGCGGCCCCGGAGTCCACCTTCCGCCCGAACGCCGCCGCATCGGCATCGTGCCCCAGGAAGGCGCGCTCTTCCCGCACCTGAGCGTGGCCCGCAACGTCGCCTTCGGCCTGACCGGCCTCGACCGGGCCGCCCGGCGGCGGCGTACGGAGGAGATGCTCGAACTCGTCGGCCTGGCCGGCTACGGCGACCGGATGCCGCACGAGCTGTCCGGCGGCCAGCAGCAGCGCATCGCCCTGGCCCGGGCCCTGGCACCGGAACCCGCCCTGGTCCTCCTCGACGAGCCGTTCAACGCCCTCGACGCCGCCCTGCGCACCGGCGTACGGGCCGACGTACGCGCGGCCCTGCGCGCCACTGGAGCCACCGCCCTGCTGGTGACCCACGACCAGCAGGAAGCCCTCTCCACCGCTGACCTCGTCGCCGTCGTCCGGGACGGCCGCGTGGCCCAGTGCGACACACCGCACGAGGTGTACAGCCGTCCCGCCGACCCCTGGGTCGCCGCCTTCGTCGGTGACGCGGTACTCGTCAGCGGCACTGCGGACCAGGACATGGCGGCCACCGCGCTGGGCCGCATCCCACTGACGGACCCGCCCGGCCGGCTCCGCGAGGGCGTGGTGCTGCTGCGGCCCGAGCAGCTTCGACTGACCGCTCCGGATGCGGCCGAAGCCAGCGGCACGGTGACCGACGTCCGCTTCTACGGCCACGACGCCATGGTCACCGTCGCCGTGGACGGCATCGACGAGCCCATCGATGTCCGAGTCCCCAGCCCAACAGCCGCCCGTCCCGGCGAGCGCACGGGCATCGAAGTGATGGGGGAGGCGACCCTGCACTCCGCCGCCGTGTGATTCCGGACGTGCTCCCCGCCGCCGTCGGCAGGCGGGAGGATCCGGATCATGCACGGCCCCGCCACGACGGACGACGAGTGCGAGTTCTCCACCGGCACGCCCGAGCCCCCGAGGCCGTCGCCGCGCGGTGAGAACGGATCCGATCCTGACGTGCTGCTTCCGGAGGGGCTGCGGCCGGTTACTGGTGCCCACGGTCGCCTTGTCGGTGACCGTGCCGCCGCCCGGGGCGACGAACCTCGCCGTGCGGTACCCGTCCTGCCCGAGGGGGCGCGGCCGGTCGTGTACGGCCTCGGCCGCTTTGACGATGCGCCGCGGCGGCTTCTGCCGGTCGGATACTCGATGATCGTGCCGTGGCGCTGGTGCGCTGCTGTCAACGGTGTCTTGAGGCTGTGAGGGAAAGTGGTGGGGGACATGAAGGACATGCAAGGTCCGGTCGTGCCGGAAGTGGTGGACAGTCCGGCTCTGCGGGCACACCCCACCAGGGGCCTGGCGGGATGGCTGCTGCGTCATCGGGTGCAGCCGGTGGGGCCGGCGGCCGGCGAAGGGCATGCCGAGCCGCACGCCTGGTGGAAAGTGATGTGCCTGACCGGGGTCGACTACTTCTCCAGTCTGGCCTACGTACCGGCGATCGCCGCGCTGGCGGCCGGTGCGGTCTCCCCGTTGGCGACGCTGCTGATCGTGGCGCTGACCTTGCTGGGGATGCTGCCGATGTACAGGCGGGTGGCGAAGGAGAGCCCGCACGGCGCCGGTTCGGTGGCGATGCTGGAAGACCTGCTGCCGTTCTGGTGGGGCAAGCTGTTCGTGTTGATCCTGCTCGGGTTCGTTGCCACGTCCTGGATCATCACCATCACCCTGTCCACCGCCGACGCGTCCGTGCACGTCGTGGAGAACCCCTTCTTCCCTGCGGTGCTCCACGGCCACGAGGTCGCCCTCACCGTCGCGCTGCTGCTGGTGCTCGGCGGCGTGTTCCTGCTCGGGTTCAGCGAGGCGGTCAGCGTGGCCATCCCCTTGGTCGCCGTCTTCCTCGCCCTGAACGCGGTCGTCATCGGCATCGGCCTGACCCACGTCTTCACCACGCCGGGCACCTGGTCGACGTGGACCGATGCCCTCGCCGCGGGCGGAGGCGGCTTCGGCGATCTGGTGGGCCCCGCGCTGCTCGCCTTCCCGCTGCTGGTGCTGGGCCTGTCGGGCTTCGAGACCGGCGTGAGCATGATGCCGCTCGTCGCCGCCGACGGGGCGGATGCGGAGCAGCGGCTGCGCGCGCGGATCCGCAACACCCGCAGGCTGCTGACCACCGCCGCTCTCATCATGAGCGTGTACCTGCTGTCCGCGAGTTTCGTCACCACCCTTCTCATCCCGCACGAGCTGTTCGAGCCGGGCGGCGCCGCGAACGGCCGTGCCCTGGCATGGCTTGCCCACGAACATGTCGGAGAGGTGTTCGGCACCGTCTACGACATCAGCACCATCCTGATCCTGTGGTTCGCCGGCGCCTCCGCCATGGCGGGACTGGTCAACATCGTCCCCCGCTACCTGCCCGACTACGGCATGGCCCCCGAGTGGGGACGCGCCGTACGCCCCGTCGTGATCGTCTACACGGCCCTGTGCATCGCCATCACGATCGCCTTTGACGCCGACGTCGACGAGCAGGCCGGCGCCTACGCCACCGGCATCCTCGCCATGATGGTCTCCGGCGCCTTCGCCGTCACCGTCTCCGTCGCCCGCCACCGCCGGCGCGCGACGACCATCGGCTTCGCCCTGCTCACCGCGGTCCTGCTCTACGCCCTGGTCGCCAACATCATTGACAAGCCCGACGGCATCGTCATCTCCGCCTTCTTCATCGCCGGGATCATGATCGTGTCGCTGATCTCCCGGGTCTCACGCACCACCGAACTGCGCGCCGACCGCATCGTCTTCGACAGCGACGCCCGCCGGTTCATCAAGGACACCCTCGCCCACGACAACGCCATCAACATCATCGCCAACCGCCGCCAGGCCGGCGACGTCGCCGAGTACAGCGACAAGGAACGCGAGCAGCGCGGCGTCAACCCGGTGCCCGGCCCGGCCGACGTGCTGTTCCTCGAGATCGACGTCGTCGACCCGTCCGACTTCAGCGACACCCTCACCATCCATGGCGTCGACGTGGACGGCCACCGGATCCTGCGCGCAGCCGCACCGGCCGCTCCCAACGCCATCGCCGCCATCCTGCTGGCCCTGCGCGACGCCACCGGCGTCCAGCCGCACTGCTACTTCGCCTGGGCCGAAGGCAGCCCGCTGGTCCACATGGTCCGCTACTTCCTCCTGGGACGCGGAGACACCGCACCGGTCACCCGCGAGATCATCCGCAAACACGAACCCGACCCAGACCGCCGCCCCGGCATCCACGTCGGTGGCTGACCCCGACCACGCCAGCCGGGCAGACCACCGGCAACACGCCGGACACGCCGTCCGCAGAGGCGGATCTCGCCCGTCGCGCCACCCGCATCGTGCCTAGACTCCCGTGCGTGAGCCTCCACGACGAGGGGGCGCCGCACGCCCTCCGCACGGGGACATGCTGACCACTGACGGGACTACAGAGAATGAAAGCCCTTCGGGAATGGGGAATGCGGCCCAGGATCATCAGCCTGACGATCGGGGCCGCTGTCCTCGTCACGGCAGGTGTCCTCGCTGAGTGGTGGTGGCTGATCGGCATCGGCGTATGGATGCTCATCGCCGCCTTCCTCCTCGAAATGATCTACCGGCCCTGAACTCCGGCGCCAGCTGACCTGTCCGGCAGCGGCGCAGGGCCGAGGCCGACGTGCCGGTAGGGGAGGTCCGTCCCCCGGCGACGGAGGTCATGCGTGCCGGGGCCGCTGGAGGGTGAGGCGGTTTCCGGGTTCCGCACGGCTCCATGCGGTGTCAGAGCCAGTCGCGTCGCTTGTTCCTATTCTCTGTCAGAGGGAGGGGACGGGTGGCCCGCGCTGCGGTCAGCGTGGGCCACCGGGCGGCCTGCTGCGGGGAGAAGCCGGCGATGCGCTGGGGGCCGTTGCCGCGGTCTCGAGCGCGGTGGCCGGCTTCGTCACGATGGAAGACCTCCTTGAGGAACTCGTCCGCGCCGCCCGCGACGGCGACTCCTGATCCCACTCGCGAGAAGGCCGGCACGTCTACCGCGTGTCGGCCTTCTTCCAGCGCCGCACCAGGGCTCAGGGGCCTTGAGGCAGTTGCTACCACCACGGCCGCCTCGCACACTGCGACGAGCGCGCCGAAGACGGGCATCGAGACCCGCGGGCTGAAATAGATGGTGGACGGCCGCCTCGAACGCTCGATCAGCCTCCGGTCTTCCATGGTCTGACCGCCGAGTCCGCTGACGAGTTGGCGCATGTCGCCGACGACAGGCGTTTCCGGAACGCGTGCCTGGGTGGATTGCAGTGGTCCACCCAACGCGGCGCCGCGAGGTCAGCAGCCGCCGCAGTTGTAGAAGGTCACGTCCCAGTGGTTGCCTTCGTCGGCGTAGACGTTGCCGGCGCCGGACTTCCACTGCGGGGCGCCGTCGCCGCGCACGCCGATGTAGGTGAACGTGTTCTTGATGTAGTTGCCGACGCACGTGTACTTGCTGAAGTCGAGCTTGTAGCCGTTCCAGTGTGAGTAGGTGCCGCCGGCGTGCCCCGTCTCGGTGCCGCCGGTGATGTTCAGGGCGCAGCCGCTGGCGCTCTTGAGGGTCTGGGCGCCTTGTGCGGTGGCGAGGTTGAGCTGCTCGAAGGACGTACAGGTCGGGTTGTTGCGGTCGGAGCAGCCGCCGGACGAGGACCAGGTGATCCCGGAGCTGTTGAACTTCGAGGTGGCGGTGGCGTGGCTGATCTTGCTGACTGCGTGGGCGTCGGTGGCGCCACCAAGGACGCCGACGCCGGGGGCGAAGAGCGCGCCGAGGACCAAGGCGAGAGCGGTGAGGACGGAGCGGAGTTTCATCGGGCGTGCCTCCTGCTGGGGACCGTGACGGTGGGACGGCAGTGCAGGTGGATCCGGGTGTGCTGCGAGCAAGGAGATGGTGCCCTAGGTCTACGCGCGTCCGCCAGAGGGAGGACGCACCGTCTTGGCGGACTCAGGCACAGATCTCGAACCGCCGACTATTGCGTCCGCACCATCCCGGGCCGGCGCCGCTCGACGCGCGTACGTGGCGCAAACAGGAGGAATCTGCGCGCGGAGAAATAGACATGCGCCCATAACGGGCGACATCCGTACCGAGGGGTACTCGCCGGTGCCCCCGCCCTGCTGGAAGTAGCGCGCTTCCTCAACTCACCGCCCCCCACGCAGAACGTGAGGCTGATCGCTGTGCTCTGGTGAAGAATCGCGCTGTCCATCTCCACCGCGCTCGTGGCCGTCGCGGCCCTCGGCGCCGCCCAGCCGGCCTGCGCCGCCGGCCACCGCTACGTGGCCTCGGTGGCTCGTACTCCTCTCACCCGCGGGTGCTGGGCCCGGGAGCCCACCATCGTGGCCCGGCGTTCCCCCGGCCGTGTGCAGGACTCGCGGATGCTTCACGAGGACTGCGGGTGCCGGCGACGGCCCACCACGGGCGGGCCCGGCCGGATGTCCTGCGCCCCGGCTAGGGGTGCGGCTGGATCAGGGCCCCGTTCGGGGGGTCATGGACTGCCCCTGGGTGGGCAGCAGCGTCGTGGGGGCATTCATGAACCCGTCTCCCCGCACCGGCGGGCTCCAGCCGGTGCGGCCGTACGAAATGAAGGGCTGTCACGTGTCGCAGGTCGAAGAGTCCATCGAGGTCGATGTTCCGGTCCGCACCGTCTACAACCAGTGGACGCAGTTCGAGACGTTCCCGCAGTTCATGGAGGGGGTGGAGAAGATCACCCAGGTCAACGACACCCTCACCCACTGGAAGGCCAAGGTGGGCGGTGTCGAGCGGGAGTTCGACGCTGAGATCACCGAGCAGATTCCTGACGAGCGCGTCGCCTGGACGACCGTCGGCGGAGAGGCCAAGCAGGCCGGTGTGGTCACCTTCCACCGCCTGGCCGAGAACAAGACCAAGGTCATGCTCCAGCTGGACTACGACCCCGAGGGCTTCGCCGAGAACCTCGGCGACAAGCTCGGCTTCGTCAAGCGTCAGGTCACTGGCGACCTCAAGCGGTTCAAGGACTACATCGAGTCCCGCGGCGCCGAATCCGGCTCCTGGCGCGGCGAAGTCTGACCCCGCGGGGAAGGAACGTCCTCTCGGGGAAGTCGGGCCTTCCGCCTAGTGTTCGCTGCGGCCTGGCCTGGCCAGGCCTGTGCCTGCCGGATACCGGTACCCACCCCGCCGTAGCTGGTGCGTCGACTGGTACCGATTCAGACCAGGGCCCGACCGGATCCGCACCCTCGGACCGGCCGGGCCCTGCCCGCCCCCGACGCGACGCCGGAAGTCGGCAGTGCGGTCCGGGGTTGCCTCGGCGTACAGCGGTTGCTGTAGTCGGCCCGCAGGGGCTACATGTCTCCCTGCAGTGCGTCGGCGCGTTCGTACTGCGCGAGGGCTTGTCCGAGGCCGAACCAGGTCGCCGGCCATGTGGCGACGAAGATCCCCCACCTGTCGGCCCGGTCGATACCCGCCGGTTCCACCTTCATCGACGTCAGCCACGAGGCGACGGACAAACCGATGGTCAGGCAGGCGATGGTGTTGGCGTGCTCACTCCGCAGGCCCTTGTCGTGCAGCATTTTGACGATCATGGCGCTCCTCGGGATGCGACGGCAGAGCTTCCACCGTCGCCCACATGCCCCTCTCACGCATCCGGAGGACAGGCCCCGCTCCTACCTGCCCGCTCCGGATGCGCTGGTGCGAAGGCGCCGGGATCGCTCGTCGGACTACCGGCCGGCTTCGGCTGCCTCGACGGCGGCCCTGATGCCGTCCAGCGCCTCCTCGAGGCCGTCGATGACCTGTTCGCCCTCGATGCGCTCGGTGTGCAGTTCCACGGAGAGCCGGGAGTGGTCCTCGTCTTCACCGGCGGCCACATGCAGCCGGCCGCGGTAGTCATGCGGCCCGGGCGCTCCCCATTCCAGTGACTTGCCGTTCTCCAGCACCCGGATCCATGCCTCGCTCTTGACGTCCCGCTCCGGCTCGCCCGGCGGTTCGATGTGGGCGGTGACGGTGACCCGGTCGCCGTCGTGCGGCTTCGCGGAGGTCAGCCGCGGCATGTAGGCGGGAAGGTTCTGCACATCGGCGAGGTAGCTGAACAGCACCGTCGGAGAAGCCGCCACGCTGATCGAAGCGTCGTAGTCACCCATGGACATCCCGTTCCCTCTCACCCCGACAGACGAAACAGGCCAAGTCCGCATCAAGAGGACAGCGGATATGGCCATCAGCCCCGCTCCCGGCCTGGTTCTCCGGGCCTGCCGGCCTGGCCCTTCTGCCGGGCGAAGCGGCGAAGACCACCCGTCTGGTGGAGCCCGGCCGTGCTGGGTGACTCCTGTGAGCGTTGGAGCGTCCGGGGCGGGACGACGACGGTCCTGCCGCCGGGCTGGGTGGCAGGACCGTCACACGGGTACCGGCCCGGGATGGACGGGCAGGCGGGCACGTGTCGTCGCTGTCAACGCGTGCGGCGGCCGTGCGTCACGCTGGTTGGGCCGTTCAGGTGTGCCGGCGGGCTGCTGGGGCCGTCCTGGTCGCTGGTGCTGTCGTCGTGAGACCGCCACGAGACCTGCCGAGCAGGGCTTCCTTCAGGCGGAGCCTGTGTCCGCGCCGGACGCGCCGGCGCTCGGCCTGTCCGTTCTGTTCCTCCGGTCCGCCCCTCTTTGCCGGGCTGTTTCCTGGTCCTGCGCGGCTTCTTCCAGGGCCTCCATGAGGTGCTTGCTGACGCGGAGCCCTGCGGCGTCGTGGTGGGCGCGGACCGCGGTGGAGTCCACGCTGACCAGCGACAAGTCCGTTTGCGTTCGGACTCAGCCTTGAAGTCTTCGACTTCGGCGGGGGAGTCGTCCACGTCCAGCGGCAGGTCAAGATGGTGCACGCGAGGCTGTGCTTCGCGCTGCCCAAGGGCCGCAAGGTCCGGGACGTGGCGCTGACCTCCAGCCTGGCGCAGGCAGGCAGCCAGACGGTACGCGGACACGTGTGCACCAGTGCCAGTCACCATGGCCTGGGACGACCCGAGGCCCCCGCAGACGGCGGTGGAGGTCAAGCACCGTCGGCCGGGACGTACGGCCTGCTCGTGACCGGAGGTGAGCGCAAGGCGGTCAACCGGAACTACTTCAACTCCTACGTGTGGAAGCCGGCTCTGACCAAGGCCGGCGTGATCGGAGGCATGGAGCAACGTGCGGATGGCAAGCGTGTCTGGGAGCCCTCCCGGGAGCACGGCTTCCACGCGCTGCGCCATTTCTGCGCCTCCGAGCGGCTGGAGGCCAGTCAGTCGGTTGTCTCCCTCGCCCAGTGGCTGGGGCACTCCGACCCCGGCTTCACCCTGAGGGAGTACGCGCACTTCCTGCCCCGTGCGGGCGCCCGCGGCACCGCCGCCATCGACGCCGTGTTCGGGTAGCCGGGAGGGGGTCCCGGGAACGCCCGCCGGGGCCCAAGGTCCCAGAGAAGTCCCACAGACGGCGCCGCATCCCTTACCGACCCCTGTATTGGCAGGTCGGATAGGGTGCGGCGGCAGCCGTTTGTCAGATGTCGCGGAACTCATAGACAAAGCTTCTGACCTGGGCAAATGATCCCTCTTGAAGATCATCTTGCACGGTTGTTGCACAAGCCGAACGGAGCAGGACTCACGCGGCCCTGCTGTAGGCGCTACGGACCGCGATGCGGACCTTGGAACCGGCTCCCACGACCCGGTGCACGTATTTACGCAGGGTAAACGCGGGATCGGCGTGTCCGAGGCGGTCCGCGAGCGTGTACACGTCTACCCCGCCGTTGATCATCATCGACGCGTACAGGTGTCGGAGCGCGTGCATCATCACGTCGCGGGACTTCTCCCAGCGTCGTCCCTTCGCGTCGGGCTCAAGGGGCTTGATGAGGCCGGCCGACGCCAGGGCGGGCTTCCAGCGGTAGGAGTTGAACCAATTCGACTGAATGGCGGTCTTCTCCCGGGTGTAGAAGATCAGCCGCACCGTGACCGGGTCGCCGCCTTTGCTGCCCCACGGTCGGGTCACCTCGACCGGCGGGTACTTCTGCATGTGCTCGCGCAGGGGGATGGCCACGTCGTCGGTCAGCTTGACCCACCGGTCCTTCGGGTCCTCGTCGTCTCCGCCCTTGGGGAGGTCGTATACGAGGAACGAGCCGTCGTGGACTACTTGCCGTTGCACGTGCACCATGGCACCGTCCGGATGTGCCCAGTCGATATCTTCTGGTGACAGGCCGAATATCTCTCCTTGCCGAAGACCCAGGCCGCGACCACAGTCGACGAGTGCTTTATAGCGGTCGGGAAGTTCGGCACGAATCTTCTCGGTGTCCTCCCATGTCAGGGTCAGCTCTGCCCGGCCGCCACCTCCTCGCTTCGGCTTGGCGTCCTGCACCGATTTGGCGAGGCACGGATTTTTGTGTATCAGGCTGTCGTCCACGGCCAGGTCAAAGACAGCCCGAAGATTGTCGAAGACCAGGCGCAGTGTGGAACTTTCGAGCAGCCTGCGACGGTCGTGCAGCCAGTCCAGCAAAGATGAGGCGTTCACGTCCTTTACGCGCATCTTCCCGACTGCGGTAGGAACGACGTGCAGGAGAATCCGCTCCTTGTGGCGTCGGTAAGTCCGTGGATTCTTGTGTTCGTGCCCCTTGAGCCACGTAAGGGCGAGTTCACCGACCCTGACCTCACCGGCGCGAGGGTTGATGTACGAACCGTCGTCCACTCCGGACCGCATCTTGGTCTCGTGCTTGCGGGCTTCGACCTCGGTGCGGAACAGCTCCGTCTGCTGGACATCTTCCCGGTTGCGCCATCGGGCCTGCCACCGCTTCCCCGTCCCGTGATCCCGCGTCGGGACTTTGCCGTGTTCCTTGCAGGTCGACTCCCCGTCTTTCGGGCGCGACTTGTGCCAGCGGTCGTACGGCATCGACTCAACTCCTAGTTTCCAACGGCCCTTTGAGTCTATTTGTGGACTCTTTCTAATCAGGGCCATCGTCGACGGCGAGATTGTCTGCCCGTTCATCGCGCCCTGAGTGAATTGGATGTTGATCCAGGCGAGCTGAAGATGTCAAATGCATTCTTGGGGTCTTCGCGACAAAGGGTGCAGAGTGGTAGAGAAGATTTCACCTCAGCGAAGATTCGCCGGTGTCCTTCGAGAGTTCGCAAGAGGCGTAGGCATTTCGTCGAAAGGCCCTCTGTTTGGTCCGGCCGGAATTTAATGCAAACGTTCCGTGCACCACCACGGCGGAATACCGCTCACGTGGTTCTTTCCTGCCCGCTTCGAACCGTTCTGGAGTGCCCATGCGTCGAACCACTGCCCGCGCAGAAGAAGCCGCTAGTGGCGCGGGGGACCGTTGTCCCTTGATGAGCGCGGAGGAGCTGGCCGACTTCCTGGGCGTACCTCTGAATACGGTCTACATATGGAATCACCGACACCAGGGTCCGCGAGCCCACAAGGTCGGCCGCTATTTGCGCTACCGCTGGTCGGAGGTAGAGGCATGGCTGGAAGCTCAAGCAGTGAATCGCGCGACCTGATCGGCCAAAATTGGCTGGTGCCCTTGTCCTTGGTCGGGCGACAGAACCCGGCGTACAGCCCGACTCGCCTGACGCCACCAGCGGCTTTGCCTTGGAGAGGGCCTCCGACGCAGGTCGGAGGCCCCTTCTAGTGACGCCATCCTGAAACGGCACGGCCCCCTACGCCCGGTCGCGCCTGAGAGCCGTCTCGCCGAGCCCGAGGGCCATGCTGTCCATGAGCTGACGAGCGAAGTCCTCCAGAATTGAGGGGTTGTTAGCGAGGAACTCCATGACCCCCTCGGTTCGCTGCTCAGGCGAAAGCTCTTTCAGTTCCTGCTGCCATGCCAGGGTGGCAGCACCGCCATCCTCGACTTGGGCATTCACGATGAGGCTCCAGAGTGCCTGCTGGGCGTCCTCACGAGCGAGCCAAGTCATGAACATCTGCTGGAACTGCTGGCTCGTCACAGTGACCTTCGGGTCGCTGGGCGCGGTGGCCAGATCTTGGGAAGGCGCGTCCGCCTCGCCTCCCGGGACGGCAGCAGGAGGTGTCGTCGTGGCCCCGGCCCGCAAGGCCTTCTTCTGGGCTCTGCGGGCCTGTTGCTTCAGCACCAAGGCTTCGCCCTTGGCAACGAGGACCGGTACGGCCTGGGTGTGCCACCAGTGGGCAACGTGAGGTTTTGCGATTTCTACGAGACCCTCGATGATCTGGCCCGTGATGTCAGCCACGGCCTGTTGGCCGGGGGTGAGCTGAGGACGCTGATCCTCCACGTACTTGGTGACGTAGACGATCTCGGGCTTGTCTGTGAAACCTGACTCCTTTTCGGCCTTCAGGCGGATCTCAACGTGCTCCGGCCCCTTGTCACTCGTCTTGGGAGTGAACCCACGGCTCCAGCCTTTGCTCTTCCGCGAGTCGGCGAGGTGCTCGCCCTTGGGGATACGAACAACTGCGTCGACCTCGTCGTACTCCTGGTCCTCGGCCATGCGTCCTCGTCAGTGCTCGGGTCTTCCTCGGCGCTCGGTCGGCGAGGAAGTCGCGGTAGTAGAACCTCACTCATGACCGTAGCTGTAGCGTCCGACGATTTGGCAGGTTCGGCGAGCATCGCATCAGCCGCCACAGAGCCGCAGGTCCAAGGTTGTCACCAGTCCCCTTGCCGGATCCGCTCGTCGGACACGATCCCGTAGACGTACCGCCCAGAACGTTCGGGGCATCGTGGAATCTCCGACGGCCCCGCGATCGGCCATGCCTCCAGCGCTGACCTGATCTCGTGCCACTGCACGTTGCGCCGACTCTCGACGATGACCAGGGTGTAGTGGTTGGTCCGGTAGGTGAAGGGCTTGCCGGTCTTCGTGTAGAAGACCTCGCCCTGGTGCTCCTCGATCCGAGGCCTCGCCGTCTCCATGTTGGGACCGACCGGCACCGGCTCGGGTGGAGGTGGCGGCGGCACTGGATGCCCTGCCCACCGGAGCCGTTCCTCCGGCGTTGGCTCCCGGCTACTCCGATGCCAGGATGCGCTCCCCGGCACGGTGGTCGAGGTGACTGCCAGCTCTGTTCCGTCCGGCAGCACCCCACGGCCAGGCTCTCGGTAGGGCTCCGTAATCCTGATGTCACGCCGCTCATAGCCGAGCCTGCTGGCAACTGACTCCAGGGTCCCCATCTGAGTGTTCCCGACGTACGACCACTGGTCCTCGCTCGCATCGTCCGAGAACTCCACGACGCCGACCAGGTAGACCCCGTTCTCGTTCGGGTCGCCGAAGAGCTGCCGCAAGCGGTCGGGTCCAAAGTCGCCCATCATCTATCCGTCCACCCCTGCATCGCCGCTGTCAGATTCTCCGTCGATTAATGCGATCACAGTCTCCCTTGCGGCTGAGTCGCGTGCTGTGCCATCCGGGACCCGATCACAGCCACCCTGCTGAGCACCTCGGTGGCTTCCTTGAGTGTGGTTGAGGGCGGCAGCACAAAGCGCGCGCCGAACTCGACTTCACCGCTGAGCTTGGCCTGCTTCTCGCCGTAGCCAGCGCCGAGGAACGCTGGAGCACCGAGCGCCTTGAGTCTAGCCACGCCATCCTTCTCCCACTGCAAGGTCTTGCGCGGCGGATGGGGTCTCCACGGAATCCAGTCCTCTTGGGCGAGGTACTCCTGCCAGAGCAGCGCCAGGTGATCCCAGTCGAAGGCCTTGGAGGAGGTGACTCGCTGCTGCGCGAGGAAGAAGCGGAAGTCGACCCCGCGAAGCCCGCTGCTGTCGACGAGATTGCCAACCTCCTGAGTCGGCAAGCTCTCGGTGGCATCCCAACGGACGGTGTAGCCGCTGCCCGGAATCGGGGCGTCCACGATCGCGACGTACAGGCCACCGGAGCCGATCTCCCGGATGGCCTTCGATGAGCCGCCGGGCAAGGCGACGTTGTCGTACATATAGGCAGCACGAAGCCGGAGGGCGAGGTACAGGTCGATACCGTCGATCTGATTCCAGATTGTGTGGCCATCCACCTCCGGCACCTGGGACTCGATGTGGCTCGTCCAGGCTGTAGCGGTCGTCGCGGCCCACGGTACCGGGGACGAGGCGAAGGGAGCGATGAGCTCTTCCCAGGTGAGGTTCTGCCAGTCCTGGGCATGGGTGGTGTCGAGACGGATGCGCTGAAGCGAGACCGCCACGAACCGGCAGTCGTCTCGGTCCTCCTCGGCGACGTATCTGTAGTACCGCTCCAACTGTTCAATTCCGAGGCCGGCAAGCAGCTTCACTTCGACGACAGCGACAACCTGACCGTTCGCCTCCACCACCAGGTCGGGGCGATCCGATGCCTTCCGGCCCCGCGACTTCGAGACCTCCCGACGGATCTGGAGCGGGCCAACAGCGTCGATGCCGAGGACGGAGCGGGTGATCGCCTGGTCGGCATTCATGAGGGTGGCGAGCAGATCGCTCCACGCGTTCTCGCTGTTGATCGAGAGCAGGAAGCGAAGGTCCGGAAGACTGCTCACTCGCTGCCCTCTCCCAGCTCCGCGTCGATGTTGAGCACGCGGATCCTGGACTGCGACTGCGCGAGGAGCACCGCAGCGTTCTCGGCAAGGCGACGGGCGGACTTGAGCCGCAGGTCCAGCTCGACATTGTCACCCCAGCGGACTGACGTTGCGATGGCGAATGCGATCGAACCGCCGGACTCCAAGTGGCCGACGATCTCCTTGTGGATGCGGCGGCTGGTGCGCTGACTAGAGCGATCCGTCTTGGCGTTGCGGTAGTTGCTGGCTCGCCTGGCCAGCTCCACGGACTCCCCGATGTAGAGCACGCGGATGCCGTCGTCGTCCACACCGAAATCGTAGCGGTAGAGCCCTGGCGCTCGCGGGAGTCCGGGAAACCTCGGCAGGCCGACTTTGTCCAGCGTGATCGGGCCGGCGCTCAGCCACGAGAACGCAACGCGGACGTCGAGCGCCTCCAGTTCCTTGAGCTGGGACTCGTCGAAGGGCCTACGACGCGCCGCGCCGGTCAGCCGCGGGATTGAGCCGCTCTCGGCGGCCGAGGATCCGGCACCGATCAAGAACCCGAGGTTCTGCAGCCACCGCCGAGAGGCCTGCGACTGAAACCTGCTGCGCTTGGCACCTGTCGCAAGGAAGATGACCTGCTTGACCGGCCAACGCACACCATCTACTTCGACCCAGTACTCGCGGATCTCCTCGGGCACGTGACCAGCAAGACGCCCACGAACAAGCGTGGGCGTCAGCTCGAAGGATTCGCCATCGAGGGTGAACTGCATGGAACGGAGGTTAGTCTCAATCGTTCATGGGTTCTCATCAGTTCGCTGACGGGGACGCTGTGCGTGTGGGGTGCGGCTTTTCCGGGGGTGAGGCCGCTCCTCCCGGACGACCAGCCCCATCCCCCTGGGCCAGGTGCCCAGGTCGGGCATATCGGCGATCTCCGCAGCCCAGGCGCCGGGCCGTTCGGTGCCGCCGGCGTATTAGGGCCGGCGTCCACGCCTTCTTAGGGATCTTCAGTACGGCTTTGGTGGATGGCGTCGGTGATGGTCATTCCGACGGAATACGACAGCCGCTGCCCATCAGGCGTGGATGCTGCCGCCGGAGTCGGTGCGGATCAGTGTCTGCCGTCCCAGCCGCAGAGCCTTGAGGAGTTGTGCCAGGGCGAGTCGGGCGGTTTCGATGTGGTCCGCGGCGGTGTTGAAGCCTGCGTTGCCGGGCCGCAGCAGGGAGGCCACCGGCTCCCCGGACCCGGCCTGGCCGTGGTCGACGAACGCGACGAGGGGGTGGTGGCCGAAGGTCTTCTTCCGGGTCGCGGTGGCGTCCTGTTTCTCGGAGTGCGCGAGGGTTAGCACTCCGCCGATGTCCACGATCACCTGGCCGTCGGTGGCCGGACTGTACGCACCGGCCAGTTCCCAGACCCGCCCCGTGCTCGGGAACGTGCGTCCCGGATCGCCGCGTGGGCTTTCGGGCGGATGCGGCGAGTCTGTCGATGACACGGGAGACTGCGGGATCGGAGGCCACCGGGCCGAACATCCGGCTCGGCCCGCAGCATGCCGATGTCGGCCAGACAGCCCCCGCCGAGTGCGACGGCCAAGGCCACATCCAGCAGGATCTTCCCCGGATCGTGCACGGCCCGCGGCTTGCGCCACGGCGTGAGTGCCACCGATATCGCGGTGTTCAGACCGGACTTGCAGACCATCTCGGCCAGCAGCACCGACCCGGCCTGTGAGTGGAGCATTTCGCCATTGTTGAGGGCGAGCTCGGTGATGGCCAACAAAGTAGAGAAGCCGTATTCTTGCTGTTCAGAAGCGCGTCTCGCCTACGTGACCACCCGTCGGACAGCTCGCTTCATGAAAGCGCGAGGTTAGCGGTCAAACTGCGGGGCGGCGCAGAACTGACCCAGAACGGAGACGCCGTGACGGACCTCCCCGAAGAGGGCCAGCCCATCGAGGCCGTATCGACGGTGTACAGCGGCACCACCTTCCGTTCTCGGCTCGAAGCCGACTGGGCCCGCACCCTCGACACTCAAAGCATCCTCTGGCAGTACGAGCCCGAGCAGTTCACCTTGCCGTCGGGGGCGCATTACCTGCCGGACTTCTGGCTGCCCGAGATCGGGACATGGCTTGAGGTCAAGGGGCCAGCCACCCCCCGCAAGGAAAAGGCCGTCGAGCTGGGCAAGGTGCGCGCCTGCCGTTGCGACGGCCCCTGCGCCTGCGCGTGGCCCGGTGGCGAGATGGTCCTCCTTGGCTGGGTCGCGGAACGCGCCCACGGCGACATCAACGTGGCTCGTAGCCGGTCGGGCTACGCCAGTTGGGCTGCCGCTCACGGGCCCAGCGCGTACTTCGCGTTGTGCCCCTGGTGCGGGCTCAGACAGTGGATCACCCTGCGCCGTCCGTGGAAGTGCCGCGCCTGTCGCCGCAGTCTGGAAAGCGAGGAGCTGTACCAGCCCCACGACCGTGTGCTGCCTTTCGGGAGCGGCTCGGGGTGGTCTCCTGCGGACACGGTGGCCATCCGCAGGGAGATCGCCGAACAGATAGCTGAGGCAGAGGCCGCTGACTCGGAGGACTCTCGCTCGGAGGCCCCGTACGAAGCGTGAGGGCGCGGGCGCGTAATGCTCGCCCACTCGCGGGTGAAGGTCCACTCTCGCCCGGCTCCGACTGGGCGCCGTGCTGCCGCCACGAGGCGGCGACACTTCGACGGCTCCCCAGGGACGGTCGGCTGGGGGCGCTGAACCCGGCAGGCCTGGAACAGATTCGCGCGCCCGGCGTTTTCAAATCATGGCGGCTCGAACACTACGGGCCGCCTCCGCCCCTCTCGCTGGCCTGCGTCGAACACATGGGTAGGGTCGCGGTACCCGAGGTGGAGAGGTAGCCGCATGGACCCCGAGATCGTGATCGCGCAGACGACGAGTGACGACGAGGAGCAGGCGAAGACCCTCGCCAGAGGCGCTGTTGAGAGCAAACTGGCGGCGGGCGTTCACATCGATGCGCCCATCACCGCCTTCTACTGGTGGCAGGGGAAGGTCGAAGCGGCTCAGGAGTGGCGGATCTCCTACATGACGTCGGCGGATCGCCTCCCCGCGCTTGAGGCATGGCTGCACGAGAGGCACCCGTACGACGTCCCCCAGTGGGTCACGCTGCCTGTGACCGGAGGGTCGGAGGCGTACTTGTCCTGGGTCGTCGACGAGACGCGTCCGCAGTAGAGGTCACCACCGCAGCGCCTCGCTCTCACCGAGCCCGTGCGCTTGGACGCTTCACAGCGTCGCGAACGTCAGCAGGTGGCTGGCCAGGTCATGCTCGGTGTCGGGGAGCCCGGCAGCGATGGCCTGCGCCCGCTGACGGCCCATGGTGTTGGGCTTCGACTCCGCCGCTGCCGCGAACTGGTGCGCGACGTAGGCCCCGCGGTCTACGTCGCCGCCGCGCAGAAGGGCGGACGCCAGGTCCCCCAGGACGACCACACCGGACTCGGGGAGTTCACCACCGAGGCGCTCGACTGCGGAGTCGGCCGTGGCCGTCAGCTCCTGACGCTTGAGTTCGCCGTAGACCGAGAGGGCGAAGGAGTCAATCCGGTACGGCGTCACGAAGCGGACCCACGCCTGCTCGCTCGATGGTCGGCGAAGTCATAGGCGAACTTGGCCTGGTCCAGCGCGCGAAGGGCCGCAGCGTCATCGCCTGACTGAGCGGCCTCCTCCGCGTACCGGCCCAGGGCCCATGCTGCGGCGGTTGCATTGCCACGTCCGCGTACGTCCTGAGCTGCCTGCGAGAGCATTTCCAGCGCCTTCGCAGGGCTGGGGGCACCATAGCTCGCGTAGCCCAGAGCCAGGGCGCGCAGAGGGGGGTGCCCAGCCTTCTTCGCGCACTCCGAGGTCACTCCGTAATAGGAGATGGCCTTGTCGTGCTCGCCGAGGTCCCAGGCAACCCATCCGGCAAGAGCTGCGGTCTCTCCCGCCGCGATGGTCAGTGCTCGCTCGTGGGTTCCGGCGCGGGGAAGGGCTGCGGTGATCGCGTCCAAGTGTGCCTCGACCCGAGACTGCAGGCTGAGCGCGCTCTCGCTCAGCTCGTCCACGTGCAACCGGGCCGCATGATCAATAAGCACCCCCGCTGACTCAGGGTCGATCTTGGAACCTTTGCTGAGGGCATAGGCCAGCCGGCCCCACGGCTCGGCAGCCGCAGCCGCACTGATGACTGCGCCTCCCAGCAGCGTTCGGCGTTTCACGTCGTCCAGGTCCTCCGCCTCGGCCTTGTTCTTCTCTCGCCGCCTGGCGCGGGCGGCTTTCGCCTCGCGCAGCAGCGGCTCCAGCGGGACGCCGCAAGCCAAAGCGATGTTCCCCAGGGTGTGGTCCGTCGGAACGTTGGCACCGTTCTCGTACCGATTGACCTCTCGGCGGGTCATCGTTGCCCGGCCGGAAGCGGCGTTGATCGCACCGGCCTGCTCGTCCTGCGTCCGATCCGCGTTACGCCGCAGGTGACGGAGCAGATCGGCAAACGGATCCACTGCCATGAGTCTGACCCCTGTTCGTGGGAGAAAGCCAATACTCTCCTCAACTCCCCCCTGATTTCCCCCCTTGACAAAGATTTCCCCCCTCCGGTTTCCCCTGTTCCGGATCGCGCAGCCACGGTGCGATGTGCGCATGACCACGCACCGGACAGCAACGCCACCTCGACCTGGGGGCGACGACTGTGGCGCCCACCTCGTCGGCGCCGCGACCGCTCGGTGTCCGCTGGCCTCTCACGTCTTCGAGATGGTCATGGAGCCGGTGGATGTGCACGTCGCTCAAGCACGGCGAACCACGGCCACCGTGCTGAAGCAGTGGTCGTTGCCGGACGCGCCGGCAGAGGACGCCCGGCTCGTCGTCTCGGAGTTGGTGTCCAACGCGATCATCCACGGTTCCGGGGATGTTCGACTGCGACTGCGACACGACGATCACGAGCTTCGAATCCGAGTCACCGACGACAGCACCGCACCGGCGAGGCGACGACGCGCAAGTGCCGCTGGCCTCGGTGGTCGAGGGCTGCACCTCGTCGCCTGCCTGTCGCTTCGGTGGGGCGTCGCGGACGGCGGCCGAACTACGTACGCGGTCATCCCCACTCTCACGGAGGCACCCCCATGTCACCGCACGACGCAATCAAGCACGGACCCGACGTGTTGAGCCTCGTTGCCTTCGACTGGGGACGTGAGAAGCACACGGGCGCTGGGTCGCCGATTGCTGGCAACGACCACCCGAGATGGCCCCGCACCTCTCCCCGGGTGAAGCGCCAGTCCCGAGCCGGCCAACTCCGAGGCTTCCGTGAGCACTTCTACCGACAGGTCGTCGACACGCAGGACGATCAGTCGCTGCGCGTGCTGGCGTACAGCTTGGTACCGACTCCGAGGGCCCGACCTGACGAGGACTGGGGAACGCTACAGGCTGAGGCCGACCAGCTCGGTTACGCGATCGCCGCCCGGCTCCACGATGTGGCCGTCCCGGTGACCACGACGTACTTCCCGGCATCCAGTGCGAGCCAGGGCGTCTACACGCCGCCTTGGGATCGACCTGGTTGGCGGGAAGCCGAGCGGCAGCTCCGAGAGGGCTTGGCCGACGGCGTGATCGTTCTCGACCGGCACAACATCAGCTCCGATGACGACGAGTACGACGCCGTGATCAAACATCTGGGCGAGCACTGCCGGGCGTTTCTCCACCTCGTGATCTCCGAGGAGCCCGTCGCGCCGACTTGAAGGCGTCCACTGCGCTGGATGGACAGGAAGGGCTGGGGCTGGCGGCAGATCAGCGCTCAGATCGCCCTGATCGCCACCGTGAGCGTCGCGCTCGCCTTCACCTTCAAATACACCTGGCCGAGGGCTGACCATGACTTTCGAGGGACACACCGATCGCGCGCCGCGCCTCCTGCCGCACCGCGAGCAGGGCGAAGCGCTCCTCGCCATCCGGGAAGCCGCCCCGTCGCCGCCCAGCGAAGACGGCATCGACCTCTTCGCCGTGCCCGCGGCTGAGGTTCAGGGGCGTGGCTTCGACCTCTCGCGCTTTCACCGGCTGTCGCGCCTGCCGGCCGCGCCGAATGGATCGGTCGTGCGCGGGCTTGGGCGACGGCGATGTGGCGGGGGATTCCGGTTTCCTGGGCGATGCGAGCCAGGGTCTTGTCGCTGTCGATGTACTCGCGTTGCAGGAAGGCGGTGGTGAGGACCTCTTTGGCCTGTTGGTGGAGGCGCCAGGAGCCGAGGCTCGATGACCTGGCCCACTCGCGCGGTTCGCGGGGAACCCGTTCGAGTGCGAACCGGATGTGGGTCAGGGTGGTGTCCAGATCCTTGGCAGCTTCTCGCGGTGCGCGTTGTTCGGTGATGACGATGCGGCGTACTTCTTCCAGGTCGATGTCGTCGAGGTGCCGGCCGGGGAGATCGAGTCCGTCGGCGCATTCTTGCGGTGGTTCCCAGGTCAGTGGCTCGTCGATGTTCAGGTCGTGCAGGATGCCGATCGCGTGCTGGTGGAGGGCATCTCGCTGGTCGAGGGTCAGGGAGGGCGGGAAGGCGAAGTACCGGGAGCGGTCGGGCGCCGATCGCAGGACGAGGGGATGGCGGGGGTCGGTGAGGTCGGCGCCGGTGAGGAGCTGGTTGAGGTAGCGCTGGGCGTTGAGGTAGCGGGGGGCCTGGGTGGTCTTGGCGCTGAGCTGTTCACCGGGCTGGGTGCCGGTGCGGAAACACAGCTCGCGCCACTGGTCGGGACTGATCGGGGCCGCGGGGATGATGTGCCGCCGACGTTCGTAGTCGATGGGGCTGCCGTGGTCGTCGAGATGGTGGGCGAGGTTGCAGAGTGCGGTGAGCACGTCCGGGTGGCCGGACTTGAGGGCTCGTTGCAAGGTGACGGTCATGGCGTTCGGCAGGTGCGGTCCCAATCGGTCGGTGACGCCGCGTGCCCGAAGGACAGGTTCCCCGGGCAGGAGAAGCAGTGCGGCGGCGATGCCGCGGAACAGGTTCTCTTGCATCCCCTCCTGGGGCATGAGTCGCACTGTCCAACCGGGCCAGAGCAGCTGCGGAACGTTTCGGATGCGTGCGCTCGCGCTGCGATCGCCGGGTTCGGGGACGCGGGCGCGTGGGGTGGAGGAGGAGAAGCGGACGCGGTCCAGGGCGCCCATGATCTGATCGCCGGCGTGCAGGAAACGGCGCCGTGTGCCTGGCGAGAGCCGGGACCATTGCTCGGCGGTCATGCCCTTGGGGATCACCTTGTTCGGGGTGTCGCGCCGGGACCGCAGGACGTGGACAGCGTGGACGGCCGAGTCGTCGTCGGGTGTGTCGAGGAAGGCCAGGGCCGCGTGGGCGATGACACCGCTGGTGGCGGCGTCGAGCGGCTTGACCCGGTCGGCCGGAGTCCGGGTGGCCAGCGGCCGGCGGCGCCAGCGCTCGCGGACCGTCCGGCCCATCGTCTGGATGTCGTTGTCGTCGATCGTGTGCATCAGCCATGGCGTGCACTGGTTCAGGTCGGCCAGGACCGTGCCGGCCGTGGACGGCGTGGCGAGCAGGACGTCGACGCGGTGCTGAGCGGCGAGCAATGGATGATCGGAGTCCAGCGGCAGAACGTCGGAGCTGGTCAGGTCGGTGCCGCAGACCGACGTGAGCCGGGAACCGAGGGTGCAGGTTCCCGCCGGGAACCGCAGAGTGTGTCCGGGGAGCCTGATGCGTACTCCTTCGCCGCAGCCGGAACAGGTGTCGTGCAGCAGGGCCTCGTGCGTGGTGCAGGCGAACGTCCAGGGCAGCCACCACTTCCGCAGCCACCGTCCTTCCCGCTCGGCCAGGCACTGGGGACAGAACCGGCATCGTCGTTGCCGCCTGGGGCCGAGGGGGAAGTCGCTGCCGATCACCGCCTGATCGAGGCGACCCGCCGGCAGGCCGGTGCGGATCTCCAGCTCGCGCAGCACGGCGACGGGCGGGGCGCTGACCAGCAGGCGGGTGAGGTGTTGCCGGGGCATACCCAGGACGCGCAGGAACGCGGAGAGCGTCAGGCCGTTGCGGCGGCCCAGTGTCTCCAGCCAGCTGTCGAGACTCTCGCCGTCCAGGATCGGGATCCGCAGCGGCAGGACACGTGCTTCGGTCACGAGGCATCACCGAGCACGGAAGTGATCTTCGCGTGAGCCATGGTGGCGGCCAGCTGCTTGCGTGCCTGCTCGGACGCCTCATCGAGCCGGACGCCGTCCAGGACCTCGCGGGTGATGGCTTCCGTGCCGGTGCGGATCGCGCGGTAGCAGCCGCGCATGAGCAGCGTGAAGTACGACCCGATGTGCCCGCTGGTGCGTTCGAAAAGGTAGTCGGCGTGGCGCAGCAGCATCCCGGGCCGGTGCTCGGCGAGGACGAGCTGACGTTCGGTGGACTTGATCAGGCTCCGCCAGTGGCGTCGGCCCTGCTCGGTGTCGAGACGGAACGGATCGACACCCAGGCGGGTCCAGCGGCGGGCGGTCTGGGCCAGGGCCACATTCTTGCCGGTCAGCCCGTCTGCGAAGAACCGCCGCTCGGCGAGGCCGGCACCGACATAGACGAAGGTGACCGGCAGCTCGTTGGCGAGCCACTTGAGGTGGTTGGACACCGCCAGGCCGTCGCGGCGGTCCAGGTCGATGAAGTGGATGTCGTCGATGATGCCGAGCTGGGTCTCGCAGGACAGGACGCAGTCCAGCGCGTGGCTGGCCAGGGCGGCGGCGTTCGCCCGGTCAGTGGCGGGGTGGCCGTAGTACTCGCAGATCATCCGGTTCAGGGTTCGCAGGGTGGTGTTGGAGGTCAGGCCGACACGGAAGATGGGGATGCGTTCGTGTCCGGCCTCGGTGACCGTGGACAAGCGGCGCATCTGCTGGCGGTCGAAGTCGCGGCCGAACAGGTTGGCGATGGTGGTCTTGCCCAGGCCCGGCAGTGCGTCGATGACGGCGGCGGAACGGATGCGGTCGCCGTCCTGCCGATTGGCGGCGACGATCTGTTCGAGTTCGTCGTGGATGCCCGCGAGTTGAGGCGTCTGGATGATGCCGAAGTTCGCGTGCCAGTCGTGCCGGGAGTCGTTGTAGTCCTCGGCTGCCGCCTCGGTCAGCGCGGCCAGTTGGGCCCGGGGCAGGGTCTCGGGCCGCTGCCGCGGCGCGGCGTCGGCGAAGCGGCGCCAGCCCTCCTTGCGGGAGAGGCTGAACAGGTTGGGCTGCCTCACTCGATCACCTCGAAGGCGTCGGCGTAGAAGTCGTCGCCCTCGGGGGCGTCGAACAGCTCGTCCTCCTCATCGCTGTCCCCGGCCGGCAGGTCGGGCACCAGCCTCAGCTCCGGAGGCGTCAAGGGGCCGGACTGCTCGGGCAGCACCGGCAGGGACAGGGCGCGGCGATCTGCCGACAGCCGCACCGCCATGCGGCGTTCGCGCCGGTCGGTGACCATCCCCTGGTCCCAACGGGCCAGAAGATCCGACAGGGCCTGAGAGGCGTCGATGTGCCGGCCCTCGCGTGCGGCCAGACGGCGAGCATAGGCGGCGGCCTCACCGCTGAAGGCCATCTTCAGCGCCGGAGCGTGTTCCCAGAGCAGCGGATGCCAGGAGTCGTCGGCCGGGTCCTGGAAGTAGACGAACCGCACGTCGTCAGGGTTGACGTGGATCGGCCACTGCCGCCCGAGACCGGCATAAGGACTCGGTGCGTTGCGGTAGCCATCCAGCACGGGCCCGTTGTAACGCAGGCCGTCGACCTCGACCCCGTAGTGCTGGATCGTGCGCGGCTTGACCGCGAGGAACTGGAAGGCCAGGTTCGGCGAGGCCGGCATGCGCAGTCGTCCGGCGCGGGCCAGGCCGATGCGCAGCATCTCCAACGGGGACAGCGACAGCTTCGGCCACTGCGGGATGACCAGTCCGTCGTGCTCACGCCGGTGATAGACCTCCGTGATCCACTCGCGGATGATCTCCTCCACCTCGTGGATGAAGAAGAACGCGGCGTCCTCGACCGCCTGCCCGCGGCTGTGGACGTCGGGCCCCTTGTAGGCGGGAAGGTGCTGGATCAGCCCTTCCCGCAGGGTGCGGAAGAAGCGTTCGACGGTTGGTTTGTCCGTGGGCTTCTTCGGCTGGGCCGGCTGAATGGACATCCCCAGCCGGGTGCAGACGCCGATCACGTGCGCGGACATGAACGCCCGCCCGTGGTCGATGACCAGCGTCTCTGGCGGACACAGTCCGCCGCCGGGGGTGAGCCTGTCCTCGGTGAACACCACCTCGTCCCACAGCCCGTGGTAAGGAGCGAGCGCGGGCCGGACCGTGTCGTCCAGGGGAGGGCAGACCGCCTCGAACAGCACTCCGGCGACGTCCACTGCCTTCGTGGAGCAGGCCGTCACCCGCAGGCCGACGATGCAGCGCGAGAACAGGTCCTGGGCGACGGTGAGCTGGACCGGAACCCAGCGGCAGGTCACCGGTTCCATGGCGTAGATGTCCAGGTCCTGGGTGTCGAGCACGACGTACTCACCGGGCCGGGTGGCCCTCAGTCGTCCGTAAGTGCCCTGCGGCCTCTCCGCGATCGAGCGGCGGGCCTTGGCGCTGCCGGACACCGCGTTCGTGCCCTTGGCCAGCCAGGCGAGCCGGGCGTAGGCCGTGCTCCGGGACGGGATCGGAACCGTCCCCTTGCCGTACTCGCTGGTCAGCCGTTCCTCGGCCCACAGCAGTAGAGCCGACCGTGTGGGGGTCGAGCCGGTCACCGACTCCGCCATCACCCGGCGCACCGCCTCCTCCCAGCGGGGATCGACGTTGGAGATCCTCCCCGTGCGGGCATCGACGAGGCCGGCCTCACCACTTTCCCGGTAGGCGGTCAGCCACCGCTCAATCGTGCGAGCCGAAACACCCAGCTCAGCGGCCTTGGCCGCAGTTCGGTCCTTCAGCGGAAGATCGGGATCGTAAGCGGGCCTGGGCTCGCTCGGCAAAGCACTGCCGACATGCCCGGACCGGTAGCCGCTGAGCACCTCCCGGACGTGCCCCGCCCGTTCCTCCAGCCTCTGACGCTGGTCTGCCGACAAGCCCGCCAGCAGCAGGCCAACCCCGTTTGAGCCGGTCGGCGCGGGAACACCGATCGACCGGGCTCCGGCTGCCAGCCGTCCGAGCGGAACGGACCTGTACTCGCCCGTCCGCTCGTTGCGGACCGTCGTGTGCAGACCCTCGACGTCCACGACCTCGACGGCGTCACCGCTGAAGAAGAGCCGGGCCCCTGGAAACAGGGTCATCGCGTACGCACTCATGCCGCCACCCGGATGCGGCTCGCACGGTTCAGCGGAGCACACAGGTCGGTGACGAGCTGGCCGGACCAGACCAGGTGCAGGACGACCGGACGGACGATCTCGCACGAGTGGTGTCCGGCCAGGGCGGCCTCGACGCCGCCGATCGTCGGCTGGTCCACCGCGGCGTCCAGCACGCGTGCAATGAGCGAGGTTTCCACCAGATTGCGGCGCCGGTAGCCGGCCAGGAAGCGCACGTTCTCCACGACAGCAGGCTCGGCCCCCGACCAGGTCTCATAGACCCAGCCGCGGCGCGAACACACCTGGCGTGTCCAGTCGAACTGTGCGATCACCTTGGGATCCTTCATGCGTGAGGGGGATTTGACGTCCACGACGGTCACCAGACCGCCGGCGTGGACAAGGAACAGATCGGGAACATGGCGGCGGATGCGGGTACCGTCCGAGCCGACCAGTTGGAAGGGCTGGGCCGCGATCTCCACGATGTCACCGGCGAAGTCGGCGATCAGGATTCGGGCGAGCTCCAACCGGCTCTCGTACGCCACCATCCGACCTGTTGTCGAGGCGTGGTACCAGCCCGAATAGTGCTTCTGGCCCCGGTACCAACGGAACTCGCGTACCGGAAGTCCGCCGGCGACTTCGTCCACCGGAACCCGGTCGAGCTCAGCCTCGACCAGTCGTTCGTTGGCCCGCCGATACGTGACCCGGACTGTCCGGCAATCTGTCGCATCCGCGTCGCCTGCACCAGTCCCCATGGCCGCCCCTTCGTGCCCGATGTTGCCGACACCAGGACACTGGCCACCACCAGCGCTAACGTGAGCGGAAAGGCGGACAAACCAAACGAAAGGCTGGACCGCGAACTGTCAGCGTGACGCTGACGCCGTACCTAGGAGCGTGGGTCGGTAACGGGCAAGCGGGTGGGTGGTCGGGGCTGGCGGGGTCGGTCGTAGTCGCCTGGTCGGTGTTGGCTGGCCCGAGGCCGGGGTCTCCTGGGCCTCGGGTTGGTCCAGGGG